>CAWHRM010000001.1:0-220618 GCA_963831675.1 uncultured Acidobacteriaceae bacterium
AGGTTTCGCGCGCCACCGACCTGAACGCGTTGGAGACGCAACTGGCGACAGTGCCGGCAGAGAGCATCACGTATCACGCCGGGCGCAATCACTTCTCGCACTGGTTGATGGCGCGCACCGAATTCGCGCTGGCGCAAAAGTTGCGTCCGCGCAAGGTCTCCGACTTCAGAGATACCGAGCACCTGCGTCGCGACCTCATCGAATCCATCGCGGAATATCGCCGCGAGCAGAGCCAGGTTCTGATCGGCGAATTCAATCCGGCAACATTCCAGCCGTCGGGGTCGTTCTTCCTGCAGATTGGTGGCGGGTCGCTCGGCGGGAAGGCGCGCGGGCTGGCCTTCATACGCCACTTGTTGCATCAGCGACGCATCGGTCGCCGCTATCCCGGCATTCGGATTGGCGTGCCGGCGACGCTGGTGCTGACCACGGAAATCTTCGACAACTTCCTCCGCGACAATGACCTGCTCGAACTTGCTCTGCACGGGACGGACGATAGCGAGATCGTGCGCCGCTTTCTGGAAGGCACTTTCCCCATCGCGCTGATCGACAAGCTGCTCGGCTTCCTGCAGGATGTGCGTTATCCGCTGGCGGTGCGCTCGTCGAGCTTGCTGGAGGACTCGCAGTATCAGCCGTTTTCCGGCGTGTACGAGACCTTCATGCTGGCCAACCAGAATTCGGACATCCAACTGCGCCTGGAGCAGTTGCTGGAAGCGATCAAGCTGGTGTACGCCTCGACCTTCAGCCAGCATGCCAAGGCTTACGTCCGGGCCACGCCGTATCGTCTGGAAGAAGAAAAGATGGCGGTGCTGCTGCAGCAGGTTGTGGGTGCGACGCACGGGAATCGTTTTTACCCCAATTTTTCCGGAGTGGTGCGCTCGCGCAATTTTTATCCACATCCGCCCGATGAGAGTGGAAGACGGTTTCGCCGCGGTTGCCCTGGGACTCGGCCGCGCGGTGGTCGGAGGAGGAAAGTGCCTGACCTTTAGCCCGCGCTATCCGCAGAACCTGGTGCAGTTTTCGTCGGTGGATGACATTCTGGCAAATTCGCAGACGGAATTCTGGGCCCTCGAACTGGAGCACGCGGTCCGCGACGGCGATCCTGCGGCCGATCTGCGCGAAGCTCCATTCGGGCTCGATGTCGCTGAAGCTGACGGAACCTTACAGATGCTCGGGTCAACGTATTCTGCGGACAACAACGCTGTCTACGACGGGCTCAGCCGGCGCGGAGCACGCATTGTGAGCTTCGCGCCTATCCTCAAGCATGGCCTGTTTCCGCTGCCTGGAATTCTCGACCAGCTCATGCGCATCGGCGAGGACGCCTTGGGACGACCGGTGGAAATCGAATTCGCTGTGCGGCTGCCGCAGCTTCCCAATGAGCCCGCCGACTTCGGATTTCTCCAGTTGCGCCCGCTGGTGATGTCGCGCGAAGGCGAAGACATTCGTATGGAAGAGGTCGAACCGGCGCAGCTGGTCTGTCGAAGTTCGCAGGTGTTGGGACATGGCCGGGTACAGGATTTGCGAGACGTGGTCGTGGTTGACTTCCACCGCTTCGAACGCGCCCGCAGCTTTGAGGTGGCACAGAGCGTCGCTCACTTTAACGCCCAGCTCGGCGAACGTGGCACGCCATATCTGCTGATCGGCGTCGGCCGTTGGGGATCGACGGATTCGTGGCTGGGCATTCCGGTGGCGTGGGACCAGATCTCCGGCGCGCGGGTGATCGTCGAGTCAGGCTTCCGCGATTTTCGCGTCGTACCGTCGCAGGGTAGCCATTTCTTCCAGAACCTCACGGCGTTTCAGACCGGCTACTTTACGGTCAATCCTGACGCCGGCGAAGGCTTTATCGATTGGCAGTGGCTCGCCTCGCAACCCGCTGTCGAGGAGCACGGCTGCGTCCGCCACTTGCGGTTCCCTTCAGCACTGGTGGTGCTGATGAACGGCAAAACCAGTGAGGGCATGATCTTCAAGCCGGAGGGCTAAGGGAGACGCGCCTCTCGCAGCCGCGCGGATGGTGAAACAGTTTGCCCCCGGGACTAAGACTAGGCGCTGCGGCATGCCGCGGGATCGCCTGTTACTAGAGGCCCACAGCGACGTCAAGCTGCGGTTCAATAGTCGAACCAGGCTTGGCTTGCGGCGAGCCGGCCGCCACAAAACTTTTACAAATCTCGGCCTCTTTCTGCTTTACCGCCGTCCTTTTCAGCGATAAGCTGGGCGCAGTTGTCACGTGGGGTGACGTAATGCGAACGGTCTGGATCGCGCTGCTCGTCTGTGCCGCTTCGCTCGCTCCGGCTCAGCAGCCCGCTGCCGTCGATCCTGTGTTTCCCGGCAAATTATTAATCCCGGCACAATTAACCCAGACAGTGCGCGCCGATAAGGCCCACCCCGGCGATGCCGTAGAACTAAGAACACTCGAGGCCGTGCTGGTCGAAAAAGACCTGGTGATGCCGGCAGATACACACCTTGTGGGCAGGGTATTGGGCGCTGCCCCAAAGCTGGACAACAAGAATTCCTGGTTGTTGGTCGTCGTGGAACGTGCCGACTGGAAGGAACATAGCCTGTCACTGCGGGCCTTTATCGCGGCACAGATCACCGTGGCAGGACCGAAAAATCAGCGCATGGCGGACTCTTCAAATGACGCGTCGGCTCAGAACCGCAGGACAGCTCGCCAGTCTGCCCGCACCGCCGTGATGACCGATCCCAGTCTCTCAAGCATGGTCAGAACGCCGCAGGATGCAAACGAGACGGTCCAGGAGGAATCGGGCTCAAAGCATCCCTGGCTGGAGAACGTCGGCATCCTACGCGACAAGGACGGCACAACTTACCTGCTCTCGTCCAAGTCGAACGTAAAACTGCCGGCAGGTGTCCTGCTCATGCTGCGTAACGAGCCGGTCGCGAATCCTGCAACTGCGGAAAGCCGGACCGCTAGCCCGTCCAGCGCACAACCGTAAGCGCTAGGGCTTTTTGGGCGCGGATTTGGCCATCGGCTTCAAAGCTTCCTCGGGTGCGATCTCTTTCCCATCGGCATCGATGTAGTGGATGTCAAACGCCCCGTCCGTCTGGTCGAAAAGCACGCAATTACTGATGCAGGTGAACTGGTGACCCTGCTTAGCCGGCATGTAGATGTAGTCACCCGGAGTCATCATGTGAGTTCCGCCAGACTTCATCTCCGCCTTGCCCTTGCCTGAAACCATCATGAGGTTTTCATTGGCCGTGTGCCAATGCCAGGGGATGACGCATCCGCTCTTGGCCTTTAACAAGAGCACAGCTGCGCCCTTGGTCGGGTCTCCACGTTGGGCCGCGACGGTCATACAAGCGGGAAGGACCGGCAAAGTCACGAACTTACTGGTTGACATTGCGGCATAGGACATCTGATCGGGATTCTGCGCAGCCAATGGTGCAGCGATCGCAGCGGCGAGTAACATCAGTACGACGATCAACCCTGAGCGAACTTTCATCTTGGTTCTCCTCTCCGAGAAAGTGTGGTCCAAGCCTGGCGCAAAGCTGAGGTTCAATGGCAAAACGCCGGTCTTGACTATGCCCCACCCAAACGCCGCTTGGGTGGGGCCAGACCTGGCGCACGTAGACTGAGCTTTTTCGCCTACATTTTCCCGCCGGCGGCTTTCGTGTAGGTGACGGTCATCATCTTCTGCATCTTGCTGGCGTCGGGACCCGATTCCATGACCATTACGAATGAGTCGGGCTTGAAGTCAGAGTAGATGAACTTCATCATCATCATCTGTCCGCCCATGTCGCCCTGCATGGTCCCCACCAACTGGTCGCCTTCCCACTTGGTTGAGCCGCTGGTATCGCAACCGTTCGGGGTCATGTTGTCACACCACAGCCCGTGAAAGACCTGCGCCTTGGGGTCCCACCACCAGGTACCCATTCCCTTGAAACTGCCCATCGCACCCGAGGAACTGTAATTCTCCATCAACGATAATCCACCCGGCCCGGCCCAGATTTTGGCTGTACCTGTGCCGGTTCCTCCGCTGGGCATCATCGGATTCACTTCATGTTTCTCGGTCACGTTCCAGGTCCCGGAAAGCGTCTTGATCAGCTTCGTCATTTCTGGGGCAGGCTTGGGCATCGGCATTTGTTGTCCTTGGCCTGCGGGTTTGTGCCTTGGATTTTGCCGGCATTCCGGAGTCCTGAGCAAGCGCGATCATGCAAGAGCACGCTGCCAGCGCGACTAACAACAACCGTGGAATGGTCTTCATATCGCCTCCTGTTGCGACTGTAAGAATCTTGCGGCAAGCATCTTATACGACCTGGGGAATTTTCGCGACAGGCATTTCAAAAGAGGATCACATGCTCTTACGCTTGTACACGTAAATGTTCCATGTGGTTAGTGGCGGAGCCACACCTCTGTCAGCGTCGCTGAGCGGGTTCAGGGTGCTTTTGTCCACCGCGAGCAGGCGGTAATTCTGTGCCAGGTAGGTCCGCAGCCAGTCAAAGATGTACATGTTTGCGCCCTCCGGCGGCAGCCAGGAGAGCGGAACATCCACGTAGATCAGCAGTTCGGGCCGGGCCTTTTCGATCTCGGCGATCATTTCGCTCTGCATGACCGCGGCGTACTTCTGAGGTTCCATCAGCTCATAGGTGTAGATGTATCCCGTTGCGGAGGGCCGGTCGGCATAGAAAAAGATCTCCGGCTCGGAGCCTACGATTGCGAGCGGAGCTCCCTTGGGGGTTTGATTCTTCACCACCTGCGCAAGATCCAGCGCCTCGGGAAAGGGATTGGCACCATAAATACTGCGGCAGGCCTCCAGCGGCGTCATCTCAAAGAAAATCTCGCGCTGGCCGTAAATCGAGTAGACGAACGCGGCCAGAAAGAGAAGCAGAGGGATGGCGCTGAGAATGGGCGATGGCCTCCACGCGGACAGTTTGTCGGTTGCACAGCTCACCGCCAGTCCAGCCAGAAGCGATACCGCCGGCAGCATAAGAATGAAGTAGTGCTCGCGAAAGTAGAGGCCTGGGCAAACTGCCAGGATGGAGAACAGGAGAAATAGACCTACAAATGCGCCGTGAGATCTGGCGCGAGAACACCACAAGAATGCGGTCAGCCCGAGGCCTGCGATCGCCCAGATCAAGATCACAGGTCCTACAACGCGGGGAATCATGAACTTGAAGAGCGCGAAACCAATCTCGATGGGAACTCGTGCGGCGTATTGGCTGGAATAGGAGAAGGTCCAGAACCAAAATTTCTGAAATACTCCTGCCTTCCACATGAGCAGGCAGGTGATCGCGAAAGGAAGCGCGCCTCCTAAGGCCACGGCGCCAAGACTCGGAGCCAGACCTCTCCAGCGACTGGGAGATCGCAGTTTGGCTTGCAGCAGATACACGCCGCCAAAGAAAAGAAACATAATCCCGGGCTGCTTCATAACAAAGGCAAGTCCGAGCAGCAGGCCGCTGCAGAAAAACTGCCAAGTCTTGCTGGATTCCATGGCCTCCAGCAGCAGGAGGATCCCGGCCATAGCAGGCAGCACGACGAAGTGACTTGCATGGCCCGCCAGTCCCAACCCTGACGGGTTTGCTGAAAGCAAGGCGTAACTGGCGCAGGCTACCGCTCCGGCGAGGAACCCGAACAATCGCGACGCGAGAAAGAAAACGAGCAACGACGTGGCAGCGTTGACAACGATGAGACCCACGTGTACCGCGGTGAGAGTCTGCCCCAAGAGTGCGAGGATCAAGGAGTAAGCAGCTGCGGTGCCGGGCAGTTTCATGCTATAGGCAAGCTGATAGGGAGGGATGCCTCGCAGGATCAATTGACCAACGTAAGCGTACTCGCCCTCGTCTCGCTCCAGTGGCATCGCTCGCAAGCGATAACGGATGAAGGCGAATAGCAAGATAACGAGGAAAACGAGCCCACAGTAGAAATAGAGCAAGAGCTGTTGCCTGGCGGAACTGCGCTCGGGATGAAAAGCTGTGTTCACACAGTAAAATCCACGGGCAGAGAGCTTAACTTCGTCTCTGAAAAACTGACCCTTCTTAGGAAGTGGATGGGGATTCCGGCTGAGCTGCGCGCTCGCGCCCGCGGTTCAGCGCCCTAAGCGAGAAGACGTAAATAATGATCTGAAACAGAATTCCTCCACAGCTGTCCAACACGACATCCTGCCACCGTCCGGTTCTTGACGGAAAAAACGTCTGGTGAATCTCGTCCAAGGAAGCGGTAATCACGGTGACGCCCATGCCGATCAAGACCCACTCCATCCGCCAAAAGTCATGCAGGTAAGTTCCCCACCGTCGCAGCAGCAACGGAGCAAGCATGTCGCGGTTGGTATATCGCAGCGCGTAGAAAACCAGAACGCCTAGAACTCCGTAGCCGACAAAGTGCCCGGTTTTGCGCAGGACCTCATTGATCTCTGCCACCAAGCCGCCGTTGATATGCGGAAATAGGAACGACAGGACCGAGTGAAGAAATCCTAAGGTGTTAGTCGACGAAGCCGTATCGGAGGATTCCAGCCGGATAATCCCAAGCCAGACGACCGACGGCCACCAATTTTTGGCAAGGATTTTGAGTGACGGCCTCAGAGAACACCTGCGTTCCACAGGCAACTCGGAGCCTGAAATAGAGGGATGCTGGTGGTGCGCCGAAACGTTACTCGACACGGTAGTTAGGCGCCTCACGAGTAATCATCACGTCGTGCACATGGCTTTCACGTAAGCCAGCGCCGCTGATGCGCACGAACCGCGCCTTCTGCTGAAGCTCGGAGATGCTGGAGCAGCCCACGTATCCCATGCCGCTCTTTACGCCGCCCACCAACTGGTAAACGATCATCGCGATTGTCCCGCGATAAGGGACACGTCCTTCGATACCCTCGGGAACGAGTTTGCCCAGACGATTGCCTTCGCTTCCGTCCTCGGAAATGACAGGAAGGGAGGAGTCAGCATCGCCATCCTGGAAGTACCGCTCGCTGGAGCCTTGCGCCATGGCGGCAAGAGATCCCATTCCGCGATACGCCTTGAAAGAGCGGCCTTGATACAGAATGGTTTCGCCCGGACTTTCCTCCGTCCCTGCGAGCAGCGAACCGATCATGACGCAACCCGCACCGGCGGCGATGGCCTTGGTGACATCTCCTGAGTACTTGATGCCGCCATCGGCAATGATCGGAACGTCGCTGTCGCGTGTCGCGCGTGCGGCTTCGGCAATCGCGGTGATCTGCGGCACCCCTGCACCGGTAACTACGCGGGTGGTACAAATGGAGCCTGGCCCGATGCCGACTTTAATCGCATCCGCGCCGGCGCGCGCCAGTTCACAAGCACCGTCGAAGGTGCCAACGTTACCGGCAATGAGATCTACTTCGGGCAGCTTCGACTTGATTTCCCGGATGGCTTCGAGAACGCGTGTCGAGTGCCCATGCGCGCTGTCCACTGCCAGCAAGTCGACCTTGGCTCTGACCATCTCCTGTGCGCGCTCCAGGAAATCGCCCGTCGCGCCGACAGCCGCGCCGACCCGTAAGCGGCCGTGCGCATCTTTTGCGGCACTTGGATACTTCAGCCGCTTCTGGATGTCTTTTACCGTGATCAGACCTTTCAGGTTGTAGTCAGCGTCTACCACGAGCAGCTTCTCGATGCGATGTTGGTGGAGGATCGCCTCCGCATCGCTCAGGGTCGTGCCTACCGGAACGGTGATGAGATTTTCCTTGGTCATCACTTCGCTGATGGGAATATCGGTGCGGGTTTCGAAGCGGAGATCGCGGTTGGTGAGGATGCCGACCAGCTTCTTGTTCTTGGTAATGGGTACACCGGAAATGCGGTAGCGGCGCATCACTTCAAGCGCATCGGCTATCTTGTCCTCGGGCGACATGGTGATGGGATCGACGATCATGCCGCTTTCCGAGCGCTTGACCTTGTCGACTTCGCTGGCTTGCTGCTCAATGCTGAGGTTGCGATGGATAATCCCGAGCCCGCCCTGCTGCGCCATGGCGATGGCCATGCGCGATTCGGTCACGGTGTCCATGGCGGCGCTGATCAACGGGATGCGCAGCTCAATATTGCGGGTCAGGCGGGTTGTGGTGTCTACCCCTGAAGGTATGACATCCGACTTGGCAGGCAACAGCAACACGTCATCGAAGGTGAGCGCTTCAGGCACCGGAAAATGGATCATGGCAAATGTTCCGCGGAGGGATAAACGTCTATTGTAGAGTTGCCCCGGCGGTTAGGCAAACGCGAGTGCCACATGCGTTAGCAGGCTAGATTGCCTGCAAGGCGACGCGGCTGGAAGAACGGCGCCTCGCTCCGATCGGAACGAAAACGGGAGCAATAGGCCGTTGAATCTTGGCCATTTCCGGCGTATAGTGGAGTGAGTACTGCTGTGTTTTGAGGGTTGTAGTTGCCCCTCCCGGCGTGGCGGCTGGCCCGCCCGCATTTGGCGAAGCACATCGGTGGGCGAGAGCCCACTTTTTATTTCCACCCGTAATCCGCTGGTGCACGGCGACTCCAGGCGGCAACGAAAGCCTGATGGGCGGTTTGTGCTTCTTAGCCGGGGCCAGTACAGGACGCCATGGCAGCCGGTTTGGAGAAAGTTCGAGAGATTGCGGACCGCGTGGCGCGGTCGAGCGGCCTGGAAGTGGTCGATGTCGAGCTACAGGGCGGGGGTAAGGCCCGCGTGCTTCGGATTTATGTCGACAAGCCGGGCGGAGTGACGCACGAGGATTGCTCGGTCTACAGCCGCGAGGTGGGCACCATCTTCGACGTCGAGGACGCAGTGCCCGGCGGTTCGTACATGCTGGAGATTTCGTCCCCGGGCTTGGATCGCAGATTGTCAAGGCCGGAAGACTACCAGCGTTTTACCGGCAGCTTGATCAAGCTGATGACCCGCGATCCGGTTAACGGCAACCGGCACTTTGAAGGGTCGGCTGAAGACGTTTCACGATGGCCGTCTCTGCCTGGAACTGACGGGCAGGAAGAAGTCGAAGAAACATCAGCCAGTCGAAGCAGGGACGGAAGTTGAGATTGAGTTGGCCAACGTGGAAAAAGCGAATCTTGTTCCCGAGTTCTGATTGGAATTCAAACGGGTAACGCAAATTAAGGTGGCGGACATTTTATGGCGAGTGAACTGTACAACGTAATCGACGCGCTGAGCCGGGAAAAAGGCATCGACCCTCAGATCGTCGTGAGCGCGGTGGAGGATGCCATTGTCGTAGCCACCCGGAAGTATTACAAAACACAGGAAAACCTCCGCGCCGAACTCGACAAAGAGAGCGGCCAGATCCGGGCTTACGCGGTGCGCACGATCGTTGAGGACTCGGAGCAGATCGAGGATCCCAACGCGCAAATCACGCTCGATGAGGCCAAGCGCATCGACCCGGCGGCCGAAGTCGGCGGCGAGTTACGTACCTACAAAGCAACTGACGTGCTGGGACGGATTGCGGCGCAGCTGGCGAAGCAGGTCATCTTCCAGAAGGTACGCGAAGCCGAGCGTGACACGATTTACAACGAGTACATCGGGCGCGTCGGCGAAGTAATCAACGCCACCATCAAGCGTCAGGAAGGTCAGGACGTCATCGTCGACCTGGGCAAAGCTGAAGCGCGAATGCCTCGTAAGGAGCAGTCACGGCTGGAATCGTTCGCTCCCGGCGAACGCGCGCGAGTGGTGATCGTGCGCGTCGAGAAGGCTTCCAAGGGCCCGCAGGTCGTGGTGTCGCGCGCCGTGCCGGAACTGGTGTCGCATCTGTTCCAGACGGAAGTGCCTGAGATTTACGATAACACGGTCGTGATCCGCGCCATTGCGCGTGAAGCCGGCGAACGCACCAAGATCGCTGTCATGTCGAAGGACAAGGACGTCGATCCGGTGGGCGCGTGCGTTGGCATGAAGGGAATGCGGGTGCAGTCGATCATCCGCGAATTGCGCGGGGAGAAGATCGACATCATCGAGTACCACGAAGACTCCGTGGTCTTTGCAGAAAAGGCCCTGCAGCCGGCGAAGGTCAGCCGCGTGACTGTGCTGGAGGGTGAGGAGAGGCATCTCGAGGTTATCGTTGACGACAGTCAGTTGTCGCTGGCGATTGGCAAGAAGGGGCAGAACGTTCGTCTTGCCGCCAAGCTGCTGGGCTGGAAGATCGATATTAAGAGCGAAGAAGAGAAGCGCCAGGAAGTGGAAGAGCGGATGACTGCGGTGATGAACCAGCCCGCGACGCCGCTGGAGACCATCCCGGACCTGGAGCCCGGAATTGTTGAGAAGCTGGTCGCAGCCGGCATCACGACCGTCGAAGCCGTGGCTGACATGACTCCTGAGCAGCTAGAAGAGGTACCAGGGATCGGGCCGAAGACGGTGGAGAAAATCAGTATCGCTGTCAACAATTACTTCTCCAGCCTGGAAGCCGCCGAAGTTGTTCCCGGCGAAGCCGCTGCCGAAGAAGACGTGACGGCAGAAGAAGGCACTCCGCAAACCGAACTGGCAGCAGAGGAGGCTACGACGACCCCAGAGGAAGCGGTAGCGGCAGCAGACCTGCCGGGAAGCGATGAGAACCCGCTGCCGGAAGACGCCGATTTGGAAGGTGGTGGCGATGAAAGCGCCACGGGGCCCGATTCTGCTGGACAATCTGGCGATGTGGAAGGTCTCTCGGATGAGGCGGAAGCCACCTCTGACAGCGTTGAAGACCTGGTCGAATCCGGCCAATATTACGAAGCTGAAGTCGTCGAGGGCATCGAAGATGCTCCTGACGCCGACGTGGCCGAGGTCACCACGCACGAGCGCCCCGAGACTGTGAACGAAAACATTCCCGAGGAAGAAATGCCTGGGGAAAAGAGATAAAGGTTCCAAAGTCTGCAGTCTGTGCTGCGGATCGGCAATTTTCACCGTGAGGACGCTATGAAGTCGTAACCCGACGGAACAATACGGAGGAAACAGGGCGGCATGCAGAAGATTCGAATCAATGATCTGGCGCGAGAACTTGAGGTCAAGAGCAAGGCGATCCTCGAAACTCTCCCCAGAGTCGGTGTAACGGAAAAGAAAACGCACTCCAGCTCGATAGAAGTGGATGAGGCGGAGCGCGTTAAGAAATACTTTGCGGAGCATGCAGAGCCCGGCAGCGGCCGCGGCGCGTCGCGCCCAGCGACACCGGCAGAGGAGTTCAAGCCCAAGATTGACTTGTCGCATATTTCCAAGCCCGGCGACGTGCGCAAGGCGGTTGAGCAAAGGGCAGTCCAGGGTTCTCACGCTGCGCGCCCCTCCGCGTTGCCGAGCCAGGTCGTACCTGGCTTGCCCCACCAGACCGTAGCTCCACCGTCGGCGGTTCCGGCTCGTCCAGCACCTCCTATTTCCAAGCTGACGGCTCCGGCTGCGAGCGCCAGTTCCGTAACACCTGAAGCGCCGAAGCCGGCGCCCCGTTTCATCACCCCGCAAAGTGTCGTCCGTCCGCCGCCTCCGGTGATAATCCCGCCGAAACCACCGTCTGCTCCGCATGCTCAGATACCATCCGCGGTCCAAGCCGCCAAACCTTCCGAACCAACGGTTGAAGACCAGGTTGCGGTTCTGGAAGAAGAGCCGGGAGTCGCGTTTCCCGGGGTCGAAGGCACTGAAGTTGCGGCTGTGGCTGAGCCAGGAACCGAAACCTCAGCTGCGCCGACCACCCAGGTAGCCGCGCCACGTCCAAGCGGTCCGTTGCCGCCGGCGACGGCAGGTGGAGTACGTCCCGGAACTCCAGCGCGTCCAGGTCAACCTGGAACGGGAACTCATGCGCCTCGTCGGCTGATTGTTCCGCAGACCGGACCGCGACCTGTGTATCTGGCTCCGCCGTCTGCCGCGGCGCGCCCCGCCGCCAGCGGCGTTCCGCGGGGAGCTATGCCGGAGCGTGGCAAGCCGATTTTCCAACGTCCGCGTCCGGGAGCTCCCCCGCAGGGGGCGACGCGTCCGCCCGTTCGTCCAGGTGAACGTCGTGGGCCACATCCCACGCGCTCTGGTGCCCCCGGCGCCCGTCCGGGATTCGGACCAGGAGCTGGCATCGCACCTCCTGCACCCACTGGACAGCGTCCGGCTGGCCGCCCCGCCCGGCCTGGACAGCGTTACGTGCCGCGTGGTGTGAAAGAAGGCCCGATGAAGGGCTTTGTTCCTCCGCCGCGGCTGTCGCTCTCGAGCGAGCCGTTGCCGATCACGCGGAGCATCACCATTCCTGAAGGCATCAGCGTGAAGGATCTGGCCGAAAAGTTAGAGATTCGGGCTAAGGACCTCATCGCGCGCCTGTTGGCGCGTGGCGTTTTCGCTACAGTCAACCAGACGCTCGATTCGGACCTCGCATCGGAAATGGCCCGTCATTTCGGCGCGGAGACAGCGGTCATCAGTTTCGAAGAGCAGTTGGCCAAGGACACGGTACAAACCGAAGGCGCCGGCGAAGACGGTGCGGCACAAGCTGTGCCACGTCCGCCGGTGGTCACGATCATGGGCCATGTTGACCACGGCAAAACCAGCTTGCTCGACGCCATCCGTTCGACCAACGTCGCCGAGGGAGAGGCTGGCGGTATCACGCAGCACATCGGCGCCTACAAGGTCGCGATCACCGATCCCAATTCTCCGGCGTATGGGCGCGAAATCGTATTCCTCGACACTCCGGGCCACGAAGCGTTCACCCGCATGCGTGCTCGCGGGTCGAAGGTGACCGACATCGTTGTCCTGGTCGTGGCTGCAGATGACGGCGTGATGCCACAGACGGTGGAAGCCATCAACCACGCACAGGCCGCGAAGGTGCCGATCATCGTCGCTGTCAACAAGATTGACAAGCCTGACGCCATGCCCGAGCGTGTGAAGAAGCAGCTCGCCGATCGCGGTTTGATGCCCGAGGACTGGGGGGGCAGCACAGTCTTCGTGGACGTCTCAGCGAAGCAGAAAACCAATCTCAATCTGCTGATGGAAATGATCTGCCTGGTTGCCGACCTGCAGGACCTGAAGGCGGTACCGGATCGTCTGGCGGCCGGAACCGTGCTTGAGGCCAAGCTCGACCGCGGACGCGGTCCGGTGGCCACCGTGCTGGTGCAGAACGGCACGTTACATACCGGCGACAACTTCGTGGTTGGTAACGTTTTCGGCAAAGTGCGCGCCATGTTCAACGATCGCGGCGTCGCGCTTGATGCCGCGACTCCGGCGACGCCAATCGAAATTCTTGGTCTCGAAGGATTGCCGCAGGCCGGCGACCAGCTCGTTGCCGTCGCCGATCGCGAGAAGGCGCGCGGCATCTCGGAGTACCGCGAACAGAGGGCGAGGGAAGCGCAACTGGCGAAAAGCTCGCGCGTGTCGCTCGAAGGCCTGGCGGAACAGTTGAAGTTCGCAGGCCAGAAAGAACTGTCCATCATCCTGAAGGGCGACGTGCAGGGCTCAGTGGAAGTCTTGAGCGACCTGCTGACCAAGCTGTCGAACGACAGGGTGAAGATCAAGGTCTTGCTCAGTGGCGTCGGCGCTATTACTGAAACCGACGTGCTGCTGGCCTCGGCGTCGAACGCCGTGATTATCGGCTTCAACGTGCGGCCGGAGCGCAAGGCGCAGGAACTGGCGGAGCAGGAAAAAGTTGACATCCGCCTGCACTCGATCATTTACGAGCTGCAGGATGAAATCAAGCGGGCGATGACCGGGACTGCTCGAGCCCATCATCAAGGAAACTTACCTCGGACGCGCCGAAGTGCGTGACACCTTCCGCGTGCCGAAGGTGGGCACGGTCGCCGGGTGTTACGTTACCGATGGCATTATCAAGCGCGACGCCGAAGTTCGCCTGCTGCGAGACAATGTGGTCGTGTTCAAGGGCAAAATCGGCTCGGTGCGACGCTTCAAGGAAGATGTCGGCGAAGTGCGCAACGGCATGGAGTGCGGCATCTCGATCGCCAACTACGGCGATATCAAGGTTGGGGATGTCATTGAGGACTTCGTCACCGAGCGGGTGGCGGCCGAAGCCTTCGTATAGAACCAAACGAACTGTCGTCCCGGAACTGATTTCTCCACATGGAGAAGGCAGTCTCCGGGACGTTATGCAACAGGACCAGAAAATGATTGCGTATCTCACGCTCGAGATCCGCATTGAAGGCGCACACTCGCTCAAGGACAAGCGTCAGGTGGTGCGCAGCGTCAAAGACGGGCTGCGGGCGCATTTCAATGTTGCGGTTGCCGAGCTTGACGCCAGCGAGGCGTGGCAGCGCGCGACCCTCGGTGTGGTCAGCATTTCGGATTCGCGCGATTACCTCGAAGGCCTGATGCACAACGTGGAACGGCACGCCATGCGCGTGGCCAACAACGCCGGTGGTGAGGTTACCGATTCGTTTGTCGACTTCCTGAGTGAGGCGGAGTTCGGTGGTCGCTTAACCGGGGAACCGTGAGTCGTCACCGACACGGTTTGACAACTGGGCGTATCCTCTAACGTTCTCCCCGTTTTTGCCGGGTGAAGGAGAAGTATGGAGAACCGGGGACAACAGTATCATCGCGGTCGCATGGCGGAAGCTCTGCGGGAGGAGATTGTCGCCCTGGTAGAAGGTGAATTGGGCGATCCCCGCATTGGGTTGGTCAGCGTAAGCGAAGTGCAAATGGCGGCCGACGGCAGGACGGCTCGGGTGTTCGTTACCGCCACCGGTGATGAAGACGAAGCGCAGCAGAGCCTGGAGGGATTGAGCGCGGCGCGCGGCTATATTCGGCATGAGTTGGTGAGCCGGCTCGGCATCCGCCAGGCGCCGGAACTCATTTTCATACTCGATCGGTCCGAGCAGCACGGCGGCCGGATCGAGGAGTTGCTTCATCGAATTCAGAAAAGAAAGCGTTAGGTTCGAACTCGCGGGACCACAGGGATGCTGGACGAAGTTCTGAATCAGATCGGTCGAAGGCAGACATTCATTCTCACCTCGCATGCCCGCCCGGATGGCGATGCCGTCGGATCGGCGCTGGCCTGCTGCGAGATTCTGCGCAGCATGGGAAAACAGGCGAGCGTCGTGCTGAGCGGCGGCGTCCCCGTCATCTATCGCCCGCTCCCGCATAGCGACTCCGTATTGCGGACCACCGAGCAGGCTCCTGAGGCCGAAGCTGCGATCATCCTCGAGTGCGACAGCGTACAGCGCACTTGCCTGGCGGGCCTCGACCGGCATTACCTCATCAACATCGATCATCATGCGACGGCACAGCCTTTCGCGGACGTGAATTGGATTGATCCCAGCGCCTGCGCCACTGCGGAGATGATCTTCCGCCTGGCGAGCAAGGCCGGAGTCAAGATCTCGCCCGATGTGGCTACTTGTTTGTACACAGCGGTGCTGGCTGATACAGGCTCCTTCTGCTTCCATGGCACCACCGAACGCACCTTTGCCCTGGCGCAGGAGCTGGTGCGCTGCGGAGCGGACCCGGTACGCATTGCCCATGATGTGTACTTCTCAAACCCCATTTCAAAGATGCGTTTGCTGGGGAGCGCGCTTAGCACGCTGCAACGCGATGGGAGCCTGGTGTGGATGCACGCGGACCGCGCTAGCTATGGAACGCTGCCAGGCCAGCGAAGAGGATTGTGAGGGCTTGGCCAACTATGCCCTGGCAATCGAGGGTATTGAGGTCGCGCTGTTCTTCCGCGAACAACCCGACGGGCGCTTTCGCGTCAGTCTGCGCAGCAAAGGAGCAGTGAACGTCGCCGCTGTGGCGAAGGCGTTCGGCGGCGGTGGACACGAGTGCGCCAGCGGTTGCGGAATTGACGGTCCGCTGTCGGTCGCAACCGAACGCCTGCTGCTGCAGTTGCGCATGCAAGGCTATCAAGCCAAGGTGCAGTAGCGTAAGCAATCTCGAACGGACCTACCATTGAAGCAGAGCCGCAACCGAGACGACCGCGCCCGCCGTTCGATCGATGTCATCGCTCTCATCGCGTTCTGCGGATTCTTCTTTATTGCCGGAATACAACTTGTCGGGCTAGTGGGCGCCGACGAGCCGCGTTACGCGCAGGTCGCGCGCGAAATGCTGGCCCGCCACGACTGGGTCACGCCGGTGCTCTACGGCCACCCCTGGCTGGAAAAGCCGCCGCTGTACTACTGGTGCGCGATGCTCGCGTACAAAGGGGCGGGCGGGGTGAGCGATTCGGCGGCGCGCCTGCCGTCGGCCATCCTTTGCTCACTGATGGTGTTCTTCGTCTACGTCTGGGCGCGGCGCTTTCGCCGTGGCATGCAACTGGATGCGGCGCTGATCACGGCGGCCTCGGCAATGGTCATCGGCTTCGGACGCAGCGCGTCAACCGACATGCCGCTGACGGTGATGTTCACCGCGGCGATGCTGTGCTGGTACGGATGGTATTCCAGTCAGAACCGGGGCTGGCTGCTCGGCTTCTATCTCTTCATCGGACTGGGAACGCTGGCCAAAGGGCCCGTAGCGGTCTTGCTGGCAGCGTTAATTATTGTGGTGTTCGCTATGCTACGGCGCGATGGGCGACTCGCGCTTCGTACCCTCTGGCCGGTTGGCATCCTGCTTTATCTCGCGGTGACGCTCCCGTGGTTCATTGCAGTGCAGCGAGCGAATCCCGAATTCTTCCGCGTGTTCTTCCTTCAGCAGAACCTGGCGCGTTACACGACAGATGCTCTACCGCCATCATCAGCCCTTCTGGTACTACCTGCCGATTGGCCTGCTGGCGTTGGTTCCGTGGATTGTATTCGTGATAGCGGCGGTGATTGATGCCATTCGTGACTGGCGGTTCTCTGTGCAGGCAGCCGCCCGGGACAGAAGACCTTCGCACCTTCCTGACGTTGTGGCTGCTGCTGCCCATCCTCTTCTTCTCGCTGTCGCAATCGAAGCTGCCAGGATACATTCTGCCGTCGGTTCCGGCGGGCACGATCTTGCTGGCCGACTTCATCCGGCGGCGCGAAGAGGCTCAGGAAAAACCAAACGCCTGGCTGTCGCCTGGTCCACGCGCTGCTCTCCGCAGCCATGCTGGCCGCAGCGCTTATCGTTCCATTTAAGTTGCTGAAGCTCGCTCTACCGCGAAATGCGATTATCGTGGCCGTCGCGTTGGCTCTGACCGCCGTTCTTGCTCTGTGGCTGAGTTTGCATAATCAGGGGTATCGCGTCCTCCGCTTCGTCACCTTGGTTCCGGTGGTCATCGCTTTCTCATTGCTGCTGCGCGGAACCGCGCCAATCATCGATGTGCTGCAGTCGGCGCGCCCGGTACAGTCGGCCATCGCAGCCCTTGGGGAAGTCCCGACGGTAGCGGTTTACGACGTACCTCGAAGCGTGGAGTACGGCCTTGCGCTTCTATCGCAATCAGCCTCATTCCCAGCTACGAACGCAATGAAATTCCTTCTGGCGATCATCTGGTTGTGGCCGCCGCTGGAAGCCAGACTGAACTGCAGTACCGTCTGCCCGGACGCCTCGTCACCCGCGTCGGCGGCTTCGCCTGGCAGCATCTCGACTTTTATCTGATCTCCGGAAGAAATTCCGACCAGGCTCAACAGTAGATAATGGCAAGCGATTGTTCCCCGGTTTGCCGGATAAGGCAAGGCGCACTAGACTGACTCTGCGTATGGCTGCAGCGCACAGAACGGTTGAGGAGTACAGCCGGTCGCCCCGCGCCGTGGAGATTCTCGACCTTAGGCATTTCTCGTCCACCGATCTGCGCTCCTTGCTCGATGAAGAGGTCGAGACCTGGGGCACGCTGCTTTCGTGGGACTATCGCAGCTCGGCGAACATGATCTTGCGCTACGTGGATGCGAAGATCCTGCCCGGCTATGCCGCAGTCGAACGCGGTAGTATCGTGGGCTATTCGTTCTTCGTTTACGAGGGAAGCAAGGGCGTGGTCGGGGACCTGTTCGTTTCGCCGCGTCGCAGCGATGCGCGCGCGATCGAGTTGCAGATGGTCGACCATTTCATCGAGACGCTGCAGCAGTCGC
Organism: uncultured Acidobacteriaceae bacterium; assembly: GCA_963831675.1. GTDB lineage: Bacteria > Acidobacteriota > Terriglobia > Terriglobales > Acidobacteriaceae > Bog-257. The sequence continues at coordinate 17,815 of CAWHRM010000001.1, forward strand.
CCGGCATTCATCGCGTTGAGGCGCAGTTGCTGACCCACCCGACGGGCGATCTGGCGGCGCCGTTCGCGTCCGCTGGATTTCAGCGCTATCGCCGGCTTGTTTCTCGCATTGCAGTTGAAGGGCGCAGACGCTCCGTATCAGTTCCGATGCCGGTGCCGCCAGGAGATCCACATTCGCCGCTGGGCCGAGCAGGATTACCAGCCGGCGGCCGGCGTTATCACTGCGGCGTATCGCGTGCACATCGATTCCGAAATCAATGATCAGTACCGCACCAACGCCGGCTCCATGCGCTTCCTGAACAACATCGTGCGCTTTCCCGGTTGCGGCGTCTTCGACACCGACTCCTCGTTCGCGGCTGTTCATCAGCCCAGCGGTGCCCTGATAGGGCTCATCCTTTGCTCGCGAGTCAAGGATGACGTCGGGCACGTTACGCAAGTGTGTCTGGTCCCCGAGTACCGTCACCTCGGGATTGGCGAGAACCTGATCGCCTGTACCTGGAATTCGCTGCGTAATCGAAACTTCAGTCTTCTTGTCGCTGACCGTAACCGAGGCTAACCATCGCGCGGTCGACCTGTACCGGCAGTTGGGATTTGTTGAAATGCGAGTTTTTGATGCCTTTGTATGGGAAGGGTGAGACGGTTGTCAGTTGTCAGTTGCCAGTAACCAGTTGTCAGTCCGGTCACCAGGTCCTTCAAGACAACGTATCTCCTGCCAGTTACGATCGAAGACATTGTTTCCGCCTCCGCAGGAGAGTGGCGTGTCCGGTGAGAGGTCTTAGTCAGCTGCTGGCTGCTGGCTACTGCTTGTCAGTGCTTAATCAGCCACATCGCCCACGAGGCCACGATCACCCCACCGGCGAACAGCGCGAAGCAATACGCGCCGTAGCGGAACATGTCCCTCGGGGTATTGCGCTGGGTGATGCCAAAGACGGTCGAGGCGCAGAGCGCGAACAGCAAGGCAGCGTTGTAGTGAGAGAGTTCGAAGGTCATTGTTTCTTGCCAATCGCAATGTGGTGAGCATCAACCGCGGCGATGACATTCAGCAGTCCCGCCACGACGATGTACTTGGTGCCGTAGTCCGCCACCGCACGATGAATGTTGCCGACACCCCAGTCCATCGACCTGGCCATGAAATACAGCAGGCCCGCGCCGAGGTCGCCGACGAACCCAGGATGTCGAGCAGGTCGCCGGTATTGAACGAGTACACCTTGCCCTGCATGCCAAGTCCGGCGAAGAACATGATGAACACCGCCAGCATCAGCAGTATTCCGCGAATCCAGCGGCGCTGGATGAAATGTCCCAGCCCCGGCACCAGCCAGCCGGCAATCGGCGCCATGATGGCCATCGAGCCTGCTTGCGCGCTGTCAGCTTTGGCGGAGCGCTGGCTGACAGTGACTGCATTCTGCGGGTTCGCCATCAGATCAGCACCAACTCGTTCTGCACGCGGCCGGTCACTTCGCCTTTTCCGTTGCGGATCATCATATTGATTTCGCTGCGCACGCCAAACTCCTGCAGGTAAATTCCCGGCTCCACCGAGAAGCAGGTGTTAGGCAGAATGTCGCGGTCATCCTTGGTCTCAAGATTATCAAGGTTCGCGCCGTTGGCGTGAATGTCGCGGCCGATTGAGTGACCGGTGCGATGGATGAAGTACTGCCCATACCCCTTGCTGGTGATGAATTCGCGCACCGCCTGGTCCACCTCCCAGCCGCGAATGTTCTTCTTCGCATCGAACGCCTGTTGCACGGTGCGGATGCCAACGTCGCGTGCGTCACGAACAATCTCAAAAACTTCGCGCTGCTTGTCGCTCGGCGTTCCGACGACACCTGTCCAGGTGATGTCGTAATAGACGCCGTCCGGTTGGTTGCACTTCGCCCAGATATCGAGCAGCACGAAGTCGCCCTGGCGAATGGGAGCCGAAGTCGCGGAAGTCGGCTCGTAGTGCGGATCGCCACTGTGTGCGTTGACGCTCACATTGGGCGGATCTTCGGTCACCAAGTCCTCGCGCTTGAACGCCTCCAGAATCCACTGCTGCATCTCGAACTCGTGGGTGCCGCCGTTGCGGGTGCGCCGCCCCAGCTCCTGGAAGAACGCGGCGGTGATCTTGTCGACCGCATCGCGGGCCTTGAAGTGGGTCGCGATCTGCGCGTCGGTTAACGTCGCTTCGAAGCGGGCCACCAGGTTCGCCGAGCTGACAATCTCTTTGCCGAAGCTGCGCACCAGCTCCAGCATGCCCGCGTCCACCAGCGAAATGTAGGGGATCTGGTTGTTCGGCGAATACTGCATCACCACTCGCTGGTACGGCTTGAGCATCGCCTCCAGGTTCTGCCAAAGCTCCTGCCAGGCCGAGTATTCCAGCCTTTTGCCGGGCAGCGAGTCAAGGTGATGGCTCTCGATGCGGTGCACCAGCTTCACCGGTTCGCCGTCCGCAGGAACCACGTAGAACCAGCGGCGCGTGACCATCATTTTCTCAGGCAAGCCGAGTATGTGGTAGGCGATGGGATCGCGATGATGGTGATCGTAGAAGAGCCAGCAGTCGTTGCGGCTGTCGCGCAGCGCAGCCTGAATTTCGGAGAGATTCATGCGTGTCTATTGTAAACGACAACTACCGGGATGACTTGGTCGCGGACGTACGCGGATAGGCACAAAGCTAAGCTCTCTTCCTTTGACCTCTCCTGACCCGTGATGACCGGTGCAAACCCGTGACTGCTTTTTTCTCCAGCACTCGCTTGCGGACGTCGCCCGGCAAAGTCTCGCAAGCGGTCCGTAGCACTAGTCGCGGCGCGCGCTCGCGTATCGTCATCAGGTAGCGAACAGTCTGGTCCGGATTCGCCTTGGCCGCCTCGCGCAGCAGCCAGCCCAGTCCCTTCTGCACCATGTCGTCATCGCTCGTCAGCAGCATTTCGGTAATGCGCTGGATATCGCCGAAGTTCTTGTGCTGACGCGTGCTGTGGATGAGGCTGACTGCGGCGGCGCGCTGATGCCACGGCTTGTCCGTCTTCCTCCTGGCCCAGCGAGGCGGCCGTGACAGAAGCGAGCATCGGCGGCAATCATCGGACCGATCAGGTAATGGACCAGCGCGTCGTGGTCGGCCCAACTGCTGACGCGATCGAGCCAGCTCTCAAGAAGTTTGAACTCAGCGCGTCCGAACTGCGTAGTCATCCCCTCCAGCATCATGACAGCAAAGTTCTTTTCTTCCAGCACCTCACCGCGAAACAGCTGGTCAGCTACCTGCAACAGGAACGGCAGGCCATTTTCGGCGAGGATCGTTCGCCGAAAGCGCACCGCAACCTTGCGCAGCTCGCCGGTGTACCATCCGCGCGACTGCACTTCGTGCTTGAAGAATCGCTGAACTTCCATCGGTATGTGGCGCCGAGCCGCCGTTCTTGATCACGGTACGGATGTGCTTGGCGATGTAGGCCGGTGTCTTCATGCCTTTATCATCTCCCGACGGGAACAACTCGCCACTGTTCGCGTGACGGAGCGAAACAGAGACATCCGCATCCTGGATGATGCCAGCGGATCATCCGGACGCCGCGCGCGTCGTTGGGACCGCTTCTCTTGGCAGCACGAACTTGTCGTAAACCCACAGCAAAATTGCGGTGAGCACACCTACCGCGGTGATTACCCACCACATCATCCCGGGCTGGTGTTTCACCTCGCCGAAGTAGTGGATGAGAAATCCGCCGAACTTCCCGCCGATCAGCGAGCCGATTCCCAGCGGCAGGAAGGCGAAGCCCATGTATGTTCCCTGTTGTCCCGAGGGCGCCAGGCGAGAAATATATTCATAGTAACGAGGCGATTGAGTGATTTCGCCGAGTGCCACGGCGATGAGCGTCAGGACCACTCCGGTCACGGTCGGCCTGCACGATCAGGATGATCCAGGCCAGGGCGGTAATCAGCGTGCCGACGATGATGGCGCTGAAGGCACGCAACTTCTGCGTGGCAATGTTAATCGCCAGCGTGAGGGCGATCACCACCAGCGGGCCGGTTACGAGCAGGAGTTCGGTATCGGTATGGGGATTGATGTAATCGTGAACGTAAAGCGGGAGAGTGATGAATTCCTGCCAGTAGACAATCCAGTAGCCGGTGAAGATAAGCAGGAACAGCATGAATCGCGGATTGGTGATGACGGTCCAGAAATTCCTCGCGGCTTGCGAGAGGCTGGTGGTCTGGACTTCCTCGGAGCGGCGCGGTTCCCGGAAAAACAACAACACTCCAAGAAACATCAGGAAGACGCTCAGCGCAGCCACGCGAAAGACGTTCTCCACCCGCATGCGCTGGTGCACGTAAGACGCAACATAAGGGCCGGCCGCCCCGCCGATATTCACCAGCGTGTAGTAGATGGAGTATCCGATGGAGCGCACATTTTCCTTGGAGGCACGCGCGGTGGTGCCGACCACGCTGGGCTTGACCAGCGCCACCCCCAGGGCCGGCAGAGCCAGCACAAAGGCCACCAGAACAACCAGCGGCACGGTGTCGCGAACCGGTGCGAGCCACGGAGCTCCCAGCGACCCTAACAGGAAATAGGCACAGCTCAGGATCAGGTAGGCCAGCGAAAGTGCGCGCCGGAATCCCATGCGGTCGGCGAGAGTTCCGCCGAATACCGGCAGAAACCACACCAGTCCACCGAAGAAGCCGGTGAGAGTGCCGGTCTGCTCGGTGGGGAATTTCAGGACCTCGTGGAGATATCGCGCCAGCGAGGCAAATGCCGCGTAATAGGAAAGCCGCTCGAATAACTCGCTGATGTTGGCGACCCAGAAGGGACGCTCGAAGCCCATGCGAATGTCGTGCCAACGCTGCACAAAGCTCAAAGTGTTTTCCTCGTGGGAAACTTGCCGAAAGCAGCCCGCAACCTCTCTCTCGATTTGTGCAGCGGACAGCGCACGCACGCAAATGACTTTGTTTCGGTTGTTTTCCCCGGCGGCTATCGTAACTGACGAACGTGGCACATTCAAAACTTCAGCGAGAAACGCTATGCAGGCGTCGTTCGCACGGCCTTCGACGGGAGGCGCAGTGAGCGCTAACTTCAGTGCATCACCGACTTCGCCGGTGATTGCGTTCTTCCTGGCGCGGGGATGGACCTTCACTTGAAATGTCGCGCCGGACGGCGTGTCACGAATGGGAATCATGGTTTTGCACGCGTACCGAAAATGGCCGTGCCAAGGCGCACACAAGTCGAGCCCTCTTCGATGGCTATCTCGAAGTCGTGTGACATTCCCATGGAGAGCACATCGAAGTTGACCGACGGCAGGTTGCGAGCAGCCAGCCGGTCGCGCAATTCGCGAAGCTGGCGAAAGTAGGGACGCGCCCCTTCGGGATCTTCAGTGAACGGAGGCACGGTCATGAGCCCGCGGATGCGAAGGTATCGCCAATCACGCGATCCAGTCAGTATGCTTTCGAGCTCCGAGGAGTTCGGCGCGATGCCGCTCTTGGCCTCTTCACCGCCAACATTGATCTCGATGAGCACGTCGAGCGTCTTCCCTGCTTTCTGAGCAGAGTCATTCAAGCGCCCAGCCAGCCTTGCCGAGTCAAGAGAGTCGATCGCGTGAAAGATTTCAGCCGCTTTGGTCGCCTTGTTGGATTGCAGGTGGCCGATCATGTGGAACTCAGCGTCCCTCAAATGGGTTAGGCTGACGACCTTCTCCGCGTACTCCTGCACCCGGTTCTCCCCGAACAAGCGCTGGCCCGCTGCGTACGCTTCGGCGATGGATTCAGCAGGAACAGTCTTGGTCACTGCCATCAGCGCGATTTCGTTCGCATGTCTTCCAGCGCACCCGGCAGCCCGCGCGATGCGCTCATGAATGGCGTTGAGGTTGTCTTCAATATTCATGTATTAGATGAGGTGTATAACACAAAGTATTGATTAAATACACTATTATGCATCGCGTCAATCACGCCCTCTCAATCGTTGCCGCAAAGAACCCATCGCACGGATGCACCCCTGGAATAGTGTGCAGAAACTGTTCTGTCGAGCAGCGAACTGACATCGTTCCAGACCAGATCTCCACCTTCGCGGAGACGTTCTAATTCCTCGCGGCAGTCGCGGATTTGGTATGCCGGATTGTCCCGTAAGACCTCCTCAACGACCTCTTCGTTCTCCTCGTGTTCCAGCGAGCATGTCGAGTACACGGCTCGCCCGCCGGGCGCGAGTTGTTGCAGCGCAGCCCGAAGAATGCCGACCTGCCGCGCATGCAAATCGCGGAGGTCGTCTGGCGTGAGCCGCCACTTGATCTCGGGATTGCGAGCCAGAGTTCCCGTCCCCGAGCAAGGCACGTCGGCGAGTACCCGATCGAAGCCTCCCTGCAATGGCAGCTCCAGCGCATCCGCGTTGATCACCTTGACATTGCTGGCATGAACTCGCTTGCGCAGCAGGTCGGCACGATGCGTGTGCAATTCCACGGCTATGATTTCCGCCTGGGGTTGCGCGCCGCCAGCGCTGCCGTTTTGCCACCGGGGCAGCGCAGCAGTCCAGCAGCCGCGAGCCCGTGCCCACCAATGCAGCTACCAGCTGTGAAGCTTCATCCTGGATGAACACCCGGCCTTCGCGAAACGCTTGCGTGTGCGTTATGTCTCCGCTTTTGACGGTGCGTGCAGAGGCTAACAGCGCTCCTGGCACAAGCTCAATCCCCTCGTTGGTCAATTCCCGCTCGATTTCCGGCGCTGTCGATGCGAATCACGGTATTGGGAATGCGCTGGTTGTGCTGGCAGATAGCCAACGTGCGTTCCGCCCCAAACTCAGCCATCCAGCGCTTCACCAACCAGTCGGGATGCGCGAAGTCGCGCGCCAAGAATAAAGTCGGGTCACCGCCAACCGTTTCCGGCACCGGCTCGACCTTCGCGTCAGCAATCTTGCGCAACACTGCGTTCACAAACGGCGCCGCTGATCGTTTCTGTGCGCGCTTTACCAGCTCTACACTCTCATAGATTGCCGCGTGCGCCGGGACCCGGGTCAGGAACCGCAACTGGTAGGCTGCAAGTCGCAGCGCACTCAGCACCTCGGCATCCAGCTTGCCTAGCGGTCGCGACGATGCGACAGCAATTATCTCGTCCAGACGCGAGCGCCAGCGCAGCACGCCCATAACAAGCTCTGTCGCCAGAGCACGATCTGCGACACTGAGCTTCGCGAGCCTCTCCGAGTGCAGCAACTCGCCGGCGTAGGCATTAGCTTGTTCCACACGTTGCAAAATGTCGAAGGCAGCTGAGCGGGCGTGAGAGATGGGCATGTAAACCAGCGCTGGCAATAAGGCGCTAGCTACTTTCTAAATGATGACCAGGATGTTGTCGATCAGGCGTGTGTCACCCACGTAGGCCGCGACGGCGACCAGCGCCCCGCGCGAGGTATCGGCAACAGGATCGAGCGTGGCCGGATCGACGATCGTGAAGTAGTCCAGCCGCACGCCAGGCTCTTCGGCAATCACCTGCTTGCCAATCTGAATGAGATTTGCGGCATTGCGCTCGCCCGCATCCGCGGCAGCCTGCACGCGCATCAGCGAGCGATGCAACACTAGCGCCTGTTGCCGGTGCTCGGGACTGAGATAGGCGTTGCGCGAGCTCATGGCAAGCCCATCGGGTTCGCGCACGATGGGACAGACCACCAGCTCGACGTCCATGTTGAGATCGCTTACCATCTTGCGCAGCACGGCAACCTGCGCGGCGTCTTTCTGGCCGAAGAAAGCGTAATCCGGTCGGACAATCTCAAACAGTTTTACCACGACGGTTGCGACTCCACGAAAGTGTCCGGGACGCGAAGCGCCGTCTAGCTTGTCGCTTAATTCTTCCACCAGCACATAAGTCTTCGCGCCCTTGGGATACATCTCCTCCACCCCGGGTACGAAGAGCATCTCCACGCCGAACTCTTCAAGCAGCCGAGCATCGCGCTCCAAGGTGCGCGGGTACCTGGCAAGATCTTCGGACGGACCGAATTGCAGCGGGTTAACAAAGATGGAAACAGCAGTCACGTCGCAGCGCTTCTTCGCCGCCCGCACCAGCGAGAGATGCCCTTCGTGGAGTGCTCCCATGGTAGGCACGAACCCCAACGTTTTGCCGTTGCGCTGCGCTTGCCGGCAGGCAGCTTTCATCTCGGCGATGGTGACGACGTGTTTCACGGGCTCTCAGTGGGATGGGCCGGGCGGTGTAGCCTTTTTCGGAGGAGCGGATTTCCTGGGCGCTTCTTCGTCCGTCTGTCCGCCCGGTGACTCAGGTTCGAGCAGCATCCAGCTTGCCAGCACTCCATTTAGCGCCGGTTCAAGCTGCGCCAGATTTTGAGGAGAACACTTGAGGACGACCGAATAAATTTCGTTACCCGGACCTTCGATGAAAACCATTGCCTCGATCCAGTCGCGTCCGCTGGATTTCTCGCGATAGCGCACTTTCAGCATCTGTGCGGGTTGGTGGTCGACGGTACGCTCCTGTCGTTGCAAGGTCTCGAAGCTCTGTCCACTTTTCTGCAGCCTGGAAGTTGCCAGTTCGATCACACCGTTCAGACCCAATGGCTCTTCATTCCCTTCCGGCGAAGGCACGACCAGGGCAATCGTGATGGCATCCCACAACGCCCGATCCTCCTTCTGTCGAGGGGCAACTACGACGCCGTTGCTATTCAAGACTTCGCCCAGCATCGACCAGGAACCCGGATACTTGAAACAGAAGCCGACATCGGGCTGGCAGTAGCGTTTCCACGGCGCGGCCTTACTCACTGGCGCGCCGAGGAGAGGGAGTCTGACCTGCTGCGATAGCACCCAGAAGCACAAACAGAAGCCAACAGCAGAGCGAAAACCGCATGCCTTACAGTTGCACAGCCCGCTTGCGTTCTGCAATCGCCTGCAGCGACGACAGCGTCTCCTTCGGCAGATGATACGACTCTGCGTCGGACGGATAGCCGCCCGACTTCACATCGTCCTTGAACGCAAGCACCGCGTTACTGATAACCGAACCGACGTCGGCGTAGCGGCGCACGAACTTCGCTGGAGGCGCAAACGTCAATCCGAGAAGATCGTGGAAGACGAGCACTTGGCCATCGCACTCCGGACCCGCGCCGATGCCGATGGTCGGGATCTCCAGTTCGCCCGTGATCATGGCCGCCACTTCGCGAGGAATGCCCTCCAACACGACGCAGCATGCACCGGCACGCTCCAGCGCGATAGCATCGTGCATGAGTTGTTCAATCGCGCTCAGCGTCTTGCCTTGCACCTTGTAGCCGCCCATGGCGTGCAGCGATTGCGGCGTCAGTCCAATGTGTCCGACCACCGGAATTTCTGCGTCGACCATGCGCTCGACCAAACGCGCCCGCTTCTCGCCGCCTTCGATCTTCACCGCCTCAGCACCCGCGTCCTTCACGAAACGCGCAGCATTGCGCAGCGCTTCACGCTGGCTGACGTGATAAGAGGCGAACGGCATGTCTCCAACCAGGAAGGCGTGCTTCACGCCGCGGCGCACGGCACGCGTGTGATGCAGCATTTCCTGCATGGTAACCGGCAGAGTATTTTCGTATCCCAACATCACCATGCCTAGTGAATCGCCAACCAGGACCATGTCGATCCCAGCCTCGTCCACCAGGCGTGCACTGGCGTAGTCATAGGCAGTCAGACAGGTGATGGGTTCCTGACGTTGTTTCTTTTCGAGAAGAGTGGAAGCGGTGATCTTGGAGCGAAAGTCGCCGGTGGTAATACTCACGATGTCCTCCAGTACAGTTCCGCATCCTGCGGATACCGCCTGTATCGGCTCGCACGCGGGAAAAGCAGACCCGACGGAGAGACGGTTGGATTCTACACCCGCCGCCGAGGCCGTCAATGACCTTTTGGATGTAGTGCCGATGCGCAATGGCGCAGATTATTCCGCGCAGGTATGGTCGTGGACGATGCGCCAACCCTCGGGAAACTTGCGAAGGATGAGGGTAAACAGACCATGCGGTTGTTTTCCATCAGGCATCACGAGTTGGAACCTCCCCCGGACAAAGGCCGCATCCGGTCCAAGGAGCTGTACCTGAAGATCGCTGAAGGACAACGTTCCCATGCTGCGGCCTTCGCTTTGATAGCTCTTTCGATAACGCGCGAGCGTTGGTTCCCAGCCTTGCGTGACCGTCGTTCCGGAAAAGAAGGTTAGGTCGGATGAGCGCCAGTACCCTGCCATGAAACCGTCAAGATCATGATGGTTCCAGGCTTCAACCTGGGACTGCAAGAGTTGGCGAATAGCAGCATCCGCTTTCAAGGTGGATGAGGTTTGTGCGGTCGCGTTGCCAATCAGCAATGCCAAAGCCAGGAACATGATGCCCAATCGTTTCATATGCGCCTCCGTCCATGGCAGTGTAGCGAAAACCCAATCGAGGAAAGAAAAAGCGGTGAGCCGAAGCCCACCGCCGGGTTGCAGTTGAACCGACTTGTGTTTAGCGCGCCTGAGAAATGGCCTCCGTCTTGCCACGGCGCACCGTAGCCAGGAAGCGGTCGGCCTCGTGAGGCGCACGAACCTGCCCTGTCAAAGTAGGGCGGAACCCCACCATCCGGCTGTAGAAAGCGCGGGTGGCATCGTCATCCTGCTTGATCACCGCGCCGTTCAGGGTCGCACCGGCGAACAGTCCCCGTGAACGAGAGTAGGTCAGCACCTCCGACCTCAGCTTCCAGTCGGTGGACGCGCTGGCCTCGCGGCCCACCGGCCCGGCAGCCACACTGCCCGATCCGCCCAGCTTGAACTTCGCATCCAGCAACTGGTTCATGCCGTTATCGTTCATGATGAGCATGACCAGGTCAATCGCTTCCCCGCCAATCTGCGCACCCCACGTTCCACCCGTGACGACGAAAAACGCGGGGGCGCTCCAGCCATGCGCGGTGCGGCAGGTCGCCACTCCACGGCCATGCTCCGCGCCAAAGATGAAGCCGCCTTTCGCCATCGACGGGACCACGGCTACACATTTTGCGCTCTCGAACACCTCATTGGGAATGCCCTTGTCGGGAGCTGCCAACAGTTCGTTGAGGACTTTGGATGAATCGTCCAGGCGGGCGAGGACCTTGTCCCGCTCAGCGCCGGAAGCGCTGCTGTTCTCTTTGGCATCCTGTTTTTTCTGGTTCGCCGCGTTGTCGTCACTCTGCGCCGCCGCCTTGTGGGCATTCCGCTGCGCCGTGTCGTCCTGGGTTGCGTTGTTGTTTTGCGCCCACATTGTGAACGCCAGTACCATCAACAGAGTCAACAAAATTCCGCTTCGCTTCATAACTCTCCCGCCCTCCTCGAAGGTAACTCGCTACGTTACATCTCAGTAAGGTTGGATAGCTAAGAACGGCGGGAGGTTTGCCGGAGAACCGAAAGTTTATGCTGCGACGGTGCTTACAACCTGACGGGCTGCAAATACATCGCGTGTACGAAAGGGAGATCAGGCGCGGCGCTTCGCGGCTTCGGGTTCCTGCCACGGACGTTGAGGACGCTCCGATTCCGGCAGATCGCGGCCACGCACCCGGTCGTACATATAGGATTCGCTCACCGTGCCCAGGCTTTCGTTATACAGACTGATGGCGCCTATCCCTTCCTTCAACTCCTCGGCGAAGTCGTGTAAAGCTTTCAAGTGATCGGCGGTGGCTGGGTGTTCGGCTTTGGAGGTCTTCAGCACTTTTTGATAGCCATGGTCCACCAGCTTGGAGATCTCGCCGCTAATGAGATATCCGGGGTAGGCGAAGATTCGTACTCCTCCGTCGGGACCACGCTCTATCGCAGCCGAGCAGCGGTTTTTCTTCAGGAAAACACGGTTGCTGTTTCCCGGTGTCTCCAGCACGTCGAACCCATGCTCGCGGAACCAGGCTACAGCTTCTTCGAACGACTTGGTTTTGACCTTCTTAGACATTTAGTCAGTAAAGCGCCCTTTGCAGATTATGAATTCACACTTTCGCACACCGAACGGTTTACAGCACCTACAACGTACCACATGTGATGACGAGCGCCGGCATTGGGTCGCAAAAGGACTGGTTCGTTCCGAAAGGAAGCCTCTATTCCGCATTCAGCCGGCGCCCAATGCAGACCATTGCAGAAATGAAAGCAGTCTGGCCAACTGCTGAATGCTGGTTGCTGAGGGCGCGAAATCAGCTACAATCTCACTTCCCTATGCTGCGTTTTTCGACAGCTGGCGAGTCGCATGGAGAGGCGCTGACAGCGCTGCTCTCGGGTATGCCTGCCGGACTCGCAGTCGATCTCGAATTCGTGAATCGCGAACTTTGGCGGCGCCAGCAAGGCTACGGGCGTGGTGGACGGATGCGGATCGAGCGCGACGCAGCGCACATTCTGAGCGGCGTGCGACATGGTAAGACGATCGGCTCGCCCATCGCCATCACGCTGGCCAACAAGGACTGGCAGAACTGGACGGAGGCTCTCCCGGTGGAAGAAGGCGATCCCGCGAAGCATAAGCGTGTGGCTTCGCCTCGTCCGGGTCATGCGGATCTGGCGGGGGCGCTCAAATACAACTTCAGCGAGGCGCGCTACGTGCTGGAGCGGGCGTCGGCTCGCGAATCGGCAGCCCGCGTTGCGGCGGGCGCAGTCGCCAAACTGCTGTTGCGCGAATTCGGAATCGAAGTTCTGAGTCACGTGGTTGCGGTTGGCAGCGTCCGGCTGGATGCCGCGGTCGCGTGGGAGATGATCCAAACGCTGGCGGGAAAAGAAGAAGTCCTTCTCAACTGCACTGACCCTGATACCGAGGCACGCATGAAGGAGCAGGTTGACCTTGTGCTGCGGACTGGCGATTCGGTTGGCGGAATCTTCGAGGTGGTGGCGCACGACGTGCCGCCAGGGCTTGGTACCTATGCGAATTGGGACGAGCGGCTGGACGCGCAACTGGCGGCGGCGGTGATGTCGTTGCAGGCGGTGAAGGCGGTGGAGATTGGCGACGCGGTGCGCAGCGCGACGTCGCTTGGATCTGAGGTACATGATGAAATAGGCTACGAGCGTGACGGCGCAGAGCCGTTTACCGGCTTTACGCGGCGTTCGAACCATGCTGGCGGGCTGGAGGGCGGTGTCTCCAACGGCCAGGACATTCGCGTGCGGGGCTACCTGAAGCCGATTTCGACGCTGCGGCGGCCGCTGGGCTCGGTGGACTTCGCCAGCCGCGAGCCGGTAAAGGCCGCCTATGAGCGGTCCGACGTGTGTGTCGTTCCGGCCGCCGGAGTGGCCGCCGAGGCCATGGTGGCGCTCACCCTTGCGCGGTGCGCATTGGAAAAGTTCGGGGGCGATTCAATGCTGGAAATGCGGCGCAATTTCGAGGGCTACTGCCAACAGTTGCGAAACTTCTAAATGATTTACCCCATCGTGAAACTCGGGAACCCGGTCCTGGAGAAGACGGCCGCCCCGGTCACCATTTTCGACGACGAGTTGCGTAAGCTGGTGGAGGACATGTTCGAGAGCATGTACGCAGCGCATGGCGTCGGCCTAGCTGCTCCGCAGATCGGCATCAGCAGGCGCGTTGCCGTTATTGACGTCACCTTCAAAGAAGATCCCGAGGCCAAGATCGTGCTGGTAAATCCGGAGATCATCCACACGGAAGGGCGGCTCACCTCCAACGAAGGCTGCCTCAGCTTGCCGGAATTTCGCGAGAAGGTGACGCGACCCCGAACGGTCACCGCCCGCGCGCAGAACGCCGAAGGCAAGACATTTGAAGTCACGGGAGAAGACCTGTTGGCCCGTGCGCTGGTGCACGAAACCGATCATCTCAACGGCAAGCTCTACATCAACCACATCAGCGCTCTGAAGCGCGACATGATGAAGCGCAGGATCCGCAAGCTGATAAAGCAGGGCGAATGGTAGTACAGCGATGATGGATTTGGTGTTCTGCGGAACTCCGCTGTTCGCGGTACCGACGCTGGAGAAGTTGGTATGTGCGGGCTTCCGTGTGAAGCTGGTGGCGACCCAACCCGACCGTCCAAGCGGACGCGGCATGGAGCTGGCGGCGTCGCCGGTGAAACGAAGAGCGCTCGCACTCGACCTTCCCATCACCCAGCCGGAGAAAATCAAGAACAACGCATGAATTCCGTGCGCAAGTGGAGACGCATCGCGCCCGAGGCGATTATTGTCGTCGGCTACGGCCGCATCATTCCGCAGTGGATGATCGATCTTCCAAAGCTGGGAAACATCAACCTGCATGCGTCGCTGCTGCCCAAATATCGCGGTGCGGCGCCAATCCAGTGGGCGATTGCGCGGGGCGAGACCCTCACCGGTGTGACTACGATGCGCATTGATGCTGGGCTCGATACCGGCGATATCCTGCTGCAATCGGACGAGCGCATTCAGCCGGAAGATACCGCGCTGACGCTGGCGCCGCGATTGGCGCAGACCGGCGCCGAGTTGATGATCTCCACTCTTGCCGGCTTGAAGAACGGAGCGATTACTCCACGTCCGCAGAACGACTCGCAGGCCACGCTGGCGCCGATTCTCAGGCGTGAAGATGGACTGATCGACTTTCTCGCGTACCGCGCTGGACACTTGGAACCGGTTGCGGGGCTTTCAGCCGTGGCCCGGAGCATTCACTTACTTTCGCGGCAAGACACTACACTTGCACGCGGCGGAGCCTGCATCCGACGTTAATCGCGGTTACGCCGGGGCACTTCGCGATGGCGAGCGATCGCCTGCTGCTGGGCTTTGCCCATGGCACCGCTTTGGAAGTGCAGGAATTACAACCTGAAGGCAAGAAGCGAATGAGCGCTCGCGACTTCGTGAATGGCTATCGGCCCAGAGATGAGGAGATCTTGGGAGAAGGACCTGGCACTTAACCGTACTTGTCAACGTATCAACAAAGCTAGCTGATATTTTTCCGAAATCCTTCTTTGTTCACCACGTACGGCATTTTCGTCACATCGCCGCCGTAGTTTTGCTCCAGCATGTCGATCAAGCCCTGCACGCAACGGCCGGCCATCCCGAGAGATGGATCGAGCGGACAGCCTGGTGATTCGCGCGGCACTGGCGAAGTGCGGATACAACCGGCAGCGGTCCTCGATGTCAGGATCGCGCAGTGGCGAATCCGGTGGCAGCGGCTCGGTTTCGTAAACATCCAGCGCCGCTCCCGCAATCCATCTCTCCTTGAGGGCCTTGGCCAGTGCTTTCTCGTCCACCACCGGCCCGCGCGACGTGTTTACCAGGTAAGCAGTCGGCTTCATCGTCCGCAGAGTGCGCTCATTGATCAGGTGATAGGTGGGCGTCTCGCTCTCGCCCTCGCGCAGCAACGGCAGGTGGATGCTGATGAAGTCGCTCTGGCTGAGCGCTTCCTCCATGGAGACGTACTTGATCGAGGTACGCTCGCGCTGCATCCCGCTCTTGAAGCGCACGTCCATCTGGTGCTGGACGTCAGCCACCAGCTTTTCGTTTGGCCCCATGGCTTCGTAGCACAGGATGTTCATGTCGAAGCCGACGCACTTCTTGATCACCGCCTGCCCAATGCGCTCCGGTGCCGAGGATGCCGATGGTCTTGCCGGTCACCTCGTCGCCGAGAAATGGCAAGTAAGGATGCCAATAGCCCCACTTGTTCTCTCGTACCAGATGCTCGGCGCTCCAGAGTTTGCGCGCCAGGTCAGCCAGCGCGAAGAATGCGAACTCTGCCGTAGCCTCGGTGAGCACGTCCGCCGTGTTAGTAAATGGGATTCCGTAACGGCATGCGTCAGCGCGATTGATGTTGTCGAACCCGACCGCGTACTGCGCCACGGCCTTCAGCGTGCCCTTCCCTGCCTCGAAAACTTCGGCGTCAATCTTGTCGCGCAGGGTGGTGATCAGGCCGTCGATACCGCTACGGACTTTCTCGATGATCAGGCTCTTGGGCGGCGGATCGGGCTGAGGATAGACCTCGACGTCGTAGCCACGTTCGCGCAGGCGCTTGAAGGCAGCCTCGCCAATGTCGGCCGTGGCGAAGACACGGAACTTTTTCTGTGGCATCAGAGTCCTTGATCGCGGCAAAGCGGGCCTTCAGCGTCTGCCTGAACAGCAGCAGTCATGAAAAAGCCCGCTTCGCAGCGGGCCCATGAACATCGCTTTCACTACAAGTGCTTCTTCGTCCACTGATCAATGCGGTCGATCGCAACATGGATGTTCTCGATCGAATTCGCGACGCTGAACCGCAGATAACCTTCACCAGAAGCCCCGAACGCGGTACCGGAAAGCGCAGCCACACCCGCATCCTCCAGCAGCGCGTCCGCCAGTTTCTTCGACGTCCAGCCCGTTTCCTTGATGTTGGGAAACGTGTAGAAAGCGCCCTTGGGCAGCCGGCAGGAGAAGCCCTTGACCTGGTTGATGCCGTTCACGAATACATCGCGGCGGCGCTGAAACTCCTGCCGCATCTTCTCCACCTCGCCCTGGTCGCCCCGCAGCGCCTCGATGCCCGCCACCTGCGTGAACGTCGCGGTGCAGGAGGTCGAGTTGGTCGCCAGTCGGGCAATGTGCGCGGCTAGATCGGGTCGCATCACGCCATATCCCATGCGCCATCCTGTCATAGCATAGGTCTTCGAGAAACCGTCCAGGATGATGGTGCGCTCCTTGAAGCCATCCACTGACGCGATGCTGTACTGCTCGCCCTCGAACAGCAGGCGGCCGTAAATCTCATCGCTCATAACCATGATGTCGCGATCGCCAACGGCCGCGGCCAGGTTCTGAACGTCCTCCTTGGTCATCACGCCACCGGTTGGGTTCTGCGGCGAGTTGATGATGATGAGCTTGGTGCGATCGGTGATCCGGCCAGCTAACTCGTCAACATCCAGGCGAAAGTCACGGTCCTCCCGCAGGTGGACCGGGACTGCCTTGGCACCCACGAAATTGATCATCGATTCATAAATTGGAAAGCCAGGGTTCGGATAGATGACCTCATCGCCCTCTTCGATGAGCGCGAGGATGGTGAAAAAGATGATTGGCTTGCCTCCGGGAACGACCACAACCTCTTCGGCGCCGACCTTGATGCCGCGCGACTTGGCCACGTCTTCCGCGATGGCTTCGCGCAGATCAGGGAGGCCGGCTGACGGCCCGTAGTGGGTACAGCCCTGGTGGAGAGCGTCCACCGCAGCCTCGACAATGTTGGCAGGCGTGTCCTGGTCAGGCTCCCCGATCTCGAGGTGAATGATGTGTCTTCCCTGGCGCTCCAAAGCGCGAGCACGGACCAGGACTTCGAAGGCAGTTTCGGTTCCCAGCCGCGACATCCGCTTGGCCAGGCGCAGTTCTGTTTGAGTGGTAGTCATAAGCAAAGCCACGATTATACCCTGCGGAACTGGATACCCAGCCCAGGCTAATTTACCCCGCGTATTCGATCTCAAACTCGATCTTTGCCGTCTTCTCCAGCATGACGGAGACAGAGCAGTATTTTCCCTTCGACAACCGAATTGCGTCTTCCATCGCTTTGTGGGTGACGTTTCCGCCGACGCGATAAATCAGACGAATACTGGTGTAAACCTTGGGAAAAGTCTCGGCGCGCTCGGAGGTAGCGCGCACTTCCAGGCTGGTAAACGGCTCTCGCTTCTTGCGCAGAATGCCGACCACATCGCTGGCCGTACAGGCGCACAAGCCAATCAGAACCAGTTCGATGGGACTACTGGCGGTCTTCTCGCTTCCGGCGTCCACCACCAGTGCATGACCGCTGCTCGCCTGGCCGATGAAACGGTCGTGGTCGGTCCACAATGCCTTGGCTTCGATCATAATCACCTCGGATGATGCTGTCGCATGATCTCCTTGCGCCCAACATTCTCATGGAAGGTGTTCTCTAGTCCCTCGTACCGCACCACAACGCAATTTGTTCGCTTCAGCGTCTTCGGTGGGTTGGGGCCAGACCGTCACTGCTGCCAATCATGGGGCGAAAAAAGACTGCTCCCCTGCAATCCTGCGAAACAAAGCTGCGTTTATCATATTGGTACGCTGGTCGGCAAGTCTCCCTCCTGACAGAGAAAAGGTCAGGCAGCATGACGGCCATCCAGCGGCATGGAAATCTCAGACGGGTCTTCTCACCCGGTATCCTCAAAGGATACGACAGTCGGTCTGCAGTCCGTCATCGGTTACGGTGAAACGGGCTTGTCGGGGACGTCGCCGTTACAGTAGAGAGCCCATGAAAATCGAGCCGGACATGCAACGATCAAAAATCTGCCACCAGAACGACTTTGCAACGCCAGGACATAGAAACGCCTGCGACAAACTTAAAGAGGCTCCCGACAATTATCATCGCAAGATCTGGGAGTTCTCGTTCATTTATCAGACCCTGCTGGAAAGTGGGGTTCTCAAGCCGAATAGCAGGGGGCTGGGGTTTGGAGTCGGCAAGGAACCGCTCGTGGCCGCCTTCGCTTCACACGGGTGCATTATCACCGCCACCGACTTGAACCCCGACAAGGCCCACGAGAAAGGCTGGGCACAAACCAACCAACACAGCAGCGGTATTCGAGATCTGAATCAAAGAGGAATTTGCGATCCTGCGTCGTTCGACAGGCTGGTAGAGTTTATGGAAGTTGACATGACGGATATCCCGGCGCATCTTTCGTCGGGCTATGACTTTACCTGGTCTTCGTGTTCCTTTGAACACTGCGGTTCAATCCAGAAAGGCATCGATTTCGTCGTAAATCAAATGCGATGTCTGAAGCCCGGGGGCATTGCAGTCCATACGACGGAGTACAACCTTTCCTCGAATGAGGAAACCCTCGACCATGCGGATACGGTGATTTATCGGCGAAGGGACATCGAGGATCTCGCCCGCCTGCTGGGTACGATGGGTCATGAAATAGCGGTGGATTACGAGGTTGGGGAAGGCGAGATTGAATCGTACGTTGACATCCCTCCATACACGCATAAGCCGCACTTGCGGCTACAACTTGCCGGTTATGTCTCAACCTCCATCGGCTTGGTAATCAGGAAACGCCCGGAACCGCAAGGGAACCTTACGAACCCATTCTCGAAATGGTTATTTCATGGGAAGGCAAGGTGAAACCGTTGCTCGCCCCCGGACTCCTTCTCGCATTCCGTAAACTAGCCCACCATCTTCCCCGCGCCGCTCGGCATGTCTGGAAGCTGGGCTACTGCTTGTCTTTGGACTGGTCGCTTCCCGGCTTATCGTAAATCGTGTACTGGTTCTGGGGGCGTTTCAGGCGGATGGCGACGACCTGCTCGGCTTGATTAATCGGGTAGTCGTCCCCGAAGGTCTGAAATCCCGTCGCAATCACTTGCACCCGCAGCAGACCGTAGGGAATACCATCGGTCTCGGTCTTGCCCTCAGCGTCGGTCTTCAGTTGGAATCCGCCCTTGGCTTGCTTGCCGTTCTGTTTCACGGGATGCAAGATCACGGAAGCGTTGCGCACCGGCTTGCCGTTGTCGGCCTTCAAGACCACAAACTTGATCAGGGAGGTTTGGCCGGAGGCCTTGTTCTGATCGCCGGCAGCCAGCAGCGTGGGAATCACAAGCAGGGCAAAGACGACGAACAACGGGCGCGGCATCTTCATGTCATCATTCTAGGAGGATCACCCCAGGGGCGGCAAACCGGGCAGAAGACGTCAATCTGTGCTGGTCCGCTTCAGCGTGGGATGACCGTCGTCTTTCTGCTCGCCTGGGCTGCTGCTGTCCTGACTCGACGATTCACCGGAATCGCCGTTGCTGCTCGAAGACGAGGAACTGGCACGCCTCAGCAGCACTGGACGGTTTCCATCGCCACCCTTGGCGCCACCCAGTCGGCGCCCATTTTCCAGCGAAATCAGCCGCGCCTTAACCGCTGTCAAATTCACTGGTATTCACCACGTACTCTGGACGATCAGGAAGGTACTTGCGAATCTCGTCCTGCGCCGCCTGTATGCGGTCGGCATTCATCGGATGCGTAGCGAAGGCCTTGGCCAGCGCGCTGTGCTTCTTCTTCCCATCCACATTCAGCTTCTCAAAAAACTCGACGAAGGCATGCGGATCGTAGCCCGCAGCGTAGTCGTATTCCAGACCCAGCAGGTCGGCTTCACGCTCGGCATCGCGCGAAAACTTGAGGTAGGTCATCGGGACCGCAATCGAAGCAACTTCACTGATTGCGTAGGCCACCGGCCCTCCGATGAAGATGAGTGGTACCGAAGCGATGTTCCAGATCTGCGCCCGCGTCATGTTCTTGGTGGCATGCCGCGCCGCGACGTGCGCGATCTCATGTGCCATCACTCCGGCGAGTTCGGCTTCGTCGTCCGCGGCAAGAATCAACCCGCTGTTCACGTAGAAGAAACCACCCGGCAGGGCAAAGGCGTTCACCTCATCGGTGTCGAGGACCTTGATGGTAAACGGCACCCGAGCGTCGGAGTTGCGCACCAGGTTCTGACCAATTCGATTGATGTACTCATTAATAACGGGATCAGTGACCAGTTTCGCGCTCTGCTCGACTTCGTTGGCCAACTGGTGGCCCAGCGCAATCTCGCGGTCGATGGAATAAAAGTCCAGACCCGAGCCGACGTTGCGCTGACCGATCTGTGAAACGTCGTACTTTGCCGGCAGGGTCCCTGCCGGTTTCGCGGCGCCAGATGACTGTGTGTTCTGTATTCCGGCACTGGGAACGACGTTTGGTTTCTTGTCGGGATCCGCGTCCGCCGCCGCGCTCGCTGCCTCTTCAATCTGGCCCGCTGTGGGCGTCTGCTTAGGATCGGGCGACAGAGACTTTGCAGAGGCAGACGGTGGATCTTGGGAAACAGGATCAGCCGACTGCATCGCAGGCGAGGTCGGAACCGCTTCGGTGGCGGAAGTGGGAGGCTGTTGTACGGCTTCTGTCTGCTGAGTCCGGATCTGTGTCGCCTCGCCAGTTTGTGCGCTGCTCAAGAGGGGCAACCCCAGCGCAACCAGCATCAAGAAGGACAAACTCATCCTTAAACGCATGGACGACGAAAACCGCGTGGCACCCAGCACAAACACGATCGCACCCACCAATTTCCCCGATTATGAAGCCGTTCCCGCCGTCAAGGGAAGTCAAAAATTCACTCAGTGAGATCGAAAAAAGTAAGAGATCGACAAAAACTAGCAGGATAAGATGAGGCTATTTATACGCCAGATTTCCCTTTTTTGGAAGCAGTTTGACGCCGAGTGCCCACGCAACCCCCATCCGGCCAGCAATTCTCAGATTCCTCCTAAGCCACTGACTATAAATCGGATCCTTGCCATCCGCTTCGCAATGATAGAATTTGAGTGAACTACACTCATAGCCACCTTGACATTGACCCCTGAGACCGCGATATGATTAGCACTCGTTGGGAGTGAGTGCTAACAGTGCGCTTGGACTTCGTCAGCAGCCTGCTTCCAGCGTTCGGGATTATCCCCAAACTTCATGAAAGCGCTGGCCGCAACCCGCAGCCGCGGGCCAGGGTCGGCAAACGAGTAATGCAATCCAAACTGAAACCACAAGAAGGAGTTTGAGAATGGCTACAAAACTGACTCCCCTGCATGACCGTATCGTGGTCCGCCGGGTTGAAGAGGCCGAGACCACCCGTGGCGGAATCATCATCCCTGACAGCGCGAAAGACAAGCCGCAGGAGGGCGAGGTGATCGCGGTAGGCCGGGGCAAGACCAACGACAAAGGCGAGACCTTCCCGCTCGACGTGAAGGAAGGCGATCGCATCCTGTTCGGCAAGTATGCCGGCACCGAAATCAAAATCGACGGCGAAGACTTCCTGATCATGCGCGAGGAAGAAGTGCTCGGCATCCTGCAAGGCGCCGCCAAGCACAAGGAAGCCACCGCAAAGAAGTAGTAGCTGTCAGTCGCCCGTTGCAGAAACTTATCTGGCAATTGAGCGCTGACCACTGACAACCGATTTCATAAGGAGATTGAAACAATGGCAAAGCAGATTCTACATGGTGAAGAGTCACGTCAGTCGATCCTTCGCGGCGTGAACGTCCTGGCCGATGCGGTCAAGGTCACCCTCGGTCCCAAGGGCCGCAACGTGGTGATCGAGAAAAAATTCGGTTCGCCTCTGATTACCAAAGATGGCGTGACCGTGGCGAAAGAAATCGAACTGAAGGACCCGCTTGAGAACATGGGCGCGCAGATGGTGCGTGAGGTCGCTTCCAAGACCTCCGACGTGGCCGGTGACGGCACCACCACCGCGACCGTTCTGGCCCAGTCCATTTACCGCGAAGGCGTCAAGACCGTTGCCGCCGGCGCGAATCCGATGGCGCTGAAGCGCGGCATCGAAAAGGCTGTAACCGCCGTTTGCGGTACCTTGGACGAAGATGGTAACCACAAGGGTGGCGCGATCGACAAGTTCTCCCAGAAAGTTTCCGGCGAGATGATTGCTCAGGTTGGCACCATCTCGGCCAACAACGACGAGACCATTGGCCGCATCATCGCCGAGGCCATGAAGAAGGTCGGCAAGGACGGCGTCATCACCGTGGAAGAAGCCAAGACGATGGAGACCCAGCTCGAGGTCGTCGAAGGCATGCAGTTCGACCGCGGCTATCTGTCACCGTATTTCGTCACCGACCCCGAGCGCATGGAAGCCGTTCTGGAGAACGCGCTGATCCTCATCCACGAAAAGAAAATCTCTTCCATGAAGGACCTGCTTCCACTGCTCGAGCAGATCGCCAAGAGCAGCCGTCCCCTGGTCATCATCGCTGAGGACGTCGAAGGCGAAGCACTGGCGACCCTGGTCGTCAACAAGCTGCGTGGCACGCTGAATGTCGCGGCCGTCAAAGCCCCGGGCTTCGGCGATCGCCGCAAAGCCATGCTGCAGGACATCGCCACTCTGACCGGCGGCAAGGCCATCACCGAAGACCTCGGCATCAAGCTGGAGAACGTTCATATGGACGATCTCGGCCAGGCCAAGAAAATCACCATCGACAAGGACAACACCACCATCGTCGAAGGCAAGGGCAAGCACAGCGACATCGAAGGCCGGGTCAAGGAAATCCGCGGCCAGATCGAGAAGACCACGAGCGACTACGACCGCGAGAAGTTGCAGGAGCGGTTGGCGAAGCTGGTGGGCGGCGTGGCCGTCATCAAGGTTGGCGCTGCGACCGAGACCGAAATGAAGGAGAAGAAGGCCCGCGTCGAGGATGCGATGCACGCCACCCGCGCTGCGGTGGAGGAAGGCATCGTCCCCGGAGGCGGCGTGGCGCTGATGCGCTGCGGTGATGCCATCGACGCGCTGAAGCTGGAAGGCGATGAGCGGATTGGCGCCAACATCGTGCGCCGCGCACTCGAAGAGCCGCTGCGCCAGATCGTCGGCAACGCCGGCGAAGAAGGCGCAATCGTGGTGGGCCGCATCCGCGAGTCGAAGGAACCCAACTTCGGCTACAACGCCCAGAGCAACAAGTTCGAGGACCTGGTAAAGGCTGGCGTCATCGATCCCAACCAAGGTGACGCGCACGGCCTTGCAGAACGCTGGCTCGATCGCGGCCCTGATGCTGACCACCGAAGCCCTGGTAGCCGAGCTTCCGGAAGACAAGAAGGAACCGGCAATGCCCCACGGCGGCGGCGGCATGGGCGGAATGTACTAAAGGCAGCAATTAGCCATTAGCAGTCAGCAATTAGCTAAAGGCAGGCGCAAGGGCCTCGCAGAAATGCGGGGCCTTTGCTTTTGTGACAACGGGCTACTGACAACCTGAATCTGCGGGAGGCTTTTCTGGTCTCTGAACCGTAGGCGCCCCGTCTACTGATCCACCTGTACGATGTCGGAGACAGCTCCGTGGAAGACGACCTGCGTCGATTGCGGTGTGTCGGTGGTGCTGTCGTAAATCACCTGGTATCCGCCCTCAATGACGTACACCACGTTCCGGTTGGCAATTGCGACCATGCCAGTCACTGCGCCTTTGGGCGGGAGTGGAGGGTCCGCGGTGTTGTTGGTGACATTCACCACTGAGAGGCAGCCCGCTGTGGTATTGCTGCACGTTATCGCGCCAATGTAGAGCTTGTTGTTGGTCGAGAGTGCCATCGTAGTATGCAAACCGTCCGTGATGGCGACCGAGTTGGCGGTGTTGCGCGTCATGCTGCTCACGTTCACGGAATCGAAGGTCGGACCTGCCGTGTTGGACGTCCCGGCGACATACAAAGTGGTACCGTTCAGCAGTCCAACACTGGCGCCTCCGACGGTCACCGTGGCCTTGATCATCTGCGAAGCGATATCCAGCTGCGCCACCGAAGCCTGCCCCGGAGCGGGATCGCCGCATTCCCAGCCGCAATTGAGCACGTAGGCGGTGTTGCTGTCGCTGCTGAAGAAGGCATTCACCGGCCGCGAGAAACCGGGGATCTCTACCGCGGCAACGGTCGTCGCGTTTAAGTTGATCAGGAAAACCGAATCCGAGTTGTTGGCAAAGACCAGCAGGTACTGACCGCTGGGACTAAGCGCCACGCCGCTGGCCGATGCAACCGCGTAGGTGGTCGAGATCATTGAATTCGTAACGCTGACCACCTGCACCCCGCCGGCACGACTGCCCGAGATGGGAACGGTTGGAACCGGAACATACGCGGTGTTCCCGTCCGGAGAAAACACCCCCATGCTGGCAGAACCCCCGAGTTGGACCGCGGTGAAGATGGTTTCACTGGAATTGGTGACAAAATTGACGAGGTTGGTGGTCGGGTCGTAGACCATGGTCTTGCTCCGGTCGGAGGTCACAACCTCCCACGTTGCGGAATTCCCGACCGGAATCGTCACCGGCACTCCGGGCACGACCTGACCCGCGGAATTCGTCGTCTCCGCCGTAAAGGGAGTTGTGTCGTTCTGCGTGTCCATGATCTGCAGATCACCCGAATACGCATTGGACACGAAGGCGCGATGGCTGACCGTACTGGGCGGATTATTGGAGTTGCTGCTTCCTCCGCCGCAATAGACAAGGACAAGGACGAAGATGAGGGAAAGAAAAAGGACAGCGACCCGCTTCAAACGTGTACCCCGGACATCATGATGATTTGCGATAAGTTGTTGGAAACGGTTGAATTATAGCAGAGCGCAGGGTCAAGCTCCGCGCGGCGGCGATGGCCATTTCCCGCCTTTTACGATAAAGTTCAATCAAGCTCGGCACTTCAAAGGGTCCTGAAACATTCATGCCAGTAGAGCTCATTCCTCGCTTGCAAGCTGGCGCTGTCCTATGCGATGGCGCCATGGGCACCCTGCTGTACTCCAAGGGGATCTTCATCAACCGCTGCTACGACGAACTGAACGTCGTACAGCCTGATCTCATCCGCGACATCCACCAGGAATACCTCCACGCCGGAGCGGAGATCATTGAAACAAACACCTTCGGCGCCAATTCGTTTCGCTTGTCGAAGCACGGTTGCCTCGACAAGCTGGCTGACATCAACCGGAAAGGCGCCCGGGTGGCCCGGGAGGCGGCCAAGAGTTTTGATGCGCTGGTTGCCGGCGCCGTTGGACCCTTGGGCGTGCGCATTGAGCCCCTGGGGAAAGTCTCGCTTGCCGAGGCCCGCGAGGCCTTTCGCCAGCAGATTGCGGCCCTGAACGAAGAAGGCATCGATCTGGTTATCCTGGAAACCTTCGGATATCTGGAAGAGTTGCATCAGGCCATTCTTGCCGCTCGCGACGTGAATCCCAAGTTGCCGGTGGTGGCACAAGTCACCATCGACGAGGACGGCAACTGCCTGGACGGGTCCGCCCCCGAGCACTACGGGCCGCAAATCGAAGCCTGGGGCGCCGACGTCGTCGGATGCAATTGCAGCGTCGGGCCGGTGGCCATGTTGGACGCACTTGAACGCGTGCGCGCCGTGACTTCCGCCCCGCTCTCGGCGCAACCCAACGCCGGCATGCCGCGCTCGGTGGAAGGGCGAAATATTTATCTCTGCTCGCCGGAGTACATGGCGGAATATGCCAGACGATTCGTCGACGTCGGTGTGCGCCTGGTTGGTGGTTGCTGTGGCACCACGCCCGACCACATTCATGTCATGAAGGCTTTCTTGCGTGCCGTTCCCGGACGCGTCACCGGCCGCAAACACGACGTTCCGCCCAAGGCGCAGCCGGTCGAAGTGCCTCCACTCGCGCGACCGCTCGCAACTAGGGCGCAAGATCGCCGACGGCGAATTCGTCACCATGGTGGAAATCGTTCCACCCAGGGGCACCGATGGAAGCCGGGAGATCGAAGGCGCACGGTTCCTGAAATCGGTTGGCGTGGATGGCGTCAACATTCCCGACAGCCCACGCGCCTCGGCGCGCATGAGCAACCAGGCGCTTTGCTTGCTGGTGCAGCAGCAGGTCGGCATCGAGGCCATCCTGCATTACACCTGCCGTGACCGCAATGTGCTGGGCATTCAGTCGGACCTGCTGGGTGCCAGCGCAATCGGCATCCGCAACCTGATCTGCATCACCGGCGATCCGCCGAAGATGGGCGACTATCCCGACGCCACCGCCGTCTTCGATGTGGACGCCATCGGCCTCGTCAACATCGTCCACAACCTGAACCGCGGGCTGGATATCGGTGGCAATCCCACCGGAGCTTCGACGAAGTTCGTCA
Source organism: uncultured Acidobacteriaceae bacterium (assembly GCA_963831675.1). Classification (GTDB taxonomy): domain Bacteria; phylum Acidobacteriota; class Terriglobia; order Terriglobales; family Acidobacteriaceae; genus Bog-257. The sequence goes on from CAWHRM010000001.1 coordinate 44,184, forward strand.
TCGCCGTGGGCGCCAATCCTGGCAGTCCCAACATTGACGAGGAGATTCGCCGCTTCGAGTACAAAGTCGAGGCCGGCGCTGAGCTCGCAGTCACCCAGCCCGTGTTCGATATTCGCCTCCTGGAAGAGTTCCTGCGCAAGATTGAACACTGTCGCATTCCGGTGGTGGCGGGCATCTGGCCGCTCACCAGCACCCGCAACGCCGAGTTCATGAAGAACGAACTGCGGGTTTCCATTCCGGACGAGATCTTCGCTCGCATGGCGAAGGCTACCACCGCTGATACAGCTCGGGCCGAAGGCGTCGCTATCGCGCGCGACATGCTCGCTGCCGTTCGCCACATGGTGCAGGGAGCGCAGATCAGCGCCCCGTTCGGCCGCTACTCGTCGGCCGTCGATGTATTGGAAGCCCTCGGCACCACCAAGCGCGCTACCGTGTAGCAACCCCCGGTCGAATTTTCACGTTCAGCCGGCCCGTTCTGCACTAGAATTATTCTAGGAGCTTGACCTTGCCCAAGTTTGAAGAGTGCCTGCAACGCTTGGAGAAAATCGTCGCCGAGCTGGAGAAGGGGGATGTCTCGCTCGACCAGGCGCTGGAACTCTTTGACGAGGGCATGAAGTTGTCTGGTTCCTGCCGCAAGGAATTGGAAGAAGCCGAAGGCAAGGTCGAAATCCTGCTCAAGCGAAATGGCAAGCTGCAGCCCGAGGCCTTCGAACCCGCAACCCAATCGGGCGACGCTCCCAAATAGCGCCGCCGCTCGTCCATAACTGTGTGTACCGCACCGAATGGGTGCGGATTTGTTGAGTCGTCAACCGAACATCATCACCGGGTTGGCCATTGCCGCCCCCTCCGCCATTTCAAAAGGGGTTTGCCATGCGGCCTATCAATGTCGTCCTCGCCTATCACGATGCACTCTCCGCCGAGCGTCTGGCGGCATCGCTTCGTAATCAGTTTCGTAGTCTCGTCGTTGCAAAGTCTCTGGAGGAAGCCTGCTCGGCCATCGCGCGGTTACGCGCCCCGTTTGCTGTCATTGACCTGGAACTCATCGGCGCGGCTGAACTGAAAAGACTTTGTGATCGGTTTCCGTCTACCGCGTTCGTCTCCATTCATCGTCTCGCCGACGACCGCATGTGGACCGAAGCGTTGGCGGCGGGTGCGGTGGATTGCTGTCACTCCAGCGACGTGCACGGCATTTTGCTCGCGTCGGAACGCTATGTTGTACTCAGCCGCGCGCGTGTCGCCGCGGCTTAGCTAAGCTAACAAGCTGGCAGTTCTCAGCCGTCGGCTGGAACCTCGGCAATCCAAATTGGCGCGACCTTGATTTGGCTGAGTGTTGAATGCTGACGGCTGACTGCTGGCTCTTCCGCCCGCATTGTTATACTTCCCTCTTCATGCTCAAGGACACGCTGGAAGAAGGACGCATCCTCACCGACGCAGCATTGGACCACCTCCTCCCGCCGGCCACGCAGTATCCATCGTCCATTCACGCGGCGATGCGGCATAGCGTCTTTGCCGGAGGCAAGCGCCTGCGGCCCATCTTGTGCATGGAAGCCGCGCAGATGGTCCACGGTTGCGTTCCACCGGGCATCGAGGAGTTGGGCGCCGCGCTGGAGATGCTGCACACCTACTCGCTCATCCACGACGACCTGCCCGCGCTCGACAATGACGACCTGCGCCGCGGCCGGCCTACATGTCACAAAGCCTTTGGCGAGGCCATCGCCATCCTCGCCGGTGACGCGCTGCAAACCTTGGCCTATGAGGTATTGGCAGGTATAGAGTGCCCGGCGGAATCGCGTGTGGCCATCATCGCCGAGATCGCGCGCGCTACCGGCACCATTGGCGGGATGATTGGCGGCCAGGTCATGGACCTCGAGGCCGAGCACACTCGCGCCGACGCGCTGACACTGGAGTACATCCATCGCTCCAAGACAGGCGCGCTGCTTACCGCCAGCGTGGTCACCGGCGGCATCTATGCCGGCGCTAATCAAGCGCAGATCGCGGGTCTCCGCAGCTTCGGACAGAACATTGGGCTGGCGTTTCAGATTGTGGACGACGTGCTTGACGTGACCCAGACCTCCGAGCAGTTGGGCAAGACCGCCGGAAAAGACACCGCTCACGACAAGGCGACCTATCCAGCGCTCTTCGGCATCGGGGCCTCACTCCAGAAGGCCGATGAACTCGTGGCCGCCGCTGACTCCGCTCTGGACCAGTTCGGCGACCGCGCCGCAACCTTGCGCGAGATAGCAAAGTTCCTGGTGGAGCGGAAGAAGTGAGCCTGCTTGGCAGCGGGCCTTTCCAGCTTTTCTCTTGGCTGATGGTGCTATTGGGCGTTGCCTCCAGCGTCTTCGTTGCAATTGACATCCGGCGCCGCCAGCCGCAGCCGATGGCCGTAATGCGACTGGTGTGGCCCATCAACGCACTCTGGGCTGGACTCTTCGGGATCTGGGTGTATTGGGCCATCGGACGCACCGGTCCGCGCTCGCACTCAGCAACCATCCGCTCAAACGGGACAAGCCATGGACATGACGCCGCGTCCCTTCTGGCAGAGCATCGTAGCCGGTACGCTACACTGCGGCGCCGGCTGCTCGCTGGCCGACCTCGTTGGTCCTATCCTGTTTCGTGCGGCTCCGTTTGCCGTAGCCGGCAGCCTGGTCTTCGGCGAGTGGACGCTCGATTACCTCATCGCTCTGCTGATCGGCGTCAGCTTCCAATACATGGCCATTTCTCCCATGCTTCACCAGACCGGCGCACCCATCTGGTGGCGCGCGCTCAAAATCGACTTCCTCTCCCTCACCGCCTGGCAGGTCGGAATGTATGGCTGGATGGCGTTGGTCATCTTCCTCTGGTTCGGCCCCATCTCGCCAACTCACATCGAGTTCTGGTTCATGATGCAGTTGGCCATGGCCTGCGGATTCTTCACCGCTTATCCCATGAACTGGTGGCTGGTCAGAGTTGGCATCAAGACCGCGATGTAAGGTCGGACCCAAAACGCCCAGCCGCCGCGCGCCGCCCCAGGTAAGGCGGCAGGGCCCTTCTTGTGCGTTACGGGAGCGCCTGGGCAACATCGGTGTGTGTGAAATCGTCGCCCTTGAAAAGCAGCCGTTCGGCCATGTCCTTCGCCAGCGCGTAGGCAAAGCAGTCGCCGAAATTCAGTTTGGCCGGATGTCCACTGCCCTTGCCGAAATCGCGATAGGCGTCCCGCGCAATTCGTGCCTGGGCCTCCGTCACCGGCTCAATGGTGACTCGCGCCTCCCGAAGCAAGTCGTCATAGCGGCGGCTCGCCACAGGATCGCGGCTGCCGTCGATGACTGCGGCCCCCTCAACGTAACTGACTGCGGAAATCCGACGATGGCCGGCCTCTTCAATGGCCTTGGCAAACTGCGCCGCCTCCCGTTCGTTGCGAAGAATGGCGATGATCGCCGATGTATCCAGAATCATCGCGGCAGACCCTTCTCGTCGTAGAGCAAGTCACCGTGGTCAACCGATCGAAACGGCTCCTGGAGATGCGCAGCGCATTCTTTTCCAATCTGTAACAAGCGCTCCGCGAGCCCCGATCCAGCGTGAGGGCGCACCCGGTCGAGCCGCTCGCGAACAGCTTCTGTGACCGCCTGCGTCATGTTCTCGCCAGTCAGTTTTGCCAACTCCTCAACTAGCTTGTATGTCTCCGCGTTCTTGATGTTCAGAGCCACGATGTTATATCTACCCTTCTACCACAATAATACACCATTACTCCATTCTTATCAACTTGTTTATAGCAAAGGTTTTATCCACTTCTCTCCGTTGGCTCGCCATGCCGGGTTATCCCCGTCGGATAAGCTCCGAAAACGACGTCAACAGATCTGCAGGTTTTATAAGTTGACGTCGTCGCAGTCCGCTTACTATCGACCAGAGCCTTACGTTGTAGTGAAGGAGTCAATGGTGACTACTAGACCGTGGAACTGGTCAGGATCTTCGACGCGCATCTTTTCCATATCCAGGAAGCTCTGCTGGTTCTCAGCGACCAAGTTCAGATAGGTCTGGTCCACGCTGCCGTCCGCGTTCCGGGTGATCAAATCATTCGCCTGAAAGTGCGGAGGATCCGCAGCCTGATTACTGAGCGGCGAGAAGTTGGAGTTCGGCAGACGCGCAGCCGCAGTCAGAGATGGGAGGCTCCCTGCTCCATTTGGCTTCAGGCTGCTCTCGATGTTGATGTCAAATGCCAAACCGGCGGTGTGTGGACTGGTGCCTTTGACGTTGTGTATGTTCTGGGTTTGGATACCGCCCTGCTGCGCCTGGGTGCGAAAGACGTTATTGAAGGTGAAAGTCATGCCTCTCGCTCGTGCGTTCGCAACGAAATTCTGGAGGCGCACGACCAGCCGTTTGTCAATGTACTGGATGGCTGGCTTACCGCCGCTCACAAAAACTCGTACTGGACTGAGCATGGATCCTCCGCATCGTCAGACTTGACTCGCAACGTAGGTGCGCGCGGGCAGAAAATTCCGCATCTCGCGCCCGCGGTGAACTAGCTTGAAGTGCCGCTTGAGCGCCGGTTCGATGGCGTTACTGAATTGGTAAATAAGCAGCTTGCCCTCCGGTCCAAGAGACTCACGGGTGCCGCTGAGGATGCGCTGCACCTCCCCTGGCGGAAGCAGCGAGAACGGAATGCCGGCAACAATACAGTCGCTCGCGCCGATTCCGTGCTGCGTCAGGATCTTGCGCACGTCGGCAGCGGAACCGTGCACGATCTTCAGCCTCGGGTCGCGGCCCCGAAACTTGTCACAGAGATGTGTAACCAGCTCCGGGTTCTTCTCGATCGCGATGAGCATGCCGTCGCAGCGCAGGTTCCGCAGAATGTGCTGCGTGATGGTGCCGACGCCAGGGCCATATTCCACAACGTATCGAGTTTCGTTCCAGTCAACCAGACCCATGAGGTGAGCGCAAAGGCTGTCCGAACTCGGCCAAACCGAGCCCAGCATGCCAGGGTTTTTCAGAAACATTCGCGCGAAAACAATTGCATCGCTCATGACTGCCGCACCCACCTTCGCGACGAAATTCTATCGCGCTTCTCGTCACCCGTATACTGCGCCACCTCAAAAACAACACTGATCCGCACCTGAACTGCATGATTGTTGGCGAAGTGCAACCTTGAGAAGAACGATTCAGATCGACTGGACGGGGACTGCGAGCAGGTCGTCAACCAAGCCGACTTCCTTCTGCACAAACGGTTCAGCGTAGCGGACTCCGGCCAGCAACCCATAGAAGCCAGCCATCGCGGCGATGCGCTCGCGAATCTCCGCCTCGCGCGGAAAGAGCCCGCTTCCCTGCTCCTGGTCTTGATACTGCGAGCGGTAGGCCATCAGCGCCGCAAAGCGCGTGTCGAACTGCGCGGAGATGTCCACGACAAACGTCGGCCGCACGTCGGCGTAAAGGCTGGCGTAGATGATCTTGTACGGGCGATGCGGCGGAGCGCCGAGGTCAAGCTTCGCCAGTCCCGCCAGGAACGTGGCTTCGTAGCCAAGCACCGAAGCAGTTGCGTGGTCGGGATGACGTGCCTGCCAGTAAGGCAGAATCAGCACGCGGGGACGCAATTCGCGAATGACGCGCGCGACCTTGAGGCGATTCTCATAGGTGTTCTCGACGCGGCCGTCAGGAATGTCGAGCGCCTGCCGCCAACTGACCTTCAGGATGCGAGCCGCCTCGTCCGCCTCGCGCGCCCGGTCTTCGACCGTGCCGCGCGTGCCCATCTCGCCCTGCGTCAGGTCGAGGATCGCGGTGCGGCGTCCACGTTCCGCCATCTTGAGCAGCGTGCCGCCGCAGGTCTGCTCGACGTCGTCGCGATGCGCGGCGATGGCGAGGATGTCGAACTTGGCAGCTTCGGGCATCGCGCATCACACCCTCATCGCCACCGCGACGCCATCGCGCAGCGGAACGATGGTCGTGTACCAATCGTGCGAGGAGTACAGCAGGCGGTTCAGCTCTACGACGCCTTCGGTGTACTTCGGTCAGGCTCGGCACTCGTCGCGAGTTCCGGATTGCCGGCCGCGTAGGCCACGTCGCCACTGCCACAGGGTGTTGTCGGTGAGGAACAGGCCGCCCTTGCGCACGCGCCCGGCCGCCATCTGGAAGACGCGCGGATAGTCGTGCTTGTCCACGTCGCTGAACAGAATGTCGAACTGTTCTTTGCGCTCGGAGAGGATTTCCAGCGCGTCGCCGACGTGGACCTCGATGCGATCGGCGACGCCGGCTTGCTCGAAATAACGACGCGCTTCGTCGGCATTCTTGCGGCTGCCGTCGGTGTAGTGCACCTTGCCGCCCTCGCCGACCGCCTTCGCCCACCAGATGGTGGAGTAGCCAATCGCCGATCCCATCTCGAAGACGGTCTTGGCGTTGATCAGTCGCGCGTACTGGTAGAAGAGGCGGCCAACCGCAGGTCCGACGATGGGAATGTCGCGCTCTTTCGCCTGCCGCTCCATCTCCTGCAGCACCGGCTCGCGCTCGGGCAACATGGCGTAGAGATAGTTTTCGACGCGTTCATCGGTGATTGGCATCGAGCGAGTCCTCCCCCTCAGTCGAGCGTCTGGCCCGGCTTCATCTCCACCACTTCCGGCCCGCCTGCGCCCAGCAGCTTCTTCAAATCATCCGGACGTCCCATCAGCACCGGGAACGTTCCGAAGTGCATCGGAATCACGGTCTTCGGCTGCAGCAGCTTGCAGGCGTACGCGGCCTCGCGCGGGCTCATGGTGAAGTGATCGCCGATCGGCAGCATCGCGATCTCGGGCGAGTACAGTTCGCGGATGATCTGCATGTCGCCAAAGACAGCGGTGTCGCCGGCGTGGTAGAGCTTCACTCCGCCCGGCAACTCGAGCACGTAACCGCACGCTTCTCCGCCGTAGACAATGCTGCCATCGTCATCCGTGATGCCGCACGAGTGCACGGCATGCGTCATCGTGATCTTGATTCCGGCCACGGTTTGCGTCCCGCCCTTATTCATGGGCGCAATCTGTTTGGCGCCCTTCTTCTCCATCCAGACGCACAGTTCGAAGATGCCGACCACCGTGGGATTGTGCTGCTTGGCGATCGTAACCGCATCGCCGATGTGGTCGAAGTGGCCGTGGGTGCAGATCAGCGCGTCGGCCTTCTTTACCTGCTTCTCGTTCTCCGGACACATCGGATTGCCCATGACCCACGGATCCACATACACGGTTGCACCGTCTGTGGTTTCGATGCGAAAGGTCGCGTGGCCCAGCCACGTAATACGATTTCCTTGCAGGTTCATGGTCTCCTCGATCACCAAGTGGTTAGTGTAGAGTGTGTCGCCTTCGCGCCACTCGCGGTAGCCGCCCGCCAGCGAAAGCACATTGCGAAAGCCCATCTTCTTGAGATTGACCGCAGCCAGCGCGGAGCGGCTGCCTCCACCGCAGTACAGCACAATCTTGCGGTCCTTGTCGGTGGTGATCTGATCGATGTTCACTTCCAGAATGCCACGCGGCAGCTTGATCGCTCCGGGAATCACTCCTTTCGCCTGCTCGTCGCGCTCGCGCACGTCAATCAGCGTGAAATCTTCGCCCGCTTGCTGCATCCGCCGCAGATCGTTAGGACCAATTTCGTGGATCTGAGATTTCGCCTCGTCCACCAGTTGTTTGAATTCAGGTAATGACATGCTCGTCTCTCCTTGGCCGGGGAGAATTCTAGTGGCTGCGAAGCACTGCCGCAACCTGCTGACCAATGGAAAGCAGTCCTTCACCCAAACAGGTGTGGTGTTACCATGCTCCCTTGTTCGCTGGAGTGACCGTTCTCGCATGGGTGAGATGCCGTGTTCACCTGCTCAGAACGCGGCCCTGAAGTCCAGCTCGGCAAGTTACGGCTGTTATGATGGTGAGCAAGAATCCCAGCCTGATGCCGTCTCCCATCCAAAAGCCCTTGGTCTCTGCCACCCTCGACAGCTACCTGCTGGAGGTCGCAGATGCGGTCAACACGACGCTCGACCTCAACACTCTGCTGCAGCGCGTGGCGGAGGTGCTCAAGCGCTTCATCGACTACGAAATCTTCGCCATCCTGCTGCTCAACGATAAGACGCAGGAGCTGCGCATCCGATTTCAGGTCGGACATCCTCCGGAAGTCGCGGAGCGCATCCGCATCAAAGTTGGACAGGGCGTTACCGGGCGCGCCGTGCAAACCCGCCAGCCGGTATTGGTCAATGACGTCGCCGCTGAGGACAACTTCATCAACACCACGCCCGGCGTGCGTTCCGAGCTGGCCGTGCCTCTCATCGCGAAGAACAAAGTCATCGGCGTGATTGACGTTGAAGCGCCGCAGCCGGGCGCCTTCACCGAGGAGCACAAACGCCTGCTGACCCTTTTCGCCTCGCGCATCGCCGGCGGGCATCGAGAACGCGCGGCTTGTACACGCGTGTGTCGCGCCAGGCGAGGCAGCTCACGCTGCTCACCGAGATCAGCCGCGAGTTGACGTCCATCCTCAACGTCGACGAGCTGCTGAAGCGCATTGCCGACCTGGTGACCCGCATCATCGATTACCAGATGTTTTCCATCCTGCTGCTCGACAAGACGGGAAGCGTCTTGCAGCATCGCTTTTCGTTGCGCTTCAAGGAGAGCGTGCAGCTCAAGCACGAGATCCCGCTGGGTGTCGGACTGGTGGGGTACGCCGCCCAGCATCGGCAGGCGGTGCTGGTTCCCGACGTCAGCAAAGATCCGCGCTACATCAAGGCGAACCCTGAAACCCGCTCCGAGCTCTGCATTCCGCTGATCTACAAAGACAAGGTCATCGGCGTGCTCGATATCGAGCACACCCGCCGCGGCTACTTCACCGAAGACCATGTGCGCATCATGACCACCCTGGCGGCGCAGGTCGCTATCGCGATCGAGAACGCCACCCTGTACGAGCAGATCGCGCGTCAGGAAAAGCGCCTGGAGCAGGACCTGGCTCTGGCCCGCGAGCTGCAGTTCCGTCTGCTGCCGCAGAAACTGCCACTCTTTCGCAACGCTGAAGTGGCGTCGCGCTTTGCTCCTGCTCGCCAGATCGGTGGCGACTTGTACGACTTTCTGAAGTACAGCGGGCAGGGTGTGACCGGCATCGCGGTCGGAGACGTGAGCGGCAAAGGCGCGCCAGCCGCTATCTACGCTGCGCTGGTGAGCGGCATCGCGCGCTCCCATGCCAACGAAGAGCCCAGCGCCGCGGGCATGCTGGAGGCGATCAATCTGTCGCTTGTCGGAGCGGCCGATCGAAGGGCAATACGTCTCCATGATCTATGCCATCTGGGACGACAACCAGCGACTGCTGCAGATCGCAAATTCCGGTTTGCCGCGTCCGATTCATTGCCACGACGGCAAAATCGAGACCGATTCAGGCGACCGGCTTGCCCATCGGATTGTTTAACAACGCGACCTACGATGAGCTCAATTTGCGCGGCCATCGCGGGCGACGTTTTCCTCTTCTTCAGCGACGGGATTCTCGACGCCACCAGTTCCAAGGGCGAGCTGTTCGGCCGTCATCGCCTGGAAAAAATTGTTCGCGACAACGCGCGCCGCAGCGCCGAGGAATTGGTTGACACCATCTTCACTGCCGTCTCCAGCCATGCCGAAGGCGTTGAGGCCTTCGACGATCAGACCATCGTCGCCATTAAGGTGAAAGGAACCTCCGCAAAAAAGTGAAAGCCGAACGTCCTCCGGAGAGAGCCGCCCGCATTCACCTACCGTCGAAATAAGCGCCTGCTCCGCAACTCCGCGGTGGAGATGCATGCCGACTCCGTTCCGCTCAGCCAGCTGGCCGAGCAGCATGGCACCCCGCTGTATGTGTATTCCGGCTTCGACGATCCGCGAGCGCTACCAACAGTTCGACCAGCGCTTTTCGCGGTGTCCAGCACACCATCTGCTATTCCGTGAAGGCGAACTCGAATCTTTCGATCCTGCGACTGCTCGCGCGGCTCGGCGCCGGCTTCGATATTGTTTCCGGCGGCGAGCTGCAACGCGTGCGAGAGATCAGCCGGAAAACCGCGCGGTAACGTGGTTTTCTCCGGAGTCGGCAAGCTGGCAGAAGAAATCGATCTCGCGCTGCGCGCCGGCATTCTGTTGTTCAACGTGGAAAGCGCCAGCGAGCTTGAATTGCTGGCGGCGCGCGCGACGCATCTGCGCAAGACGGCCCAATTCGCCGTCCGCGTGAACCCGCACGTCACGGCGGAGACCCATCCTTACATTTCCACTGGCTTGCACGAACACAAGTTCGGCGTCCCCTGGCGCGATGCCCCCGCACTTTATCGCCAGAGCCTGCAAAGCCGCCGGCTGAAGGCCGCCGGAGTCAGCGTTCACATCGGCTCGCAAATTACCGACGTGGGCCCCTTTCGCGAAGCCATGGATCGTGTGGCTTCCCTCGTCCGCTCGCTCCGCGCGGAGGGACACGACATTCGCTACATCGATGCCGGTGGCGGACTGGGCATTCCTTATGAACGAAATCCGCAGTGTGGATTTCGCCGCGGCTGCGAAGCAATACGCGACGGCGCTGCTCGCTCCGCTGAAGGGTCTGGGAGCTGCATCTTCTGCTGGAACCGGGCCGCGCCATCATCGGTCCGGCCGGCGTGCTGCTCACTCGTGTGGTTTATCGCAAGCGCAACGATGGCAAGCAATTTGTCGTGGTCGATGCTGCCATGAATGACCTGCTGCGGCCATCGCTCTATGGCGCGTACCATGAGATCGTTCCGGTCGTGCTGCGAGAGGGCGTGGGACCCACCGAAAAAGTCGATGTCGTAGGTCCGGTCTGCGAGACCGGGGACTTCTTCGCCCGCGATCGCGAAATCCGCAAGCTCGAGGAAGGCGATCTGCTGGCCATTCTCGACGCCGGAGCCTACGGGATGTCGCTGGCGTCGAACTACAATACGCGCCCGCGGCCCGCCGAGGTACTGGTCGAGGGCAGCCGTTCACGCCTGATACGTAAGCGGGAGTCGGTCCGCAATCTTTTGGCACCTGAGCGCGTCTAAACCTTGTCACCTCCGTCCCACGAACCTTATTCGTACCGATCCCACGATTTTGCTGATTGCGTTTGCCCGCAACTTGGCCTATTGTGACTAGCCATTGGAGAGGCCATGCAACCAAACCAATCAAATGCAGCCACTTCCACCGCAGTCTGTCTCTGGTGCTATTCCCAATACCTGAAAAGCACAAGCCGGGCACGTGACGGGCAAACCTTCTGCTCCAGGAAGTGCGAATACGAAGCGCAAGGCTGGCTTCACGCAAACCTGAAACTCATCACTGAATAAAGCAGCAGGGCGCGGCTTAGAGGAGCCGCGCCCCCCAAAACAAACAAACCTCCGTATCCCAGAAAGAATCAACGACTCCCGAGGCTAGGACGTTTCCACAGTAGCTGTGTCCGGGTAGAGCGGGCCTTCAGAGGGTGTGTGAGAACTACGGTTGGTTTGCGACAGTGGAACGAGCGTGCGGAAAACTAGCCCCAAAGGGGCGGTTCAGTTTAGCCCAGCACGCAGCCGAAGGCGGAGTGCTGGGTAGAGTGGGAAGTTGATCTGAGCCCCGTAGGGGCGGCACAGTTCTCACACACCCTCTTCAGGCCCGCGTTCGCGGCGCCTTCCCAACCTAGGCTTCAGCCCCACTGCAACGCAGTGGGGCTGAAGCTCAAACGGGAGGGGCACACTTAACGCGGCGCTGAAGCGCCGCTCTACCCGAGCTCGTGGATACAGACACCCCGAAACTGCTCTAGCCATGCTCTTCTCCGGAATGGGGCATTCGCCTCACGGCGTGATTTCCCAGACGGTGCCCAGAAGCAGTGATCCCCCTTCCGAAGCGGTGCCATAGATATTGCCGCCGTCATCGAGGGTCACAAAGCCGTCGGGGTAGCAGCCATCGTCCTTACCGGTAAAGTCGTACAGATCGGTGTAGGTCCAGCCCCCATTTGACGGTGACAGTTTGAAAACCACTCCGCAGTTGGCCGGACCGTGACCATTGGTTACGCCGTACAGGTTGCCGGCGGCGTCCATAGTCAAGCGGCCATCCGGTCCCCAGTCGTTATACCCTGTGAAACGGTAAAGCACGGTAAAGGTCCAACTGCCATTGGAAGGCGACAGCTCATAGACGATGCCGGCATTCACGGCGCCGGTGGTAGCGCCATAAATGTTGCCTGCCTGGTCCAGAATCACCGCCCCCGGGCCTCCTCCTTCGGAATTCTGATCGAAGATGTGAAGTATGGTTTTGGTCCATCCGGAACCAGAGGGCGTCAGCATGAAAACGGTGCCGCAACCTTGGAAAGGCGAACAGTCACTGTTGCCGCCCTGCCTAGTCGCGCCGTAGAGATTGCCATCGGGTCCGAAGGTCACTCCGTGCGGATAAAGGCCGTCAGCTCCTCCGAGAAAAGAGTAGAGATTGGCTTCATTCCAGTAGTTGCCCGAAGGGGTCATCTCGAAGACGTTGCCCGCGCTATACGCGCCGCCCACCGTGGTCCCATACATGTTCCCCGCGGCATCGAAGATCACTTCGCTGGGATAAGGACCGCCGTCGTCCGCACCTTGAAATCCCCAGAGCACCGTCTCCGACCACGGCGAGACGGCCGTCTTCGGAACTCGCACACCGGGAGTGAGGTTGAAGACCGTACCGCACCCAAAGCCCGACGAGCCGCAGCGTCCTCCTAAGCCAGTGGACCCATACACCACTCCGTTGGGCGCGATGGTCACCGCCGTCTGGGGATAGGCGCCATCATAGGAGTGAAATTTGTACAGCGTGGAATAAAGCCAGCTCGAGCCGTGTCGCGTGAGCTTGAACACGGTTCCACACCCGTTATATTGGTAGAGCATGCAGTAATAGCCGCCCTGCAAGTCGCCGCCCGTGCGAGTGGTTCCGTACAGATTGCCGGCGTGGTCCATGGTCAAGCCAGCCGACGGTGTCGTCCCCGAGGTGTAGCTGAAGCTGGAGAGGACTTGAAACGTCTGCGCCTGCGTGGACAGGGTCAACCCCATCATGAGGACGAGGACAACGGGAATCAGCGCGGCCCGCCAACCATTGGCGAAAACCAATGTCTGTGAACGTGGCATGACGATGCTCCTTTTGAGGCGAAGGGAGGGGCTTGTGTCTCCTTAACAGCGCACACTATTGCGCTTTGGCCCTGGAGGTCAAATGAATTCCACCAGTTTGCCCAGGCAAGTACAACTTATATGTCTTGTATGCATTTATGTACTCTATGTACCAAACCATCGCAGATATCGCCATTTTTGCAAGCTAAGTCCTTATGTAACAATACACTACGTATAAGTCCTTGGGAATCAAATGCATGCGAGTGATTTATGGTCTAAGTTGTTGATTCTACGTAGAACCGCGCAGGGGGAGGGTTTCTCGTCATCGCAACGCACTTTTGGCCAAATCCAAGTGCTGGAAAGCAGGTTCTTCCCTTCGACGCCTCGCTGCGCTCGTCGCTCGGATCTACTGTCTCTACCGTTGAATGCTGACGGCTGATGGCGAATGCTTGAGTGCCGATAGCCCTTCCGCCGATGGTAAGATTTCAGCTTAATGGTTACCTTCGCTCTGCTGCGCATCGTAGCCGTGGTTCTGCTGATCGCAGCGAACGCGTTCTTCGTGGCCGCTGAATTCGCTCTGGTGAGCGTCCGCGAGACGCGACTGCAACAAATGATTGCGGCGCACCGCATCGGCGCGCGCACCGTCCAGAAGCTCCATCAGAAGCTCGACCACGTCCTCAATGCGGTCCAGTTCGGAGTGACGGTTGCCAGCCTGGCCTTGGGCTGGATCGGCGAAGCTTCCGTGGCTCACATGCTGGAACCCCTGTTCCGCCCGCTGCCCCATTCTCAGTTTTACGCGCATGGGATTGCCATCGTCGTTGCCTTCATCCTGATCACCTATCTGGTCGTGATCCTCGGCGAAGTCGTTCCCAAGTCCATCGCATTGCAGCGCACCGAGCAGGTCGCTCTCGCGGTCGCCGGGACCGATGGATGTCTTCATGACCCTCGCGGCGCCGTTCCTGGCCTTCATGACCGCGTCGACCCGAGTGGTCTTGAACGCCTTTGGGACGAAGCTGATCCGCGAAGCCGGCGTTCATTCGCCCGAAGAACTGAAGCTGATCGTCTCCGCCAGCCGCAGACTGGGTGTCCTGGCGCCGACACAGGAGGAACTGATTCATCGCGCGCTCGAGCTGGAAAACATTACGGTGCGCGAGATCATGGTTCCGCGACCCGACATTTTTTCCCTGCCGGGTAACATGTCACTGGAAGAGGCCTTACAGCGCGTGGTGGACGAGCAGCATTCGCGGGTTCCGGTTTACGATCCGCAGCGCGGGCCCGAACACATCATCGGCGTGCTCTACTGCCAAGGACCTGATGCGCTGGATGCGCTACCGCCTGAACCGTACCGCTTCCGGTCGGCCGGTCACTCGGCCCAGCGGACTGCGAGTGCGGCACATCATGCGCGAGGTCCTGGTCGTACCTGAGACCAAGCCGCTGCCCGACCTGCTGATCGAGTTCAAGCTGCGCAAGCGTCACCTGGCCGTAGTGGTGGACGAATTCGGTTCGACCGCGGGCGTGGTGACCGTGGAGGATGTGCTGGAGCAACTGGTGGGCGAGATCGAAGATGAATTCGATATCAGCGAGCCCGCATTTGTGCCGGGCGCTGCCTCGATGACGCTGGACGGCTCGGTCAACATTCGCGACCTCGAATCGCAATACCACATTGCATTGCCGCGCGACGAGGGCTTCGAAACGCTTGCCGGATTCGTGCTGACGCAATTGCAGAAGATTCCCACGGTCGGCGACAGCTTCGAATATGAGGGACGTCGCTACACGGTCGCCGCCATGGACGGCCTTCGCGTGGAAGCCGTGAAGATCGAGGCTGCACAACCGCAGGCACAGTCGCAATCGTCTCCGGCAACGCCGATGGCCTCCTGATGCTGCGCTACCTGCTCTCGCGCCTGCTGTACATGCTGCCGGTCGTGTGGCTCGTCGTGTCGGTGGTTTTCCTGCTGATCCATCTGGTACCCGGCGATCCGATCCAGCAGATGCTCGGCGAAGGCGCGGCTGCCACCGACATCGATGCGGCGCGGCACGCTTATGGTCTCGATGTGCCGCTCGGCCAGCAGTACGTGAATTATTGGCGCGGCATTCTGCACGGCGATATGGGACGCTCGCTGCGCCTGAACCAGAACGTTGGGCAGGTGATCGCCAAAGCCTATCCTGCGACGCTGCAGCTGACGATCTGCCGCGCTGGTGGTGGCTCTTGGGTTGGCGATTCCCGCAGGCGTGCGCTCGGCGCTGCGCCGCAATCGCTGGGACGATCGCGTGCTAAGCTTTGTCTCGCTGCTGGGATTGTCGTTCCCCAATTTCGCTCTGGGACCGATCCTCATACTCGTCTTTGCGATTGAGCTTGGCTGGTTGCCGGTCTCGGGCTCCGGATCGCTGGCGCATCTCGTCCTTCCCGCGATCACTATGGGCGGAGCGCTGGCGGCAATCCTCACGCGCATGGTGCGCACCTCCATGCTGGAAGAGCTCGGTCAGGATTACATTCGCACCGCGCGCGCCAAGGGACTTCCAGAACATACGGTCGTTTATCGCCACGCCCTGCGCAATGCGATGATCCCGATTCTCACCGTGGTGGGACTTCAGTTCGGAGCGCTGCTGGCCGGAGCCATCGTGACCGAGACAATCTTCTCGTGGCCGGGCATCGGAAGGCTGACCGTGCAGGCCATCTCCAATCGCGACTACTATCTGGTACAGGGCTGCATTCTGATGATTGGACTGACCTACGTGGCGGTGAACTTTATCACCGACCTGCTGTATTCAGCCTTTAACCCGAGGATTCGGCAGTGACACCGTTTTCTTCACCTGCGATCAAGAACTGGCGATCCATACCGACTGCTCGCGAAAGCCAGCGCAAGGGCCAAACCGGCAAACCCGATCAGCAGATACACGCACGCGGACCAGCCACCGGCTTGCCAGGTCCAGCCGGTTGCGATTGCGCCCAGGCTGCCCCCAATGTAGTAGAACGTCACATAGAGACCTGCGGCCGAGGAGCGGGCGCGGCCGGCAACCACGCCCGCCTGTACCGTTCCCACCGCCTGGAAGATGAATATGCCGGACGAAAAAATCGCCAGGCCCGCGACAATCAACGCCAACGGACGCGCCAGCGTGAGCAGCAGCCCTGTTGCGGCAAAACATGTTGCGACGACCGCCGTGAGCCGTATTCCGAAGCGGTCGAGGAACCGTCCCGAGAACGGCGTGATCACTACTCCCAGCAGATACACGAAGAAGATGCTGCCCAGTTGCTCGGAATTCAACTGGTACGGCGGCAATGCAAGATGAAAATTGGCATAGGTGAAGGCGCCGACCAGGGAAAAGAGCACCGCGAAAGCCATCCCGTACACGGCGATAAGATTCGGGTTGCGCAAATGCTCGGCTGCGTCGGCAATGGACCCGCGCCAGCTCTGCGAGCGCACGAAGTGCTTTGCCCGCGGCAGTTGACGCTGTACCACAAATGCGCCCGCAAGGTTGATGACGCCGATAGCGAGGAAGGCGTCGCTCCATCGGAAATGTTGTGCGATGACCCCGGAAATGTATCGGCCGCCGAATCCGCCCAGCACAGTGCCGGAGACGTACGCAGCCATGGCCCGGCCAACATGGGAGCTGGCGAACTCCTCGCCGATGTAGGCCATAATAACGGCAATCACGCCTGGGACAAACAAACCTTGCACGAACCGCCAGAAGATGAGTTCATGCAGGTTGCGCGAGGTTGCCACCAACATCGTGGGAACGGTTAGCGCATATAGGCACGGGACAATGACCTTCTTGCGGCCTATTGATTCCGCCATCATTCCGAAGAATGGCGCGGCAATCGCAACGGCCAAGATGGTAGCACTGACCGTCAGGCTGACCTCGATCTCCGAGGCGTTGTACAGGCGCTCGAAATACGGAAGCAGCGGTTGCGTGCAATAGACGTTCAGGAAAGTACACATGCCAGCCAACATGCAGGCGACAATAGCTCCGGACGATGGCGAGACGGTCGCTACAACACCGGAAGCGGAATTTGCAGGAGCAACATCCATCGAAGGTGGCTGCGTTTGGAAGGTGAACGCCATGCCTGAGGAGCAGAAGCAGAGCCGTAATGGGGATTATAAGGGAAACACAAATGCAAACCGGGAACAACGAGACGACAAGGCTCAAAGTACTACCAGCGTGATTCCCTTGTTCCCTTTGCCGAGGTCGCTGTCGCTCTTCAGCTCAGGCATGCGCTTCAGCAGCTCCCAGGTACGTTCGTCACTGGTGCGCCAGTTTTCCCCAAAGATGCAATCGTGGATTTCATGGCGATTCGCCATCTGCCTCAAGGTTGACTGGAGCGCGATACGCAAGTCTCCTCCGACTCCCGTGGAGCCGTAACCGTGGACCAGCTTCAACACCTTGATGCCGCTTTGCCGAGCGGCGCGCAGTTCCGTCTGCAGCCGCGCGCGTGCCTGCTCGACGCTAGGCATGCCCTCTTTCGCGATGACGGTCTTGATGCAGGCTGCCATGTCGCCTCCCTCGGCAGCGCCAAGAGCAACACAATATCATCAACAGTTCGTCGGCTGATCCAAGAGCTGGTCCAGCCGAGCCGCGGCTGTGAAGCGCGGCTCAGCGAGAAATGGGAGGCCGAGTGCACTCCTTCAGCAATTAAGGGGTTTTGCCGGACAATCTCAAAGTGGGAATCTCTGCCAATAATTTGAATTTTCTTGGCTCTGGTAACCTCGGGTAATGGTACTTTAGTAACTAATGATTTGGGCACTGCTCGATGTATGCTGTCAGCAATATGAGTTCTGGCCATCGGTTCGACCTGCGCAATTCGCTACGCTTTCCCCTTCATCTTCAAGTAACGCTGAAGACACCGACGGAGGAGTACCACGCCACGACCAAGGACATTTCGGCGGGTGGAATACTTTTCCGTACCGAAGCCGTCATCCCGGTGGGCTCCCCGGTGGAGTTTACGATCGAAATGCCCGGGGAGGCTCTAGGAACCGAACGCGCAGTCCTGGTGAAGTGCCAGGGGCGCGTGGTCCGAAGTTCAGAGGAAGTTATTGGGCGGAGTATTGCGGTGGTCATCGATGAATACGCCTTCGAGCGGAGCTAAGGATTCAACTTGGGCGGCCAGGGCTGCGAATCGCGGAAAACCCCGCGAACCGAGGCCTCTTGTCGGCCCGACGACGCAGGACTCAGAAGCGGCGAAACCTTCGAAAATCCGAATCATTCTGGCCGACTCCGAAGCCATCTTCCGTGTAGGCATGGCCAAGATTTTTGCTGCGGAGGACGACTTAGAGACGGTAGCGCAGACCGAAAGCTTGCCCCAGACTCTGAATGCGGTTGCCACCATCGCAGCTGATGTCATTCTGTTTGAAACGGGGCTATCTCCGACTCCCGCCGAGGCGGTCAGCGAAATCGCACGGCGAGCTCCTCCCGAGGCGAAACTGGTCTTAGTGACGCAACGCGCAGGTGAGGAGGAAACGGTCGACTACCTGCGCCGTGGAGTCCAAGGTATCCTAACCCGCGCGATCTCGCCCGAATTGCTGGTGCGGTGTGTGCGCAAGGTCGCAGCGGGCGAAACCTGGCTGGACAAGCAGAGCGTGAACTGGGTTATTCAAGCGTACCGGACGCAGGCCTTGCAGGGAACGGCTCCCAGGCAACAGCTACGGCTTAGCGAGAAAGAGATGCTCATTATCAGCGGCGTCACGCAGGGACTGAAAAATAAAGATATCGCGCGGGAAATCGGCACCACGGAGCAGGTCGTGAAGAACTACCTGCGCAAGATCTATGACAAGCTTCAGGTGTTAGACCGTCTCGAACTGGCACTGTACAGCATGAATCATCGTCTATTGGAAGGCTACGTTCCCGAGTCTACGCGGATCGTTGGCACGGGGGGAGAATCGGGCAGGATGCACCGTGGCGTCACAGCGCCGGCTGCGACCAGCGCGCCCGCCGATCCTGATGTTCCCCAGCCCGAAGAACCCAGCGAGGACTCGACCAGTAATTGATCGCAGCTCTCGAAGCCAGCGACAACTCAGCCGAGGATATTAGCTATTGTTTTCGAATCCTTGAGTTACTGTTGAGCTACATTAATTTGTTCGCCATCTAACATCGAGGCGTCAATGCACCGTTCGAACCACACCCTCCTCAAGCACTTACTGCTGTGCGTCGCCTTCATATTGCTGACACTTTCGTTGTCATCGGCACAAACCGATCTGGCACCTGAATTGCGCGCCAATATCGACGACATCGTGCATAAGGTGCTGGCGACGACCGGAGTGCCGAGTGCGTCGCTGGCCGTGGTCAAGGACGGAAGAATCGCCTTTCTGCGAGCCTACGGCAATGCTCGCCTCGATCCACAAACGCCCGCAACCCCGGAGATGCGCTACAGCATCGGGTCAATCAGCAAGCAGTTCACAGCGGCGGCCATACTCATGCTTGCCGAAGAAGGCAAGCTCTCGCTCGATGATCCGGTGTCGAAATACGTTCCCGGGCTAACGCGCGGCAACGAGGTCACGATTCGCGAGGTGCTGTCCCATACATCTGGATATCAGGATTATTGGCCGCAGGACTATGTCATGCCGATGATGCTGAAGCCAATCACGCCGGAGGAGATTCTCGATCGCTGGGGCCGTATCCCACTGGACTTTGACCCTGGGACCAAGTGGCAATACAGCAACACCAACTATGTGATCGCCGGCGTCATCGTGGAGAAGGTGAGCGGAATGCCTCTTTGGACCCTATTGGGCAAACGAGTGTTTGCTTCGTTGGGAATGAATAGCATCACCGACACCAACCAGAACGCGCTTCCGCAAACTGATCCGGGCGGTTATTTTCGCTACGCGCTTGGCCCGTTGCGCCCTGCCCCAAAGGAAGGCAAGGGCTGGATGTTCGCCGCCGGAGAACTGGCAATGACGGCCGGAGACCTGGCGAAGTGGGACATCTCCATGATCGACCAAACGGTGCTCAAGCCGTCTTCCTACAAGGAAATGGAGACTGTCGTGCTGCTCAAGAATGGAGCGCCCACGCGCTACGGTCTCGGCATCGACGTCTCGATGGTGGACGGTCACCGCGTGCTGGAACATGGTGGCGAAGTTTCGGGATTTACGGCTCAGAACATTGTGCTGCCTGACGACAAGATCGCCATTGTCGTGTTGACCAATCAGGACGCCGCCGCAGCGGCCTCGCAGATCGGAAACCAACTGCGATCGGCCCTCTTGAAATCCGCTAATCCTCAAGACCTGAAGGAGGACGAAAAGGTCCGTGGGGTGTACGACGGTCTGCAACGGGGCAAGATTGACCGTGCGCTGTTCACGGACAATGCCAATTCGTATTTCACCGACCAGGCGCTGAAAGATTACGCCAGCAGTCTTGGGCCGCTGGGTGCTCCGCAGAGCTTTACGCAAACCAGATCTTCGCTTCGCGGGGGGATGACAGAGCGGATTTACGAGGTGAAGTATCCGGCGAAGAACCTCGTGATCATCCTCTACGAGATGCCCGACGGAAAGTTTGAGCAATACCTGATTGCGGAAAGATAGTGGCCCGTAAGCGTTTCCGATCCTTCTGAGTACGGCTCGGGCTACAATGGATTATTCGGCCATGCGCCCTTTTTTGCGGACGTGTCTGAATCGGGGTTGTGTTCAACATTACTTAGTTCTGCGAGGCGACATGAAAGGCGATTCCAAAGTCATTGCATTATTGAACGATCTACTGAAGGCTGAATTGACAGCGATCAACCAGTACTTTCTTCACGCTGAGATGTGCGAAAACTGGGGCTATCGGCGGCTGGCGAAGCTGATCAAGAAAGAATCTATCGAGGAGATGACCCACGCCGAGAAACTGATGGAGCGCATTCTGTATCTCGATGGCACTCCGAACATGAGCGACTACTTCAAGATCAACATTGGACCCACGGTCGAAGCACAATTCAAGAACGATCTTCAGCTCGAGTACGATGCTGTGAAGCGCCTCAACGAAGGCATCAAGCTGTGTGTGGCGGCGGGCGACAACGGCTCGCGCGACCTGGCGCAGAAAATTCTCGACGACGAAGAACACCATATCGATTGGTTGGAAGGGCAGTTGCACGCTATCGGCGAAATGGGTATTGCAAACTACCTCGCGCAGCAACTGAAGGAAGGCTAGTAACGCAGCAGTTGGTGGCAGCAGCTTACGGGCGTACCGTCGTCTCATCTGAGCTGTCTTCCAATAGGCTACAATGGAACTGCGTTTCGACGTGGCATCGCGACACGTGCGAATAAAGCATGCCAGCGGGGCAATCGAACGCTTCTGCAAGACGCTTTCCCAACGGAGAGATGGCCGAGTGGCTGAAGGCGCACGCTTGGAAAGCGTGTATACTCGAAAGGGTATCCAGGGTTCGAATCCCTGTCTCTCCGCCATACAAACGGGACATGCAGATTTCACCGCGAACCACCTTGCAGGATCCCAAACCTGATCTCAAGCACCTGCCGAAAGCCTCCGATAAGTGGTCGCTGCTCGCCGCGGCGCTGCTAACAGCCTTCTATTTCGCTACCAGCATCCACATCGCTTCTCATCGCCTATTCTGGTTCGACGAGCTGTTTACAGTCCGCATCGCGCAGCTTCCCACTTGGACAAGCATCTGGACCGCACTCAGTCATGCAGCCGATTCGTTGCCTCCGTTTTACTACATGCTGGTGCGGGTATTCGGAACCATGTTTGGCCATAATGAAGTTATTGCCCGCATGCCATCGACGCTGGCCATGGTCGCGGGACTGCTCCTGACCTTCGACTGCGCGCGGCGCCTGAGCGACGGCTTGCATGGTCTCATAGCGCTCTCGGTCCTGACTTGCTCTTTTCTGCCTTACTACGGTTACGAAGCGCGCTCGTATGCGATCTACTTCATGTTCGCGGCGCTCGGCTTCTGGGTGTGGACGAGAACCGCATCGAAGCTGCGATCGGCAATCTTCTTTGGCGTGGCGCTTTTCCTTGGCGTAACCATGCACTACTACGCGGTCATGTGTCTTGCGCCGTACGCATTGTGGGAAATTCTCCGCTGGAAACCGTGGCAGCGACCTTCGGCGAGGCTGATCGCTGGCTTCATAGGTGTCGTTGTTCCAGCGGCGCTGTTGTCGCCGCTGATCATGTCGTTCTCCCGCAAGTTTTCCTCAGGCTTTTGGAACCGGCCGTCGTTTGCGGAACTGAGAGCGATCTTTCCGCAGTTGTTTCCCGACGCATTGCTGTTACTCGTGCTGATCATGCTTTGGATTGTTGTATCGGAGAAGAATGACGAGGACACGGTCGTGCAACCGATGGAGGCGAACGAAGCGATCGGCTGGCTGTTTCTCGCCATTCCGCTCGCGGGCTTCGTTCTGGCCGAACTGGGAACCAACGCTTTCTTCAGCCGGTATTTCATCTGCGTTTTGCCGGGAGTTGCAGTCGCATTTTCCTGTTTGCTGTGGCGAAATTTTCGCAAAGATTACCGCGTCTCGCTGGGAGTCTTCCTGCTACTCGCATCCTGGGGAGTGTGGAAGCAGATGGACGTTGCAAGAAATCCACAGTCGGTTGAGGCTACCGGCATCCGCGACTTTCTCGGGATCGAAGGTGCGCTGCGCATAGAAGGTAAGCGCTACATGGTGTTTTCGCCACCGCTCATCTTCTCCGAGGCCCAGTACTATTCCTCACATCCCAACGATTGCATTCTGCTGCTGCCTCCCGACTTCGATCAGCCGGCCGACTCGCTCCAATCTTCGCCCGACCCGTATCTGCACCAGCGCCTGCTGCTGAACTTGTCGCAGTTTTATCCGCTGCAAATCTGGCGACTGTACAACCTCAAGGCTTACGCGCCAGAGGTGGCACTGATCGAGCCCAGCGCGGACGTTCTGAATGCCCTGCAGCGGGCCGGCTTCAAGGTCGAGGTGCATTCCTCGGCGCCGCTGAAGGTCGTGTATCTGCGGTAAGCGAGAGCCCGCTTTTCGCTTTTCGCTTTTCGCTTTTCGCCCTTCGCTCTAAGCCCTTCGCTCTTAGCCATCAGCTTTCAGCCGTCAGCTATCAGCCACAACAGCAAACCAGCGCCGGTATCCCAACCCAGGCTGCAGGGTCATACCAACGACGTGTCATCCCGACCGAGGACTTCAGTCCGAGCGGAGGGACCTGCTTTCCTGGGCGGGAGGACTGCTAAACTCCTGCTATTAACCATCCACTAAACTTCACCCACTATCCGCCCACTTCCCATTTTGGGACAGCCTATTATCCAACTGATAACCTCCCCCCCTCCCCTCTCATTGTTTAGAATCATGAGATTACGAAAGTTTTCCCGACAAACTATTGAACCCCATAGACTTACAGGTAAGTTCTTTACTTGTGTTACTTACAAGCCAAGATTGCGTCTCAATCCGAAGACTGTTCGCAGAAACGGGAAAGGACGTAGTAATCAACCGGTACATGACAGATGGCACTCATCCACGATCCACTGTCCACGATCCAGTGACCTGTCAAAGAGCTTTTCGGGCCTGCACACTGGGCGCGGCTTAGCGAAGACACAACAACTTTCCCCTCCCGATCCAGTGATACCGCGCCGAGACAACCAACACAAGTACGCAGGTCACGCTTGTATGTGAGGAACGATTGCGGGCCGGGCTTTCCCTCGCGGTAGAAGGTCGATCAGCCGTGCGGGGCTTGCTTGCTCACCTGAGCTTAGCGTACTCGGCTTTGGCCTGCTTCAGGATGGGGATGTCAGGGTCCGCATTTTTCCAGAGGGTGAGGAAATTCTGGTATGCAGTACGGGCTTTATCGCGGGAGGCATGATCTTTGGCCGCGTCGAGGGCGTAGGCACGAGCCAGTCCGAGGCGGGCCAACGGACCCCATGGAGAGTTCCCAACTAGACCATAGTGGACAAGGAACTGCTGAAATTCCACCGCAGCGGCCTTGCCATCACCCAGCATGAGATAGGCTTCTCCGCGTAAATAAACTGGAAACAGATAACCTGTGTCTCCCAGTTGGATATCGCTTGTCGGTTTCAACAGTTCAACAGCCCGGTTCGCGTCTCTGCGGTGCAAGGCGACAGCTGCTCCTATGGTTGGCAGCCGATACTTCTGGACCAGCGTATCGAGAGGGAATGCCTTGTCGAGTTCAACCGACAGCTTCTCAGCCCCCGCCGTATCGCCTGCCCGAGCCAGAGCCAGTGCCGCCCAGGACCGCACATCGCGGTTTGGGGCCAAATTGACTGCTGCGGTGGCATCGGCACGCGCCTGCTCTTTGTTGCCCAAGGCCGCCTCGCGCAGTGCCGCCCCTGCTTGATAACCTGCGGCAGTCTCTTTAGCGTCATTGTGCTGAGCTGAATCCATCGCCCGCCGGACCAGCTCTCGCGCATTTTTCCACTTCCCATACCACGCCTCTGTGTCGGCTTGCACGTTTAGCAGAACATCTTCTGTGCCCGGCTTACCCATGGCAGCCGAAAACAACTGCGCCATCTGGACGGTGTCGCCTTTAAGAAAAGCCAGGAGGTAGCGAACCTGGAGAAGGGATTCGCCCTGCAGCTTGCGCTCCTCTGCCTGCTGGTACACTGCGTCCGCGTCATCCAGGCGGTTGAGGGCCACGTAATCGTTGCCGAGGTTGCTGTAGTTGATCTCGTCGTTCGGTTCCACACGTATGGCTTCGCGCTGTTTCTTGAATGCTTCTTCAAAATTTCCGAGGTTGCCGTAAATGAACGAGAGATCTGTGTAAGGCTGGTAGTCTCGCGGGTAGATCTGCTGCCACCGTTCGTAGGTCTGTGCGGCCTTTTCCAACTCTCCCGTCACATACAGATAATAGGTTGCTTCAGTACTGAGCCGTTCGTGTTCGCTCAGTCTGTCCCGCAGGTCGTAGGCCTTGCGTACGTTCTCCTGCGAGCGCCCAACTTCGTTGAGGTTGTTGTAGGAACTCGCAATAGCGTTGTAGGCGACAGCGAAATTCGGGTCGAGTTCCAGCGCCCGCTTGAAGAAAGGCAGAGCGGCCGTGTCCCCTTTCTCGCGGTTCGTTCTAAGGCCCAGGCTGTAGGCTCTCAGGGCTTCCAACGACGGCGTGGTCGCTTCCTTCAATGGGGTGGCATATTTTTCCACCGAGCTCAGCGACTCTCCCAGCTTACCGCGCAAGGTGATGGCCGCAGCGTCGAGGGCCTTGAGCACCGCTTCCTTGCTCGTCGCCTGTTCCTGCGCCGCCGCCAGGACGTCTCCCGTGTTGCAGCTCATTGCCTTCAGGCGAATCACGTAATCGCTGCCCAGCTGCGCAATCGATCCAGTCAACATGGCGGTACTGGCTGTCCGCAAACACACTTCGCGGGCGACACCCGGCGTCAGTCGGTCACCGGCCGTGCGCCCCATCAGCTTCAAAGTGGCGTTCACCTTGCGGTCGGGAACCAGGTAAAGAAATGGCGATTGCCCAAGCTGGATGGAGAGCCCTTGCCTCAGGGTATCGTCGAAGACGGCGTCTCCAGTTTTGTTATCAAAGTCCGCGAGAACGATGCTGTCGTTATCGGTGAGCTTGGGCGGCGCTTTGTGCGACCGTATCCAGTAGGTCCCGCCCGCCGCCAAAGCAACAACGATGAGCGCCGCGGCGAACAGCCATCGCCGCATGGATTTACCCGAGGGAAGACCGATGGCGTTGTGCCGCAGTGCAGACGGTGCCACTAAGTCTGGAGGGGATGTCGTATCCTCCAGCGGTAGTTCGGACCCGCTGCTACAGAAGACCGGCACATACGTGCCTTTGGGCAGCTCAATGCGAACCCGGTCATGCTTGCCCAGCGTCTGGTAGTAGTCGACAAGGCGCGAACGCAGCCGCCGGGCTTCGGCTCGAACAATGGGATCGATGCCGGGGTCGTAGTCGGCAGGACGATCGAACGCCTCCACGCCGATCAGATACTCCTTGACGTTGTCGCTCTCGCCGGCCAACGCTTTCCACACCACGAAACTCAGGAACCGGCAATGGCGCGGGGCCTTGCGAAAAATTGGGGAAGACAGAATTCTCTGTAGTTCAGCCTCGACTTCCTCGGGCGGAATGGGCACAGCAGAGGACGAGGCTCGTTCGTCCTGCCAACTTTGTGAGGTCCCCTCGTGCACGGACGCTCCGTTTTCGCCTGCCTTTTGGTGGGGGGCAGCCAGATTCGATAGGGTAAGCGGCAGTATAGCCGCGTTCTGACCAGCCAGCAATAACAAATTAGGTCAACGACTTACGACCGATGCTACCGTAGCGTTCTCACATGCTACTTGTGCCGGGCAGGCGTTGCACCCAGACTCCAGCCTGAACGACGCGCCACTCCTGATGGTCTTGCCGGGAAGCTGACTTAAGACCACGTACGCGAGTGTTGTTAGTTTGACGGGAAATCTTGGTGTACGGAAGGCGAAAATGAAAACGAACAGTTTAATGGCGGTCCTCTTGATGGCAACCTTGACGATGGGAGTATTCCATCAACTGGCGCAGGCCGCGCCACCCTCGGATCCACCCTTCAACCTTGACTGGTCTTTTGGCGCCAACCTCCCGAACGCGCACCAGGAGGGGGCGGGTGCGGTAGTCAACAACAAGTTTTACGTGATTTCGGGTGCAGACCAAAGCTGTTCGGACACCAATGGCGGGACACTGACCACGGCGGTGGAGATTTATGACCCGGCTACGGACACGTTTGCTCCCGGGCCCAGCGTGAACCTCGCGCGTGACATGTACCCAGTCGCAGTGACTGTCGGCAGCGGTGTTTACCTCATCGGAGGTACCGCTTCCTGCTACGGCTCGACGGTCATCCAGGTTGAAAAGCTCGACTTGAACACGAACACGTGGACCGTCCTAGGCCCAGGTAGCAACCTCCCCGCTCCTCTGGACGGAACCTGGCACTGCGGTGCCGTTCACGGGAATCAGATTTACTACTTCCAGCCCAGCGGCATCGGTGTGTTTGATACCGCCACCGACAGTTGGAACGTGCTGCCCGCTTCTCCGCTCTTGTCGCCAAGCGACTTCTGCCAAGCCACGACAGTCGGGAATCAGATTGTGATCACCGGGCCTGGCGACTTGGGCGCTAACCAGCGGGTCCTTCTCTTCGATGTAGCGACCGGCAACGTGAGTCTACTCAGCGCTACCACTGTTCCGCTCTCGGAGCACACGGCCGGCCTCCTTTTCGGTAGCGTCGTGGTTGCGGGCGGCGACTACGCAGGTGAATCGAGTGTGCAAGCGATCTCAGATAACCGCTGTTCGGCTTGCATAAGCGTGGGAAGCACTGTAACCACACTGACAGCACTTCCGGACACCAGCGATGATGCAGTCGGTGGTGTCATCGCGAACAAGTTTTACATTCTGGGCGGGCACTCCTCGAGCAGCAGCACGCCTCCGGTTCTGATCGGCACGCCTTGAGCCGAGACAGACAGCCGGCCCGAAACTCCAGCCTGAGTGAAACAGGCCGCGCGAAATTTGAGTTCGTCGCGGCCGTGTTAGAACCAACCCTCAGACTTCACAAGGGAGGACGTCAATGGCAAACCCACAGCCACCTCGAAAATCAATGTTCGGCCCAAGCATGGGCGCCTGGAAAGCGATCCTCATTTTGTGCGTCTTCTCCGCTGTGGTGGGGATTGCCTCACCTGCACAAACTTTCACCTCATTGTTCTCTTTCGATGGGACGGATGGGGATGGACCCGCTGCAGTGCTCGTTCAGGGTACCGACGGAAATTTCTACGGAACGACGAGTAATGGGGGGACTTCACAATATTCCTCTTGTGGGGTTGGTTGTGGCACGGCCTTCAAAGTCACCTCGGACGGCACGCTCACGAAGATCTATGACTTTTGTTCGCAACCCGCCTGCGCGGACGGCTTTTTTCCAGGGTCGGCGTTGGTGCAAGGCATCGACGGCAACTTCTACGGCACAACCCAGCAAGGCGGTGGAGTCAGCAATGGCGGCACGGTCTTCAAAATCACTCCGAGCGGCACGCTGACCACTCTTTACCATTTTTGCTCCGAACCCAACTGCACCGATGGCTCTTACCCTCAAGGGCTGGTGCAAGGCACCGACGGGGACCTCTACGGGACGGCCAGCCAGGGCGGAGCTAACGGCGGAAATTCTGGTACTGTTTTCAAAATCACTCCAAGTGGTACGCTGACGACTCTATACAATTTCTGCTCTCAACCGAATTGCACGGACGGTGGGAATCCCTTTGGCGCGGGCGGTGCACTGGTGCAAGCCACCGACGGCAACTTCTACGGGACAACCGCGTATGGCGGCGCAATCGGGTATGGGACGATCTTTAGAATCACCCCTGCAGGCACGTTGACCACGCTGACCAGCGTGAGCGGGCGCCCTAGCTCAGGGCTGGTACAAGCCAATGACGGCAACTTCTACGGGACAACCGCCGGCAATGGCACAATCTTCCAAGTCACGCCCGAGGGCAAGCTGACCACGCTGGGCGTTGTGGGAGGATACCCTTACGCGGCGCTAGTGCAGGGCACCGATGGGAAGCTCTACGGAACAACGTACGTTGGCGGAGCCAATAACAATAGTAATCAGTGCCAAAACCTTGGCTGCGGCTCTCTCTTCCAAATCAGCCTAGATGGCAGCACGCTGACAACCCTTTACAACTTTTGCAACCAATTGAACTGCACCGACGGTTATTGGCCGTTAGCCGGGCTGGTGCAAGGCACCGATGGGAACCTGTACGGAACTACCCTGGCGGGAGGGTCCACCCTGTGCAACATTGAGTTCGACGGCTGTGGCACGATCTTCAGCCTGGGCTGTAGGGCTTGGCCCCTTCGTCAAGACGATGCCCACCTCCGGCTATGTGGGTGTACCCATTATCATCCTCGGAACCAACCTGACAGGTGCCACCAGTGTCACTTTCAACGGCACGCCGGCTGCGTTTACGGTTATCTCCAGTTCTGAAATCACGACTGCCGTGCCGAGTGGCGCGACGACCGGCCCAGTCCAAGTGCAGACACCCGGCGGCCTGTTGACCAGCAATGTGAACTTTCAAGTGACACCGTCGCCAACGTTCACCTTGCTTCACACGTTCACCGGAGATCAGGACGGAGGCTACCCCTATGCCGGCTTGACGTTGGACAATGGAAACCTCTACGGAACAGCTTATTCTGGCGGCGCCAGCAACGCCGGAACGGTTTATAAACTGCAGCACAAGGGAAGCGGTTGGACCTTTAGTCCTCTGTACGCCTTTACCGGAAGCGGCGACGGCGCTAATCCAGCGGCAAGGGTCATCTTCGGCCCCGACCGCACGCTCTACGGTACAACCCTTAATGGTGGCACCAGCAATTCTGGCACCGTTTTCAATCTGAGACCGTTTCCGACTGTTTGCAAGACTGCGCTCTGCCCTTGGACGGAAACCGTGCTCTTCTCCTTCAACCCAACAAATGACGACGCGGCGAACCCCGACGGTGACCTCGTCTTCGACGACGCCCGTAACATCTACGGCACGACCTCCTCCGGTGGCTACAACGGCGATGGTGTAGTTTACGAGTTGACTTCTTCAGGGGTGGAAACCGTGCTTCACCGCTTCACTTCGGGTGACGACGGGGCCCTACCTTACGGCGGCGTGATTTTTAATTCCGGCAAGCTCTACGGGACAACCTTCGTTGGCGGCCCAGGTGCCCTGGGCACGGTTTATGAACTGACACCGGCGGATGGAGGTTGGACAGAAAGCATTATCGCGAGTTTTCAGGACGATGGCAATGGAGACAAGCCCCACGCTGGTCTTATCTTCGATTCTGGAAATCTCTACGGCACTACCGTCGAAACGGAAGCAGGCGGAGGCGGCGGTACGGTGTTCGAACTGACGCCGTCAAACGGCGGTTGGACACGGAATACCATTTACTCCTTCATCGGAATTGTTAACGGACAGTGTGGGCCGTGGGCCAATCTCTTCATGGACAAGGTCGGCAATCTCTATGGCACGACGCGCTGTGACGGCGCATACGGCTTTGGCAGCGTCTTCAAACTGACACCCTCAAGCCCCTATTGGATCTATACGCCGCTGCACGACTTTACTGGAGGCAGCGACGGGGGATATCCGATCAGTAACATTGTAATTGACGCGAACGGCAATCTCTACGGCACCGCCTCTACTGGCGGCTCAAAGGGCGTTGGTGTCGTCTGGGAGATCACGCCGTAAAGCGGTTGTCAGTAGCCAGTTGTCAGTAGCGCTGCTCCAGATTGTGGGAGCAGCGCCGGCCTTCCCACTGCTTACCTCGAACCGCTGATCCGCTTCCCAAAAGCCTTGAGCGGGAACCGCATTCCTTCGTAGAGGATTTTGCGGCTGAACTTTGAGTGTCCGGCCTCGCGCTCGTTAAAGATGATGGGGAATTCGCAGAAGCTGGTGCCGCTGCGATGCAGGGTGAATTTCATCTCCATCAGGAAGGCGTACCCTTCGGAGCGGATGTGGTCGAGATCGATTTTGCGCAGGACGTCGGTGCGGTAGCCGACGAATCCGGCGGTCATGTCGTGCACCGGCACTCCGGTAAAGAGGCGCGCGTAGAGGTTGGCGCCGAAGCTCAGGGTGCGCCGGGACAGGCTCCAATTCTTGGCGCCGCCGCCACGCACGTAGCGCGAGCCAATCACCACCTGGCAGGTCTTCGTTCTGAGCATCTCCAGCATGCGGGGCAGCAGTTCGGGCGGATGTGACAGGTCGGCATCGCACTGGATAACGTAGTCGGCGAGATTTTCCTCGAGGATTTTCTTCATGGCGTCGCGGCACGCCGACCCGTAGCCGCCCTTGCCGGGGCGCGCCATCAGGTGGACATTGGCGTCCTGCTGCTGGATGCGGCGGATCTCGTCGGCGGTGCCGTCGGGAGAGTTGTCGTCCACGAAGAAGATGGGCTCGTCTCCGACGGCGGTGCGGATTCGGGATACCAGAGTCGCGATATTGTCGCGTTCGTTGTAGGTGGGGATGATCAGCATAGTGGATAGTGGTTAGTGGGCAGTGGATAGAAAAACCGGATCGGTCGCTGGTGTGGTCCGGCTCGAAGGCCGCAGGAGTCGAGGCTGCGCAATTTCGATCCATTTACCACTATCCAATATTCGGTGCGAAACCGCAATGCTCCGTCCGTCAGGGGCGCTATAATCGATCCTCCATCCCTACCGATGAACGAAGCAATCTGCCGAGAGGAACGACGTTGAGCGCGGTGCAGACGGACCCCGGGAAAGTGGCTTCGGTTGCCCGCAATCAGAGTCGCCAACGCCGGACCAAGCTCAAGGTGTTTCTGTGGTCGCTGGCCGGCAGCGCTATCCTGTTTCTCGGCTTCGACTGGCTTTACAGCGCCGCCATCCTGGGGAGCGCGGTGGCCGGCAATACGCAGGGGTTTTGCTTCGCGCGCGATGCGGTGCGTCATTTCGCCTTCCAGCCCAACTGCGAATGCACGCGGCCGTGGCTGCGGGATTCGTATAAGTTCTACACCAACAACCTGGGCTTTCGCGACGAGCGGATCCGAGACGTTCCGCTTGCCGTCTTCCGGCCGCGCATTCTCATCCTGGGCGATTCGGCTCCCGAGGGCATGACCTCATGGAGCGACAGCTTCGTTGGCCGGGTCGCGGCCAACTTTCCGCAGTATGAGTTTCTCAACGGAAGCGTGGAGGGCTATTCGCCTTCCAACTATCTGAATACCGCGCGGATGGTGTTCGAGAAGGGCGTTGACATTGACGAGGTAATCGTCTTCATCGATCTTTCGGACGTGCAGGATGAAGCTGCATTCTTCCACGACCAGGACGCGAGCGGCGCGGTGGGGATTGCCAACCAGAAATACACGAAGACGAACCGGTACTCAAAGGTGCGGCTTTATGTTGGCGAGCACCTCCTGATCACCAATGACATTTTCCAGTTCTTCGAGCGCAACCTGGTGAGGTTTGGCTGGTATCACCTCGAACTCGGGCACGGCGGCAACGAGTTCGACCTGGAGCGCTCGGCGTGGACCTATCGGAAGGTTTCTGACACCGATCCGTATGAGACCGGCTATGCGCCGTTGGGAGTCGAGGGCGGCATTGCCAAGGAGAAAGCGAAGATGGACCTGCTTTGGCAGGAGTTGCAGACGCGAAACATACCGCTCAGCGTGGTGGTGTATCCGTGGCCGGCACAGCTCGCGCATGACAGCGTGGATTCGCGACAAGTGCGCATCTGGCGCGACTGGTGCGAGGGCAAGTGCAAGCGCTTCATCTCGCTGTTTCCGGCCTTCTTCGCGGTGAAGGAACAATGCCCGAGGAGCGAGCCGGGCTGCTGGTACCTGAGCCACTTCATCTTTGGCGACACGCACTACAACTCAATCGGCGATGCGCTGGTGGCGGAGGTGATCAGCAAGAGCCTAGCGGACGCGCCGGCGACGAAGCGCGAGGTAGAGGTTTCCAGCCAGGAGCCGGCAAACAGGCGAAAGGAGTGATTGGCGCCTGACGAGCCCGGGCTGAAGCCCGTGTGGTAAATCTGCGCAATTCGCGGGCCTGAAGAGACTGTGTCGCAACCAGTGCCGCCGCTACGCGGCTCATCTAAATTTCCCGCTTTACCGGGGTTTGCACCCCGGGCTCAAACCGCCGCCGCCGCGTCGCGGCTGATTCCTGCCCGTTTTTGGCCGATTGTTCCACCGACAGACTCTATTCTTATCTTAGTTGCGACACAGTCTCTGAAGGCCCGCGCTTCCGCCGGGAAGACGCTGGACCAGTATTTATGAAACGAGCGGAAGCTCTAGCGGCTCGCCACGCCGGATGAGGTAGCGCGCGTGTGGGCTTGCGCGCCGGCATAGAGCGCGTCAATCTGTTTGCGATAGCGCTCTTCCAGATGACGGCGACGTAACTTCATGCTGGGCGTGAGCGTTCCATCGGCGATGCTAAGCTCCTCGGGAATCACCAGCACTTTTTTCAGCTTCTCGTATTGCGCGAGGTTGCGATTCAGCTCCTCGACGATGCCCTCGTAGAGCGACTGCACGTGCGGCGATTTCACCAGCTCCTTGCGGGAGGAGAACTTCACGCCATGGCGCTGCGCCCAGTCCTCCAGCTCAGCGAAATTGGGAACGATGAGCACCGCCGGAAACTTGCGTTTGTCGCCCAGCAACGCTGCCTCACCCACCAAGGGGTTGGCTTTCAGCGAATTCTCGATGGGCTGCGGCGCAATGAACTTGCCGCCCGAGGTCTTGATGAGGTCCTTCTTGCGATCGGTGATGGCGAGGAAACCATCTGGGTCGAGGCTGGCCACGTCGCCGGTCTTGAACCAGCCGTCTTCGAAGGCGCTGGCAGTTTCTTCCGGCATCCTCCAGTAGCCCTGGAAGACGGACGGGCCGCGGACCAGCAACTCGCCATCGGCGGCGATCTTGACTTCGACATTCGACACCGGCTTGCCGACTGCGCCCAGACGATGATAGATGGGGTTGTTCACCGCGATCACGGGAGAGGTTTCGGTGAGGCCGTACCCTTCGTGGATACGAATGCCGATGTCGGCGTACCAGGTGGCGATCTCACGGCCCAGCGGCGCGCCTCCGGAAACAAAGATTCGCGCCCGGCCCCCGAGTCCTTCGCGGACTTTGGAGAAAACCAGCTTGTTGGCCAGCTTCCAGGAGAGCGCAGTTGGTGTCTCGCCGCGCAAGATCGTCTCGCGGTTAGTGGCTCCGACAGAGAGCGCCCACTTGAAAAGCGCGCCCTTCACGCCGTGCATCTTATGCTGCACCTGGTTGTAAACCTTCTCGTACACCCGGGGCACGGCCACGATGATGGTGGGCTTCACCTCGCGCATGGCGCGCGATAGGTCGTCAATACTGGGACAATAGGCGATGGTAATGCAGTGGTATTGCAGCGCGTAATCCACGTGCCGTGCGGTGATGTGCGACAGCGGCAGATAGGAGATGCTGAGGTCGTCCTTGCCGATTTCGAACATGTCGAGCGAAACGCTGACGTTGGAGGCAATGTTGCCGTGCGTGAGCATAACGCCCTTGGGCGTGCCGGTGGTGCCAGAGGTGTAAATGAGGGTAGCGAGGTCCTCCGGCTCGATAGCGGCGGCGATAGCGTCAAGTTCCGGGTCAGCGCCCAGAGGAGCCTCGCGCAGGAACGACTGCATGTGGACCGCGTTGGCCAGCTCGGGAGCATCGTCCATGACGACGACATACTCCAGGGTGGTTTGTTCGCGAATGGAAGCCAGCTTCTCGTACTGCTGGCTGGTGGAAACGAAGGCGACGCGCGCCTCGGCATTTTGCAGCACGTACAGGACTTGCTCTGCCGTCTGAGTGGCGTAGATCGGCACTACCACTGCGCCCAGCAGCAGGGTCGCGTAGTCGGCGATGGCCCACTCCGGGCGGTTCTCGCTGAGGATGACGACGCGGTCGCCCTTACCTACACCCCAGGACTGCAGTTGACGGGCGGTGGAATACACCCAACTCCGCAGTTGAGTGGAGGAGATGGGCTGCCACGTCTCACCCTCGCGGGTAAGCATCACGTGGTCGTTGTTGCGATCCACGACGGTGAAGAAGATTTCGTTGAGGGTCCGAATGCTCATGGCTCTGTGGCGCGAGTCTCCAGACCGGCAGAGCGTCCCCTGATCCGATGCGCACCCTTCTGCAGCCCTGGGAAGCTGCCATTCGTCAAAATCTTAGCCTGCCCGCAAACCGGATGATGTGACCGGTGACCGCCATCACTGTGCTGTTGGAGGGACCACCGGAGGACCGCCCCCGAAGCCGTTCACGGTTTGCCGCCACTTTTCATCCCGTTCAGGAAGACGTCCACCACTGCATCGGCAAGGTTGGCTGGCCGGTATTCATGCTCGCTCAGCACCCAGGAGGTCACCATTTCATCGAGCGCCCCAAAGAAACAGTTGGCTACGACCTTGGCCGGCATCTCAGGTCGAAACATCCCGCTCGCCTGTCCATCGACGATGGCAGTACGCGCCAGGGTAAGGTACTCGATCATGTGGTGGTGCGAGAACTCGGACAGGAAGCGCGTGCTCTGCCGTAGCTCCATCTGGAAGACGACGGCGAGGTTGCGGTTCGAGCCCAGCGCGTCCAGGTGCAGGAACGCCAGGCGGCGCAGGCGTTCGGCCGGGTCGGCAATCTTCTCCAGTTCGGTGCGCGCATGACACATGAATGCGTCGAAGGCGGTGTTGATGGCCGTCTTCAGGATCTCTTCCTTGTTCTTGAAGTAAAGATAGACCGTACCATCGGCAACGTTGGCGCGGTCGGCGATGTCGGAGATGCGGGAGGTGAAGAAACCCTTCTCGGCAAACACGGCCACCGCAGCGTCGAGGATGCGCTGGTACTTCTCGGCAGTACGGTGGTGGACCACCACACCGCTGCCGGCATTCAAGGGAGATTGTGGGTCGTGCTTCACACAGGCCTGAGGATCAAAGCTGACGGAGAACTTCATTCACACGGCGGGCAGCGGACCACAGCCGAATGAGTGCTCATTCAGTTTATGGGCCAGGAAAGCGATTTCCGCAATGGAAACGTGCAAAGGGGTCGTCCGATTCCGAACAAGGGAATCACGCTGACGAACACCCTCCCCATTTGTCGGTGCTAAGCTACTGATTTTGTGTGACTAAAGTTTGGTTCAGCAACTGCACATTGGCAGGAGGTGCGAAGAGCGGTCGCAAGGTGCCGTTGCTATACGGCACGGCTGAAAGAGGCTGCTGAACGAGTCCGAAAAGCAGATCCCTGGCGCGGGCTGAAGCCCGCTCGTGATTTACAAGAATAAAGGCACTGTCGACACGACTGTGAAAGCTCGCGGGCCTTGAAGGCCGACACCGCGCTCACAAGCTGCGACTTTTTCAGCAGCCTGTGAAAAGCCGTGACCTGATACGAAGCGACTTGTAGGACAGGGTTCCAGGAGTCAAAGGGCAAACACAATGCAGATCGTTCAGGAACTTCGCTACGCGATTCGGCAACTGCGCAAGGCGCCCATCTTCACCCTGGTGGCCGTCGCCACGCTGGCGCTGGGCATCGGCGCCAACACTGCGGTGTTCACGCTGCTCGACCAGGCGCTGCTGCGCGCGCTGCCGGTCTCGCAACCCGAGCAGTTGGTGCGCTTGCAATTTACCGGCTCGACGCGCGGGCACTTCAACACCTTCGGCGGCGACGATCATGACTATTTCTCCTATCCGATGTACCGTGACCTGCGCGACCAGAACCGCGTCTTCGAGAGCCTGATCGCCAGCGACCTGCAAAACGTGAGCGTGCAGTGGAACAACAAGCCTGACCTGGTCGGCTGTGAACTGGCCTCCGGCAACTACTTCCAGGCGCTCGGGCTGCAGCCCGCGATGGGACGCCTGTTCGTCCCCGCCGACGATGTGCCGAACAGCAGTCCGGTGGTAGTGCTCAGCTTCAACTACTGGAAGCGGCAGTTCGGTTCCGATCCGCAGGTGATCAATCAGACACTGCTCATCAATGCGCATCCCTTCACCATCGTGGGGGTGGCGCCGCCAGGCTTCCACAGTATCGTCGCGGGCGCCGCGGAAGAAGTGTTTGTTCCGCTGACTACCAAGAACATCATCACGCCGCGCTGGCAGGACCTGGAGGATTTCAACTCCCACTGGCTGATGATCGTGGGACGTCTGAAACCGGGGGAAGCGCCGGGGTCAGGCCGAAGCCGGCTTGCAACCGCTGTGGCACGCGCTGCGGGCATCGGAGCTAGCCAGGATTCCCAACGCCTCCGAACGGCTTCGCCGGACTTACCTTGACGAATCCCGCATCCTGGTGCTGGACAGCGCGCGCGGCTTTTCGCCGCTGCGCGACCAGATTGGCAACACCCTTGCTGATCGTGATGGGCATGGTCGTGCTGCTGGTGCTGATGGCGTGCGTGAATGTGTCGAGCCTGCTGCTGGTGCGGGCGGCGGGACGCGTGCGTGAGATGTCGGTGCGCTACGCCATGGGAGCAGGCCGCTGGCAGATCATTCGCCAATTGCTGGCCGAAGGCCTACTGCTCGGCCTGCTGGGTGGAACGCTGGGCCTGCTGCTGGCGCCGGCAGTTTCCTCCTTGCTCATTCGCCGGGTCGTCGGCGAGACCGCAACCGATCTGCCGTTTTCGTCCAGCGTGGATACGCGCATCCTGTTCTTCAACTTCGCGCTCGCGCTGGTGGTCAGCTTGCTGTTCAGCCTGGCGCCGGCGCTGCGTTTCCTGCATCCCGACCTGGCCAATTCGCTCAAGCAACAGAGCACCACTTCCTCTGGCGGCCCGCTACGTTTCCGCCGCGTGCTGGTGGGGGCACAAATCAGCCTTAGCCTGCTGCTGTTGATTGGCGCCGGCCTGTTTGTGCGCACCCTGCACAATCTGCGCACGCTGGATGTCGGCTTTGCCACCGATCATCTGGTAAGCTTTGCCATCAACCCGCGCCTCACGGGCTACCAAACCGAGCAGGTCTTTCCCTTATACCGGCGGGTGCTGCAGACGCTCTCGTCGCTCCCGGGAACACGCCCGGTGGCCGGCACCGACGATCCTGACCTCGCCAACACCGACGATGACGGCAACATCGTGATCGCCGGTTATAACGAGCGCGAAGACGAAGACATGCAGGTGGAGCAGCCGGCTGTTACTCCGGGCTACTTCGCCACCATGCAGGTTCCGCTGCTGGCCGGGCGCGACTTTACCGATGACGACGGTATGGGCAAACCAAGCGTCGGCATCGTGAATCTGGCGTTTGCGCGACACTTCTTCGGCACTCCACAGAATGCCATCGGACACTTTATCGGCTTCGGCGGATCGCAAGGTAAGAAGGACACCGAGATCGTCGGCGTGGTTGGGGACACTCGCCATGGGCGGGTCCGTGACGACATCAAGCGCACGGTTTACCGCCCGCGCTTCCAGTTGGACAACCCCAGCGTGCTGACCTTCCTGGTGCGCACCTGGCAGCCTCCTGAGGCTGCGGTTGCCAACATCCGCGGCGCCATGCAGCAACTCGACTCCAAGCTGGCGCTCGGCAGTCTGCAAACCATGGACGTTCAGATCGCCGACAACCTTTCGGTCGAGCGGCTGGTTGCGTTGCTGGCGGTGAGCTTCGGCGTGCTGGCGATGCTTCTGTCGGCCATTGGTCTCTACGGCGTGCTGGCTTACGCCACCGCACAACGCACTCGGGAGATCGGCATACGCATGGCCCTGGGCGCGCAGCGCAGCAGCGTAATGGGGCTGGTGCTGCGTGACGTGTTGTGGCTGGCGGGAATCAGTATCGTGGTAACGCTGCCGGTGGCGCTTCTGCTGGGCCGCCTACTGCGCAGCCAGCTCTTCGGGGTAAGCGCTGCCGATCCTGTGACCCTGCTCGGAGGAACACTGCTGGTGGCTGCCGTGGCTTTGCTGGCGGCCTTGCTGCCCGCGCGTCGCGCAGCCACGCTGGAACCCATGAAGGCGCTGCGGACGGAATAGGGATTAGGGATTAGGGACTAAGGGATCAGGGGGCCAGGGTTAGGGGGCCTCACCTTGCGTTTCACAGCATCTGCGTGCCCCACAGATCGTGGAGGTGCAGGACTCCTTGCAGTCGGCCAGCCTCATCGATGACAGGCAGAGACGTGATTTTTTTCTGCTCCATGATGTCGAGCGCAGCAATCGCGAAGACATCAGGTCCGATGGTCTTGGGCGTTGCGAGTCATGCATTCGGCGGCGGAGAGGTCCATCACATGTTTGCCGTGACGTTCCAGCAAGCGGCGCAGGTCACCGTCGCTGATGAGTCCGGCAAGTTTCTCGCCTTCTACGACGGTTGTCATGCCCAGGCCTTTGCGTGACATCTCGTAGATGACTTCCGTCATCGGGGTCGACGGACTTACGCTGGGCACTGCCTCTCCGGTATGCATAAGCGAGGAAACCCGCGCGAAGCGCTTTCCCAGCTTGCCACCAGGATGGAGGTTGGCGAAGTCTTCTTCCTTGAATCCGCGACGCTCAGAGAGCGCAACAGCAAGCGCGTCGCCAAGAGCAAGCATGGTGGTGGTGGAGGCCGTCGGCGCAAGTCCCAACGAACAGGCTTCGTGAGCGACGGAGCAGTCGAGAGCGACGTCGGCGGCTTGGGCAAGGGTTGAGCGGCTCCGCGACTCTTCCGATGCGGAGTAGAGATCGTCGCAGGTCAGAGTGATAAGCGGCACGCCCAGCCGCTTCACCGTCGCCAGCAGTTGCAGGATTTCGCTGGTCTCGCCACTGGCGGAGAGAGCGAGAACGACGTCTCCGCGAACCACCATTCCGAGATCGCCGTGCAGCGCCTCCGCGGGATGGAGGAATAGGGCGGGACTTCCGGTCGAGGTGAACGTTGCGGCGATCTTGCGGGCGATGAGGCCGCTCTTACCCATCCCGGTGACAACGACTCGTCCGGCGCAGCTATGGAAGAACTCGATGGCGCGTTCGAAGTCTTCCGCCATCGGCCCGGCAAGACGGTCGGCCAGGGCGCGCAGGGCGTCGGCTTCGATGCGCACCACGCTTTCGCCGATGTTCTTCATGATGAATTGGGCGGCCGGCCTGGCGCTCGAGTAGGTCATTGGGCCGCCGGCCGCGGCAGCAGTCCGCGTGGATTGAAGACCAGCACCTGCTCGTCATTCTCGCCGCCGTCAAGGGGAACATTCTTGCCATTGAACGCGAGTTCCACCGCACCGGCATTGCCTGTCCAAAATACAACCTTGTTCGTAGCGCGGATGGTCTTTACGTCGGCCGCATTCATTGCTCCACGGAGCAGGACCTTGCCATCGGCCTTGATCTCAACCCACGCGCGATCTTTGGCCCGCACCGTAACTTCAAACGGGGTGGCGTCAGCCGGCGTGGACGCCCCGGATGCAGCGTCGGAGGTAGAAGAACGTGGCGAGCTCTCCGCAGCTTCGACGGTGTGAACGGCTGCGTCCGGCGAGTCCGGCGCATTCGACGGCTCTGGGGAGACGCGGGCGTTATCCGGCGCCGATTCAGAAGAACCAGGTCGGACCGGTTCCGATGCAGAATTACCGCTCGAATTGGGGTTCGTCGCTCGACCCACGGAAAGGGGCTGCCTTGAAGTCGTACCCGGCCGCAGTCGTTCCCGCTGCCGTTGCTGGTAGAGGTGCCAGCCTCCAGCGGCGCCGGCGATCACGACCAGCAGGATGAGGACCGGAATCAGAGGAAAACCGCCGGGAAGGAAAGCCCTGTTGGTGACGCGCGAGAAACCATCAGCACGCGCAGACGAGTCCGGTTGAGCTGTCAGGCGGGCGTCAGCAGGCGTCTCATTGGCGGCCTTCAGGTAATCGGCAACGGCGCGTTCTTCGTCGATACCGAGGTGCCTGGCATAGGCGCGAACGTATCCTTTGTTGAAGATGCCGCCGGGAAGAAGGTCGAACTGTCCGTCTTCCAAGGCGCAGAGGAAACGCTTGCCAATCCGGGTGGTTGCGGCAATTTCTTCGAGTGAGATGCCCCGCATCTCGCGCTCCCGCCGCAGGCGTTCCCCGAACGCACGTGCGCCAGCTTCGGTCTCTTCAAATGATTTACTCACTTGGGTTTAGCCGGATTCTCTACCGAATCATATGAAGTCCCAATGGGAGTGTCAAACTCGAAGTCCCGCCTACATGTCTCAAGAGGTCCCCCGCCGCTCTGAGGTGGTATGCTCGATACAATCGTGCTCACGCTCTAGCGGAGAAAAGCCGCGGCTTTTCCTGGACGGCGGACGACCCCGTTTCAAGGCCTTGCATGTCATTTTCAGCAGCCGATAAGGACCGCCAGTCGCACGAGTTGAAGATTTTTCACGACCTTGCCCAGGCGTTAACGTCGTCGCTGGATCTCGACACCATCCTGCAAACAATTATGGAGAAGCTGGCAGCCTACTTTGAGCCAGCCTCGTGGTCTCTTTTGATGCTCGATGAAACGAGCAAAGAATTTTATTACGCAGCGGCGGTCGGCGAAGCTTGCGAGGCTGTCAACGCTCTGACCTTGAACACCGGCCAAACCCTGATCCGGTGGGTGCTGGAGAAAGCAGAGCCGCTGGTCATCACCGATGTGAATCGGGACGTCCGCATTCGGCAGAGCAGCAACGAGCCTTCCATCGCCGACGGATGCTCGCTGATCTGCATGCCGGTTCGGACAGGCGGCAAGATGCTGGGCATCATCCAATTAGTGAATGTTGACATGCAGGTTTATGACCGCAACGAGAAATTGCTGCAGACGCTTGCCGATTACGCGGCCATCGCCATCGAGAACGCCCGCGCCGTGCAACGTATCCAGGAACTCAGCATCACCGACGATTGCACCGGCTTGTACAATGCGCGTCATCTGTTTACCGTGCTTTCGGAGGAGGTACACCGCTCTGAGCGCTTCGGCTATGATTTCAGCCTTCTGTTTCTCGATCTCGACCATTTCAAGCTGCGTGAATGATGAACATGGACATCTGGCCGGCAGTGAGCTGCTAGGACAGGTCGGGCGGTCGCTTCGTGAAAACCTGCGCCTGGTGGACGCCGCTTTTCGCTACGGCGGCGACGAGTTCATTGTCTTGCTGCCACAAACTTCGAAGGAGGCTGCGCTGCAAGTGGCACGGCGTCTGATGGCTGTTCTTCACTCTAAAGGCTGGGTCGTGGGAATGATTCCTCCCCTGGCAGCTGCGTGCTAGTGTGGGAATTGCCAGCTATCCGGTGGACGCCGGCACTCCACAGGCGATCGTGCAGCGGGCCGACGAAATGATGTACCAGGTTAAGCAGGCCGGGCGAGACAACATCGCCGTCGCCGGAATGGGAATCGTGGGCTTCGAAGAAGGAAGAAGATAGCAATCGGTAAGTTGCGCAACGGGGCTTTCTTCCCAAACGACAGATCTTAGGCTGGATTATTCATCTGTTTCGATAGCTGAGGACGGAAAGCTTTGAAGG
Organism: uncultured Acidobacteriaceae bacterium; assembly: GCA_963831675.1. GTDB lineage: Bacteria > Acidobacteriota > Terriglobia > Terriglobales > Acidobacteriaceae > Bog-257. The sequence continues at coordinate 85,891 of CAWHRM010000001.1, forward strand.
GGCACGGCTTCAGCCGTGCCGTCACGGGCGCGTGGTGAGTTGGGCTTCAGCCCCTGAGGGCACTCGCACTTGGTCTCCAAACCGAAGTCCCTCAGCGGCTAAAGCCATCCATAAGAAGGGCAGCTCTACGGCACGGCTGAAGCCGTGCCCCTTCAAAGCGTCAGGCCCTGATGAATAATCCAGGTTAGAGGCAACAAACTTCGCGACGATCAGCAAGTGCGTCAAGCCCTTGTGCTACTGGCTGAGATTAATTGCCAGTCGCCGATTTCTGCGCGGGCTGCCACGTGTTGGGATTGGCCGGCGCAGAGGGATTGACTCCGAAATCCCACACGTAAAGGTTCATCTCATCCGGAGCCAGCATCTCGATGACAGCATACTCACCGGGCGCAAGGTCCGCCGCGGGGGTAACTTTCACCCACTCACCGGTTCCGAGTTTTTCAACCCCTACCGGGATAACATTCGTGTGCTGACTCACCTTACCCGTGACTGTGATCTTCAGATTCCCCATGACTCGCGCGCCGTTCTTCAGGTCGGCGCGCACAATCCGGAAGCGATCGCTCAGCGGCACGTCGTTCACCGGTCCCTCGTCAATGTCAACATAGATCGTGGGCCGCGGCACATGGGATTGGATCTGCGCGTGCGCGCCTTTGACCTCCAGGTTCTGCTTTGAACTGGCCAGCGGGTTGATCGTCGAACGGACCGTGTTCTTCCCCTTGCTCTTGTTCACCTCGCTGCCATTCTGCACAATCTCCGCCAACTCGGGTTTGCCCTGGTACTGGTCAAACAGGAACACGCCACCGCTTCCGGGAAGACGAAGACCGGGCGCGATCTCTGGCGAGTTGGCTTCTTCCTGTTCGCGCTCCTGCTTTTCCTCCGGCGTCTCTTCCAATTTCAGCGATTTGCCACTGCTCAGCTCGGCCTCGTATTTCTTTGTCGCGTCCCAATCGATCAGCGAGTTGGGTACGTCTTCCCACTCATAGCGGTCGGCACTGAAATAGCGCACACGATCCCCTTGTATCTCGTACTTGATGACCGATTGATAGGAACCATCTTTCATAATGAGACGCTTCGTTCTCTGTTGAGCTTGGGCCGCGGTAGGGTGCAACACAATACCGACAGCCGCTGCCGCCACAATGAGGCAGATGGCCAGCTTGCATAAACCGTAACGCATGATTATTAGTTTAGACCCGAACTCGCAAGTAGAGACTCGGTCGCCATTCGAGGGCAAGTTCGCCGTTTGAGTCGCCCGCCCGCCGGATTCTCTGCCATGCCGGCGTACCTGCCTCCATCTGAGGGACTTGTTGATCTTGTGACGAGAGTCACAGTGTGACTTGCATACCCTGCGCGACAATACTGACAGGTTGTTGCCGGGCCGTTGTTCGCGATAGCGGAGTCGCGGCAAGGCGCCGGTGCACCGGCATCTTACCAAGGACCATTCATGGATAGCGCACTTTTGATTCACCGCCTGCAATTTGCCTTCACTGTGACTTATCACTACCTGTTCCCGCAGTTGACGATGGGGTTGGCGCCGCTGATCGTGATTCTGAAAACCCTGGCACTCAAAACCAATGACGAGCGCTACGACCAGGCCGCCCGCTTCTGGGCCAAGATCTTTGGCATCAATTTTGTCATCGGCGTGGTAACCGGTATCCCGATGGAATTTCAGTTCGGCACCAATTGGTCGCACTTTTCGCGTTTTGCCGGCGGGGTGATCGGGCAGACGCTGGCCATGGAGGGTCTGCTTCGCGTTCTTTCTTGAATCCACCTTCCTCGGGCTGTTCCTCTATGGCGAGAAACGGCTGACCAGAGGTCAGCATTGGTTTGCCGCTTTGATGGTCTTTGTCGGCTCGTGGCTATCGGGGTACTTCATCATCGCGACCGACGCCTGGATGCAGAATCCTGTCGGCTATGAGCGGAGCGCGGACGGATCGTTCCAACTGAGCAGCTTTTGGCAACTGATCCTGAATCCGTGGGCGTGGGTGCAGTACGCGCACAACATGAGCGGCGCGGCGATCACGGGTGCGTTCGTCATGAGCGCGGTTGGCGCATTTTACCTGCTCAGCCAGAAGCATGTGGAACAGGGCCGCATCTTCGTTCGTCTGGGAGTGATCGCCGGACTGATCGTCAGCGTGGTGCAGCTCTTTCCCACGGGCGACTGGGCGGGCCGGATGGTCGCGCAAAAGCAGCCGGTTACCCTGGCTGCCATGGAAGCGCTTTGGGAGACGCAACCCGGAGCGCCGCTGGTAATCCTGGGCCAGCCGAATGTGACTGAACAGAAGATGGACAATCCAATCGTCGTGCCCAAAGCGCTGAGCTTCCTCACCTGGCGTCATTGGAACGCTGAGGTGCAGGGACTCGATCGCGTTCCCAAGGAAGACTGGCCCGACAATATTCCCCTGCTTTACTACGCGTACCACATGATGGTTGGCCTGGGGACCATGTTCATAGCAATTTCGGCCATCGCGACGTTCATGCTGTGGCGGAATTATTTATACGACGCCCGCTGGATGCTCTGGATTCTGCTGCTACTCGCGCCTTTCCCCTACATTGCAAACACCGCCGGCTGGATGACCGCCGAACTCGGCCGCCAACCGTGGCTGATTTATGGCTTGCTGCGTACCGTGGATGGCTACTCGAAGATGGTCTCCGCGGGCAATGGCTGGTTTAGCTTCCTCGGCTTCCTCGGGATGTATACCGTGCTCTCGATGCTCTTCCTTTTCCTGGTAGCGCGCGAGATCCAGCACGGGCCCGACTCGTCGCAACAAAATGTAATTCCAGTGCCGGTGGAGGTGCGATAGCCATGGCAACGATGTGGTTCATGATTGTCGCGGTGATGGTCGCCGTTTACGTCCTGCTCGATGGATTTGATCTTGGCGCCGGCGCCGTCCATTTGTTGATTGCCAAAAGTGACTCTGAGCGCACGCACTATCTTGCGCGCCATCGGTCCGGTGTGGGACGGCAACGAAGTCTGGCTGCTCGCTGCCGGCGGTACGCTGTACTTTGCGTTTCCCCTGCTGTATGCCTCCAGTTTCAGCGGCTTCTACCTTCCGCTCACCATGGTCTTGTGGCTGCTCATGTTGCGCGCAATCGGCATCGAGTTCCGCACCCACCTTGAGGACAAGTTGTGGAAGGGATTCTTCGACGCCATCTTCGGACTGGCCAGTATCCTGTTGGCGATCTTCCTGGGCGCAGCCCTCGGAAACGTGGTCCGGGGCGTTCCGCTTAAGGCAGACGGCTTTTTCTTCGAACCCTTGTGGACCAACTGGCGGGTGGGCGAACAAAACGGCATTCTCGACTGGTACACCGTGCTGTGCGGCGTGGTTGCGCTGGTGACGCTCGCCATTCACGGATCGCTCTATCTTGCGACCAAGACGGAAGGCGACCTGAACCTGCGGGCGCGTAAGGTTGCGTCAACTTTGTGGCCTGTGCAGGTGTTGCTCACCATTCTCAGCTTGATTGCCACCGTGTTTGCCGTTCCGCATGTGCTGGACAACTACAGCAAGTGGCCGGTCGGATACCTGGTGCCTATCCTTGTGATCGCGAGTCTGGCGTATCTGTACTTCGCCCACTCCGCGTGGGAAAGAGAAGGGAGCGTTCCTGGCATCCTGCTTGTACATCGTCGGCATGCTGGTGGGAGCGGCGTTCGCGCTCTATCCCAACGTGTTGCCCGCTAGCACCGGCGCGAACTACAGTCTGACGATCTACAACACAGCCGCCGGTTCGCACGGATTAGCAGTTGGCTTTGTGTGGTGGACGATCGGGATGATTTTCGCCGCCGGCTACTTCATCTTCATCTACCGCATGTTCCGCGGCAAGGTGAAACTGGAGGAAGGTGGCGGGCACGGATACTGAGGGAATCCCTTATGCGCTAATGGTGGCCTCAGTAGTGGTTGGCAACTTTGCTTGCTCCCAGGCGTCAAAGCCACCGATGACGTTGACGATGTTGCTATGGCCTGCCCTCTGTAGCAGGCTGCACGCGATCACGCTGCGATAGCCACTCTTGCAATGCACGGCGACGGGTACGTTGTGGTCGATCTCCGGCAAGCGCGGCCTTGAAGCGGTCCAGCGGATACCAGTCCGCGCCTTCGATGTGGCCGGCTTCCCATTCGCCCTCGCGCCGAACGTCGAGCACGTGCACTCCGTCCTTTTGCAGACCAGAGTTGAGTTCCTGCACGGTGATCTGCGGCAATTGCTGCAATGCAAAGCCTGCCCGCTGCCATCCGCCCGTGCCGCCGTCGAGATAGCCGGCCAGGTCTTCTATACCCACACGCGCCAAACGAAGGCGCGCCTCACTTAGCTGATCGGGTGTGTCACCGATCAGCACGGGCCGCGCCGACAGACCCAGAACCGCCCCAGCCCAGGAAGCAAACTGACCAGACAGTGGGATGGTGACGGAGCCGGGCACATGTGCTGCGGCAAATTGGTCCGCCGGACGAACATCCAGCGCAATTGCGCCGCGCTCCAGGATAGATCGCAGTTCGGCAGGCAAAATGGGTCTCAGCTCTGGCAATTCGGTCAGTGGCGTAGCTCCTGCGCGATTGATGGCTGCGTCTTCCAGGAAGTAGTCAGGACGTGCGGGAAGATTGGACGTCATCTGCCGGATGAACTCATCGCGGCTCTTGATCTGGAGGGCGTAGTTCGTGAGTCGCTCGGTGCCGATGGTCGAAGAGCGCTCGGCGCGCATGTTGCGTCCGCAAAGCGATCCGGCCCCGTGCGCGGGATAGACCAGCACCTCGTCGGGCAGCGTCAGCAGTTTGTCGTGCAGCGAGTCGTACATCAATCCGGCAAGCTGCTGCGGGGTGTGCGTCTTCGACAGATCGGGTCTGCCCACGTCGCCGATGAACAGCGTGTCGCCCGTGAGCACAGCCCATGGCCGCTGCGATTTCTCTTCGTCGGTGACGACCAGGCAGATGCTTTCAGGCGTGTGCCCTGGTGTCTCGAGCCCCGAGATACGGAGCCTCCCGACGCGCAGCTCGAATCCGTCCGTTATATCGACGTGAGGAAAAGTAGCGCCTGCCGCTTTTCCGATGTAGATGGTTGCTCCAGTCCGGGCAGCCAACTCTGTGTGTCCGGAGACAAAATCGGCGTGCAGATGGGTCTCGAAGATGTAGCGGATCTGCAGGTTTTGCTTCTGCGCCGCCTCCAGATAGATCTCGACATCGCGCTGAGGATCGACGACAACGGCTTCGCCTTCCGAGCCGAGCATATAAGAAGCGTGGGCCAGACATCCCAGGTAGAACTGTTCGAAGTACATGCACTCTCCTGCGCCAGAAACATGATACTGCTAAGCGCGCGAATTACAGAGACTATGTTTATCGCTCGTAGGTTTCAGCCATTTCTTTCAATCGAACGCTGATCTCCGGCGGCAATGCTTCGGCGCGGAAGCGCCAACGCCAATTGCCGGACGGCGATCCGGGCAGGTTCATGCGGCCTTCGCTGCCGACGCCGAGCACATCCTGCAAGGGAAACAGCACCGTGTCAGCCACCGATGCCATGAGCGTGCGAATCATCACCCAGTTGATCTCTCGGCCGTCCGTATTCAGATAACGCCTCGCATACTCCATTTCTTTCTCCACACCCTGCGAGAGTGCGAGTGCTATCCGCCCCCACCGTGCTGTTCCACCAGCCAAGAACAGTATCGTTATCGTGGGTGCCGGTATAGGCGACGAGGTGATGCTCGTAGTTGTGCGGCTTGAATTCGGGAGCTTGCGGATCGGTACCGAAGGCAAATTGCAGGATCGCCATGCCGGGAAATCCGAACTGCTGGCGCAGCGCTTCGACATCGGGAGTGATCACGCCAAGATTTTCGGCGACGATCGGGCAGCTTGCCCAGCGCAGCTCTTCAGCGCCTCAAAGAGCGGCGCCCCGGGACCCTTTACCCATCTGCCGTTCATCGCCGTGGTTTCGCCCGCTGGAATTTCGTAGTAGCCCGCAAACCCGCGGAAGTGGTCGAGCCGGATCATGTCGAGCACGTCCAGCGCGCGACGAAAGCGGGCAATCCACCAGGCATACCCACTCCTAGCATGCGCGTCCCAACGATAAATTGGATTGCCCCAGAGCTGGCCGGTGGCGCTGAAGTAATCCGGCGGCACACCCGCGACGGCCAGCGGCTGTCCGTTGTCGTTCAGCTTGAACAATTTCGGATCGGCCCACACATCGGCGCTATCCAGCGCAACATAGATCGGCATGTCGCCCATGATGCGAACATGGTTGCTGCCGCAATACTCTTTCAGCTCGTTCCACTGGCGTTCGAAACTGGAACTGGATGAACTTGTTGCATTCGATATCTTCGCGTAGCTCGATGCTCGCTCGCTCCATCGCGCTCGGATCGCGCAACGCCAGTTCACGGTCCCAGAGCGTCCACATAACATTGTTGTTGGCTTCCTTCAGAGCCATAAACAATGCAAACTCGTCGAGCCATCCGGCGCTGTTGCAGCAGAAGGCTGCGAAAGCTTCTTGTTCTACCGGCGCACGTTTCTGGAACGCCTGATAGGCCTTCCGGAGCAACGGTATTTTCCATGCGATGACCGAGCCAAAGTCCACGTTGCCGGCAGGAAACTCAGGCCGTTCGTTCAGATCGCGAGGGCTGAGATATCCATCTTCAGCAAGCGTATCGAGGCTGACCAGCAGAGGATTGCCGGCAAATGCGGAGAAACACTGGTAAGGAGAATCGCCGTACCCGGTTGGACCGAGCGGAAGGACCTGCCAGATATGCTGTCCCGAATCGCGCAGGAAATCCGCAAAGCGGCGCGCCTCAGGGCCCAGCTCGCCAATGCCGTAGGGTCCCGGAAGGGACGTGGGATGCAACAGGACGCCGCTGGACCGGGGAAATCTCACTGGCTGCAGTCGACCTTTTGCGATCTCATATCGCGACCTCGTTCTCACCTACCAGCGCCACTTCGACACGCTCGGCCCCAGGATCGACTACGCGCTGCATGAGCACTGCGGCGATCGCCATGAACACTCCTCCCGCGATCACAGCAGCCAATCGATTGTTGTTCAGCAGGTGGTTCATGACCCAGCCGAAAGCGAGCGAAGCAATGATCTCGGGAAGAACGATGAAGAAGTTGAAGATGCCCATGTACACCCCAGTCCGGTCCGCGGGCAGCGAGCCCGCCAGGACCGAGTAAGGCATCGAGAGCGTGCTGGCCCAGGCGATTCCAACTCCGACCATCGAGAGCAGAAGAAAATTCTTATCGTGGATGATGGCCACCGAAAGCAATCCGAGTGCGCCACACAACAGACATAGGCTGTGCGCGTGTTTGCGGCCGACAATCCTCGCCAGCGTTGGCAGGAAGAAAGAAAAGCCGAAGCACACAGCGGAATACATCCCGAAGCAGAGACCCGCCCATTCCGCCCCTGCCTTGTAGATCGGCGAGGTCTGGTCGGGAGCGCCGAAGACATTCCGCGCCACGGCCACCGGGAAATAGAGCCACATGCAAAAGAGTCCAAGCCATGTGAGTAACTGGACGGGCGCCAGTTGGCGCATGGTCAGCGGCATCTCACGGATCGCCTGCAGGATTTCCGAAGCATGACTCCCGATTCCACGACGCTCGGCTTTCTGCCGGCGAAAGGCTTCGATGTCGTCGGGCGGATACTCCTTCGTCGTGAAAATGGTCCACAGCACTGCCCCGAAAAACGCTGCGGCCCCAATATAAAAAGACACCCGAACCGTTAGCGGGATGGCGTGCCCGGAGCTCTCGGCTCCAAGATGAAGCGCATTGGTCAGCAGCCACGGCAGCGCTGAAGCAACCACCGCCCCCAGCCCGATGAACAGGCTCTGCATCGCGAAGCCCCGTGTGCGCTGCTCTTCCGGCAGCAGATCGGCGACGAACGCGCGAAACGGCTCCATGCTGATGTTGATGGAGGTGTCCAATATCCAGAGCAGGCCGGCAGCCATCCACAACGCCGAACAACGCGGCATGAGGATGAGCGCGCAGGAACTCAGAATCGCGCCCGCTAGAAAATATGGACGACGGCGTCCCAGGCGCGTCCAGGTATGGTCGCTGGCGTGGCCGATGATGGGCTGCACGATCAAGCCGGTCAGCGGAGCCGCCAGCCACAGAATTGGGATCTGGTCGGCACGCGCTCCGAGGTATTCGTAGATGGCGCTCATGTTAGCCATCTGCAGCCCCCAGCCAAACTGGATGCCGAGGAAACCAAAGCTCATGTTCCAGATTTGCCAGAAGCTCTTGGGCGGCTTTTGCATTCTTCTTCCGGTCCCGCGGCGGCCTTGCTAGTGTTCGCCGATCGCCAACTTGCGGATGAACCGGAAGCCTAAGCGCCACCGGACACCCTTGTCAATCCAAGGCGGTGCGCAAGGTCAACATCCACCGTGAGAAAATGCCGGGATGAAGGTCACGACTCCGGAAGCTCTGCCGAATCGGAGAGGTGGGCGAATGATGCGTTCTGCAGTGCGTTGCCGCGTTTCCATCCTCACGCTAGTTTTGATACTTTCGTTCGCAACATCGGCGCTGCCCGCCAACCCACCGAAGGTGTCGAAGATTGAGCCTCCTAATTGGTGGACCCGGTTCGTACCCACAGTCATGGTCTTGCTCTACGGCGAGAACCTGACCGGAGCAGACATTTCGGTTGACTATCCTGGCGCATCCGTCGGCAGGGTCCAAACTCAACCCGATGGCAAACATGCATTCGTCTGGCTGAGTTTCTATCCTACCGCGCGCGCGGGGGACGTTCCCATCCTCGTAAAGACTGTCTCCGGCCAGACGCGCGTGACTCTGCCGTTGCTACAGCGAGCCCCAAAGGAAGGCAGGTTTCAGGGAATTACCCGTGATGACGTGATCTACCTGATCATGCCTGACCGTTTCGCCGACGGCGACCCCAGCAACAACCAACCGCAGGGCGCGGCTCCTGGCACCTACGACCGCAGCGGGGCCAAGACCTATCACGGCGGGGACCTGAAGGGCATTCAGGAACACTTGCCGTACTTGAAGGATCTGGGCGTTACGGCACTATGGCTCACACCGATTGATGACAACGACGACTCCACCTCCGACTACCACGGCTACGGAGCGGTCGACGAGTACGCGGTCGAAGATCATTTCGGCACCATGAAGGACTACCAGGAGTTGGTTGCTGCAGCGCATCAACTCGGTCTGAAGGTCCTGCTGGACATGGTGCCGAACCACGTTGGACCCAAGCATCCGTGGGCGGCATCGCAGCCCGCTCCCGGTTGGCTGCACGGCACCACGGAGCATCACCTCGACACCGACTACTTCTACGCCCCCATCACCGATCCGCACGCGGTGAAGGCGAATTACATCAGCGCCCTCGAGGGCTGGTTTGCGAACGTTTTGCCCGACCTGGCGCAGGAGAATCCCCTGGTCGCTCAGTATCTGCTCCAAAATGCCGAGTGGTGGGCGGAGAGCGGCGGGGTTGACGGCTTTCGCATTGACACGTTCCCTTACGTTCCGCGTACATTCTGGGCCTATTACCACAACGGACTCTTCTCGAGGTACCCGCACTTCTTCACTGTGGGCGAGGTGTACAACACGGACCCTACGGTGACTTCGTACTGGGCTGGTGGCCAAACTGGTTTCGACGGCATCGACACCCATCTGACCACGCCGTTCGACTTTCCGATGAATTCCGCCATCCGCGAGACGGTCGCTCATGGAGCCTCAGCAAAGAAGATTGTTGACGTGCTTCGGCAGGACCGGCTCTATCCGCATCCTGAGCTGCTGGTCACGTTCATCGGCAACCACGATATGAAGCGCTTCCTCACCGATGCGAACGGCTCGCGCGAGAAGCTCAAGCTTGCCTTTTCGTTGCTGGCGACTTTGCGCGGAATCCCGCAGTTGTATTACGGAGACGAGATCGGGATGACTGGCGGCGACGATCCGGACAACCGGCACGACTTTCCGGGTGGGTTCCCTGGCGACCAGCACAACGCCTTCACGCAAGCCGGCCGCACACCGGAGGAACAGGACGTCTACGCTCACGTCCAACGCTTGTTAAAGTTGCGCCAGGAACATGTCGCGCTGCGTACGGGTACGCTGAAGCACATCGCGGTGTCTGACAATTATTATGCTTTTACCCGCGAAGCCGACGGCGAGCGCCTACTGATCGTATTTCACAACAGAGACACGGCCGAGGACATCACCCTGAACTTCACGGATACGTCACTCGCCGATGCTAAGAGTCTGACGCCGATTCTCGCCGCCTCTCCCGTGCAACTTGATGGGACAAAGCTGCACCTGCAATTGCCACCGGACAGTCTGGCGATCTACAAAATGCAGTGATGAACAGCGTTGGCGACCTGGTCACCGCGCGCGACGAGCGTTATTCACTTGGAACGAACCAGCGCCTCGGCTTTGCGAATGGCTGCTTCGTGACAATCATAGGCTTCCAGGGCCTTGCGGGCTGCTTCGCGGGCCATGCTGGTGCTCATTCGTTTCTCCGCTTCGGCGAAGGTATCTTCCGCATCCTCATGGGCGTTATAGGCATCGTCATCCGCCTCCTTCACCCGCTTGACCGCGGCCATGATCTGAGAATCGTTCTTCTGCGTTTCATCTTTTTTCTTGACCTTCGTATTTCGACGCGCTTGTTTCGCGTCGCCGTTTTCCGATATTAACTGATTGTAAGCAACCTTCAGGTCGTCGCTCCAAGTGGCCTTGACCTTCATCTCGCATTCATCGAGGGCGGCCCTAGCCAGATCGGCGATCGCCCGCACTCGTTTCTTTTCGAGCAGCCACTTCCAGACTCCCCATTCCATTCCTTGCGTCATGATGGCTCTGGCATCCTCGACCGCGGGAAGCTTTCGCATGTTAAACCTCACCTTCAAATAAACACACCAAACCTCATGAGCCCAATAACCAGCGAGAGCAGGGTGATCTGGCGATGGCGCGGTGTTTAGGACACACTTTCACATCTGCCCGCACGGTCTTTACCTGGCCGCGCAGGCACACTGATCTTTGCCGGCTGTCTTGATCCGGGATCGCTACCATCCAAACAGGCGAACGCCTGCCAAATCAAAAGATGCTCCCAGCTATGAAGGACTTCTCAGCTACTTCCGCAAGATGTTCCTTCCAAACGAGTACTTCGTTCCTACCACGACCCGCACGCTGTTACGACCGCCATTCAGCAAGTTCGAGAAAAAATCATAGTGAACAAAGTCGGAGGCTACACGAAGACCAAAGTTCGGGGTGATTTCCCAGGTGATCCCGCCTCCGAAGCCGTAAAACAGCACTGTGTCAGAGCTGGACGTCTTCCCGTTCAGGAGGCCATTGACAATTCCTGCGGTGATTGGGTCGTTCGGCTTGGCCGTGAAACTCGCGTGCAGCGCCCCGAGCGCCGGGCGCACGAACAAAGTCACTTTCTTGAATCTGCGGTAGTTGAATTGTGGCCCGGCCTCATACGTATAGGTTGAAGAGTTGTAAGGAACCGCCAATACGAATCCCGGGGGAAGATGCGGCAGAATCGGCGCTAATTTTGCCTGGGTTGCCGAATTAAGATCGTTCGGCAGCAGCGAACTATTGCCGCCGGCGTAGCTGAAATCGCCGCCGAGCGTCAACCAACTGCGCATGTTGACGCCAAAGTCACCATCGAATCCGCGCTGGGTCAAATTCAGCGACGGCGTACTGAGGTAAGAATAGGCGCCAAAAGCGCTGAACTGGCGGATGTCAACTTGTTGTGAGAAACAGGTGAGAGCAGTTAATAGCAGGAATAAAGCAAGGACGCAGACAAATGAGCGCCGCATAATAAGTCTCCTCGCGACTCGCCCTGATCGGGGCAACTCGGCAGTTTAGGTTTTCAGTTGAACTCGGATTGGGGCGTTGCCACCTGAGACGGACACGCCACCTTGGTCGGGCCCAACTGTGTTTCCATCCCAGTTTGAGCCACGGAAGCGCCTGTGCAGCAACAAAATGGGAATAGTTCCGCTTGCATTCCCAATCTGGAACTACGCTCTCGTCACAACAGTTGTGTGACGCCGCTCGTTGCCAAATCGGGAGCGATGTGCTGTACAGGAAGGGAACGGCGTACCTTGCCTGTAAAACCAAAGCGAGATGGAAGGGCTGGGGAGACTGCTCGCTAGAGCATTTCCACAGAAGATGTGTCCGGGTAGAGCGGGCCTTCAGGCCCGCGTTCGCGGCGCCTTCCGAACCTAGGCTTCAAACGGGAGCGGCACACTTGACGCGGCGCTGAAGCGCCGCTCTACCCGAGACTCGTGGATACAGACACCCCGAAACTGCTCTAGTCGTCCGAGTGTGCCTGGGCCAGGCGATTGGCGATGATTGAATAGGCCGACGAGTTAAACGCTAGTCCAATGTGAGTGCCGGGCACTTCAAAATCGCGGTCGGGGTTTCCGGTCACACAGTAGCGCCAATCAACTATGCCGTCGTTGCGCGTGTAGATTGCGGTCTCCAGCACCGAGTCGGGTACTTTACGACGGAGAGAATCGAGGAAGTTGCAGGTACAGCGACCGGTATAGCAGGTAGGCAGGACTCCCTGGCCATGCTCCGCCAGGATGCGCTTGCGAACATGCTCGGCGGTCCGCAGCACGGTGCGATGGGCGACGGTACCGCGAAACGGCGAGGCCAGCATGATCACTGATGCAACGTCGCCGGGCCTCTGGTTGGCGACCGAGCGAGCGATGATGCCACCCAGACTGTGACCGATCAGATGGATCTTGCGCTCGGTTTCGATGAGCGCCTTTTCGACGATCTCATTCAGGCGGCGCTGGATGAGAATGTTGGGGCAGTCTGCATTGAGGCCGATGCCGGAGAAGTAGGCGCGATAGCCGATGCGTTCCAGCCACGACCGTAATTGCGTTAGATAATTGTCGGTGCCCAGGAACCCAGGAACGACGACCACACCGGAGCCGTCGCCATGTGGAATGCCGAGGCCGTAGTAGACGGGTGAGGCGTGCAGTAGAAGAAGATCGGCGCCGAATAGCGCTTCCTTCCAAATTGTGATATCCGCTTCGGCGTTGTCCTGCTGAAACCCATTCCGCGACGGGGCCATAGACAATTCGGAACTCTCCGTGTCCCTTTGAGTAGTAGCTTGCGGCCCCCAAGATCACCGAAACAGAAGCAATCTCCAATCCGCCCCCGGCTAGCGGCAGGATGCTGTTCCGGTACTCGCCTGAGCCTCCGGGAGTGTACACCGCTTTAACAAATTTGCCTACACAAAAAACGCAGACGTTGTGCCCCCAATAGAAATGGGCATAGCAGGCTGTGGTGAAAGTCCGAACTGAAAAATCAGCGCCTAAAGGCGCGTTGATTTTGCGACCTTTACGGCACGCCTAAAGGCGTGCCCTGATACAAAGCTGGCTTTCACCACGGGCTGCTAGGGACGATGCAGGAGAAGGGGCTGGGGTTCGCCCGCCGCCCGTGGATTCGACCAACCGCCAAGTAGATTCAATTTGGGAAGATGGCCCTGACCATCGTCACAGGTTGCTATGTGGTGTCTGCCTGCGGCAGGAACCGGTATCCCACACCCCTTACCGTCAACAGATGCTGGGGATGGGCCGGGTCGTTTTCAATGTACTTGCGCAACCGCACTATGAAATTATCGATGGCACGGGTGTCGGTATCTTCGCGCAGACCCCAGACCTCTTCGAGAATGGACTTGCGCGACACGATCTTTTCGCCGTTGCGAATGAGGTGCCGCAGTAGATCGGCCTCCATCAGGGTCAGGCGGAACATCTTGCCGTTAGCCCGCAGTTCGAGAGTTCCGAAATCTATTTCCCTTCCCGCGAAAGTGTAGACATCGAACTCGCGCAGCGTATCGGCATCTTTAGACTCCGCCACGCGCGACTCCGCCGGTGGATCGGTGAGCAAGGTGCGACCCCAGTCGCGGCGGCGAAGGAGGCCTCGAATGCGCGCCAGCAGGATGGCGAGATCGAACGGCTTAGGCAGGTAGTCGTCGGCGCCAGCGGCGAAGCCCTTCAGCACATCTTCCGGCTGGCCTCGTGCCGTCAGCATGAGCACAGGAATGTAGTTGCTCGCCTTGCGCAACTCGGCTCGCAACCGTAAAGCCGTCCTTGCCGGGCAGCATGACGTCGAGCACCAGCAGATCGAACTCGCTGCGCTTCTTCAGCAGCAGGTCGAGAGCGGTTTCGCCGTCGCCCACCACGCTGGTCGGATATCCCTCGGCCTCGAGGTTGAACTTCAGCCCGCGCGCCAGATGTTCTTCGTCTTCCACCAACAGGATTCCGTTCACGGCGAGTTCCTCGGCAACTGGATGATAATGGTAGTGCCGCGGCCCGCGCCTTCGCTTTCAGCGTAGGCGTTGCCGCCATGGCGGTGCGCTATGGCGCGCACGATGAACAGCCCCAGGCCACTTCCCTTCACCTGGGTTGGGCCCGGGGCAAGCACGCGATAGAAGCGTTTGAAGACCCGTTTCAACTCGCCACGCGGAGATGCCGACACCATTGTCGCGCACCCGAATTTGCACTTCGCGCAGGCCGGGTGTGACTACCTCGACGCGAATGTTGGGTTCCGCCGGCGAATACTTCACCGCATTGTCGAGCACGTTCGACAACGCGGTGAAAAGCTCTTCGCGATCGCCCATCACGGCAAGCTGCTCGGCGGGCCGTCCGTCCTGGGCCCAGTCCATCGCATCGGCTGAAAGATGGTGCCGCGAACGGGCCAGATCCACCGCATCCTGTACCAGCGGTCCGACGGCAACCTCCACGCGGGAGAGCAGCGCATTCTTCTGCACTACCCGCGCGGCCTTTAGCACCTGCTCGACAGTGTTGATGAGGCGTTGCGTGTCTTCCAGCATCACCTGGTAAAACTCGCTGCGCTGCATCTCGTCCAGGTCGCGCTTCTGCAGCGTCTCCAGGTAGAGGCGGATTGAGGTGATGGGCGTCTTCAGCTCATGGGTCACCGCATTCAGGAAGCTGTCCTGTTGCTCGTTACGGCGAATTTCGCGCACCAGAAAGATGGTATTGAAAATGACTCCAGCAATGATGAAGCCGAAAACAATGACGCCCAGAATCAGCGGGACCAGCTCGCGCCAGTTGAGGATGATCCAGGTGATGTTGAGGACCATCGCAGCAACGGCCAGTGACACGCCCAGCGTGACGAAAAACGCGATGGCGGTCTTGCGACTGGTGATGCGCATGGAGACGAGGTCAGGATAGCAAAGCTGGCGTCCTGGCTTGCCGCCGGACGTTGACATCCCGGCAATGCAGTTGGGTCTCAAACCCGCGACGCTGGACAGATGCCTGCCTGCTAGCCATTGCTACGATTCACTATCCACTACTATTGCAGTCCGGCTTGGTTGAGCATTTGCAGGAATTGTCCTTGCGTGCGCATGTCGATCGACTGGGCAACCAACTTCCCTTCCCGGTTGTAAACGAAACTCTTGGGAATGCCCTCAACCTGGAACAACTCGTTCACCTTGCGTCCCGGATCGAGCATAACCGGATAGGTGATCTTCCGCTCGGTAATGAACGGCTGCACTTTGCCGAGCTCTTCGTCGGAAATCGCCAAGACCACAAATCCCTGATCTTTGAACCGGTTGTAGAGCACCTCGAGGTCGGGCATTTCCTTGCGACACGGTGGACACCACGTCGCCCAGAAGTTGACTAGCACTACTTTTCCCCGCAGTTCGCTAAGCGTCCACGTCTTTCCTTGCAGGTCCGTCAGAGTGAAGTCGGCTTTTTGCCTGACTTGGTCGTCGGCCTCAAGCTTGGCCATGGCCGCCTTGTACTGGGGCGCATCCAGCGTGGTCTGCACGTGCTCGTAGCGCACCAGTTGCGCCAGTTCAACATACGGTGCGGCGGGCTGACCTTTTTCGTCGGGCACAGGCTGCTGAAGCAGTGTGTCAGCCAGGGTGGTCGCCACCTCCTGCAACGTGTCGTGCCCGAAATCTCCTTCGGTGGACAGATTCGCCAGGCCAACCGCCAGGCGAAGCTTGTTGGGCGACGCCGGCAACTGCCGGATCTGCAGTGCAAGTTCTTTGGTGGTGTGTGCCCTGACATCGTCGGGCAGATTGCGAAGCCCGTGGATTTGCTCGGCGATCGGCTTCTCTTGCGGACTCCAGACGATCTCCTGCTTCTGGGCATGACCAAGCTGTCGATAAAGCAGGCCAACCGTTAAAACGCAAAGGACGGCAAGGAGAAACGTATTCTGATTTATTCTCTTGCGGGGACCTGTTGGAAGTTCGCTCATCAGCTTGCCACCTGGATGGATTCTACCGTAGCTGAGGCGCATCAAACTGACGTAGACCATAAACAAAAAGGACGGCGCTGACGCGCCGTCCTTGTTCAACTCTTACCGCTGTACAACTTCTACACGCGAAACTAGTTCCTCTTCCGGCACGACTTCAGGTCTCGCAACTGGCTGGACACGCGCTGACCCCAGTTTGGGCAACTTCACATCCCATATCAACCCCAGAGCTTGCAAGGTCCGGATGCCATACCAGTTCATGTCGAACTCATACCATGCCAGCCCATGGCGCGCCGATTGCGGATGCGCGTGATGATTGTTGTGCCAGCCTTCGCCGAAGCTGAGGTACGCGACCCACCATAGATTGCGCGAGTCGTCGTCGGTGGCAAAGCGTTTGGAGCCCCACATGTGCGTCCCCGAGTTCACAAACCACGTCGAATGCAGGAGCAACACGGTGCGCAGAAAAACTGCCCCAGAACATGACTGCCCATCCGCCGACCGCCAGCAGGATCACGCCGACGACGGTGAGCGGTACCCAGTGATACTGGCTGATCCAGAGATGAAACTTGTCCTTGCGGAGGTCGGGCACGTAGGCCAGCAATTCAGTGTTGTTGTTGTGGAAGGTCTTGCCCATGAGAATCCATCCCATGTGCGCCCAGAAGCCGCCATCGCGCGGGGAGTGTGGATCGCCCGGTTTATCGGTGAGCTGATGATGAATGCGGTGCGTGGCCACCCAGAAAATCGGACCGCCTTCCAGCGATAGCGTGGCGCAGACGGTGAGAAAGTATTCCAGCCACTTCGGGCATTTGTAACCGCGATGAGTGAGCAGGCGGTGATAGCCCATGCCAATGCCGAGGTTCCCAGCAACCCAGTACAGTACGAGCGCGACACCCAACGCCTTCCAACTGAACATGAATAGGGCGGCTATTGCGCCAATGTGAAATACAACCATGATGGCCGTGGTGAATGGGTTCAACTCTTTTAGACGATTCATCGATCTCCCTGAGATGTTGTGCCTCAATCGCCGAATGCGTTTGAGACCTTTGCAGAATACCAACGAATGGGAGGTCCGTTTGTAATACTTTTGTCACTGCAATTTGTGATGTGGCAATGAAGGGCCGCGAAGGTTGGGTGAAAGGCGACGAGCCATGCATTGGCACGGATTGCTCACGGACTTTGGCTTCCATCCGTGAGAATCCGCGCAAATCTGGGATGTGGAAACTATGGCCGGCGGAGGCAGAAGCTCAAAGACTAGCCGAGCCGCTGGAACCTATTTCCCTCCATTGCTGGCGTAGAAGTCCACCATCTGTTTGACGACATCGTAGGGAACGTTGTTCCCGAAGCCGACGAGCCGACGTCCATCGACGTAGAAGGTCGGCGTACTGTTGACCCCGACCTTCTCACCCAGCGCCAGGGATGCGCGGATACGCTTTTCTGTCTCTGGCTTTACAATGCAGGCAGCCATGGACTCGGGGTCGCCGCCCGCTTCTTTCACGTACCCCTTCAGCATCTGGTCGACATTCTGTTCGTTAATTTCCACTTGATGATCGTAGACGAGGCCAATGAATTTCCAAACGGCGTCGTTATTCAGCCGTCCGAAGCAATCCACGTACTTTGCTCCCGTCATCGACCACTTGTGGATGGTCTCCAGCGGGAAGTTCTGGAATACCAGCCTCACTTTCGGTTCCTCTTCCATTAGTTTGTTGATACTGGGTTGCGCTGCCTTGCATGCCGGGCATTGCAGATCGCCGAACTCGACAATGGTCAAGGCGGCATCCTTCGGCCCGCGCGATGGCCCGTTGACGTCTTTCAGCGACTGTCTTATGACCGCAAAGGGATCAGCTCCGAACGGGATGATCTCGCCGGTGAAGGCGTGCTTCTGGTCGGCGGTCACATAGATCCGTTGTGGCTGCTGTCCCTTAGGAGTACTGAAAACGACGATGGCCTCCGAGATACCCTCCGCCTCTGACGGCTTGATCTCGATCACCTTCCAGGTGAGTTCTGTGTCCCAGCCAAACATCTTCTTGAGGAACTCGTTAAAGGTGGCCTCGTTGGGAAGTGTCGCCGAAGGGGCGGAGGCGGCAGAGGCCGCCTTCGCAGGAGCGGCAGCGGAGGTTTGCGCGGTGGCAGCCAGGCTGGCCAGCGCCAAGGTTAAGCATCAACAATACTTGAGTACTACGATTCATGGTTCCTTTCGTGAAACAGCAGTTAGCAATTAGCATCAGTTAGCAGTTAGCTTCGGGACATACTAACCCTGGCTACCAAGTGCTAAGTGCTAAGTGCCAAATGCTGCATTCTACATTTCCGTCTTGGCCGCAATCGGATAGCGCCGGCCAAAGCCGAACGCCTTCTCGGAAATCTTCAGGCCCGGCGCCGCCTGCTGCCGCTTGTATTCGTTCATGTCTACCATGTGAGCAACTTTGCGGACGAGCGCCAGATCGTAACCGCGCTCGGCCGCAATTGCCTCGGGCGACTTATTGTCCTCTACATAATCTTCCAGGATGGCGTCGAGTACCTCATACGGCGGCAGCGAGTCGCTGTCCTTCTGATCCGGACGCAATTCCGCCGAAGGCGCCTTCTCGATGGTGGACACTGGAATCACTGGCGAACACCGGTTCACGTAATGCGCCAGACGATACACCAGGGTCTTGGGCACGTCGGATATAACGGCCAATCCGCCGCACATATCGCCATAGAGCGTGCAATAACCGACGCCTAGCTCCGACTTGTTCCCGGTGGTCAGCACCAGCGCGCCAAGCTTGTTGGACATCGCCATCATCAACGACCCGCGAATGCGCGCCTGGATATTCTCCTCGGTCACGTCAGGCCCGCGGCCGGCGAACACCGGCTTCAGCGATGTTACGTAGGAGTCGAAGGTGTCGCCGATTGGAACCGTCTCAAACCGAATGCCCAAGTTCCTGGCTAGTTCTGTCGAATCGTCAATGCTCCCCCTCGAAGAATATGGGCCGGGCATGAGAACGCCAATTACGTTCTCGCGCCCCAGGGCATCGACCGCGATGCAGGCGGTGAGCGCGGAGTCGATACCGCCGCTTAGCCCGAGCACTACCCGCTGGAAGCCGCACTTGCGCACGTAGTCGCGTGTGCCCAGCACCAATGCGGAATACGCACTCGCCTCAAGTCCCTCATCCTGGTGGTGGATATCTCCCGCCAGCGATTCCGTATCGAAGCAGACCAGGTCTTCCTCGAACGACTTGGCCTGCGCGATGATTTTGCCGTCGGGACTTAGCGCGAAACTGGAGCCATCGAATACCAGACTGTCGTTGCCGCCGATCTGGTTCACGAAAGCGACGGGCACGCGAAATCTCGTCGCGACGGCCTCCAGCATCTCCCGCCGCAATTCGCGCTTGCGCAAATAGAAGGGCGAGGCCGAGATGTTCAACAGGATTTGCCCTCCCGCTCCAATCAAGTCTTCCACCGGATCCACACCGTACAGCGGGCGATCCCAGAAGTGCTTGTCGTTCCACGCGTCTTCGCAGATGGTGAGCGCGAGTTGTTTGTTCCCGAAGCAAATCAGTTGCTGGCTATCGGCGGGCGCGAAGTTCCGCATCTCGTCAAAAACGTCGTAGGTGGGCAGTAGCCGCTTCGATTGAAGAAAGGCGATCTTGCCATCCCGCAACAGCGCCGCCGAATTCGTCACTGACTTGCCAGTGTCGGACTTGGCCGGCGTTACCAGGCCGCAGATCACCGCGATACCTTCCGTCTCGCGCGCAATGGCTTCCGTGGTCTGCCGGTTGCGCTCCACAAACCACGGACGCTCGACCAGGTCCCGCGGCGGATAACCGCAAACCGAGAGTTCGGGAAACAGGATTAGGTCCATGCCCGCACTCCTGGCGCGTTGTGCGTACTCGATAATCTTGGTGGAATTGCCCGAGAAGTCCCCAATGGTGGTGTTGATTTGGCCGAGCGCGATCCTCACACCATCAGTGTAACGGCGTAATGGCAGACGCGCCAAATGAGTGCGGGGGCAGCCCGTCCGGCGAACCTGTGGGCGAGGGTGTACTGCCGGGAGTTGGGTACGGATTGTTAGATGGCGGGTAGCTTGAGCCTCCACCGCCAGAGGGATACTCCGGCTGTTCGCCCGGGCGGCGTAGCGTTGGAGCACTGGCCGGCTTCTCCTGAGGCTTCTTCTCGGCCACCTCGGTTTCCGCCGTCTGCACATCTACTTCCTTCTGGGTGCGAACGATCTTCTCGCCATCCACCGTCATGATCTCCAGGCGTGAAACCACCTCCCCCTGGAAGCGCACGAAGTCCACCTCTTCCGGAGGCGTGCCATAAATCCATTCCTCGTAGTCCTGGCCCTTCTCGTCCTTATCGCGGATCTTTTTGGGCGGGCGGCCCTTGGCGTAGATCACCATGTCACGGTCCATACCAACCAGCACCTTATGGTTCTTGATGGCGTCCTGTACCTTCGGCGGCAATGTCTTGGCATAGGCTTCGGCCTGGTTGAGGGCCTTGAAATCAAAGACCGGCGCCAGCATCTCGCGCACTTGCTCTCCCGTCAGCTCGGGTACGTACTTATCGAAGTCAAGCGTCACCACGGATCCTTTTGCATCCAGGTTCTTGGGAGCGGGCCCTGGCGTTGTCGTGGCACCGCCCACGCCCACTTGAATGTGTTGATACCACTTCTGGCGTTTCTTCGGTCCGCCGTTAATCTCCACCACGATTGCCTTGTCTTCGATCACCACGTTGCTGATGACGACGCGATCGCCGGCTCTGGCCGCTAGTCCGTTCTCGGCGATCATCTGCGCCACCTGCGCATCGTTCGGGATGACTACGCCGTGCTTGATCTCCAGCCCCTTGTGCCCCATTGGAAACGTACGGCGCGCGAAACAATGTTCCGCGGTGAGATCGCGAATCAGCAGCATGCGAGTCTGTGGAGTGATCTTTTCCGAACCAGGCTTGGGCGCTTGGGTGTCGTCCGCCCACACGGGTAACGTCAGCAGCAAAACCGCGGTGGTCAACAATAGAAAACGGGGCCGGTTCATGGGAAAACCCAGATTGGTTGCATTATATGCCAATCGCAGTTGCCGGTTGCCAGGTGTGAGTTGTCAATCGAAACGCCGTGCTAGCCGTCAACCTTTCGCTCGCCGCCCTGCTGGTTAGTGCCGTCCAAATTGCGCTCAGCCATCGCAACCTGACGACTGGCAACTGACCACTGACCACTGCTCTTGACCGGCAGTTTCCAAACGACAACGATGCCGATCAGAACAGCGATGGTCCCCGTGGCACTGGCCTCAATTCCATAGCTGCCTCCGGTCATCCACTTCGGCCCCGTGGCTGAAGTCCGGACCACAACATTAAACAGCCGCAACCCGCTCACCGGCAGCCCGAACAGGAATCCGAGAGTCACATTCCAACCAAAGTGAATGCCCCAGGGCAGCCACAGCGCCCGGGTCCGCAGGTAGGCAATGGCGAGCACGATTCCGATCAGGATCGTGTTGACCAGCCCCCAAATGCTCGCGCCCGGATTAGACAGGTGCACGACCCCAAACAGGACTGAGAAAACGGCGATCGCTCCAACCGCGCCGATTCCCTCTTCGAGGTGCTGAAACGGATAGCCTCGGAACATCAGCTCCTCCGCCAGCGCTCCCACCAGAAGAACAAACAGCACCGCACCAGCCCTCGCAAGCACTCGGGAACCAACAAAAAGGTTAAGACTCATCTTTCCCCAGATAGCGATTGGCAGCACCGCCAGAGCCGTGAGTCCCAGTCCGACGATGCAGCCGGTGGCAAACTGCCGGCGCCAGCCATCGCTCAACGGCAGTCCCAGGGTTGCGATGCGATGATCGTGCAGGTTATCGGCAATGGTCAGCAGCCATACGTAGAGGCCGAGCAACAGCAGCGCCAGCAACGAACGGAAAATCACTTCCAGCACCAGAGAGTGCTGGCCGGCAACAGCTTCAGCAACGAGCGCCGCAATGGGAAACGCTGCGAAGGAGAGCACACCCGAGACAATGAACGCCCATACCGGACGCAGTCGTCCCGCGTTGGTTGTGAACATGACTAGAGTCTCACCCTACGCCGCTTCGAATCCGGGTGGAACGTAAGCCCGTCGCGCGCAACCTGGAAATTGAGCGGCTGCCCGCCATGTTCGCGAATGGCGTTCTCCACGCGTTCCCGCGCACCTTTTTCTATCAGAACGATCACGCAGCCGCCGCCGCCCGCGCCGCAAACCTTTGCGGCTCGCGCCCCCTGCCGTTTGGCCACGGCGATCAGCTTATCGATGAGCGGAGTGGTGATGCCCGCCGCGTTGGTGCGCCGCAGCTTCCATTCCTCGCGTATCAGGCGTTCCACATCATCCCATTGTTCACCAGCGAGGGCGTGATACATCGCCTGCGCAATGCGCGAGATTTTCTCGAAGTTGCGGATTACGCGCTTGTCGCCGTTGATGTGCTGCTTGAAGACCTCCCAGTTGTTAATACCCGATTGCCGCGGCGCTCCGGTGTAGAAAAGCACGAAGCGCTGGTCGACCTCGTCGAGCGAAACCGGGATGGCCTCCCGGCGAATTCCAGCGGTGTCAAGGTGCACCGCGCTAACACCGCCATACATCGCCGGATAATAATCCTGGCAACCGGTGGGGACGCGAATCAGTTGCGCCTCCACGTTCTGCGCAATCACGCGAATCTGTTCGATGTCCAGCTTGCGTTCCGTGAAGCGAGCCAGGGCGGAACTGGTGGCAATCATCAGCGCCGACGAACCGGAGATGCCTGCTCCGGCCGGCGCCTCCGAAAACGTCTCCAGCACGAAGCCGCCTTTTGGCTTAAAGAAACGTACCAGGTGGGCCGCCAGCGGATGCTGAAATGATTTCGCCGTCAGCAAGGCATCGAGGCTGGTGAAATGCTCCTCGCGTTCCGGTGTCGTGCGACTTCAGGACAATTCCCCGCCCCGCTCGTGGCGTGATCCTGCACCCGGTCAGAAGGTTTAGTGCAATATTGACGCTCACCGCGCCGGGATGAAACAGGTACAGCGGCCAGATGTCGAGCGTGCCGCCAGCGAGATCAGCGCGACAGGGCGCGGTGGTAACGATGGCATCGCGACTTGCCGAAGCATAGGAGTTGCGAAATGGTTTGCATAACTAGGTGGTGAGTGCGACCCGCTCTTTTCCTGTTCACAGCTCCCGATAACTGATCAACTCGATTCCCTGCTGTTGCAAAACTTGCTTCGCGCCCGGAGAAGTCAGCAGCTCCAGTTCCTGGCTTCGCGACCTCCGCAACCGCGTTCGCACCTCGGCAAGGTCCGAGTCGTCGTAGCCGGGATGGCAAACGAACTCCCAGGTTCCCTCTGGGATGCTCTCCGCAATCTTGCTGAAGAGTTTCACGTCGAGCATGCCGGTAACCAGTACCGCAACGGAGCCATCGGTGGTGCACAAGCGGTGCGCCCTAACTTCGTCGCGGAACTTTGCCGCGAAGTTGCGCAACAGGCTGAGCTGGGCGAACCGCTTCCACAACTGGCCCCGCCGCAGGACGTCTCCCAGCGGCAGCGGCCACACCTGTCCAAACGGATTACGGACCGCGGGAACATCTCGCGCTCGCGCCGCCCGCAACAGAGGCCGCAGCACAGCGGGAAACATGTGGGCGTGCTTGTGGGTGTCGAAGTGCGATGGCTGGACTCCCGCCGACTGCAGCCGTTGGATCTGCGCAGACGCTTCGGCCTCGATCTCGTCAGGTTGGAGCTTGCCGCGAAAGGACGCCACCACAAAGTCGTTGAGCTTGACGCGAAAGTGGCTGCCATTCTGCGCGCCCGGTTTCAACAGGCTGGCAACCCGCTCGGCCGGAAGCACGGGCTGTCCGTCGAGCAGCACCACGTGGCATCCCACGCTGAAGCGCGGGTTGCGGCCGGCAAGCGTGCGCGCCAGAGAAGCCGCGTCGTCGAAGGCTCGCGAGTTAGCCATCAGCGTCGCCGACGTCACAATGCCGTGTTGCTGCGCTTCGGCAATGCCCCGGTTGATGCCCCGCGTCATTCCGAAGTCATCGGCATTGACGATCAGCCTGCGCACCGGTTCAGTGTAGCGCAGTCACACCACGGTTCCGGCGGGCCGGTTGGGGAGGAAATCGCTTTGCTTGCCCTTTCGCAGCGCGCTCCTCGGTTTGACCCGGGCAAGAGCGTCCATGTAGAGTCAAATAGTTGATTCCGCTCCAGTACCACCTCGCAGAAGGCGTGTACGACGGGCGGTTAGCTCAGTTGGTTAGAGCGCCTGCCTTACAAGCAGGAGGTCGCAGGTTCGAGTCCTGCACTGCCCACCAGACTCAACCCGAACAGTACGATAGACCAGGTGACGCGCCCAGAGCGGGGCAACCACCGCGCAAGCGGGATCGCAGTTCAGGTCGCGCCAGACTCTAAGCAGAATTGTTCTCTGAGCAATGTTGACCAGCTTTCCTCAACTCCCAAGCCGATAATCGTCCTTGACCTGCGTGCGGCTTGACTATGCCGCGCTCAACCGAATAGGCGATAGAACCTGGCCGCTGGTTACAGGAACACTAGTACTTCTCGTAAAATGGCCCTATTTTCAGCCCATTGTGGTGTGTGCAAGGGAGACCAGTTCAGAGCTGTGCCTGCTGAGGGATGGGTCGAAAGGGTCATCCTGCCTCGCCTTTTCCTGTGTCCGGGGAAATGTACTACCTGCCACAAGCGACGGTACCTACCTACATTTCAGCGCTGGACGACCGCCCCAAACTCCTGGCGATAACGCAGTCCGACTTTACTACTCACGACAGACTAACTCCGAGTCCCTTCCGGTAACGCCCACTCCCCGGGCGCCAAGGGACGCATAATGTTCGTCTCAACCCTCTCGGCCGGTTTTACTCCAACACGACAGGCCAACCGCTCTCGGGACTTCCTCACCGCGACTCGGTTTCTGAAAGATCCCCGTCATGGTCAATGGCGAGCGGGTTACTTGAGAGCACCGCCGGGCGCCAGACCACGATACTTGAGCATAGGTTCAATGCTGGGCTGCGCGCCGCGCCATGCAACATACATCTTCTCCAGGTCCTCGGTATTGCCGCGCGATAACACCATGTCGCGGAATCGGTCGCCGTTTGCGCGCGTCAGGCCGCCATGGTCTTCGAACCATTGATAAGCATCGTCGTCCAACATCTGGGTCCACAAGTAGGCATAGTAACCAGCCGCGTATCCGCTGCTCCAAATATGGCTGAAATAGCTGGAACGGTAACGCGGCGGCGTATAGCTGATGGCAAGATCGTTTGCGCGCGTCAGGCCGCCATGGTCTTCGAACCATTGATAAGCATCGTCGTCCAACATCTGGGTCCACAAGTAGGCATAGTAACCAGCCGCGTATCCGCTGCTCCAAATATGGCTGAAATAGCTGGAACGGTAACGCGGCGGCGTATAGCTGATGGCAAGATGGGTCTGTTCCAACGCTTCGGTTTCGAATGCATCCGGCTTCTGTATTGGTGCACTCGCCGGAAGTGTATGCCACTTCATGTCCAGTTCTGCCGCGGCCAGTAACTCGGTGGTGTCGTAGCCCTGGTTGAAAGTAGCCGCCTTCTTGATCTTCTCCACCAACTCCGCCGGCATGGGCGCACCAGTCTTGTAATGCTTTGCGTAGTGCTGGAAAACCGCCGGGTAGGTGGCCCAATGCTCATTGAACTGCGATGGAAATTCGACGAAGTCGCGCGCCGTTGCAGTGCCGGAAAGACTGGGATACTCGGTGTTAGCAAACATGCCGTGCAGCGCGTGACCAAACTCGTGGAACATCGTCCTGACGTCATTCGAGGTGAGGAGGGCAGGCTCGCCGGGCGCGGGCATGGCGAAATTGGCGACATTGATGACGACGGGGCGGGTACCGAGCAACCTTGACTGCCCGACAAGGCTGTTCATCCAAGCGCCACCTTGCTTGTTGTCGCGCTTGAAGTAGTCGCAGTAAAAGAGCGCCAGCGAACTGCCATCAGCGTTAAAAACTTCGAAAACGCGCACGCCCGGAGTATAGACCGGAAGATCCTTACGCTCCTTGAAGGTCAGCCCGTAGAGCTGGTTCGCCGCGTAGAACACACCATTCTGCAGCACATTGTTCAGCTCGAAATACGGCTTGACCTGCTCTTCATCGAGATCGTATTTGGCCTTCCGAACCTGCTCGGCGTAAAAGTCCCAGTCCCACGGCTGCACCTTGAAGCCGCCCTTTTGGCCGTCAATCACACCCTGGATGTCCCGTGCTTCGCTGGCGGCGCGGGCCGTAGCGGGGGGCACCAATGCGTTCATGAACTTGAGGGCTGCTTCCGGAGTTTTAGCCATCTGGTCTACCAGTTTCCAGGCAGCGAAATCTGGATAGCCGAGAAGCCTGCCTTCCTGAGCGCGAAGCTGTGCGATGCGCGCGAGGGTGTCACGCGTATCGTTCGCATTACCGCGTTCCGCGCGATTCCAGGAATTCTCGAAGAGCGCCTGTCGGGTTGACCGATCGCTCAGCGAGACGAGATCCGGTTGCTGCGTGGTGTTCTGCAAAGGGAGGACGAACCCCTCCACCTTGCGGCCCTTCGCTGCCTCAGCAGCAGCGTTGATTTGCGCCTCGCTCAGACCTGCCAGCGCCGCTTTGTCCGTAGTCACGTACGCTGCGTCTTTCGTGGCTGCGAGCAGCCTCGTGCTGAAGGCGGCGGAGAGGGTCGCTACCTCTTCGTTGAGCTTCTTAAGTTCGGTCTTGTCGGATTCGCTGAGGTTGGCTCCTGCATGCACGAACTCGTCGTAGTAATACTTAACCAGGCGCAACGACTCCGGATCAAGCTTGAGCGAGTCGCGCTCCTTATAGATCGTTGCCACGCGTTGAAATAGCTTCGCGTCAAGGTAGATCGCGTCCCGGTGCGCCGCGAGCTTAGGCGCCTCGATCGACCTCACTTTTTGAAGCGCAGGATTGGTGTTGGCGGCGGCGACGGCGAAGAAAGCCGCCCGGGCCCGCCGCAACAACCGGCCGCTCTTTTCCATTGCGACAATGGTGTTGTCGAAAGTCGGTGGCGCCGGATTGTCGGCAATCGCTTGAACTTCCTTAAGCTCTTCCGCCATTCCGGCTTCCAGCGCCGGTTGGTAGTCCTCGTCCCTGATCTTGTCGAAAGGAGGCGCCTGGAAGGGCAGCAAACTGGGAGCGAAGAAGGGATTGCTGGGGCCAAAGTCCGCACCGGAGGCCACCGGAGGAAGGGTGCATAAGGCAATGAGAAGAGCGACAACAATGAGAGTATTCATCGTTAACAGTGTAATCGTTCGACGCCCAAACGTAGGTCCATTTTGCAACAGTGGCAAAGCCGCCGGTTAAAAGCTGAAGGGCGACGCCAAACGCCGAACCCTGATCTTGAATCTACTTCTTGACCGTTTCCTTTTCCAGCGTCTCCAGTTCTCGGGTCAGTTGTTCGGCTTGGTCTCGAAGATGGTGGAGGCGTTCAGCCAGGGAGGGTACGTTTTTCTCGTCGGTCGCCAGGGCTGGAGCAGGAGTAACTGTTGCCGGCACGGGTGGTGCTCCCGTCAGGTCGGCCAAGGCCTCGTCGAAGGTGTCGCGGTAGATCAGCCGGTCGCCCATAGCCAGCACCACCTTCTTAAGTTGTGGCATACGGGCTTCGGTTGCCTGAATGTAAATGGACTCGAGATAGAGGAATCCACCGGTCACCGGGAGAGCAATGATGTTGCCCCGCAGCACGTGCGAGCCCTGCTGGTTCCACAGCGTGAGGTCCTTGGAGATGTTCTGGTCCTGGTCGATGCGCGATTCAATCTGCATGGGACCGTACATCAATTGCTGCTTGGGCAGTTGATAAAAGATCAGTTTCCCCAGTTGGTCACCATCGCATCGAGCGGCCATCCACCCGATCAAGTTGTCCTTGCCCCGCGGGGTGAAAGGCAGAATCAGCAGATACTCGGGTTGCTTTCTCGCCAGGCAAGGTAGCCACAACGTAGGTGGGCGCTACGGCCTCCGGTTGTCCAGATTGGCCAAACAAGTCGCGCGCGATCTCCCAAATATCTTCCTTGTTGTAGAACACCTGAGGATCGCGCATATGAAAGATTCGGTACGCCTCCGCCTGCGTTCGAAACAGCGCCTCCGGATAGCGGGCATGCCGGCGCAGGTCGGCGGGCATTTCTGATGCAGGAAGGAAGAGCTTTGGGAACAGATTCTGGTAAGCCTGAATGATCGGGTCGCTGGGATCGAATACATATAAGGACATCTTGCCGGTGTAGGCGTCCACGGTGGCTTTCACCGCATTGCGAATGTAATTTGCGCCTTCCTCAACTCCGGCTACGGGAAGTGCTGCCGAATAGGGATGAGAGAGAGAAGTTGTATACCCGTCCACCATCCACACCAGCCTGCCGTCATCGGTAATCACCAGGTAAGGATCCGGGTCCCAGTGCAAGAAACCGGCCAGGTGCGCCAACCTGGCTTTGACGTTGCGATAAATCATCATGCGACTCTGCCCGGTCAGGTACCCGGTGAAAACAATGTTGGGCTCGCCTTGGGAAATCGCGGCAGCAACCTTCACCAGAACAGAACCAACCGGGAAGCCGCCTGTGCCCTGATAGGTCGAATACTTGTTCTGATCGCCGGACGGATAGTCGAACTCTTCGCGGGCGGTGTGAACAAACACCGGGTCCTGGGTCCTCTCGCCAAAGTAGATCTCCGGCCGAGAGAGCTGAAAACCAGGCGATTTGATTTCCGGAGGAGCATTCTTGATGAGCAGGACGGGCAACCCATCGGGCGTAATTTTGTTGACCTCGGCTACGACCACGCCAAAGCCGTGGGTATAAATGAAACGCGGATTGATCCAGCTCTCGCTGGCCTCGGCGGACAACTGAGTAACGTCAATCTCGCGCGGGGACAGCAGTACCTGCTTGATGCTGGCCATTGATGAAGTAGCGATCAACGTCAGTCTCGGGAAATGTGTAGTAAGGTCGCAACGCTTGAATCTGAGTGATGGTTGCGCCGTAGGCTCGAAGGTCCCAAAGGCGCACATTCGCCAGCAGGGTTGCGTCTTGGACCGGGTCGACCACGCCTTGACCGGAAGGCGTGAAGGGGCTTTCTGTGGCGTTCCGATTGAGGCCAAAGGCAGCGGTGGTTGCTTGGATGTGGCGCTCGATGTAGGGCCGTTCGATCGAGATCTCGTTCGGTCGGACGTAGACGGCGCGAACAATGGCGGGCAAGGCCGCTTGCAGGACAAAACAGGACATCACCAGTACGGCCGCCTGCTTGAATCTCGATAACCAAACCAGCGGCAGCGCCGCTAAAGCGGAAAGAATGAGGAGCCAGCGCAGAGGCAGAGTGACCTTCTCATCCACGTAATCTGCGCCGGTCATGAAGGCGTGAGTTTTGAACAGCAGCTCGTAGTTACCCAGATAAACCCAGGCCGCAAAACCGAGCAACAAAATCACCGCGAGGATACGGACGAAAGGGGCACGGGTGGCACCCGGCAACCGCAGGTAGTCCCCAAGATCAATCGTCGTCGGTCGCCCATCGATCAGCCGGCCGTATCGAAAGCGTTCGAGCAACTGCCATCCACGGGCCGTGACCCAAAACAGCAGGGCGGAAAGAATCGCCAACGCAAACAGAAATCCTAGTAGCTCCGAATAGAAGGGCAGATCGAACAGATAAAACGGCAAGGTGTGGTAAAAGACATGGTCCTGCCAGGCGTCGGGAGGAGCGGCGAGCCCACGTGACCCGAAAAAGCGCATCACCGTCCAGAAGTCAATCGAACCGGAGGCGAATATCATCGCCACCAGGGCCAGGCCGATGGGAATCAGCCGGGAGTACACCGGATAATCGCGTTTACGGACGCCGGCGAAGTGCAGACCGCGCGCATGGGCCACATAGAGTGCGATGAACGCCAGGACGGCCCCCACCGCCGCGGGAGCAATGCTGTACCACAGCATGCTGACCCAGGTATTAACCTGCGCGACTTCTTTCCACCAGTTGTACTCAATGATGAAATTGGCGGCCGTCGGAACCGCCCAACCGAGAAACGCCACCGACACGACTACAAGGATGAAAACGCGGATATGTGAAGGACGCATAAATGCGATCTTTGAGTGTCCGGCCGTAGCGCCGCTTAGAGGCCAAGAGGACACATCTTGAGCGACACGGCATCAATAACTGGTGCAGGTGGTCAAAATCGTATCACAGGCTCCATGTGGGGCGAGAGGTGCTACACGGGAGTGATCAAGGCCGTGAAGGCCGATTTGACGGACGGCTGACGAAGCGATCTATTCCATCGCCTCCAGCGCGGCCATGGTCTCGATGCCGTCCCATAGGTTCTGCAGGCGGATGTTCTCGTTCGCCGAGTGCTGGTTGTTGTCGTAGTTGGCGATCGGCACTGTGATCGTGTGTGTACCCAAAGTGTGTTCGATTACCTCAAGCGGGACGCTTCCGCCCATCGTGGGCAGCTTTACGACTGGGCCGCGTGCGCTCTCGACCGCCGCAATGACCTCCTGCGCGATGGGCAGGTCCATGGGTGTGCGCACCGCGTTGTAACCGACGGTGTCGCGCTGCACATGCGCCACCTTCGGATGCGCGAGAAGCATCGCCTTGTCGGGGGCCGCATCGGTGACGAAGTAGCCTTGTGAGGCGATGTAGTCCACCACCCGCTGCTGCTGCGTCTTCCAGTCGAGCCCTTTGACCAGGCGCAGGTCGATATCGACAGTGGCGGTAGAAGGAATTACGTTGTTCGCCTTGGCTCCGGTGCGGGCGGACGACATCCCATCGATGTTCAGTGAGGGTTCGTTGAGAAGCTCCAGAAGGATTTCGCCACCGCCGTCGGTGTGACCCAGTCCGAACTCCCGGCGTAGCTTCTCTTCGTTGCGCGGCGCTACGGCGATGGCCTGCTTTTCCAACGGGCTGAGGGGCGCGACGCCGTCATAGAAGTGCGGAACCAGCACATGACCGTTCGCGTCCTTCATGCCGGCCAGCAGTTGCGCC
This sequence comes from uncultured Acidobacteriaceae bacterium, assembly GCA_963831675.1. GTDB lineage: Bacteria > Acidobacteriota > Terriglobia > Terriglobales > Acidobacteriaceae > Bog-257. Next base: position 116,941 of record CAWHRM010000001.1, read on the forward strand.
AGCATCATCGCCGGATTGGGCGCCCAGTTGCCGTAGTGCCCGCTATGCAATTCGCGGTTTGGCCCGTAGACCGTGATGGCGAGATGGGTGACACCGCGCGCGCCGAAGACCACGCTCTGGCGGCCGCTCTGGTCAACCGGGCCATCGCAGATGAGCCAGACGTCTCCGCCGAGTTCGCCGCGATACTTCTCCAGCACGGCGCCGAGGTTTGTCGAACCCGCTTCCTCTTCGCCTTCCCAGACGAAACGCAGATTGGCCTTGAGCGGAATGTGCGCGGCCTGCAATGCGTCCAGCGCCGTAAGCTGCGCCAGGATCGCGGCCTTGTCGTCGGACGCAGAGCGCGCGTAGATGCGCGGCTCGCCGTTGACCATGCGCGTCACCGGCGTGAATGGCGTTTTGCTTTCCCACTCCTCAGGAGTAACGGGCTGGCCATCGTAGTGCGCATAGAACACGATGGTGTGCTTCGCGCCGGGCGTCTTGATCTCGCCATAGACCACAGGATTGGCTCCGGGCGACAACGAGCAGCTTGGCCGCAACATGCCGCCGATCGAGCAACGCAGCCAGCACGTCGGCATTGCGCTGGATGTTCGTGCTGTCGCTGGCGACGTTGGGGATGGAGAGGAGACCGGTGAACTCTTGCAGAATTTGCTGCTCATGTGCGGCCCGCCATTGTTGGGCAGCATCTTTGGGCGTTTGCGCGAACAGCACAGCCGAGGCAGAGAGAATTGCAGCGAGAACGACAAACCTCAACCATCGCCAAGTCATTCAAAGAATATACGTCAGCCGTTAGCGATTACGAGTACCACTTCGTCAGAGATGCCGCTGCCACTGAACATCACGTCCCCGCTGCTGCGGTTCGTCCAAGCCTGGCTGGCGGTTCTTCCCACCTGGATTACCGTTCACCCCATACTGCTAACATCGGAACGAGGAGATCGTCTTACCTGTACGAAATCGCCAACCGATATGCCGACCTTCCATCTTGTCGTAAACGGCGCCCAGCATCGCGTTGATACCGATCCGGACATGCCCCTGCTATGGGTCCTGCGAGACTTGCTACGTCTCACCGGAACAAAATACGGCTGCGGGATCGGAGTCTGTGGTGCATGCACCGTGCACGAAAACGGTGAGGCTCGGCGTTCTTGTCAGATTCCGCTTTCGGCAACCAAAGGCAAGCGCTACGTTACCATCGAGGGTCTGTCCGCAACCGGCAATCATCCATGCCAACTCGCATGGCTGGAGGAAGACGTTTCCCAGTGTGGCTACTGTCAGGCTGGCGCCATCATGGAAACGGCTGCCTTGCTCAAACGCAAACCGAACCTGAACGATGGCGACATTGATGCCGCTCTCGGTGATCATGTGTGCCGCTGTGGAACCTACCAGCGTATGCGCCGGGCCATTCATCGCGCGGCGCGTGAGGCGGCCAAGGGATGACCGTTACCCGTCGCACCTTCTTGAAAACCAGCGCAGTTGCGGCGACGGGCTTCTTTATCGCCGTGGAACTACCGGAATTCGCAGTCGGCGAGCCAATTTCCGGCTTCGCGCCGAATGCTTATATCCATATCGCGCCCGATAACGTTGTTCGGCTTTGGGTAACTCGGTCGGAGATGGGGCAAGGTGTGCGCACCACCCTCCCCATGATGCTGGCGGAGGAACTGGAGGTGGACTGGGAGCAGATTCAACTCGCGCAGGCCAGCACCAGCGAGCAGTTCAAAGGCATCCGCCTGCGCACCAGCGGCAGCGGCAGCACGGTCGGGACTTACGCCACACTGCGCAAGGCGGGAGCCACTGCGCGCGAAATGCTGATCGCAGCGGCGGCTGAATCCTGGCGTGTCCAACCCTCCACCTGCGAGGCAAAGCATGGCAGCGTGATCCATCTTCCGACTGGCCGCCGATTGACCTATGGCCAGCTGGCAACTTCGGCCGCCCGGCAGGAGGTGCCGAAAAACCCCGCGCTGAAGCCGGCGAAGGATTTCGTCTTTATCGGCAAGCCGCGCAGAAGAACCGACGGCGTGGCCATCGTCGAAGGCCGTGCCATGTACGGTATCGATACTCACATTCCCGGCATGCTGTACGCCGTAATGGAGCGCTGCCCTGTGCTTGGCGGCAAGTTAGGCGCCCTCGATTCAAGCAAGGCCCTTGCTGTAAAGGGAGTGCGTCAGGTTGTGCCAATCAAGAGCGGTCTCTCGCCTGGGGTTGCGGTGGTTGCGGATAACACGTGGTCCGCTCAAAAAGGGCGCGAGGCGTTGAAGATTGATTGGGACCTCGGTCCCGATCGCAATTTTAGTTCTCGGCAGTTTCTGCAAGACATGCACACTGCTCTCAACCAGGACGGTTACTTCGTCCGTAACGATGGAGATGCCGTCGCGACGATCAAGTCAGCAACCCATCGGCTCGATGCCACCTACGAGTTTCCCTACCAGGCTCACGCTCCCCTCGAGACGATGAATTGTGTCGCTGATGTGCGGAAGGACTCGTGCGAGATTTGGGTTCCGTCGCAGTGCCCGAACGAAGCCCGTAACGAATCTGCCAAGATTCTGGGACTGCCACCTGAGGCGATGACGGTCCATGTAACCCTGCTCGGAGGTGGCTTTGGACGCCGTCTATTTTCCGATTACGTTCATGAGACGGTGGAGCTCTCGCGCGCGATTGCCAAGCCCGTCCAGCTCTTGTGGACGCGCAGCGACGATATGCGCTTCGGATATTTTCAGCCGCCGAGTGTGGAACGAATTACGGGCGCCTTAGACGCCGGTCACAAGCCTGTCGCGTGGCTACAGAAATCCGTCGGCTGCGACCTGACAATGTTTCCCCTCACCGAAGCTGAGCGTAAGAATCCCCGTCACTACTTTGAGAACGAGGAGCCTTGGGGATCCTTCGACAACCCCTATAATTTTCCCAATCTGAAAGCCGACTTTGTTCCACTGGATTCCCCCGTGCCCACTGGTCCATGGCGGGCAGTCATGTATCCGGCCCGGGTGTTTGCACGGGAGTCGTTTGTCGACGAAATGGCGCACATGACGAACCAGGATCCACTGGAGTTTCGTCTGCGTCTGCTCGCACCCGGCGATGTCTTGAAAGTCGGCGGGCAGAAGATCGACCGTAGCCGGCTCATCAACGTGCTTCAAGTCGTAGCCGAGAAATCAGACTGGAAGCTACCTATCTCGCAATCGGACGACCGCCTATGGGGGCGCGGTATCGCCTGCAACGTTTACGACGCCGACTGCTTCATCGCCCAAGTGGCTGAGGTGTCAATTGGCAAGGAGTCTCACGACATCCGAGTGCATCGCATCGTATGCGCTGTCGACTGTGGGCTGGTGATCAATCCGCTTGGGCTCGACGGCCAGGCCGCAAGCGGCATCATCTGGGGACTGTCAGCGACGCTGCATGGCGGCATCGACTTCCAGAACGGCGGAGCGGTGCAGACAAGTTACGCGGATTTTCAAGTTATTTCCATCGATGAGGCGCCTTCCATAGAAACTCACATCGTCGACTCAGGCCATCCTCCGGCTGGATTTGGCGAAACTGCAGTGCCGCCGGTCGCGCCTGCTGTTGCCAATGCAGTTTTTGCTGCCACCGGCAAGCGCATGCGGCAGTTGCCGATAACACCAGAGAAACTGAAGAACGCTTAGTGAAACTCTGATCAAGTCCAGTTCGTTGAAGGGGACGGCCTTCAGGCTGTCCGTAAATGCGAGATCCTAGGCAGGGGCTTTAAGCCCTGAGGGACCTCCGACTGACTTAATCAGAGTTTCCTTAGTGAATCCACTCCTCCGGCACACTAACCGAGGCACAAGAGATACTCACGGCTCATCGAATCAAAAGCTGTCCTGGGGCCTTTGTTCAAGTTCGTTTCACGCCCGCCCAAGGAGCCTCACTTTGCCTGCAACGAAGACTCGATTGCCTGCTTCAGTGTGGACATTTGCACCTCGCCGACGTACTTTGCCGTGACTCGGCCGTCGCGCCCGATCAGGAAGGTGACCGGCAACCCCAACACGCCGCCGTACGCCTCTGCCACATTTTCATTCCCCAACGCGACTGGGTAGTTCATCTTGAATTCCTGGTAGAACTCGCGCACCGGCTTAGGACCGTCGTCCATGGAAATGCCGATCACCTGAAGCCCTTGGTCGCGATACTTGTCCTGGAATTCTACGAAATGCGGGATCTCCCCACGGCATGGCGTACACCAAGTCGCCCAGAAATCGAGCAGCACCACTTTGCCTCGATAGTTCGCAAGCTCGAGCGTTTGTCCGTTCAGATCCTGCAACGAGAAATCGGGCGCGACCGAATGAACCACGGACGACGGACCTGGCTTGGCGGGTCCGGAGCCGCGCCGGCTAATTTTGTAAACGGCGAACACCAGTATGAGCGCAACAACAATCAGGACGGCTTTTCTCATCGACTCTATTGGCCTTTGATGGTGGGATAGCCCTTGTACACCCAATCCGTCCCGAAGTTGTCGGCAATGTAAAGCACCTTCACGTTGGTGAAGCCCGCTTTGTGCAGTTCGCTATAAGCAGGCCGCACGTTGGGACAATGGCTCCAAGGGCAGCATCCGCAATAAAGAACAATGAACTTATTGTGTGGGAGCGGCTTCACCCGCCTGCGCAAAGATTCAATTCCCTGCGACTCCGAACCGGCCCCGATATACTCGGAACCCGGAATATGCGCCTGCATATACAGGAGATGAGGACCGATGTTGAGGATCAGAGGCTTCTCGCCTTTGGGCGCCTGAAGAATGTCGAGCAGGTCCTCCGGATTGATTAACTGGGCGCTGCCTGGTGCCAAATCACCTGCAGACGGAGCAGCTGTTTGTGGCGCCGTGGTCGCCCCGCGACCAGCCATACCACTCGCCAGCGCCTGACGGGTGGACACGATCATCACAGCCGAGAGTCCAAAGAGAGCGACAAGAAAGCTATACCTGATCAAGTTTTTCATAGGAGTGCCTCTCGTAAGTCAACCATTGCGAAGACTCAACCGCAACAGAGGAGCATAAACCATGGCGAGCATCTGCAGATGCAACGCACCGTCCCGGCCTGCTTGGTCCACGGTCAGCGTTGATCTCCATCGCTCTGCGCCTGGCGCCTGAGGCGTGTCGATTCGGGAGGTCTTCGAACGTCGTACTGGTGAAGGGGATAGATGCTGTGGCAGCGATGCAGCAAGAATGGGGGAGGGCATTATGCACGGACTAGCAGATACTTGGGCGCACGAGCCTGCCTGGGCAGTTGTCGAAATACCTGGACTGCTTTCGGCAATGGAGCCAAGCGGTGACCTGGAAAGCGGTTCGGTCAACCTGGCGGACGCACAGTGGTTCAACGCTGGGCGGCAGGCAATCCACGAACTGGAGGACGTCCGGCGGGTCAGCGCCCGGCTGTTCCCGCGCCACCTGCCGCAGGTGGCAAGTCTGGCGTACGCGGGCGTTTGCGTCGAAGCCCGTTACGCTGGCGGAGATTTCTATGACTTCTTCGATCACGGTCCGCATCGGCTCGGATTCGTAGTCGGCGATGTCTCCGGCAAAGGGATGGCATCGGCTCTAGTAAGAGCAACTCTTCAAGCCAGCCTGAGGACCCTGGATTCGGTAGGCGTTCAAGACCTGGGCCAGTCGCTTGCGCTGGTCAACCGGCTCCTGTTCGATAGCACGCCCGAGGCGATGTACGCTACCCTGTTTTTCGCAGACTATGATGAGGACACGCGGCGGCTGCGCTATGTGAATTGCGGCCATCCTGCGCCTCTTCTCTGTGGTCATAACGGCATTTCGCAGCTGCAGACGACCGCGCCGGTGCTGGGGCTGTTTAGCGACTGGAAGGTCTCAATTGGCGAGGTGCAGCTCGGGGCCCGCGACACGCTGCTGGTCTACACCGACGGTATCACCGAGGCGACGAACGACGCTGGAGAGGAATTTGGCGAGGGCCGGCTGCTGGCAAGGTTGCAGGCGCAAGACGCGCCCCTCTCCACCTTGCTGCAGCAATGTGTGCATGAAGTTTGCCGCTTCGGAGCAGGCGATCAGCGCGACGACCTTACCCTTGTAGCTCTGCGGGGCCTGGAACTTTGAACCAAAAATATTCCGATCGCGATTGTCGATTTCCTGACGGTCGCACGTCGTAGGCATAGGAGGACGAAAACCATGCAATACCTGCTACTGATTTACGAGGACGAGAAACGCTGGACGACGATGAGCGAAGCCGCAACCGGCGCCGAAGTCGGTGAGTACCGGGCCTTCGGCAAGGAATTTGACGGGCATATCAAGGGCGGCAACGCGCTCCAGCCGACCGCCGCCGCCACGACGGTTCGCCTACGGAACGGGAAGCGGCTGACCACCGATGGTCCGTTCGCCGAAACCAAGGAGCAGCTTGGCGGTTATTACCTGGTGGACGCGGGCAACCTGGACGAGGCGATCGCCATGGCTGAGAAGATTCCCGGCGCGCGTTATGGCTCCATCGAGGTGCGGCCGGTCATGATGTTCTCGTAGCCGGGCTACTCCGGGGTGGACGGCAAACCAACAATCAGGCTCCCGGCCCGCCGGAGACAACGACTTGTACTCCGGCGGGGAGCGAGCCACAATGCAGACATAAGGGGATGGCCATGCGTTACATGATGCTGATCTATACCAATGAAACGGACGCCCGATCCATCGAGGAGATGAAGGAAGTCTCGGCTGGGCACTGGGCGGTCATGGATGAGACCACACGGCGCGGTATTCTCTGCGGCGCTGACCCGCTGGAGCCGACGTCCACCGCAACCACCGTCCGGGTGCAGAACGGAAAAGTGCTCGTGACCGACGGGCCCTTCGCCGAAACCAAGGAGCAGCTTGCCGGGTATTACATTCTGGAGTGCAAAGACCTGGATGAAGCGCTGGAATGGGCAGCGAAGATTCCTAGTTCGTGCGGCGGCGCCTGCGGATGCATCGAGGTGCGTCCCATCCATGAGATTCGCAAGCCGGCGCCGGCGCCGAACGCCTCCGAGTACGCCAAGGCGTAGATGGATGAGCTTCGCAGCACGGTCGATGCCATTTTTCGGCGAGAGTCGGGGCGAATCGTAGCGGGCCTGATCAGGATCTCGCAATCCTTCGACCTCGCCGAAGAGGCGATGCAAGACGCCTTCGCGGCCGCGCTCACGCACTGGGTCAATGGCATTCCAGAGAATCCGGCAGCCTGGATTACCACGACGGCGCGCCGCAGGCTCATCGACTACGCCCGGCGTGAACGCACCCGGCGCGATAAGCAAGACCAGCTTCTGTACGAGACTGAGACCTCAACCAGCGAAGCAGATCCGATCGGAGATGCCGAGATGGACTTCCCCGACGATCGATTGCGCCTGATCTTTACCTGCTGTCACCCGGCCTTGAACCTTGAGGCGCAGGTGGCGCTGACGTTGCGGACCCTGGGTGGCTTGACCACACCCGAAATCGCGCGGGCATTCCTGGTGCCGGAGCCGACCCTGGCGCAACGGCTGGTCAGGGCAAAGCGCAAGATCCAGGATGCCCGGATTCCCTACGAAGTTCCGCCACCGCACCAATTGCCGGGACGTCTGGCGTCGGTGCAGACGGTGACCTACCTGATCTTCAACGAAGGTTACACCGCTACCGCAGGGGATGCGCTGATCCGGCGGGAACTTTGCGCCGAGGCAATCCGTCTGACCCGCACGCTTTGCGAATTGATGCCCAACGAGTCCGAGAACCTTGGCCTTTTGGCGCTGATGCTGCTCCATGACTCCCGGCGCGATGCGCGCGTGAATGCCGCCGGAGAACTGGTCCTGCTAGACGAACAGGACCGTTCTCTATGGCACCGTGCTCAAATCGAGGAAGGGCTAAAGCTGGTGGAACGGGCATTGCGCCTCGGCCGGGTGGGACCGTATCAGTTGCAAGCAGCCATTGCCGCTGTACATGCCGAAGCCAGGACTGCAGAAGAGACTGACTGGAAGCAAATTGCGGCGCTCTACCGGGAGTTGGCTAGAGCAGATGGGTCTCCCGTTGTGTTGTTGAACCATGCTGTCGCCGTGGCCATGAGCGAAGGGGCGGAAAAAGGCTTGGCGCTGATCGACGAACTGGGCTCGGCCGGTGAACTGGACTCCTATCATCTGTATCACGCAGCCCGCGCTGACCTGCTCCGCCGGGCTGGTAGCTGGGAGAGAGCGCTGGGAGCCTACGAGCAAGCGCTTTCCTTGACCAGCAACGCCGTCGAGCGACGCTACCTACGCCGACGCATTGCGGAGTTGCACAATCGACACCAGTAAAAAACTCATCCAGCGCCGAGCGCATTGTTCACAATCTGCTGGGCTTCTTCCACAATCATGTCCAGATGCGCCTCGTCCTGGAAGCTCTCGGCATAGATCTTGTAGATGTTCTCCGTGCCTGACGGACGGGCTGCGAACCATCCATTCGCGGCCACAACTTTCAAGCCGCCGATCGGCGCGTCGTTGCCCGGGGCGCGAGTCAGCTTGGCGATGATCTTCTCGCCAGCCAAATCGGACTCTTTGACCGATTCCGGCGAAAGCTTCTCCAGCTTCGCTTTCTGCTCGGGGGTCGCCGGCGCATCGATGCGGGTGTAGTACGGCATGCCGAACTCCGCCGTCAATTCCCGGAAATGCTCGCCCGGGTCCTTGCCGGTCCGGGCGGTGATTTCAGCCGCCAGCAGGTCCATGATCGGACCATCTTTGTCGGTCGTCCACACCGTGCCGTCGAGCCGCAGGAAGCTTGCTCCCGCGCTCTCCTCGCCGCCAAAACAACACGACCCATCAAACAGTCCAGGTGCGAACCATTTGAACCCAACCGGGACTTCCGAGAGTCGCCGGCCCAGTTTGTTCACCACGCGGTCGATCATGCTGCTGCTGACCAGCGTTTTGCCGACCACGACGTGGGACGGCCATCTGCTCCCGATGCGTGAGCAAATACTGAATCGCGACTGCGAGATAGTGATTAGGATTCATCAGTCCCGCGGATGGAGTAACGATTCCGTGCCGGTCCGAGTCAGGATCGTTGGCGAAAGCGACTTGAAACTGATCTCTAAGACCGACGAGCCTGGCCATGGCATACGGACTGGAGCAGTCCATGCGGATCTTGCCGTCATGATCGACGGTCATGAAGGAGAAGGTCGGGTCGATGACGGGATTGACAACCTTGACATCGAGTCCGTAGATCGAGTTGATCGGCTCCCAGTAAGGTCGGGCGGCGCCGCCGAGCGGATCGACACCCAACTTCAGCCCGGCGGAGCGAATGGCTTCCATGTCAACGACGTTTCGCAGGTCGTTGACATAAGGCAGAACGAAATCTTCCTGATGTGTGATCGCTGCCCTGATCGCCGTGGAATACGGCACGCGCTTCACCCCGGCATTGTTCCCGCGCAGCAATTCATTGGCGCGGTCTTCGACCCAGCCGGTCACATCCGTGTCCGCCGGACCTCCATTGGTCGGGTTGTACTTGAAGCCTCCGTCCTCGGGCGGATTGTGCGACGGCGTTACAACGATGCCATCCGAAAGATGCTCCTTGCGCTCGCGGTTGTACACAAGGATGGCTCGCGAAATTACCGGCGTAGGAGTGACCCCGTCGTTCTGCTGAATAATGGTCTCGACGCCATTGGCGGCCAGGACTTCGAGGGCTGTGCGCTGGGCTGGTCCTGATAGCCCATGTGTGTCCTTGCCCATGTAGAGCGGGCCGTCCGTTCCCTGACGGCCACGGTATTCGCAGATGGCCTGGGTGATCGCCAGGATGTGCGCTTCGGTAAACGTGCTGCGCAACGAAGAGCCGCGATGTCCGCTGGTGCCGAAGATGACCATCTGGTTGGGATCGCTTACATCAGGCCGGTTCTCGTAATAAGCCTTTTCCAGACGAGCCAGGTCGACCAGCATCTCCTTCGGCGCTGGCTTGCCCGCCAGGGGAGAGATCGTCACTCCTGTCTTTGTTTCAGTTCCCATGGACCACTCCTGATTTTCTATGGGGGTTGTGATGTTAGTTGCCAACATGGCGCGTGTCATCCCAGAGACGGATCGCCGGTTCCGAGAGGTCGTGCTCATAGCTCAGGGCGCTCAAGCTCGCCGTGCTCAGCAGAAAGTATTGACCGCCCAGACATGGGAGCCCCAGCCAACGAGCGGCCAGAACGCGCAGAAAATGACCGCTGGAAAAAAGCAGGACGTCTCCACCAATCGCGCGCACACGGTTGACGACGCGATCGGCCCGGGTAGCGATCTGTTCGGGCGATTCGCCGCCCGGACTGCCATCGCGGAAGAGCTGCCAGCCCGGTCGCTGGGCGAGAATTTGCTTCGTGGTGAGACCTTCATACTGCCCGTAATTCCATTCCACGAGGTCCGGATCGACTTCCGCGACGTCGCCGAATCCAGCCAGTTTACAAGTCAAAGAAGCTCGTTGTAACGGGCTGGTAAACACCTTGGCGATGCTCAGCCCTTTCAACCGCTCGCCGAGCCGAACTGCGTTGCGTTGCCCATGTTCGGTGAGTGGAAGATCGGTCAAGCCGGTGTGCTGGCCCGAGACGCTCCAAGCGGTCTCGCCGTGCCGGGCTAGATAAACAATTGGCAGCTTTTCGCTCATCGATGTCGCCTTGGCCCGGGTTACTTCGGCTGCAATTTGCCCGCCGCTGCCCGGTCGGCCAGCACCAGGGCCTGCTCCCGGCTGATTCGTCCGGACGGAATCGACGAATCGCCCTCCAGCAAACGCGGCAGCATCGCAACCTTCTCGCCCCCCGTTATCAGCCACAGAATCCGGCGCGACCGGTTGAGGACTGGATAGGTCAGCGTCATGCGGCGCCTCCCCATATACACACCAGTGAGGGCGACGTCTGCATCAGTGACGTTAAGGACGGGATCGCCGGGAACCAGCGAGGCCGTATGCCCGTCAGGCCCCATCCCAAGATGTGCCAGGTCGAGCACTGGGGGTGAACCGGCGAACTCACATAACGTTTCGGCGTAGGCTTTGGCCGCGGCTTCCGCGTCTGGCGATTCTACCGGCATGGCATGGATCTGTTCCGGCTTCAACGGGGCATGGGATAGCAGACTCTCCCGCAGGTGGGTGAGGTTGCGGTCCGGGTCGCCTGCGGGGGCGATGCGCTCGTCGATCTGGAAGACGTGTACGTTGTCCCATGGAACTTGCTCGTTGGCCAATGCGCGCAGCATGGCCCACGGTGTATGCCCCCCACTAACCGCCATCGTGAACCGGCTGCGAGCGGCAACCGCCGTGCGAGCATCCGCCGCAATAATCGCCGCGGCCGCGCGCGCGACCGCATCGGGGTCATCAAACACTTCAAGCTTCATGAAGGTTTCTCCAGACTGGGTTAGTGAGCGAGTTTAGATTTTGTTTCACAAATATGTATCCATCGGGTTTCGGTGGAAGAGCGGGCCTTGAAGAGACTGTATCGCAACCCGTGCCGCCGCTCCACGGCTCGATTATTTTCCCACTTGACCGCGGGCTTACGCCCGCGGCTAACACAAATATCGCCGCTGCGCGGCTTGTCTGGCTGTTCTTCGATCGCTTGATTCCAACGCGAAATAGCGTTCGCGGTTGCGACACAGTCTCTGAAGGCCCACGAATCGCCCAGATTTTCCGCATGGGCGTTAGAGGCTGCTGAAAAAGTCACTGTGAGCGTTTTGTATCAGGGCACGACTTCAGTCGTGCCGATAAGTCGTTTATTCTTGTCATCCCGAGCGGGCTTCAGCCCGCGAGGGATCTGCTTTTCGGACTTTTTCAGCAGCCTCTTTAGCCCCGGCCCGATGTAAGCAGGTTTACGAAACCAGCCGCTAGAGCTTGGCCGCAACCGTTCACGCCTCTGCAGTCTCGACTTTGCTTTTCACCGTCGAGCCGCGGATCCGGCGGAAGGTGACACCCGCCTTCGCCGGCGAGGACGAGGATTCGGCGGCCGCGGATTCACCCCACATCCGAAATCCTCCGACGAAGGCATTCGCGTTGTCTCCCGCTCTGCAATGGGGAGGCAGTTGCTTCAGATGCTTCGTGTTTCCGCCGCCGAGCACCACATCGTCAGGTTCCAGCGCTTTGACAAAGCGCGCCACTACACCTTCGACGTAGCGCCTCCATTCCTTTTTTCCGAACTTTTTCAATCCCCTTAGTCCGACGTAATCTTCGTACGTCTTTTTCTTGTAGGGCAAGTGGCCCAACTCCATGGGCTCGACATCCCCGTCGATAACCATGGCCGAGCCCAGGCCGGTGCCCAACCCCAGGAAGAGCATGCGCCCGCCTTTATAGCTGCCCAAGGCTTGCATGGCTGCGTCGTTCATCAGCTTGACCGGGCATCCAAATGCCTTTTCGAAGTCAAATCCGATCCAACCGGGGCCCAGGTTGTATGGGTCGTTGATCGGACGCCCTCGTAGAACCGGGCCAGGATACCCAATCGACACAACTTGGTACGGCCAACCGGCCGCCAACTTTTTCACCCCAGCAACCATCTGCTTGGGGCTCAGCTTCGGACCGGACGCAAATTTTCGCGCCTCGTTCTGACCCGTCGCCAGGATCTTGACATTCGTCCCACCCACATCAACGGCAAGAACGTTCATGCAGTCATGCCTTTCTTGAGAGCGGCACTCTTGGACTCGATCACCGCCATCAGTTCGTTCCAGGAATCGTCGAACGACTTCGCGCCTTCCTCTTGCAACTGCGCCGCCAGGGCGTCCACGTCAACCCCTGCTTTCGCGAACTTCGCGAGCATCTCCTCGCAATCGCCGCCGTCTGCCGCCATCACGGAGCCTATCTCGCCATGATCGCCCAGCGCCTTCAACGTCCCCTCGGGCATGGTGTTCACGGTATTCGGGGCGGCCAGAGCTTTGATGTAGAGCACATCCGATGCTTTGGGGTCCTTGGTCCCCGTGCTGGCCCACAGCAGCCGCTGCGGGTTGTACCCGGCCTTAACGATAGCCTGCCAGCGGGGCGAAGCCAGCGTTTCGCAGTACGCTTTGTAGGTCCGTTTGGCGATGGCGATTCCGAGCTGGTCGCGCAACGAGTCCGGCACTTTACCCATCACCGCAACGTCCCATCGGCTGATGAACACCGAAGCCACCGAACCAATTTTGGTCTCCAGCCCGGCAGCGATGCGGCGCTCGATGCCTTTCAGGTAGGCCTCGGCGGCTGCCAGATAGTGTTCGCGCGAGAACAGCAGCGTGACGTTGATGGAAACACCGGCGAATATGGCTTCCTCAATCGCGGGTAGACCTTCCTTCGTGCCCGGAATCTTGATAAAGAGGTTTGGCCGGGCAGCACGTGCATGCAGCTCTTTGGCCGCAGCCAGACTGGTTTTCGCGTCATAGGCCAGCAGGGGCGACACTTCTAGCGACACCCAGCCATCCACGCCCTTAGTCTGATCATGGATCGACCGAAACAGGTCGGCAGCTCGCGTAAGGTCTTCCAACGCCAACTCAAAGAACAGGGCCTCTCCCGATTTGCCCTGACCAAGCTTCTCGCGGATGGCAGGATCGTAGGACGCACTATTCTTGATGGCGTGGTCAAAGATTGTAGGATTCGAAGTCAGGCCGGTCACTGACAACTCGTTGATGTAGCGCTGCAGCGTGCCACTCGTCAGCAAGTCGCGTGTAATGTTGTCCAGCCAGAGACTCTGACCTAAGTCGTGCAGAATTTGCGTCGCTTTCATGCTGTCTCCTAATATCAAACGGCTTAGAAACTATCAGTGAGTTGACGCCCGCGCAAGTAGGAAATCCGTCGTCGTGGTCGTCAGCCATTAAGGATACAGTCCGGGTAGACGCGTGAGAAGGCTGCGTCGCAGATTCTTCCCGGCTTATTCATAGGATCGTAACAATCAAGTGGTTAGATCGCGTGAGTCCGCCTCGATCTCATCGACAAGGGGAGTCAACCATGCCAGCCAGTCTCGATCAAGCCCGTACCGGAAACAGCACTGCCGACCTGAAGCAGGCCATCCTGGACAATCTCTACTACATTCAAGGCCGGATCCCCGAGCTGGCGACGCCCAACGACTGGTACATGGCGCTGGCCTACACCGTCCGCGACCGGATGATGAATGACTGGATCAAGGCGTTCGCCTTCATGCGGAAGGAAGACGTCAAGATCGTCGGATACCTGTCCGCTGAATTTCTCATCGGCCCGCAGTTGGAAAATAACCTGCTCAATCTCGATATCCGCGAGCCGGTGAAGCAGGCACTCTCGGAGCTGGGCCTGGACTTGGGCGTCCTTGTCCGGGAAGAGCCCGAGCCAGGACTCGGCAATGGCGGTCTGGGCCGGCTCGCAGCCTGCTACATGGATTCGCTGGCCACGCTATGCATTCCGGCCATCGGCTACGGCATTCGTTACGAGTTCGGACTGTTCGACCAGGAGATTCGCGATGGCTGGCAGGTGGAAAAGACCGACAAGTGGCTGCATTTCGGCAATCCCTGGGAGATTTGCCGGCCCGAAATTTCCTATTCCGTCAACGGAGGAGGCCACACCGAGCGTTATCACGACGGAGACGGAAGCCTGCGGGTGCGCTGGGTTCCCGACCACGTGGTGAAGGGGGTTGCGCACGATACGCTGATCGCCGGATACGGCGGCGGCATGGTGGACTTCCTCCGGCTCTGGGCGTCGGAGGCGGTCGAGTCTTTCGACTTGCAGGCGTTCAATGTCGGCGATTACTACAAAGCCGTCGAAGAAAAGGTCGCTTCCGAAACCATCAGCAAGGTCCTGTACCCCAACGACGAGCCGGAGGTGGGAAAGCGCCTTCGCCTCTCCCAACAGTATTTTTTTACCTCCTGCTCCCTGCAGGACATGATCAGAATTCAGCTGATGCGCGGCAAGACCCTCGACACCTTTCATGAGAATTTTGCCGTACAACTCAACGACACCCACCCCTCTATCGCGGTGGCCGAGCTGATGCGGCTGTTCGTCGATGAGCACCGGATGGACTGGGACAAGGCTTGGGACATCACCCGGAAAACGCTTGCCTATACCAACCATACCCTGCTGCCGGAAGCGCTGGAGAAGTGGTCTCTGCCACTGTTCGCCAGCCTTCTGCCGCGGCACCTGGAGATCATCTACGAGATCAATCGCCGCTTCCTCGATGAAGTCCGAGCCAGGTTCCCCGGCGACAATGACCGGGTCGCCCGCATGTCCTTGATCGATGAGCACAACGAGAAGTACGTCCGAATGGCCTATCTCGCGACGGTTGGCAGTCACGCCGTGAATGGTGTCGCGCAACTTCACTCTGAGCTGCTGAAGAAGACCGTCATGCACGACTTCTACGAATTCACCCCGGAGAAGTTCCTGAACGTTACCAATGGCGTCACCCCGCGCCGCTGGCTCGCGCTCAGCAACCCGGAGCTTAGCCGGCTCATCACCAGCAAAGTCGGCGACGGATGGATTACGCACGAAGAGCAGTTGCAAAAGCTAGCTCCGTTTGCGGAGGATACAGCCTTCCGCAAGCAGTGGCGCGAGGTAAAGCAGACGCGTAAGCGGGAACTGGCCGCCTGGATCAAGGCGTGTACTGGTGCCATCGTCGATCCGGCAACCCTCTTCGATGTGCAGGTGAAGCGCATCCACGAGTACAAGCGTCAACTGCTGAACACTCTGTACGTGATCAGCCTGTACGACCAGATCAAGAAAAATCCCGGGATCGACCTGCTTCCTCGCACCGTCATCTTCGGTGGCAAGGCCGCTCCCGGCTACTTCATGGCGAAGCTGATCATCAAGCTCATCAACTCGGTGGCCGACGTTATCGACCGTGACCCGGCGGTCAAGGGCCGCCTGAAGGTCGTCTTCTATCCCGACTTTGACGTCACCAATGGGCAGGTGATCTATCCGGCTGCCGATCTGTCGGAACAGATCTCGACTGCGGGCAAGGAAGCTTCCGGAACCGGCAACATGAAGTTTTCCATGAACGGAGCGCTGACCATTGGCACGCTGGATGGCGCCAACGTCGAAATCCGCCAGGAAGTCGGTGCCGAAAACTTTTTCCTCTTCGGACTGACCGTCGAACAGGTAACTGCACTCAAGGCCGGCGGTTACAATCCGCGGCAATATTACGAGATGAACCCCGTGCTGCACGAGACCGTTGACCAGATCGCTTCAGGAGCGTTCTCCTCCGGAAACCGCGACCTGTTCAGGCCCATCGTCGATTCGCTCCTCAATCAGGACACCTACCTTGTGCTGGCGGATTTTCAGGCTTACCTGGAATGCCAGTACAAGGTGGACAAAGCATTTCGCGATCAGGAGCAATGGACGCGAATGTCGATCCTGAATGTTGCTCACATGGGCAAGTTCTCGTCCGACCGCTCGATACGGGAGTATTGCGCTAACATCTGGCATGCCACTCCGATTGAAGCGCAGACAAAGGCAGCAGCCTCGTTGAAGTGAGCGCCTGGTTCTGGATCAAGCATGCAAACGACTCCTGGCATTGAAGAACTCGATCGCCGCTTTGCGATAGCTGGTATCGCGCACGTGGTGCCGGGCGAAGGCGGAATGCCCAAGGTCCGTGTCACCGCTCCTCAGGCGGAAGGTGAGATGTACCTGCACGGCGCTCATGTCACTTCCTGGAAGCCGGCAGGTGCAGAGGAGGTGCTCTTTCTCAGCTCTCGCTCGCAGTGGCACGAAGGAATAGCCATCCGTGGAGGGATCCCAATTTGCTTTCCCTGGTTCCGCGCCAAGGCCGACGACCCCAAAGCGCCGGCGCACGGGTTCGTGCGCACCAAGGCTTGGACCCTGGACTCCATCACGCGCGACGACGATGCGGTTGCGGTCACCATGTCAACCGTGAGCGACGCGGACACGCGAAGATGGTGGCCCGCCGACTTCCGGTTGGTCCACCGCGTAAAGTTCGGTTCCGGGTTGAGACTGGAACTCGAAGTCACCAATACCGGGACGAACCCGCTGCGCTTCGAAGAGGCTTCCCACGCTTATTACCGAGTGGGTCAGATTGAGAGCGTTCGCTTACACGGTCTGGACGGCATCGCCTACCTCGACAACACGGACTCGAACCGCGAGAAGATGCAGCATGGCGACGTCGTCATATCCAGACAAACCGATAACGCCTACATCAACACTCAGGGCGCGATTGAAGTGCTCGATCACGAACTTGCGCCGGCGCGTTCGCATTACCAAGGAAAACTCGCTTACTACCGTGGTATGGAACCCCTGGCAGGAAGGCGCGAAGTCCTTGCCAGACCTGGGCGTCAACGAATGGCAACAGATGATCTGCGCTGAGGCCAGCAATGTTCTCGCGTTCGCCGTGGACCTTGCGCCCGAAGAGCAACACGTGATGGGAGCCACCATTCAGGTAGACAATCTCTGATACCAGTGTTGCCGGCCAAACTCTGCATCCGCTAGTCGTGTCGAAGCGATGCCGCGGGATCAACGCGGGCCGCTCGCCGCGCGGGAATGTAGCTCGCCACCAGGGCGATGAGAATCAGCAGCAACGGAATCGCACAGAACGTGGCTCCATCTGTGGCTTCTACACCGAATAGCAGGCTGCGCAACAGACGGGTCAACGCGAACGCACCCAGGACTCCGGCGGCCGCCCCGCAAATCGCCAGCGTCATTCCCTTCCCCACAATCAAACTCAAAATCGAGTTTTGCGTAGCACCCATGGCCATGCGTATCCCGATTTCGCGCGTTCCCTGGCTCACCAGGTATGCCATGACTCCGTAGATGCCGATCGTCGCCAGCGCCAGCGCGATGCAGGCAAACACCCCCAGCAGCAGCATGGCGAAACGTCGCCGGGCCAGCGATTCATTGAGGCGCTGCTTGCATTGTCATCACGTTGTACAACGGCAGATCGCCGTCCAGTTCGTGAATCTGTTGCTTAACAGCGGCTGCCAACGCGGTGGGATCGGTACTGCTGCGCAGCACAACGTTCATCGCCCGGGTGACGTATTGGGTTTGCGGAAGGTAGAACGCGATTCGCGAGTCGGAATCGAGCGTGTACTGTTTCACCCGTCCGGCTACTCCGACGATGGTGATCCATGGCGACGTGGTCTCGCTGATGCCGCCGATGTGGAAGCGCTTTCCGATGGGATCCTGGCCGGGCCAGAGTTGCTGCGCCATGTATTCGTCAATGATGGCCACGCGAGGGTTCGTCGCCACATCGTGATCGTCGAAGAACCGGCCTTCCAGCAGCGGGATTCCCATGGCCTGGAAGTAGTGTCCGCTGGCCATGCGGGTGTCGGCGTTGATGAACTTCTCGCCCGCAGGCGGCACCCGGCCTTCAACCGTAATCGGGCCCCAGGCGTACATCTGGCTGAGCGGCAGCGAGGTCACGGCTCCCGCGGCGGTCACACCGGGCAGGCGCTCCAACCGCTCCCATAGCTCGTGGTAGCTGGCAAGCACGGCCTGCTTGTCTTTGTACTTCCCGCCGCTCATGGTGAGTTCCAGGGTCAAGACATTCTGGGGATTGAAGCCCGGAGACACATCCTTCACGCGAACGAAACTGCGGATGAGCAGACCCGCTCCGATGAGCAGCATCACGCAGAGCGCCAGCTCGGAGATCACCAGTAGCCGCCGCAGATTATTGCCGCGTCCCCACACAGCGCTGACGCCAGCCGAACCTCGGCTCGCGTCCTGCAACGTCGTCTGTAGATTGAGCCGCGAGAGGCGCCAGGCCGGCGCCAGGCCGAACAGCATTCCCGACAGCACGGAGATAAGAAATGTGAACAGCAGCGCCACGCCGTCGATGCGGACCGAGTCCAGGCGTGGAACGCTTTGCCGCCCCAGAACATGGATCCAATGCACGCTCGCATAGGCCAGCACCGCGCCCAGAGCGCCTCCGCACAGAGCCAGCAGAACGCTCTCCGTCAGCAACTGACGCACAACCCGCGCGCGGCTGGCCCCCAAAGCCGTGCGCACAGCCATCTCCTTCTGCCGTGCAACTGCTCGCGATAACTGAAGATTGGCCACGTTCGCGCAGGCAATCAGCAGCACAAACCCGACCGCGCCCAGCAGCAGCCAAAGGGTTCGCCGAACATCGCCCACCACCTGTTCCATCAAAGGCACGATGCCGAACGTCAATCCGCCGTTGGGTGGATACTGTTCGGGATAATCGTGGCGCAGGCGGGCGGTGATGGTATCCATTTCAGCCTGCGCCTGCCTGACCGAAACACCGGGCTTGAGCTTGCCGATAATGTTGTAGTCTTCGTGGTCCCGGTCTTGGGCCGCATCGGCAGCCAGCGGCAAAGGCAGCAGAATTTCTGCCTGTTCCGCGCCATCGAGCGTAGGCATCACTTCGCGCGGCAACGAGAATGAACGCGGCATCACGCCCACCACTTCATAGGGCGCGCCATTCAGAATGATCTTCTTGCCGAGAATGTTCGGGTCGGAGCCATAGCGCCTCGCCCATGTGCCGTAACTGAGCACGGCGGTCGCGGTGCGACCTGGCAGGTCTTCGTCGGCCACAAAAAGCCGGCCTAACTCCGCGCGCATTCCCAGCATGGGCAGTAGGCTGGATGACACACGGATGGTGCCCACCCGTTCCGGCTCACCCCAGCCTGTGAGGTTGTAGTTGCCGCCAATGGCAATCGCAACCTGCTCGAAGCCGTGGTGGCTGGTCTTGATGTCGAAATACTGCGCGGTGGAGAACCAGTCTTGGGTGATATTCAGCCCAGGCGAGCGGTTCCACAGGATCACCAGCCGTTCGGCGTCCTGATACGGAAGAGGACGCAGCAGTAGCGCATCCACGATGCTGAACACCGCCGTGTTTGCGCCGATGCCGATGGCCAGCGACAGAACAGCAGCCAGGGTAAAGGCTGGGCTGTTGGCCAGCGTGCGAAGGGAGTATCGGAGGTCCTGCAGCGTTTTATTCATAGCCGAAACCTACCGTGTGCACTGATCGCGACGCCGGCGTGCCGCACCTTCCGGGAACAGTGCCAGTAAGACGCTCCAGCGCCGAACTGGTGAGCCGTCTAACAAGTTTAGCTGAAACGATAATCCCGCGGCGACACTTCGGCCTCGACATCTGCGTCCGTCACAGTGACCGCCGGCTTGGTTTCTTCGCCTCTGGCACCGTAGAATCACCGGGCATATCCTGAGACGCTTCTGCTAGAGTGGAGAATTGCACAGCAATCCTAAACGTTCCAAGTCCGAGCAGCGTAAGTCGGTTCTGCTGAAGACCGTTCCGGCCGTCGTGATCGGGGCTGCTTGTATTCTCGGCCTTCTCCTGTGGCGCTCGTCTGCCAGAAAAGCCGCCGAGCATAATGCTTCGACCCGGCCTCCGACCTACGTCGGAGCGGAGCGTTGCGCCCAGTGTCACCAAGAGCAGACTAAACTCTGGCGCACCTCCCATCATGCTCAGGCCATGCAGGCGGCCAGCGATGCTACGGTCCTGGGTAATTTCGACGATGCGCACTTCTCGCAGGACGGTCTCACCTCCACCTTCTTCAAGAAGGATGGCAAGTTCAACGTCAATACCGAAGGCCCCGATGGCAAGCGGCAGGATTTCGCTCTGCCTTACACCTTCGGGGTTTCTCCGTTACAGCAGTATCTGGTTCCCTTTCCCAACGGCCGAATGCAGGCCTTCGTCGTGGCCTGGGATTCGCGGCGCAAGGAGCAGGACGGTCAGCGATGGTTCGACCTTTACCCCAACCAGAAGATCCCGCTCTCCGATCCGCTGCATTGGACTGGGCGCAACCAGACCTGGAACTACATGTGCGCCGATTGCCATTCGACCAACTTGCGCAAGCATTACGACCTCGCCGAAGACAGCTACGCAACCACCTGGTCGGAGATCGATGTCTCATGCGAATCCTGCCATGGACCAGGATCCAATCACGTGGCCTGGGCGCAGACTCACAACCAAGGCTCGTACAACTCGAAGGACGGCGCTAACGGGCTGGTAGTCAACCTTAAGCCCGCAAGCGGATCATGGTCGCTCTCTGAACCCGACACCGGCACGATGCACTGGAAGGGGCAGCCACGCTCGCACAATGAAATCAACACCTGCGCCCCTTGTCATTCGCGCCGCCACAGCATCACCAACGACTATCAGCCCGGCCAGCCCTATCTCGACGCCTACGTCCCAAGCCTGCTCGAAGAAGGCGTCTATTACCCGGATGGCCAGATTCTGGAGGAAGACTACGAGTGGGGCTCATTCCTGCAGAGCAAGATGTATCACGAGGGCGTCACCTGCTCCGACTGCCACGATCCGCACAGCGCCAGGTTGCCGTCGGACAACTTGAATACGGTCTGCGGCAAATGTCATTCGTCGGCGAAGTTCGGCACGGAGCAGCATCATCATCACAAAGCTGACAGCGCGGGCGCTCTGTGCGTCAACTGCCACATGCCGACGCACACCTACATGGTCGTCGACGTTCGCCGCGATCACAGCTTCCGCGTGCCGCGCCCCGATTTCTCCATCGCCTACGGCACGCCGAACGCGTGCAACCAGTGCCACAAAGACAAGTCCAACACCTGGGCCGCCGACGCAGTCGCGCAGTGGTACGGTCCCAACCGCAGGCAGGAAGCGCACTTCGTCGAAGCCCTCTACGCCGGTCGCCGCGGGTTGCCGAACGCCGAAAAGTCGCTGACCGCATTGATCGCCGACTCCGCGAAGCCCGCCATTGCGCGCGCCACCGCGCTTGACCTGATTCCCGAATATCTCACTCCTTCCTCCGTGCAGGCGGTGCAAGCCGCCCTCGGCGATAACGACCCTCTGGTGCGCCGCGAGGCCGTGCGGGCTCTGGAGCCGCTGCCTCCGCAGGATCGGGTTCGTCTGGCTGCACCGCTGCTCACCGATCCCATTCGTTCCGTCCGCATCGAGGCCGCACGACTCCTCGCCGGAACCCCGCTTAACCAGTTGCAGGAAGCCCAGAGGATGGCGCTCGATCGCGCCATCTCCGAGCTGATCGCCAGCGAGATGGCGGCGGCCGAGCGTCCCGAGACCCACGTGAACCTGGCGCTGCTCGACGCCCAGATGGGACGCACGGCCGGCGCCGAAAAGGAATTGCAGACTGCGCTCCGGCTCGATCCCAAGTACGTTCCTGCCATGGTCAACCTCGCCGACCTCTACCGCATCGACGGATCGGGATGACCGACGGCCAGCGCTGGCTGGAAAAGGCAATCGCCATCGCGCCCGACGCTGCCGAGCCCATTCATGCTCTCGGGCTGCTCAAGGTTCGGCAAAAGCAATATCAGGAGGCGCTGACCCTGCTGGCGAAAGCGGCCATGCTGCAGCCCTCGAATGTCCGCTACACCTATGTCTATGCCGTGGCGTTGAACTCTGCCGGACATTCAGACCAGGCAATTACAATTCTGCAGCAAGCTCACCAGCGCCGTCCCGCCGACCGCCAGGTGCTGGAAGGCCTGATCGCCTTCGAGCGCGACAAGGGAAACCTGATGTCGGCCATCGCCTACGCGCAGCAACTCGTGCAACTTACCCCTGACGATCCCGACGCCAAGGCGATGCTGAACCAGTTGCTCGCCCAGCAACGGTAAAGGCTCCCATGACGCCAGTCGAGTGCCTCAGGCTGCCGAAAAACTCTGTTCAACTTGATTGGAAGGGGCGCGTCGGATGCGCCGTAGAGCTTTCCTGTCACCCTCACGGGCGAACCAGGGACCCCGAGTGCCGCTCTTGCGCGGTTAGTGAAGTTCAGCTCGCGAGCGAACGGTTTCGCACCTCTCGGGAGCCTGTAGACCCCCGGCGACACGGAATCCTTCGGCTCTCGGTCGAATCTCTTCGCTCTCTCGAACCGTGTACCATGAGGGCAGCGTGAGGTCTTCTATGGTTGAACTTTCCATTTCCGGTGGAAATCTTTTGCTGCACGTCCAAGGCGCCGACAGACTTTGGGCCTTCAAGAGCTCGCTCGAAATTCCCTTACAACATATCGCCTCCATTCGCGCTGATTCTGGCATCGCTCACGGCTGGTGGCATGGGTGGAGAGTTCCAGGCACCCAGATTCCGGGCGTGATCACGGCGGGCACGTTCTATCAGGACGGACAGCGAGTCTTCTGGGATGTCCATAATCCCGACAATACAGTCGTAATTGAGTCTGCGAGACGAACGTTACAACCAACTGGTTGTCGAAGTTGCCGACCCGAACGCTACGGTTGCCATGGTACAAGCGGTCTTGCCGCCCCAGTAGGCCCCAGTCCTCACGCGAGGGGACAGATTTTAATGCGCCCCTTATGCCGTCCGTCAGGCCTGGCACCGTCAGGATGTGTTCCGCGCCGGCAGGCGAACTTCGGCCGTGCGTGCTGCATCGGGCCTTTGCTCGTCACACTGGTCTGTGACGAGCGTCCTGTTCTTCGGAACTGACCTCTTCGTAGATTGGCACTACAGGAGGAGGTGGAGTTGTGTCTCCGCCAGGCTTAGCGCCTCCTCAAGAGCAGGAACGGAGTGTCTCGATACTTGAGCTGGAAATCGAACCCGGGGATACCTCCACCGACTTCCCAGTCCACTGTACCCGTCCGCTTCCGAAATCTCCTCCCTAAGTCCTTATTTTGGAATATTTTACCTATAAGTCCTTTGGATGGAATATTTTGCAGGGAAAGTTTTTTTCTTGCCCTTTGCTTTCAATATTTTGCGGGATATGGGGGGAGGGGGGGTACCACTCTCTGGGCGACCGCCTTCCCAGAATGGGACGGTAAGCACGCATGAGTCTCTCTCCCAATCTCCTGTCTCCCTTGCCGCCTGCTCCCGGCTCCAAGCCGCGGTACCACGCGATGGTGAAGCCTATCGGCGCTATCTGCAACCTGGACTGCAGCTACTGCTATTACCTCCACAAAGAAGCTCTGCTGGGCAGCGACAGCAAGTTCCGCATTAGCGACGAAATCCTGGAAGCGCACATCCGCCAGTACATCGAAGGCCAGCAAGGGGACGAGGTTGTTTTCTCCTGGCAAGGCGGCGAACCGACTTTGCTCGGGTTGGAGTTCTTCGAAAAAGTGGTCGCTCTCGAACAGAAATATAAGAAGCCAGGCCAGCGCATCGAGAACGACCTGCAAACCAATGGCACGCTCCTGAACGACGACTGGGGCGCTTTTCTCAAGCGACACGGTTTCCTGGTGGGTCTCAGCATCGATGGCACAGAGGAACTGCATGACGCGTACCGCGTTACCAAGGATGGCAAGCCAACCTTCGACAAGGTGTTCGCCGCCGCGCAGATGCTGCACCGGCACAGCGTGCCCTTCAACACGCTGACCGTCGTCAATCGCCTCAATGCCAGGCGGCCACTCGATGTCTATCGCTTCCTGAAGAAAGAGATTCGTCCGCGGCAGATGCAGTTCATTCCTTGCGTCGAGCCTAAGGTCTTTTGCAACGTCGCACCCCAGAAATGGGACCCGGCCACTCTGCCTCTGTACGACTCGCCGCCGGCGCATCCCGGAAATCCGGACTCGGTTGTGACTGACTGGTCGGTCGATCCTGACGACTGGGGTTACTTCCTCTGCAAGGTTTGGGATGACTGGTACCGGCGCGACCTTGGCAAGGTGTTCGTCAATCTGTTCGAGACCGCTGTCGCGCAGTGGATGGGCCAGGAATCGCAGCTCTGCATTTATCACGAGTTTTGCGGCAAAGGCGTCGCGCTGGAGCACGATGGCAGCCTGTATTCCTGCGATCACTACGTCTATCCGGAATACAAGCTGGGCAACGTTTTGCAGACCGCCAGCTCGCGCCTGGTTTTTTCGGAGCAACAGAAGGCGTTCGGCTTCGCCAAGTTCAACACCCTTCCACAGCGCTGCCGCGACTGCAAATATCTGTTCGCATGCAATGGCGAGTGTCCCAAGAACCGGCTCATCCGCACCCCTGATGGCGAGCCCGGATTGAATTATCTATGCAGCGGGCTGAGCAGATTTTGGCAGCACATCGACAACGACGTGCAGGACATCTGCCGGCGCATCGCGCGCGGCGAACCGCTGCGAGCCTGACGCTTTCAGGTAGCATTAGGAGAGCGACAAAAGTTCTTTCGTTCTCGCGAAAATCCGCATGGGACCATTCAGGATTCTCGATTCCAAATCACCCCGCGGACCACGGCGAATTTCCGTCAATCATGTTGACGTGCGCGGGCTGGAAGCTGAGTTGAAGGCCCATGTCGAAGGAGAAGTGCGCTTCGATGCTGGAAGCCGCGCCGCTTATTCCACCGATTCATCCAACTATCGCCAGGTGCCGATCGGCGTGGTCGTTCCCAGAAGCGCCGAGGACGTAATTCATGCGGTCAGGATCGCGCGCGAATTCGGTGCTCCTATCCTCTCGCGCGGCGCTGGCACCAGCCTCGCAGGCCAGTGCTGCAATATGGCGATCGTGTCTGGATTGGAGCAAGTACGTCAACCAGATCCTTGAAATCGACCCCAGCCGCAAGATAGCCCGCGTTCGTCCGGGATGTATTCTCGACAATCTTCGTGACGCGGCAGGCGAATTCGGGCTCACCTTTGGCCCCGATCCCGCGACCCACAAGTATTGCACCTTGGGCGGAATGCTGGGGAACAACTCCTGCGGGATCCACGCGCAGATGGCTGGTCCAGTCTCCAACAATGTCGAGTCTCTGGACATCCTGACCTACGATGGCATCCGCATGACCGCGGGTTGGATGACCGAGGCTGAAATGGAGGAAGCGATCGGCCGCGGAGGCCGCGTTGGCGACATTCTGTCGCGGACAAAGGCGCTGCGTCTGCGCTACGAAACCGAAATTCGTGCCCGCTTCCCCAACATCCCTCGCCGCATCTCCGGCTACAACCTCGACCAACTTATCCCCAACGCGAACGGCCGCTTCAACCTCGGCCGGGCGCTGGTGGGCTCCGAAGGCACCCTCGTCACCATCCTCGAAGCGACCTTGAACTTGGTCCACAACCCGCCGTACCAGACCCTGATCGTGCTGGGCTATCCGGATGTTTATCAGGCCGCGGACGATGTGGCCGAAATCGTCGAGTCCCAGCCAATTGGACTGGAGGGCCTCGATCACAAGCTGATCGACAACATGCGGACCAAGCACCTGCACACCAAGGCGTTGCGGCAATTGCCCGAAGGACAAGGCTGGCTGATGGTGCAATTCCCCGGCGAGTCTCAGGAAGAGGCTGACGCCCGGGCACATGACCTGATCGCAAAGTTGCAACGAAAAACGCACCCTCCGACGATTCGCTTCTACGACGACAAGAATGACGAAAAGGCGGTTTGGGCACTGCGAGAAACCAGTGTGGGCGCGACCGCTTTTGTTCCCGGCAAGCCGCCGGCGTGGTCGGGTTGGGAGGACGCCGCAGTGCCGCCGGACCAGGGTTGGCGACTATCTGCGCGATTTCTCGAAACTGCTGGACAAGCATGGACTCGATTGCGCGCTTTACGGACATTTCGGCCAGGGATGCATTCATTGCCGCATTGACCTTCGACCTGACCAGCACGGAAGGAATCAAGAACTACCGCTCTTTTATGGAAGCGGCGGCGGAGCTGGTGACCAGCTATGGCGGCTCGCTCTCTGGAGAACACGGCGACGGCCAGTCGCGCGGCGAGCTGCTGCCCATCATGTTTGGTCCAGAGATCATGAATGCCTTCCGCGAATTCAAGAGCATCTGGGACCCGGAATGGAAGATGAATCCCGGCAAGGTCATCGACGCGAATCCGCTGGACTCTGACCTGCGACTGGGGGCTGATTATCGTCCCTGGGAGCCGAAAACTCATTTCCAGTTCCCTGACGACCACGGCAGCTTTGCGCATGCGACACTGCGCTGCGTCGGAGTGGGAAAGTGCCGCCGGGAAAGCTCGGACGCGGCCGACAACCAGACGATGTGTCCCAGTTACATGGCCACGCGCGAAGAAATTCATAGCACGCGCGGCCGCGCCCATCTGCTCTGGGAGATGCTGCAGGGCTCGCCCATCGAGAATGGGTGGCGCGACGAGAATGTCAAAGAAGCTTTGGATCTCTGCCTCTCCTGCAAAGGCTGCAAAGGCGACTGTCCCGTCAACGTGGACGTTGCGACGTATAAGGCGGAGTTTCTCTCGCACTACTGGGAGGGACGTATCCGGCCTCCGCCACGCGTACGCCTTTGGCCACATCGATAAATGGTCGCAAGTTGCGTCGCTGTGGCCGGGACTGGTGAACTTGCTCGCGTCCACGCCGGGAGCGCGTGAGCTGATGAAGGCTGCAGTGGGAATGGCGCCGGAGCGCTCAATCCCGCAATTTGCTCCTGAAACCTTTAAGACGTGGTTCGGCAGGCGACCGCGTCGGAACAGCGACCGGCCCAAGGTATTGCTGTTCCCCGACACGTTCAATAATTACTTCCTGCCGCAAACGGCACGTGCGGCGGTCGAGGTGCTCGAACACGCGGGCTATCAGGTGCTGGTTCCGAGGGAGCATGTCTGCTGTGGGCGGCCTTTATACGACCACGGATTCCTCGATGAGGCGAAACGGTATCTTCGCCATGTGATGCGCGTCCTCGGGCCTTACGTCGAGCAAGGGATTCCGATTGTGGTGCTGGAGCCGAGTTGCTGGTCGGTGCTGCGCGATGAAATTCGCGGCTTGTTTCCGGAGCGGGAAGAGACACGCCGGATCATGGACAGCACCTTCCTGCTCAGCGAGTTCCTCATCGAGAGGGGAAACTATCGTCCGCCGCCACTGCATGGTGACGCCTTGCTACACGGGCACTGTCATTACAAGGCCCTTATTCGCGGAGGCGAGCACGAACGGAAATTACTCGGGGAGATGCAACTGAATGTGCACACTCTCACCGACGGCTGCTGCGGAATGGCAGGAGGGTTCGGGTTCGAGGAAGACAAGTACGACATTTCAGTCGAGATCGGCGAGCAGCGCGCTCTTGCCGGCAGTGCGGAATTCGCGGCCGACGGACCTGATCGTCGCCGATGGCTTCAGTTGCCGCGAGCAGATCTCGCAATTGACCAGCCGTCACGCGCTGCACATAGCGGAAGTGCTCCAATTGGCATTGCGTCAAGGACGGCTCGACGGCGATCTGCCGGAGGCTGTGATGGTGCGGGAACGCGCGCAGGCCCTGCGCAGCTCCAAGTTGCGAACCCTGGCAGCGCTGGGGGCTATTGCCGCCAGCGGCATCGCCCTGGCATGCGCCGTGCGAAACAACGGCGCGGAGTAGTCAAGGCCCTGCACTTGTCAAGCTTCGATTTCTGGCTCCCAGGATGCCTGGAAGCTCGTTCGTTTTCTCGGCGAACCCAGTGACTGACAGAGTTCTGCGGGATGAGAAACTCGTCTTTCGGTACGTTCTTCCTTGACGGAAGTGGCACGAAAGGGTTACCTATGTGTTAATAATCTAGTAGTGTGATGGCAACCCAAAACTGTGACTGACGACTCCGTAGCGCCTGATGTCTTCGACCGCCTGCGAAAGGCGACCGCCGCCGATCCCACAGAGTTGGTTGGCTTATATCGGGAGTACCTCGGCGAAGCTCGCCAGGCTCTTGCGCAATTACGCATTGCCTTGGCCCAGAATAATGCAGAGCGATTTCGCGACCGAGCGCACTACTTAAGAGGCAGCAGCCTCGTCGTCGGCGCAACCGTGGTTGCGCGATGTTGCGCGAATCTGGAGCTGATGGGCCGTAACTCCGAGTTCCGTGAAGCGGCTCGCCTGTTGGACCAAACCTCGGCAGCGCTTGACGCCGTGGAGGCAGAGTTGGCCAGAAAGCTCGGTCCATCTGTAGTTCCGGTCGAAGGTTCGGCGGCATAGCAAGACCAGGTTTTTCCGGAGTGGGGAAGGAATATATTGGTCGCGCCCATCAAGATCCTGATTGCTGACGACCATCCGGTCGTCCGAGTCGGCTTGCGAAATATGCTGCAGTCCGACGGCCATATGAAGGTCGTCGCCGAAGCCAAAGATGGTGTCGAAGCTCTCCACATGGTGCGCACGCTGCGCCCCGACATTCTGTTGCTCGATCTCGCCATGCCCAAGATGCCGGGCATGGATGCCTTGCGCGAACTCACTAGCGAAAACACGTCTACGACGACGCGCACCATCGTCCTGACAGGCCTGATCGACAAGCGTCAAATTCTGGAAGCCTTGCAGCTCGGCGCCCGTGGCGTCTTGCTGAAGGATGCAGTTGTCGATCACCTCTCCGCCTGTGTTCGCGCCGTGATGCAGGGACAGTACTGGCTGGAGGGACGTCCGGTGCAGAACCTCGTCCAGGTGTTGCGCGACCTCGCGGCACAAACCGCTCCGCCGCCGCGCAAGACCTTTGGCCTGACCGCTCGCGAGCTCGAGGTGGTCAGCTTGATTACGGAAGGAAGCACCAACAAGCACATCGCTCAGACTTTTGGCATCAGCGAAGAGACGGTGAAGCGTCACCTCACCAACATCTTCAATAAGCTGGGCGTCGGCAACCGGTTGGAACTCGCTCTGTTCGCGCTGAACCACAACCTGCTTCCCCCATCTGAAAGCAGCGTGCCGGGACAGTAAATCCCCGGTCATTCAGCGCTTCTGACCAGTTACTCTTCTGCTTCTGGCACTAGAAGGCGCTTCCTCGAGTCACCTTCGTCAGCTACCGTAGAAGGCGGAGTTGCCTGTATGGATGATGCCCGCAAGTGGAGCGCCGAACTAAGTTCTGTCTCATTGCTGGAAGCCGTCTTGTGCGCCGACTGCGAGATCATCAGCAACAGCGCCGGCGAGCGGTGCGAGATTTGTGGCAGCCGGTCGCTGTTGAGCCTGGGACGCGTGCTCGGCGGGAGCATTGAAGGCGAACGCGCCGTCGTAGTGCAAGTGGATCGTGACAGCCTGCGGACCGGATTTACTGTGTTGGTAAATCCAGCCGCAACCAGAATGCTGCAGGAGCGGCGCCGTCGCCGCAGCTAGTGATCGCCCTCGCCTGGCTCTGCATCCGTCAATCCCCAAGCCACATCACACAATTGATACTTTGAGGTGGTGAGGCTACATGAGCAACGATGAAATCCTTCGCCGGCAACTTGCCAAAGTAATCGACTGGAACGAAGCCCACGCCGACTTTCATGCAGCGGTTGACGGCTTCCCTGCCAAGCTCCGCGGACGCGTGCCCGAAGGGTTTCCGTACTCGGCGTGGCAGTTGCTGGAACACATCCGGCTCGCGCTGTGGGACATTCTGGAATTCAGCCGTGACGCGCGTCACCAATCCCCCAAGTGGCCGGAAGGCTATTGGCCGAAGGCCGCGGAACCGCCGAGCGCTGAGGCCTGGGACAAGAGTGTAAAGGCTGTCGAGGAACATGTTGAGGCGATGCGAAAACTGGTGACCGATCCCTCGCGCGACTTGTTCACGCCGCTGCCTCACGGCAGCGGCCAAACCCTATTGCGGCAAGCCCTGCTGGTTGCCGATCACAACGCGTATCACTTGGGACAGTTGGTGCTGGTGCGCAAGGCGCTTGGCGCCTGGCAAGGGTGAAGCAGATACCGTCTTCTGCAGTAACTACTTTCTCTGTTCCAGCTTCACGCTGGCGGTCATCGGCTCGCCGTTACGCAATACTTTCACCTCGACAACCTGGCCTACTTTGCTGCGGCGGAGAGCATCGGTGAAGTCGTAGAGGTTGTGGATGGGCTTGTCGCCAAACTGTATCAGGATATCGCCGGCTCGCAGTCCAGCCTTGGCGGCAGGTGATCCTGGGCGAACGTCGGAGAACCGCACTCCATCTTTCACTTCGCCAAAATCTGGTATCGAACCGAAGTAGGGACCGTAACCTCCTCCGCCGCCGGAAATCCCTCCGATCGGCTTATCCTCAACCACGGTGACGAAAGTTGGGGGCGCCGGCGCCGAGACCAACTGCAACATCACGTCGGCGACCATGTCGAGCAATTGGGCCGCCGACGCTGCATTGATCTTGTCCCAGGTGTCGGACGGCTTGTGATAATCCGAGTGCAACCCGGAAAAGAAAAACAGGACCGGAATTTTTCTTGCCACAAACGAGGTGTGATCGCTGGCTGAATATCCGCCCGCCGAATACTCGATCTTGAAGTTTGACTTGGACTGTTTCTGCGCTTGTTCGAGGACCGTCTTGAACGTCGTGCCCGTGCCCACGCCACCGATGTAAACTTTGTTGTCCTTGATACGGCCGATCATGTCCATGTTGAGCATGGCAATGCATTTGTCGAGCGGGAGGGTCGGTTCCTTCACCCACTCTGCCGAACCCAACAGCCCCAATTCTTCTCCCGAAAACGACGCGAACAGGATTCCGCGATCGAGCTCTCCCTTCATCGGTGCGAACAAGCGCGCGAGTTCCAGCACGCCGGCGGTCCCGGACGCATTGTCATCAGCGCCGGGATGAATTTGCCCAATCTGCGACGGAGCCAGCGAATTGGAGTCCCCGCGGCCGAGATGGTCGTAGTGCGCGCCGACGACGATGTACTCTTTCGATTTGCCGGGCAAGTACGCGAGCACATTGTTCACCCGCGCATGCGTCGCCTCGATGTCAACTTTCATCGACAGCTGCAAAATATCCGGAAAGGCAAACGATGCCGGCTTGCCCAGGTGGTTGATCTGCTGCTGCACCTCGGTCAGCGATTTGCCCGCAGCCCGGAACCAACTCTCGGCGACTGCGTTTTTTACCTGCAGCAGCATGATGCCGGCGTCTGTCGGACCGCTGACGCTGCCGAAGCGCATCAGCAAGTCTTCTTCGCCTTCACCCAGCTTTCCGTTGATAAACACGACCGCCTTCGCGCCGTGATTGCGCGCGTTGATTGCCTTGGTGATCAGTTGCGAATGTTGCGTCAGCCCCTGGTGGCCGCTCTTTTCTCCGAAGATTTCAGGCTCGTAGCGCAGCATCAGGACGATCTTGTCCTTCACGTCAACGCCCGCGTAATCGTCGTACTGAAACTCGTCCGCCGATGCTCCATAGCCAACGAAGACGACGGGCCCGGCGAAGGACCCTGATGACGAAAAACTAGCAGGCACGAAATCCTGATTGAGCGCCAGCGCCTGTTTCTTGCCGCCGATCTTCCTCGCTCAGGCTGTTGTCTGATTTCAACTTCGCGCCCGTGGTTACCATGAACGGCTGCAGGTAGCCGTTGGTACCTGCCGGTTGCAGTCCCAGCGCGTTGTACCGGTGTTCAAGATATTTCGACGCCTTGGCCAATCCCTTCGTTCCGGCGCCGCGTCCTTCCATGTTAGGAGCAGCCAGAGTCCTGATGTCGTTGAGGTAGAGTTTGGGATCGGCCGGGCCAATCGAGGCAGGCATTGCCGTTGCCAGCAGAGAGAACGCCAGCACCGCGGCAAGCACACTCCGGCGGATTCGCGGGGCGCCAGATTTCAAAGCGAGAGCACGTGGCAGAAAAGAAGGTACCTTGAACATGGGTAAACGAATCGTACTGACGCGGAAAAATCGTGTCAACGCAATGCAGCTGAGGGGCGTCTCTTCTGTATCCCGTTTCGTCTCGGAGCTTCGGAGATCCCAGCTGCGCTGCTCAGCACCAAGCGGCAGACCTCATTCACATAGCTCTCACTGAGTTCGTCGTGGCGAATGAGGAAGCGCATGTAGATTGCGCCGTAGAGTGTATCCAGCACCAGATCGAGATCCAGTTTTCTGGGAAGCTCACCGCGCTCGATTCCGCGACGCAGGGTTTTGTAAGCTTCCTGCCGTCGCGGCCGCAGGAAACGCTCGCGGAATGCCTCCAGCAGTTCGGGATCGGATTGTCCTGCACCTAGTAGCTCCGCAACGATGCGCCCACTGCGGGTGCGCAGAATTCCAAGAAACTGCTTCATTTGCAGGGCCACGTCGCGGTACACCGAGCCGGTATCGGGAAAGTGCAGCTTGTGCTCGGCGGTGGAGGCGAAGGCGTCTACCAGCAACGCTCCCTTGCTGGGCCACCAGCGATACACGGTGGCCTTGCCTACTCCGGCATCGGCGGCAATCGCCTCAATCGTGAGCTCAGGGAAACTGGTATGCTGCAGCAGGGTGAGGGTGCTGCGGACTATCGCCTGGCGGGCGTGTTCGCTTCGCGGCCGGCCGGGCCGGCGCTTGTCGCCATGGTTCCGGTCGTGCGCAGGCTGTTGAACCGGCGGAATCATTTGCCGCATGACTCACCATAGCATATATTGAATCCAATACGTACCGTATCGAATCGAAGATTTTCATGCTATTCGCGGGGCGCGTTGACTAGCCTTCGAATGGAGTTGTCCCTGACCGATGTGGATTGTTGCACTCGCTCTTAGGCGTCCCTATACCTTCGTCGTGATGGCGCTGGTGCTGGTCATCCTGACGCCGATCGTCATCTTGCGCACCCCGGTCGATATCTTCCCCGACATCAACATTCCCGTCATCAGCGTGGTGTGGAATTACAGCGGGTTTGCGCCCAGCGAAATGGCCAACCGCATTGTCAGCAACTCCGAGCGGGGCATCACCATCACGGTCAACGACATCGAGCACATCGAATCGCAGTCGGTAAACGGTGTGGGCGTGATCAAGATCTTCTTCCGTCCCCAGGCCAACATCCAGACGGCGCTTTCGCAAGTGACCGCCATTGTGCAGACCACGGTCCGCGGCCTGCCTCCCGGGACCACGCCGCCTCTGGTCATCACCTATTCCGCGTCTTCCACTCCGATCGTGCAGCTCGGTCTCAGCAGCAAGACTCTGCCGGAGCAGCAACTCTTCGATCTCGGCCAGAATTTTCTGCGCTCGCAACTGGCAACCGTGCACGGTGCGGCGATGCCCTACCCCTACGGAGGCAAGATCCGCCAGGTGCAGGTCGATCTCGACCTGCCTCGCCTTCAGGCCAACGGACTGTCTGCCAGTGACATCGTGAGCGCCATTAATTCGCAGAACCTGATTACGCCGTCGGGTTCCGCCAAGATCGGGCCGCTGGAATATCAGGTGCAGATGAACAGCTCGCCGCAGACCATTGCCGAGCTGAACGATCTGCCGGTGAAGACGGTGAATGGCTCGACCATCTACATGCGCGATGTTGCCCATGTTCGCGACGGATTTGCGCCGCAAACCAACATCGTGCGCCAGGATGGCGTTCGCGGCACGCTCATGTCGGTGTACAAGATCGGGAGCGCCTCTACCCTCACCATCGTGGCCGCGGTGAAGAGTATCTTGCCGATCGCCGCGCAGTCGCTGCCCAAAGACATTACCATCAAGCCGCTGTTCGATCAGTCCCTGTTCGTGCGCGCTTCCATCAACGGCGTTGTCCGTGAGGCCTTGATCGCGGCGGCGTTGACGGCGTGCATGATCCTGCTGTTTCTGGGCGACTGGCGTCCCACCATCGTGATCTCCATCTCGATCCCGCTGTCGATTTTTGTGTCTGTGATCCTGCTGAGCGCGCTGGGCGAAACCATCAACATCATGACCCTCGGAGGTCTGGCCCTCGCGGTCGGCATCCTGGTGGACGACGCGACCGTCGAGATCGAAAACATCGAGCGGAATCTTGCCCAGGGCAAGGAGATGAAGCAGGCAATCCTCGATGGCGCGGCGCAAATTGCGGTCCCGGCATTCGTCTCCACGCTTTGCATCTGCATCGTTTTTGTGCCTATGTTCTTCCTCACGGGCGTCGCGCGGTATCTGTTCGTGCCGCTGGCGGAAGCCGTGGTGTTCGCCATGCTGGCCTCGTACTTCCTGTCCCGAACGCTGATCCCGACACTGGTGATGTACATCATGCGCGGGCACGAGCATAGGGCGGAAGCGCCAAAGACCATCTTTGGTCGCTATCAGCGGGGGTTCGAGCGAAAGTTCGAGAAGTTCCGCTGCGGTTATTACCAGCTTCTGGAAACCACGCTGGGACATAGGAAAGTGTTTGCTGCTTGCTTTCTCGCGTTCTGCGTTTTGTCGATGGGGCTGGTGTTCTTCCTGGGCGAAGATTTCTTCCCTTCGGTTGACGCGGGCTTGATGCGCCTTCATCTGCGCGCCCGCGCCGGCCTGCGGGTTGAAGAAACGGCGCGGCTGACCGATGAGGTCGAGAAGTATCTGCGTCAGCAGATCCCCAAAGACGAACTGGTGACGATCCTCGACAACATCGGGCTGCCCAATTCGGGCATCAATCTGTCATACAGCAATTCCGGAGTCATCGGAACCAGCGACGCAGAGATTCTCGTCGGTCTAAATGCAGAACATCACCATCCCACCGCAGAGTACGTCCGGAAACTGCGGGAAGAACTGCCGCGCCGCTTTCCTGGCGTGGAGTTCTTCTTCCAGCCCGCCGACATCGTCACTCAGATCCTGAACTTCGGGCTGCCGGCGCCAATCGATATTCAAGTCACCGGCGCCGACATGCAAGGTAATTACTTCATCGCGCAGGCGATCGCGAACCGGGTGAGGCAGATCCCTGGCACCGCCGACGTTCACGTGCAGCAGATGCTCACCTTGCCGACGCTGCGACCTTCAGATTGATCGCACCAAAGTTACTCAGGTGGGCATGAATGCGCGCGACGTGGCACAGAGTGTACTGGTGTCGCTAAGCGGCAGCTTCCAGACAACGCCCAACTTCTGGCTGAATCCCAAGAACGGTGTCACCTACCAGGTTGCGGTACAGTCTCCGCAATACCACATGACATCGCTGCAAGACTTGATGGGGATGCCGATTAACGATCCCAACGTGCGAAATTGGCAGGTGCTGAGCAACCTGGCGGAGCTGACGCCTACGGCCGAGCCAGCTGTCGTCTCCCATTACAACGTGCAGCCGGTCATCGATGTGTACGTCAGCACTCAGGGTCGCGACTTGGGCGCCGTGGCCAAGGACACGATGAAGGTCCTCGAGCCGTTCGAGCAACATTTGCCGCGCGGCACGCGCATCATCGTTCGCGGCCAGGTAGAGACCATGCAGTCTTCCTTCATCGGCCTGGGAATCGGGCTGGTGATGGCGATCGTGCTGGTTTACTTCCTGATCGTCGTAAACTTCCAGTCATGGCTTGATCCCTTCATCATCATCACCGCGCTGCCTGGAGCGCTGGCCGGCATCTGCTGGATCCTGCTGCTGACGCATACCCGGTTGAGCGTCCCGTCGCTGACTGGCGCGGTCATGTGCATGGGCGTGGCGACTGCCAACTCCATCCTGCTGGTTACTTTTGCGCGCGACCGGATGCGGGCGGGGATTCCGGCCATGCAAGCCGCTCTGGAGGCGGGTTACACGCGTATTCGTCCGGTGTTGATGACGGCCCTCGCGATGATCATCGGGATGTTGCCGATGGCAGTCGGCCTGGGCGAAGGGGGCGAGCAGAATGCGCCCCTCGGACGCGCCGTGATCGGTGGTCTGGTGTTCGCTACCGTGGCAACCTTATTTTTCGTGCCGTCCATTTTCGCTATGATTCACGGCCAAAGAGAAGCCAAACACGCTGGAGTCAAACAGTCATAAAATGCTAGGAACTGAACAAGAAACACCTTGTATGGATTCGCACTCAAGTCCCGATGGATTGGACAGCGAACGCCAGGCGCCGGAGATAACGCCTCCGCCGCTAGCTTCCGCCGGCGCCGCCGCGCAAGGCCCTGCTGTTGATTGGCCTTGTGCTGCTGTTGTTGGTCATCGGCGGCGTAATTACGGCCCTGATGCGAATCCACGACAGCCACGTGCTGGCACAGGAAACCGAACGCGCAGCCATTCTCACGGTGGCTGTCATCCATCCGACCGCGGAGAAGCCTGACGAAGAACTGGTGTTGCCGGGTACGTTGCAAGCCTACGAAGATTCGCCAATATACGCCCGTACCAACGGCTATCTGCTGCGTTGGTACAAGGACATCGGCAGCCGCGTCACCAAGGGCGAGCTGCTGGCCGACATCGATACCCCGGAAGTGGACCAGGAGTTGATGCAGGTCCGCGCCAACCGCCAGCAGATCGTTGCCCAGATGGATCTCGCTAAGATCAACGCCGATCGTTATGTCAGCCTGCGCAAGACCGACTCGGTTTCGCAACAGGAAGCCGATCAGCAGGCCAGCGGATATCAGCAGGCCAAAGCCAACCTGGACGCGGCCGATGCGACCGTTCGACGCCTCGAGCAATTGGAATCGTTCAAGCACGTTTATGCGCCCTTCTCCGGCGTGTTGACCAAACGCAACGTCGATCCTGGTGCCTTGATCAACGCAGGTGGCACCGGCAAGGAGCTGTTCGACATTGCTCGCGTCGATCCCCTGCGTGTGTACGTCAGTGTCCCGCAGAATTACGCGCCGGCAATCAAGACCGGGATGGAAGCGTGGGTCAGCTTGCCGGAGTTCTCCGGCCAGAAATTCAAGGGCACGGTCGTGCGCACAGCCGAAGCGATCGATCCCTTGACCCGCACGCTGCTGACAGAAGTGGACGTACCCAACGGGGAGGGACGCCTCTTGCCCGGTTCATTTGGTGAAGTCCATTTCCGCACCGGAATCGACGCCCAGAAGGTGACCATTCCGGTTAACGCGATGCTGTTCCGCCAGGAAGGGCCACGGGTGGCGGTGGTCGACAGGGATGGCAAGGTCCATTTGCGGCCGATCACGATTGGCAAGGACTACGGCACCACTCTGGAGATTTTGGGTGGCGTGGGGCTCGAGGACCGCGTGATCATCAATCCTGCGGATTCGATCGAGGAAGGCCAGCAGGTAAATGTCGCTCCCGAAAACCAGGGAGGCCAGCAGTCATGAAGCGGGTGACGCTGGCGCTGGGTATTGCCGCCAGCGGCTTGCTGCTGGGATGCGCGGTGGGACCAAACTATCATCGCCCGCCGGTACAGGCGCCGACAGCCTACAAGACCGAGGGTCCCTGGCGCGTCGCGGCCCCTAAAGATTCGATACCCAAGGGTGCCTGGTGGGAGATATTCAACGACACCGAGCTGAACCAGTACGAGCAGCAACTGCTTCAGGCGAACCAGTCGCTGGCTGCGGCTCAGGATCGTCTCTATGAAGCGCGTGCGCTGGCGCGGGTGGCGTCGGCCGGATATTTCCCTACCCTGACTACCGATCCCAATGCTTCGCGAACCAGGTATTCAGGACATCGCCCGGAAGTTTTGACGCTGGGTAGACCGCTTACTCAGAATAATTTCGAGATTCCGTTTCTCCTGAATTACGAACCCGACTTGTTCGGGAAGGTCAAGCGCAGTTTGCAAGCCTCCAACGCTTCGTTGCAGTCCACCGCAGCCGACCTCTACAACGTGAACCTGGTGCTCACCGCCGAACTGGCTGCCGACTACTTCACCCTGCGTGAGCTTGATGCTGAGACCCAGGTCGTGCAGGAAGCCGTAACCATTCAGCAGAAAGGTCTGCAATTGGTGCAGGACCGTCACGCTGGCGGAGTGGCTTCGGGACTCGACCTGGCGCAGCAGCAGACGCTGCTTGATTCAACTCGGACCCAGCTCTACCTGGTGCAGCAGCAACGGGCGCAATTTGAACATGCCATTGCGGTACTAACTGGTAATCCGGCATCAACCTTCAGCATTCCAGTAATGCCTCTGGATGTGACTCCGCCGCCGGTACCATTGGGGGTGCCGTCCGATCTGCTGGAGCGGCGTCCCGACGTCGCCACTGCCGAGCGGCAGATGGCTTACCAGAACGCACTCGTCGGAGTGGCCACCGCGGCATTCTATCCACAACTCACCATCGGCGGCAGCGGTGGATTTCAGAGCACAGACATAACGAACCTGCTCACCGCTCCCAGCGCCATCTGGTCGCTGGGCGGCGATCTGTTGCAGCCCATCTTTCAGGGCGGACGCAACCGCGCCAATCTCGCGGCCACGAAGTCTGCCTACGACGAGTCGGTCGCCAACTATCGCGAGTCGGTGCTGACGGCGTTCCAGCAGGTGGAAGACGCGCTTTCGGGCCTGAACGCGCTGTCGCAGGCTGACGCTACGCAGAACGCCGCCGTAGCCGATGCCCGTCGCGCTTTGGAACTGGCGAACAACCGCTATGTCGGCGGCGTGACGAGCTACCTCGATGTCATTACCGCGCAATCGACGCTGCTGACCAACCAGCGCCTTGCGACCCAACTCCTCGGCCAGCAAATGGTCACCTCGGTTTACCTCGTCAAGGCGCTCGGCGGAGGCTGGGACGCCTCACAGATCCAGAACGAACAAATTCATCCCAAGGCAATCCAGACGATTCAGCAGTAACCGGCCCCCAAGCACAGCCGGCGGCGATCACCTTCATCGCTTATGATTGCGGCTATGACGCAAACCGCTGACGTCATCGTGGTGGGGCTGGGAGCGATGGGTAGTGCGGCGCTGTATCAAACAGCCAAGCTGGGCGCGCGTGTGATCGGCATTGACCGCTTTGACCCGCCACACGACCAGGGCTCCTCGCACGGCGACACCCGCATTACGCGCCAGGCAATCGGCGAAGGGCGCGACTTTGTGCCCCTGGTGCTGCGCTCCAACCAGATCTGGGAGGAGATCGAGGCCGTCTCAGGCCGCAGTTTGCTGACTCGGAATGGCGCGCTGGTTCTTGCTTCGCGAAGCATCTCCGGCGACCATCATGGATCGACCTCGTTCGTCCACGATACGATTCGCACCGCCGAGGAATTCGGCATCGCTCATGAAGTCTTGGACGCGAATGAGGTTTGCCGTCGTTATCCCCAGTTCAGGCTGAGCGGCGATGAGACCGGCTATTTTGAAGGCGGCGCGGG
The DNA here is from genome assembly GCA_963831675.1 of uncultured Acidobacteriaceae bacterium. Taxonomy (GTDB): domain Bacteria; phylum Acidobacteriota; class Terriglobia; order Terriglobales; family Acidobacteriaceae; genus Bog-257. Next base: position 156,281 of record CAWHRM010000001.1, read on the forward strand.
ATTTCTTCGTGCGGAGCCTTGTATCGAAACGCAACTCGACCTCGCGCGAAGGTTAGGTGCGACGGCGTTCGCATCGGAGACGGTTCTCGACATCAGGCAAGAGAACCATGGCAGAGTCGAAGTCACAACTGACCGCACAACCTACTCCGCCGCGCGCGTCATCGTCACCGCGGGGCCGTGGATCGCGAAGCTGCTTGGAACAAAGTACGCGAAATATTTCAGGGTCTATCGGCAGGTGATGGGCTGGTTTGCATTGGCGAAGAATGCGGACCAATACACTGCGGCGCGATTCCCCGTGTTCATCTGGATCGTAGGGAATCGGCCGCGCGACATGCTCTACGGCTTCCCGGCGATTGACGGCCCGGAAGGCGGACTCAAGATCGCTACCGAGCAATACGAGACAGTGGTCGATCCCGACGCGGTTCCACGCAGCGTCAGCGATTCGGAAATCGCCGCCATGTACGGCGAATACATCGCGCCGCGCTTCCCGGATATCTCTGGTGAATTCCTGCGTGCCGCGACATGTCTTTATACCGTGACGCCGGATGCGAAGTTTATCGTCGATCAGTTTTGCGATTGCGAGAATGTGATATTCGCGTCTGCGTGCTCCGGTCACGGGTTCAAACACTCGCCGGCGATCGGGGAAGGCCTGGCGTTGTGGGCACTGCAGCGGCCACCAGCGATCGATTTGTCGCCTTTTCGTCTGAACCGGTTCTCAACAGACTCGGTGGGCACGAGATGGGAGCAGGCGGGCTAGGCTAATGTAACAGCGGACGTGGCAGTATTGCCTGCTAGCTTTGATGCCAACTACACCGTGGCAACCTGCCCGAGGTCCGGGGATGGGACGCCGCGGTCTGACCGGACCAGGGCGAGCGCAGTGACATCGTTGTGCGTAGGAAGCGTATGCACGAATTGCTGCATCCCCTCCAGAATGAAGGTAGCAATCTCGCGGGCATTGTCGCGCGAGGCCCGCTGGAAGTGCTCCTTCACGCGATTGAGACCGAACTCTTCCCGCTTGTATGCGGCTTCGACCACGCCTCGCGAGACCAGCAGCAGCGAGGCCCCCGGCCGTAAGGCCACGAACGGGGCTTCGTAGGTAGAAGCCGAAAACAGGCCGAGAGGAAGCCCGGTTGCCGGCAACTCGGTGACACCGGAAGGATCCCGCAACAGGCCCGGGGTGTGCCCCGCGTTGGCGTAACAGACAGTGCCCAGCGCTTCGTTGTAGCAACCAATAAAAGCCGGGCAAGAACGCACACCTGAAGCAGCCCTGCGCACGGTCAGGTTCAACTCGAGGCAGAACTCCATCATGGCATCGGCCTCGTTGACTCTCCGGATGAGCAAAACTCCTGCAGCCCAGCTCGTGAAAGGTTTGCCGTGCCGCCTCCACGATGGCGTGGTTCTCTTCCTGACTCCCTGCGACGTCCAGCAGGCCGAAGACAACACGACAAGGGTTGGCGCGCAGAAAACCGTAGAAGTCGCCGCCGACTCGAGTTCCCTGGATCATGCCGGCAATATCAGCTCCCGGATAGGGGCGGAAAATCAGCGGCCTTCGGCGGAACCGTCGCCGCACGCTCGCGTTGGAAAGGCAGTTTCATAGAGTTTGAAAATCATATCGGAAATCAGGCAGATTGCAAGCGCGGCGAGAACTTGCCTGGCACGATAGGATAGACGAGGTTTGCGGAGGCAGCATGCGCATCGTCAGTGTCGGTGAGATTCTGTGGGACGTGATCGGCGAGAATGAGTACCTGGGCGGGGCGCCGCTGAACTTTGCCGTTCATGCCCGGCAACTGGGCCACGAGGTCTTCTTGCTGAGCGCGGTCGGCGAAGACGACCGCGGGCGGCGCGCCCTCGAGCGTCTGCAAGGACGTGGGATCTCTACTGAGTTCGTGCAGAGGTTGCCCGGCAAGAACACCGGCATCGCGCAGGTCGAACTCGATGCCGACGGCAAGCCGATGTTTCGCATTGTCCGGCCGGCGGCGTACGACTTCGTTGACCTCGACCCGCTGCAGTTGCGGCGCATCGCGGAGTTGCAGCCTGCCTGGATTTACTTTGGAACCCTATACCACATGTCGGGTTCGGCGCTGGCTTCGACGTTCAAACTGCTGGAGGCGGCGCCGTCGGCCGCGACGCTTCTACGACGTTAACTTACGCGACGGCAACTGGAGTCTGGGCGTCGTTGAGCAATTGTCGGCGCATGCCAACGTGATAAAGCTGAGCGACAGCGAGGCGGAATTCCTCGATGCTCCCCTCAATGCTGGAGGAGAGGGTGCGTCGATCGAGCAGTTCTGCCGCCGCTGGAGTGAGCAATACGGGAGCGAAATCATCTGCGTCACCCTTGGCGAGCGTGGCTGTGCCCTTTTTCATCACGGCGAGTATTGTGAGGTTCCTGGCTTCAAAGTGGAAGTGGCGGATACGGTCGGAGCGGGCGATGCGTTTTCTGCGGCATTCCTTCACGCCATCGAGCAAGGGTGGGACGCGAGCGTCACAGGCAGGTTCGCGAATGCGGTGGGGGCGTTGGTCGCCAGCCGGTCGGGAGCAACTCCGGAGTGGCACGTAGACGAATGCCGGCCGATGCTGAGTTTGAAGGCAGGATGAACTCAACCGAGATTCTGCAGGGCTGCCCGGAGCGCATCGATCGCCAATTGCGCCGCGTGGCCTGAGGCCGCCGGCAAGCCTCCAACCGAACTGACAATCGTCGTCTTTGCCGATTGCCAACGCGTCGTTTGCCGACTTCCCTTTTGCCAGCTCGGTCACGGCCGAAGCGCACGCCATCGCAGGCACGCATCCCTTCGCGCGAAAACCAATTGCTGCGATGCGCCCGGCATCCATCTTGATAGTGAGCTCCAGGATGTCACCGCACGCAGGATTCTCGATCCGCACGTGGGCATCCGCGTCGGGCAGTTCACCCGAATTGCGAGGGTGCTCGAAGTGGTCGAGAAGTTGAGCAGAATACATGGCCTACAGGTTCGACCTTCCTAGCTTACCGCTTAACGCCTGCCTTCTTCGGCCCTTCGTATAATCAAACCGTTTGGCCGCTACCGACTACACACCGCGCCGCGTCGTGTCGCTGCAACCCAGCGCTACCGTCACGCTGCGCGATCTGGGATTACTGGACCGCCTCGTCGCCTGCACCAAGTATTGCGCCGATGTCTGTCCCGAGGTTGCCGACGGCTCTCGCGTCATCGTGTCCGACTCATGGACCGCACAAAGCCAACAGATTATTGCCGTGCATCCTGATATCGTGCTGGCTTCCGTTCCTTACCAGCTTGAAGCCGTGGCCGAGATTCTCAAAGCCGGTGTCCGATTTCTCGGACTGGCGCCGCGAACGCTGGCCGACATCTATACCGACATCGCCGCCATCGCCGGCGTTCTGGGCGAGTGGGAACGTGGCCAAAACGTGATCGGCAAAATGCAGAACTCGATCGCAGAGGTGCGCAAGAGAGTGGCGAATGCGTCCAAGCCCAGAGTGTTCTGCGAAGAGTGGGGAAAACCGATCATCGCCTCACAGCAGTGGGTTGCTGAATTGGTGGAAGCTGCGGGAGGCGAATTCGTGGGCCAGCCGGGACTGACGACCACTGCCGAGGAGGTCGCGTCAGCCCGGCCGGACTTCGTTCTCGCAGCCTGGTGCGGGGCTGGCGACCGCGTGCCGTTGGAAAAGATTGTCGAACAGCGCGGCTGGACGGAGCTGCCGGCCGTTCGCGCGGCGCATGTGTTCTGTATCAACGACGAACTGCTCAACACACCCGCCACCAGCCTGATCGGCGGATTGCTCGCTATGGCATGGGCGCTGCATCCCGAGCTCTTCCCCCGGCCCCGCGGAATACGCCAGATTCGTACTGTGGTATGAATGGATGACCGATGCCCACGAACTACCAACAGCTCGCCGAAGAACTCGCTGCGATCGCCGAGCCCGCCAACGACGGTGAGGAGCTCATGAGCGCGATCGTCGAGCGCTTGCAGGAACGGCTGCCTCACTTCAACTGGGTCGGGTTCTACATGATCGAGAAGGACGTGCCTGGCGAAGATCCCATGCTCGTGCTCGGGCCGTACGTTGGCGCCGAGACGCCTCACAAACGCATTCCGCTCAACCAGGGAATCTGCGGCGCCGCTGTTTCGACGGGCCAGACCGTCGTGGTTGACGACGTCAACGCCGATCCGCGTTATCTCGCGTGCTCCCTCGAGACGAAGTCGGAAATCGTGGCGCCGGTGTTCGTAAAAGGCAAAGCGGTCGGCGAGCTAGACATTGATAGCCACACTCCCGCGGCCTTCACCGACGACGACCGCAAGCTGGTCGAGCACTGCGCCGCGCTGGTGGGCTCTTACCTGGAGAAGACCTCGTGAAGATCGACGGCGCTCCAGACTCGAGGCGGACACTTTGATCAAACAAGTGGCCGCAGCCCTCATCGTCCGGAAAGAAGAGATCCTGTGCTGCCAGCGGACGGAATATCAGGCGTTGCCCCTGAAATGGGAGTTCCCCGGGGGCAAGATCGAAGCCGGTGAAGATGCTCCAGCGGCTTTGCAACGTGAGCTCGACGAGGAACTCGGGATTCGCGCACACATCGGTCGCAAAGTTGCGGAAGTGGAGCACCACTACGTAAACGGCAACGCGGTGCAACTCCATTTCTTATGGTTGAGCAGTACGAAGGCGAGATGCAGAACCGCATTTTCCGCGAGATCCGCTGGGTGGACCGGCGCGAGTTGCCAAAGCTCGATTTTCTGGATGCCGACCGGACCCTGGTGCAGCAAGCTCGCTCAGGGCGAACTGCTCTAGCTCCCTCCCCTGCCTGTCACAAACCACGCAATCGTCAGCCCAATCATGATGATCGTCGTAGCCCATGCAATCGCGTTAAACCAGGTTCCGTTGACATGCTTTGCCCATCAGTTCACTCTTGTTGATCAGCAGCAGCATGAAGATGAGTACGAACGGCAGAACAATCCCGTTCACGACCTGCGACAGAATGCTGATCTTCACCAATGGAATGTTGGGGAGCAGAATGACTCCGCCGCCGGCAATGAGGAGCAGACGTGTACAGCCAATAGAAGACCTTGGCCTCATCGAACTTGTGGTCTACTCCCGATTCGAAGCCCAGCCCCTCGCAAACGGTGTACGCGGTCGAGATGGGAAGGATGGATGCGGCGAATAGCGAAGCGTTGAACAATCCTGCAGCGAAGAGAATATACGCGTATTCACCAGCCAGTGGACGCAGGGCCTGAGCCGCGTCGGCGCCGTCGCGAATCTGCCGGACCCCGTGCACATACAGCGTTGCCGCGCAAGCCACCACAATGAACCATGCCACCAGGTCGGTGAAGAGACAGCCCAGGATCACATCCCAGCGTGACGCCCGATACTCGCGCGGCGTGATTCCCTTCTCTACGATCGACGATTGCAGGTAGAACTGCATCCACGGGGCAATCGTCGTGCCCACCAGGCCAATGACCATGTACAGGTATGCCGACTCATGGAACGCCCCTCCACGCGGCGGCTTGAAGGTCGCCACAAACGCTTCCCTCCAACTCGGCCCCGCTAGCACCCCCGCGATGATATAGGTGAAATAGAAGAACGACGCGATGAGGAAAACTTTTTCAACGCTCTTGTACGTGCCTTTCACCACTAGCAACCACACAACAGCGGCTGCAGCCGGCACGCTGATGTAGCGCGAGATGTGGAACAACTCCAGGCTGCTGGCCACTCCCGCGAATTCCGCTACCACGTTCCCGAAGTTGGTGATGACCAGCCCCAGCATCATGAAGAACGTGATCCGCAGCCCATATTCCTCGCGGATCAGATCGCTGAGGCCCTTGCCGGTGACTGCGCCCATGCGCGCCGACATCTCCTGCACCACCACCAGTGCCACGGTCATGGGGATCATGACCCACAGCAGCAGATATCCGAATTGTGCTCCAGCCGCCGAGTAGGTGTAGATTCCGCCTGCGTCATTGTCCACGTTCGCGGTGATGAACCCGGGACCGATGACGGCCACGAGCATTAACAGGCGGATTCTCCAGACTTTCACTCGCCGGACTTGGGGCATGACACCGGGGATTCAAAGATAAGATGGTGAAGACCACCCAGAATAAACGCACAGCGAAGAATGCGCCAATCGGTAAGCAGTTGGCAGTTGTCACTTGCCAGTTGTCACTTGTTGCTACTGACTACTGGCTACTGCATTTCTACAGCTTGGCGCGCAGCATGTTGATCACATCGTCGGCAGTGATGACGCCGGTAAGCGCGCCTTCCTCATCGATCACCGGCAAGGTCAGCAGGTTGTACTTGTCGAAAAGTTCGCGCGACGTGCTTCTCGTCGGCTCCGGGATGCACCGTGGTCATGTGGCCGGTGCTGAGCATCATCAGCGGAGTCCCCGGCGGCGCCAGCACAATCTTGGCCAGAGGGACCGCGCCTAATAGCTTGTCTCTTCTCCCCGACGATGAAGATGGTGCTGACACTTTCCACTCCCCCTTCGAAGTTGCGCAGCATCTCGATCGCGTCCTCCACCTTCGCACCCGGCCCCAACGCCATGTAGTCGGTGGTCATGCGCCCGGCCGCGGTGTCTTCCTCGAAGGTCATCAGCTCGGTAACTTCCGCACGCTCCTCCGGCTGCATCTCAGTCAGGATTTCCTCGCTCGCCTCGGGAGTCATGTCGCCCAGCAGGTCGGCGGCGGCATCGGGATCCATCTCCTCCACGATGTCGGCGGCGCGATCGGAATCGAGCGAGCTGAGAATCGAAACCTGAAGTTTGGGATCGATCTCCTCCAGCGTTTCAGCAGCGACCTCTTCGTTAAGGGTTTCGAATACGGCTTCGCGCTCGGCAGGAGCCAGGTCCTCGACAATGTCGGCGATGTCGGCGGGGTGCAGCTTGGCCAGGCGGTCGAGTGAGATTTTTAACTTGACGCGGCGGGCGGGATCGATCTCGATGAGGTCAACGAATTCCCACGGGATCATCCGTGGCGGAATCTTCGTCAGCAGCGCGTTCAGGGCGGCAGCGGGAACCACGCCCTTCAGCAGGCGGCGGACAGCTCCACGCGGGCCCACGTCCACAGCGCCAACCTTGAGCACAACGTGGCTGAACCCAGCCTCCTCATGAATATCGACGTCGTTGACCCGCACGACCTTGCGGCCGTGAACGTCAATGATCTGCTGGTCGAGCAGGTCACGCGCCAGCAGCAGCATGCCCTCGCCGCTGCTGTAGGGCAGCCAATCGGAGGCGGAATTCAAAGCGCGCACGCCTCCGTTAATGGACTTTACCTCGTTGTTCACCAGCAACCGATCGCCGGTGCGAGTCTTCACTACGAAACCCAAAATCTGGGCTGAGTTGTCCTGTGGAACGACGGCGACTTCGCGCACCTTGCCCGCGGTCGCACCGCTTCGGTCAAGGACGGGCGCGCCCAGCAGATCGGTAAGAGCGAGAGGAGGCATCGCAGTCAATATATTCGATGCCCTCGAAAAATGCGCGCCGAATCTGGCGTGCTGAACCAAAACAAAGCGGTACTTGACCCCTTTCGGGAAGGTGGCGCTTTTGTCGCTTTTTGTTTCGTCTGCGACACTGAATCATGCCTTCGTTTTTCTGCGAAGCGATTCTCTTTGATCTTGACGGCGTTCTGGTGGACTCTACGCCTTGCGTCACCCGCACCTGGCGCGCGTGGGCGGAGCAGCACGGGCTCGATGCCGACTATGTAGTACATGTTGCGCATGGCCAGCGCACGATCGAGACCGTCCGCAAAGTTGCGCCTCATCTCGACGCCCAAAGCGAGGCAGCCCGAATCGAGCGGCAGGAGATCGACGATACGGAAGGCTTACGGGTACTGCCCGGAGCGAAGGAACTTCTTGCCGTTCTGCCGCCGGAACGCTATGCCATCGTGACTTCGGGAACGCGGCAACTGGCGACGGCGCGGCTTCAAGTGGCGGGATTGCTCGTGCCTTCCATCATGATCACCGCTGACGATGTCACCCGCGGGAAACCCGATCCCGAGCCTTACGTCGCCGGAGCACACCGCTTAGGGATTGAGCCCAAGAAGTGCCTCGTCTTCGAAGACGCGCCTTCAGGCCTCCGCTCGGCCAAGTCAGCTGGCATGATAGCAATCGGTATTCCAACAACCTACCAGCCTGAGGAACTGGCGGAGGCTGACGCGGTCACTCCGTCTCTCCAATCGGTCACGATCACGATCGCGGCGCACGGATTGACGATAATGTTGATGGAATAATCACTGGATTGCTCTCAGTGAAAGTCAACCAAGACAAGAAGAATCAAGAGAAGCAGGCAGCTCAACCCCAGCGATGAGCGCAAGAATTAGGAAGCGTAGCTGAAACGACTGCCCTTCCTTGTCGTACTCCCAGAAGGTTAGGCATTCCCTTGGAGATTGCGGCTTCAGCCCGCGCGGCACAATACCCTGTCCTTCAGACAGAATGCACGGTTTGCAGTTTCTCGATAATGCCTTCCACCATCGTGCAGCGGTTCCGCAGGCCGATCTTGAATTCGTGGTGAGCGGCCTTGTTGATCTCGTGCAGCAGGTGTTTGTAATGTTCCTGCAGGATCTCCCGCAGTAGCTCTTCTTCCTTGTCGGTCAACCGCAGTTCCATGGCGACCTCCATATCTTCGTTTCCATGTGACAACAATAATTGTAGGCTGATTTCGCAAGCAGACCCAAGTAGAGCCTTCCGCGCAACTCCCTTCCGGTCACTTGCACCGCTACAATCAATCCATGGCATGCACCAACTTGGCTTGCAGGACGATCGCTGCGCTACTGATCTGCGTCTCGGTTCCTTCACTCACAAGCGCACAGCCTGGCAACTTGAAATTGCAAAGGGCGGTCGCTCAGGCGATGGCCGGACAGCGTGGCGCGGCCATGGTCCTGGATGTCCATAGCGGCCGCGTGCTGGCCGCATATCATGTCAAGGTCGCTGCGCAGCGTGTGATCCATCCCGGCTCCAGCATCAAGCCTTTCACGCTTCTGGCGCTGCTCGAAGCAGGCAAGGTAGATGCCCACACTGCGCTGGTGTGCCAGCGCCCGCTCACCATCGCGGGGCATCAGCTCGACTGCACTCATCCCGACACCAAGGAGCCGCTGGGGCCAGCTGCGGCTCTCGCCTTTTCCTGCAATTCTTACTTCACCAGCGTCGCCACGCGGCTCACGCCCGCGCAGTTGCGCGCTGCTTTCGTGCGCGCCGGCTTCGCCTCGCTCACCGGGCTGGCGCCTAACGAAGCCGGCGGCTCCGTTGCGCTCGCGCAATCTACTGAGGAACTGCAACTGCAGGCCATTGGTGAGTGGGGCATTAACATCACGCCGCTGGAGTTGCTCCGCGCCTATCGCAATCTCGCACTCTTGTCCCAGAAGAACGCTGACGTGAAGCTCGCTTCCCTGCTGTTCGAGGGCTTGCAGGAATCGGTGAGCTACGGCATGGCGCGCGCAGCACAGCCAGCTTCGCCGATGAAGGTTGCCGGTAAAACTGGCACGGCCCTGGCCGAGGAAGGCCCGTGGACGCATGGCTGGTTCGCGGGTTACGCTCCAGCGGAAAATCCTGAGATCGTGCTCGTCGTCTTTTTGGAGAAGGGCCATGGCAGCGACGCCGCAGCTGTTGGCAAGCCGAATCTTCGCTGCCTTTGCCGAGGGCGCGTGCTGGCAAGATGGCGAAAGCTGCAGTTGGAGCGCTGCAATGAAGCACCTCGTCGCGACCATCGGTCTGCTGCTCCTGCTGCTGCAGCGGAGGCGATGCTGGGCCAGTTCCTGCCAAGTCATCCAGCGGCTTTCCGCAAACCGTTCGCGTACGGCTCTGGTACTTGCATCCTCCCCGCGAGCTGCGGCTCCGTGCCAATCCAGGTCAGGCCCAGTTTCGAAAGTGTGCGAGTTGCAAGCCGACACCGCTGGCGACGCTGGTCCTGCATGCGGCCGGATCTTCGCTTCAGATCGATGGCGACAAATCCTCGACGACTGAGCTTCGCGTCAGCGGCGCTTATCAGATGAACGCCGCTGCTGAGCCTCCGCTGCGGGCCGACTTCCCCATCGAAGTTCGCGCCAACGGCAGCCATCTGCTCATCACCGCGCTCATGCCGATGGAGGAGTACATCGCGGGAGTGCTGGCGGGCGAGACCGGCAACTTCAAGTCCGACGAGGCGCTGAAGGCCATGGCCGTCGCAGCGCGCACCTTCGCGATGCACTTCGGCAGCCGTCATGCGCTCGATGGCTTCGACTTCTGCGACACCACGCATTGCCAGGACCTGCGCCTCGCGGGCATCAACGACCATCTGCGCAAGATCGCCGACGCAACTGCCGGCGAGATTCTCTGGTACGACGGCGAGCCCGCGGCGACCTATTACGCCGCCAACTGCGGCGGCACCACCGAAGACGGGCGCTTCATACTCGGCAACGACGAAGCCCGCGCGCCGTTTCTCCACCAGCACTCCGACCAGTACTGCGTGCGCAACGGCGGCTCGCAGTGGCGCAGCGAAGTGTCCAAACGCGAGCTTGCAACGCGCGTTGGCGGCTGACGGTATCGTGATCCCCGGAACGCTGCGCTCGGTGGCCGTGCTGCATCGCACACCCAGCGGACGCGTCGAGTTCCTGCGCCTCACCGGCAGCAGCAGCAGCATCACGGTGTCGGCCCTGAACTTTCGTTCCGCCATCGGACGCAACCTCGGATGGGACCGCCTCAAGAGCAATCTCTACGACGTGAGCGACGACGGCGACTCGTGTCAAGTTTCACGGCCGCGGCTCCGGACACGGCGTCGGCCTTTGCCAGATCGGCGCGGAGGTCATGGGCGAAGAAGGCCACTCCTATCGGGAAATCCTCGCTTTCTATTACCCAGGAACCAGGCTCGGCGTCAGCGCCGCAAGGCACTCCGTGGCAGCAGCTCGCCAGCGAAGATATCGTGCTGCTCACCACGCAACCGGATCGCGACCGCGCGTTGCTGCGCGTGGCCACTCGCTACATGCACGAGTCCGAGGAAAGCACCGGGCTCGTCTATCGCTCTGCTCCTACGGCTGAAGATCTACCCAACCGTCGCAGCGTTCCGCAACTCTACCGGCGAGCCAGGATGGGTCGCCGCCTCGACCCGCGGACGCACCATTCAGTTGCAACCGTCCGACGTGTTGCGCCAGGCAGGCACGCTGGAGAGCACGATTCACCATGAGCTGCTGCACATGCTGATCGAGTCCTATACGCGTCCTGGAACACCGCTGTGGTTCCGCGAAGGACTGGTGCTTTATCTGTCGGGAGCGAAGACGCCAGCGACTGCCGGCAATCGCTTCGAAGATGCGGCCGCTTTGGAGAAGGCCTTGCGTGCGCCAACAAGTGAAGAGCAGTTGCGCGCTGCTTACACCGAAGCTCAGGACCGAGTCGCGCAATTGGCGCGACAGCATGGCAAACAGGCGCTGCTGGATTGGGTACAGAACGGATTGCCAACGGAGATTGCGAGTCGCTCTTAGCTGTCAGCTTTCAGCCCTCAGCTTTCAGCGTGAGCCATCAGCCGAAGGTTGCCAAAGTGTCATGCTGGGCGAAGGTCGGTCTCGACTTAGTTGCTGTCATCTTGAGCGAAGCTTCGGTCGCCTGCAACCGAACTCGAGTCGAACGACTGCTGTACTGGAATGGTTTTGGCTTGTTGACTAGTCAGTAATCCAAACCAGCGATCCCAGCTTTTCCCAAATCGGGAACAACGTAGTAACTATCTGGTTATATCCCCCCTCCCCCTGCCCTCGCGCAAAATATTGAAAGCAAAGGATCGCGAAAAATTTCTCCTCGCAAAAACTTGCATCCAAAGGAGTTAGATATCAAAATCTTCATTCCATTGGACTTACGGGCGAAATTGGATGGTTCGGGCGGAGATCCTGGCAACTTCGGATGGAGCTGAGTTAACTGAATAGTAAAACAGTTCTATCCACAATCCATCACCCACGATTCACTGACTTGTCAAAGATCCCCGGCTCCGTTGGCGGACCGTTTCGCCCTCATCAGGGCGTAGAGACACAAATCCCTAGTAACCAGTCTACGGATTTGTGCGCCATTGTCAGTGAGGTGGGTCACGCAACTAACGTGATCTGAAACTTGCCGAAGACAAGCGAGGGCAGGAGACCGATCAGGAGTTTACAGCTTCGGCTGCGGCGGCTTCTCGCGCGCGCCTTCGTCGGTGCGCAGCGCCCGAATGACATTCTCCACCTGGGCCTCGAATTTGTGCGGATCCTGCCCCCACCCGGTAAAGTCGGCGGCCAGGCGTGAGCGGACGGGCTTCGCCTTCCCGCTTTCCCACTTGAACAGGTGGCCGTCAAGGTTCAACGGAATCAGGGCCAGCACCTTCTGTTTGCGCTCTTTCATCAGCAGGCGTTCTTTTTCGAAGGCGGCATCAATTTCGTTGTCCACCCACCAACTCGCCAGCGAGTGCTGGGAGCAGCAGAGCAGGACCTTGTCCCACATCCGGATGCCGTGGTCCACCTGCTCGTAGATGTCGTCGCCGGGCAGGAGCTGCTTTTCGTCCAGCCAGCAGCGAATGCCGCGGCCCTGTAGCGTGTCATGCAGGCGGCGGGCAAACAGCTTGTCTTCGTGACTGTAGCTGATGAAGCAGGAGTAGAACTCGATGGGGCTGACCACCAGCGAGTGCATGTATGTGATGAAGGTCTCGGGCACGCCACAGCCGCGCAGGAAGACCTCAGGAATCTTGCCGCGTGACTTGTAGATGGTATCAATGCCGACGGACGAGGGCCCCCCGTGTTGGATGGTTTCGAGACCTTTCGCGGCGCTCAAATCGACGTCAGCAAAGATCGTCTTGCGTGCCAGAGCCTCGGTGAAGTCAGCTCGGTTGAGGTCTGCCCCGCTGAGGTTCGCCGCGTACAGGCTCGCCTCGCGGAGGTCCGCCTCGCTGAGGCCCGCCCCGTTGAGGTCCGCCTCGCTGAGGTTCGCCGCTTTGACGTTCGCCCTGCTGAGGCTCGCCCATCTGAGGTTCGCCAAGCGGAGGTTCGCCGCGTAGAGGTTCGCGCCGCTGAGGTTCGCCCCGTAGAGATTCGCCCCGCTGAGGTTCGCCTCGCTCAGGTTCGCCCCGTAGAGGCTCGCGTCGCGGAGGTCCGCCTCGCTGAGGTTCGCCCCGTCCAGGTTCGCTTCTAGGAGCTCCGCCTCGTAGAGATCCGGTTGCAGGTTGAGATGTTCCTTCCTCCACTTGTTCCATTCCTCGACCCCTTGCTCAAGGATTTCTCGATGTTCAGGGTCCGCCATGGCCGAGTGACCTCGCTTGCTTCCGCTATACTTGTGATCCCGCACAGAACCTAGCTGTAGGTCTCGCCTTCCATCTCCGCCTCAACGGCTCTGTCTTCGAAGCGGTCCATCAGGTTTGCGAGGATGTCGTCTACTGTCTTGGCAGAGCGGCGTACTCGCTGGAGATCTTTTTTCATCTGCTTGAGAATAGGCGGGCTGCCAGCCTTCTTAATACGGTCCGCGGAGCGCTCCTCATCAGCAACGAGCTTGACCCACCCACGCACCACCCATTCCGGGGCGCCTCCGGGATGGATAACAAGGGCATATCCGGGCAGTTGTGTCCTGTAGAACGTGACCTTTCGTGCCAGAAGCTCTGAAAACAGTTTGTTACTCTTTACTGCACTCGCTGAAGTTGTAAGGAATCCATGTCGGACTGTTTCGTAAGCCAGGAGCCAGTGCTCTCTGTCGAGGCTCGTCCCCTTGAGCAGCCGTGCAATTCGTCTCTTGTCAAACCCGCGCGGAATCAACGATAGGGACTTCATATGCAGGGCTTGGATCGCCACACAGTCGTCATCAATTGATGCGAGTACCCCTCCCGCGTTGGAGCTCAAGGTGAGCTTATGTTCCAGGCAGAACGCCAGCGCCCACGCAACATCACTTGTAACGCCGCTCGCAGAATGTTGGGTGATCAGCCGGTCGATCGAGTGGGTCCACAGTGTCGTATCAATCTTAAATTTGTTGAGCGTCCAGTACGAGAGCAGGGCGAAAGCCTTTTGGGCCGCGCCGGGCTCACACAGAATAGCTTGACTGATACAACTTTGTGCAATTCTGCCGACATCATCAGAGGGGCACCTTAAGCGGAAGAGAACCCCCAAGGCATATGTAAGTACAGCGGACTTTGGGTGGCGTTCTCTAAGGCGAAACGCAAGGTCGAAATAGCGCACCATTTCGCGGTCGTACGTGAACTTTCGCTTCCCCGCGTCAATCAGCCGATCTTGCCACTCGTCATTGGCCGGTTGGGGAAGCTCGGCTATTTCCGTTTTAGCTGGATTGAGTCGGAGGCGGAATCGACCGAGCTCGGTAGCTAATTGCCTTAGTACAAGTTGAGCGTCATGCCGCGTATCAAAAGCAATTTCATAGTCATCGTACCAGCGGTAGGCACGATCCGGCGGAACTTTGATTGCCCTGTCCACTTGGGCAAGGACTATCTCCGACAACAGGAAGGAAATGTCATTACCGATCGGGATTCCCTGGCTGATTTTACCATCCATGTCCATCAGAAGTTGGTCTAGCTTCTTGCCTAGTAGTTTCCAGTTCTTCCAGTTTGCTTTGTCGTGAAGTCTTGGGTCGACTGCCCACCCGACCGCGTGAGTGTAAAGTGAAGGATAGAAGTGACTAATGTCGGCCCTCAGCAGGAAGGAAGCTCCCGACCGAGCAGAGGATTTTTCCCGCGCCAGATTCGAGAGGCTGAACATCGGGGCAATTGAGCGCTGTCGGTTGGTCGCGTAGGACGGACGGCTCTTGGAGAATGGAGAGCTACCGGCCTTCTTCAGAAGTCGCCCAAAGTGCGCTGCTGTAAGGATGGCGAGCTTGGCAAACAGGGCAGGATGGGGAATCTTGAGCTCGCGTCGCTCCGTACCGACGCGGGCTAGCTCAAACTTTACGCACTCTGTGTAGTTGTCCTCGGCAGTGTATTTCTCGAGAAGAGCGCGACCATTGTTCGTTGTAGCGAATGCCGCAAACTGGTCAGTGAAAAAAGCTGGTGGTAATTCCTTCGGGAAATAGCCCCGCGTCAGTACGGTTCTGTATATAGTCACCTGACTGGCTCCCCTTCGAGCCAGAACTGATGGCCGGTTGGCCCACGCTTGTCCGCCGCCTTTGCGTACAAGGTGGGAAGACTGCCACAGTCTATGCGACCCTTCCCGCCCGGTCAACGCACAAAACGTCGCAGTGCTTTGTATCAGAATCGTCTGAGCGTACCGGGCAGAATCGGTTTGGTAGCGGGAACGCCAGAGCCCGTCAGGGCGGAACTGAAGTTAGCCCAGGGCCTCCATTCGGCATTGCTCAGGATTTCGGCCTGGGGCTCCCGCTGCGCTCACGCCCGATAATGCGCCTCAACTTCGGCTGCGCTCAGGGCAGGCTCCAGCCTTGGGTAGGGTGCGTGTATGAACCCCGAGCCGGCTTCAGCCGGCGACACCTTCCGAACCTGTGCCGCCCCTACGGGGCTCGGATTCTTTATGAAACGCATACCCAGGGCTCACGCCCTGGGCTACGTTTGTTTCGCCCTCCGGGCTCCGGTTACCGCAGGTCACCGGCCAGATCAGACTCCTACAATGTGAGATGTTCCAATCACGCGAATCCCGACCAGCGATTCATCGCTGGGGAAGCATGATTCGATGATTCCGAGTGCCTCGGGCACGGCACAACACGGCGCGGGACGAAATCCTCTGCCGTCCCCGGGGGCTCGGATTCCTTTTTCACGTCTACCCACGGTTGAAAGCGTGGGCTATCATCTTCCGCGCCCGAGGCGCTCGGGGTGGTGGCAGTCCGCCGGGCAGACCAAATCCCGAAGGCAGAAAAAGCAGGTCCCTCCACTCGGGCTAAAGAGGGTGTGTGAGAACCGTGCCGCCCCTACGGGGCTCAGATCAACTTCCCACTCTACCCAGCACTCCGCCTTCGGCTGCGTGCTGGGCTTAGACTGAACCGCCCCCTTGGGGCTAGTTTTCCACACGCTCGTTCCACTGTCGCAAACCAACCGTAGTTCTCACACACCCTCTAAAGCCCTCGGTCGGGATGACAATCAGAAAGGACCGGTGGCTCGGCCAAGGCCTACAAAGTCCATTCACGCATGAGGTATGGCAGTCCGCCGGGCAGACCAAGTCCCGAAGTTAAAAAAAGCAGGTCCCTCCACTCGGGCTAAAGAGCGTGTGTGAGAACTGTGCCGCTCCTACGGGGCTCAGATCAACTTCCCACTCTACCCAGCACTCCGCCTTCGGCTGCGTGCTGGACTAGACTGAAGCGCCCCCTTGGGGCTAGTTTTCCATACGCTCGCTCCACTGTCGCAAACCAACCGTAGTTCTCACACACCCTCTAAAGCCCTCGGTCGGGATGACAATCAGAGAGGTGCCGGCGCAGGGGGGAGCCCAGTTCGCTCTGCTGGACAGGAGTATTGGCTAGTCGCAGATCGGCAGCGGCTCAAACAAGTCCTATCGCTGCGTGGCACCAGCAGGATCCGCGTTCATCCGTGTAAATCCGCGGTTGACTCTTCTTTGTCCGTGCGCACCCCCACCATCCACACCAGGGCGATCCAAGCTGTGATCAAAAGCACGTAGGCGGCGAAGAAGCGCAGACCCAGGCTCCAGGCTTGTTTGCGGAGATCGTCGACGTTGGGGATCCACCAGATTAGCTTGTACGGGACGTAAACGCCCACGAACACAAGCAAGCAGAACCACACCCAGTAAAGCGGCCGATTGAGAACGCGCCAAGAGCGAGCCACGCCTTTCCCGAATCCAGTGGCGGCAATCGTGGTTGCCATCGGCAGCCACAGCGCCGGCGCAACTACCAGGATCAAGAACCAAAGCAGCCAGCTGGCGAGATGCGTAAGCTGGCGCGGGCTGGCGAAGCGCAAACTCTCGGGCAGCTTCTGCCAGAGCCAGACCCCGAATTGCGGAGGATAGGTTCGCAGCCAAATCAAACACCAAAGGACCGCGGCAAGAACAACGGCCCACAACGCAAGGGCAACGATGTGCCTCAGCGAATGTCGAAACGCGCGCCACACTGCGCCGCTGTCGCGGAACTCAGCCAGCCGGAAGTAGGCGAACGTCCCGGCGCGCAACCACACCACGAGCACGACGATGCCCACCGCCAGCAGCAGCGATCCTGCGACCTGCCAGCCATGGGCGTCGGGAATGAGCAGCCAGCAGTACCACGCCCCCAGCGCGGCTGCGTTGGCCACGAAGTTCAGCAGCCACAGCTTCGCTACTCCCGCGCGATTGGTTTGCGCCGTCATCTCACCGTCACCGTCATCGCATCGCTGGTCGCAAGATACTCCGGCTGATACATCGGCTCCACGCGCGTCGGGCTTACGCGGAAGACGCCCGGATTGACCACCTTCAGCAGATACACATATTCATGCTGCCCCTGCGGGAAGTTAAGGTTGAAGAACGTGGTGCGATCGTCGCGCAGTTCGCGATAGCCCGACCAGCGGCCCCACCAATTCGGCTTCTCATCCAATTCATACAGATCGTCGCGCGCAATCGATTCCGTTCCCGAGGGAATCGGGTCCTCGATCATTAGATACTTCCAGTCGTTGCCGCCCACGGTGATGCGGACCGCGAGCGTGTCGCCCACATCCGCCGGGCCGGACAGTTTGTCGAGGTGATACACGATTTTTTCGCCCTGCTGCTGCGAAGTCAGCTTGTAGTATTCGCGCGCCACACTCAGCTTGAAACTGCCGGTGTTCACCACCTTGGCTTCGTTCGAGTAGAATTCGCCGCGTACCGACCAATACACTCGCCCGTCGCCGGTCTTCGCGATGCGGACCTGGTTCTCTCCCGGCGCGAGTTGCGCTTCATTCAGCACAACCGTGGTCGCCGGAGCCAGCGCATCGGCAGCAGTGAATTTCCTGGTCGCCACCGTCTTGCCATTCACCTGCACTTCGACGCTGTAGTTCGGTTTCAGCTCCTGGGTGCGCGCCAGGTAATCGGTGAGGCCGTAGATCACCATCGCGGTCTGCTCGGTCGAATCCCAGTAATATCCTCCTGCGCGATGGTTCACCAGGTAGACCGCAGCTTTGGGAAGCAGCGGACTGTTGGGCGCGGTATGGGTCAGCAGCTTCAAGACGTAGGCCGTGGCCTGCGGCGTGGTGTCGCCGGAGAAATCCATCAGGTAATTGGTGTCGGTCTGCCACCAGGCCTGCGAGTCGTCCTGTTTGGCTTCGGCATCGAGTTGCTTCGTCAACTCAGCGGCGCGGCCATCGTTCATCTCGACCATCGCCAGCCCGAGCAGGGCCTTGCCGTACGACGTGAGCGTCGAGCGCTGGCCCCACACCGAGTCGAGTACCGCCGTTTCATGCGTTCCGCTCAACACCAGCGCGTACGACATGTAGGCGCGCAGGTCGGTCTTGACCTTCTGCGAACGGTCGAAGTAGGGCTTCAGCCAGCCGCGTCCGCGATCGATGGCGTCCTGCTTCACTTCGAAGCCGGCGGCCTTCGCCTGGCTCAGTCCAGCCAGTACGTATGCGGTCATGAAAGGATGGCTATCGTCGCTCTGCCACCAGCCCCACCCGCCATCCGGATGCTGGTAGTTGTAGAGCCGGTCGAGTCCCGCCTGCACCTGCTTCTTCAGCGTCTGGGGATCGATGCTCGACTTCACCCCGAGCTTCTGCATGGCGTTGGCCACCAGCACATCCGGCAGGAAGCTTGACATCGTCTGCTCGGTGCAACCATAGGGATACGACGTGAGGAATTCGAGCGCCGCGAACACCGTCCCCGCGATCGACGGGGTCACGCTGATGTTCAGCTTGCGCGTACCCGTCTCAGCGCCCGGCGGGAAGGTCAACGGCTGCACCGTTTCGCCGCCGCCGGCGATGGAGCCCGACTTCGCGATCGCCAGCTTTACGCCGAATGGAACGACCGGCAGAGTCAGTTCCATCGCGTCGCTCTCAACGTCGGTGAGCGCCTTGCCCAGAACCCGCGCTGAATCCAGGTTCAGCACGCGGACGCGATAGTCGACTTTCATCAGGCCGCGGCTGGGAACGGTCACGTCCTTCGGCCCACCCTCGATCGTCTGCAGACCCTCGAACTCCATCGAGACGTGCGCGAGCTTCTCCGTCGGCAGGTAATTCTGCACGATGGTGGAGAGCGTGATCTCATCGCCGCGCCGGAAGAAGCGCGGCATCACCAGCCGCACCATCAGGTTCTTGCGCACGATGGTGTTGACGACCGCGCCGCCGACCCTGGTGTCCTGGGTAACGCCGCGCGTCGTTGCGCGCCACGAGGTAATGGCGTCGGGATAATTGAAGCGCACCGTGGCCTGGCCGTTGCTGCCGGTATTTACGTCGGCCACCCAATACGCAGTGTCGGGAAACGCTTTGCGCACCTTGGGCTGCACCAGGCGTTCCGGCTTGAGCTGCGCCAGCGAACGCGAGCGGCGCGCGTTCGCCAACTGCATGGCGCGCTTGCCTGCCTGGCCACTGAAGTAATACGTCAGCGAGGTGTCGGTGCTGACCTTGGAATACACGCGGCCGTAAAACGCGTTCATGATGTTGGGAGTGGTGTCGGGCTTGATGGCGTAGATGGCCTCGTCCACCACGCCCAGGCTGAACTCCGCCACCACCGGCCTGCCGCCGGAGTCTGTCGCCTTGATGGTGTAGCTCGCAGCTTCGCCGGGCTGATACTGCGGCTTGGAGGGCAGCAACTCGACCTTGAGCTCGTGCTGCGTGGGCGGCACGGTCAAGCTTTTCGAGCCCTGGTAGAGTTTGTTGCCGCGGATGAACACCGCCCCAACGTAGAAGTTCGGCGCGTATTCGGGCTTGACTGGGACGTCCACAGTAATGCTGCCGCCGGCGCTCTTGATGACCTGTCCGGAGTAGAGTCCGTTCCCTTCCGCCGTGACCAGCACCGACGCCGGCTCTTTGCCGGTGACGATCAGCACGTGGGCGGTCTCGCCGGGCTGGTACGTTTTCTTGTCGGGCACAATCTGGACGCGCTCCTGTGCGGTCCCACTCCACCACGGGCTTTCACCCGGCGCCCACAAGTAGGCGGTGGTTTCCACATCGCGCTTCTCGGGAGTGGTCGCCACCACGCGCACGCGAAATTGGCCCGCGTCCGGAATCGTGAGCTTTACCTGCGCCTTGCCGCTGGCGTCCGTTTGGCCGCGCACCGTCGTAATGGACGGCCCGGCTCCCTTGCGCCAATCCCAGCGATTCATCTCCACCCGAAACGAGGTCTGCACCGGCTTCTTGTCGTAGTCCTGGGCGGTCACCGTGACCGTCGCTGTGCTGCCCTTGGTGTAAACGAACGAATCCGGGTCGGCGGTCAGGAAGAAGCTGCCGTAGGTCGCCAGGGCAAAGCCGTGCCCGGCGATCTCGCGATTGCCGGCATCGGTCACACGCGCCTCGATGCGATACACCAGGTCCTGCTTCTTGCTGTCTACGCGCGTCGGAAACTCGATTTGCAGCTTGCCGTCAGCATCGAGCGTGCCGCTGTTCTCGCGCTCCTGCTCGCCACCGTAGTTGTCGCCCTGGTTGACGTCCGGGTTCTCGCCCTGTTGCTCGCCTCCCGCTTCTTCATCGTTTTCCGCGCGTCCCATGGGCCAGTACGTCGAAGTGTGCACCACCCACTTCACCTTGGCGTTAGCTACCGGCTCGCCAAAGTAGTAGCGCGCGTCAATCATCGCTTTGATGGGCTGCCCTTCCAGCACACGCGGCGTTTGCGCCGTCACCTTCACCTGATACTCCGGCTTTTTGTAGTCCTCAACCGAGAAACTTGTGCCTTCGACATAACGCTCGCCCAACTGCATCGAGAGGTAATAGAACCCAAGATTGGCGTCGGCGGGAATCGCGTAGTCCCAGTGCGCGGTGCCCAGGTCGGAGAGCGTCACGGTCTGCTGCCAGATGGTCTGATAGCTCTGCGGATCGCGCAGTTCCAGCCGGAGTTCGCGCTCTTGCGGAATCTCGTAGCCGCTCATCGACTCCGAACGCACGATGCCCTTGAAGTGCACAATGTCGCCCGGCCGGTAGACTGGCCGGTCGGTGTAGCTGTAACCGCGCAGATTGCGATCCGGACCGACTCCCAGGTTCCACGCGCCCGGCGTGTTGATGGCGAACTGGTCGCCGCTGGTCGCCAGCACCGCAACGTTCTCGGGCTTGGCCTGGTTGAGTGAGGTGTCCAGCAGGCCTTGCTGGTCGGTCGCTTTCGCGGCGACTTCCTGCTGGTCGATCCACACCCGGAGCATCGCTCCGGCAATCGGATCGCCGCTGCGGCGGTCGACGACGAAGCTCATCAGCCGCCCAGGCGCAGCCTTGGTGATGATCGCAATCTCAGTTACGACGATGATGGTGTAAGCGCGCAGTTTGCCGTCGGTGGCCTCCACCAGGTACACGCCTTTGTCGCTGACCGGAATGTTGATGGTCTGGCTCTCCCAGCGCTCGTGCGCCGGGACCGTCCACTTCCACACCGACACTACTTGCTGCGGGTTAAGCACCGGAACCTGCGCATAGCCCTCAACCTTCGGCCCTTGCTTCTTTTCACTTCGACCCATTTCCCACAGGCGAATCTTGTGGCGCGACTCAGGCGAAAATTGTGCCCGAATAAAGTCGCGAAACCAGGCCCAGATGCGGTGCTTCCACCCATGGAACTTCTCCAGCCACGTCCGCGCCGGCTTTGGCATCGCCGGACCGCGACCGCCGAAGCCGTGCAGTTCCTGCATTTGGCTGAAAAACTTCAAGGGATCGTTTACGTGATAGACGCGGAACTCCAGCGTGCCCACGTTGTGGCTGTAGACGGAGATGGTGGGCTTCTCGCCGGGCAGATAGGTGCGCTCGCTGGCGAGCGAGAAAAAGGGTTCCGTGTCCTGCTGCTCTTGCGCGCACAAGGGCGCGATGAGCGCGCAACAAAGCAGGATTGCGGCAAGGGCGCGTGGCAAGCCAGCGCCACAGAAGCTACCGCGCCGGGTGGAGCACGCCTTCAATCGCGCATTGACGCCGCGCCCGCTGGTGAGGGCCTTAGCCCCCGGGGTGGTTCGCTTGTCGCTCAAAGAACCACCTCAGCGACCGGCGAGGTATCGGTCCACAAGCGAGGTGAGAAACGTAGAGGGAGTGGGCCGCTCATGTCAGACGTTCCTCTCAGGTTCGAGGATGTGTTTAAGGTCTCGCTTGCCGTGCAGGATTCGAATAATTCGGATCGTGTCATCGTCCACGAGGTAATAAATTCGGATGGCTTCAAAACCCGCAACCGGCCATGAGCGCAGATTCTCGAATTGCGGATTGCTGGAGCCATGCCGGGAACCTACTAGAGGACGTTGACGCAACCCTTCAACCGTGCGCCGGACAGAATCCCGAAAGCGAATGGCAACCTGTGGAAGATTCAGGGTAACGAGGTAATACCGAAACTGGCGCACAACATCGTCGCTGGCAATTTGCCGATAAGAAACCTTCACGAACGCGGACCGCTTTTATGCGGGGCAAGCATGGCGTCCGTCTGCCTGTTGACCGAGCCCCAAAACTCCTCCTCCAGGAGTTCCTTGGACGCCGACCCCTCCGCAAGCAGGGTGTCGAGCTCTTTCTGTGTTCCCTCAAACCCCGGCACAGTGCGCTGTTCGACGGCGGCCAAAGCTGCCTCCACGACTTCCTCAACGGACCGGTAGGCGCCGCGACGAATGACCTCCTGGACCCGCCGCTCTTGTTCTGAGGTGAGATGAATTGTCATTGCGGTCGTGCTCCTCCTGATGTTCGCTGGCTTTAGGGTACGAAAAAACCTGTGCTGAGACAACGTCCAACACGTGGGTTGAACAGCGGTTGAGCTTCTTCATTCCCCGCCTCGCAAAATGTTCCAGCGATACACACCCAGAAAGCCTGGGTTGGACGCAATCGGCCGCCAGCGCGCCTCGGGATAGTTCACCAATTCCGCGACCGGCCAGCGGCGGATTTCGCCCCGCGTCTTGCCGCTCGGTCCGGTGTGATAGATGACGAACCGCTCATTGCCTGCCTCGATCTGGCTGCGGCCCAGAAAGATCATGGCGTGGAACGGCATCTTCTCTGCGTCCTGACGGAAGAACAGCAGATCGCCCGGGCGAGCGCGGCCCAAATCTCTGCCTACGAAAAACGTGTTGTAGCGCCAGATGGTTTCCACGTCGGCAAACTGCGCGAAGGCACCGTCGTGAAGGTCGCCGGCTGCGAAGCCTCCGCCGTGCACCCGGAAAAGCGCCGCCGCGAGCGGCGTGTAAGGATATTGATATTGCTGAACGTCAACCGCCGAAGCCGGAACCGGCAAAGCGGCCGCGTGCGCCCAGGCTGCGTTATGCTCGCGCAGCGCTTCGCGGTAGGCGAAGCGCAACAGCGCCGCACAATCGTCAATCTCCGCGGGCAGCGCCGGGCCGCGGTAATACTGCGACTCCGCCAGCAGGGTGAACCAGCGGCGGAAGGCGGCGCGGTCAGCGGGATCGTGCAGGCGGAGGAAATCGGGAGTGCCGTCGCCGACGGTGTCGCTGACATCGGGCGTCGTGTGCAGCGTGATTTCCTGCGAAGTGAAACCGGGGGCGGTGATGCGCAACTTCGTCTCACCCGGCAGCACACCGGCGCGCAGCGACGCGGTTGCCAAGCCACCCTTGACGATCGTTGACTCCACCCCTGCGCCATGCGGATTCCCCACTTGTACCTGTAACCCGCGCAGCTCGCGGCCATTCGAGGATTGAATCTTCAGTTCCGTGAAGGTGAAGCCGTCGGCGGGAAGCGTGGTGTCGGAGAGTTGCAATTCGAACGCCGCAGGCGCCAGGGCGCGGCGCACGGTGAACGCGCAGACCACGAGCGCTATCGCGACCACAGCCAACACTGCCAGCCAGCGAGGCACGCCGCGCATTCCTTCGTCCTCCGCAGATGCGCGGATTATAAATCAGTGGCGGGAATTATCTGGCGGATAGAAGCAGTTGGGGGCCATCGCCAAAGTATTTGTGAGAAGTGCGTCTTGTTTGCGGCAGTGGAATCCAGTGCCAGTGGAAAGTCCCGCAGGGGCTTTTCTTGCCTCATACGTACAAGAAAGATCGGACAACCCCTCTGTCATCCTGAGCGAACCCGCGCCGTTGTTGCGCGGGTGAGTCAAAGGACCCCTATACCTGCGCGAGCTTCGTACTCGTGGAACGCTCGTGCAACATCGAGCCCCGCTGGGACGGCATTAACCGCCGTGTGTTCTGTCATCGTGAGCGGATGAGGCTCGCATTAACGTCTGTCATCCTGAGCGACGAGATCGTCCGCGCAGCGGACGACCGAGGAGTCGAAGGACCCCTATGGGATCAGTAGAGCTTTCGGTCACAACAGGGGTTCTTCGACTGCGCGCGCTCGCTACGCGACCGCGCTTCGCTCAGAATGACAAAATTAAACGGCGATTGATGCCGCCCCTACAATCCAGGCTCGGGACCCTTCTCGCAAGGCTGTTCATCCGCGAAAATCCGTGGCTCAGCCCGCCAGCATTCGCAACTCGCTCAGCACCCGCTCCACTTCCGCTGCCGTGTTGTAGTGCGCCAGCCCAATGCGCAGCATGCCACCGCTGTCCTGTACACCCAGGCGCTCGGCAAGATTGATGGCGTAGTAGTTTCCGTCCCAGGTGAAGATACCGCGCTCGCCGAGATGCGCCGCCAACTCGCGCGGTGTATAGCCTTCCATGCGGATTGCTACCGTTGGCGTGCGTTGATCGAATCGCTCCACATCCTTGATGCCGTAGAACGTGAGCCCAGGAATGGCCAGCAGTCCCGCAATCAATTGCTCGGTCAGCTCTCGCTCGTGCTGCCGGAAAACCTCGTACGCAGCGAGAATCGCCTCACGCCGGGTTTCCGCCGACGGGTCGTGATGCCGCCCGACTTCGGCGATGTAGTCAATGGCCGCGATCAACCCCGCGAGGCATTCGTGGTTCTGCGTACCGGTTTCCCAGCGGTCGGGCAGCTTCTCGGTGCACGCGCGCAGCTTGTGAGGACGCAGCCTCTGCAACTGCTCGCGTTTGCCGTAAAGAATCCCGAGATGGGGGCCAAAAAATTTGTAGCTCGAACACGCCAGAAAGTCGCAATCCAGCGCGCGCACGTCAATCGCCCCATGGGGTGCGTAATGCACCGCATCGATGAACGCCAACGCGCCTGCGTCATGCGCCAGGCGCACGACCTCGCTTACATTGTTGATGGTCCCCACCGCGTTCGCCGCGTAGCCAACCGCCACCAGTCGCGTGTTGCGGCGGATCTTCGCCGACAAGTCGAACATGTCAAGCGTGCAATCGTCAGGGTGTACGTCCGCGGTGCGTACCTTCGCTCCGCGCTCCTCGAGGCAAACCCAGGGCGAGACGTTCGCGTCGTGGTCGAGACAGGTGACCAGCAACTCGTCGCCGCTCTTTAGCTCGCGGCCGATGGCACGACTCAGCGCGAAGGTGAGCGTCGTCATGTTGGCGCCGAAGACAACTTCGTCGGTCGCGCAGTTGAAGAAGTCGGCCATCGCGGCACGAGCGTCGGCGATCATCTGGTCGGTCGAGCGGCTGGTGTCAAACGCACCACCCGTGTTCGCGTTCGAGGTCGCGAGGTAATTCGCGATGGCATCGATGACGCACTGCGGCACCTGCGTACCACCGGGAGCGTCGAAGAATACGGCTGTCTGGCCGTTCACCTGCCGCTGCAACGCGGGAAATTGCTGCCGCACCCACGCGCCGTCCAACTTACTCACGGGCGCGATTCTTGCACTCGAAGACATGTTTATGCACTCCTGACCGCGGACAGAAAATCGGCAAGCAGACCGTACGCGGTCGCCTGTGGTCCCGGGTCTCGCTCGCCGATCATGAGCTCGGGAAAAATATCGGTTTCAAAACTGATGAGCAGCGACGTTCCTCGTACCGTGCTCAGTGGATCGCTTGCCTTCAGCCGCTCCGGAGCAACCGAGGCGGCGATCGTGCCGTCAGCTTCCCGCCGGGCGCGGCTCACCAGTTTCCAAACTTCGCCGCTGGCATGTGCGTCGCGCAACTGCTCCCCTACAATGCCGCGAATGCCCTGGCGTCGCACATCGTCCAGCTTCAGATTGCCGTTCATCAGCACGGTCGTCAGACCCACGATCTTCACCGCCGCATCGATCCCGTCAATATCGTTGGACGGATCACTCTCCGCCACACCCAACCGCTGCGCCTCACGGACCGCATCGTCGAAGCTCAAACCCGCCGCCATCCCATCCAGAATCACGGTCGTGGTCGAATTCAACACCCCACGAAAGCCATGCAACTCGATCGCGGGCAGCGTCTCGCGAAACAGC
This sequence comes from uncultured Acidobacteriaceae bacterium, assembly GCA_963831675.1. Lineage (GTDB taxonomy): Bacteria > Acidobacteriota > Terriglobia > Terriglobales > Acidobacteriaceae > Bog-257. The sequence goes on from CAWHRM010000001.1 coordinate 182,444, forward strand.
GAGAAGATGGGCACACCGTCCATCATGGCAGATTCGTGCAGAAACCGCCGGTCCTTCGCCGCAGCCAGTTCCGTCAACTCGCGCCACGCGTGTACCACCGGCCCCTTGTTGGCGCTGATGGCATGCGCTCCGGACTCCAGCGCGGCGCGAATGTAGTCAATCGCCGGCTGCCCAGTCGCCGGGTTGAGTGAACTCACTTCGAACAGAGCATCGGCTTTGCCCAATCGCAGCCAGTTGCCGACATCCGTTGTCTTCCCGGCCTGAGAGAAATCTCCGCGCAGCAACCGCTCCGGAGTGAAGCCCTCCTGCGCAACCAGCCAGCCCAACCGCCGCGAGGCCACCCCGGTTATCCGCCATGCAATGCCGTAGCTGTCACGCAGTTCCTGTTGCTTCTGGTGGAGCAGTGCGACGAAGGCCTTGCCGACGTTGCCCAATCCGACGATACAGAGGTTGCAGGTGCGAATGCAGGTGTCTCCGCGGCTGATGTGGCTGTACCTCACATTGTAAATCTCTTTCGTCGACTGTCATCCGAGCGGGCGAGGTCGCCGTGGCGGCCCACCCATGGGAATGAAGATCAACCACGGAGGCACGGAGCTCATGGAGAAAACGTGCGGGAATCAAACCTCGGTGGCCCCCGTGTCCCCGGGGTGATTCATTTTCGACGCAGCGGAGCACGTTCATCGACGTGGCAGCCAAACGGAGTCGGAGGACCCAGTTCTGACCAGAGTTCCGCGGCAATATAGGGGTCCTTCGACTACGGTTCGCTGCGCGAACCTCCGCTCCGTCGAAAATCATTCACCACGGAGACACGGAGGACACGGAGTTTTCGTATACCATGGAGTTCTCTCCGTGATCTCCGTGCCTCCGTGGTTAATTTTCATCTCTATGGGTGGGCCGCAGGCCCATGTGACGCCAGGATGACAGATGAACAATGGAGTTCGCTACGCGAACCTGGGCTCAGGATGACAGGAACAAATTGGGAGTGGCTGCCGTCGAATTTGCGCCTCTTTCTGTGCCATCGCACCCGCGCCTGGCATCCATTCCGGTGCAGCCGGTCACACTGAGTAGCGGCGTAACAAAACCCTTGACTTGGCTCCGGTGACCTTCGAGTATAATGCCGATTTAAGCCGATTCCCTGATGCCCACCATCATCGATCGCCGCAGCGGTTGCCTCGCAGTGAGCATCTCTTGTATTTGGGTTCGCAGCCTGACAAGTTCTACCACTCCGCTTTCCAAGGAGCGCCAGAATGGCCATCAAAGCGACTGAGCACGTTTGGCACAACGGGCAACTGATTCCCTGGGATGAGGCGAAGATTCACGTGATGGCCCACGTGGTCAACTACGGCTCATCGCTGTTCGAAGGCATCCGTTGCTACCACACGGAGAAGGGCCCTGGCATCTTCCGACTGCGCGACCATATGCTGCGTCTGGTGCAGTCGGCCAAGATCTACCGCATTGAGCTGGATTATTCGCTCGACGAGCTTTGCCAGGGGGCGGTCGATCTGGTTGCCGTTAACAAAGTTTCGCCCTGCTACGTGCGACCCATCGTGCTGCGCGGCTACGGACAGGTCGGCGTCAACCCGTTCAACTCTCCGACCGAGGTCTACATTGCCAACTACGAATGGGGCAAGTATCTCGGCAGTCCGGATTGCGACGACGGCGTGGACGTCTGCATCTCCTCGTGGACGCGCCTGGCGCCCAACACCATGCCCACCATGGCCAAAGCCGGCGCCAACTACATGAACTCGCAGCTCATCAAAATGGAAGCCATCGTCAACGGCTACGCCGAAGGCATCGCGCTCGACGTCAACGGTTATGTCAGCGAAGGTTCCGGCGAGAACATCTTCGTCGTCCACAAGGACCGCATTTACACGCCGCCGCTGGGCAACAGCGTTCTGCCCGGCATCACCCGCAACTCGGTGATGCACCTGGCGCATGAGCTGGGCATTCCGGTCGTCGAGCAGATCATCCCGCGCGAGATGCTGTACATCTGCGACGAATTGTTCTTCAGCGGTACCGCGGCGGAGATCACGCCCATCCGCTCGGTGGACAAGATCACGGTCGGCCGCGGCACTTGCGGTCCCATCACCAAGACGATCCGCAAGGAGTTTTACGGGATCGTGAACGGCACTGCCGAAGACCGTTTCAACTGGCTGACGCCGGTTCCGGTGAGACGGCCTGCGCCCGTCAGCGTGTAAGCCAGCACATTACCCGAGAGCCGCCGGAAAGGTCCGGCGGCTTTTTGTGTTCTTTTACAGCACCGTTGGCGCGAAAAGCAGGGTTCAACCAGGTTGCGCAATGACACCAACCCCGCTTACGGAGGGAACGACTAGGATCGAGTAAGCGGGCTTGCATTCCTAAGACTCGAGGAGATCAAGCGCCATCTTCAGTGCCCGGTCCATCTCGCGAACTTTGGTTTTGGAAAGTGAACCAATGTAATTCCGGAGGTCAGTCTTTCGCACGCTCATCAGGTTGTCGCACATGATCCAGCTTGGATGTTTCAGTCCTTCGTCCGTTCCGACCCGGACTTGGGTTGATAATCCTTCGCCGTTACTGAACACAGGCGCGCATATCACCGAAGAGAACACGGAGTCGATCAGCACCTGCCGGCTGACAACCACAAAAGGCCGGTTGCGTTTGGGATCGTCCCCGGGCCCGTGGACGCGGTAAAGTTCTCCTCTTCTCACCGCTACTCACTCCCAAAGTCATCGACTCGCACCTGATATTCCATGGCTTCGGCAGCTTCGGCATTGAGCCGATCGGCAGCATGGTTGATGCGTTCCAGGTCGCGCACGCTGACGGCGGCGTGCGCACGTTCCAGCAAATACCTGCGCAGGACACTTTCGATGAACGATGAGCGGGAATGTCTCGACCCGGCCAGGCGGTCGATCTTCACCAGGACATCGTGCGATAGTGTGATAGAAGTCTTCTCTTTCATACTACTAATATACTACCAGCGGATATCGTCGTCGCGCTGGGGTCCCTGGCACACCGGCACTCCTCCCTTCGTCCAGCCGCCCGGGTTTGCTATACTTGATGTGCCTCTACGTTTCTGCTTGGAAAGCCGCGGTGCCGGCTCCATTCGGCTGTGCGGAAGTGGTGAAATTGGCAGACACACCATCTTGAGGGGGTGGCGCCGAAAGGCATGGGGGTTCAAGTCCCCCCTTCCGCACCATTGCTGACCCCAAGTGGAACCAACGATTGGAGATATTAGACATTTCACGACGGAGTTTGCGCCCTTGGCGTATCTCCTGAAGCGAGAATTGAGAGATACATGGTTGCTCTGATTACCGTTGTTCACGTTGTCGTTTGTGCGTTTCTCATCACCGTCGTGCTGCTGCAAAGCGGCAAGAGCGCCGACATAGCCGCCGCGTTTGGTGGCATGGGCAGCCAGACCGCCTTCGGCACCCGTACCGCCGCGACCGTGCTGTCCAAGGCAACCACCTGGGCCGCCATCGTCTTCATGTTGACTTCCATCACACTCTCTGTGTTCGCCTCGCGAGCCGGCGCTCGGAGCCGGTCGGTGCTGGGAGGCAGTTCTGCTGCGCCGGCGAAATCCGCTCCAGCGCAGCCGAAGCCGTCCGCTCCCGCAACGCCGAATAAATAACCCGCGTGGCAATCCGATCCGGCCTCCGACCAACGGAGGCCTTTTGCTTCTTCAGGAAAAGGCTGGACAAAGCAGGTCTCTCAAGTGGAGTCCGGTCGCTCGGCTCCGTCGCGCACCCTGGGGATGACAAGGAGAATTCTGGCGGCTCAGCTCACCAGATAGTCCATCGCCTCTTCGCGGGTCTCGAAGATGGGAATCTGGCGTCCGGAGAAACTGAGGATCGAGTCATAAAGGGCCTTGGGCAGGTTTTCGGTGAGGACCCAGGCCGCACGTTTGAGGTGAGGCCGGTCGAATACGGTGGCAATCTTCACGTGTTCGACCGACCCACGGGTGAATTCTGCACGGCTGAAGTCGGCCAGCAGCAGGACAGAACCCAACGGCTCCTGAGTGACAGTGTCGGGCACCTGGTCTGCAACGGCGGCCACCTCGTCGGCGGTGCAATCGGTAAAATCCAACAGCAGAATTCGCTGGTCCTGGTGCGCGATGTACCGGATGCGATCCATAGTTGTCTCGATACGGCGCTCCGCCGCCACTTGAGCGGTGCAGCCTGCCTGACTGCCTGCGGGGCAGGTGCGCAGTTTACTTCAGAACGTTGGGTGACTCAAGCGACAACGAGGTGGTGGCGGTAAGGGAAGTTTCATTTGGTCTCAGCCTAACAGGAGCCAAAAAGAAAAGGCGTGCCGCCGGATGAGTAGCGGCACGCCAGCGAAGTGCAACCTACCACTCCCTGGTTGGGGCTCAAGAAGCGTTGCACGTCGCCAATCATTCATGCCTCAGGCGGTGGCGTGATGCGTCATAGCGATCGGCCGAACCGGGCGCTTCCGGCCATTTGCCTTGTGGGCGCCTTTCTTCTCGGTCTCACGGTTCGTCACGGTGTCAATGAGCGCTTTCTCGGTGTCGACAAAGGTCTTCACCCCGGCACGGGTAAGGTCGGGCAGCGGATTCACCACGAACGGCGCGACCATCTCCAGCGTACGTCCGGTGGCTTTCAACTGCACATTGACCTGTTTTCCGGCTAGGTCGATCAGCTTCTTCTGCGCCTCGACGAAAGCGTCGGCCGCCTGCTGCGCAAGCTCTGTAATCTCCGTCTTCTTGGTTGTTTTCTTGGCAGTCCCGTTGCCGCTGGTTGCCTTGGTGGTTTCCTCGGTGACTACATTGAGGAATTTCTTCTGGGTGCGAACGAAGGTGTCAAAGGCGTCGCGGGCGGCTTCGACGACGCCGTCGGTGTCGTAGGTCTTGCCGGCCTTCACAGCGGCCAGCCAGGCATGCGTCTGTTTGCTGACAATCTTCAGAAAGTCCTCATGCATCTCGACAAAAGTGTCGAAACTGCGTTGCACCAGGTCGGTCATGGCAACGGCGGGAGTAAAGCCTTCGACCCGCTCTTTCACTCCGCCAGTGACGATGTCGTACTCCTGTTTCGCCAATTTCAGAAGCAGCTTCTGTCCTTCGATGAAGTTCGACACCCCCTCGCCCACCACTTCCGTCATCAACGCAGTAGGACAGGTTTTGGTGTCGGCCAACCGCTCCCGCACAAAGTTAACCGCGCCGGTGTTCTGACGCGTCGCCAGATCCACCAGGATTCGCTGGGTAGCGAAGAAATTCTCAACTCCCTGCTGCACCCATCCCGACACCAGGGAAACAAAGGATGACTCCGGGACATGAGTTTTGACGGCCCCGGTCTTTACATTTCTTGGCATGATGACAACCTCCCGTTTTGCTGCATTGCAGCATCAATTAAAATGTAGTATTCATTGGACATTTTGTCAATACCTAACTAAGATTATTTGCACTGCACAAAGAGGGTGCTCCGGTGAAACCGTCGAAGGTTGTGATCAAGAAGTACGCAAATCGAAGACTCTACGATACTTCGGGCAGCCGCTATATCAATCTGGAGGACATAGCCGCACTGGTCCGAAATGGGAAAGACCTGCAGGTCGTCGACGCCAAGACCGGCGAGGACCTGACTCGCGTGACCTTGACCCAGATTATCGTGGAAGACGCTAAGGGACAGCCCACCGGATTGCCGCTTGAACTGCTGCGTCAACTTATCGTCGCTTCCGACCGCGTGGGCCAGGAGTTCATCATGTGGTATCTGAAGTCTGCGTTCGAGGCTTACCAGAATGTGCAGAGCTCGGTCCGAAGCCGTTTGAGCGAGGTGCAAACCGCGGCACTGTCTCCTTTGAACGCGGTGAAGAGTCTTATGAAGGGACCGGCGAACGACACTTCGGCGGAGCCCGCCGAAGAGTTGCAGGAGTTGCGTGCCCGCATTTCTCAACTGGAGGGTCGCCTGCACAAGCCGAAACGCGGCAAGAAGCGGGGTTCTGCGAAGGCATAGCAGACTGCCCGTTTCGCTTTGAAGGGGCACGGCTTCACAGGCAGGAGCCGTGCCCTTTCCCAACCCATTGAGGCCGCGATTGACAACCATTCGTTCGCGGCCCGCGATTCAGGATAGGCTAGGAGTTTATGGCGCAGACTGCCAACATCGTGCAGTTGAAGCCTCGCACGCTGCAGGCTTTCGAGGCCTACATCCGCGACGCCGAGGCGGCGATGGAGCCTGCGCTGCGCGGCGAACGGCCTTTCCTGTGGTCCGACACCACTTCCGAAGTAAGTCAACAAATCAGCAAGGGTGAAGTTGTTGCGGAGTTCTGGTCGGGCACGGGCTCCGTCGAAATACCGAATGGCCTGATCCATGACTGGATCGGCGCAGTGTTCATTCCCCATGCCACCGTCGAAGGCGCCCTGGCACTGCTCCAGGATTACGACAATCACAGAAACATCTACAAGCCCGAAGTGCTGGATTCAAAGCTGATCACCCGCGACGGCAACGATTTCAAGATCTTCCTGCGCCTGCTCAAGAAGAAGATCATCACCGTCGTTCTCGACACCGATCACGACGTGCATTACTTGTCGGTGGACAGCAAGCGATGGTTTTGCCGCTCCTACACGACGCGCATTGCCGAGGTCGAAGACGCGGGGACTGCAAGGGAGCGAGTGGTCCAGCCGGACACCGGTTACGGCTTTCTGTGGCGCTTGTATTCCTACTGGCGTCTTCAGGAGAAGGACGGTGGCGTGTACGTCGAATGCCGCGCGATCTCCCTGACCCGCGACATCCCGATGGGGCTGGGATGGATCATCGAACCGATCATCCGCAAGCTTCCACGCGAATCGCTGATTAACACTCTCCGCTCCACCCGCGATGCTCTCATTGCCAAGTAGAAGGCTGCCAATGCAGCGCCCCCAAGGCGTTCGCACTGTAAACTCGGGCTATACGCCACACCACCCGGCAGATGAGCAATCGTAGATTCAGACGAGGGCGGGTTGAAACAGAAGCGCAAGCGATGGTTGATTTTGATAGCGGGCTGGGGGTTTATCGTCCTGGGAATCGCCGGCCTTTTTCTCCCCGTGCTGCAGGGCATATTGTTTCTGGTCATCGGCCTGGTGCTTCTTTCCGGAGAATACGTTTGGGCCCACAAGCTTTTGACGAAATTGCGGGTCCGCTTCCCCAAGATTGCGCTCCGATTCGATGAGGCGTCAGAAAAAGCCCGTGCGTTTGTGAACCGGACACCAACGGAGTGATGGCTTAGGAGCGGCGCGCAGGTACTCCAGTCAGTCTTGCCACCAAAGGCGTCTTAGCTTACTTTGGCTTGGTGCTACTTGCCCCATGCTTCGCTGGAACCTTGGAAGGCTTGGCCGGCGGATTGGGATGGGCATCGTCGGTAATCTGCTGGTTGACTCTGTCGGACTCCTGAACAAAAGTAGCCATGACCGCGTCGACATCGAACTGGCTGGCATCGGCCGCCAGGGCCAGGTCATTGAGCTCAGGTGCAGGTTTGCCCACCTTGTACAGGGTCACATTGGTCAGGGCCTGGAACTTGGCCGGATCGAGTGTCACACCTTTGGGCAAAACAGCCGCTGGCAGACCGCCGCCGCCGGGCGCTTTCACTTGCGCGGCGACGGTATAGACGAAGTAATCACATTGCTTGGAGCGGGCTTCGGCCTCCACCTCCGCCAGCGACGCTTCGGAATCCAGTGGTACGGCTTCCAGTTGGTGGCGACCGAGCTCGCTAATCAGGTTGACGCGCAGGTTGTCGGTGGGCAGGGATTCACCGCTCATGTCCTTGACCTTGACCACGCCGATGCGCACCACGCCAGCGGCCTTGGGCGCCATGGCAGGCGCCGGAGGCGCTGCAGCCGGCGTTGCGGCTTTGGCCGGAGCGGGAGTCGGCTCGGGCGCTGCCTCCGCATGCGTCGCTGGCGCGCCGGCCATCATGGCGGACATGTCCATGACCCGGCAGCCGGGCGGCATGTCGAACAACGGCGCTTCGAGTGTCGTGTTGGTCAGCTCCACAACCTCCGTCGTGGTGATGAACGTTCCATGCTCTGTCGTCATAATGGTGATTTGATTCATCGGGTAGCCGAGCGCCCCGCCGCCGCCACCCTTCATCACGATGCGGTCGGTACAACCGCGCTTGCCGCCCGGGCCGCCGCAGGCCAGGGAGCGATACGACTCGTCGCCACAGGAAAATCCTGCCGATAGGTCGGCGTACCAGCCGTCCATTTCCATCTTCATGTGGGACTGGTTGCAGGCGTCGGGGCTGGACTCCATCATCATGGAAGTCTTGATGTGGCGCGCCTTGTAGCCGAACATGTCCTGACGCTCGCCAGTATCGGTGGACGTGCGGGTAATGGTCAGGACGCCACCCTTAGGGGGAAGCGTGGGTTCGCCTCCCGCCGCCTCCCGTGCCATGGCCCCCATATTTGGCATCGTTGGACAAGAGGGTTCGCCGCCGCCCATGGGCATCACCATGCACTGGTTGCCGCTGATGGTGATCATGCGCCTCTGGTCGCACTGGGTGATGGTGACCGCTCCGGGGTGGCCTCCGTAGCTCGTCTCTTTACGCCCGCGGCTTTCCTTGAGGTACAGAGTTTCTAGGGTGGTTGAAAGAACGACCGCTGGCAATATCTCTACGTGCGACACCTGCTGACCGCTCTTTGGATCTACCGCTGAGTAGATGCGCTCCTTCCATCCTGTGCCGCTGACGATACGGATTTTGATCTTCACGTCGCCGGATGCAACGGTGGTAAAGCAGACTACAGCTATGGCAAGACCACGGCAGTAACGCAATAGGCGGGTCATTAAGAAGCCTCCTCAAGAAAAATGCGAGCATGGTTTCGGATGAATCGAGGTTTGGCGCAATTCTAAAGAAACTGCGGCGGAATACAACTGTGTGCCTCTGCAATGACCTCGGTTTTTGCAGGCACAAGCAGGTGCGGTTGTGCTCCATGGTCTGCCTGTCGTACGGCGCTGAGATGGCCTGCGAGCGTTTCGTCGAAGTCCCCTTCGCCTGGTCATGAACTTGAAGATGTTTGAGGAACACTCATCGTTGCATTGACGCAGGAGCAACTTGCCGGCAAACTTCGGATCGTCGAGCGCGGACGCATCCGCCTACATCAAGAACAAGAGCCTGAGTAGACAGCAGCCGCCAACGCGCCGATCGGGGGAAGGCTTGGCCGGATTGGTGCGTGTAGACCTTGTGCAGCATTATCCACAGCCTGCAAGCTCTGGGGCAGATCTCTTACGCTCCTACTGCTAGCGGTTTCTCCCGCTTCGACGTTTGTTCGACCTGACGGGCCATCTCCACCAGCTTGATTTTCGAAGTCTTCGGCGCCGCCTTCTTGCGAACCTTCGCGAGCGGAATCTTCGTCAGAGGAATCCTCGCGTTCGGCCGTTCACGCGTGGCCGGCCCTGGCGTGGGCGCCGGGATGGCTGCCATTTTCTTCAACTCGGCGAAGCTCGCGTCCACGAACTTCTCCAGCCGCTCCAGATCGGGCGCTGCATGCACATCGCCGGTAAAGCCGAAGAATGCGGTGCCGTTATAGGTGAGGATGGCGCAATTGATACCCATCAGGCCGCCGATCGGCACCCACGGATACCACGACAACATCTTGTGCCCCATGAGGTAGAGCGGCACCTGCGGGCCGGGCACGTTGGTGCAAATGATGTTGCACAGGCTCAGCGGAAGCTGGCTCACAACCGGTCCAACGCTGGCCCAGAACGCGCTCGGAAGCGATGACAACAGACCGCCAAACAAGCCCACAAATTCGGCCGCGCGCGCGTGCTTAAGAAGCTCCACCCGTTCGCGCACCACGGCCAGCAGCTTCTGTGGATCGCGGATATCCAGAGGCAGCGGCACCGGCACGAAAGAAATCTTGTTTCCCAGCTCGGTGGCGCTTCCGTTGCCGCGCACGTTCACCGGAATCACAATTCGCAGTGACCGTCCCTTCAGATCGACACCCCGTTGCTCGGCGTAGCGGCCGAAAGCCAGGGTCACAATCGTGAGGATGACATCGTTCACCGTGCCACCCCAGTTGTTCTTGACGGCCTTAATGTCGGCCAGCGAAACCTCGGTCCAGGCAAATTTCTGCGGCCCGCGGCAGACCGTGTTGAACGGCAACCTCTCTGCCGGCGCAGCCAGTTCTGACATCAGACGAACCATCTCCGCCGGAGGCCCGGTGGGATTGGCCACAGCTTCCTGCGCCACGTTGAGCAGCCCCGTCTGCAGGGTCAGCGCTCCGTTGACCAGCGATAGGTAGGACTTGGCCAGCCCGTTCAACAAGTTTGCGGCCGGGTCCTTTTGCGGCGCCGGCGGCTCGACCTTCGCTTTCTTTCGAGCAAGTGGAACCGGGACCGGGGAGGTGTCCATGATGACGTTCATCGCGCCCACGCCGGCAATCCCGTCCGCCAAGCAGTGGTGAATGCGAGTAATCATCCCTGTGCGCCCGCCTTGCAGGTGCGCCAGGGTGAAATCCCACAGTGGACGATCCCGGTCCAGCCGGGTGCTCACGATCTTTCCGGCGAGCGCCTTGAGCTCCTGCTCCGTTCCGTGCTTCAGCTTCACCTGACGAACATGGTTCCGGATGTCGAAGTTGCGATCGAACTCCCACCTCGGAAGACCAAGGTCGAACGCGGGAAATACCACCCGCTGGCGATAGCGGGGAATCAGCGGCAGCTTCGACTCAATAAACGTCATGCAGTCCTTGAGCTTCATGTCGCCTTCAAACACGCTGACCCCTGCAATATTGAGCGGCTGGCCCTCGCGCTCGACGTACAGGAAAAGTGCGTCGCCGAAAGAGAAGGAATTATTCTCGCCATCATTCAGCATCATAGCCACCATCCAAACCTGATGATCATTTGCGGCCCATGTTTTCCGTGGGCCGGCATCTGGGACACTTCTCATTTATGATCTAGCGGGGATGACCATTACCGCAGTGACGAATGACCCGGACGGCTGTGATTACCAAACAGAGGCTGGCGTCAGCCGGCTCAAGGGAATGCGGGAGCGGCTGGGCGCCGCCTTCGACTGCTCTCACTCTCGCCGGCTTCGGCGAGTGGGTGGGATCTTTAATGTTGACACCGATTTTACAATCTTCAGCCCAGCTGCGGAATCAAGATAACAAGAGGACAGCTAGGAATTGAGTTTGATTCCACAAGTCGTACGATGGTCGCGGTTCGTCACCGGTATGCTGCTCGCACTCCTGAGCGCAAGCCTCGCATTCTGCGCCACCGACGCGGTGTCGTCGCTCGACCTCAACCGGGGCTTCCAGCAGATGTACAACCTCGACTTCGGAGGCGCGCACGCCACCTTCGGCGCGTATCAGCAGGCGCACCCGGAAGATCCCATGGGGCACGTCTCGAACGCTGCCGCTTTTCTGTTTTCCGAGTTTGACCGGCTGCACATTCTGGAATCGGACCTGTTCACCGACGATCGCAGGTTCGACAACCGCGGCAAGCTTACTCCCGATCCTGCCGTAAAAACCGAGTTCGAGAAGGAGCTGGCGAAGAGCACCGATCTCGCCGACAAAATTCTGGCGCAGAACTCGCAGGACAAGAACGCGTTGTTCTCACTGGTGCTGGCCAACGGACTGCGCGGCGACTACACGGCACTGATCGAGAAACGCAATCTTGCCAGTCTGGCTTACATGAAGACCGCGCGCGGGATGGCCGAAAAGCTGTTGACCATCGATCCCACGTGCTACGACGCCTACCTTGCCATCGGGGTGGAGAATTACCTGCTGGGCAGCACCTCCGCACCGGTGCGCTGGGTGCTGCGCATGACCGGCGCCCAGACTGATAAGGAAGAAGGTGTGCAACGGTTGCGTCTCACCGCCGATAAGGGTCATTACCTGGCTCCGTTTGCGCGACTGCTTCTGGCCGTGGCCGCGTTGCGCGACAAAGACCGCCAAACCGCGCGCACGCTGCTCGCTTCCCTGGCAACCGAATTTCCCGGAAACCAGCTCTACGCCAAGGAACTCGCCAGAATTCAGTAGCCCTCGCGCCATACGTGGATGAGCGCGATTCCCGGATCGAAGTCGAAGGCGAACTGAAAGTCGGCGGTTGACTTGCGTTGGAGAGCGAATGGGATTAATGTAGATACATAAACGTCATTACTAGGGCAGCGTTTGCAAGTCACCTGGGACGAACGCAAGGACCGAATCAACCGGCGAAAGCATGGCATTGCCTTTGAAACCGCGGTCTTGGTTTTCGACGATCCGTACCACGTTTCCACTTGGGACCGGGAACTGGACGGTGAGCTGAGATGGCAGACCATCGGAATGGCAAGGGGAATTCAGGTGCTTCTGGTCGCTCACACAGTAACGGAATCAAGTGGTGAAGAGATCATCCATATCATTTCAGCGCGAAAGGCGACGCCGCAGGAACGGAATATCTATGCGCAAGGCGACTAGAACGGTCAACGTGAGGCCAACACCTGGAAAGCCCCTGAGCACCAGGCAAAAGCGGGAGTTGGCTGCCCTTGCATCCCTACCTGACCATCGCATTGACACTTGGGACATCCCGGAGCTACCGCCGAGCGCCTGGAGGGACGCGGTCCGGGGCAGGTTCTACCGGCCCGTCAAACAGGCGGTGTCCTTGCGTCTGGATGCGGATGTGGTGGCTTGGCTGAAGAAAGCCGGCAAAGGGTATCAGACCCGGGCGAATCACATCCTCCGGGAACGCATGCTGGCTGAGTTACGAAAGCTGGGAGCTTGACAATTCGGCCACGACCCGCTGAATCGCGCTCTCATCCCGGCTGAGGATTGTCGGCCAGCCAGGATGCCTAGGTACGCGGTCTTATCCCACCGAATCGCCAGTTCACCTTTTGCCTCACCGTCAGTTTCAGTCCGGCAGGTCGCCAGGAGATATCTCGTCCACGTAACACCACGTCCAGGCTTCGCCGGGTTCGATGGAGCGCATGACAGGGTGGGTGGTGCGATGGAAGTGTTTGGTGGCGTGCTTGTTCTTGGATGAATCGCAGCAGCCCACATTGCCGCATTCCATGCAGAGTCTCAGGTGTACCCAGGTGTCGCCGATCTTGACGCAATCTTCGCAGACATGGACCTTGGTGCGCGTTATCTTGATTTGATCGAGATGGGTGCAGGTTGCTGCCATAACGCTCCTATGTGCCGGGGTCAGCGTTCCAGAGACTTCCGGTCCCAGTTGGCGCACACCGCGGCGGCTTCGTAGGTACTCTCCAGGAACTGCAGCAAGGCGGCCTTCGGAGAATCAGCCGCTCGCACGTCGTCATACATCAGCAGAAACTCTTTCATCTGGGGATGATAGAGGGCTGCCTCTGGTCCGACCCGCTGTTCGGCAAAGCCGGCGGGCTCGGGCGCGGCGTAGGAATAAAAGGCCGGACCCTTGATATCGCCTCCACCGGGCCAGAACCCTGCGCTGCTGACCTCGTGCGAATAAGCCTCGCGCGTGATGGAATCGGCGCCCGGGCGCTGGGGAGTGGGACGCCCGGAGAATCGCGTTACCGCGTGATCGAAGCTCCCCCAGTAGAAATGAACTGGGCTGACCTTACCGATGAAGCCTGTCCTGAACTCCTTTAACACGGTATCGACCCACACTAAGATGCGCCAGAAGCGATGCACGGCCTCGGCGTCATAAGATGCATGAACGTGGTCCTGCTCGAATGGAATCGGATCGATAAGCTCGCACGGCCTCGTCCATATCTTGACATTCACGCCCAGCTCGCCCAGCCTCGCCATGAAGCTCGTGTAGAACTCGGCCACACTCTGCGGTTTCAGCGGGAGCGTTCGCAGGCCACCTTCGCTGGTTTTGAGGATGAGCAGGTGATCGATGAAATCGAACTCGACTTCCGCAATGCCACCGTCGTAGGGCATGGCAGAGGTTGTCAGGCCGCGGGCCGTCACGTAGAACGGAACATTCCACCAGTGGTTCACCAGCGGGCAAAGTTTCATCCGGACCTTGCCGACGGCCTGCGTCCACATGTGCAAGGTCGCCTGCGTGTCCTTCCAAGTATCAAAGGGCAACGCGGGGAGAATTTCCGGGTCGCCGATTAGGAGGGACTTCTGTTCTGGCTGCGTCATCCCTTGCCTCTTGTCTTTCTGGCGGGCCAGTTTTTTACACCGACTGCCCTAGATGCGCCACCGGTGCTCGGGGATTCAATCCGCGTTCTCAGTCCCAAACCTCCACACGACACGGCCGGCCGCTCACGCGGCCGGTCGTGTCTCACCCCCATCGAAGAACCTGGGCGGCTGACGCCGCCCAGGTTCATTCTGTCTATGCGAGTCGCGCCTCTCAACCCGCCCGACAGCGCGATCAGCCCCTGATCGCTGCTGTGCGGCAGTCAGTGTAAGCGGGCAGGAGCGAACTCGTCTGAATTGCTCCGACAGACGAGTTCGCTGCGCCCCCGCCCGCGATGGCGCCGTAGCCGGAAAGATACCGTCGCCAAGGGGAGCAAGTTGTCAACAACTTGTAACAATAGTGTGGGGATTTGGTTACATCTGCCGTCGAAAGACGCGCTGGAGAACAGATGTCACTTACAGCACCGCGGTCTCGTGCAACAACGCGCCCTTGGCAAAGCGTTCGGGACTAAGCACGCCCACATTGTCCACAATGCTGGTCGTGCCATGCAGAACAAGGTCAGAGACGATTCTCCCAGTCGCTGGCGCGTGCATTACACCGTGCCCGCTGAAACCGTTGGCGCAGAAGAACCCCGGCACTTCCGGCACAGCTCCGATGATGGCGTGATGGTCGGGCGACATCTCGTAGAGTCCCGCCCATGCGCGCTTGGGGTTCACGGCCAGGTTCTCGAAACAGGGCACGCGATCGGCCGCGCGAACCAGCACCTTCTCGATGAACGAAGGTTCGAAGCCTGTCTTGTATCCCGGCGTTTCTTCGGGATCGTTCCAGGCCAGAAGGAATCCCAGGCTCTCGGGCCGGAAGTGGAAGCCATTGGTCATATCGACGACCATGGGGATGGCGTGCGAAACGCCGTCGAAGGGTTCGGTCGGGACCAGCATGCGCCGCAGAGGTTCGACCGGAAGATCCACACCCGCCAGCGCAGCCGCTTCTGCCGCCCACGGCCCGGCAGCGTTAATGACAACGCGCGTGTTCACCGGGCCACGAGTTGTTTCCACCCCGGTGATTCTGCCGTCGTCGCGCGTGATGGCGGTGACCTCGGTCGAACGCCAGAGCCTGGCGCCGTGCTCGCAGGCGTGGGTGGTGAAGCCGACCATCACACTGTTAGGGTCGACGAATCCGTCCGTCGGACAGAAACTGCCGCCGAGCACATCGTCTGCGCGCAGTTGTGGAACCATGTCCACGATTTCCTCGCACGTAAGCATGCGCGCTTGTGTGAGCCCCAATGACTTTTGCAGGTCCTGGTTGGTACGCAGGTAGTCGAGGTGCGACGGCCTGGTGGCCACGAACAGGTAGCCTTGTGGGCGGTAGTCGGAAGGAAGACCGAGCCGCTCTTCGAAGCTGGCATAAAACGGGATGGAGTACAGGGACATCTGAATGTTGACCGGTGTGGCAAACTGCGCGCGTACGCCTCCCATGCTCTTGCCGGTCGAACCCTTGCCCTGATGGGATTCGCGCTCCACTATGAGCACATCGCGGCAACCAGCTTTGGTCAGATGCCACGCAATACTAGAACCTACGATCCCGCCGCCGATGATCACCACTTCCGCCGTCTGCATGTCCAGTTGGCCTCGACTGATACTGCATTGTAGTCCGCGGGTGTGGTGCCAGTTTTGGACGCACTCCAAGGCCATCCGCAACAACACCTTAGAGCCTCAGGAGGCAGCGGCGAATTTGTCGAGTACCATCGGGATTCCCTTGACATCGGAACCGGAACAGCCGCAAAATGCGGCAACAGTCTATTCCGTAGCATTGCGCGAATGTGGCATTGCGCGAGAGTCCCCCATCGAGTATCGCCGCCCGCAAGTAGCCAGAAATCGAATTGCGCCGAGGTGTCGGCGCAGGAAAGAAGCGATCACCATGCTCTGTAGAATCCGATATTCGAGTTTCCTCCTGGTATTGTCTGTGCTGTTGTGTTGCGGCGTCTCCTCGCCGGCGCAACTGATAAGGTTCGAAGACTTCTCCGATGCGAGCTACGCAAATCGATATCTGCAATTAAATGGCAGCGCCACGCTGGCCACCTATCAGTCGCAGGGAGTGCTTCGTCTGACGAACGGGAGCGATCCGTCCGCCGAAGCCTCATCGGTTTACTTCCACGATAGGACCCACATCGCGGGTGTGGGTAAACAAGCGGTTGCTGGCGGATTCACCACCTGGTTTGCGTTCCAGGTCCACAACCCAATACAGTGCTGCACTCCGGGAGACGGGATAGCGTTCATCGTCCAGAATTCCTCCGGCACCGATTCCAGCTACGGGGCCAGAGGTCTGGGTATAACGGCCCTGGGCGCGGGCGCCGGAAGCAACCAGGAGGGGGCACTGGGCTATGCCGGTATCAACAACAACCTGACCATCGAGTTCGATGTCGTGCAGGACGATTGGGACCCGACCTCGAACCATATCGCTATACAGACCTGCGGACCTTCTACGAACACCCCGGTTCACTTGCCAGGAGACTTCACCATCGGGAGCAACGACCAGGTGGAGAGTTGCCTGCTGAACCAGCAAGCGATCGACTCGAGGATCCCCGCCCTGGGCGGCGCCTGTGGTGACGGTTCGTGCACCGACGGCGCATTGCATAACGTGGTAATCGGGTACACGCCGCCGATGGGAAATCAGCCGGGACAGCTGCAAATATGGCTGGACCCTAACTTTGTTCCGGGAACGCACGCTCCTAGGGGACCAGCCACGATGACCGTTCCTTACAACATCGTTTACGACCCGGAAAACAATCCCAGCGGACTCAAACTCGACCCGGTCAACGGCGGCTCGGCCTGGGTAGGCTTCACCGCATCTCAACCCATGGGCGGCGGCTCGACCCAGGACGTTTTCGGATGGGAGTTCACGCTCCACTCTCCTTCGCAGATACAGGAAACCATTCAGCCGGGCGGCACACCCACAGTTTTCGCCTTCGGCGCTCACCAGACGACGGTGACGTATCCCCTAGGGTTCTCGAATCCGAATGGCATCTTGATGACCGTAACCTCGACCCCGACTGACCGCCACCAGTTTTACCAGACACGGTTGGCCGGAACCGAATTCGCCAACGAGCAATGCATTGTCTATTCGGGCACAGGTGGGGGCTCAGGTCCTCCCACTGCTACGAATGGGAACTGCTTGGTCTACTCGTACACATGCCAGGACACCATGGGAAATCAGGTGACCTGCCCATCCGAACCGCAGTGTTCCGGGGATCCCACTCAATGCATCGACATCGACACGACCTTCTACTCTTCGGACAACGTTACTCCCACCAACGCGGACTACCTGGAGAACGACATTATAGGGTCCAACAACTGGATGAGCATCTTCACGTCGTATCAAAGCAAGCCCATTGACGGCACCACTTCAGGAAGAGGCGGTGGCTTCGGAGGCACAGGATCCAGCGGCCCTTCGCCTTCCAAGCGTAGGTTCTTGACTGGAGCCGCAGGTTCGGCAGACATCGTGGCCACGTTCAATCCCAGCAAGCCGTAATTGAGCAAGGTGGATTTCGGGGCAGTTCTCGATCGGGCATGGGCCGGACCGGAATTGCCCCTTTCGCCTGTCCCGGGCGCGCTCTTCCCCCAAGGACAGGCTTACCCGCACATCCCAAAGGTGAACCTTGGTCAAGCCGTCTCACTCCATCAGGAGATGGGCTCGCGTCACTTCAAGAGGATGGTCGATCAGCGGCTCCCACACGTTCAACGAAGCGCACCGTGTGCGGCAAACTTGCGTGGAAATCGAATGCCTCTTCGCTGGTCCAGTGGGAATGAATGTAGAACAGCCGCGGATCCCGAAGCGAGCGAAAAGCGCGGACGCTGAGGCAGCCGGCTTCCTCGCGGGAAGGACCCACGACCTCACCCAAAGCCTCTGCCACTGCGCTTTCATCGCCCAAGCGAGCGTGAAATCGCGCGAAGATGAATAGCTCCATGAAACTAGGCTGTCCCGCCGGAGGAGGACTTGGCGGTGCTGTACATCTCTTTGAGGTCGGGCCGGTCGAGGATGTGACTCGCTCCCTCCTCCGCCGCCAGGGACTGCAAGATCCGTGCCGCCTCCTGGTAATGAGGACCGGCCTCTTTCGGCTTGCCGGCCTTGGCCAGCAAGTAATTGGCGCGGGCAAGTTCCACCCGCATCCCCAGCCCTTCTGCCTGCCCTAGTGCGTCCTCCAACTGCTGCCGCGCGTCGCCGCCGCGATTGCTAGCCAGCAGGGCCTGGGCATAGAAGATCGAGGCCTGCGCCGACAGGGCTTTCAATCCCATCGAACTGGCGTCCTGCATGATCTTTTTCAGCACTGGGGCCGCCGCTTGGGCGCGTCCCTGCTCCAAATCCGCCCGGGCGATCCCGAGTTGGGCGCGCATCCCCTGGTCGTTAGGAGTTCTGCCTGCGCTCTGTAGCGCCCGCTGGTACTGCTGACGGGCCGAGGAATAGTCGCCGCGATAGAAATAGTTGTCGCCAAGGCAATTCAGCACCTCGGCGTTGGTCAGCGGGGGTACTTTAGCCTGGGCAGCCAGCTTGAGCGCGTCCTCGATGTACTTCTGGCCTTCCGCGCCGCGTCCCACCACGGACAGGACGTCGCCGTAGCGAGCCAGGGTCTCCACCGAATACCAGGTATTGTCCTTGACCTGCTGCAAGCCCTTGACGGCGTCGCCGAGCGCCCCCAACGCCTTGTCGAATTGTCCCTGGGCAGCAAAGAGAGCGCCTATGCTGCTGGACTCCAGGGCCACCATGGTTTTGTCGTCGGCCGCCTGGCTGGCATTCAGCGCTTTCAGGAACTGAGACTGCGCCTTGTCGTATTGTCCGAGCTTGAAGTTCATTTCCGCGGAGTTCCGCAGGGCCTCGATAGCCTCGCCCTCAAACTTCAACTGATCGCTGATTTGATAGGCTTGATCGAAATTCGTCAGGGCATCGGTGTACTGGCCCAGGTTGTTGAGGGCACTGCCGAGATTATTCAGGCACTGAGCTTCCTTACGTTTGTCGCCCGTCTCGCGGTAAATCAGCAAAGCCTGTTTCGTAAGCTTGAGGGCCTCCTCATAGTTTCCGTGGTCGTGGTACGAGGAGCCAAGGTTCATGTAGTTGAGCGCCAGACCGTCCTTGTCGCCAATCTTCTTGGCAACTGCAATCGCAGCCTGATAATTGGACAAAGCGGCGTTGGCATTCCCCATCACGTCCTGTATCCCGGCGATATTGGTAAGAGTAAGTTCCACACTTCGCTCATCGCCCATGCTCTTGCGAATCTCCAGAGCTTGCTGAAAGCTGTTGAGCGCATCGTCGGGCTTGCCGAGGTTTTGATAGGCGAGGCCCAGGGCGTTGAGCATATTGCCCTTTTCCGGCTTGTTGTCGAGCTTGATGGCCAGGGTGAGGCCCTTGTTGAGATACTCGAGCGCCGCATCGGGTTTGTCGTCCTCGATTTCAATCCGCCCCCTGCCATACAACGCATCAATGTCGTTTGGATCGGCAGTCAGGACGATGTCCAGCCGTTTTCTAGCGTCGCCGTAACGGCCGGCCTTTTCGTACAGAAGCGCGAGAGCGTACTGAGCGTCAGTATCGTCAGGGCTGACCTTGGTGAGGTCTTCATAAGCGGCAATGGCCTTGTCCGTCTGATGCATGATGCGGGCGTGGTTCGCAGCAATGCGGTAGCGGTCACCGGCGGGCAGGTTGCTGCTCAAATCGACCGCGGTTCGCGAGGCCTGCTGCGCTTTCCCATCGTTACCCAGCCTGAAGTAGGCCTCCCCCAACCTCGCGAAGGCCATGGCGAACTTTGGGTCTTCGGTAGTTGCGGTTTCAAACTTCCCTGCCGCCTGGGTGTTGTCGCCGGCACGGGCGAGCCGCAACCCTTCCTCGTAGGCCTGCAGAGCCGCGACCGAATCGGTCAGCACGTGATCGGAGCTGGCCTGCAACTCCTTCAAGATGTCGGGGGTGGTCGCCAGTTTTTCGCGAATCTGTTTAGCCAGCGTAGCCACGGCCTTGGGAAGGTCGTTTATGCTGGCGACATCGGTGGTGACCGGCGTGTCGCTCCCATTCTTGAGGTCGTGCACGGTTGCATTGATCCGGAACCGATCGCCCGCTTTCACCAATTGTCCGGAGACCACGGTTCCGGAGCCGGTAGCCTCCTTGATGTCCCTCATGGTGGCAGTGTCCATCTGAGGCTTGGGCGCAATACGCAAATCGCGCAGCACATCCTGCAGACGTCCTGAGGAAATCAAATGTAAGTGCGCCGACTGACCAATGTCGGAGATCAGATTGTCGGAAATGGTCGCACCCGTCCAGTCCAGGCTGGGATCGCCCGATCCGTTGTAAAACGGCAGCACCGCCACTAACATCACCGGGCCTTTTACCGCTTGCGGCCCGTTTCCTGTGGCTCCGGTCTGAGTCCGGTAGTGAACGGCGACATACGTTCCCACGGCCAGCACGGCCGCCGCAGCTCCCACGGCAATCCACCTCAAAGGAAGGCGCGGTGCGGCAACTTTTTTGGGTAGCCGCGGTGCAATGACCGATTGACCGCGCCCCTTCTTTCCCCGCCAGACTTCGATCTCGTCGATCAGCTCCTGCATGGAGGAAAACCGCTCGGCGGGATCGCGCTCCAAACACTTGCTGACAATGGCGCTCAGCGCGGGCGGAATGCTGTTGTCAACGTCCGACAGCGGGACGGCATGCTCCTGGGTGCGCTTGACCAGGCTGGCGATGGCGCTTTCCGCGTGGTATGGCATGAACCCGCTGAGCAACTCGTAGAAGATGAGGCCGACGGCAAACTGGTCCGAGGGCGCGTCTAGCTCCTTGCCCATGGCCTGCTCGGGCGACATGTATTCCATGGTCCCGACCATCATGCCGGTGCGGGTCATGCCGTCGCCGCGAACCGTGCGGGCCAAACCGAAATCCATGACCACGACCCGGCCGGCGGCATCGCACATGACGTTGCTGGGTTTCAGATCGCGATGGATGACGCCTTCACTGTGCGCCGCCTGCAATCCTGCGCACACCTGGACCATGATGTCAGCGGCGCGTTCCGGCGACAGCTTGCCCTCGCGCAGAAGAATGGTGCGCAAGTCCTCACCTTCGATGAACTCCATGGTGATGAACTTGACGCCATCGGCTTCGTTCAGGTCGTAAATGCGGATGATGTTTTTGTGCGTGACTTGCCGGGCAAGGACCAGTTCCTGCTTGAAGCGCGCCAGAATGGCGGGATCGCCGGCCAGGTCAGGACGAATCACCTTCAGCCCCACCACGCGCTCGACCTCCATGTCGCGCGCTTTGTAGACCGCGCCCATGCCACCCATGCCCAGCAGTTTCTGGATCTCGTAGCGGCCGCCCAGGACGTCGCCTTCATGGAAGACGGTGGCGCCGATGGAAGAGAAGATCGGGTGCGGCGCACTATCGCTGCCGGAGTCGCGCGGCCCCACAATGGTTGCAGCATCGGAAGGATCGCTCTTCGGAGTACGGTCGCCAGGCGAGGTAACATCCGCGAAACCGACACCGGGATCGGTCATTCCCTCTGACCCAAGGGCCGGCTTGGGCGAAGCGGCAGAACTATCGCCGCTGGAAACAGCTATCCCCTCGGGCGCTCGTCGCGCTGGGCCTTTTGGTTCCCCAGGCATCTACTCACATTCCCCGGACCGAACTGTGTGAGGCTGTCCCCCACCCCCAAGCCAGATTGTTACAAAAGTATACCTTGATTTGCTTCTTTATCACCGGGTTCGAGGTGATCAGGCAGAAACCCTTCGAGGAAAAAAGGCCGGCGTTCTGGGGACGCCGGCCGGTCGGAGTCGGGTGCATGAATCAGCGCGTCACGTATGTTAAGACCGGACTTGTGCTGTTGGTGTTCAGTAACACGTATTTTCCCGTTGATCCCGTCGCTCCCGTCGCTCCCGCCGAGACGAAGTAGAGAACGTCGACGAGATTTCCGTTGCTGTCGAGGATGGGCGTCCTGCTGGTGGCCGGATCCGGGGCCGAGAAGCCTCCAGAGAACATCTGGTTCATCAGTACTCCCGGACTCCCACTGCTATCGTAAGTCTCTGTAATGGTGCCGTTACCGCTACCGGGAGGCGGAGGAGGCAGCGCCATCAGCACATCCACGGTGTTGATGACACTCGCCAGTGCCGGGTCCACCGTCCCGCCATAGAAAATGCCGAGGAAGGCAACGATCTGTATGGGCTGGGTCACGTTCTGCGGCTCAAATGTACCGGCGGTGACGTTGGGGTCGGTGCCGACCACGAATCCCGTATTGAAGGTGAGCAGGTACCACACCGGGTTATTGGTAACTCCAGTCAGGCTTACGCTGACACGGCCAGTGATCTTGTCGACCGAGTACGTCCCGGTGTAATTGTTCTGCGACGGCGTGGTCAGCACTCCGCCGTTGTTCTCGTCAAAGGAATACCCCGTGATATTGCCCTTGCCATCGAAGTTACCGATTCCCAGGGATACGTCCGGTACCGGAGAACCGCCCGCCGTGGAAACCGCATTCAGCTCAAAGATGTCGCCATTGGCAGCCATGCCTTGCGTGGCATTCAAGCTGAGGTCGGTGAAACCGCCACCGGCGGTCGGCGATCGTTCGGCGATCGAGGCCACGGTCACAGGCGAGCCACTGGAGATAGGATCGGTCTGCACCGCCACGACGTTGGGGAAGAGCTTCCCAGGACCGGGCGGCACCACATACAGGGCGTAGTTCAACGTGGTGGAACCGATGGTGAACGACGCTGTTGCCCGGCTGGTGGTGACGCTGACTGCCGAGACGTTCCCGGTTAAAGGCACCTGACTCTGCACCGCGCCATTGTCGTTAATGTCCGCCATCCCGCTTCCGGAGTTGATATTGCCGTTGGCGTCGGTGTTGAAGTAGCCTGCGCCCGCGTAGCGATCGCCACTGGCGTCTAGTCCATACAAGCCGAATGCGAAATTAGCCGACGCCAGCGAGGTACCCGATAAGGTCAGCCCTTGAAACTTAAGCACACCGGAGCCCCACATACCAGGATTGTTAGGGTCTGCCAGAATAATTCTGGAGTCGTTGAACAAAGACACCGCAACGCTGAAGGAGTAAGTCCCCACCGAAGACGCGATCACAATGGTGCCCAGGTTGGTTCCGTTGGTGACGCCCGAGCGGCCCACGCAATAAACCGAACCGGTGCCGGTTAGGGGGCCGCTGTCGGGGCACTGTCCGTTGCCGCCGCTTCCGGGCGTAATCGCCACCTCGGTCATTGCGCCGATGGAATCATTTCCGTTGCGATCGAAGACACCACTGGTGATGTTCCCGCTGCCGTCAGCCACAAAACTTCCCGCCATATAGAAAGCTTTACCTTGCTGGTTAAAGCCGCTGAACGAGAAAGCGTAGTTCCCCTGGATCTTCCCCGTAATCGTGATGCTGAAGTTGGCGGTTGCGGTGGTGGGGAACTGATCGGTCACCTGGACGGTGAACGGGTATGTCCCAATCGGACCGGTCGGCGTGCCGGTAATCGTGCCGTCGGCATTCAGGGTCAGGCCTGCAGGCAGGGCGGGACTACCGGAGGCGAGACTGTAGGTATAACACGGCATCATGGCAGGAGGTTCGCAGTTGATTCCTCCGGTCGCCACAACCGCGGAATTGTAGGCCACGGCGATGACACCGTTGGCTAGAGCCGAGGATGGAAAAGAAAGAGCCGTATTAATGGTTAGCGACAAGGTGGCCGTCTGGTAAGCCTTGGTCGGCGATTGCGTATCGGTCGCCCGCACCGTGAAGCTGTAGGTCCCGGCTGAGCCAGTAGGCGGCGTTCCGCTCAGGACTCCTCCGCTGTCGAAGCTAAACCCCGGCGGCAGGGCGCCCGAATCGAGAGTCCAGGTGTAGGGAGGCACTCCTCCCGACGCATGTATGGTCTGACTATAGGAGTCGCCTTCGGCGCCGATCGGCAGAGGGCTGGAGGTGGTGATGTTCAGCGCACTTGGACCGTTTTGCGGCGTACTCGAGCACGCGCCCAGCAGCAGCAGCGCGCAGACAACCAGTCCCAATCCGGCTAACGGTAAAGCTTTGGATCCCTTCATGCATCTCCTTTGGGAATCTGAAGCCGGGTTGCCCGGCCGCCGTTGCAAAATAGCGGCCGGCTTGGCCTGAAGCACACCCTGGCAGGGCACCCTGCGGTCTGGCGGGACCGCGCGGGTTGAACGACGAAGAAGTGCGTATAAAACAGCAGATTAATTCAATTGTACGCAAATGTGAAGTTGTCCATTGCCCATTTCCAGCGGCCCGTTCCGAAAGCGAACATCGGAACTGGATACCCACTTTGAAACGCTTCTCGTCGACCCGATGATTCGATGCCAAATTGCTCCCTGCCGGCTGGCTACTGCTTTTCCTGCTGGGTGAGGAGCACCACGTCGGAATTGGTCCGCCCGCGTGCCACCACCAGCTTTTTGTTCTTCCAGTCGTAGTCATAGCCATAAAGGAACAGGTCGTCGAACTTGGTCACCAGAGCCGGCGGTCCGCCCGCGATGGGCTGCATGAGGATGTTCGAGACGCCTTTCTCCGTAATCGGGTAATACAGACTCTGCCCGTCAGCGGAATACTGTAACAATCCGGAGATAAAGCGGCTGGGCGGGAAGCTTTGTACCGGCAAGCCTCCCTGCGCAGGCAGAATCTCGAGCATCGGTCTGGCGTTGGCGCCTTGCCCTTCCACCGCCAAGGCAGCGATCTGTTTGCCGTCAGGCGAGAGGGCCGCGAAGTCTATCAATCGGTCGCTGAGTTGTTTGCCCTCGCCTCCGGTCACCGGCATCTCCATCAGCAGCTGCTTGCCATTCTCCAGCTTGGAGTAGAGGACGAACTTGCTGTCGGGAGAACAAACCGGGTTCTGGTCCACCTTGCCTTTCGTCACTGCTGTCGCGGTGCCATTTTGAATATCCAGGCGGAAGATATTGAGGGCCTTGGTTTCCCGGTTTGGCATGCTGAAAAACGCATGCAGGCCATCCGGACAAGCCGTCAAGCCTTGCATCGCAAGATTCTGCTGATAAATCACATTTCGATTGCTGCCGTCCGCGTTCATGATGGAGATGTGCCCGTCGTAATCCAGCGTGATCAGCCTGCCGTCGGGCAGCCAACTCACATTGATGTCACCGTGGTTGTCCACCTGCTTGGGCGTGGAGTTGCTGCCGACGTCCATGGTGTACACGCCGCTGTCAGGCGTGTTTTGAACCGCAATGAGTTGCTTTCCGTCTCTGGTCACGCGCGAGCGTGAGGTTGCTGTACGAGCTGAGGTCGTTGGTGATGCGATGCAACTTGCGGCCGGAGAGTGACACTTCCCCGATCTGGCCGTTACGGTCGCTGGTGATGTCGCGGAAGATGAGAAGCAGATGCCGCCCGTCGGGCATCCAAGTCGGTCGTTGCAGCCGGCCGCACCGGCGTAGATGGTCTTCTCTTTCCCATTCGCCGGGTTAAGGACCACCAGCCTTCCCAGGTTCTGACTGCCCGGATCAAGCACTGTGGACGCGATCCACTTGCCGTCGGGAGACCAGGCCGGACTGGAATAACCCGGAAGAGGAAGAGCGGCGAGGACGTGTTCCCCACTTCCGTCAGGGTGCGCGATGATAATCTTGGCCGTTCCCATCTGACGAACTGTTACGCAAGAAAGCAACCTGCTCGCCGTCCGGCGAGAAACTGACGGGGCTGTCTACATCGGTGATCAGCTTGCGCGGAGTACCCCCCAAAACAGGTATCTGGTAGAGATAACCCAGGCCGGGATTCTCCGGTTCGATGCGAGTGAAAAACAGAAAATCGCCATTGGGCGTGAACGTGAGACCGGTGTAACGCACGTCGGTGGCCGGCATGATCTGGGCATTGCTGCCGGTGGCGATGTGCCGCATCCACAGACTCTGCTGGCCGTGTCCCTCGTCCACCACATTCACCACATACTTGCCGTCGGGCGAGATGGTAGCCAGCAGCACTTTGCCGGAGTTAGTGAGCTTCTCCATGCTCATGTTCTGGAACGGTACTGGTCCCGAATCGCCAATCCACTGCGAAACCCATTTGTAGAAACCGTAGATCCCCGCAACGATCATGACCACACTGAGCGCGGTGATCAGCCCGGCACCACTCTTGTGTCTCTTGGCAGTCTCCAGAATGACCGCGCCGCTGGGAGGAAGTGCGGACGGAGTGCTGGCACGCGCCGCGGAAACCGAGGACGACGAAGCTGCCGGGATTCCAGTTTGCGATCCGATGGCCGGTTATGTCGCGCTTCAGCCGCTTCAGATCGCTGCGGATTTCGGCCGCGCTCTGGTAGCGCAGGTCCCGGTCCTTCTCCAGCGCCTTGTCGATGATCTCCTGCAGCTTGAAAGGAATGGCAGGATTCACCTCCATTGCTGGGCGGGGATTGCGGTCCAAAATGCCCTGGAAGACGACGGCGGAAGTGTTGCCCTCGAACGGCAACTTTGCCGGTGGCCATCTCATAAAAAATGGACCCCATGGAGAACAAGTCGCTGCGCGCATCCAGATCTTCTCCGCGAGCCTGCTCGGGCGACATGTAAGCGATGGTGCCGACCGCCGTACCTGGCGAAGTGAGCTGCAGCGGCGCGAGGGTCGCGGCATCGCCACCCACGGTCTCCAGTGCCGGGCGGCGTTCGTGAACCAGTTTCGCCAGCCCGAAATCGAGGACCTTGGCCTGCCCGCGCGAAGTCACAAAGATGTTGCCCGGCTTCAAATCGCGGTGCACGATGCCTTTGTTGTGAGCAACCTCGAGCGCGTCGCTGATCTGGATGCCAATGTCGATGATCTTGTCGAGCGCCAGCGGGCTCCCTTTGATCTTCTCGTTCAGGCTCTCGCCTTCCAGCAGCTCCATGGCGATGAAGTGCTGGCCGTCGCATTCCTCGATGGCATAGATGGTGCAGATGTTGGGGTGGTTCAGCGCCGAGGCGGCGCGCGCCTCCTGCTGGAAGCGCTCCAGGGCGTAGGGGTCCTGCTCGAAATCCCGGGAAAGAAACTTAAGGGCGACGTGACGCCCGAGCCGGGCGTCCTCAGCTTCATACACCACGCCCATGCCGCCGGCGCCCAGTTTTTTCACGATGGTGTAGTGAAGAAAGCTCTTCCCGACCAGGGTTTCCAAAGCCAAGACTCCCAAGTATTCGACTCTATTGTGCGGCGAGAGGGCCGTCAAGGACGCGCACACCGCGTTCGCGCGGAAAATTATCTGCCCGATCCTGACTTTCCGCCTGGAGCTTCGGGTCGGGATTCGCTCGTTATCGGGCGAACGGTTCGAGAGCCGAAGTCGTAATAGCACTTAAGTGACTACTAATTTTTATTCAGAACCAACTATCCAGCTATACTCCCAAGCACCATAGCGCCGTATCGCTGCGTCGAGAAATGCCCATTGCGTGCCCCTGAGGGGCCCAAGACTGCATTTTAGATTGCTGGACGACCCCTAGCAGGCCTAAAAACCGGAGAAACGCTCCCTGGAGCCCCTAGACGCGAAATTGGGGTCTTGTTCGCATTATTACCACTAAAGTGGTGGTGTCATCCCGGGAAAAGCAACGGTCGTCAATTGGTCGCGGGCTCCGCTCCGTCGAAAAACGTGCCGGGAGGGAGAGTGAGTGAGCAACTAGGGGTCCTTCGACTCGCTGCGCTCGCTCAGTCGAAAATCAGTGACACGGAGACACGGAGGACGCGGAGTTTTCGTATTCCATGGAGTTCTCTCCGTGATCTCCGTGCCTCCGTGGTTAATTTTCATCCGTACGGGTGGGCGCCAGGCCCATGTGACACTCAGGATGACAGAGGTGACAGCAGGATGACAGAGTTGGAAGGATAAAATGTTCAGCTCTATGGGTGAGGTTCTTTCCGGTCGGACAAAAGAATGCCGTTGCGGGCGTAGCTGTCGCGCGATACCTCGACGAAGGCGATGGTCAGTGTCTCGGGCTTGACATTGAGTTCGTCACGCAACACTTCCGTGACGCGCTTCACGGCGCGGCGTTTTTGCTCGAGGGTGCGCCCTGCCAGCATCGTGATCTGCACATGCGCCATGCAACTTCTCCCGTTAGGATCTTTTTTCACCACGGAGGCACGGAGGACACAGAGGAAAAGAAAAAAACATCTCCGTGCCGGCTGTGTCTCTGTGGTGAATCCTTCATTCCGCTCGGGCCGGACCTGCTTCGACCTTGGCGCAGGATGACAAAATCAATTTACTTCGCCAGTTCGAATCCGGCGAAGAAATAACTGAGTTCGAAGCGCGCTGTATCATCCGCGTCAGAGCCGTGCACCGCGTTCTTTTCGATGTTTGCCGCCCACTTCTTGCGAATGGTGCCCTCCTCGGCCTTGGCCGGATCGGTGGCGCCCATTAGAGCGCGATAATCGGCGATGGCGTTTTCTTTCTCCAGCGCCATGACGATGATCGGCCCGCTCGACATGAAGTTGGTCAGCGACTCGAAGAACGGACGGTTCACATGCACTGCGTAGAAGCCTTCAGCCTGCGCTTTGGTGATGTGCAGCATCTTCATGCCGATGATGCGAAAGTTGTTTTGCAGGAGGGTGTGGACGATGTCGCCCGCCGCGCCTTTTTCAACTGCGTCGGGCTTGATGATGGAAAGAGTGCGTTGGATTGTTTTCATGAGTTCGTCTGTTGCTGTTCGCCTTTCCTTATTCGCTCTTATGTTCTTAGAGCTTGTTGGCTTGTTTCAAGAACCCGCTTCCCAGCGAACCGGGGCTGAAGCCCGTGCTCAACGCCGCGATTTTTCGCGGGCCTGAAGAGACTGCGTCGCGACGGGTGTCGCCGCCACGCGGCTCATCTCAATTTCCCACTTTACTCGGGGTTTGCACCCCGAGACTCAAACCGCCGCCGCCGCTTCGCGGCTGATTCCTGCGTTTTTTCCGCGGATTGTTCCACCGACAGACTCTATTCTTTTAGTCGCGACACAGTCTCTGAAGGCCCGCGCTTCCACCGGGAAGACGCTGAACCAATTTATGAAACAAGAACCGGCTCTAGAAAGAATCTTTCTGTGGCTCTTGTGGTGAAGAGCTACGCTTTTACCGTCGCGCCCGTCACCTTCACCAGCGTCTCCCCGATCTCGGCAGGCGACTTCGCAACGTGAATTCCTGCGGCCTCCATAGCTTTGATCTTCTCCGCCGCAGTTCCCTTCCCGCCGGAGATGATCGCTCCGGCATGGCCCATGCGCCGCCCGGGAGGCGCCGTCTGCCCGGCGACGAAACCGACGACCGGCTTGCGCACGTTCTGCTTGATGTAGTCGGCGGCAGTCTCCTCGGCGCTGCCTCCGATTTCACCAATCATGATGATCGCTTCGGTCTCAGGATCTTCGTTGAACAACTGGAGAGCGTCCAGGAAGTTGGTGCCAATAATAGGATCGCCGCCGATGCCGATCGCGGTGGACTGCCCAATGCCGCGCGTCGTCAACTGGTACACGGCTTCGTAGGTCAGGGTGCCTGAGCGCGAGACGATGCCGACGTTCCCTTCCTTGTGAATCTGGGCCGGCATGATTCCAATCTTGCATTTGCCCGGCGAGATGATGCCCGGACAGTTCGGCCCGATCAGCCGTGACCTCTTGCCTTTCAGAAACTCCCAGGCCTTGACCATGTCCATGGTGGGAATACCTTCGGTGATGCAGACGATCAGCGGCACACCGGCATCGGCAGCCTCCATGATGGCGTCGGCCGCGCCCGGCGGCGGAACAAAGATCACGGTCGCGTTGGCGCCGGTCTTGGCGACCGCGTCGCTGACCGTGTTGAAGATCGGCCAGCCTTCGTGCATGGTGCCACCCTTGCCGGGAGTCACACCGCCGACAACCTTGGTCCCATACAAAGCAGCATTCTTGGCGTGGAACGTCCCCTCGCGGCCGGTCAGTCCTTGCACGATCAATCGCGTTGACTTATCAACCAGGATGCTCATCGAACCCCCTTGGCGGCAGCGACAACCTTCTCTGCCGCGTCTTTCATGGTCTCAGCCACAATGAAATTCAGTCCGCTCTCTTTCAGGATCACGCGGCCCTGCTCGACGTTGGTTCCCTCCAGCCGCAACACAATCGGCAATTGGATGTTGGTTTTGCGGGCCGCGCTGACTACGCCGTTGGCCAGCGTGTCCACGCGCAGAATGCCACCAAAAATATTAATGAGCACCGCCTTCACGTTCTTGTCGCTGAGCAGGATCTCGAAAGCGTGTGTGACCTGTTCTTCGTTGGCGCCGCCACCCACGTCGAGGAAGTTCGCAGGCATGCCGCCGGCGTACTGAATGATGTCCATAGTCGCCATCGCGAGGCCTGCGCCGTTGACCATGCAGCCCACGTTGCCATCGAGCTTGATGTAGTTCAGGTTGTACTTGCTGGCCTCGACTTCGAGGGGGTCTTCTTCGCTCAGGTCGCGCAGTCCCTTGATGTCGGGATGGCGATAGAGCGCGTTGTCGTCGAAGGTCATCTTGGCGTCGAGCGCGAACAGCCGGCCGTCGGTGGTAGTGATGAAGGGATTGATCTCGACCAGCGAGGCATCAGTGTCTTCCGCCGCGCGGGCCAGCGCCATCATGAACTTCACCGCACCGCTGATGTATTTGGCGTCGAGACCGAGCTTGAAGGCGATCTCGCGTGCCTGGAACGCCTGCAGTCCGAAGCCCGGCACCAGATGCTCTTTGATGATGGCGTTCGGATCTTTGGCGGCAACCTCCTCGATCTCCATGCCGCCCGCCACCGAAGCCATGAACACCAGTTGTCCCGGTCCACGGTCAAGCACAATGCCGAGATAGAGCTCGCGCGCGATGGGCAGGGTCTCTTCAATCAGGAGCCGCTGCACTTTTTTGCCCTCCGGCCCGGTCTGGTGGGTGACCAGTTGCATCCCAAGGATCTTGCCTGCGAGCTCGCGTGGCTTCTTCCGCCGACTTGGCGAGCTTGACGCCGCCACCCTTGCCGCGGCCTCCGGCGTGGATCTGTGCCTTAACAACAATGCCGGTCGCGCCGTCATGCAACAGTGCCTTGGCCGCGGTTTCTGCCTCCTCGCGGCTTTCAACCATTTGCCCGCGCGGCACCGCCACTCCATACTTTGCGAGGATGGCCTTTGCCTGGTACTCGTGTATTTTCATTTTTTTGTGATGACCGCGGGAGAACGATCGCCCCGACACGCGCCCGGTCACCCCAGAAGGCGCAAATGCGGCGTCTTCTGGGAATCCCGAAGAAAACGGCGCGTGTTGGGGACCCCGAATCCTCCCGCTGCTCCGGCGGCTGGCCGGACTCTCCGCTCCTTAGAAGATTGCACAAGAGTAACGAAACTGGTGATTGTATAGGACGGCGAAGAGTACCGGCAATGACAGGGATCACAAACTGCCGGACTTGGCTTACGGCTTCCTGCCGCGCGTCCCGCTCGCCCAATCCTCCCACATTCCGAAGCCCTTCATCTGGTCGTCGAGATGGGTCTCGGGAAAGGTCGCTTCGATTTGGGCGCGCGTATAGCGAGGGCCGATGCGCTCTGGCGCGTTCGCCAGCTCCAAGATCAACTCGGCTGCCATGGCTTCGTTCTTCTTCAACTGCGCGAAATCAACTTTGTCGAAGGTGTCCGAACTGGCGTGGTAGTTGATGAGATAGTTCGCTTCTGACTGGTTGGGCAGCAGAGTGGGAACGCCTTCCATCATGAAGTCGAAGTTATCCGTGCCCACGGTCGCGTCGTTGGTCACCTCGGTGGCTTTCCATTGCGCGAACGGCTGCACCATGGGAACCAGCGCTGTGTCCACGTCTTTTCGTCCACCAGTGGAAAAGCCGGTGATGGGGCCAGATCCCTCGTCCAGCACAACCTCAGCCACGATGTTGTCGAGTTCATTCTTGTGGGCGCGCACATAAGCCGCCGAGCCCAGCAGCCCTTCCTCCTCGCCGGAAAAAAGTATGAAGCGAATGGTGCGCCGCGGACGAATCCCAGCCGCCTTGATCGCCCGCAGCGAGTCAATGACCAGAGCAGCGTTGCAGCCGTTGTCGAGCGCGCCCGTGCCCATCTCCCAGGAATCCAGATGTGCGCCGAGGATAACGATCTCGTTCGGAAGCTCGCTTCCCTTCAGTTCGGCCACTACGTTGCTTGTGGTGATCTTGGGCCCGACCTTGTTTGGCATCGAAATGGACATTTGTACTTTCTCGCCGTGGGCCAGCAGGCGCGCGATGCGCTCGGAATCTTCGCGCGCCAGCAGCACCTGCGGGATGACGTCAATTTGTCCCGTGCTGGTGTTGATGTGACGGTACAGCAGGTCGTGCTCGCGACTGGAAGTAAACGCGATGGCAAGGGCCTTCCCTTTCATCGCGCGATCGATAACTCCCGGAGCGCGATAGTACTCCTCGAAAAGGTCATCCCAGGTCTTGAGCACGACGCTGTGAACCAGCACAATCGCGCCGTTGATATCGCCAGCCCTCGCGAACTCTGGCGCAGAGCCCATGCCGGCATCCACCACCCGCGCCGTTGTCAGCTTCAGCGCCGGTCCCCATGCGATGGACTGGGCCCGTACGTGAAACTTCACCGGGGCGACTATGTTCACCTCGGTGTCATCCTCCGCCCACGAAGTTGGGATGGTGAACTCTTCGGTGTGGACCGAGTCAGCGCCGGCTGCCTTGAATGCTGCCACTCCCCACTCGATCGCCTTCTGCATGGCAGGCGTACCGGGAATGCGTCCGCCAATCTCATCGGTCAGCACGCGCAGGTTCTCCTGCAGCGGAGTGGAAGGCTTGAGCGCCTCCTGCATGACGCGGTCGTTGGACTGCGCGACGGTGAGGGAAACGCTCGCGAGGGCAAGCGTGAGAATGAGAAAGGTCAATCTGAATGGGCGCATAGTCAGCGAGATTATACGAGATGGGCGCAGACGAAGAAACCGGGATCGCCTGCAATATAGCGGTCCTTCGACTACGGCGGCGAAAGCAATCGCCTTCGCTCGGGATGCAGATTGAGCGAAAAGCGAAGAGCACCGCCGCGATCTGACGGCTGAGAGCTGACAGCTCGTTAGTCGTAATACTCCAGCCCCAGGTGCGTGATCAGCTCTTCGCCCTTCAGGTGGCGCAGTGTGTTCTTCAGCTTCATCAACTGGATGAACAGATCGTGCTCGGGATACAAACCGGGCGCCGTCATCGGCGACTTGAAGTAGAAGCTGAGCCACTCCTGGATGCCGATGCCGCGCAGCTCCGATGAGCGCTTCGCCAAGTCGAGGAAGAGCACCAGGTCAAGCACGATGGGCGCGGCGAGAATGGAGTCGCGGCACAGGAAATCGACCTTGATCTGCATCGGGTAGCCGAGCCATCCGAAGATATCGATGTTGTCCCAACCCTCTTTGTTATCACCACGTGGCGGGTAATAGTTAATGCGAACCTTGTGGTAGATGTTGCCGTAAAGGTCGGGGTACAGCTCAGGCTGAAGAATGTGCTCCAGCACCGACAAGTTTGGACTCTTCCTTGGTCTTGAACGAGCCCGGATCGTCGAGCACTTCGCCGTCGCGGTTACCCAAAATGTTGGTGGAGAACCAGCCATTCAGCCCGATCATGCGCGCTTTGAATCCTGGCGCCAGGATGGTCTTGAGAAGGGTCTGCCCCGTCTTGTAATCCTTGCCGCAGATGGGCGCTTCCATCTGCTTCGACAGCTCGTGCATGGCGCCGATGTCCACCGTAAGGTTCGGCGCGCCATTGGCGAAAGGCACTCCTTCTTTCAGTGCGGCGTAAGCGTAGATCATGGAGGGTGCGATGCTCGTTTCATTCGCACGCAAACCCTTTTCGAAGGCCTCGATTGACTTGTGCGCCTGGCCGGGCCGGATGAAGGTTTCCGTCGAGCCGCACCAGATCATCACCAGCCGGTCGGCGCCGCTGGACTTCTTGAAGTCGCGAATATCGTCGCGTAGTTGCTCGGCAAGCTCCATCTTGTTCTTGCCCTTTTTCACATTGGGACCGTCGAGCTTCTTGACGTAGTTCTTGTCGAAGACTGCCTTGCGCGGCTTGATCTTCGACAGGAACGGTTTGACCTGGTCGAGCAGCGAAACGTCGAGGACTCCAGCCTTGCGGGCGGCCGAGTACATATCGTCTTCGAAGATGTCCCAGCCGGTGAAGACCATATCGTTCAGTTTGGCCAGAGGAACGAAGTCCTGGATCTTCGGCGAGCGGCCTTCGGTGCGTTTACCGAGGCGGATGGTGCCCATTTGCGTGAGCGAGCCGATGGGGCTGGAAATTCCCTTGCGGACGGCTTCGACGCCCGCAACAAATGTGGTGGCGACTGCGCCCATGCCCGGAATCATGATCCCGAGCTTTCCCTTCGCGGGAGCGATTTCGCCCCTGGCGTGATTCGTAATTCCCTGTTGCTTGCTGGTCGGCATGCTATCAGTCCGTTTCATGAAAGAATGTACAAGCCTGTTATCTTCTCGTAATCGCAGCGCGCTGGCAATTGAACGGGCCTGAAAGGCCGGGTTTGCGCCCTGTGCGGCAATTTGCGGGATTTGGTGGAAACCCATGGCGGAAGAAAAACTCGCAGTCGTGACCGGAAGCTCCAGCGGCATCGGACTGCTGACTGCTGTTGAGTTGGCGCAGAGCGGCTACCGCGTAGTGGCCACCATGCGCAATCTCGCCAACAGCGGCCGGCTGGAACAGGCCGCCCAGAAGGCCGGCATTGCTGACCGCATGAATGTGCTCAGGCTCGACATCACCGAATTTGAGTCTCTGCCGGTCGCGGTCGAAGAGATCGTCCGCAGCCATGACCGCATTGACGTTCTGGTAAACAACGCCGGATTCAGCGCGGCGGGTTTCGCCGAAGACATGACGCTCGCCGAGCTTCGCCACCAACTCGAGACCAACTTCTTCGGCAACGTGGCAATGACCAAAGCGGTGCTGCCGGTGATGCGCGAACAGAAGTCGGGACACATTATCACCGTTACATCGGTCGCCGGGCTGCTGGGTCAGCCAATGTTGAGCGCCTATAGCGCATCGAAATATGCGCTGGAGGGGTGGAACGAGTCGTTGAGCATCGAGACGCACTCGCTCGGCATCCGCGTGTCGCTGGTTGAGCCCGGGGCCTACGACACTGACATCTGGGAGCGCAACGTGGTGATCGCCAAAGGTTCGCTCGATCCCGCCTCGCCGAACAAGGAGCGCAGTCAGCGCTTCGCCGACTTCGTGAAGAACAGCGCCAAACGCCGGCGAGACGCGCGCGAGGTGGCGAAGCTGATCGTTCGTATCGCCCACGATCCAAATCCCAAGCTGCGTTATCTGATTGGCAACGATGCCAAGATTCAGGTTTGGCTGAAGCGGCTGGTGCCGTGGCGCAAGTATGAACGCATCGTGGCGAAGGCGGTCAAAATCGATTGACCAGGGTCTATTGCGCGGCCGCGCGGTCCCGGCAAAGCCACAATAAAAGAAAAGCGTAAGTGTCAGAGGAAACGTCCGACTAGTGCGAAGCGGAGCGTTCAACGTCCGATCGGCTCCGACTGGTTCGCCGATTCAAATTGAGTTAGGATCACGATATAATCTGCCGATGGGGGCGGGCGGGTTCATTCTAAGCCGGGCGCCGGGACAATCAACCATCTTGTAGAGGTCGCGGTTCATGGGCTTTCGCTTTGAATCGTTTGAATTGGACGTTCAGGAACGCCGCCTGTTGCGTTCGGGCGAACTGATTCCGCTTCGTGCCAAAGTCTTCGATACTCTCTGCATTCTCGTCGAAAACCACGGCCGCCTCATTCGCAAGGACGACTTGATGCAACGGCTCTGGCCGGACAGCGTCGTCGAAGACAACAATCTCGATCACAACATTTCGAAGCTTCGCCGCGCTCTTCAGGACGGCGCAAACGGCCAGAAATTCATCGAGACGGTGCCGCGCCAGGGTTATCGCTTTGTTGCCAAGGTGCAGCAAGTACCCACCGGTCCCGCATTGCACAAAGTGGATGCGTCGCCTGCAACTGAACCGATCTCCGAACAAGAAATTCAAACCTTCATCACCAGCGACGGCGTACGAATCGCCTACACCATCGGCGGAAGCGGACCTCCGCTGGTGCGCGCGGTTAACTGGGTGAATCACCTTGACTTTGAATGGAAGCACCCGTTTCGCCGCCATTGGTTTTCGGAGATCATGTGCCACAACACATTTCTTCGTTACGACCAGCGGGGCAGTGGCCTCTCTGATTGGAATGTCGAAGACTTGTCTTTCGAGCGCTCGCTGGCCGACTTCGATGAACTCATCTCTGGGATTGGCTGGGACAAGTTTGCGCTGGTGGGGAGTTGCCAGGGCGGCGCTATAGGCGCTGCTTATGCGGCTCGCCATCCGGAGCGCGTCACCAAACTTGTGCTCACGGGCGCGTTTGCGCGAGGATGGCCTCCGCCCGACAGCATGCTCACCGAACAGTTCAATGCGATGCTGACACTCATTCGCCTCGGCTGGGGCCGCGACAATCCGGCCTTTCGTCAACTGTGGACGACGCTCTTTCGGCCCGACGCCAGTCCTGCTGAAACGGAGTGGATGAACGAATTGCAGCGGATTACCTCTTCACCCGAGAACGCCGCACGCATGCTGTCCGAGTTTCCGAAAATCGACATCACCGATTTGCTGCCGAAAGTCTGTTGCCCGACTCTCGTGATTCACTCGCGTGACGAGGCGGTTGTACCGGTGCAGGAAGGACGTCTGATTGCCTCGCGAATACGTGGCGCACGATTCGTCGAACTACCGAGCCGTAGTCACGAGGTTGTCCCTGGCGAGCCGGCATGGCAAATCTTCGTGGAGGAGTTCTCCAAGTTTCTGGGTTGGGCTGACCCAGAAAAATGAAGCCAACCAACGAAAGGCAGCGAGCTAGCAGGCGGCCCGTCAGCCGCCCCGGTGTAAGTCCTCGCTGTGCTGCGACTCATCCTTCGCCGGGGGTGACCCGTCGGACAGAATCTCGCTATTGCCGAGCACCAGCGGTACTCATCCCGCCAGCGCGCTCGGCAGCCGTGTCTCGAAATCCAGCACTCCGACCCACTCTGGAGTGATAGCAATGCGTACCATCTTGGGACACATCCCGCGCAACTGCTCCACCCACGCTCTGCCTTGCTCGGGTCCAAAGTACCGCTCCGCCGCCTGCGCGTACTCAGGCGCCACACCCTCCAAAGTTTCCAGGTGCGCCGTGCCGCGAATTAACAGCACCTTGTGCGGAAATTGATTGTCATCAATCGTCAGCGCCACTTTCGGATTCACTACCAACGCCTTGACCTTCGGCGCATTCGGCGGAGTCCCCAGCACCAACTCCCGACCGTCCCAATGGAACCAGATCGGAGTTACTCGGGGTGTCCCGTCCGTCCACACATACGCCAATCGCGCCGGAATATTCGACGCCAAGAGTTCCCTCGCCACCGGATGCTCCAGCAGTGCAAGGTCCCCCTGCTTGACAGCCATAACTACCTCCTTCCGATCGCCGCCGGTCGGCGCAAATCGTATCTTCCGAAGAATAGGTTTCGGGGGATACTGCGCCCTTCTCCACCCAACGTCAAGATGCCCGTGCTCTGGGCACTATGCAGCGCCCACGCCATCCTTCGGTGTAACGACTCGGAAGCCCTTGATCGACCGCGCCTGCAACGGCACGCGGTGAGGTTCGCTTATCTGCGCGCGCGCGTCAAGCCGAACCTTGTGCTCAACTTCCGTACACTTGACCTTCCCCAACAGCCTGGCTGCCACGACGGCCGGGCCGCAGATCCCCGTACTCACCTGCAAGCAAGTAGAGGCCACGATTGCCCCTCCGACGATGTAGCCGAGCAAGGGCAAGCCCGCTTGGAATGCCCATGCGGCCAGCGTGACCATGGTCGTCGCCACCGCAAAGGCGAAGCGTCGCCGACGCCCATACGGCGGCAGTTCTTGCGTGCCCATCAGGTGCCGCAGCCCCT
Organism: uncultured Acidobacteriaceae bacterium; assembly: GCA_963831675.1. GTDB lineage: Bacteria > Acidobacteriota > Terriglobia > Terriglobales > Acidobacteriaceae > Bog-257. Next base: position 220,249 of record CAWHRM010000001.1, read on the forward strand.
GGTTGTACAGAACATCAAATGGATGTCCCGTCAAAATTGCACTCAGCGCTGTGAACGGCACCAGGGCCCACAAGATGTGGGCCGAGGCCAGCACCGCCCCCACTGCTACCCATACCATCATGATGCCGGGGGCAAGGCGCAAGGGGTAATTGATCTGCGCGTAAGTGGCATCGCTCAAGCCACAAAACCCCTGCACCTGTAACCTTTCGCGAGCTGTTGCCGAAATCTGTGACATGGTCATCCTCCTATGCTGCTTTCTCTGCAGCGCGTTGATTCGCTTCAGTGCCGACCATTCGCGCGGCGGAACCGTTGGGTATGAACATCGGCACGCTTTCGCGATACTGAATGTATTGCTCGCCATGCGACTCGA
>CAWHRM010000002.1:0-49243 GCA_963831675.1 uncultured Acidobacteriaceae bacterium
TCAGTAACTTACGCCGACTGCTTCAGTAGCTGTGGGGACTTCTGTTGGACAACCTGCTTCCCAGACGCTTCGCCGCAGTCTCGTTCAACCCTTCAAGGTGCATAAACGCTCTCTCAACGGACCCAGGCGTTGGATGAACGTACCGCTGCGAGATTGTCACGCTCGAATGTCCTGCCAGCTTCATGATTGTAAACGCATGCGCACCAGCTTCGCCAAGCCGGTAAACAAGCAGCAGATGGGCTTGGTGAATCAATGGGCGCCCACGGCTTCGGCGACCGGAACCGGAGTCGCGGCTCTTAACTGATCAAGCAATGCGAGCACACTGGTCGATCGGACCTTGTCGTCCTTCGTCTGGATCGATGCCGGGACGTCGGAATAGAACTGCAAGATGTTGTCGCGCAGGTCGGGCGTCGTATGGTCGAACTTGCTATTGGCCAGTTGACCCAGCAATTTTGCGTAAGTCTGTCCGTGAGGGAGTATTCGCCTCCTGGGTCGGATTGCCGCTGTCAAGGTCGCAGTTGGGCAGCGCGAGCGAGTCAGTACGCACTTCTTCGAGGAAGGCTCGGTATTGATCGACCGTCGTGTTGATGCTCTTGATGTACAGGTCCTCGGTTTGCGGAGTCGGGCTATTGAAGGCCAGCCCTTTGAAGGGACCGATCTTCGGCATGTATCGCAAGAGGGTTGACAGGATCCGCGTGCCGAATCCCGGCTTTACGTAGTCCTTTCCCCACTCCTTTTCATAGTCGGAGCGGGAAAGACGGTAGAGGAACTTTTGTTTCGCGAAGTTGGGCGTTTCGCGCATCAGGTCCTTCTTGTGGGTTTGCAGCGCGACCTGGGTCATTTCCGGAATCAGCCGGCTGACGGAGTAACGATACGAGCCGATCGCGAGATCCTCGCGGGGCAGCACATCTTTCAACTCCAGTCCGTACACGATGGGAAAGACCCGCTCCAGCAGGGACTTGGACACTTGAAATCCGATGAAATCGTGGTACTGCTGCGAGGCGTAACGATTCTTCGCGACTTGCACCGTGTCGAATCCAAACTCCGTTTTCAAATGCGCGGTTTTGTCCTGCGCGTAGCGGACTGACTTGCCAAACTTCGCTCGCAGCTTCGGATACTCGATGGCGACCGCCTGGTTGACCGCAGGGTGGCCGGCGATGTCCGACGCATAATGCGACAGCGCGCCCAGCGCGAACGCGTACTCATCCGCATCGTTGCTCTGCGCCAGCAGTTCGCGAACGAAGTCGCCGCTGCGAACGTAATGCACCAGGTCGCTGAATTCCACGCTGCCGAATGGATAGTAGCCAAGGTCTTGGATGACGGCGCCGCCATAGGCGTAGGCATGCGCTTCCTTGATCTGCTCTTCGGACAGCCCAGGATAGCGCTTGAGGATGAGCGGCCTGATCTGATCGGTCCACAGCAGGTCAACGATCTCCTCGTGGGTCAGCACGGAGTATGCTGACACACTCGCCGCTACACATCAGCATTACCAGCAACACTGCCAGAATGCGGAAGAGAGTGTTCGGCAGTTATTCGTGTTCTTGCGTCTCGCTGCTAGTCCAGGTGCGTCTGCATTCGCCCTATATTCGGTCATAGTGCACACACTGCCTTCGCTCATGGGTATCTCTTGGCAACACTATCCGTCTCCGTTACGGCTTGCCGATGTGAATGCTGGAAAGGGAATGCATCAGCCCGAACACATTCAGCAGCCACAACACGACGGCGATGACACCACGGCATTCAGTATTGACTTAATGGAGCTCTGCCATGGGGATGAAACGATCCACCAACCACAGGAGGACTCCGACGACGATCAGAACCAGGACAACTTGAACTAACGGCATAGTTCTTTTACCTTTCTGTATTTCCAGTAGGAATCTGTTTCCGATTGCGCCTCTGTTAATACACTGGTCTTCGGAGGAGTATGCTGCGCACGTTGCGCGGCTTGATCAGCAAAGCTTACTCCATCCGTTACAAGCCTAGATAGGAGCCGAGCTCGTAGTCTGTTCACATCTGCTCACATTTCGAGTTACCAGGATGGAGCAAAATAAATCAGCCGAGGTCCATGTCGTCCGGCATCCAACAGATTGTTGAGGTATGTCACGCTATCTCGCGGTAATGCTTGCTCCTTGCATGTCCCTTTACGCGGGCTCGCCTGGGCCAGAGCCACTGTCTCTGCAGGTGATCTCGTGAAGGACGTGGTTGCGAATGAATTGATCGACAGGGCGGAACAAAGTAACTGGATATACCGTGTCACCAAAGTAGTTGACCAGCAGACGTTGAGCGAAGTTGAAGTTGAAACGAAAGATGGTCCGGTCCACCGTCTGCTTGCAGTCAATCGACGCGCCGCTGAATTCAGTTCAGCGAGAGCAGGAGACGGTTCGGCTGGAGCAACTCATCCGCGACCCCAGTCAGCAGCTTGCGGTCAAGAAGCAATACGATGCGGACGAACGCCGGCTGGAGGACTTTGTGCGTTTGTTGCCCAGCGCGTTTATTTATGAGTACGACGGTTGGGACGGCTCCTACGTACGACTCAACTTTCGCCCCGATCCGGCCTTTGTCCCGCCTACCCAGGAATCAAAGGCTCTACAAAGCATGGCGGGGACGATGCTGGTCGATCCTCGACAGAAGCGTCTGGCCCACCTCGAAGGACATCTCGTGGAGAACGTAGATTTTGGTTTCGGAATTCTCGGACGTATCGCGAAAGGCGGTACGTTTCAAATTGCACGTACCCAAGTCAGCTCGTCGCACTGGAAGACCGATCTAGTCGATATTCACATTGACGGACGAATGCTGTTGTTCAAGACAATCAGTAAAAATCAACATGAGACCCATCTAATATTCGAATCGGTGCCACCAGACCTCGACCTGAGACGGGCAGAAGAGCTTCTGCAGTCGAAGGCAGACTAGCCGGGCGAATGCGGTTCTTGTATCACGATATTCCAGGATATTGCGAGTCGCTCTGCTGGTGCCGATCCCACGCCGCACATTTGAAAAATCCTACTTCGAAGGATAAGTAGAGAACAGCTGTGGCCGTTCCTACGCACCCTTCTGCATGCTGGGCTGAAGCATGTAAGTCCGTTGTGCTCCGCAGTCAAGACAGTGCTGCGATGGCGCTTTCTCTCCCTCGCTACGTATTGGCCACCGTGCCCGCGGGCGCTTGGCCAAGCTAGGACGAAATGCTCTTATCCTCAGCAGCCAACTTTTGCATTTCCTGCTTTACCTCATCCCGCCTTCGCTCGCGGCCTTCGTAGGCTTCTGTTTCCACCCGACCCATAGGACCGCCCTTATATTCTTCATCCATGGCCTTATAAACGGATAGCTCTTTCAAGAGACTCAGCATTTGATCAGATCTTTCGTTGCTCATGCAGCCACCTTAATTGTGGTTGTAACGTTGCAACGGCTCCGAGGGCTGCAGGTGAAGTTGCGGCCCCCTCCGAATGGCCTGTGCAGCGTCCGCGAAGGCGAGGATGATCGTGGCCAGCCAAGCATAAGCTATGTAGATTCCCCAGTGGTCCATTTATCCGGCCTCTTCATTTCATCGATCCAAGATCCTCGCGTTCGCAAACCGGCCATCCGGTATGAGTGCCATCTCTCCTGACGGCGCGCCAGATAGAGCCTCATATCGAGACGCTGATCGCAATGCCGACGGTAGGGTACCTGCGGTTGTACATGTAATACCCATTGTTAGCGTAGACAACATAAACGTCGTCGGTTTCGTACCAGTTGTTGGACCAGTAATGTGGCCAAGGATCGACCAGACTGAACCAAAAGCCGTTGTACTGGAACCGCGGGAACCCGCCAACAACCATATAGGGTTGGTTGTAGATGACGAACCCGTGCTGCGGGCCAAAATAGCCGTTGTAGCGTTTGTCAGGGATGCGGTAGCCGTGGTAGCCGCCGCGCTGCTCCCACGTGCGGTGGTCTGAGTTCCAGTTCTGTGATTGATGCCCCTGCCACGCTGCCTGCTGGACACGCTGCTGTTCCTGGGTATGGCGTGCCGGGTGCTGGACGCTCTGCTGCCTAGCCTCCTGCTGGTGTTGCTGTTTGTTCTGGTTCTGCTGCTGGGCGTGCTGTTGCGGCTGCTGCTTGTTCTGGTTCTGCTGCTGGGCATGCTGTTGCGGCTGCTGCTTGTTCTGGTTCTGCTGCTGGGCATGCTGTTGCGGCTGCTGCTTGTTCTGGCTCTGCTGCTGGGCATGCTGTTGCGGCTGCTGTTTGTTCTGGTTCTGCTGCTGGGCATGCTGTTGCGGCTGCTGCTTGTTCTGTTCTGGCTTGTCTTGTCCTTGTCCGTGCTGTGCGAACGCAGGAACAGCGCTTCCCAGAGACAGAAACATGACTGCCGCCCCGAGAGTTACAAGTGCTTTCATTGGTGTTGCCTCAACTGCAAGAGTAGGCGTACGAGCGAGGGATAGCTGTATCCTTTTGACCGGTGGCAACATAAGCTTGTTGCGACGACGTTGGACCGCCGTGGATGATCTTAGACATCCAGCGAACAGGGCCCAGCGCGCTGGGCCCTTCTCTCGTGCCTTCGCTCGGTTGCTCGAGCTAGTTTCGCCTCATCATCCAGCCGATCGCTATTCCAGACGCAACGCCTAATGTGAGAGTCACCACAACTGTTTCAATAGGATGTCGCTGCATGCGCTTGACGGTGTCGTCGAGAAACTCTTCGGCGGCGTCGCCTCCTTGTTTTGCGACACGCCGCGCTGCTTCGACACTGTCCTGGAGCGCATCCGCAACGGCAGATGCCGCCCGCGAAGCCTTGCGCGCTGTTTCGGCAATGTGCTCGCCCGTTCCTTCCAACACTGATTGCGCCATTCTGTCTTGACCTCGGTCGTTTCCAAAATTCGATGTTGATTCGCTTATTGTCCAACCGCCTTTTCAACCTTACCGACCCAGTTCCTAGCTTTGCCGGCATTCTTTTCGGCTGTGCCATCAGCCTCCAGGTCGGCGTTATTGGTAAGTTCGCCGACTTTCTGCTTGAGCGTTCCTTTGACTTCGTGGAGCTTGCCGGTCGCTTTATCGTCTGTGCTCGGTTTCATCATGAACTGCTCCTCTGGTTCATGGTTAGGTGTTGTGAGTTGGCGCCAATTGTTGGAGAGTCGCAGACCTCCGGTTACGCCACTCTCTTCTCGCCCACGGTCTGTACCTGCACCAGTTCGTCGAAGAGTGAGCGATAGTGGATCATCGCGTTGCGCATGTCTTCCGTGCTGGTTTCGCCTCTGCCAATCCGCAGTGCGATGTCGTGTCCCATGCGGTAGTTCTCCACTACTCGCGGATGGTCAACCGAAATGTCTGCCGCCCGCTGATCGAAATCGCTGACGGGATAACCCCGCGCCTGCATCAGCGAACACACCAGCTCATCGGCTTCCGTCACTGCGCCCTTCGGATAATCGACAAAACGAGATTGCACCGCCTGCCACTGCGCCACGTAACGCTCGCGCTCCGACGCATCAAGATCGCGGATCTTCAGCAGTTCAACCCGCGTTTCACGGTCCGCAAGCTTGGCTTCAGCCTTGCGTTCGGATCCGTGTTGTTGAACCGCCCGGTCGTATTCGGGACCGAAACGGTCGCGTAGTCCCGCCGTGGTCTGCTTGCGTTTCCGCACATACAGCACTACCGCAACCACAAGTAGCACAACCACGGCGACTACGGCAGCAATCAGTTTTGGATCCAGTAGATTTGAGATTCATCGCGAACTCCTTCACGCCTTGAACGTCTGCGAACAGGAAGGCTGAATTGGAGGAAGTCTTCCTGGCTGAAGTAGATTCTTCTGCCTTATCAGTATCCAACGATCAGGTTACCGAAAAGCTGGTCACAATTGCTCGTCAGACCGCACGCAGGGGGTGACGGATGCAAAAGTCGGGGTGGACGACTTCCATCCGGTTCGAAACCACGCCAGCAGGTGACATTAGGGGCGCGACCGATGAAATTCGCTTGGACCCAGGGAGAACTTGATGAAGGTCTGCGACGGTATAACGCTCTCGCTCCTCACAACCGAGCCCGCCGTCGAGCTAGTCGACCACGGAGAACTTTGGGTTCTGCAACGTCCCTTCAATCCGGATTGGGAAGGATAGCTTGCCCTTCTCTAACTTGGCCCCCGACATTCGAGCCATCAAGTTGGTGAAGAAGCCCTGACTATTAAGAACACTCGCGACACCCCTGTAGTCCAGACCCCCTCCGCCGGCCATGCCCAGGCTCCCTGAGCATCGAACGTCAATTCCATAGAAAGCAATATTAATCTGGTGGCTGGATATCCGGCGGTTAGCCAGGTTCATATCGGCAGAGAGCGAGGAGAACGAAGAGGGAGCACGGGAGGCGGCACCAGGATCTCTGAAACGAGTCATCTTCATCATGTCCTTGTTCTGATTGAGAGTGGGTAGCTCGCCATTGCGCACTGTGATGCGGGCGCTCCCGTGGATGCCCTCTAGCGGGTTGGGAGAATGCTCAATTTCTCCTTCAACCTTCAGGTTGCCTTGCATCTTTCCTGTCATCTTTCCGCGGCCCTCAGGGAATTGAGCAAGAAGAAAGGCAACGTCAATGCCGCTCGCTTGCAGGTCCGTGCTGAATGTCGTGTTGGAGCCCGCCAAATCGAAGGAAAAATCGCCGCTGGCCCGCCCGCCGTGAGCTTCAACACTGAACTTGTCAAAGAACACTTGTTTGGCCAGTATTCGCAGGTGCGATTTAACATTGGTGGTCGGGATCGATCCGAAGCGCACAGAAGTTGCCTTGAAGTCGCCCTCCGCGACAAGGGAGGAGGCAGGACCGGTGAATGCGTCGAAGTCCACTTGCTTCAGTTGAGCTGAAATATTGCGAGCCTCAAAAACTACCGGTCCGGGCCTATCCGAGGGGTCGATCAGACTCGAACCCGACAATCGGCCACCCTTAATTTCCACGGTGGAAATCAGTCCCAGAGAGAAGGGAGGAGGGTCACGATCAGACTGCCCTGAACCTTTCAATACGGCAGCATTCTCAAAGTTCCAAAGACCATCGGGGTCCGAAATGACATTGATGACAGGGTCGTTAAGCACTACTGACTTGATCACGACTCGCCGATGCCACAGCGCGCTGAGGTCGATTTCAGCATCAATTGTCGGCGCAGCGAGGAAATATCCGGGCGGAAATGGTTTTGGATTCTTCACGCCGAAGTTGTACAAACGAATCGACAGAGTGGGGAATAGGCTCACCTCCACGCGCGCAAGTTCTATCTGCTTTCCGGTTTTGTTCTGCAGGTAGGCGATGACGTCTGGGCGATATCGGTCTGGTTTGGTCAACACGAGTGCGACCACTGCGCCGGTGAGGACAATGACGCTCGCGACAAGAACGAGTGCGATGCTACGACGAATAGCCATAACGCAACAGGTGCGTGTTGCTTTCCCTGCGGCACGCCACAACCGAACGGAGCTACGTACCCCGGGGCGCCTCAAGGCGATGTGCCGCTCGTCTCGCCCCGCCACGTGCGGCTCGGATATTGCAAGTCCTGATCGGTCCGACGTCCAGAACGACTAGGCCCCAACACTCCCTAAAGTTTTATCATCCGGGGCTTCGGGAATCTGTTCGGAAATGCTCACGCGGCCAACACAGGACCGCTTCGCTTTACAGATAGAAACACGAAGTCGGGCCGGTGAGCAATAGTGAGCAGACTGCATCGAGGGAAATCGCGACACTACCGTATGTCTGCAAAGGGATTTCTCGCCTTTAAAAGCAAGCACTGGATATGGGCTTTTGTTCTCTTCTTCTTAGTCGTGCCCGTTGGCTGTGGCAGCGGAACAACTGGGAACAACTCAGGTGCTCCAACCTGGCAATATGCCCCGGTTGGTGATTCACTCGCTGCCGGTGCGTTGGCCCAAGAGGGTTACGTTCCTCGCTATGCCACCGACGTCAATACCGACACGGGGTCCAATGTAACCACGCTCAATATGGGTATTCCTGGGTGGCAGAGCGGCGATCTGCTGAATGCCTTGCAGAACGACCCGCTCTTCCGGAATCGGGTTTCAGGCTCCGAAATTGTGACCTGGGATATTGGCGGAAATGATCTGGCCAACGCACATGACAAGTTCACGGGTGGAACATGCGGCGGCACGGATAACCAGGACTGTCTTCGGTCCGCCGTCTCAACGTTTGAAGCGAACTGGGATGCGATTGTCACAGAGGTGCTGCAGCTTCGCGCCGGGCGCAAGACGATTCTGCGGACGATGGATATCTACAACCCGTATGTCGCCTCTGACATGAAATCCGGTATCTTTGCGACGATTGAGCCGTACCTTGATGAGGTCAACAATCACATTCACGATAATGCGCAGGCGAATGCGATTCCAGTTGCCGCGGTCCACCAGGCATTCAATGGCGCGGATGGAACACAGGACCCCATCGCGGCGGGCTTGATCGCTGCTGACAACTTCCATCCCAATGATGCTGGCCATAAGCTAATTGCCGACCAATTCCGGACGCTGTCCTACGCTCCATTGCACTAATCTGCGTGGCGCTCGCCGCGCGGCGCAAAGCACGCCTCCAATTACGGGAGAGAGCTTCTCATCGCTATGAGTAGTGACGCCCATTTAAGTGTCTCCCACCTTGACGCCATGGGAATGGCTGGTGGGAACGGGCAGGATGAACGCTAGAGTCCCCGGTACGAGTACGACAATTCCAATCCAGACTCGTGAAGCCATTGATCCCTCCGTGAGTTCAAGAGGATGGGCAGGCACTGCTGCGGTGCATCGCGGGGTCTGAACCCCGCCTAAACAAACGAACGTGGGTGGGGCACACCGCACGCAGCAACATTGGCGCAAGAAATCACGGGGCTGATCGGCTCGGTCTCCTCTGAGAACGCTTCACATGACGATGCCGCGACTTTCAAACGCAGGTGTGCCACATTCGCAGCACACCCGCTAATCCTGGCTATTTGCTTTCGGCAGTTTCGTGCTGGTTCGCCTTGTTGACGGCAGCTCTTACCGCAGCGAGAAACGAGTCGCTGCCCGCCGGGGCGTGCACATCGCCTGACAGCGTCTTATGGAAAGAGACATTTTTACCGTAGAACGCAACCGTGGAGTCACTGTCCTGCTGGATCTTCGCGCCATCCACTGCGATTCCAGCAAACAGGCCTTTGGTACGCGAGTAGCTCAAGGCCTCCGTGTTCATCTTCCAGTCGGTGCCAGCCGAAGCATGCCTGCCAACCGGACCCGCCGTCGCCGATGCCTCGCCGCTGAGCTCAAATTTGCTTGAGAGCAACCCTTGCACACCCTTGTCATTCATAAACAACACGACAAGATCGACTGACTGACCGCCGGCTTGAAAGCCAAAATTGCCTCCACCGATCGAGATGAATGCCGGCGCACTCCACCCATGGGCAGTGCGGCAGGTAACCACGCCGCGCCCATGCTCGCCGCCGACAATAAATGCGCCCTTCGCCATGTCTGGTACCACAGCGATACACTTGGCGTCATTCAGCACTTCTTCCGGGATACCTTTATCGGGCGCAGCCATGATCTCGTTCATGACCTGGCCGGCTGCTTGTAAGCGCGCGTTGGTGTCTTGCTGCCCCGGACCAGCGAACGCGAAGGTGGCCAAAGACAACGTTAACAAAGCAATTGCGTATTTCTTCATAAAACCCTTCCTTTCCATTCCACATGATTTTGTGGACGAACTTGTGAGGCCCGATGCCCGCCGTAGAGATCAGGCTGTTCGACGGCCACTGATCAGATTGATGATCAGGACTACGACGGCAATGACCAACAGAATGTGGATTAGGCTGCCTGCTATATGAAAGCTGAAACCGAGCAGCCACAAAATTAGGAGAACTACCAAAATGGTCCAGAGCATATGTGCCTCCTATGCTGGTTGTGAATGTTAATTCGGCGTTTAGGCGATACCAGCGGCGCTGTTTCTGGCTGCGAAGTTCTCTGGGCAGACCCTTACTTCGTTATGCGTAAGTAGGGCCCACGGTCGTCGCAAGTTCGCCGGAACACCCGCTAGATCCGGCCAAGCAGCACCAGAATAACCACGACAACGATGAGTAACCCCAGCCCGCCACTAGGGAAATAGCCCCATGAACGGCTGTGATTCCACGTCGGGAGAGCGCCCACCAGAAACAAAACCAGTAGAACAATCAGAATAGTTCCAAGCATACTTTCCTCCTCATGTCTAAGAATCCAGCGCCGGCTGAGTACGATTTGCGTGAGCACTGACACGGGCCTGGCCGGTAGCGATTAAAGTCGCGATCGTCGCCAACAGATTGTGGGGGTGTTGTCCTTTAGGGTAGAACCGGTCAGCAATGAGGCCGGCAGGCACGGCGTTCCCCTGGTAGTCGCCGCTCATCGCTACAATCGAAATCGATGGATACCGGCTACGCACATGTGAAATCAGCTCAATGCCCGACATCTGCGGCATGTTGAGACCGGTGACAATCAGATCGGGAATCGTTCTGTTCAATTGCGACACAGCACACGCGCCGTTTTCTGCCATGGCGACGTCATACCCGACAGAAACCAGCAACATCGCCAGCGCTTCCCGAATACTGGGTTCGTCGTCCACAACCAGAATCTGGGGTTTCGAGCCATTCGGCATGTTCACTCCTGACAGGGGGACGGCAAAAGAAAAACCCTACCGAACCACTCTCTCATCCCTGGTTCGGCCAGGTCTGAGCAATAGTGAACAGCCCTTGAGTCATGCTTTTCTGCGCTCCTGCGGAGTAGCCGCACCATCTGCGAGCTGGATTGAACAGGTATATGAATTCTCAAGTGATGATCTGTCGCGACATTGGCCAGGTCGATGAGCTCTGCGAGGGATGTCCCGTCTGGGCAGGCCCACCCGTTACTCATGCATGCGAGTGCTTCGAGCACCCGATCCCACCGGTCACGAGCTACCGACGGTTGTTACGTGCCGATCCACGGGGAAGGCGGTTTTCTAAGCGCAAATCCCGCGGATTTATCAGCTTGAGTACACGAATGACTCGTGGATGAAACTTAGCTTGCTCACCAATGCCCAGAATGACCCGGCCAGCCCATGGGATGCGGTGGCCGTAATACGCCACGTCGCCGCCAGGGTCACTCGTACGAAAGTGCACCTTATTTTGGGTAAGCCATTCGGTCGGAGCGCTGCCGATGAAGTGGTGTGCTCCAGCCCGCAACTCAGCTGTCTTTGGGAGCTGCCACAGTTCCGGTAACGCGTTGTTCGTGGTGGGCGAAAGGTGATCGCCCATATCATAAGACCGGAATCTCATTTGGGACGGGGTCGGTCTTTGGTTCGGCGCAACATTGAGCGACAACTTTTCGTAGACGGGATGGAAACGGATTTCGCCTTCTGGACCCGCCACAAACTGGGCAGCAAGATTCGACAATTGGTTTGGAGTATTGTTCGCAGAAGGAATTTCCTGCGCCCATACTATGCGCGTAGCAAACACCAAAAGGCCAAGCGGCACAATGGGGAGAAGAAGCAACCAGGAGAGTCTCTGGTGAGCCATCGGAACCGCCTACTTGAAGGTGCTAGCTTGCCAGTCCTTCGACAACCCGACCCTACCGCTTAACAACGATCGGCACTGTACAGAATTGCTCACATGCCTGATTTCCCGATTTGGGAAACTGTGCAATCTTGAACAGCTAGCGCGATTCCCGGTTTCTTGAAGAGATATAATTTCCAAGGGGAAGCGCTGCCCTCTCGGAGGTGTGAAATGAGCGCCAGGAACATACCTGTCCGCAGTCAGGGCTCTCCAGCCAAGCGAATTCCGTCAGTTGGCTCCGTGCGGTCCGCAAACCCCGCCACAGCCGAACTTGAAAAATCTTCTCGGCTTCACGCGCCCAAGTCGCAACCCAAAAATGGCAATGCGGTTTTCGATACTCAGGCCTTTCTCGCGAGACCTGGGTTGGGTAGGAAGATTCTCAACCTGAATAAGAATGAGACGGCCTTCGCACAAGGTGACCCAGCCGACGCGATTTTTTTCGTCCAGCGGGGCCAGCTGAGAGTAACCGTCATTTCTGCGAACGGAAAAGAAGCGACGATTGGATTGGTGGCCGCCAGGGAATTCTTGGGAGAGGACTGCATGATCTCCGCTCATCCTGTTCGACTCGCGACTGCTACCGCGACGACCGAGTGTTCACTACTCAGGATTAGCAAGGCGGCAATGGTCAGCGAACTTCACCAAGAACCAGAATTGTCGGGCATGTTCGTCTCGTTTCTGCTGGTACGCAACGCTCGCATCCAGGCCGACCTGGTTGATCAACTCTTCAATTCCAGCGAAAAGCGGCTCGCGAGGATTCTGTTACTGCTCGCGCAGTTCGGCAAGGAAAGCAAACCCGAGACGGTGGTTCCAAAGATGAGCCAGGAGATATTGGCTGAGATGATCGGCACAACCCGGTCGCGAGTAAGCTTTTTCATGAATCGTTTCAGGAAACTGGGTTTCATCGAATACAACGGCGAGATTCGGATTCACAACTCTCTTCTAAATATCTTCCTGCACGAATGAGGACGCCGCAGCTCTTGCGTGGGGCTTCCCGGCCCGGGACCGCCATTGTCGTGTCAACGAATATCTCGAGATTCTGCTCATCCGGTCTGTATTGACCGTTCTTAGCCTTCGCAGCATGACATGATGATCGTGTCATGCCACGCAAGAACAACGCGAGAGCGTTCAGCGACGCTGCCCTCCGGGAAGTGAAAAAAGAAATGGCAAAGCCTCGCATTGCGGAGTCGGTCAGACGACTCCAGGCACGCGGGAGTTCAGGAAGCGAACGAGCGCTCCGCGCTGATCTAGCGCGAGTTTCTGCCATCGCGACGGTCAATGTGGTGTAGTCCTGCCATCCTCTTTCTTTCAGTCTATCTACTGTTCTTGCCCAGAATTACTACCTTCCGATACGGTGAGCTGGGGAGCCCGGAACCTCTCTCTCGTGAGTTTACCGCGGAAGAAAATGCCGACATTTCCTAACTAAGTCCGATCCAAGAGAGTAGGAAAGGCGGGTGCGAAAAAAGGGAAAACGATTTCGCTGAGACTGTCTTCCCTTACTTAAAACGATGGTTCTCGGTTGACAGCGTCATGCCGGCGACCCACCGATTCGTACGGTGCTTTCCTTCGACCACCGGGTGGCGCGACGGAACGCTTCCGGTAGGGCGCCGAGCAGGTCGGTGGCCACCAGCGAGTGCTCGCCCATTCTCTCTGCCGCGACGTCGCCTGCCAATGCCGTGCATATACACCGCGGCGATGGCGGCGCGCGCCACGTCGTTCTGCATCTGGCGCGATGATGCCGGCGGTCATGCCGGTGAGGATGTCGCCGGTGCCGCCGGTCGCCATACCGGGATTGCCGGTGGGATTGACCCACGCCTTTCCGTCCGGCAACGCGATGATGGTGCGGTCGCCCTTCAGCACCAGGATGAGCATGATGCTCGCGCGCGAAGTTGCGCGCGACGTTGAGCCGGTCGGCCTGGATGTCCTTGATCGACATGCCGGCCAGCCGCGACATTTCGCCGGGATGCGGAGTGAGCACGAGCGGACGGTGGCGGCCGTCGAGCCGATCGGTATGGCCTTCGAAATGCGTTCAGCCCGTCGGCGTCGAGCACCAGCGGAACCTTGGTCGCACGTACTGCCTGGTGCACGAATTCGGACCGTCTCGGGATTGCGTCCGATGCCGGGGCCGATGGCGACCACCGTCATCGGCTTGACGAGCTGTTCAAACGGCCGCTCTCAATCGCGCCCATGGCGATGCTGCCGATGTCGGTTTCCGGCAGAGGCTCGGTCATCAACTCGGCGGCGAATGCCGGCGACGTTAGGTAGCACGCTTCCCGGTGTGGCGACCGTACTCAGGCCCGCAACCGGCACGCAACGCCGCCATTCCCGCCATGGCTGCGGCGCCGGACTTGCCGAGCGAGCCGCCCACGATCAGCACGTGACCGTACATGCCTTTGTTGCTGTCCGCGGGACGCGGCGCCAAGCAGCGAAGCGAAGTCGCGTGGTGTGGTGACCTCGAGGTTCAAGCTGGAGACGATCGCCTCGGGCGGCGATCCGATGGGCGCGACGACGATCGGCCCCCGTGTCAGATTGCCGAAGACGTGCGCCGGACGTGGCGCGGTAAAGGTCACGATGGCATCGGCACGGGCGATGCCTTCGCCCGACTGCGGCGTCATCGCATCGGAGTCAGCGCCCGATGGAATGTCCACCGCGACGATCGGCTTGCCGCTGCGGTTCATCGCCGCGATGGCGTCGGCGTAGAGGCCTTTGACCGGCGGCTGGAAGCCGGTGCCGAGAATCGCGTCGACGATCAGGTCGCAGTTGGCCAGGCTGCGCGACGACTCAGCCTCCAGCTCCTGCACATTCTGCAGATCGATGGGCCGAAGCGGCAGGCGCTCGAACATGGACAAGGCATCGCCCCGCAAATCGGACGCGCGACGCGAGCAGCAACACCTCGACCACGCGCCCGGCGCGATGCAGCTTGCGCGCGACCACAAAGCCGTCGCCGCCGTTGTTGCCCTTGCCGCAGACCACGGCGACGCGAGTCGCGCTCGCCGTATTCTTCCAGGATGAACTGGGCGATCGCGGAGCCCGCGTTTTCCATCAGCGTAAGCGACGGCACGCCGAAGCGCTCGGTGGTGGCGCGATCGATCTCGCGCATCTCCGCCGCGGTGGTGATCTTCATGCGCGCTCCGTCGCCGAGTCTTCCAGCCGCCGCAACCCGTCGGGCTCGCCCATGGCGATGAGGTGGTCGCCGTCATGGATGACCTCGTCGGGCGCCGGATTGAAGCGCATGTGCGAACCTTCGCCCTTGATGGCGAGCACAATCACGCCCATTTCCTGACGGATGCGCGAGCCTTCAAGGGTCTGTCCGGCGACGCGCGAGCCGGCTTGCACCTGGACCTCTTCGATCTCCAGCGGTTTCTGCTGGTTCATGGCGGTGTCGAAGAAGTCGACGACGTGCGGGCGCATGAAGGTTTGCGCAATGCGATAACCGGCGAAGTTGTAAGGCGAGACGACGTGGTTCGCGCCGGCGGTGATCAGGTGCTTCTCGGCATCTTCTTCACTGGCGCGCGCGATGATGTTGAGCTTGGGATTCAGGCTGCGCGCGGTGAGGATGATGTAGATGTTGGTGGCATCGGTGGTGGTGGCCGCGACCAGTCCGCGTGCGCTTTCGATGTGCGCCTGCGCGCAGGACATGCGCCTGGGTGGCGTCGCCGATCAGCGTGAGCCAGCCTTCGTCGGAGTAGCGCGCCAGCTTCGCCTGCGTCGGTGTCGATGACGACGAAGGGCAGCGGCTTGCGGGCCAGCTCGCGCGCGACGCTGCGGCCCACGCGTCCCGCGCCGCAGATGATGTAGTGGTCCGACAATCGGCTGATCTCGCGGTCCATGCGTCTCCTGCCGAACACCGATTGCAGCTCGAATTCTAGCAAAGCCTGGGTTGCGCCCCCGAAGAACAGCAGCACCAGTCCAACCCCGGCGACGATGATGAAGGTGTTGAAGATGCGGCCCGCGTGCGACAGCGGATGAATCTTCGCCATAACCGATGGTGCTGATGGTCGTCAGCACCATGTAGAAGCCGTCGAACCAGGGCCAGCCTTCGAGGAAGTGAAATCCGGCCATGCCGATGAGGATCAGTGCGACCAGCGCGAGGAAGAGGATCTTCAGGTTGAACAGCGTTTTCACTGCTAGCCATTCTGGCGCGTCGGGGAGGGAAGCGCAATGACGAGGTGACGGCCGCTGCCAAGAAAGAGGAGTTTGGAGACGCGACCCTCTTCCTGTCCACGAGCGGACGCCTCCCGCCCGCCGCCGAACGCCTACCAGATCTCCTGTCGTGTAAGTCGTTGAATGCCATTGGGCCAGGATTGGCTAAGCTATTGCACAGAGAACTTAGGGTGTTCCATCCCTGCCGCGGGTTCGACCCGCGTCATCTTTTGAGGTTACCGGATGCTCCAGGACCTTCGTTACGCTCTGCGTCAGCTACGCAAGTCCCCCGCCTTCACAGTTGTGGCGGTGCTCGCCATCGCGTTGGGTATCGGGGCCAACACGGCGATCTTCAGCGTGGTGAACGCGGTCTTGCTGCGCCCGCTGCCATACCAGGACGCAGACTTACTGGTGACCATTCTGCATGACGGCGACCATCCAGTCGCACCAGCGAACTACCTTGACTGGCGCACGCAGAACCACGTCTTCGAGGACATGGGTGTAGCTGAGAACTGGACGCCGAACTTGAGCGGCACCGGGCTGGCGGAGTCCGTGAACGCCCTGCAAGTCAGCACGAACTTGTTTCCCATGCTCGGCGTGCAACCGCTGCTGGGACGATTCTTCCTTCCCGATGAGGAGCGGTCTGGGAAACAACACGAAGCCATGCTCAGCTATCGGCTGTGGCAGCGGCGGTTCGGCGGCGACCCCGGCATTGTGGGAAGGTCAATCACGCTTCAGGGTGAGACCTACATAGTTGTGGGTGTCATGCCCCATAGCTTTCAGTTCGCGCCATTCTGGGCGACCAAGGCTGAACTTTGGGCGCCGCTAGCCCTGGGTAAGCGGGTTTCCAGTCGCGAGAGCAATAGTCTGCGAGCCTTTGCCAGGCTCAAGCCGGGTGTGAGCCTGGACCAGGCGCGCTCCGAGATGGCGACCATCACGGCGCGCCTCGAACAGCAGTTTCCCGGCACCAACCGCAACGTCACGGTGCAGTTGCTGAAAGAGAAAGTGGTGGGCGACGTTCGCCCGGCGCTGCTGGTGTTGCTGGCCGCCGTAAGCTTCGTGCTGCTCATCGCCTGCGCCAACGTGGCCCACATGCTGATGGCGCGTGGCGCAGCCCGGCAAAAAGAGATCGCAGTGCGGGCTGCTCTGGGCGCCGAACGCTGGCGAATCGTGCGGCAGTTCCTCACGGAGAGCCTGCTGTTGGCGTTGCTTGGGGGCGCGGGGGGTTTGGTTCTAGCGGTCTGGGGCATCCGTATGTTGGTAGCGTTGATCCCGGCGTCCGTGCCGCGGGTTGACTCCATCGGCCTGGATGCACGGGTGCTGCTGTTCACTCTTGCGGTCTCGATTCTCACGGGAATTGTTTTTGGCATGGTGCCTGCGCTGCAGGCGAGCGGTGTCAACCTGCGCGATGCCTTGCAGGAAGCCGGAAGGGGAAGCGGAGAGAGCCTCCGCCGCAACCGCTTGCGCAGCATGCTGGTCGGCTCGGAATTTGCCCTTGCTTTCCTGCTGATGATTGGCGCTGGGCTGATGATTCGCACCTTCTTTGCATTGCGCGCGATCGATCCCGGTTTCCAGCCGCATCATGTGCTGAGCGCAGTCGTCTCGGTTGCCGGTTCCGAAGAAGCCCAACAGGAGAAGCGCACGGCGTTCTATCGGCAAGTGTTGCAGCGTGTGGCTGCGCTTCCCGGAGTCGAATCAGTAAGCGCCATCAATCATGTTCCACTCGCCGGCGACGTCTGGGGATTTCCGTTCACAATTGAGGGCCGGCCGCCGTCGCGTCCGGGCGAATCTCCCCATGCCGTGTATCGCGTCATCCTCCCAGGCTATTTTCGGACCATGGGCATTTCGCTCTTGCGCGGGCGTGACATCAGCGAGAGCGACAACGTGAATGCTCCCGGAGTGGTGATCGTCAACGACCGCATGGCGCGCAGCTACTGGCCAGGCGAGGATCCGATGGGAAAGCGAATCACACTCGACGATTCGCGGGAGAACCCGACGTGGCTAACCGTGATCGGCGTGACCCAGAACGCCAAGCAGGACGAGTGGACCAGCGCACCGCGTCCTGAAATGTATCTTCCACTGTTGCAGAGCCGCGAATACCTGCAGGACCCTTCCGGACACTTCGAGTACATCACGCTGGTTACGCGCACCACAGGCGAACCCGCTGCCATTGTCAACGACATCAAGAGTGCGATCGCCGCCATCGACAAGAATGTTCCCGTCTCGGAGATCGAAACCATGGACCAGGCGGTCGAGGACCTGAACGCGCAACCGCGGTTTGAGCTGTGGCTGCTGGCGACCTTCGCAGCTGTGGCCGTGCTTCTGGCCGCGCTGGGGAATCTACGGCGTCATGAGCTATTCGGTATCGCGCCGCACCCACGAACTTGGGGTTCGCATGGCCCTGGGCGCGGCCCAGGAAGACGTCGTCAAGCTGGTAGTGAAGCAGGCGATGATGCTGGCGCTGGTTGGCTCTGCCTGCGGACTGCTCGCAGCAGTTGTACTGACCCGACACTACGTCCAGGCTGCTCTATGGCGTGCGCTCGACTGATCCGCTGACATTTGTTGGCGTGGCATTAATCGTCAGCGGAGTCGCGTTGCTTGCCAGCTACATCCCGGCGAGACGGGTAACCGAATTGATCCAGTGGCAGCCCTGCGCTGTGAATAGCCACGGAGCGCCGGAAACGACGCGGCGCGACAAAGCGTCCGGCCGGGCTTATCATCGATGTTTAGGCATGTGCTGCCGGGCACTCCCGAATCCCGCTGGACCACACGGCATCTACTGAGAATCGCCTTTCTGAAAGGAACGCACTTATGGCTACCACACTTGCACCCACCCGCGAAGGTCTAAGAGACGTCACCATTCCCACCCAATTCAAGAACGAGCCCTCGATCGACTTCAGCAATCCCGAGAACGCGCGCCGCATGCGCGCCGCCATCGAGAAGGTCCGCAACGAACTGGGCCGCGAGTACGACCTGGTCATCGGCGGCCGCCGCGTGAAGACCGACGAGAAGACGCAGTCGCTGAATCCGGCCAAGCCGTCGGAGGTGGTTGGCGTCTCACCAGACCGCCGGCGCGGCCGAGGTCGAGCCCGCGATGCAGGCCGCGCTGAAGGCCTTCGAGACCTGGAAGTACGCTCGGTGGAAGAGCGCACCAACCTGCTGTTCCGCGTGAGCCACCTGCTGCGCGAGCGCAAGTTCGAGCTGATGGCGTGGATGGTCTTCGAGGTCGGCAAGAACTGGGCCGAGGCCGATGGCGACATCGCCGAGCTGATCGACTTCTGCGACTTCTACGCGCTGGAAGCGCTGCGCCTCTCGAAGGCCGAGACGCCGGTGCAGCTGCCGGGCGAGCGCGACTGGCTGCGCTACATTCCGCTCGGCGTGGGCGCGGTGATTCCGCCGTGGAACTTTCCCGGCGCGATCATGGGCGGCATGACGCTGGCGTCGATCGTCTGCGGCAACACCGTCATCCTGAAGCCCTCGGGCGACTCGCCGACCATCGCCGCGAAGTTCTTCGAGATCCTGGAAGAGGCCGGCCTGCCGGATGGCGTCGTCAACTTCTGTCCCGGCCACGGCAACAGCTTCGGCAACGCGATCGTCGAGCATCCCAAGACGCGCTACATCGCGTTCACCGGCTCGAAGGAAGTGGGTCTGCACATCAACCAGCGCGCGGCCGTGCAGCAGCCGGGCCAGCTCTGGATCAAGCGCACCATCCTCGAGATGGGCGGCAAGGACTCGATCGTCGTCGACGCCGACGCCGATCTGGACGCGGCGGTCGAGGGCGTGGCGAGCGCGGCCTTCGGCTTCAGCGGTCAGAAGTGTTCGGCGTGCTCGCGCGCCATCATCGACGAGCGCATCTACGACAAGTTCCTGCAGCGGCTGAAGGAGCGCGTCGAGAAGATCACGGTCGGCGATCCGACGCTGAATCCGAACATGGGTCCGGTGGTCAACGAGAAGTCGATGAAGTCGATTCTGGGCTACATCGAGAAAGGCATTGCCGAAGGCGGACGGCTGATCACCGGCGGCGCGCGGGCGACCGAAGCGGGCGACGGCTACTTCATCCAGCCGACCGTCATCGCCGATGTCGATCCGATGGCGACCATCTCGCAGCAGGAGATCTTCGGACCGGTGCTGGCGGTGATCAAGTCGCGCAACTTCGAGCACGCCCTGGCGATCGCCAACAACACCGAGTTCGGCCTGACCGGCGCGGTCTACACCACCTCGGACGACAAGATCGAGGCTGCCAAGGAGCAGTTCCACGTCGGCAACCTGTACATCAATCGCAAGTGCACGGGAGCGATGGTGGGCGCGCATCCCTTCGGCGGCTTCAACATGTCGGGTACCGACTCGAAGGCGGGCGGCCCGGATTACCTGCTGCTGTTCACGCAGGCGAAGTCGATTGGGGAGAAGATCACGAAGTAGTCCAGGAGGACGCATGCGCGAAGTGATCGCGACCAACGATGGACCCAAAGCGATTGGCCCGTATTCACAGGCCATCAAGGCCAACGGGTTGGTGTTTGTTTCGGGGCAGGTCGCGCTCGACCCCGCCACCCAGCAGGTTGTGACCGGCGATGTTGCGGCGCAGACAGAGCGCGCGCTGCAGAATCTCGCCGGTATCTTGAAGGCCGCGGGCACTTCGCTGGACCGCGCGGTGAAGACGACCGTTTTCCTAAAAAACATGTCCGACTTCGCCGCCATGAACGAAGTCTATGGCCGCCACTTCACGCAAGCGCCGCCTGCGCGCTCCACAGTCGAGGTGGCACGCCTGCCGAAAGACGTGCTGGTTGAGATTGACGTAATTGCGCTGGCGTAGCAGCCAATGAACCTCACTGATCGCGTCTATCTCACCGTACATTTGGTGCTGACCGTGCTGGTCTGCGTCCGTCACCAGCGCGTAGAGCACGGGCCGTCGTACGTTGCGTGGAATCTCATCGCAATCGCGCTGATCGCGCTGCTGGCGCGCAAGCGGCGCGACGGTTTGGGCTGGGAATTTGCCCATGACTGGTTGCCGGCTGTCTTCTTCGTCACGGTGTTTGAGGAGGTCTCGTATCTGTCGCTCTCGATTCGCGGAGAATGGCAAAATGCGCACCTGATCGGGTTTGAGTCGCTGGTGTTCGCGGTTCCACCGATGGTCTGGATGCAGGAACGTGCCACATCATGGCTGGTGGAGTTCCTGGAGTTCGGGTACTTGGCCTTCTATCCGCTGTATCCGGTGGTGGGCGGATTGTTCTGGACGTGGCGAGAGCGGCCTCGTTTTGAAGGAGCCTTTCGCAGGCTGACCGATGCGCTGACCATCGGATACCTGCTCTGCTACGGGACTTATCTCCTCTTTCCGACGCAGAGTCCGGCGAACCGTCTCGGAGTGCAGCAGATTGCCAGCGCGCACGGCGGACCGTTCCATGCGATGGTGCAGCTTATCCAGAACCACGGCGGCGTACACGGTAATGCATTTCCCAGCGCGCACATCATGCTGGCGTTCGTGGTCCTGGTGTTCGCGTATCGGTTCTTGCCAAGCATCGCGCCCTGGCTGCTGGCGCCGATACTCCTCATGTGCGTTGGGGCGGTGTACGACGGCTACCACTACTCCAGCGACGTCGTGGCAGGAGCAACGATTGGGGTTTTGACCGGTCTGGTGTTCTTGCGGCAAGCTTGATGCAATATGTAGGAATCCTGCAACTCGTCCCGCTCCCGCGCTCAGGATGACAGCCCCAGCGTGACCGCAAAGCAAAACCCTCCCGAGCGGGAGGGCCGAAAACGCAGGAGGTCGGGCCGCTAGGCCTTGACGACTTTGCCGCTGCGCAAGCAGGAAGTGCAGACGCGCATACGCTTGTTGCCGGTCTTGGTCTTGGCGTGGACCGGGCGCAGGTTAACCTTCCAGCGCCGCTTGGTCACGTTGTGGGCATGACTGATGTTATTGCCCGAGCGCGGCCCTTTGCCGCAAATTTCACATACTTGTGCCATGGATTGACTCCAGAAGATTGCCGAACTGGCTGGGTAAAACCCTATGATACCTGATCGGAGCAGATCTCGGCAAACCAGGATGGCTGACTCTTCTTCCTTTTCCTTGCGGCGTCGTCAAAGCACCTCTCGAAACGGAACGGGAAGTTTTGAAGCCTCCGCTTACTCTCGCTGTAACAACTGGTTGGGGGTCAACGGTGCTAAACTGAGCGCGAAATGGCCCGAAGAATCCAGAGTACCGACGATGGCGGCAAAAGCGAAGCGGTTGCTTCAGGGACTCTCTATCTTGTCGGTACTCCGATCGGCAATCTCGAAGACATTACTTTGCGCGCGGTGCGCACTCTGAAGGAAGTAGACCTCATTGCCTGCGAAGATACCAGGCAGACCCTGAAGCTGCTCAACCACTACGGTATCCAGAAGCCAACGGTCAGCTATCACGAGCATAACGAGCTGACACGAGCTGCCGAGCTGGTGGTGCACCTGGAAGACGGTGACAACATTGCGCTAGTCACCGATGCCGGAACGCCCGGGGTGAGCGATCCCGGATATCGGTTGGTGACACTGGCCGTGCGCCATCACATCCGGGTGGTGCCGATTCCCGGCGCGTCAGCGTTCCTGTCGGCGCTGGTGGCGAGCGGGCTGCCCACCGATTCATTTCGCTTCAGCGGCTTCCTTCCTGCGAAGGCGGGAGCGCGGCGCACGGCGCTGGAGGCCATCCGCAACTCGCCGCGCACCCGGATCTTTTATGAAGCGCCACATCGGATGGTGGAGACTTTGCGCGACATCGTTCACATTCTCGGACCGGAGCGTCATGTCGTGATTGCCCGCGAGGTATCTAAGCTGCACGAAGACTTTTTACGCGGGCGCGCCGGCGACCTGCTCGAGCAGTTAGAAGAGCGCGGCGATATGAAGGGCGAGATCACGCTGTTGATCGGCAAGCCGGAAGAGGTGTCGTCGGCGCAACGCCCGGCCCCGCACCTTACGCAGCGAGTACGGGAGCTGATGAAGGGCGGCGAAATCGAGGAAAAAGCCGCCCTGAAGCAGGCGGCTCGGGAAGTTGGATTGTCGAAGAGCGAAGCCTATCGCGAGTTCCAGAGAAGAAAGTGAGGAAGCGCAGATTAGCAATTAGCCTCTGGCAGGTAGGATTTAGCGCTGATGACGCATCGCTGAACATTCTGTCTCAGACATGGGTTTGGCTGCCTGCTTTGCAACCAGCAAGAAATCGCGGCGCTCATTGGCGAGCTAGGAATGTCCAGCCCACGCTATTTGACAATCAGGACAGCCCTGCTCAACAATAGCGGGCAAGTTGGTGATTCTTGTAGCCAAGTGTTCTGCCTGGGTCGCGCGCGGCATCCTACCTCACCGGCGATGCGAGGACAATTCCTATGGCCAAGATCCTTTGCGTCGATGACGAACTGCCCATTGTCAAGCTAAAGTGTGCGATCCTCAGAGCCGCCGGCCACGAGGCAACCTCAGCCACCTCAGCGCACGAGGCCCTCGAGAAGCTGAAGCAAAACAGCTACGACGCCGTGGTTACCGACTGGCGACTTGGTGACGCGGATGGCCGCGCCATAGTGCACGCCGCTAAGACGCACTCCACCATGCCGGTCGTAGTGGTTTCCGGGTATGTGTCGGAAGCCTTCCAATCCGCCGAGCCGTTAGCCGATCTCTATTTGGAGAAACCGGTCAATCCAGAAGAGCTGGTTACCATCGTGAACGAATTGCTGAAGACCAGTAACCACCCGCAATGACTCTGCTGTTCTCCGCATCCGATGCAGGAAGACATCGTCCGCTGCACATTTAGAACCGTATCCCGTCAGTTGACAACCGTGGGCGGAAGAACTGCAGCCATCGCCCGTGGCTCGGCGCTCTGCCCACTGCGCGGCTGGGCTGGTGCCGGTGGGACGGAAGCGGTAGCTTGGGCCAGTATCCGGTGATGGATGGTAAACAGCGCCAGTTCCAGACGATCCGAAACGCCGATCTTATCGAAGATATTGCGCAAGGCGTTCTTGACCATCTGTTCGCTGGTGTAAAGCTGGGTAGCGATGTCGCGGTTCTTATAACCCTGCACGACGGCGGCGATGATCCGCAACTCCCTGTCGGAAAGACGGTCTCGTACGCGCGCCCCGACCAGGTCCTCGCTGACCTCGCCCTCCATGCTGGGCCCTTGGAGGAATGATTCGCCTCGTGACAAGCGGCGCACCGCGTCTACCACGACGTTGCCGCTCGCGCAGCGGTAGATTACGCCTTGCACACCCATTCTCATGAAGTCAGAGGCAGCCTCGGTGTTTTCTACCAGCATCAGCAATGCGACATTGCGGGCGTTCGCTATTTCCTGGATGTCGGGAAGCACCGGCAAGAAACTAGTCGAGAGGATCAGAACGCGCGACCGAAGCTTCTCCAAAGCATTCAGTAATTGTTCAGAGGATTGCGGTTGTCCGACGATTCGAATGTCTTCCTCGACAGCCAGCACCTTGGCGATGCCGGCGCGGAAGATCGCTTGATGATCGGCAATGATGACGTTGATCATGGATTGAGGCTCGCTTCGTGGTCCCGGTATCTCGCGCGATCTACTACTGACCCCGTTGCGAGATTCAAGAGGAATCAACATCACCTCGTTCGGAACAAGGGCTATGCTGGTTCAGGTTTATACCACGGAAGTTGCCATGGCAATAGCTCTTAAGTCTACAAACGCAGATAATAGTACCAAAGTGTCACGTTGAGGCCGCCTTGGAGACGCTTTGAGGCGAACTCGAAAACCGCCCAACTCTCGAGTTGAGGCCTACGGAGTTCGAAACTCGAAGCCAGATACTAACCCCTGGGCCTCTGGCGACTCGCCAGGAACAGCTTGTATCATCAGGTCATTGGCTTCAACCATTACATCCTCTCGCATCGAAACCCGCCCTAACTGGGCCGAAGTCTCGCTCTCCGCTTTGCGCCACAATTTTCGTGCGCTACAGGAACACGTAGGCGCCGACGTCACGATATGTGCGGTTGTGAAATGCAACGCGTACGGCCACGGTGTCGAGGAATGCGCGCCCGCACTTGAGCAGGCGGGCGCCAAGTGGTTTGGCGTGACCTCGACCGACGAGGGAGTGCTGCTGCGCGAGGCCGGCGTCACCGGTCGCATTTTGGTGATGTGCGGTTTGTACGCGGGCGAGGACGAGGATGCTCTTCGTCATCAGCTCACGCCGGCGGTCTTTCGTCTGGAGGACGCACAGGCGGTGGCGAGAGCTGCCACGCGGTTGGGTATCGCGGGCAGAATTCCTGTGCACCTTAAGATTGACACCGGCATGGCGCGACTGGGGCTGCCCTTTGCCGAACTGGAGTCCTTCGCCGAAGGGGTGAAGCGTCTGCCGCAAATTGAAGTGGAGGGCGTGTTCAGTCATCTGGCGTCGTCGGAAGTGCTCGACGATGAAGGGACACGCCGGCAGATCGAGCGCTTTGAAACGGCTCTGCGCACACTTGCGGCGCACGGTCTGCGTCCTCCGTTGCGTCATCTCGCCAACAGCGGCGCGGTGGGCGCGCGTCCCGATACCTGGCACAACTTCGTGCGGCCCGGTCTGGCGCTCTACGGCTACGAGCAGCCCACCTGGCATCGCGATGGCTCGCCCGTGATGAATGTCTCGCCTTTGCCGCTGAAACCGGCGCTGACGTGGAAGACGCACGTCCTGGGTCTGCGTGATGTGCCCGCTGGTCAGGCGCTGGGATACGGTGGCGCTTATGTGACGCCGGCGCCGGCACGGATCGCCGTCGTTTCCGTCGGATATGGCGATGGACTGGCACGAAAAATTTCGATAGCTTCGGCCGGCGCACCGGAGACGGCAACTGGGCGCGGTCAGGTTCTGCTGCGGGGTCAGCGCGCCCCCATCGTAGGCCGCATTTCGATGGACCTGACTCTGGTGGATGTGACGCGGGTGGTTGACGCGGCGATCGGCGATGAGGTTGTGCTCATCGGCCGCAGCGGCGAGCAGGGAATCACCGCGTGGGACCACGC
Source organism: uncultured Acidobacteriaceae bacterium (assembly GCA_963831675.1). GTDB lineage: Bacteria > Acidobacteriota > Terriglobia > Terriglobales > Acidobacteriaceae > Bog-257. The sequence continues at coordinate 25,584 of CAWHRM010000002.1, forward strand.
GCGCTGGGCCGACACCGTGGTTTACGAAACACTCTGCAACTTGTCGAAGCGCGTTCCCCGTCGCCACGCGTGGTGAGGAAACAGTTGTCAGTGGCCGGTAGTCAGTTGCCAGTTCCTGGGCCAAGCTTCAGTGCTACGCGAGCGTGACGAGCATGTCATGCTAGTGGAGCCGGTCCGAGACTGCCAACTGACTACTGACACGGTTATCGTCCGCACAACGCCCAACCCGCATCGATGACCCGCCGGACGGCTCCACCGACGCACGCCTCGGCCGCATCGTCCGCCTGCTCAGCGACAACGCCACCGTGGTCGTCAGCGGCACGCGCATCGCCGAGGAGCTGGGCACCAGCCGCTCCGAAGTCTGGCGCGCGGTAGCAACAGTCTGCGCGAACTTGGCCTGCAGATCACCGGACATCCCGCAACCGGCTATCAACTGAATCGGTTCCCGACCTTTTGCTCCCGGAAATTCTCGGTCCGCTGGCGCAGGGGACCATGTTTGGGTCGCGCATTCACCATTACTTCCGCGTCGGCTCGACCAACGTGGCCGCCATGCAGGCGGCCGCTGCCGGCGAACCGGAAGGCGCGGTCTTTGTCGCCGAGCAGCAGACGGCAGGCCGTGGCCGCGGAGGCCACAGCTGGGAGTCGGCGCAGTCCGTCGGAATTTATTGCTCGGTCGTTCTGCGTCCGGTTCTGCCGCCGGCGGACGCACTGTTGCTCTCGCTGATCGCCGGAATCGCCGTCGCCGAAGCCGTGGAGCAGACCACCGGCTTGCATCCCGACCTGCGCTGGCCCAACGATGTTCTGCTGGACGGCCGCAAGTTCTGCGGCATTCTCACGGAGATGAATGCCGAGCCCACGCGCGTGCGCTACGTCGTTGTCGGCATCGGAATCAACGTCAACCACGCGTCGTTTACCGGCGAGCTCGAGGCCATTGCGACTTCGCTGCGCATCGAGAGCGGCCGTGAATGGTCGCGCGTCGAGCTCGCGGCCGCTCTGCTAAAATCGCTCGACAGCGAATACCGCAAGCTCATCGCAGGCGGCGCCGCGGCGCGCGCGGCCATCTTGCGAACGTTCGAAGCACGGTCGTCGTTCGCCCGTTCACGCCACGTGTTGGTCGAGGAAGATGGCGGCTACGAGGGCGTCACCGAAGGTCTCGACGAGCGCGGCTTCCTGCTGGTGCGCACCGAGGCGGGATTGCGCACGGTGTTCTCGGGCGGAGTTCGCGCGGTCGACGGAAAGTAATCCATGCTTTTGGTTCTGGATGTCGGCAATACCAACACGGTGCTCGGCGTCTTCGAAGCCAAGCCCGCAGAGCACGGCGTTGTGCACTACGGGCGGCTCATCGCGAACTGGCGCGTCGCCACGATCAAGACGCAGACGGTTGACGAGTACGGCGTGCTGTTCCGCAATCTGTTTGCGATGAATGGACTCGAAGTCGCCTCGGTGCAGGGCATCGTCATCTCCTCGGTCGTGCCGCCGCTCGACTCCACGCTGCGCGAAGTGTGCGAACGATACTTCCACTCGCGCCCGCTGTTCATCGAGCCGGGCGTCAAGACCGGCATGCCGGTGCATTACGACAACCCCGCGGAGGTCGGCGCCGATCGCATCGTCAACAGCGTCGCCGCGTTTGAGAAGTTTGGCGGCCCGTGCATCGTGGTGGATTTCGGCACTGCGACCACCTTCGACGTCGTCTCGGCCAAGGGCGAATACCTCGGCGGCGTCATCACGCCGGGCATCGGCATTTCGGCCGATGCGCTCTTCGAGCACACCGCGCGCCTGCCTCGCGTGGACATTCGCAAGCCGGCGCGCGTGCTGGCGACCAATACCGTCGGCAGCGTGCAGTCGGGCCTGTACTACGGCTATCTCGGACTGATCGACGGGATCCTGGAACGCCTGATCGCCGAGCTGGGCGCCAAGGTTACAGTGGTCGCGACCGGCGGGCTCGCAACGCTGATGGGCGGCGGCTCCAAGTACATTCGCGAAGTGGACGACCTGCTGACGCTGGAAGGCCTGAGGATCATCTACGAACGCAATCTGACGCACGTTCGCAGGCGAGGCGAGCATAATCACGCGACAGACGAGGCGGACGCGACATGATGCGGTGAGCGCCGCTCGCAAACGCAATTAGTGGAAACCTACTTCAACTACTTCACCGAAATCGAGGAGCACTTCCAGCGCCGCCGCGGCACGCTGCTGCTGCTGTCGCCGCTCGACTGGGCGCTGATGGAAACCTGGAAGGATGCGGGTATTCCCGCTGGAGGCCGTGCTGCGCGGCATCGACTCGACCTTCGAGAAGTGGGAGCGGCGCCCGGCGCAGGTTTCGCAAGGTGAATGGACTCGCCTACTGCGCGCAGGAAGTGCTCGCGTCGGCGGAAGAGATGAAGGAAGCCGCGGTCGGCGCGCCCGCGCGAGAGCAGAACGAATGCCGGGCTGGACCAGGCCGCAGTCGCCGAGTTCCTGAACCGCAACGCTGAGGAACTGGAAAGCGGGCAGTTGCCCGGAACGGCGCAGACGCTGGCGAAAGAAACGGCCGCGACTCTCCACAGCTTGGCGGAATCGTTGTCAGCGGGAACGCCGGTGCAGATGGAAGACCTGGAACGAAGGCTGACGGTTGCGGAGGAGAAACTGTTTGCTGCCTTGCTGGCCGCCACTCCGGACGAAGCTTTGCTGCAGGTGCGTTCCGACGCCGATCGCGACCTGGCGCCTTACCGCCGCAAGATGAGCGCGCCGCAGATCGAGCAACTGCACAAGCAATACGTCCACAAGCGGCTGCTGGACCAGTATCAGGTTCCGCGGCTGAGCCTGTTCTACATGTAGCGGCGGGAAAAACCTAACTGCGGAATTACGCGGATCTTCGAGGATTCTCTGTTGGTTGTCAGAAGGGATCCACGCCTTCAGCGCAATCCGCAGTTGAGGCTTTGCTCAGTGTTTAATAGATCCGTGAAAATCCGTGGCTTAGTCGTCTTTGAGGTCACTGTGCAACTGAACATTGAAAAGCTGATCTATGGCGGCGACGGCCTGGCGCGACTGCCGGCCGACGAGCATGGCCAAGGCAAGGCCGCTTTCGTGCCGTTCGTCATTCCTGGCGAGCAGGTCGAGGCCTCGCCGGTTGAGACCCGACCGGGATTCGTTCGCGCCCAGCTCGACAAAGTACTGACTCCTTCGCCGGAGCGCATCGAGCCGGGCTGTCCTTACTTCGGGCGCTGCGGTGGATGCCACTACCAGCACATCAACTACGAGGCGCAGTTGCGCTATAAGGCCGAGATCCTGCGCGAGACGCTGCGCCGCACCGCCAAGCTCGAACTTGGGCAGGAAATCCAAGTTCACGCCTCGCCGCCGTGGAACTACCGCAACCGCACCCGCATGCAGGTGCGGCACACGCCGCAGTTCGCGCTCGGCTATTTCCGCTACAGCTCGCACGATGTGCTGCCGGTCGAAAGCTGCCCCATCAGCTCTCCGCTCATCAACCAGGCGATCGCCGCAATGTGGAAGCTGGGCCGCGATGGCGCGGTCCCGCAATCCGTGCATGGCGTGCAGTTCTTCGCCAATCACGACGACACGCAAGTTGCTGGTCGAGGCTTATGTGCGGCCGGACAGTCAGGCCAATGCGGTGGAAGCGCCGGACTTTAGTCCGGCGACTAGGGGCGACAAGGCCAGCCGGGCTTCAGCCCCGGCCAAGACAGGCCTGAAGAGGGCGCAAAAGCCCCATCGAAGGACGCGGCGTTCACGGACTGAAGCCGGCGCTTCACCCGATATACAGCCCTTTGCCGCCTCTCTGCACGGCGTCCTGCCGCAGTTGGCCGGAGTGGTCGTCTTTCGCCACGTCTGCCTTCGAAGACGAACCTCGGCAGCTCGCGCCGACTTAACGTCGAGCCATCGCAGGCTCGATTGGCGATGGGTCACTGATGTACCACGCTGTGGGACACGATTACCGGGTCAGTGGAGGCTCGTTCTTCCAGACCAATCGCTTCTTGACCGAAACGCTGGTGCAAGTGGTCATCGCTAACCAGAAGGACGCGCCGCCCTCGATCTCTACGCCGGCGCCGGACTATTCACGGCGCAGTTGGCCCGCAATTTCGACACCGTTCTGGCGGTCGAATCTTCTCCACATTCCTTCGCCGATCTGCGGCACAACGTCCCGTCGAACGTGAAATGCATTCGCTCCACGACGGAGAAGTTCCTCGCCGAACGCGCCGCCAAACTCGCGCCTGACCTGGTTGTAGTCGATCCACCGCGCGCCGGACTGGGCGAGAAGACTGCCCGAGCGCTGGGTCGTATGACCGTCCCTCGTGTGACGTACGTCTCATGTGATCCGGCAACCCTCTCCCGCGACTTGCGCATCCTGCTAGAATTTAACTTTCGGGTCGAGCAGGCCCACCTGGTGGACATGTTTCCGCAGACCTTCCACATGGAAACCGTCCTGCACCTGGCGCGCTGACTCGGCGACCCTCGCCGGAACCTCGATCGCGCGGCGCCTTTGCGGGATGGAGTGAAAGAGGCTGTATGTACGCGCTCGCCATCATTCGTTATCGCAAACCGCTGGAGGAAGTGCTGAAGCACATTGACGCGCACCGCGCTTATTGCCAGGGCCTGAAGCAGGAAGGACTGTTGATCGCTTCCGGACCGCTGGTGCCGCGCAACGGTGGCGCCTTCCTGCTGCGGGTCCCCGATAACGAAGCCCAGGCGACGCTGGACAGCATTCGCGACAACGATCCGTATACGCGGTTCGGACTCGCGCAATACGAAGTGTGGCCCTGGGCCCCGGCGCTTGGCGCGGAGGACCTGGACCGCCTGTAACCCTCCCGGTATCTGAGGTAGCGCGACTGGCACTAAGTAGCCGTGGCGACGACCTCTTTTGCGACGATCGCCGAGCGCTCACCTGCGCCCGCAGGTGCACGACTGTACTGCGGCGGTCAAGAGCCTGTCTTCGTTGCGGCCCTCGCGTTCTCCGCTCGGGATCGTCGCCGCCAACTATCTCTGGCGCTCTCCGCTCGCGTGGCTGGTCGCGTTTCTGGTGGCTAGCGCAGGAGCTGCGCTTTTTCTATCGCCGCTCTCCACAGATCGCCTTTGTGCTGGGCCTTGCTGGCGGTGGTGCCGCTGGGTGGCTTCTATCTGCAGGCGCGTGACGCCGCGCAGCCGACGGTTGCACAAATCCTTCAGCCATTCGCCACCGGTCAGAACGAGGTGGAGGTAATTGGCTCTGTCATCCGCGAAGGCATCGTGCGCGATGGCCGCTATGGCGGCAAGCAGGAGTCGGTGGATGTTCAGACCGAGCGGCTTCAGCAAGGCGATCGCGTGCTGAATGAGGCCGTTGGCGTCCGGCTGACGATCTACAGCAAGCAAGCGGACGAGGACGAGGCCCGCGACGACGGCAACGAATCGCCACTGCACGTTTACACCTATGGCCAGAGGTTGCACTTCATCGCCAAGCTGCGCATGCCGCGCAATTACAGGAATCCTGGCGCGACGGACATGGCGGGTTACCTTGCTTCCCAGGGAATTCGCCTGACCGGTTCGGCGCGCGCCACCAGCGTCGAGGTGCTGCCGGGATTCACCGGCAGTCGCATCGGGCTATGGCGAAGCGCGGCACGGCGCAGCGTGCTGGCGCACATCCTGCAGCTCTGGCCCGGCGAACGCGGCGCCCTGATGCAGGCCATGCTGATCGGAGGCCGGGCTTTCTTTGGCCGCGAAATCAAGACTGACTTCCAACGGACCGGCACCTATCACATTCTTGTAGTCTCAGGGATTAACGTCGGCATTCTTGCCTTTGCCGCCTTCTGGCTGTTGCGCCGCCTGCCGATGGGCGAAACCTGGGCCACAATTACCACGATTCTGCTGTCGTGGGGCTACGCATTTCTCGCCGATCTTGGATCGCCGATTGTGCGCGCCACCATTACGCTGAATATTTATCTTCTGACCCGGCTGCTTTTCCGCGATCGCGCCGCGCTCAACGGACTGGGGATAGCAGCGCTGGGAATTTTGCTGGTCAATCCGCGGACCCTGTTCGAAGCCAGCTTCCAGCTCACGTTCCTGTCGGTGATCGCGGTGGCTGGTATCGCTGTGCCGATCCTGCGCCGAATAATTTATCCACTGCAGAACGCGGTCAGGAATGTCGACTCACCGGGTTCCGATTTTTCTCTGCCCACCCGGGCTGCGCAATTCCGCTCCGACCTGCGATTGATTCGCGAACAACTCGGCAACATTGCCGGACCGCGTAGCGCAAACTTTGTTGTGGTTCGAGGCGCCCGCTTTGTTCTTGGCGCTGCCGAGTTGGTATTCATCTCTACGATCATCCAGATTGCACTAGCCCTGCCCGATGGCGTGGTACTTCCATCGCGCGACCACGATGTCGCTGCCTGCCAACGTGCTGGTGATTCCGATTGCTGGGGTGCTGTTGCCTGCCGCTGTCGTGGCGGTCGCGCTGTCGTATGTCTCGACGTGGCTGGCCTATGTTCCTGCGTTCGTCAGCGTAAAGGCGCTGGATGCGTTGACCGGTACGATCAGGATCATCGGCCACATGCGCATGTCCGATGTGCGCGTGCCGACGCCGGCGTTGGTGGTCTGCTGCGCAGCCGCGGCTGCCTTCGGGCTCGCTCTCTTGCTGTCACGACGTCGAATGCTATGGGCTGCGGTCGGCCTTGCAGGACTGTTGGCATCCGCGATCTGGATCGTGCTGTTCCCACCAAAACCGCAATGGCGCCCCGGCGTCTTCGAGATCACGGCGATCGACGTCGGCCAGGGTGACTCGCTGCTGTTGATCACGCCCGAGGGCAAGACGCTGCTGCTGGATGCTGGCGGCGCGACGGAAAACTCCAAATCCGAGTTCGATGTTGGTGAGGAAGTCGTCTCGCCGTATCTCTGGTCGCGCGGCATCCGGCGGCTCGATGCCGTGGCGATCTCACACGCCCACACCGACCACCTGGGTGGGATGCGCAGCGTCATCGCGAACTTTCAGCCGCACGAGCTGTGGTATGGAGTGGAATCGCCGAGCTCCCCATTTCGCGAATTACAAGAAACCGCCAAACGGTTTCACGTAATACAAAGGGAACTAAGTGCTGGTGATGCTTTTGATTATGGTGGCGTTCATGTTCGCGTGCTGAATCCCGAAGCTGGAATGGCGGCTCACGATCCACCGGTGGACGACGAGTCGCTCGTTCTTCACATGCAGTACGGCGCGACGTCAGCTTTGCTGGTCGGCGACTCGCACCGGCGAATCGAGAAGTTGCTGATGAATGAAGCTCCGCGCGCCGATCTGCTGAAGGTGGGACACCACGGCAGCGCGACCTCCAGCTCGCCAGAGTTCTTGGCAGCCGTCCAGCCGCGGTTCGCTGTCGTATCGGTCGGTCTGTACAATTCGTTCCATCATCCGCGGCTGGACGTGATGCAGCGCTACGCCGAAGACAACATTCAAACCTATCGAACCGACCTGACGGGCGCTGTGTCGTTCTTCCTCGATGGCAAGACGGTCACGGTTACGCCGGTTCCTCGCTGACCGCCTCGTCGGCGTCTGTGGTTGGACTGTTGCGGTATACCTCGATCGTCTGGCGGGCATCCTCAGCCTGGTCGTCGCGAACCAGCACTACGACTCCGCCGACGCCGGGCAAAATATCCTGCGGCGCTTCGCGGTTCTGGATCATGGCGTCGATTCCCGCCGACTCCAGCAGGCCGCGCACCACCATCGCCTCCGATTCCTCGTCGGTGTCGAACACCTTCACCAGTTGCTCGTGTACTTCCGCTGCCTCTGCCATAGTTCCTCCGGTGGATTCGATGCAAATGGCAGCTCGTCGCCGTTTGCAAAGGACTCATATAAGTTAGCTGCAAAATCAACGTTTCAGTGTATGATGCCGCCCAAACATCAAGCGCGACAGCGGGGCGGGATCGGACATCTAAATTGTAGCCGAGCGGCCAGCGGCACTGCGCACGCCGGGCTTTTCTTTTGAGGGGAACTTTATGGGGCTATCGGAGCGCGAAGAATCAAGGCAGACCACAACCCGGCAGCGAGCAGCAGGAGCAGGAGGAAGAACGACGCAAGCTGCGCCGGCTTCAGATGATGATGAACATGGTGATGTCAGTCATCAGCCAGGACCAGGGCCTCACCGTGGAAGAGGCTGCCGAGCTGGTGGCCAACACCAAACGTGCCGCCCTGGCCATGTTCCCCGACAAGGAATTCGCCTATGACATCCTCTACAAGCCGCGCCTGCAGCGGCTTATGGCGGAGAGGTTCCGGTTGCAGTGAGCTAAATATCCGTCAAGTTATAAAGTCTGCGGCAGAAGCGCGCCGTTGGGTCGGCGTCGAGTTTCCTTACTTACTGATGCTCGACAAATATACCGTCAGCGTCCCCCAAAACAATTTGGCGCGCATCTGTACGGGGAGGTGCTGCGCGTCGTCGGTATACCAGATCCAGATTCGCCCGCGGTTCTTCAGGATTCCGTAGTCGCCTTCCGGCCCCACACGAACGGTTTGAAACGTCCCAGCAGGGGTCTTCACCTGCTCCTTGCCCTCGACATGGGCCTGCACCGTCACGGTTTTGCCGCCATCGTTCAGAGGGAAGCTGTAGTTGGCGCCTTGCTGCAACGGCAGGCTGGCGACATAAAGGATGCCCGACACTACGTCGGTCACACAGCCGGGAATGTCATTCTCCGTTCTCTTCTGCTGGTTGTCCTTGAGGTTGCGTTCCTCCAGAACCGCTTTGCCGCGGCTGTAATCGTAGGTGATCATGGTCTCCCGGCGATGCGAGCCTTCCTCCGTGTGCTTGATCAGCTTGGCGGAGCAAAGGGTCTTGGCATCGAGGTAGGAATTGAAGCGGTCCTGGACACGATAGAGCAGGGCCACCACACCAGTGGAGTCCGCGGTGGCAGCGACATGTTCCTGCGAGCCTGAATGCTCGACTCGGATCGTCGCGACTCCTGCGCTCCAGACACGCCAGTCGGCCTCGTAATGCAGCGTCTGGCCAAGCGGGAATTCGAAGCCGGGCCGCAGAGGCTCAATATGCGCGGCAGCGCCGATTTTGGCGTCGGACGGCGCCTGCGATGTCGAGTGGGGAGGCGGTGCGGCTTTGCGCCGCAGCCCGGTTGCGCCCGGGCGCAACTAACCCTGCCAGCACCAGTGCGAGTACAAGAAAATAACGTGTAGTGGAAATCACCGTCACCCAGGAAACCAGAGGATCTTTTTGACGACCAGTGCCGCCAGCATGCCCACGGCGCCCAGCAGCGAATTGTACTCGCGATGACTCAAGTATAGCTTGCGCGAGAACCCTTCTGTGATTTGACGGAACAGAAGCGTATGCGGAAGCAGGCTGGGCACTCGGCGTGCATAGTCGTCATACTCTCGAAACTGGGCGCGCAAGAACGCTTCCTCGGAGCGAATGACCGGCAGATAAATCGAATACGAATAGCAGGATGATCGCCACAAAGATCCAAATGTCCCGGGCGGCAATTGCAAACCCAATGCCGATGATGATGGAACCGAGATACAGGGGATTGCGCACGTAGGCGTATGGACCTGTCATGGTAAGCACGCGGTTCTTCTCGACGTGCCCGGAAGCGAGCGCGCGAACGAGAACTCCGAGCAACGCGATCGCCGTCCCGATCAGCAGAGACATCCACGTCGGCTGAGCACGCCAAAGATAGAAGGCAGCGAATGCGAACCCCAGCGGTACGCGGATGCGGCGCGCAATTCGGCTCCAGGCCGCGGGAGGCTTGCCGGTTTGCGGCTCAGGCACCGTGCTCTCCCAGCAACTGGTCAGCCGCCTCGATGGCGGCTTGCGGCGGGATGGAGACCAGCCCTTCGTCGGGACGGTCCGTGTGACTTGTGTTGTACTCGCTCTCCGGACTTCGCAACACCACGCAGCGCGTGCCGAAGGGACCGTTACGCTCTGGACGCGTCGGGCCAAACAAGGCGACGACGGGAACGCGCAATGCCGCCGCCAGGTGCATGGGGCCGGTATCTCCGCCGATGAACAGGCTGGCGCGGCGGGTGAGAGCGATCAATTCGCCGAACGGGCATTGCAAGGGAACCGCAACTCCACCGCTCGCCTGCCGAACCGCCTCGGCCAGCGATTCTTCGCCCGGACCATGGTTGACCACCGCGGCCAGTCCACGCTCCATCAGGGCACGCGCCACCGCGCCGAACGATTCTGCCGGCCAGCACTTTGCGCCCCATCCGGCGCCGGGATTCAGGATCGCGAATGGCTGGCCGTCAAGCTTTACAACAAAGTCGTCGGCCCAGGCTTCTGGTCCTGGATCAAGCGGAAAAGCCGGCTCGACATACTCCAACGGTTGCCCCGCGACTGCCGATGCCAGGGACAATGCCTGCTCGACTACATGGGTTCCGGTAACGTCAATGGCCCGCGTGTAAAGCATGGTTGCTGGGCTTTCACGCGGTTGCGACGACCCAACCCGGATGGCCGCACCGCTTGCGCGCGCCGCGAGCGCCGAGCGGATCGCGCCTTGAAGATCGAGCGTCAGCCCGTATTTCATGGCGCAAATTCCACGAAACAAGGACCGGACCTCGCGCCATGTCTCAGCGGACGACAGTGCCCGTCGCCAAACCGAGAAGTTTGCTACATGGACCCAATCCGCCAACGGCTTGAATTGCGAGCGCGGCGCCAGGCGTTCGGAGTCGCGCGAGCACAACAGCTCCGCCCAGCGTTCCTCGATCAGCCATCCAATTTCCAAGTCGGGTTTCGCGCGACGCAAAGCGGCGATCGCCGGCATGCCGTGGATGACATCGCCCATCGCGCTCAGTCGTACGACAAGAACGCGATCGGGACGCTCTGTTATTTGCGCCACGCGCTATGCCTTCGCCCCCAGTGCCTCGTCCACCGTCTGGATATCCACCAGGCCGAAGCAGCCGTAAATCGCCGGGAGCACGCGCTGCGGTGGGAAACTGCGCCGCAATTGTGCGACCTTCTCAGTTCCGGAGCGGTACGCTGGAAGATACATGCGGCCCAGCAATGGATGACGTCCCCACGCGCCCGAGAGCTTGTCGGCGCGCTCCTCGCTCACCAGGAAATCGCGGCGCAGGGTAGCAGCAACATCCGCTTGCGGCTTGCCTTCACCCCAGGTGAGGTAGGAAGACTGGTTCTTGGCGTCGTCCTGCAACAGAGCCAGCAGCACGCCGATTTGCATGTCTTCGTCGGGCAACAGCTCGACGTCGGTCACATCATGGGCGATGAGGATGGCATTGTTGGCAATTCCCTCGAACAAGGTCGCGGCGCGTGTGTTCATCGTGAGCACGGTCGCTTCGAAGCCCGCCACACCGCGAACGTAGAGGTCCTGGAGATAGGCGAACGTCGTCACGTGTCCGGGGACGACCTCGTGGCTCACCAGTTGCTGAAATTCAGGGAAGCTGATCTGCAGCGAGGCGTTGATCTCGTAGCTCGCCTCGTACTGCGGACTTCCATTGGGGTTACGGGCCCGCCCAAGATAGTTCATCGAGCCGGAGAACCAGGCGTCTTTGATGGGCAGGAAGTCGATGTTGGCCATGGGGACAAACGCAAGCTCCTCGGGTAAGAGCGGGGACATGTTCACCAGACTGAGATTTTCGAAGTACGCGATCACGGCCGCGCCGAGCGCTTTAACCGAAGCCATGGGTACGGTTCGCTCGCGGCGCCATGCGTCCACCGCTCCCAGGAGGCCGCCGTTACTTGACGTCGAGTAACCGGCGCGGTTGAGCAGCTCTGTAACCCGGTCACGCTTGGCCTCAGGCCGCGACGGCTCCGGCGGCTTGCCGGTGGAGGCCTGCACGCAACGCTCGTAGGGAACAGGCTTGCCCTTGCCGAGCATCTCCATGGCAAGGTCCCACATGGTCTGGAGACTGAGAGCGAGGCCGGAGAGATACTGGCCGCGTAGCCCGCCGATTTTCTGCGCCTCGGCGGATAGACCGTCCATCGCCTTTGGGAGGTCCACTTCGCGCAGGTACGCTTCAAACGCCTCACGATCGATGGTCTTGCCTCCGACCCCGCCGGTCGCGCGCAGTCGCGCAGCCGCGGGTGTGGTGTATGCCGCGGGCAGAGCTTCATCGGAGAACCACGAGTCTGCAATAAAGCGCCCTGTTCCTGACGGACACATCACGTCTCCGCCCCATAGTGTGTCAATGCCGAGCACGGCGTCGGCAACGAATCGTCCTATTTGGTCCATTTCATTCCTTCACTTTCTGCAGGGAACCGAACCACATGTACAGGCACAGCCCGATGAACATCACGGCGGAAACCGTCTGCGATATAGGTTCGTTGGAATAGAACGGCGTTTTGATGAGCTCTTCACGATAGCTTGGCAGCAGCCGCAAAGCCGCGCCGATCACTCCTCCCAGCGCTCCGCCAGCCATCAGTCCGGAGGCGATGATTACGCCGCGCTCGCGAATCCTTCCTCCACTTTCGCCGCCGCTGCGTTCCGCCCGCTTGTTCAGGAAGTGCGACAGAAATCCGCCCACCAGCGCGGGTGTGTTCAACTCAAGCGGCAGGTACATGCCGAGGGCGAAAATCAGCGACGGCTGCCCCAGCATCTCCATCAGGATTGCAATGAACGCCCCGACGCCGAATAACAGATAGGCCACCGGCTGATGGCTCATGAAGCCTTCCACCAGCGCTTTCATGATGGAGGCCTGCGGCGAAGCCAGCACCGGGCGCAGGTCTCCGGGCAGCGCTTCGCCGAACTGAAACGCCCGCGCCAGCATGACGATGGTGAGGCCCGCGCCGGTTGCCGCGGCAATGACGCCAAGGAACTTCACCTTCTCCTGTGCCGCAGGAGTTGAGCCGATCCAGTAGCCAGCCTTCAGGTCGGTGATTGCCTGCCCGGAAACCGACAACGCCGTGCACACCATGCCGGCAATCGCCATCACGAAGAACATGCCGGTTGTTCCCGAAACACCGAACCGCAATAACACCAGCGACGAGATGATGACGGTGAGCATGGTCATGCCAGAAACCGGATTACGGGCGGTGGTGGCAATCGCGTTCGCCGCGACCGAGGTAAAAAAGAAGGAAAAGACGAGGGTCAACACCGCTCCAATTCCGACGACGGTCCAGGTCGCGGGCAGACGCCCGAGAAAGGCAGCGACCCCAATGGCGCTGACGACCACGCCAATCAATATCCCGATCATCGGAACATCGCGGTCAGTGCGCTCTTCCACCGTGGGCTCGCTACGGCGGAACACGCGCAGTGCAATGCCGAACGATCCGGCCACGATCCGCAACGACTTCACGATCCCGAAGATCCCGGCGGTGGCAATCGCGCCCACGCCCACGAAACGCACGTAGCCGCGATAAATCTGCACCGCAGTCATGTGCGAAATCGGAATGCTGGCGGGATACACGGCGCTGTCGAGGTGGCTGCCGATGAACCAGATCAGCGGCACCAGCACGAAGTTCGACAGCACGCCGCCGGCGCACAGGATCATGGAGCTGCGCAGCCCCATCACGTAGCCGAGGCCGAGAATGAACCCGATTGCGTCGAAGCTGAAGACCATGCGGGCGCGGTCGTTCAGCAGCCGGAACACCGGCACGAACTGGAAGTTGACGTACTCCTTCCATACCTGAAATGTGGTGACGAAGAAGTCGTAAACGCCGGAGATCGCAGTCGCCTGCAGCAGCAGCCTGACTTGCGAACCGCCCTTCTCTCCCGTGACCAGCACTTCGGTGATCGCGGTTGCTTCTGGGTACGGCAGCAGACCGTGCATGTCGCGCACGAAATAGCGGCGCAACGGAATCAAGAACAGCACGCCCAGGCAGCCGCCCGCCAGACAGATGAAGATGGTCTGCACGGGATGGGGATCGATCTTCAGGATGTAGAGAGCGGGAAGGGTGAAGATAGCGCCTGCGACCACGGCCGCGGCGGCGCCCCCGATGCCGGTGATGATGACGTTCTCCAGCACACTCGAGCGGCGGCGATACACGCGTGCCAGACCGATAGCCAGAATCGAGATGGGGATCGCGGACTCCATCACCTGGCCGACCTTCAGCCCGGAATAGGCGGAGGCGACAGTAAAGATGACACACAGGAACAGGCCCCAGCCGATGGAGCGCGTGGTTAGCTCCGGTAGCTTCGCCTCGGCGGGCACCAGAGGCAAATAAATTTCGCCGGGCTCCAGCGGTTCGTAAGCGTTCGCCGGAAGGAACTTGGATTCAACTTCGGTTTCAACCACGGCCATGGGAGCGGTCTCCTGGCAGTTGCAAGCCGAAGGCATTGTATCCCGCCGAAGGGGGCAAACGGTGTGACGGATTCACCGCGTCAGAGTGACGGGTGATTGTGTTTCGTGTTTATCATGCCTACTTGCATGAGGTACAATCCTCGTCGCTGTGGACTACCGCTCAGTCACCGCCGCACGTGTACTCAAGATGATACGGGATGGTTCGGCTGTCGATCACGATAGCCTCGACCAAGCGCTTTCGCGGGGCGGCTTCGATCGTTATGAGCTTCGAAGAGCCTTGACCCATGACTGCCCTCTTCGCAGTGATGCTGTCGACAGAATTCAGACTGTTCGAAGTCTGACTGCACTTTGATTCCTTTTGACGAGGTTACAACCGTCGTAGACTCGCTAGTCTGCGACCCACTGCGATTTGGCTTATCGGGGGAACAGTACATCGCTCCGACCAGAATGGCGAGAGGTAACAACCAAGAAAATTACGTTCGGCTTCATATGGGCACGCGGTTCAGAAACAACTCACCCGAATGCACGACTGCTGAGGGCGGGTGGCCCAGCTAAGATGGGACTTCTCACGTCGGGCTCAGGCAGTTCTACCCTGCGGGCCTTCCAGATTAATGATCCTGGTTTCCAAGTCTAGGAGCTTCGATTGCATGGCATCAAGCTGCTGGGTGGTGGAGGCATTGATGTTAGAGACATCGGCTTCGATCTTCCGCATGCGCACGACTGGCTGATTCCTGGTAAGCACCGAACGCCCGAACGATGCGAGTTTCCGAGTCATACGTGCGCTCGTCAATGTACTCGCGCAGACGCTTCTCCGTATCATTCATGCGCTCGTCAATGTACTCGCGCAGATCCAGCATGCGCTCGTCGATGTACTCGCGCAGGCGCTTCTCCATTCCTTCCAAGTACCGCAGGAGATCGGCATCCATGCCCAGATCCTATCACAGCGAAATCATGCTAGGCTCTCTCCACGTCCCGCGCCAGCGCCTTCAGCACCATGTTGATCAGGGAAAGTACGACTGCTCCCCAGAAGGCAGGCCAGAATCCGCGCACTACGAAGCCGGGAACGAAGTTCGATGCGAAGATCAGCATGAGCGCATTGATGACCCACCAGAAGATGCCGAGGGTCAGGACGGTCAGGGGAAGCGTGAGGATCTTCAGCAGCAGCCCGAGCGTGGCGTTTACCAGTCCGATGACCAGGGCAGCAATCAGCGCAGCGGTAAAGTCGCGCACGTAAAAACCCGGTATCAGGCGGGACACGATCAGCAGGCTGATCGCGCTCAACAACCAATTCAGCAGCAGACGCATTGCGTCTCAGATTATATCGCGGAGAGCGGATGTCCATGATCACGCCACAACCGGCATGCGATAAGCTCATGGTGTGAGGTGGCTCGCCGATGCCTGATCCGATTGCGCAGTTCGCCAAAGCGAAATACCTGAACCTGGAAACCTTTCGCAAGACCGGTATGGGCGTGCGAACTCCAGTATGGTTCGGACAGGAAGGCGATACGTTTTACGTGTACACGCTTCCCGATGCCGGAAAGACCAAACGTATTCGCAACAACCCGCGGGTACGTGTCGCGCCCTGCGATATGCGAGGCAACCTGCGAGGCGCCTGGGTGGACGCTCGTGCCCGCATCTGCGAAGACCCTGAAGCCGTACACGGACAGGAGTTGCTGCGCCGCAAGTACGGCTGGATGAAAATCGTCGGCGACTTCTTCAGCCGCCTGCGCGGGCGCACCCAAACCGTGATCGCCGTCGACCTCAGTTAGGCACGACCGGGTACGTTTGACCGCCTGCGGTATCCTCGATGGATGCGCGGGAGCGGATTTCGCTCGACATCCGTATGGGTTGAGACAGAATTGTTCAGCCCGCGTGCCCACGTCTGGAGGACATTGCCATGAGCACTCCCAATCCTCTTCTCGAACCAATGCTGGGAACGGAACACCAGAAAATCGCCGGAGTCCAACTTGACATCGCGCGTGCTGGTTCAGCCCGCGTCAAGCGCGTCATTTATCCGTCGGGCTTCCAGTGGTCGACCCACATCAAGCCCGTTGTCGGCACCGACTTCTGCATGCACGCCCACGTGGGGTTCCTGGCGCACGGGCAGATCCACATCGAGTTCCCGGATGGCTGCCGCAAAGAGTTCACGGCTCCGCAGGTGGTGGTTATCGAGCCGGGCCACGATGGCTGGGTGGTGGGTAACGAGCCGGCTGTGCTCATCGAGTTTGACTTCGAGGGCGATACTGCGGCCCGATGCGGAGTACCCGACTGCCATTCGCATGGCGATCCAGGTTCCAAGAGTTAATCACGCGGCCCGCTCTGTGTTCGCTCAGGCCTGCTGGGATCGCACCCGAACTCCGCCGGCCTATTTACAACTGCGAAACCGCAGGGGACGACACTCCAGTCTCTTTGCGGCGTACCGCGAGCAACGCCAGAGCGCACGAACCAAGACGCGCCAGGATGTTGTCGGTGCGGCTGGTCACGACGACGGGCACCCTGGCGCCGATTACCAGCCCTGCGGCCTGAGCATCCGACATGTACTCGAGTTGCTTTACCAGGATGGCGCCGGCCTCAAGGTCCGGCACTACCAGGATGTCGGCGACTCCCGCGACCGGCGATGCGATGCCCTTCGTCCTGGCTGCCGCCTCCGACACCGCGACATCGAAGCCCAACGGCCCGTCGAGTACACCTCCGGCAATCTGCCCCCGGTCAGCCATCTTGCACAGCACCGCCGCGTCGAAGGACGATGGCAGCTCCGGCGACACGGCTTCGTGCGCCGACAGGATCGCGACCTTCGGATTCGAAATGGTCAAGGTGTGCGCCAGATCGATTGCGTTCTGTACGATGTCGCGTTTCTCTTCCACCGTGGGCGAAACATTTACCACCGTGTCGGTGATAAACAGCGGGCGCGGGAAGCTCGGTATCTCCACCGCCGCCACGTGGCTCATCCGCCGCGCCGTGCGCAAACCACGGGGCGTGTCGACGAACTGCATCAGCTCGCTGGTATGAAGGCTACCTTTCATCAGCGCCTCGACCTTGTGCTCACGCGCCATGGCGACGGAGCGCTCCGCTGCCTGGTGGCTGTGCTCTGTAGACTCCATCTCGAATTGCGAGATGTCCAGCTTGCTGCACTCGGCGGCAGCGCGGATCTTCGCCTCCGGTCCGACCAGCACGGGGAGGATAAGGTCAGCCTCTGCGGCTTCGATGGCCGCCAGCAGAGAAGCGGTGTCGACCGGGTGCACTACAGCGGTACGAATCGGATACAGACCCTTCGCCTGCTCAATCAGCCGGCGATAGTGCCGCCCCTTCTCCAGCAGTCTGACCTCGGGCAGCCGGATACGCTCGCGTGAGATCTTCTCTGTCGGCGCGATCACTTCAGCGGTGCCGCTGATTACGATCTCGCCTCTCTGATTGGCGGCCCGGCACTCGAGGGTCACGCGATGCTTGTCCTCATCCTTTTCCGCGACTTTGACCGTCACGGTGATGGTGTCGCCGAGGCCGACGGGCCGGTGGAAGCGCAACGACTGCCCAAGGTAGATGGCGCCAGGGCCGGGTAGCTGCGTGCCTAATACAGTCGAGATTAGCGCGCCACCCCACATGCCATGCGCAATGATCTTGTGGAACATGTCGCTGTCGGCGAACTCCTTGTCCACGTGGGCGGGGTTCACGTCGCCCGACATGATCGCAAACAGTTCAACATCCTGGTAGGTAAGGGTACGGGAGAGGCTGGCGGAGTCGCCAACTCTGAGCTCAGAAAATGTCCGGTTCTCGATTCGATCCAGCGCAACAACAGTCATGAAGTCCTCGCAAAGCGGAATCACCCAAACTCTTACCCTACATCGGATGCTCCAGCGGAGCAGTGAGCTTGGTCACCGAGGCGGGTGTCGGCCTCGGATGATTGCCTTCCCGGAAGGTCGGGCGTATGTTACCGTCTGCGTTGCCAGGAAACGAAAGCTCTCGCTCGCTGGAAGGAGCCTTTGAATGAGTTCCACGATCACCAATTACGATGGCGGGATCACGACTTCTCCGCAGCAGCTTGTCTACGTGGAAACGGTCGAGCAGATCCAATCCATCCTGAAAGATCCGGTGGGGTTCCCCAGCCCGGTCCGCGCCATGGGCAGCTATCATTCCTTGACGCCATGTGCTTCTTCCGATGGAACCATCCTTAACATGTCGCGCATGAACCGCGTGCTTGAGATCAACCGGGACAACCTGACCTTCACCGCGCAGGCCGGCCTGCAATTCATCGATGCCAACCAGGCCCTGCGAGCTCAGGGCCTGCAATTCGTCACCAATATCGAGATCGGCAATATGACACTGGGCTCCGCGGCATGTTGTCAGACGAAAGATGCGTTGGACGGCGTCGAATTTGGCCAGGTCAATTCGTACATCACCAGGATCAAGTGGGTGGATCCGTCGGGCGAACTGCAAGAGGCGGACGAATCGCGCAATCCGGACCTGCTCTACCTGGTGCGTTCGAGCTACGGCCTCTGTGGTGTGGTTTACGAAGTCACTTTTCGCATCAAGCCGATGGAAGCCATCCACTTCACGTATCTGCCGCGCGCAATCAGTGAGCTCACCGAGAGCGAAGTCGCACAGATCATCGACTCGGCCGAAGGCCTGGTCTGCTGGACCGTCGGCAAGACGGCCATCTTCCAAACCAGGAAGGGAAGCGCCAAGGTGGGCTTCTTTTCATCTTGTCTGGCGGCTACGCGGCGCAGGCTATGGAACCACGCAGCCGCCTTCGTCGGCCGGGCCATCGACCTCTACGTCCCGACTAAGCCGCTCAAGAACCTGATTCAAGACCTGTGGTTCCTGAAGGTACGAATGCTGTATCGCCTTCTGCATCTGACCGGAGGGTTTTCGCTTCAAGATGCCGACAAGACGGTGAACTACAGCGCCACCCATGCTTCTTCCAAGTATGCTTTCACTTTTTGGGCGTTCCCGCGCTCTCAATGGCTGAGTATCCTCTAGCAATATCTGGAATTCAGTGACGAGCATTTCAAGAAGTATGGGTTCCGTGGACATGCCGCTCGGTTCCTATCACATCAGACCCGATAGGCACGCCATCCTCTCTTATAGCTACGATGGCGAAATCTTTTCCATCGATCCTATCCACGCTTGTACTGACAAGCCGGCCTGGGACAGGTTCCTGCAGGAGTTCAACGAGTTCGCCTACCAGCGGGGCGGCATTCCTTTGTTCAATCAGAGCCCCTTCGTTACCAGGCAACATGCGCAGGCAGCGTATGGCCCCAGATGGCAGCAATTTTCCGACTGGGTTAGAAGTGTGGATCCGAACGGCCGAATGCTGAATCCGTTTTTCGCGCAGCTCTTGTCGGCACAGCAAGGCCGTACTGCGGCAAGCGACTAGCAGGCTGCTGAAAGGGTCGCACTGTGAGCGTTTTGTATCAGGGCACGACCCTTCGGCTTCGCTCAGGGCAGGCTTTCAGTCGTGCCGACAAGTCGTTTATTCTTGTCATCCCGAGCGGGCTTCAGCCCGCGAGGGATCTGCTTTTCGGACTTTTTCAGCAGTCTGTTAGTTTAGGATTCAGCATCGGTCCACCATCTGACCTTTGCCATATCTACCCGCATGCGAGGTGTGATTACCATAGGCGCTTAAAGAGAATTTACCCCAGGGAGCACGGAGGATAGGAGGCCGGAGAAAGATGCGCCAATTCGGATCCGCGATCGGATTTACCTCCGTTCTGCTGTTGCTGGGCGCAGCGGCTGGGCAGCAGAGTTCCGTAATGCCACAGAGCCACGCGTTCCTGCAATCGTCCAGCTCAGAACCACAGAGTGGGCCCTGCGAACCTCAAGCGCCGACTGCGACAGCTCCATTTGACAGCTGCAGCTACTTGACTCTCGGGCCCGGAATTCGCGGCCCCTGCACCCTGAACCACGTCGATCCCCAGTACCCCGAGGAGGCGAGAAAGGCCAAGCTGAGCGGCAGCGTCGTGGTGGCACTGGCGATCAACGAAAAGGGCGGCATTGACGACGTCAAGGTGGTCCGCTCCTCGAACCGGGTATTCGAGCAGAACGCGATGGATGCAGCCCGGCAATGGAAGTTCGCTCCGGCGATCAAAGACGGCAAGCCGGTGGCGGTACAGATCAATGCGGAAATGTCGTTCAAACTGTACTGAAGTGCCCTTTACTCCCGGATTCACCCAGATGAGACACACCGCCCGGCACGCGTGCCGGTTTAACGATAGCTGTACCTTTTGCACGACCTCAAGGGCTTCGATGCGCAGACTCGTATGGATGGCGTTAGCGCTATCACTCTCGTTTTTTTCTATTGCCTCCGGCTGGGCGCAAAGCAACGGCGCACGTTCTGAATCGTCATCCACGCTCTCCACTTCACCGGCCGATTTCTCTGACGACGAAACCTTCTCTCACTTCGAACGCGTCACCAAGGGCATGAAGCCGCCCCAGGCAACGGATGCCCCCGATCCAAAGTTCCCTGACCTGCCGCCGGATGCGGAGCCGCATGGCACCGTGGTAATGCTGGTGGGAGTGAATGCGAAAGGACACGTCGAAGCGGTGCGTGTGCTGCGCAGTGACGAGACAGCCTTCGAACAAAGCGCCGTCGATACCGTCAAGAAATGGAAGTTCAAACCTGCTGAGAAGAACGGCCAGCGCGTCCCCGTGCAGGTCACGGTGGAGATGAAGTTTCTGAGGTAGTGGATAGCGGACAGTGGATAGTTGATAGTTGACCCACTTTTCACTGCAGGACGAGCGCGGGGGCTCTCGAACACTTGATCTATCCACTATCCACGATCCACTTCCTTCACTGTCCCACAATCTGGCTCTTCAGTCCGCCGATGGCAGCCATCACTTCGCTCTGCTCTTTCTGCGGCACTTTGAACTTGTTGAGGGTCTCCGTCAGGTGCGCCGCCGAGACGTTCCAGTCGGCGTCCGTAATATGCAGGCCGGTGTGGGCGGTCTCTCATGTCCTGGCCGGTATAGATGCACGGGCCGCCCGTCGCCACGCAAAGAAAGTCAATGACGTGCGCCTCGACCCTGGCTTTAGAAGTGTCGTTCAGTCCGGTAAAGAACTTCGCGAGTGTCGGATCTGTCGCCAGCCGGCCTATGAAGTCCTTGGTCACGGCAACCAAGGCGTCATATCCGCCGAGCCGCGTGTACAGCGACGGCCCGGCTACCGATTTGGCGAGGTAGGCGCCGGCAACAGCCAAGGGCGCGGCGCCAACCAACATCACGGACACCGCCAACAACGTTGCAAGCAACTGCTTCATCGGTTTCTCTCCTGTTTCGAATTGCAGACGGAGGAACCGCGATGGCGCGACGGGAAGGGAACCTTGAGATGGAAATCCGAAATCTTCCAGCCGGTATGTCGCCCCAGTTGTTCGACAAAGCATTTACTGATATCTTCTCGTGGTTTCCGTTTGCTACCTCAAGTACGAGGCCAGAACAGCGGGCGGATTTTACACCGGCTGGAAGTTTCTGCAAACATGTTTTTTGGCTGGTCCGGCCCCTTAGCAATCTGTCAGCCATTCTCAGACGTATTACTTAAATGGAACCGATCGAACAAAGTTCGCTGATTCGCCCTGACGCGACGGACGATATGCGGTTAGTATCGCGCATTCGCGCGGGCGACCAACGCGCAATGTCCGAGCTTTATGATCGGTATGGCAAGGTGGTATATGCGGTAGCGCTTCGAGTCTTACAGGATGCTGGAGGCGCCGAGGACGTTCTTCAGGACGTGTTCCTTCAGCTATGGCGTAACCCCGACGCCTTCGATGCCAGCCGAGGCAGCCTGGCAGCGTGGCTGGCCGTCATCTCGCGGCATCGCTCGATCGACCGGTTGCGCAAGAGGCGTCCGGAGACCGATATCGAGGACTGTGTGATTGCCGGCGGTCCGGACCTGCGCGATGAAGCCGAAAATAAGTTAGTGATCGAGAAGGTTCGCGGCGTTATTGCGGAAATGAATACCGACCAGCGCAAGGTTTTGGAGTTGGCGTTTTTTCAGGGTTTGACACACACGGAAATAGCGGAGAAGACCGGCGAGCCGCTGGGCACGGTGAAGACCAGGATTCGCAGCGGCTTGCAATTTCTGCGAACAAGTTCGCGGGATAGCAGGATAGAAGGTAGAGCTGGCCTTCAGGCCGGCTTGGGCGTACGAAGATTGAGGGGCTTTCGCCCCGGAGACAATTTGAAAACGCACGAACAATTCGCGGATGATCTGACGCTTTACGCGTTGGGCGAACTTTCAGGCGCGGATCGTCAGGAGTTGGAGCTGCACATGGAGACGTGTGCCTCCTGCCGGCGCGAATTGCAGGCGTTGCGTTCCGACCTCGGATTGCTCGCTTTGAGCAGCGGCGGTCCACAACCGCCGGTGCGCAGCAAAGATCGCCTGATGCGCGCTATCGCCGCCGAGCCGCGAGGGGTTTCTATGCCCAACTCGTCGCAGGCGACGGCTCCGCAACGCAGCAGGTGGTGGACCTTGGTTCCGACATTGGCTGCACTCGGCCTATTGATATTCGCTGTGAACCTGTGGCACAACAACGGACGCCTGCGGGATCAAATAGCCGAGCTTGCCGGGCGCAACCACGATCAGACCACGCAGCTCGACGAGTTGCACCAGGACCTCTCTCTTCTGACCGCGCCTGACGCGGTCCACGTATCGTTGACTCCGCAGAAAGCGGCCAGGCAGCCGAGCGGAACCGCCATCTTCAGTCCGGCAAAGAAGCGCATGATCTTCATGGCCAGCAATCTACCCCCTGTGCCTCCCGGCAAAGCCTACGAGCTTTGGGTGATTCCGGCGAAGGGCGCTCCGGTTGCAGCCGGCGTCTTCAAACCCGATGAGCATGGCAACGCCATCGTCATGGACCATCCCATGCCTGCGGGCGTCGAAGCCAAGGCCTTCGCCATCACCGTGGAGAAGGAAGAAGGCTCCGACAAGCCCACCTGCACACTAGAACAACATGGCGAATCCCGGAGATTTTGCGTACACCTTGAAGCAGCAGGCTGACATCGTCCGCATGGTGGGCGAGTTCGTCACAGTGCGAAAGGCCGGCGCCCAGAACTTTGCCGGGTTGTGTCCGTTTCACCAGGAGAAGACGCCGTCGTTCTCGGTGCACGCCTCGCGGCAATTCTTCCATTGCTTCGGCTGCGGCGCGTCGGGCGATGTCTTCGACTTCGTCCAGCCGATCGAGAACATCACCTTCCCCGAAGCGTTACGCCTGATCGCCGAGAAGCTTAAAATCCCCATGCCCAAAATGAGCTTCTCCTCGCCCGAGGAGGAGCGCGTCGCCAAGCTGCGCGGCGGCTTGCTGGACATCCACGAGCGCGCCTGCACCTTCTTCCAGGAACAATTGCGCCGGCCCGAAGCGGCCCACGCCCGCGAGTACCTTGCCTCTCGAGGAATCACCGCTGCCATCGTCGCCGAGTTCCGCATGGGCTTCGCTCCCGATTCCGGATTTCTCCTGCGCGAAACCCTGCGCGGGCAGTGGGGCGAAGAGCTGCTGCGCGAGTCAGGGCTGTTTTCGTGGAAAGA
>CAWHRM010000003.1:0-35839 GCA_963831675.1 uncultured Acidobacteriaceae bacterium
GCAAGCTAGCAAGCTAACAAAGCTTAACAAAGCTAACAAAACTAACAAAACTAACAGTCTTATACATCTTGGGCCCGGCAAGTCTAAGTGAAATCAATATTTTACCCGTAACCACATTTATAATCTATATTTTGCAGTGGAAATCTTGTCTAAGTCGTTGAAAATACGTTGATCCACAGGGGGAGAGTAAGGTGCGATCCTCGACGACACAGCCACGCACGATCACCCCGAAAAGCAGCGGGTTTTCCGGCTTTCCGCCCGCCGCTATCGAGCTGCAGAATCGATCCCTCAACTGCGCTGCGCTGTTCTTGGGATGACTACGCATAGCGAAAAGCCCATCGCGAAAGGCGAACGGCGATCTTCCAGCACCGAGCTACTTTGAATTTCCCGCTGCCTGTGCGAGAGTAGCGCGGTGCGCGCCGTCGCCCTTCTCGGACCTGTCGCCAAAGAGCGCCATATGCGGCAATTTGAGCTGCCGGGAGTCAACCTTTTCTCGGGTAACGAACTCGATCCTACCGACGAACCCGCTGCGGCGCTCATCTTCGGCGGCGACGGCACTCTGCATCGCCATCTCGGTGGATTGGCGCTGAAACAGATTCCGACGCTCATTGTCCCGCTGGGAAGCGCCAACGACTTTGCGCGCTCGATGGGAGTGGAAACGGTTGCCCAAGCTCTGGCAGCGTGGAAACGCTATTGCGCGTCGGGTGACAACGTTCGCGCCGTCGATCTGGGAACCATCCAGCCGCTGGAAGAGAGTCGAACCGAGTCGCGCGGCGCTAACATGGCGGACTCGGTTGCCTGGCAAGGCGAGTCGCTGGAATCGATGCACTTCGTTCCCGACGGGCCGCGGCGCGATCTTCCGCAAATCGGCGCACGCATTATGCAATCGCAGTTGCGCCGTCTGAGCGAAGCCGAACGCGAGGTCGCGCGCACCACCTTCTACGCCTGCATCGCGGGAACCGGTCTGGATGCCGCGGTGAATCGTCTGACCTTGCGGCAGCCGCGCTGGCTGCGCGCCCATGGCGGATATGTGGTCGCGCTGCTGCAAGTGTTAGGAGGCTTTCGTCCGCCGCATGTCGAGCTTTCTGTCGCCGTCGATGGCGAGTGGCAAGTGCGTGTGGACGAGCCCGGATTTCTCATCGCCGCCGGCAATGGGCCGCAATACGGTCACGGAATGCGATTAACCCACCAGGCGCAAATGGACGATGGTTTACTTGACCTCTGCTTGGTGCGGCCGCTGAGCAAGCTGCGGCTGCTGCGGCTGTTTCGGGTGGTCTATCGCGGCGGGCACATCGGCATGAAGGAGGTGGAGTATTTCCGCGCGGCGCAGGTCCGCATCCGGACGGAGCCCAGGATGGAAATTTTCGCGGACGGCGAACCTATTTGCAGGACGCCCGTCCAAATAGGAGTGCGCCGTGGTGCGTTGCGGGTGATCGGCGGATTATCCGCAAATGAAGCAGCACAAGTGTTGTAGACACAGCTATTTGCCGTGTGGAACGGCGGCGATGCGGGGACCAGTCCCGGGGTTGTTTGCATTTTTCTGGAACTTCTCGACCGCTGCTGGGTCTATACTGGTGTACAAGAGCAATGTCGACGCCATTAGTGTCCAACCCGCCGGCATCCGCAGGTGCCTCACAAGTTGTGCCGCCGGATCAAGTCCTGCCCTCGTTGTTTGAAGGCCCGGGACTCTATCCGCAGCGCAAAGAAGTTTTCCTCTATTCGTACGGTATCGTCATGCTTTCCGTGGCCCTGGTCATATGGTCGAGCCACTGGGCATTCGAGCACCGGGAAGAGATCAAGCAGCAGGTCGTTTCGCTGGCTACCGACATCAGCCCGTACATTCCACTGCCGGTTTCCAAGAACCGCATGGGCGGCGGTGGCGGCGGTGGTGACCGTGACAAGCTGAATGCCCCCAAGGGCGCTTTGCCTAAACTGGCGAAAGACCAGATCGTTCCTCCCGCAATCGTCGTCCGCAATGAACATCCCAAGCTGGAAGTGACTCCAACGGTCGTGGTTCCACCCGAGCTTAAGCTGCCCACGGTTGGTCAGTTGGGCGATCCTCTGTCGAAGGTGATCGGACCGCCCTCCAACGGCGTCGGATATGGCGGCGGCATCGGTAGCGGCAGCGGCGGTGGCGTTGGTTCCGGAACCGGTCCCGGTGTTGGTCCTGGACACGGCGGCGGATACGGCGGCGGAGCGTACCGGGTAGGTGGCGGTGTGAGCGCGCCTAAAGCCTTGTATGCGCCCGATCCCGAGTACTCGGAAGAAGCGCGCAAAGCCAAGTATCAAGGCACGGTCGTGTTGTGGCTGGTGGTGGATGCTGCTGGACGTCCGCAACAGATCCGCGTGCAACGACCGCTGGGCATGGGACTCGATGAGAAGGCCATCGAGGCCGTGAAGCAATGGAAGTTCGAGCCCGCCAGAAAAGATGGCCAGCCGGTTCCCGTGATGATCAACGTGGAAGTGAACTTCCGGTTGTACTGATTTTTCCTCTCGTGAAATAGTTTTTCACTGCAAGAAAATCCTGCGTAAGGATTTGCCCAGATTCCGAGGATCGGTCCTGGATCTCGTTATTCGCTCATCCGTGAAAATACTTAGCTCGAATGTCACCGCTGGAACGGCTTTGCCAGCGGGGCAACCTTGCTCTTCGCTTTCTCGGCCCACTCCGAGCCTTTGTCGATCCAGTCGCTGGCCTGATCGTTGAAGTCCGCCACGGCGTCGCGCGCGTCTTCATACTTGCGGCGCAGAGTCTTGCGCATTTGCCTGCCGGTCTGTGGTGCAAGCAACAGCGCGATCAGGGCGCCGGCTGCGAGTCCGATGAACAGCATGGTTAGTCCGCTGCCCGACTGGCGATATTCTCCCGAACTTGCGAAATCATCTGTTTGATCACTCATCGGTTCCATCCTTCCTGTGGAAATAGTACCGCGATCTTGAGTGCAACGCTCGGATTCGATTACCTAAATATCGTCGCCGGCTTGCACGTTGGCCAGCTTTTCCATCCGCTCCTCGGGTTAGAAAAGCGTGGCCGCATATTCGTTGCCCGGCTTCTGGGCGAGGCGGCATTTCCCAATCGCATTGCCGACCATGTAAAATCAGGTGTTTATCCTTCGAGCCGCGCGCCTACGAAGTCCCGATAGGGTGTTCTCGCGACTGCGGCTCCCCCAAAAGAAATGGAGTTATAGGAATGGCGATTCCAGCCACACAATTGCGTCCGGGCATGGTCATCAAACACAACAATGATTTGCATTCGGTTTTCAGCGTGGAGCACCGCACACCTGGCAATCTGCGCGCCTTCATCCAGGCCAAGCTGCGGAACCTGCGCACCGGCGCCATGTTCGAGCACCGTTTCCGCTCCGGCGATGCCATCGAAAAGGTCACGGTGGACGAAGTGCAGATGGAGTTCCTTTACTCCGACGGCGACGATTACTATTTCATGAACACCGAGAACTACGAACAGATCAACCTCCACAAAGACATCCTGGGCGACGCCGTGGATTACCTGATCGCGAACCTGCAGATCAAGGTGGAGTTCTTCGACGGCAAGGCTGTGGGTGTAGAGTTGCCGCAGACGGTGGAACTCACAGTGGTTGAGACCGAACCGGGTTTGAAGTCGGCCACGGCCAGCAGTGTTACCAAGCCGGCCAAGACCGAGACTGGACTGGTGGTGTACGTGCCGCCGTTCATCAACGAAGGCGAGAAGATCCGCGTGGACACGTCGGAAGGGGCGTATTTGTCGCGGGCTTAGGGGTACGTGAGACGGCGAAGCACCTTGGCTTGCAGTACACACAAAAACCTGCCACAATCTTACTGGGCGTCTTACCATGAGCCAAACGACCAAACTTTCAACCAAGGGACAAGTCGTGCTTCCCAAGTCGCTACGCGCAGCGCACGGTTGGAAACCAGGCACTGAGTTTGTCATGCAAGAGCGGGACGGAGGCATTCTGCTGGTGCCTAAGCCTGCCGCCAAGTCTCGGACCTGGAAGAGCATCCTGGGCTGTCTTCCTTACTCTGGCCAGCGTAAGAGCATAAGGGAGATGGATGAGGGAGTCGCTGCCGAGGCTCGCAAGCACAGATGACAGCCATAGATACGAATGTTCTGGTCCGCGTCATCACTCGCGATGATAAGGAGCAGGCAGCACGTGCGGTCTCATTTCTGGAAGTGCAGGAACGGGTTTTCCTCGCCAAGACAGTCTTGCTGGAGCTCGAGTGGGTGCTTCGGAGCACCTACAAATTCGCGCGGAGCGAGGTCCTGTCCGCGCTTCTTGCTGTGCTGAGCATTGGCAATGCCGAAATCGAGGATGCGACTGTTGTCGTGCAAGCTATCGACTGGTACGGACAGGGAATGGATTTCGCCGATAGCCTGCACATTGCTTCAGCAGGCCGCCAACACAAGTTCGCCAGCTTCGACGCGGCGCTACGACGCAGGGCGGCAAGCCTTCGGGCGGCCGAGGTTGTATCTCCCTGATTAAGCAAAACGGGGAGCTAGTCGCGAATCCTGCTAACCGCTCATGCCTGACCTCCAAACTCGCCGTTACCTCATCTCCGGACGCGTGCAGGGCGTTGGCTTTCGCTGGTTCGTCGAGCGCGAAGCGGCGCAGATCGGGATCACTGGATGGGTGCGCAACTGCGAGAACGGCGATGTCGAGGTGATGGCGACAGGCACCAACGAGCAGCACAGTTCGCTACGCCGCAAGCTGCAAGAGGGCCCGCGGGCGGCGCGGGTTGACCACGTCGGCGAATCCGCGGCGCCGCTGTTGGAAGCGCCCTCGTTTCGCATCGAAGGAGTCTGGTAGTCCATGCCTCCACATAACTGCAACGATCTGAAGAAACTCATTCGCGAAGTTCCTGACTTCCCCAAACCCGGTATTCTCTTCTACGACATCACTACGCTGCTGAAAGACAAGCTGGGTTTCGCTCGTCTTATCGACGCCCTGACCGAGCACTACATCGACAAAAACATCGACGTGGTGCTGGGCATCGAGGCGCGCGGATTCATCTTCGGCCCGGCTCTCGCCTATCGCCTGAACGCGGGCTTCGTTCCCGTGCGTAAGCCGAAGAAGCTGCCGGCCGAGGTCCTGCAGTGGAAGTACGAATTGGAGTATGGTCACGACACGCTGGAGGTCCACAAGGATGCGATTACGCCTGGACAGCGCGTCGTCATCTGCGACGACCTGCTGGCCACCGGCGGAACGGCGAAAGCCACCGCTGAGATGGCGAAGTCGCTCGGCGCCGACATCTGTGGCTTGGGATTCGTGGTGGAGTTGGACGCTCTCAAAGGCCGCGACAAGTTGACTGGCTATGACGTGTTCTCGCTGCTGCACTACGAGATGTAGTGCCTAACGTTTGCGGCCGTCCAGCGGAATCACCAGATCGTCTTCAGCAATGGGCAACGGAGAATTCGCTCGTCCGCGGTGACCAGCGGCAAGCCTTCCGCGCGAGCGGTGGCAGCGATGATGCGGTCCATGGGATCGGAGGGAAAATCGAGCGGAAAATGCGCCGTCAACACCGCGATATCCAGAGTAATCGGTTTGACGGTCACGTCGGCAATAAGCTCTTGGATGCTTGATTCGAAGCTGCCTCGCAGGCGCACTTTACCACGATAGAGAAGTCCCGCTAATTCGACGAGTGTAATTGCTGAGATCGCCAGCCCGTCGGATGCCTGCGCCCGATTGATGGCAGACGCGGCAGCACGCGAGAGCTTGCCGGGCTGAAGCTCAGACCATACCAATACGTGAGTGTCGACAAGGATCATTTCAGCATGTCGTAGTCTTCAAGTGGGAACACCGGCTTTATGAGATCGTCCGGATCGCCGACGATTTCCATCACCCCGACCAGCCTTCCGAGAAAAGGCTTCTTCTTTAGGGCTGCGAACGGTACAAGCTTCGCTTTGGGCTCGCCACGCTTGGTGATGATGACCTCGTGACCGGTTTCGCTAACGTCATCAATCAGACCCAAACACTTGGCCTTGAACTCGCCCGCCGCCATCTGCTTCGCCCGGTTTGCTCCGGCAACACTGCGGGGCCGCTTCCTCTTACTCGCTACCTTGGGCATGCACGGTCACCTCCAGATGACCATGGTCATTTTAACATGGTCACATCGCTACTCGGACGTCTTCACCACCCTTCGCCCTTCGATCGGGTACTTCCCTTCCAGCACGATCCGGATTGCCTCGGTATACGCGATGTGTTCCTGCTCCAGGATGCGCGCGGCCAGCGTGTGCTCATCGTCGGTGTCGAGCACGGGCACGGTTCTCTGCAGGATGATGGCGCCGTGGTCGAGGTCGGCGTCTACAAAGTGCACGGTGCAGCCTGAGACCTTCACCCCGTAGTCGAAGGCCTGCTTCTGCGCCTCCAGTCCGGGAAACGCCGGCAGCAGCGCGGGATGGATGTTGAGGACGCGGTTGGGAAACTGCTGCACGAACCACGGCGACAGCAGGCGCATGTATCCCGCGAGGCAGACGAGCTCGACCTGGTGCTCGCGCAGCGCGGCCACCACTTCACGGTCGTGCTCTTCGCGCGGTTTGCCCTTCGACGGAATCACCAGCGCATTCAGGCCGCGCCGTCGCGCTGATTCGATTCCCGGTGCGTCCGCGCGGTTGGAGATGACGACCGCGATCTTCGCGTCGAGCTTGCCCGAGGCGACGTTATCGGCGATGGCCTCAAAGTTCGACCCGCGTCCGGAGAGAAGGATGCCGAGGTTCTTCATGATGACATGCGAATCATAAACTCGCCCGCGCGAGTTGTCAGTGCGAGCGGTTACCAAACCCAGTTTGTCATCCTGAGCAAAGCGAGACGCAGTCGAGCGGAGTCGAAGGACCCCTATTCATCGACGGATCGCCGCCTGTGTGACTCATGGTGTAAGGTCATTCCCTGAGACATCTCAGCCGAAGCTCGTCAGCGGTTTCCTTGCTGCATGCCGGAAGTGCAGCACCTCAACAACACCTTGGTCTTCCTCGATTTGGTAGTAGACCAAGATCGGGCTATGCAACAGCTTCCGCACATGTCGGCGTTTCCGAATGGGGTTGCCCATGCGAGGGAAACGGGCGAGTAAATCCACATGGTCGAGCAAAGACTTACCAAACCGGGAGGCCGCGTCCGAGTCGTCTTTGGCAATATAACCGACAATTTTCGGCAAGGTCGTCTAGTGCTCTTTGCGTGTATTGGACGCGGAAATCCACTGTGGCAGGAGCTTCCTGGCTTCTTCGCTGGATACGGTTCGGCCCGCTTCAGCGTCGCGGATACCTTCGTCGATGGCGGCAAGGGTTTCCTCGTCCTCCTCGTCAATGGCGGGAACGGGATCCTCCAGTTCGAGCTTCTTCGCCTTCGGCATATGGCGATACTAGCCCTCGTTCATATCGCCTGCAACTCGACTGGGGCAGATTCCTCCGTCTCCAGCAAATAACCCAGCAGTGTTATGAGGGTGCGCTTTCACGCATTGCGCCCTGCCCACGCTTCCCTTTACTATCGCCCCATCGTGGTTTTGCCACCGAACAAAGAAAATCCCGACCGCATCGTCTCGGCTGTGCCGGTGGACGACGATTCGTCGTTCGAGCTGAAGCTGCGTCCACAGCGGCTGCGCGAGTTCATCGGGCAGAAGAAGGTCAAAGAGAACCTCGAGGTTGCCATCCAGGCGGCCAAGTCGCGTGGCGAGGCGCTGGACCACGTGCTGCTCTACGGGCCGCCCGGGCTCGGGAAAACCACGCTGGCCAACATCATCGCCAACGAGTTGGACGCAGCCTTCCAGCAGACTTCGGGGCCGACGCTGCAAATCAAGGGCGACCTCACGGCGATCCTCACCAACTTGCGCGAGCGGCAGGTACTGTTCATCGACGAGGTCCACCGTCTGCAGCCCGCGCTGGAGGAGCTGCTCTATTCAGCGCTGGAGGACTACAAGCTTGACATCATCATCGGGCAAGGACCGTCGGCGCGCACCCACACTATCGAGGTGCGGCCATTCACCTTCATCGGCGCAACCACGCGCGCGGGGCTGCTCACCGCGCCCTTGCGCTCGCGCTTCGGCATCGTGCTGCGGCTGGAGTTCTATACCCACGAGGACTTGAAGATCATCCTGGAGCGCTCGGCGGAAATTCTGGGCGTCGAGATTGACGAGCCCGGCGCGATGGAGATTGCCATGCGCTGCCGCGGCACACCGCGCATCGCCAATCGCCTGCTGCGGCGGGTGCGCGACTACGCTCAGGTGCGCGGCGCGGGTAAGATTGACAAGCCCACGGCGCAGGCCGCGTTGGAAATGCTCGAGGTCGATCGCCACGGCTTCGACGAAATCGACCGCAAGCTGCTGCTCACCATCATCGAGAAATACCAGGGCGGACCGGTTGGCTTGAACACGCTGGCGGCGTCGCTGGCCGAGGAGGCGGATGCGATTGAAGAGATCTACGAGCCGTTCCTCATCCAGATCGGCTTTCTCGACCGCACCCCGCGCGGGCGCGTCGCCACGCATCTGGCGTACGAGCACTTCGGGGTGAAGCGCCCGAGGACGAGCGGTCAGGAGACGTTGTTCTAACGGCTAGCGAACCAGCAACCCGCGACTAATGAGAAGATAAAGTAGAGCCAAGGAGACATTTGAAATGCCGCAACTGATGAGAACTTCGAACCCAGCCCTAAGTGGCGACGCCTTCCGCACCGGTGAGGCGACGTACGGCGAAAGCATGACTATCTCGGGCGCCGTCAACAAGACGGGAATCCTGCTCCTGTGCTGCGTCGCCACCGCCGCCTGGACCTGGAACCGCTTCTTCGGCGCGTTCGACCCGGCCGCGCCCGAGACTGCGATGCAAGCGATCGCACCGATGATGGTGGCCGGGGGAATCGGTGGATTCATCGTGGCGATGGTCACGATTTTCAAGAAGGAGTGGTCGCCGGTGACGGCGCCGATTTATGCGCTGCTCGAAGGCCTGCTGTTGGGCGGAATCTCGGCCATGCTCGAGATGCGCTTCCGTGGCATCGCCATACAGGCGGTGGCGCTCACCTTTGGCACGCTGGTCGCCATGCTGCTCGCCTACCGTTCCGGCCTGATCCGCGTGACCGACAAATTGCGCCTGGGCATTGTGGCCGCCACGGGCGGCATTGCTGTCTTTTACCTGCTGCAGTTCATTCTGGGATTCTTTGGCGTACACTTCACCACCATCAACAGCTCAAGCCCCATCGGCATCGGCTTCAGTGTCGTTGTGGTGATCGTGGCCGCGCTGAACCTGGTCCTCGACTTTGACCTCATCGAGAACGGCGCCCGCTCCGGCGCGCCGAAATACATGGAATGGTATAGCGCGTTCGCGCTGATGATTACGCTGATCTGGCTCTACTTCGAGATTCTGCGGCTGCTGTCGAAGGTTCGCAGCAGATGAAGAAGGAGTTGCCAGTCGCCAGTTGTCAGTAGTCAGTGAAGACAGATTGAGCGCATCGAGACTGGCAACTGGCAACTGACTACTGGCAACTGTTCTTGAAGAACTCGATCAGCATCTCGTTCACCCTCTCGGCTTCCTCATGTTGGATCCAGTGGGTCGCATCGGGGAAATACGTAAGCTCTCCGTCGGCGCAATACTGCAGGCTTTCCTGTGCCTCTTCCGGCAGCAGGAAGGCATCCTGCTTGCCCCAGAGAATTCGTGTGGGCACGCGAACTTGGGGATCGGGATAGGAAGCCGGGAAGCGCAGGAGCGCGCGATACCAGTTGATCATCGCGGTGAGCGCTCCGGTTTGCGACCACGCCTCGGCGTGCCGTTCGAGATCGTCGGACGAGAACGTGCCGGGACGGCTGCTGGTTGCCAGAGACCGCTTGGCGAAGGCAAAGTTGTTCGCGGAGAGCAGAAGCTCGGGCAGCCACGGGAGCTGGAAGAATGCGGCGTACCAGCTTTTCAGCCACTGGCGAGGGTTGGTTCGCAGGTTGTGCGCGATCACGACTGGGTGCGGCACGTTGAGAATGCCGAGGCGGGCTACTCGCTCCGGATGCAGCAGCGCCACACTCCAGGCGACGACCGCTCCCCAATCGTGGCCGGCAACATACACGCGATCTTTACCGAGCTGGTCGATGATGGCGATCACGTCGGAGACGAGTTGCGTCACCGCATAAGCGCGCACCTCGGAGGGCTTACTGCTGGTGTTGTATCCGCGCTGATCGGGAGCGATGACCCGGAAACCGGCAGCGGCCAGAGGACCAATCTGCTTGCGCCATCCGTACCAGAACTCCGGGAAACCATGGAGCAGGATGACGACCGGCCCATGCTTCGGACCGGCGGCGACGGCGTGCAGTTTGATTTCGGAATTCTCAAACCACAGTTGCTCGAGATCAAAGGCGTCTGACATACCGATTCGCCCCTCAGTGTTTCTGCCGCCGATGTCTGCCTTGAGTACGCGAAGCCGTGAGCCCTGGATTCCGTCATGTTTTACACTGGCGTGGCTCCAATGTCTATAGCTGTCCGTTCATTTGCGAAGATCAATCTCGGCCTGAAGATCGGGCCAGTGCGGCCCGATGGCTTCCATGAGCTGCGCACGATCTATCAGACGCTGGCGCTGCATGACGTTATTCGCGTGGACGTGCAGCCCGGCTCGGGAATTGAGATTCGATGCGACGACCCGCGGGTGCCTCTCGACCAGACGAACACTTGTTACAAGATCGCCGAGCGCGTATTGGAGGTCATGTCTCAGGGGCTAAAGCCCGGTTCCAAGAACAGCCTTCACGGCACGGCTGAAGCTGAGCCCTTTCAAAACCGGAGTCGCGAGACGGCTCGGGTCAAAGTCACCATTCAGATCGACAAGCGCTTGCCGGTACAAGGCGGCTTGGGGGCAGCGTCGTCCAACGCAGTCGCCACGATGTTCGCCCTGGAGCGTGCGCTCAGCACCAAGATTTCAGCGGCAGACAAGCTTCGCATGGCGGCGGAGGTCGGCAGCGACCTACCGCTGTTTCTGATCGGCGGAACGGTCCTGGGAGTTGGGCGCGGCGAAGAAGTATCTCCCTTGCCCGACTTGCCGACCATGCACCTGGTCGTGGTGGCGCCTTCGGTGGGTATTTCGACGCCCGCTGCGTTTGCGCGGTGGGATGCATTGATCGCGCAAGAAGCTGAATTGACCGGCGCTGACGCCGCAGGTACAATAAATGAGTTCGGTCAGGCTGCGTTTGCCTGGTTGAGCACAAGCGTCTTCTCGCAAGCTGCATCTGCGAGTGAATCTGCATCCGGTGTTCCCGCGGCAGGCGGGGACCAGGCCGAGACACTGCTTCTCGACCTCGTCCGAGCCGGGATCGAGAACGACTTCGAACGCGTCGTCTTTCCAGAGTATCCCGATTTGCGTGAGGTAAAAAGTGTCTTGGAGCGCGAAGGTGCGCGGTATGCGTCGCTGTCCGGCTCCGGGTCGACGTTGTATGGATTGTTCGCCTCGGGTGAAGAGGCTCAGGGTGCGGCGACGCGTATGACCGCGGCGGGGCACGCGGCGGTGGCAACGACGACTCTGGCGCGAAATGAGTATTGGAAGCGGCTTTTCGCCAGCACCTAGCAGAGCGCGTGTCATAGACGACGTCGGATAGGTTTGTAACAGGGCACGACTTCCAGCCGTGCCGTAGCTGCGGCCTGAATGATGGCTTTAGGCGCCGAAAAATAGGGGCTGAAGCCCAGTGATAGAGCGGACCTATTCGGCACGGCTGAAGCCGTGCTGATACAAAGCGATTGAATAGGTTGGTTATTCTCGCGGCTTCATTGGGCGGTCGACTAATGGTAGGTCAAGTGCCTTTGGAGCACTTTGTCTAGGTT
This sequence comes from uncultured Acidobacteriaceae bacterium, assembly GCA_963831675.1. Lineage (GTDB taxonomy): Bacteria > Acidobacteriota > Terriglobia > Terriglobales > Acidobacteriaceae > Bog-257. The sequence continues at coordinate 11,750 of CAWHRM010000003.1, forward strand.
CGAATCCTAGCCGCCCAGCCAGAAACCAGTCGCCAGTGGCCGGTTGTGAGTCGTTTCGGGTTTCAAGTTTCAAGTTGTAAGGCTGAAAGCTAAAGGCCTGGGAGCTAACGGCGAAAGCTACGCTGACGGCTTTTAGCTGATGGCTGACAGCTAATTCAAGACCCAGCAGTAACTCAACCAGGTTAAGCGGGGTATTTGATTCGATGGAAACGGCAGCGAAAGCAAGCGCAGTTGAAACGGTGACCGCAGCCGGCGAAGGCACGGCGACGGTTGCACAGCAGGCGGACAGGAAGGCTCATCCAGTAGCCGATCCCAAAGCTGAGCGTAAGCCAGTACGGGCGCGTCAGGATGACCGATGGAAGATTTTTTCCGGCACCGCGAACGATGCGCTGTCCAAGGAAATTTGCGACTTCCTGGGCTTGCCGCTGGGCCAAACGGACATCTCCAAATTCTCCGACGGCGAAACGTACGTGCAGATCATGGAGAATGTGCGCGGGGCCGACGTTTTCATGGTGCAGCCCACATGCGATCCGGTGGATTTGCACCTGATGCAGTTGCTGCTGCTGATTGATGCGCTGAAGCGCGCCTCGGCGCGACGGATCACGGTGGTGATTCCGTACTTTGGTTATGCCCGGCAGGACCGCAAGGACAAGCCGAGGGTCCCGATTTCGTCGAAGCTGGTGGCGGATTTGTTGACGACGGCGGGAGCGGACCGCGCGCTGGTCGTTGATTTACACGCGCCGCAGATCCAGGGGTTTTTCAACATCCCGGTAGACCATCTATTCGCGTCGCCGGTGCTGGTGGATTACTTCCGAAAGAAGCAGTTTCCGGACCTGACCGTGGTTTCGCCCGACGCCGGCGGCGTGGAGCGCGCACGCTTTTTCGCCAAGAAGATGGAGTCGGCGCTGGCCATCGTGGACAAGCGCCGCGTGGAAGCGGATGTGACCGAGGTGATGCACGTTATCGGCGACGTGAAGGGCCGCACCTGTCTCATCCTGGATGACATTATCGACACCGCCGGCACGCTGGTAAAGACCTGCCAGGCATTACTCGATGCGGGCGCTCGCGAGGTGTATGCCTGCGCCACGCATCCGGTGTTATCGGGGCCGGCGATCGAAAGAATTTCGGAATCGGGGTTGGCCGAAGTCGTGGTGACCAATACCATCCCGCTGACCGACGCGGGGCGCCACGAGCCCAAGATCAGAGTGTTGTCGATCGCGGGACTGATCGGGCGCGCCATTCAATCGATTCACGAAGAGACTTCGGTCAGCAGACTGTTTTTGTAAAGGACTCAAAATTATGGCTACAGCAACCGCAGATAAAACCGTTGAAGCGAAGCCGCGGCAGAGCGGCACCAAAAACGACGCGCGCCGGGTGCGGCGCAGCGGCATGATTCCCGCCGTCGTCTATGGCGCCGGACAAGCGTCCGCGGCCATCGCCGTCGATCCCAAGCAGATGAGGCGCATTCTGAATTCGGAAACCGGGCACAACTCGATTTTCGATCTCGCCTTCGACGGCACGTCCGCCAAGGTAATGATCGTGGACTGGCAGTACGAGCCCATCAAAGGCGCTCTGCTGCATGTCGACCTCAAACGCATAGCGATGGACAAGGCGTTGCGCGTCAGCGTGCCCGTCCTGATGAAGGGCGAAGCGCCCGGCGTCAAGGTACAGGGCGGCATCCTGGAGCAGTTGCTGCGCGAGGTTGAAATCGAATGCCTTCCGGGCGACATTCCGGGCCACATTGACGCGGACATCAGCAACTTGATGTTTGGCCAGGTGATTCGCGTGTCCGACCTGCCGCATGACGGGAAGGTGAAGTTCATCACCGACGAGAACCAGCCGGTAGCGCACGTGGTTGCGGTGAAGGAAGTCGTGGAGGCGGCCCCTGCAGTCGAGGGCGCCGAGGCAGCGGCTGCGCCTGCCGAGCCCGAGGTCATCAAGAAGGGCAAGCAGGAAGCGGAAGGCGAAGCTGCCGACGGTGGCGAGAAGAAGGCCGAGAGGCCGGAAAAGGCCGAGAAGGCCGAGAAGAAGAAGTAGGGGTTGTGAAGCTGATCGTCGGGCTCGGCAATCCGGGCATCGAGTACCAGTTCACACCGCACAACATGGGTTTCCTGGCGGTGGACCGCATCGCAGAGCAGTGCGGCGTTCGGGTGAACAATCGCCATTGCCGTGCGCAAACGGCGCGAACGCGCATCGCCGAGCAGGATGTAGTGCTGGCCAAGCCGGAAACCTACATGAACCTGAGCGGCATAGCGGTGCGCGAGTTGGTTCGCGAGTACGAGGTACAGCCGGAGCAGCACCTGGTACTGCTGTACGACGAGATCGATCTGCCCTTCGGAACTTTGCGAGTGAGGCCACGCGGCCGCTCGGCAGGGCACAACGGGGTGGAATCGGTGATTGAGGCTCTGGGGACCCAGGAGATCATGCGTGTCCGGATGGGAATTGCGCCAGATCATCCGGCGGGCGATGGCGCCAGGTACGTGCTGTCGCAATTCAAGAAGTCGCAGTATCCGGTCATTGACCAGGTACTGGATGTGGCGGCTGACGCTGTAAAAGTCATTCTTGCGGAAGGCGTGCAGGCGGCAATGAACCGCTTCAATCGCAAGCCGGAGACCGACGAGGCAGCAGCCGCTAATGAGTAGTTTCGAGTTGGAGTGAATGGCGATTTGGCTGACGGCCGATCGCTGGGAGAACAACAGAATGCAACGTACTTATGAATTGATGTTCATCGCCCGGCCCGACATGCCGGAAGAGGACCAGGACAAACTAATCTCAAGTATCGAGACGCAGGTGGGGAATGCAGGCGGCTCGGTGAAGAGCATGGAGCGCATGGGCAAACGCCGTCTGGCCTATGCCGTTCGCAAGTTTCAGGACGGCATCTACATGCTGATGGTGCTGGAAGGCGAAGGCGCGCATGGTGAAGGAAGTGGAGCGCCGCCTGCGCGTGACCGAGCCGGTGATCAAGTTCATCACGGTGCGAGTTGATGAGGAGCAGAAGCGGCTGGCCAAGGTCAAGGCAATCCGTGATACCAAGGTCCGCGGCAAGGGACGGCAAGCAGCAGCTGCGGCCGCGGCCGCCGAGGCAGCCTCCGTCGCAGCGGCCGAAGCGACCCCGGATTCGGGATCGCCAGCCGGAACTGAGCCGGCTCCGCTCAGCGCGTAGTGATTGCTGTCGGGATGAGCGAGGGGACACTGCCATGGCTAGAGGGGTTCTTTGACTCCGGCTGCCAAGGTCACACTGCCTCCGCTCAGGATGACAGACTGAGATAGCTCGCGTGTAGGATGCGCGCGAACACGGCATCGGGGCTCGATACAGGCCCGAAGGAGAATCATGGCAGACGAATCCATTAAGACAGCGGCGCCAGATGCTGGCGTCGCAACGACTGAAGCCCCGGCAACCCGCCCCGAAGGAGGCCCCCGCGAGGGTGCCCCACGCGGACCGCGTCCCGGAGGACGTCCGGGGGCCGGTCCTGGCGGTCCTCGTGAAGGGGGACGCAAGTTTTTCCGCCGCAAGAAGGTTTGCAAGTTCTGCGTCGAGAAGATCGACGGCATCAACTACAAGGATGTGCGCCTGCTTTCGCAATTCGTTTCGGAAGCCGGCAAAATTGTTCCGCGCCGTTTGACTGGGGTGTGCACACCGCATCAGCGCCGGCTCGCCGACGCCATCAAGCAGGCACGCAACATTGCGCTGCTGCCGTTCGGCAGACGTTAGAACCAGTTGTCAGTTGTCGGTAGCCCGTTCTCATGTTCAAGCCACAGCGCATCCGAACGACCGCAAGCTTTCGGCGATTTGGAATGTGGTTTGTAGTGGCGATTGTGGTCTTGACTGTGGTGCCTGTCATATTCGGGAAATAAGGCACGAGCTGGCAGACTAAACAGGGCGCGGTGCGTATTGGATCTCAGTGGAATTTGCCGGCCAGAATCCAGCGCCGTAGGCGCGGAATAGTTTAGCCCAGCACGTAGCCGCAGGCGGAGTGCTGGGTAAAGCAGGAAATAGATCCGAAGTCCCGTAGGGACGGCACTCTGGAGTCGAAGGGCTTTAGCCCGAGGTCCCAGACAAAATAAGATCGAACGGAGTTCTACTTATGGAAGTCATTCTGAAAGAAGATGTAGTCAAGCTCGGCTCCCGCGGCGACGTGGTGAAAGTGGCTGAGGGCTATGGCCGCAATTATCTCCTCCCGAAAAAGCTGGCGATTGAAGCTACGCCCTCCAACCGCGCCGTCATCGAGCAGATGAAGTCGGCGGCGGTGCGCCGTGTTGCCCGCGAAAAGGGCGATGCTGAGAAGCTGGCGGAACTGCTGGCCGGTGTCTCGCTCACCTTCACCCGCAAGTCCGGCGAGCATGACCAGCTCTTCGGGTCGGTCACCTCCGCGGACATTGCGCGGGAACTTGAGCACAAAAGCTTTAACATCGATCGCCGCAAGATCCATCTCGACGAGCCGCTAAAGCATGTTGGTGAGTTCAACGTCCCGATCCGCCTGCACAAGGACGTCATAGTGCCGGTAAAGGTGGTCATCACTAAGGACGCGGTGGCCGAGGCCGCTCCCACGGAAGACACCAGCGTCGAAGCCTGAGCTTCAGACTGGCGCGGAGATGGTCTTCCCCAAGTCCCGCGAGAGCCAAGGAAAGGCGCTGGTGCGCTGCAGCCACAGGACGATCAAGTCCGCGCGGCGCCGCACGCCAAACTTGCTCAGCAGGTTGGAGACGTGGAACTTCACCGTGCGCTCGCAAACAAACAGCTTGCTGGCGATTTCCTTGTTGGAAAGGTTGTCCAGCAACAGGTCAAGCACTTCGCGTTCGCGACGGCTGATATCGGGATGGCTGTCGAACGACTTGCAGCCGCGTACCTCCGGCAGGATCGATTCCACGAAGCGGGTGAGCAGTTCGCGCGGCACCCAGTACATTCCCGCGCCAACCTGGCGGGCCGCGCGAGCCAATTCCCGCGGCGCCTGCTGATAGGTCAGCAGACCTTTCACGCCGAGTCGCAGCAGCGGCCAGGTAACGGAATCTGTTAATTCAGGCAGCAGCACCAGCAGATGGACCGTGAACTGCTCCAGGCGAAAGGTGCGGACGAACTCAAGCGTGGCAATTACATCGCTGGCGTCAAGAACGGCAAGCCGAGGTATCTCGGTGTCAAGGGCTTCGGTGCCCCCCTCAGGTAGACACAGCTCACGGCACAGTACGGGCTCGAAACCCCCGCATTTCAGCAAACCGGCAAACTGTTCCTGCGCGACTGGATGGCCGCAGAACAAAAATAATTTGCGCTGGGATCGCTGCGTCGTGCTCCGTGTTCTCGCCCGAGCATCCATTTTGGGGGAGGCTGTCCTGTAGATACTATCGGCGGAAACAGACGATTCATTACAAGAGGTCGGGAAGACAAAATAGCCACGGATCAAGGTCGATTTGCGGGACCCAGGGTCGTTTGATGATCCGCGCAGATCTGCGAAAATTCGGCGGCTGCGGTCTTATTTCTCGTGGCGGTTCAGAACTTGCTGATGCGGATGCTGCCATCGCCGGTGGTGATCTCCAGCAGCGGGCCGCCGCCGTTGAGCTTACCGCGAATCCGCGAGCGCTCAATGGAGCCATTCACCGTCACCGGCATATCGAGCTGTATGTGCCCGTCGCCGGTGTGGGCGTAGAGTTCAGCGGCAAAATCCCCGGGCAACCGCGCTTCCACCCGGCCGTCACTGGTGTGAATGACCCAACCGGTATTCATCTTCGAGCCGGGACGCACGGTCAATTCGATGTGTCCATCGCCGGTGCGCAGGTTAACATCACTCAGCACGCCGTCAATCGTCATAGATCCGTCACCCGTGTGCGCATTGAGCGCGCCGTTGAAGTTTTGCACTTCAATGTGACCGTCACCGGTATCCAGCCGCGCCTGGCCGGCGGTTCCATCCACGCGGATGTGGCCGTCGCCGGAGTGCAAATCCAGGACCGTATCGGGTGGCACCTGCACTTCAACGCGCACGCCGCGATGGGTGCTAATGTGAATGCCCCAGCTATTTGGCACATGGACTTGCAGGTCCACCTTGTCGGCATCCTGCCGCTCGGTAACGCGCACGCCGTTGCTTCCAATGCTGTAACCGTCAGTGATAACGCGGGCTGAGATGGTCCGGCTCACGCCTCGCGAGATTTCCACGGAAGCGTCGTTGGTGTCGACGCGCAGGCTGGGCTTGTCGCCGACCTGGTAGGACTTGGTCCAATCGTCAGCCAATGCGGAAAGGCTGAATAGCGAAAGACAGAAAAGAAGGAGCAGGAAGGATTTACGCACGTTGCGCCTCCGGGATGGGATACGCAGAGTAGGGCCGATTTGTTCAAAAAAACAGACAGGGCTTCCAGCGCTCTTGGACGCGTGGAACCCTGCCTGGTTGCGAATCAGGAGAAAAGGAAGGCCAGTTTGCGGTGCCCGGGGCATGCATGCCTAGCGGAGTGAAACATGATGCATGCCCCTACGAGCATCGCTCCCTGCTTGCTGAAATAGACGCAGGCGGGCCAGAAGGGTTAGCGCGAGAAGGCAACAATTCTGGGTCGCAAGTGGACACGAACTAACGGCTATACCGGTTCTGTTTTTTTTCGGCGTGACGTTCCAGGCCAAGCTGAATCAGGCGGTCGATCAGCTGGGAGTAAGGAATGCCGGTCGCCGCCCAGAGCTTGGGATACATGCTGATGGAGGTGAAGCCCGGAATGGTATTGATCTCGTTGACATACATCTTGCTGGTGCGCGGATCCATGAGGAAGTCCACGCGCGCCAGACCGGCGCAGTCCACCGCGCGAAATGCCGCCACTGCGAGGCGTCGCACTTCCGCCTGTTTCCGGCCTGGCAGATCGGCCGGGATGAGCAGCTTGGAACCTTCGTCGAGGTATTTTGCGTTGTAGTCGTAGAACTCCTTGACGGGCACGACCTCGCCGGGAATCGAGGCGATGGGCTCGTCATTGCCAAGCACCGAACATTCGATCTCACGTGCTTTGACTTTTTTGCCGCCGACGCCCTGCTCGACGATCAGCTTGCGGTCGTAATGAGCGGCCTCGTCCATGGCGGCGGCCAGTTCGCTGGCATCGTGGACTTTGCTGATACCGACTGACGAACCCAGGTTCGCGGGTTTTACGAAGACGGGATACTTCAGCGTGCTCTCAATTTGCTTGCGGGCTTCTCTGGGGTCCGCGCGCCAGGCGTTGCGCAGCATGGTGATGTGTTTCACGATAGGAATTCCGGCATCGCGGAACAGGCGCTTCATCACGTCCTTGTCCATGCCCGCGGCTGAGCCGAGCACGCCCGCTCCGACGTAGGCGATGTCCGCCAGTTCGAGCAGTCCCTGAATGGTGCCGTCCTCGCCGAAGGTGCCGTGCAGAACCGGGAAGATAATGTCCACATCGATAGGATTTTGCGCCGGATGAAGTTCGCCGGCACTGGTTTCGAACGGCAGCAGCGAGGAGTGATTGTCGCCCGGGATGGGCGGTACGACGACGCCTTCACCTTTTGCGAGCACCGCAGCAGTGGCCGTGGTTGCGGGATCACCCGCGCGCAGGTGGCGTGAGCGGCGGCCATCGGACCCATGGCCTTTGAGCAGGAGCTCGGCATGAGCTGCCGTGACCCATCGTCCTTCCTTGGTGATGCCGATGGGAACGACATCGTACTTCTTCTTGTCGATTGCCTTCAGTACCGACGCCGCCGACAACAGAGAGACCTCATGCTCTCCACTGCGCCCGCCAAACAGCACACCCACCCGGAGTTTCTTCATGAATGCATCTTAACCCGGCAAAAGGGCTGTCCAATGCACACCAACGTGTGGCGAACCGGAAATGCTACGTGGGCGCGAAGCAAGCCCTCGCGTGAGCGACGAAGAGCGCCCCGCCGCGGTGGAGCGGCCATTCCACAGCGCCTGCGGTCAATGGCTGAGATTCGTAGACCAGGCGCGCGAGATGTAGTCGGTCATAGTGAGCGAGAAGAGGATGAAGAGCCAGAAGATGGAAGCGACGACGGTAACCATCGTGAGCTTGGTGCTGTAGCGCAGGTGCATAAAGAACAGCACGACCAGAGTGCCTTTGAGGGTCGCAATCAGCAGCGCCAGAACGATATTGAAGACACCTAATTCAAGCGTCGCGGCAAAAACCGTGGTGGCCGTCAGCACCATCAAGGTGGCCCAAATTACCACGTACATCTTGGCTGGTACGACGTGACCTACATAGTCTGGGTGTTCGGTGTGATTTGCCATACTTCCTCGTTAACCGCCGTGCTTGTGACTGATCAGATAGAGCAGCGGGAATAGATAAATCCAGACCAAGTCAACAAAGTGCCAGTACAGCCCCACATTTTCGACAGGACTGTAATACTCGGGAGTAAACGCACCCCAGGCGCCCACGATTACGATCCAGGTAACCAACCCGATGCCGATGATCATGTGCAGCGCGTGCAGTCCAGTCATCGCCCAGTACAGCGAGAAGTAAATTTCGGTGTGCTGAGGGTCAGTCGGAGGATGAGCCGGGTCGCCCGTCTCAAAGTGAAAGTTAGGTCCGGGAAATTCATGATTAACCCAGTGCTCGTGATATTCCACTGCCTTGATTCCCAGGAACCCGAAACCGAACAGGATGGTGATCAGGAGCAGAACGATCATCAGCTTCGGCTTGGCCATCTGGGCGGCACGAACACCTAACGCCATGGTCAGCGAGCTGCAGATGAGCACCGCGGTGTTGGTCGCGCCGAGCCAGATGTTCATCTTCTGGCTGCCCTCCACGAAGGCCTGATAGTAGGAAGCGCGGTACACCAGATAGGCACAGAACAGGCCGCCGAAGAACATGATTTCCGTCAGCAGGAACATCCACATGCCGAAGGTGGAGGTCTCCTTCTGCTGATCCATGTCAGCGAAGTGGTGCTGCAGCGCGCGCTCAGCGACCTGGATCTCACTCGTGGCCAACAGTGACCTCCTCTTGCGGCTGGTGCTCGTAGTCGTAAGCTTCCCAGGTGACCACCGGCGTCTCGTCGAAGTTGTGGGTCGGCGGCGGCGACGGCGTCATCCATTCCAGGCCGACCGCGTTCCACGGGTTCGGGCCGGCGAGTTCTCCGTAGCGCAGCGACCAGAGGAAGTAGATCATCGGCAGAACGTAACCAACAGCCAGAATCGACGCCCCGGCGGTGGAGAGCACGTTCAGCACCTGGAACTCCGGCGGATAGGCATGATAGCGGCGCGGCGAACCCAAGTAGCCCAGGATGAACTGTGGGAAGAACGTGGTGTTAAATCCGACGAACACCAGCAGCGCCGACAGCTTGGCCCATGCCTCGGGATACATGCGTCCGGTAATCTTCGGCCACCAGAAGTGCAGTCCCGCCATATAGGCCATTACCATGCCGCCGACCATCACGTAATGGAAGTGCGCCACCACAAAGTAGGTGTCGGTGACGTGCACATCAAGGCCGAGCGAAGCCAGAAACACGCCGGTCAAGCCGCCGACGGTGAACAGACCGATGAAGCCGAAGGCATACAGCATCGGCGTTTCGTAGCGGATAGACCCCTTGTATAGAGTTGCCGTCCAGTTGAAGATCTTGACCGCCGACGGGATCGCGACCAGGTAGCTCAGCAGCGAGAACACCAGGGCGGCATAGACCGAAATCCCGGCGACAAACATGTGGTGCGCCCAGACCAGGAAACCGAGCACGGCAATGGCGATGGAAGCCAGGGCGACAAACTCATATCCGAAGACGCGCTTGCGCGAGAAGCAGGTGATGATCTCGCTCATCACTCCCATGCCGGGCAGAATCATGATGTAAACGGCGGGGTGGGAGTAGAACCAGAACAGGTGCTGAAACAGCAGCGGATCGCCGCCCAGCGCCGGGTTGAACACCCCAATGTGGAAGGCGCGTTCGAAGGCGACCAGCAATAGCGTGATGGCAATTACCGGCGTCCCCAGGATCATGATCAGCGCGGCTGCGTAGTTCGACCAGCAGAATAGCGGCAAACGGCGCCACGTCAGGCCGGGAGCGCGCATGCGGTGGATGGTGACAATGAAGTTCAGCCCGGTGAGAATCGAGGAGAAACCGGCGATGAAGATGCCGAGTGCGGCCCCGATCACATGGGTGTTGGAATAGGTGGTGCTGAACGGGGTGTAGAAAGTCCAGCCGGTATCGACGCCGCCCGTGACCATCGCGGTCAAGGCAGTAGTAGCGCCGATAATGTAGAGATACCAACTCAGCAGGTTCACCCGGGGAAACGCCAGGTCCTTAGCACCGACCATCAGGGGTATGAGAAAGTTGCCCAGCACCGCCGGCACCGACGGGATCAGGAAAAAGAAGACCATGATGATCCCGTGCATGGTGAACAGCTTGTTGTAGGTGTCAGACGAAACCAGGTCACCGGCCGGCGTCAGCAGTTCCAACCGGATCATCATGGCGAAGAAGCCGCCGATCCAGAACATCGCGGTAATGGAGATGAGATACAGCACCGCAATGCGTTTGTGATCGGTGGTCAGCAGCCACGACTTAATGCCGTAGTTGGAGTTCAGGTAATTCTCGCTCTCGACGGTCTGTACTGCGGTTGCCATGTCACTTCCTCAGGGTTCTGAAACCTCACTGCGTGTTCGACATTTATGGAGCAGCCGGCTGATTGCTTGCCGAGCCCTTCTGTTGCGATTGCGACAGCGATTTGACGTAAGCCACAAGCGCCATCAGGCTCTCTTCCGACACCTGGCCCTGGAAGGTCGGCATGATGGGCTTGAATCCGGAGACGATTTTGACGCCGGGATTCAGGATCGATTCGCGGACGTAGTTTTCGTCGACGGTAACGGTGCGTCCGTCCTCCAACAACACCGGCTTGCCAAAGATGCCCATGAGGTTCGGCCCTCGTCCTTGAGTGTCGAAGCGGTGGCAGGTAGCGCATCCTAGTTGCTGGAAGAGCTGTTCACCATTTGACGCCAGGGAACCGGTGTTGCCTCCTCCGCTCATCCACGCCTGGTATTCGGCGGGTTCCATCACGATCACCTGGCCGATCATGCCGGAGTGGTCGGTGCCACAGTATTCGGCGCAAAACAGGTGATAGGTCCCGGCCTTGGTGGGACGGAACCAGGTCTCGGTGTAGCGGCCGGGCAATACATCAGCCTTAATCCGAAATGCCGGAACGTAGAAGCTATGGATCACGTCCTGCGAACTCATGATCATCTTCACGTCGCGGCCTACCGGCACGTGAAGCTGATTAATGTCGCGCTGACCGCCCTCGTACTCAAATTTCCACATCCACTGTTTAGCGACGGCATAGACTTCCATCGCGTCTTTAGGCGGGCGGGCCTCCTCGAAGAAGATTAGCGATCCCCAGGCAAAAAAGACCATGCAGATGCCCAGCGGTATCAGGGTCCAGACCAGTTCCAGAGGCAGCGAACCTTCGATCTGCTCTGGATGGGGATGGACTGACCGGCGGTATTTGATCGCGAAGACAAGGATCAATACGAAGATCAGCAGTGTGAAGAAGGCAGACACCGCGGTCAGCAAGAAATAAAGTCCGTCCACCTGCCATGCCAGCGCCGAGGCACGTTCAGGAAAGAGTGGGAAGTTCTTCCACATATCGATCAGGCCCGTCCTGTTCCCTTTTTCCCGTGGTGAGATTCACGGCGGTACATCACGATGAGGAAGCCGCCGAGAATCAGCATGGTGGCGGCTCCCCCCACACGCATCATGTTAGTGACCACCGCCCCGTAGCGCCCGGTCTTCGGGTCGTAGTGATAGCAGTACAGCAACACCTGGTCCACCAGTGTTCCAATCCTGTCTTGCGACGCCTCGATCAAGCCGAGGCGAATGTCCTTCGGGGAGAATTCGACCCCGTAATAGTACTGAGCAATCTTGCCGGTCGGCGTAACGATCATGATGGCCGCAGCATGAATGAATTGTCCGGTGCGCGGATCGCGCCGGTAACGGAAGCCTACGGCGTCAGCGAGCTGCTTGATCTCCGGCTGCTGCCCGGTCAGGAAGTGCCAGCCATTGCCGTCGGTCTTGTGTTCCAGATGCTCGTTCATGCGGGCGATGTAAACCTGCTTCTTCTCGGCTGCATCCTTCGGTGTCTCATCCGGGTTGAAACTCACCGAGACAACTTCGTATTCATTTCCGGGTGTAAACCGCAGCACGCCCAGCGCGCTCGCTTCTCCCGCCAGTTCCTCGCCGCAAAGCATGGGGCAGGTGTAATACACCAGATTCAGGAGCACGGGCCGTCCGGCGTGAAAGTAGTCGCCCAGCCTCACTGTCTTGCCGGCCTCGTCTTTGAATTGCAGGTCGAGCGGCACCTGCTGATTGAGGCGCTGGTCGATGCCAACGTTCGACAGATCGGCCGGACTCATCTGCGAAGCAGGCTGGGTACTCTTATCCTGAAAGGCAGAGGGCGGCTGGGCAAACGCGAGTGCGCTCGCTGCCACCAGGATTCCCAGGGCGAATCTTTCGACAATTGCTGAGTTCCAACTTCTCACTGCTTTACATCCACTTCTCGCGCGAAGCGCGTTTTGGTGCCGTCCCTAAAGGGACTCAGTCGATTTTCCCACTTACCCCGGGCTTACGCCCGGGGCTAAACAAATTCCGCCCTTGCGGGCTGGAGTAGAGGTAAGTTTAGGTCCTCCTTCTCCTACCGCAATTTCCCAAATCGAGTTCTCACACACACACTTACGCTATGGGCTAAAACAAATGCCCCCCTTCGCGGCTGGGTTTGCGGCAGGCTCTGGTTCACTGCTTCCCACCGCAAATTCACAATTCCGACCCTCCACCAACCCAGCTTAGAGGCTGGTATCTCTGCCTTACTACGGCTGCTTCTGTTCTCCACCCGTCGCTTGGGTTGTGACGCCCGGTGGCGCGTTCGGACGCACCGGCAAACCTCGCTCCTCGATCATCTTCATCGCCTGTGAGATCGAAATATGTATTGCTCCATTCGCATCCTTGAACGGCTGCGGGGGATTCAACAGCTCCTGCTCCGAGGACAGAAATTTGCCCATATCGACCGCGTCATTCACCTGCAATCGCGGCTCAGGAAAAACCCCGAGGTTGACGCCGGGGGCGTTCTGGAATATCGAACGCGAACTCGATTGCGGCGGCGCAGGGTTGCGAACTCGCCATCGGGTTGGTCTGCGGCTGAGGAAAGAGCACGTCGCTCTTCGCCATGAACCGGAACATCCCCCAAACGACCAGTTCGATGAACACGCCGCAACAGCAGCAGCCCGATCAGGAACAGCAGAATGCCACGCGGGCTGAGGTCGGTACGATCGAAGTCGACCTGCGGGTTCCGCAAAGGATCGTAGCTGGAGTTCTCAGTGGCCATGGCCCCTCTGATGTAGCAAGATCGGAACTTGTGGTTCGTAAGCCGGCAACAGCGGCCGCTGCCGCAGGTTGTAGAAGAAGAACGCCAGCCACAAGCCGCCGACGCCGATCGGCGCAACGATGTACCACACGCTCAGGTAGAAGTGCCCCTGTTCGTGGGCGAAGTTGGGCACGACGTACCAGTAGATGTCCACCAGGCGCATAAACAGGAGCAGCAAGGCCAGCCCGATCAGGCGGCTTCCGGCGCGCTTGCGCTCGCGTGACAGCAACAGCGCAAACGGCAGCGCGAAATGGAAGAGGATGATGATCAGCGCCACCACACCCCAGCCCCCGCGTATGCGATGCAGGAACCAGCCAATCTCCTCCGGCAGGTTTCCCGCCCAGATGATGAGCCACTGCGAAAACGAGAAGTAGGCGAACAGCATCACGAAGGCCAGCATCAACTTGCCGATATCATGGAACTGCATCGGCTTGATGATTTCGCTATACGGGCGGCTGCGGGTGAAGACGGTCAACAGAATGACGCTGAAAGCCAGTGCCGACAAACCCTGCCCGGCGATGAAAATCAGGCCGTAGATGGTCGAGCCCCAGGTGGGATCGAGCGACATTACCCAGTCCACGGCGGCGAAGGAGACGGTCAGCGCGTAAATCACCAATCCGAGTCCGCTCAGTCCCTGGAAGTGCGGTTGAACGTCACCGGCCAGAGGGCGGTCCTGCTTGTCGCCCCGGCTGATCCAACATGCGCTCGAGCAGAATCCAGATGGCAAAATACACGATCCAGCGAATGATCCAGCCCGGAGTATTCAGGTACCAGTGGTTTCTTGCGGTCAGCGACGGGTTCGTCATCCACTCATAAAGATGAGTGCGGAAGACAAGGATCGGCAGGAACAGGACGAACATCAGCGGCAGGCACTTGCTGGCCGACTCCAGATGGCCGGCGGATAACCAGTCCCCACAGCCCACCGGAAAGGTACTGCACCATCAGCAGTGCCAGGCAGCCAAGACTCAGACCAAGCCAAAACACATAGGCGATCAGGTAGCCACGAAGGAACTGGTCCAACTGGGTAACCGCGCCGGCCACGCAGATTAGCGCACCAACCACGCCGACGATCAGCGCGCGCTTTTGCCACTGGGCGGCCTGCAGCCGGCACCGGGTAGTCGCTCGTCTGCTGCCTGTACATGGTCTCGTTGCTCATGGCTTCCGTTCGCCTCCCGCTGCCGGAACCGCAGCTGGTTTGGGCGGAGTTGACGCAGCCGTGGTAGCGCCCTGCGTGTCATAAAGAGGCATGATGTTTACGCCCGGCGGCGGCGTGTCGGCGATCTGCGCACCCGGAGGAACGTCGGACGGGCTGGCATTCTGGCTCAACTGCAGTGCGCGGATGTAAGCCGCAATCGCCCAGCGATCTGCCGGAGGAACCTGTTCCGCATAGTCGGGCATGGCGCCGAAGCCGTTGGTCATGACGTCAAAGAAGTAGCCAATCGGGGCCCGGCGCAAACGATCGATGTGATACGACGGCGGGTGCTTATAGCCGCGCTGCACCACCATACCGGTGCCGTCGCCGGCCTCGCCATGGCACGGCGAGCAGTAGATGTTGAAGCGCTGCTGGCCGCGCGCCAGCACCTCGGCCGTTGCCGGGAACGGCAGATAGTCGCCGTCGTTGCTGCCGATCTTGCCGGTGTAGAAGTAGGTGTCGGCGTTCAAATGGTCACGCGCCACGGTGCCCGCGATCAGCGGCCGCTCCGAACGCTTGTCGGCATAGAAGTCGCTCTCGCGCAGCGGACGGTAATAGGGCTGGTTCTGCATGTCTTCGCGGCAGCCCGCCAGCGTCAACAATCCCGCCGCCAGCAGCAGGTAGGCCGCGGCCTTGCCGATCGAACAATTGCCGTGGCGCGTCATCATCGTCCCGGTTCCAGATTTTGCCAGCCGATTAATGCGGCACCTCCGCAATCGACACCGGCTTCAGACTCTCCATGAAACGCTGCGTGTCCACAATATCGAACTTCGGATCGGCCGCCTCCACGCACAGAAAAAACTTGTCGCGAGTGACTCTGGAGAATCGGTCGACATTGAACAGCGGGTGATACGGCATGGGCAAGCCATTCAAGGCAAACATCCCGAAGACGCCGGCAGAGTCCGGCGAAGAGAATCGTCATTTCGAAGGTTGGAACGATAAACGCCGGCCACGAGTCATAAGGCTTTCCGCCGATATTCAGCGGATACGCGATCACGTTGATCCAGTACTGCAAGCCGAATCCCGAAAGACCGCCCAGCAATCCGCCGAGCAGGACCACCAGCGGAACACGGCTCTTGTGAAATCCAATGGCTTCGCTGGCTTCCTCGATGGGAAACGGGCTGTAGGCGTCCATCTTGCGATACCCGGCCGCATACGCAGCGCGGGCGGCCTCTACCAGTTCGGTGGAGGTATCGAACTCCGCCATCAAGCCGTAGATTGCCGGTGAGAGCGCTTTATGGCTCATTTTGCTTTCACCTCCGCCTCAGGCAGCAGAGTGCGCATTTCGAAGATCGAAATAGCGGGCATGATGCGAATGAAGATAAAGATCGCCGCAGTGAAGAAGCCGAGGGTGCCGGCCAAGACCGCGTAGTCCCAGCGGGTAGGCACGTAATGCCCCCACGACGACGGCAGGAAGTCGCGGCTCAGGCTGGTGACGATGATGATGAAGCGCTCCAGCCACATCCCGACCAGGACCACCAGCGAGATCAGGAACAGCCACTTGGTGTTGGAGCGAATCTTGGGTATCCAGAGCACCTGAGGAATGACCAGGTTCATGATAATCAGCCCCCAGTAGAACACCGCATAGGGACCGAACCAGCGGTTCTGCATCATGAAGCGTTCGTAGGTCGAACCACTGTAGAAAGCGATGAAGGCCTCGAAGAAATAACCGTAAGCGACGATCAGCCCCGTGGCCAGCATGATCTTGGCCGAGTTCTGCAGGTGGCGCATGGTGATCATGTTCTGCAGGCCGTAGTAGTGGCGGATGGGAATGGCCAATACCAGCACCATGGCAAACCCCGAATAGATCGCGCCGGCGACGAAGTAGGGCGGGAAGATCGTGGTATGCCACCCGGGAAGGATAGCGATCGCGAAATCGAAGCTCACCACGGTATGCACGGAGAGCACCAGCGGAGTCGCGATGCCCGCCAGCAGAATGTACAGCGCCTCGTAGCGCTTCCAATGGCGGGCTGACCCACGCCAGCCTAGTGACAGAATTCCATAAACCGACTTGGTATAGCGGTTGCTCGCTTTCTCCCGCATGGTTGCAAAATCGGGCACCAGACCGACATACCAGAAGACGGCCGAGATGGTGGCATACGTCGAAACCGCGAAGACGTCCCACACCAGCGGGCTGCGGAATTGCGGCCAAACCCCCATGCTGCTGGGGTAGGGGAACATCCAGTATCCCAGCCAGGGACGGCCCATGTGAAGTAACGGGAACATGCCGGCGCAGGCCACGGCAAACAGCGTCATGGCCTCGGCAAAGCGATTGATGGAGTTGCGCCAGCTCTGCTTCAGCAGTAACAGAATGGCCGAGATCAGCGTACCGGCGTGCCCGATACCGATCCACCAGACAAAGTTGATGATGGCAAAGCCCCACGCCACCGGGACTTCAATGCCCCAGATGCCAACGCCCACCAGGAGGAGATAGGTGACGGCCACCATCAGGAGCCCGACAAGACCCATGGCAATCGCCAAACCAGCCAGCCAGCCCAAGCCAATCGGCCGCGTCAGCACGGCATCGGCGATCTGGTCGGTCATGCTGCCGTAGCTCTGCCCCGGCGTTAGTACCGGTGGCTCATCCTGCCACGGCGAATCAAGTAGAGCGGTTTTTTCCTCTGGACCCTGCTTCATCGCTAACTGGACTCCGACTGCTCAAGTTCGGGGTTCGGGTTCTGCACCACGGCCATGTAGGTGGTGCGAGGACGCGTATTCAGGTCTTCCAGCAGGCTGTAGTTGCGTTGCTGGGCCTTGATTTTCGACACCCGGCTCTCCTTATCGTTCAAATTGCCAAATACGATGGCGCCCGCCGGACAAGCCTGCTGACACGCAGTGACCACTTCGCCGTCCCGGACACTGCGGTTCTCCTTTTCCGCCGTCATGCGTCCGTGGGCGATGCGCTGGACGCAGTAGGTGCATTTCTCCATCACGCCGCGGCTGCGAATGCTCACTTCGGGATTGCGCATCATCTTGTACTGCGGAGTGGTCCAGTCCTGCCATAGCAGGAAATTGAAGCGGCGCACCTTGTAGGGGCAGTTGTTGGAGCAGTAGCGGGTGCCGACGCAGCGGTTGTACACCATGTCGTTCAGGCCTTCGGTGCTGTGCACGGTGGCGCCGACCGGACATACCACTTCGCAGGGCGCGTTCTCGCACTGCTGGCACGGAATCGGCTGGTAATAGATTCCCGGATTCTCCGTTCCGCCCTCGTAGTACACGTCCACGCGCAGCCATTGCATCTGGCGGCCGCGCATCGTCTGCTCTTTGCCCACGACCGGGATGTTGTTCTCCGCCTGGCAGGCGACGATGCACGTCTTGCAGCCGATGCACGAGTTCATGTCGATCGTCATGCCCCACTTCAGCTCGGTGTACTGATAGGGGTGTAGAGCGTCATCTCGGGAGGAATCTTTTCCTCCTCCTCGTGCGCAAAGTTAGGATTCTTGATGAAGTCCTCGAGCGTCGCCTTGCGAATGATGTGGCGGTTCTTCAGCGGCTCGGTGCCCTTGGGCAGGTCGGAGTAGTCGATGTACTGGAATCCCTGCGGATGAGCGAAGCCGTATCCCGAACCAACCTTCTTGATCTTGGCGCCGGCAAACCACGGCGCGTCACTGGTGCGGATCTGATAAGCATCGAAGCCCACGCCATCAGCAACCCGTCCGCCTTTGGTGCGTCCGTAGCCCAGGAATACGGTGATGGAGTCGTTGGGATGTCCGGGCTGCGGCCAGATCCGGCCCTTGACTTTGCGGCCGTTGATGTCGATTTCGACGATGTCGCCGGTAACCAGGCCACGCTTCTTCGCCGTGGTTGGGCTGATAAGGACGGCGTTGTCCCAGCACAGGTTGGTGATCGGCTTCGGCGTTTCCTGCAGCCAGGCGTTGTTGGCGCGGCTGCCGTCGTAGATCAGCGGATCGCGGCGGAAGATGACTTCCATGTCACCGCTGCTGTTGTTGGACGCCGGTATCGCGCCGCCCTTCGGCGAGACGCTCTTGGCGGGGAACGCGGTATTCGCGACGAAGCCGTCGTGCAGTGCCTTGCGCCAGGCCGTGTCGAAGTCGCCGCCTTCATCTGGCCTTGCCAGTACTTGCGAACGATGTCGTAGCCCGCGGTCTCGGAGGAGCCGACCAACGAGAAGATGAACTCGTATTCGACTCTTGCCGTTGTACAGCGGAGCGATCAGCGGCTGGATGATGGTGCACGTTCCGTCAAACGCGCGGCAGTCGCCCCACTGCTCCAGGTAATGCGTGCCGTTGATGTGCCAGTGAACGTGGTCGCAGGTCTCGTCCTGGTACAGAGCCGTGCTGCATGCGCAGCGGGACCTTGTCCATCGCGTCGGCGAAACCGAAGTCCGCCGGCGCGTCGTACACCGGATTGCTGCCCAGAATGATCAGCAGATCGACTTTACCGGCGTTCATGTCGCCGACAAGTTCCTTCAGCGCGGCCGTCTGGATCTGCGGCTTGACCTCGACCGGGTCGGTGTAGATGACGGTGTTGCCGACGCGCCCAGCGCGTGATTCATGGCATGCGCCAGCGCATGCACCGCAGGCGGCTGGTTGTCGCCCGGAATCACGACCGCCGCGCCCTTGTGCGCCTGAAGGTCCTTCACCACCGCGGCGACAAACTTCTGCTGCTCGGGCTTGGCGCTGTCGCCGCCTCCAGCGCCCAAGTCCAGCAGCAATGGCGCGCGCCACTTGCTCGACTTCCGAGGCGCGCACCGGCAGGCGATGGTCAGCCTTGCCGCTGGTGTTGGTCGGCGTGCTCTGGATGGAGTAGAAGCGCGACATCTTCTCTTTCAGATCGGGATTGCGGCGCGAGGCGAAGGTGCGCGCGTAATACAGAAATCCGGGGAAGCCGCTGGAGAGGAAGTCGCCGTCGAGCGACAGAATGATGTCGGCCTTTTCCAGGTTGTAGCGCGTCTCGACGTACTGTCCGAAGGCCAGCTGCGATCCGGCGCGAACGTTGTCGCGATTCACCGGCTCCCACTGAATCCACTTCGATTCCGGATACGCCGCCTGCACCTGGTCCATCAGCGACGCCATGGTCGGCGAACTGGTGGGGCGAGCTCAGAATGCGCAGCCCGCGCCCTTGACCGCCTTCTGCGAATTCAGCGGCCCTTCAGCGCGGCCGTGAAGTCGCTCCAGGTGCGGATCTGCGCCCAGGTAGGTGATGATCTGCGAGCGGTCGGGGTCGTACATGTCGAGGATGGAAGCCTGCGCGAAGACGTCGCTTCCGCCCAGACCCGCCGGATGCTCGGGATTGCCTTCAATCTTGGTCGGACGTCCTTCGTGGCTCTCCACCAGCACCGGAGTCGCGTAGGCGCCGAACGGCATCGCGCTGGCAAAGAACAGCGGATTGCCCAGGACGATTTCGTTGGGCTGGCGAACGTACGGAACGATGGGCTCCAGCGGCTGCTTGACGCAGGCCGACAGTCCGGCCAGCGCCATCGAGGCGCTCATCAGCTTCAGGAAGTCGCGGCGCGAAGTGCCTTCGGGCCAGACCGAGGCCTGGCGCGGAAACTCGCGGTGCAGCATCTCGAAGAAGCCGTCGGTCTGCGCCAGTTCTTCCAGGCTCCGCCAGTATTGCGGGCCGCTCTTGGCGCGCGACAGCTTCTCCTGCACCTCGGCCAGTTCCATCTTGCTGGGACAGACCGCCTCGGATTTGTTTGAGCTCTCGTTTTCCATCTTCTCGTAGGTTCCAGAAAGACCGACGTTGGTCAAACTTTACGCGCACGCGCAGCCGGAACTCCAACCCGGCTAGCGGTGGCAGGTGTTGCAACTCGTAATGTCTTGCACGGTGCGAATGTTGTACGGTGCTTCAGCTCATTGCCCAACGCAATCTGGTCGGTGAAGACAGTGCCGTCGGCCAGCTTGACCGGATTGTCGGCGCTGGGCTGCTCGTACTTCATGTTGAACACCTGGTCGCGCGGACGCAGGAACTTCTCCGGCGCGCGATGGCAGTTCAGGCACCACTCCATCTGCAGCGAGTTGGCCGCGTACATCAGCGGCATCTTGTCGACCGGGCCGTGGCAGCTCGGCGCAGCCCACGCCCTTGTTCACGTGAATGCTGTGATTGAAATAGACGAAGTCGGGCAGATAGTTCACCCGCGTCCACACCAGCGACTTGCCGGTGCGGTAGCTCTCGCGCACCGGCTCCAGCATGGGCGCATTCGTCCAGATCTGCGAGTGGCAGTTCATGCAGGTCTTGGTGGGAGGAATGCCGGCAAAGCTGGAGTTCTCGACCGAGGTGTGGCAGTAGCGGCAATCGATGCCGTCGCCCGCCACGTGGTGCTGATGGCTGAAGGGCACCGGCTGCGCCTGGGCGACGTCCTGATAGGTGGCATAGGGCGAGCGCTGCATCTCCAACGCTGCCCACAGCAGCACCGACACGACCACCACCACTCCGATGATCGAAGCCGCGCAATTGTATTCGCACTACGATGGAAGATCTGGGCCATTTATGTGAAGCTTTTCCACTCTGCGGGTTCGGGCCCGACTACCCATTCGGGACCCAGTTCGTGCGGTTGCAGTGACGTACGCACAGCCTGGTGTGACGTGCATCACCCAAACGAGTGATTATAACAACTGAAGTTGATTTGTTGCAAGTGGGCGGAGCTCTCGAAGAAAGTTTGCGGAGCGAAAAAAGCCGTCGAGCCGTCAAAAATGCGAGCAAATCAGCCAAGCAATCGAGAAAATTCGCGTCAATGCAAGCGAGTTGCAATTAGCATGCGAGACTGTTGGCGTTTCAACACAGTCGCCTGTCGAGGACTCGCGGTCGGAGCCTTTAGCCGGCACCCAGTTCCCGGCTGATGTGCTGATGGCTGAATGCTGACGAGCTGCCTTCCCAAATGTCGGCAGCAGCAGCATCGCGACCACGTAGGCCACGGCACCGCAGGCCAGCGTCACGTTCAGTCCGAACTGAATCGCAATCACGATCGCCAGCACCGATCCCAGCACGCTGGACGCGGCATTCATCGCCCACGCCCACTCCACCGCGCCATGTTCGCGTGCTGCGTCATCGTTGCGGCACAGCGAGAGGCGCGCAGACCGCTGGGAAACGGCATGCCCATGGCGAATCCGAGCGGAACCAGCAGCAATGCGCTCATCAGCAGCTTGGCCGCGAAGGGCAGGCCGATCATCGCTTCCAGCAGAGTGCGGCAGCGCAAAACGTAAATCAGCAGCGCGACCACGATGAACACCAGCGCCACAGCAACCCGCGTCGGCTCGCTGAACCAGCGGCGCGACACCAGGCTGCCGGCGCCGCTGGAGAGCAGCATGAGAAAGACGACGACCGTCAGCGCGTAGGTCGGATATCCGAGGAAGAGCACGAAGCGCTGGATGAAAGCGATCTCGACCATGATGTAGCCGAGGCCGATGGCGATGAAGTACAGCACGCGCAGGCTGCTTCCCGAGCGCGTCTCCGGGGACAGCGCCAGCGGCAGCACCAGAAAAGCGATCACCGCCGCGATCGAGACGATCAGCAACAACCCCAGGATCGCGATGCCGAGGTTCACCTTCCAGTCGATGCCGCCCGGATCAGAGCCGCGGAACACCTGCTCCGGCTTCAAGGTGAAGAAGAAGAATGGCGCGTTGTCGGTGACCGGCGTGACGTTGTAGGGATAGGCGCCGAAAAGGCGCGCGGATCCTGGCCGCGAATCAGCTTCGCGAATGCCGGATGCGCCATGCCGGGCTGGTCGCCGGTCGCCGGCAGATAGAGCACGTGCAGGTTCAGGTTCGCTCGCCGTCGTCGCGCCCTCGATGTGATTCGAGCACCGCGTGCTGCTCTTCCAGCGTGAATGGCGATTTCTTCGCCAGCACCAGCACCGGCCGGCCATCGATGTCCAGCGGGCCATCGCTGACCACGATGAAATTCTGCGAGCTGTCCTCGCACGCCCATCTGGCGCAGCGCTTCCATGGCCTGCGAGACCACTCGCAGCGCTTCGCGCGGCTTGGCAAATTCCCAGCGCGTGATGGCGATCATGCCGTCGGGCTTCAGGTGCTCGAAGTACTCGCGAAAGGCTTCGACCGTGTACAGGTTGTTCTCGCTGAGCGCGAAGGCGCCCGCCGCGGTCGACGCCCAGGTATCCACCAGCGTCATCTGCACCACGTCGTACTGGTCGTGGCTGTTGCGGATGAACGAGCGGCCGTCGCTGACATGCATATGCACCTCGGGAATCTGGTAGAGGTGATAGGTGTAGTCGGCGAAGCGGTCGCGCATGATGTCGTTGGCGATGATGGGATTGATCTCGATGCCGGTGACGTTCGGGCTGCCATTGGCCACGGCGCGCAGCACATCCACGCCGCCGCCCGGCCCGATGATGGCGAAGTCGCCGTGCGGACGCAGCACATTGGCCATCGACGGCGCGGCCGCCATCGAGGTTGTGCCGGTAGTCCTCGCTCCCAGTGATGCGGATCGGTGTTCATCAGGTAGGTGTTGGCGTCGGCGTCGATCACGATGACCTTGGCGCTTCCCTGGTTATCGACCTCGACACGCGAGAGCGCATTCCAGCGCGCAAAGAGCGGCGCGACGCGCTTCATTCCTTTGGCATAGACAATGTCGATCAGCTGGTCGTGGAAGTTGGCGGCGATCAAGCACCAGCAGTAGCGCACGCGAAGACTGCGGGCATCACATCGGCCGCGGGATCGGCCCACGCCACCGCCGCCAGGGCCGCCACAACGGCGGCGAAGAGGATAGTGTTCGGACCGCCGATAATGTTCAGCAGCGGCACCAGCGCCAGGCAGGCCAGCGATCCGCCCAGCAGGTCGGCGCCGTAGAGCTGCGTGATGCGTGCGGGATGCCGCGCGAAGACGACGGAGAACAGCAGTCCGGTGACGAAGAACGGCAACGCCGCCACCAGGTAGAGCAGAGTAAGCCGCCAGAAGTTCGGCCAGTCGAGATGCAACGAGACCGAGGTGTGAAGCACCACCTCCAGCACGGCGAGAATCAGCAGCGCATTGACCGAACACGAGCGCAGCGCCAAGTGGCTAATCGTCCACCGCTCCAGCCACTCGCGCCGCAGATACGCGAAGACAGCGCCTGCACCCAGGCCGAGCAACGCAATCGAAATCGCCAGGAAAGCGAAGTGATAGAAGAGCACGACCGAGAACAGCCGCGTCAGGCCGAGTTCCAGCAAGCAGCGCGGTAAAGCTCATGAGAGCGACCGCCGAGCTGGCGACGCCGAGAGTTGCGGGCTGCGGTGGAGGCGAGTATTCGGTGGTATCAATCATGAAGAATTGAGATTACTACGAGAGATAACCGAAGCGTGATGGAAGGAACGTCAGCAGCCGCTCAGGTTCGTCGGATTCAAGGATGACCTGCGCCATCGCCTGCTCCTTGGTATGGGTAATCGAAAGATGGGCGCGAACCGCGCCAAGCTTTGGAAGACTATTGCCGCTTTGCCGTGGAAGGTCACGGTCGGGCGTCCGGCCGGCACTCGTGTAACCTCTACGTTCTGCCAAGTGACGCCGCGGCTCCAGCCCGTGCCGATGGCCTTCATGGCGGCTTCTTTGGCGGCGAAGCGTCCGGCGTAGCGCTCTGCCTTGTTTGCCTTGGACTCGCAATAGCGGATTTCCTCCGGGGTGAAGA
>CAWHRM010000004.1:0-150797 GCA_963831675.1 uncultured Acidobacteriaceae bacterium
GCGGGGCTCGCAGACGAGCTGCTGGCCTCGTACCAGGAAGCAAAGCGCAATTTCTATCTGGGCGGGCTTCGCCTGAGCGCGGTAGAGGGCGGCCGGTTCTGCGAGGCAGCCTTCCGGCTGCTTCAGCAGCGGACCACCGGCAAGTTCGATGTGTTGGGGAAGCAGGTCGATTCGGATGCGCTCATCAAGCAGTTGGCCGACATTCCTGCGGCACAGCTGCCGGACTCCGTGCGGTTACATATTCCCCGGGCATTGAGAGTCGTTTACGATATCAGAAACAAGCGCGATAACGCTCACCTGGCTGACGGAATAGACCCCGACCTTCAGGACGCGAGCCTTGTAGTCTCGATTCTTGATTGGGTTCTCGCGGAATTTGTCCGTCTTTATCATTCCGTCACGCCGGACGAAGCGCGGAACATGGTTGAAAGCATTGTTACGCGCATCACTCCGGCCGTAGAGGACTTTGATGGGGTCCTGAAAGTGCTTCGCACAGACCTGGGTGCGAGCGATTTCGTGCTTGTTCTCCTTTACCAGAGAGGGCCCCAGGGCGCAGCTTTCGCTGACCTCGAGTCGTGGGTGCGCCCGAAGATGCGAAGCAATCTTCGCCGTACATTGACTTCTCTTGAACATGACAAGGCGTATGTTCACGGGAGCAGCGACACACTTCGGATCACGCGCTCAGGTCAACAATACGTCGAGGCCCACCGACTTCTGGACGCCGCCTCTACACGACATGAATTGCGCTAACGCTAACCAGTTGTGCGAACCAAGCAAGGCGAGCTGACCGCTATAAGGGCACTGATCGCGGGGCTTAAACCGTACGCCAAAGCTGCGGACGTCCCAGCCAACTGGGCAGCGTATGGGGCACTCAGGGGCGAACCTCAACTACATTCGACTGGGAAAGCTTAAGTGAGGTCGGGGGCTCTAGCAGCTTGCATACGAGCGCCGGACTAACGACTAACGCGAAGCTTCCGTGCGATAGATCGGAGCGTTTCGCCGTGTGCGCGCAGGTTTCGCTGTCCTGCTGAAAAGTCTATCCGACTCTTAATAGCGCCCCTGTCCCTAACGAAAATTCTGTGCAGCCTACGGCGGATGTCATTCCCTAGGCGGACCGCGAGCTCAAGGCAGCTCGGGGATAGTGACGAGGAGTGTCGTGAGAGATGAGCATCGGAGGAGAGAATTATGAAGGAAGTATAATTTCCGTCCGCTCAGGCACTTTGAGGTTTTCGAGAGGCACAATCATATTTTGCGCTTGGGCTATCGCAGTCGCGGCAGTTGCAAGCGACCAGGGTCAAACGAGCATGATCCCCTTGAAAGCTAAAGAGAGGGCGCCCGGAACTTTGCCAGGGCGCCCTCTGTGCTACTTAAATCATCCCCTAAGAAGAGGAATCAACCCTGACGATATTCCCGATACCCTCGGATGTCTGGTCAATTTTGCACAACCTGATTTCAATCAACACGGTTTTCAGGGCACTACTTGGGAGAACCACTAAGTCATTGATTCTTATAACGTACAGAGTTTTGGCGAAGGACAGCCTTGGCCAATCTTGGCCAGCGGCTATCGCACCAGACGGTGGGCAATATCCTGCGTCGCCATGGAGTCCCTCCTGCCCCCAAACGAAAGCACACGACCAGCTGGAGGGATTTCATCCGCGCTCATATGGATGTTCTGGTGGGAACGGACTTTTTCACGGTGGAAGTGCTTACGCTCAAAGGCTTGGTTACCTACTACGTGTTGTTCTTTATCCAGTTGGAGAGTCGGAAGGTTTTTCTGGCCGGAATCACGCCCCATCCGGACCAGCAGTGGATGGAACAGATGGGGCGCAACGTGACGATGCAGGAGTGGGGATTTCTGGCCAACAGCCGATATCTGCTGCATGATCGGGACAGCAAGTTCTGCCTCTCGTTCCGTCAACTGATCGAGGCTGGCAGGGTGAAAACCATGCCCCTACCAGCCAGGAGTCCGAATTTGAACGCCTATGCGGAATGCTGGGTGAGATCGGTGAAACAAGAATGCCTGTCGAAACTCATCTTGTTCGGGGAGAGGCCGCTGCGCCGAGCCCTGCAGCAATATGTGGCCCATTACCACGAGGAGCGCAATCACCAGGGCAAGCAGAACCGGCTCCTGTTCCCCTTGCCGAATCAGGGAGCGACCGAGGATAACGGAATTGTGCGTTGCAAGGAACGACTGGGTGGTCTGTTGAAGTACTATGAGCGGGAAGCGGCATGACCCTTCGGTCGGGTAAACTCCCCTTCCTCGGAAGCGCAGATGAGTTTTTTTACCATACGAGATCCTGATGTTAGCGAACCCTTAGTATGCACTGCTCCTGGTGCGTTTTGGATTGTGGCGAGGCACACAATGTGTAAACATGGCAAAGTGAGAACTTCGGACCGTGCAAGACCTCGGTTGTGAGTTTTGATGAACCACAACCCAAATATCGTTGGCAGCACTCTTCTTTCGTCAAGGTCCTGAATGTGCTGCGCACTACGTTACCTTGACCTTATCGTTTACACTGCTCGCTATGTTGCTGAGCGTTTCATCTGCCCCTTTCTTCTCGTCGAGCGTCTCTTGCAGCAGATCGGCCATCTCCTGTTGTTCCAGTAGTTCCGCATAAGTCCTCATCAGCTCGGCATAAGTTCGCACCGCCTGTAGACGGCAATTTGGTAGTGTTCAACGCGCTGCGCGGCGGTGATGATTCCGGCGTCAATCGTGCCTGGGTCGCTCGGCCCGGCAGGGTTATGGCCCGGCTCGGGGTGAACGGACTTGTCGGCGTAGTAAGCCCGTCGCCGAGAGAACCCGTTTTATTTCACTGGGTGGGTTACTTCATCTGCAGAATGCTCGCCCTACGACTTGCCCAACGCCATCTTACCGATCAATGACTTGAGATCCAGTTCTGATGGCCGTTCGAGGGTCGACTTGGTGCCGTCCGGATTGATTACCAGCACGGTTCCTCGTGGGAGATCGCAGTTCTTTTGCGTCAATATCGTCGATGCACGTGCATCGACGATAACACCGCATTTCCACAACGGAAGAAGCTTGATGACGAGATTCGCGAGCGAGCTGGCCACCAGCACGCCTACATATACCAGCGCGCCTTCCAGTATGCCGTGTTCATCGACTGGTTTCACCTTGTCCGCGCCGACCTCTTTGAGAACTGACATCACTTCTTCCGGAGCTTCATCGCGAAACGAAATTTCGACTTTCAAGTCTTTATCCAAGTGTTACCACCTTCCATTGCTCGACGTGGCGAGCGTCGGCTCAATCGCGGGCCGCAAAGTCGTATTGGACCAAGTCATTCCAGAGCGGAGAAGAACGAGCGCCGCCCTGATAGGACGATAACAGAACGACGGAGCCGAATTCCCAGAGCCGCTGCAATAAGGCGTCAGACATGCCGCAAAGTTCCCCCGCCGCAGCCCGCCCGACCTGGGGCACGTTTGGGCTTATCGCGGAGGCCCTGTCTCGAAGACGAGCGCGGCGAGAGAGCGGATCAGGATGAGTCTTGCTGATCCAAACGAGTTTACGGGGGCCGAACTTGAGGAGCGCGACGGCGCGGTATAGAAAGTGAAACACTGTGAGCGCCAAATCGCAGGCCCAAAAGCCCACGGCCCAGCTACCCGAACTCTCTATCGCCAACTCACCGACAAGCGCCAGGGCGGCCTCGTCCGCTTCATATTCATGTTGCACGCTGGGCTGCTCTTGCCAATGGCCCATCTTAATATGCGCCAGTTCATGAGCCATTACGAACAGCTCCATTTGCCCGAGGAGAATCATGGAGAGGAACATGTTGTGACGGGGTGGAGTAAGCGGAGAGGGGTTCGCGATCGGCGTTCCTTCAATGGCATAGGCATTTAGCGCACCGGCGAAGAATTCGGAAGACCCCGGCGGCATGGTATAAGAGCGGCTCAGACCAGAGAGGGCTACGTCATCGCTCAGTTGCACCGGCGACAGCGCCGGCGCCGCCCAACCCAATAACAAGGAGAAGTCGTAGAGGAACTGAAACAAACCCTGATCAAAAAAAATAACCGGTACCCGCGTCTCTGGTTCGGTCTTAGTCACGGCGTTCACGTTGCCTAACGGCAGCGTAGCCAGCAATGGCCAGGGATCGACTGCCCCTCCTCGTTTGACGAGCCCGTCTCGTAGTTGATCGAAAAACATGAGCATAACCGGGTAAGAGTTACGGTTTTCGTAGCGTGTGGGCGGCTCCATAGAAAAATACCGCTTAGAGAGATCAGCCACTTTGCCATGAAGCTGTCGCCATTCCTCTGGGTCAAAGGGGGAAGAGACCACGATCCTTTGTCTGTACTTCTCCGAGGCGTCTGCATCAATGATTCTGGGAGGCTTAGACATCCGCGCGTATGCCTCGTCGGCGGAGGCCAAGTGCAGCTGGTCAGCAAGACGGAAGTACGCAAGCTCCTGTTGGCCCTCTATAAACGCGTGTGCTTCGTGAGACCACTCCTGCGGGGGCTGCGGCCTCTCGCTTGGTATCATGTCAAACACACCTCACTTGAAACTAGCCCCATATATTATCTTAATATGGCAGAATCTGCGATCAGCCTCCGCAAGTCTTCCGGCTGAGCTAAAGAAAAGGTATGAGCACAGACTGAAATGATGGAGCGGACAACGGAAGCGTCGCCTCGTTTTAAGGCCAGGATGGCCGGTGTCTTGTACCTGCTCATCATCGTTGGAGCCCTGTTTGCCCCGTTTGCCGTCGCGCCCTCCGGCATGATGCGCGGCCATGCGGCGTTGCCGACGGCCGCCCAGATCCTAGCCTCGAAGCCATTATATGTTTTCGGCGGCGCCGCCCAGCTGGTCGTGGGCGCATGCGATATCGGCGTGGCACTGATCTTCTATGAGTTGCTCAAACCAGTCAGTAGGGGCCTCGCCCTGCTCGCGGCAGTCTTCAGACTCGTTTTCGTGGCCATAGCAAGTGCCAACGTGCTCAACCACTTTGCACCTTTGCTTCTTCTGAGTGGCGGAGAATACCTAAGCGCGTTCAAGCCTGACCAGTTGCAGGCGTTCGCGCTGGTGTTCATCAGGCTGCGCACAATCGGCTTGGACATCGCCCTGGTGTTCTTCGGCTTTCATTGCGTCGTACTGGGCTACCTCATTTTCAGGTCGACCTTCCTCCCGCGTATTCTGGGCCTGCTGCTGGCGATTGGGGGGTGGGTTATTCGGTCAACATTTTCGCAAACGTTATTCCACCTGCGATTGGAGCTCATCTTTTTCCCTACATAATGCTGCCGGCGGGGGTTGCAGAAATATTGCTGACCCTGTGGCTCCTCGTGATCGGCGTGAACGTTCAACGATGGAAGGAGCAGGCCAGTGCAGCATGAAAGACGACTACAAATCGGCGGAGCAGGGAGTGGCACGGTGTTCAAGTTGAGGCCTCCCCTGACTTTTTGCAGTGCCACTTTCTGTCCTTGGAAGCAAACCGTGCTTTACACCTTCAAATTGGGCAGCAATGGATCAGCACCTTCCGGTGATCTAGTCTTCGATCAGGCTGGCAATCTGTACGGCATGCCCCCAAACGAAAACACACGACCAGCTGGAAGGATTTCATCCGCGCTCATATGGATGTTCTGGTGGGAACGGATTTCTTCACGGTGGAAGTGCTTACGCTCAAAGGCTTGGTTACCTATTACGTGTTGTTCTTTATCCAGCTGGAGACTCGGAGGGTTTGTCTGGCCGGAATCACACCCCATCCGGACCAGCAGTGGATGGAACAGATGGGGCGCAACGTGACGATGCAGGAGTGGGGATTTCTGGCCAACAGCCGATATCTGCTGCATGATCGGGACAGCAAGTTCTGCCTCTCGTTCCGTCAACTGATCGAGGCTGGAAGGGTGAAAACCATGCCCCTACCAGCCAGGAGCCCGAATTTGAACGCCTATGCGGAACGCTGGGTGAGATCGGTGAAACAGGAATGCTTGTCGAAACTCATCTTGTTCGGGGAGAAGCCGCTGCGCCGAGTCCTGCAGCAATACGTGGCCCATTACCACGAGGAGCGCAATCACCAGGGCAAGCAGAACCGGCTCCTGTTCCCCTTGCCGAATCGAGGAGCGACCGAGGATAACGGAATTGTGCGTTGCAAGGAACGACTGGGTGGTCTGTTGAAGTACTATGAGCGGGAAGCGGCATGAGCCTTTGGTCGGGTAAACTCCCCTTCCTCGGAAGCCAATGTGAGTTTTTTTACCATACGCGACCAACAGCGCAAAGACAAGTGCTATCGCCCGCGCCGCAGATGCAGGCCGCAAACTCAGGTTGAGAATCCCTTTTCGGTGTTGGATCTGATTCGCCATGGCTAAACTCCCTCGCTGAACGTTGCCTGTCCGCACACTGAATTCCGCTGCTACGGTGTGATCTGCCAGACGGTGCCGAGCATGAGCGCTCCGCCCTCACTGGCTGTGCCATAAATGTTGCCGCTGGCATCAAGCGTAACGAAGCCGTAGGGTGCGCACGTGCAATACTCGATGACTGCGAAATGAGACTTTTTTCTTTCAATGCTGCGCATCCTGTGGAGCTGGCTGACTCACACGGAAATCGTGAGTGACAGGCCACCTCTAGACCCGAACACGCAAAACTCCTACGACCGCTCGTTTGAGTACAAGGAATCTCAGCGGACTCTCGTTTTGACAGTTCGAATCGGCGCTGCGGCGGTACTGTTTGCATCAGGAAGTTCTTGGCTGACCCGTGTGGCGGCACCACTCGTCATCCTTTGCATTTTTTACACCCTTGGTGGCATATGGTCGCAACATCTCATCGACAGAAAGGTGGGACTTCCGACACCAGCCGTTGGGGTGAATCTGGACAAGATTCTTAATTTAGGACTCATGCTGTAGTCCAATCACATTCGATGTAACATTTCGGGCGAAATTGCCACTAAGAAGTGTGAGGAAAAAGAAACTGCACAGGAGATTATTGCTGTTTCCGGGCGATGAACCGTTATGGGAGTGATGGGAACCGTGTCTCTCCGTAGTGTTTTCATCATGGATGGCGGAAACCTCTCGCCTTGCAGGGGACGGGATTGGGAGGAGTAGTATTTGCACCAGCGTCGTCTCTGAAAAAAGGAGGGCATTGTGGCAAGTGCAAGACAACATCGCATCCGAACTTTCGGTACCCTGCGAGCGGCGGCCACGGGTCTGGCGCTGGCGGCGGTGTTTGGGACGACAATCGTGGCAAACCTGTCGGCACAAGCGCCAGTCTACACGGTAATCCACAACTTCAGCGGTAGTCAGCAGGATGGGGCAGGCCCATTCGCCGGTTTGACGATTAACGCCGCAGGGACCCTCTATGGGACGACTTGGGGGGGCGGCTTGGGCTACGGCACGGTCTTCCGGCTAACCCAGAAGAGCCCCAACTGGATATTTGGTCTCCTCTACAGTTTTGCTGGAGGCAATGACGGGGAACAACCCGAAGCCCGAGTAGTACTAGGCCGCGACGGCGCTCTCTACGGCACCACTGTGGCGGGAGGGAATGCGGGCTGCAACGGCAGTGGCTGCGGCATGGTTTTCAATCTGAAGCCGTTACCGACACCTTGCAAGACTGCACTCTGCCCGTGGACAGAAACCGTGCTTTATCGCTTCAGCGGTGGAGGCGATGGGGGAGATTCCAATAGTGAGGTTACCTTCGACCAAGGGGGCAATATCTACGGCACAACTGTCCTGGGCGGACCAGATTGTTTCTTTCGAGGCTGCGGTGTGGTTTACAAGCTGACTCCTTCAGGGAACGGTCACTGGACGGAAGGCGTTTTGTACAGCTTCAGCTTAGGTAATGACGGCGCTTATCCGGTCGGCGAGGTGATCTTCGACAACGCCGGTAACCTCTATGGTACAACCTCTGGCTACAGTGATGGCACATTCGCCCCGTATGGCACGGTGTATGAATTGATGCCCATGGGAGGTGGCTGGATGGAGAAGACTCTTTACACCTTTCAAGGCGGAAACGACGGCGGTGCGCCCTACGCAGGCCTGATTTTCGATGACTCAGGCAATCTCTATGGCGCGACTACCTCCTATGGAGCGGGTGGAGGAGGCACGGTTTTTAAGCTGACCCCGGCAGCTGGAACCTGGACGCTTGAAACCCTATATAGCTTTTCTGGAGGCAGCAACGGGGGGCCCGATCGCAGCCTGGTGATGGACCGAGCGCGTAATCTTTACGGCACGACGCACTTCGATGGTAAGTATGGGTATGGTGCGGTTTTCGAGCTGAGTCCATCGAACGGCGGATGGACGTACAAGTCGCTTCACGACTTTACCGGCGGCAGCGATGGAGGTGTTCCGATCAGCAGTGTGGTACACGACACCAGTGGGAATCTATACGGCACAACATTCGGCGGCGGAGCTTATGGAGACGGTGTCGTCTGGGAGATCACGCCGTAGTTGAAACTCTACGCCACCGCAGCGGCCGACACCCTCAGTTTGGATGTCGATTGCGGCCTACCTCCGACGCTGGCTCAATTCCGACCACGAAATTTTCCCTCCCGAAGTCTCGGCTTACGTCCTGGCGGGTGGGGGTCTAATTTGGACCCGTTACCCCAGACTCTGGATTGAAAATTTGAGACTTGTAGCGGAAAACCCTCCCAGTGGAGGCGAGCGGGTGTAACATGTGGGCGATCTCGGGCTATTCAGATCCTTCGCGAACCCAAAGGAGGGTCCCATGAAACTGCGTATAGCTTCGCTCACAATCCTTTGCCTAGCGCTGGCTGCGGTTCCGGCCCTGGCGGACTGTGCCTCGCCACAATCCAAAACGCACCAGGAGCAGTGCATACAAAGGGTTCGCTAACATCAGGATCTAACTTGTCTGTGGCGTTGAATGGCCAGACGCGCGGGACTTCTTCGTAACCGGCTGAATGAGCGGACGCTTCTGTCGTGGGCCCAGACCAATGAAAGCCGGCGTACGGCCGATTCAAGCATTCAAGCAGCCCAGTCATAGCGGTGATGCAACCCGCCCACGCGCTGCTGGCAAATCACTGTACCCTTTTCCAGAGAGCGTGCCCTACCAGCCGGCGTTTGCTTGCGCAGCCCGAGGTGCGTTCGGTCATCGTGATAATAGGAAACGTACTGGGAGAGGAGTCGCTTCAGATGGCGCTCATCCAACGCGATCACGTGGTCGAGTAAGTCGCGGCGGCAGCTTCCGACCCAACGCTCGGCGACGCCATTCTGCCAGGGACTCTGAATCGAGGTACGGACCGGTTGTCATCTTCATCGAGCGGATCCGACGCTGGCACTTCCAAGCCGTACTTCGCATCGTGGTCGAATAAGAGAAATCTGGGCGCGGAATCGTAGGGGAAAGCTTCTCGCAACTGCTGCACGATCCAGGTGCTGGCACAAGCGCTAACCCTCAGCCTCCGATGCGTTCTGTGGCAGCGCAGAAACCAGGAGAAAGACTCCCACGGCAAGAAACCAGAATGCCGTGCTGACTGCAGTCGCATTCCAGTACCGGCTTACGAAAGGCCCGGGAAGGAATATCCCCGTCGTCCAGGCGATGAACGACCACGCTCCTAGCAAGATCCCAACCCACGCCAACACCTTCGCAGCCCTGGACCGGCTCGACATGAGGATCCCCACCCCGCCCGCGATCATTGAGAAACCCAGCATTAGCCAGGAGACTAAGCCCAGTCGGATGACGACATCCTGGTTCACTGCGAGCACGTGCCAGCCCGTTTCAGGCGTCAGCCAATGAACGATGTCGGGCGCGACGAAACCGTCAAAGACGAAAGTCACGGCCCATGCGGTGGCAGCGAGAGTCATGGCGGTCGTCGCCATCCGAGTCCAGCCACTGCGGCCGCTCCAGAACGAACCGACGCCGAGTAGCCACATCAGCGGTCCTGCCAGGATCATTCCATGAATGAGTCGCCATGATCCGTGATGGGCGATGTGCATATAGAAGTTTTGGAAGAACTCCACACTGCCGAGCGCTCCAAGAGAGGAATTTATTCTGGGATGGAATGCGCCACCGCAAACAAACACTAACGACCCGATTACGATGAGCAATCCGGAAAACTTCTGATGAACTGAGGTACTCGTCATTTGTTTTAGCTCCTTTTTCGATTTGTCACGAACGCCAGTGTTCGGTCAGCCCAGAGCATGCGCGACTCGCTCTGCAAAACGCCATACTCCAGCACCAGCTTCCAGATCGGGAGCCGTGGATTGCGGGCTCGGGCCGTGTCCAGCCACTTGCGTGTTACCTCGTAGTGGTCGAGATCGGCCTGTTCCTCTCTGCGGAATGCTTCGACGTGGCCGCGTAGCTCGGCCAGTTCGGGAGGCGCGGCAAAGAACAGCCGGAGCAGCAACTCCCTGTAGTTTGCCGGGTCGCCAGAGGAAAACAGCCACTTCCGAAATACTTCTTCACCCTTGGGGGTGATGGAATAGCTGATACTTCTCCGGCCGCCCGGTTGCTTGTTCTGGAGCACCATTTTTTCCTGTCTAAGTTTTGCCAGGACAGGGTAAATCTGCCCGAAACTGATCGGCATGAAATTCGCGGGTCCCTTCTCATAGACCTGCTTGATCTCATAGCCGGTCATGGGACGCAGTTTCAGCATTCCTAGCACGGCAAAGAGAATGGGCGTCTTTGACATATCGTTATGATATATCATGCTGATATATTGTCAAGCAGACTCATTCCCGCTCTTTTTTTGTTTTCCGGTTGTGTACTATGTGATATAGTACACACTGCACACATGATCCCCTGGCGGCTAACATTCCGGCCCGGCATTTCGCTTTACGAGCAGGTGGTATACGCCGCCAAGAAGGCCATGATCTCCAGGCAGTTGCGGCCTGGCGACCCGTTCCCGTCGGTGCGCACCCTAAGCAAGGAGCTGAAGATTAATCCCAACACCGCGCACAAGGTGATCGCCCATTTGGTCACCGAAGGGCTACTTGAGGTGAGACCGGGGATCGGTACCGTGGTCGCGGAACTTCCTGAGGCTAGGGCCTCCGAACGAGCCAACTTGGTGGGAAACGAGATTGAGCAACTTGTGGTGGAGGCGAAAAAGCTGGGAATGAAGTTAGGCGACGTTCTCAGTGCCGTCTCCGATCACTGGGAACGGCTGGGAGCCGCAAAGCCAGAACCGTCACCTCAACATAAAGGAGGCCGCGGAAAAGAATGAATTACGCGATCCGTACAGAAAATCTCAGCAAGAGATTCGGCAACACGTCCGCAATTGAGGATCTGGATCTTGCAATACCCGAGGGCGCCATCTATGCACTGGTTGGTCCTAATGGAGCGGGAAAGACCACAGCCCTCAAAGTCCTCATGAACATCTTCCCGCCCACCCGCGGACGGGCCTATGTACTGGGCGTCGAGTCGGCCCGCCTTTCGCCCCGCGAGTTTGCGCAAATCGGCTACGTCTCAGAAAACCAGAGCATGCCCGACTGGATGACGGTGGAATATTTCCTTGCCTATCTGAAGCCGTTTTATCCCAGCTGGGACAACGCTCGGACTACGGAGTTGCTTCGCCAGTTCGATCTGCCATTGGGCCGCAAGCTGGAAAATCTTTCGCGAGGCATGCGCGTAAAGGCGGCGCTAGCATCGTCATTGGCCTATCGTCCGCGACTTCTGGTGCTGGACGAGCCATTCAGCGGCTTGGATGCACTGGTTCGCGACGAACTGATCGGAGGACTGCTGGAGAGCGCCGACGGAGCCACGGTTGTCATCTCCTCACATGACCTGTCGGAAATCGAGAGCTTCGCTAGTCATGTCGGCTATCTCGATCACGGCCAGTTGCAGTTCTCCGAAGAGATGAGTTCACTCACCAGTCGTTTCCGCGAAATCGAGATCACGCTGGAGCATCCGGCATCTTTGCCCTCAGGCCCTCCCTCAACCTGGCTTCGCATAGAAACATCCGCGGAGGTTGTGCGCTTTGTGGAGACCGGCTATGACCAGGAGCGGACCTCCGCCGAGGTCCGCCACTTGTTTGGGGATGTCCAGGTCTCGGTAAACCCGATGTCCCTACGGGAGATTTTTGTAACCCTGGCGAAAGCCGGCCGGAAGACTGTGTGAAAGGAGAAACGATGCGACAAGCTCTGCATATCTTCAGGAAAGATGTTCGCCATCTCTGGCCCGCGATTCTCGTAATTATGACCTCGACGGGGTTGTTCACATGGATGGGCGCCTACAGCGTGCCGGTAATACGGCAGGGCTCTTCAACCCTGGATATCTACAACGGCTTGATTCAGATCCTCATGCCCCTTGGCTGGGGATATCTGATCGCGGCGGCAATCCATCAGGAAGTGCTGCCTGGTCATCAACAGTTTTGGCTCACACGCCCATATTCGTGGAAAAGCCTGCTGGCGGCCAAAGGGTTATTCATCCTAGCATTCGTAAACGTGCCCATGCTGCTGGCCGACTGCGTAATCCTCCAGATCCAAGGGTTCCATATGACTTCCTATTGGATCAATCTTGTTTGTTGGCAGCTATTGTTCACAGTCGTATGGCTGCTGCCATTAGCTGCTCTGGCGGCCATCACCAAGAACCTCCGGCAATTTTTCCTGACTCGTGCTGATCATCACTGCCCTCAATTATTTGCCTGGGTTTTTCCCTTCGAAACCGGCGTTTGTGCGCTCCCACCCATTCCCCCTCTACACGGGACTGTGGCTCGGGGCGATGTGGATCGATTATTTCATCGTCATCGCTATCCTTCTTACAGCCGCGCTCCTCATCTTGCTCTGGCAGTACTCGGGGCGGCGGACCACGATCACCCGCATAATAACCATCTGCGCAGTGATACTCGCCTTCGGCATTCCGCAGCTGTTGACGATTCGCGCCATCACCGCTCTACAATTTCGCCTGTCAAAGTCCCGGGTAGATGCATCTTCGATTCTCATTACCATGGATCCGAATAGAAAGCCGTCGAGAACGGTAGCGCACCGCAGCATTCAGGGAACAATCCAAATCGATATTCCTGTTCAGGTTACTGCCCTTGCGGACGGAATGGACTTGTACTCCGACAATCTCACTGTAGTTATCGAAGGCCCTGATGGAAAGGTCGCGCAGGCTGTCGGATGGATCGTCCAGCAGGACGATGGCTTTTGGCAAGAGATATATGTTGACGTTCCTGTCTTCCAGCAACTGAAGGGAAAGCAGGTAACACTGCGCACCTCCGCCTACCTCACCTTGCTCGGGGATGAAAAGAGGACGCAGATTGAACCGGCCGAGAGGCAGGAGGTGCCCGGTCTGGGTATCTGCCTGCTTCGTACCTCAACGGATGCACAGGAGCAGCTCTCTCACCGCTCTCCGGATTCGATGCTGGTCTGCTACTCGCCGTTTAGAAACCCCTCTCTGTTCACGAAGACTTTCTTTGTTACGAAGACTTTCCTTGGCAACCTCGGCGAGCCGTATCCGGAGATAGGACCGGGTTCCTATTCACCTTACCCGGCCGAGGCTGGAATCAGCCCATTAGTGGTGTCGATTCAGAGCAGTTGGAGTTCCTCAGAGCCGATGAAGGTGACAATCGCCACAGAAGCTCCACTGGCGCATATCCGTCGCGACTTCGAGATTCGCGGACTCCGCCTGGGGGATTATGCGATTGAATAAGGGAAGGTTGCAGACGTGAGGCCTCGCATGCTCTTCAGATTTCTGTCGTTTAGTGCCGAATGTCAAATGGATTGTTTCTGACTCGGCTGTTGAACGCGTTCAAATTACCTTTGACGCGCGAGGTCGCGCTGTGACAATATGTTGAACGTGTTCAAACTCCCTTCGGAAACTAGAGTAGCCATCTCCGAGCCGCCCGACTCGCAGGCCCAGGATTCGCAAGGTGGCGAGAAGATGAGCAGTAGCGAAGCAATGGGGGAGCATATCCTCGACACCGCAATCCGACTATTCCGCAAGAGCGGCTTCGACCAGACAACCATGCGCGAGGTTGCGAGCGAGGTTGGAGTGGCGTTGGGCCTGGCCTATTACTACTTTTCCAGCAAAGAAGCACTGGTGATGGCGTACTACGAGCGGGTGCAGCGGGAACATCGTATCGTCGCGCACGAAAAACTCCCGCTCACCCGCTGCCTGCACGACCGTCTTGCCATGTTGTTGCACACCAAGCTCGACATTCTCAAAGATGACCGAAAACTCTTGGGAGCGTTGTTCCGCTATACGGGAAGCCCGGAACATCCCCTATCTTTCTTGGGCAAGGCGACCGCCCCTCTCCGTGCCGATTGCATGAGCCTGTTCGCTGAAGCGTTAGAGCGGGAACGATTGCCGGAGGACTTGCGCGACCTGTTGCCACTCCTAGTATGGGGCTTGCACATGGGAGTGCTGCTGTATTTCCTTTACGACCCATCGCCGAATTTGAAACGAACACGTAAGCTGGTTGACGGCTCGGTGCAACTGGTGGTTGGTTTTCTCCGGTTAGCAAAGCTCCCGTTGCTGCGTCCCTCCCGGCGTGGCGTTATGGGGCTGTTACGCGACGCGGGATTGATCCCGCAGAGATAACGCGAAGGGCCAGATATGCGGCAGGATTGGTGGAAATGGCTATTCACGTGGGAAGGATACGTCCAACGCCCGCGATACTTTCTGGCGGGAACGGTCCTCGTCGCAATAAAGTACGCGATCGACAGGTCGGTTGCCGCCCACTTCGGGGAAACTTGGCGAATCTGGAACTACTTCCTTCCCATGCGTGGCCTAGCGCTCTTCGGACTGGGACAGCGCCAGCCCGAACTGTACGGCATCCTGTGGGCGATCGCGATCCCTTTTTTTTGGATTGGAATTGCGCTCACGCTCAGGCGGTTGCGAGATGCCGGCAAACCCGCTGGCTGGATCTTTCTGTTCTTCGTTCCGGTGGCCAACCTTGTTCTGTTTCTCTGGCTAACACTGGCGCCAAGTGCACCCGCAGGAATAGTGCGAGATATTGCAAGGGACGAACCCCGAAGGACGACGTACACTCGCCGCATAGCGCTCGGAATCGTGCTCGCCGTTGCGCTCGGTGTCGTGCTCGTGACCTTGAGTACTCGGCTGTTGTTGGGGTATGCCTGGGGCCTGTTCCTGGGAGTGCCGTTTCTGACCGGATTTGTCTCTTCCTGGTCCCTGAATGTTGACATACCCCACTCGCGGTCCAAAACGATCGCCGTGAGCACACTCACGACCCTCCTGACCGGACTGGCCCTGTTAGGTTTGAGGTACGAGGGGCTGATCTGCCTTCTGATGGCGCTTCCGCTGGCTCTCCCGTTCTCGATTGCGGGTGGACTTGTCGCCTGGTACATTTTGCGTTACCGCAACCGCACCTCTACGCCGCTGACCTTCGCGGCCTGGCTGGCGATACTTCCGCTGATGATGTTTGCCGAGCACGTCGCCAAACTCGAGCCGCCTGTGGTTTCAGTTACGACCAGCGTCACGATTGATGCGCCGGTTTCGGTAGTGTGGAAGAACGTTGTTGCCTTTCCGCCACTCGCGGCTCCCGAGGAATGGCTATTCCGTGCCGGCATAGCCTACCCGACCTCGGCACAGATCGTGGGATCGGGACCTGGGGCTGTACGTTACTGCCGCTTCTCAACTGGTGATTTTGTGGAGCCGATCACGGTGTGGGACGAAGACCGTTTACTGGCCTTCGATGTCTCCGCGCAGCCGCAGGCCATGCGAGAGTTGAGCCCTTGGAAGATTACACCTCCGCATCTCGAGCACAACTACATGCGCTCAAGGCAGGGACGGTTCCGGCTAGTGGCATTGGGTGATCGCCGCACGCTTTTGGAAGGTACGACGTGGTATCAGAACTACTTCTGGCCGCAGGCGTACTGGCGTGCATGGTCTGAGGGGATCGTGCGGCAAATTCACCTGCGTGTCCTGCGGCACGTGAAGCTACAGGCGGAGGCCCGGTAGCCATTAGTATGCCCTGCTTCGAATGCTCCGGCGAAAGAGACCACATATGAGTGACGCATGTCTCCCCTCACGGCGCCTCCCGACCTGGCGCACTGCGGTCCTTTTGACGTTCGCGGCTGCAGCGTGTTGCGCCCAAGATCGAATCGTGAGTTACAAGCATTGTGACGAAGGCGACAGCGGCATACGCGTGCTGAACAGTGGTGGGCGCGAGTTGCTCCGCCTATGCCAGGTTGGCTGGCCCGATCAGGCCCGTTTCGTTCAGTTGACCGGCTCAAAGGCCACCGACCTCTTCTACGCCACGAGAGCGGGCGCCAAGCTTGGAGTGGCCACAGTCTATCGCAAGCAGGGCAATCGTTACACTCGCGTGGGCGAGTTTGAAGGCTTTTTCATCAGCGTGATACATCTTCATAACAAGCCGGTCGTTGCTATGAAGCCGCTCCAGTACGGATCCGGCTCGCTTACGCAGCTCTATGTTTGGGATAGAAATACGTTCCGACGCTGCGACGAGTCTTTCCCGAAATTCTTCGAACCTGAGATACAGGAGCAGTGGCAAGTCCTGGATGATTCAGGGCTGCCTGCGTACGTCTTCGCGGAGGCGTGTCAGCTTGGAGCGACAGCATTGCTTTACAGCAAGAAATACATCGAAGCGGAGGAACTATGTAAGAAAGCCCTTCAGGTTGTGAATACACGCTCACGCCTCAGTCCGAGTGTGATAGGAGGCTCTGCCGAGGTCGTGCATCAAGACCAGTCCGCAGCCGAGCAGCAAATCAACGACTCTCTTTCCGCCATCCACAACGCGAAGCAAAGAGATGCTACGACTGACAGTGGGCTTAACCCATGCAACGGACAGCCTAGGAGCGGACATCTGGCCATAGTTCCTAACATGGACGCGAGCACTGGTCTGGTAACCGTCAACGGACATGACGATAGAAGACCAACAAGAACGCCGTTATCGTGGACTTGGGGAGATGACAGCACAAAGCAAGGTTGGTTTCCTCAATCCCACGTGTACGCCAACACCAAGCAGAACTATGTGATTCAAGTGATTGCACATGAGGACGATGGCTCAACTGATTGTGAATGGTTCGAAACCGCATTCTCTCAATAATGCAACTAAGAAGTCGCGGCGTGAATGGGCGCAACAGCGGGATGGCGTCCAGTTGAGGTTTACTTGAACCAGCCGTTCGCCGCTGCCGGCACAGGCAATCTGCAAGTCGGGCCGCTTACCCTTTGTCCAGTTGGAGGCGATGGCGGGCAAAGCTCGCATGATATCGGCGCTGAAAAGGGCCAATTCCCAGAAAGACGAGCAACTCGGCTCTCCCGCCAGGTGGCCCAGCTTGGCATCCTTATTGTTGATGACGAGCGTGTGTTGATTCTCCGTTGGTGACGGCTTGCAACTCGCGAATCACCCAGAACAGCCGCCGGGCCGATACATAGCTGTGCTGGCCACCATTGCGGAGGTCCGTGATACGGGATTTCGAGATCAGCTTTTGGATTTTCCGCTGCGACAGTCCCAACCCTAGCTCAGAGTGCACGATATCGGCTGCTTCCTCTTCTGAGATGCCGGGCAGGGCCTGGCCGGCATGAAACCGGGAACGCCATTGCTCCAGTTCCAAGGCTTGGCGGGTGAAGATTTCCTCCAGCTCGTGGGTGCCGGCGAATAGCAACCCGCAGTGCGGCGGTTGATCCAATAGTTCCCGTAAGGTCTCCAGGCACTCAATCGACAGATGCTGGGCTTCGTCAAAGACCAACAGCACCTTGCGCTGGCTGAGATCGAAACGGAGGTTGCGCAGAATCCGGTCGACAGTGCCCAGTCCGAGTGCCCCGCAGCTCTCGGCCACCCGCTTCATCAGGTCCAGCGAGCGGATTCCCTGACGAACGTAGACGTAGTAAGCTCTCCGGCCCTCTCCGTTCTTAGCGATCTCCGACCGGTTCAACTCTGCGATCAGGTGCTGCAGTACGTAGGTTTTCTGGGTTCCCGGGGCGCCGTAGAGGTAATAGGCGCGGCGATGATCCAGCGCCTCGTAGAAGTACTTCCGCAGCAAACGAACGTTTTCCGTCTCGTAGAGCTTTCCTGAGCTGATTGCTGGGGCCGCAATCGGATGGGCGGCAATGAAGTCGCGAATCGCTGCCCGGATGCGGGCAGTCGTTGGAGGAGATCTTGCTGTAGCGGCCATTCAGAAAGAAGTAGAGCGTTTCCCGGGCGTAGTTGATGCGGCGGGCGAAGTCCGGCGGTGCCATGCCGGTCCGGGCCAGGTAATCCTGCAACTCCAGCCGGACTTCGTTGGCTTCCGGCAAGCTGGCCGCCAGCAGTTGCTTGCGTACCGCGTAGGAAATAGCCATGGCTGCTATTCTCCCTCCGTCAGTTCCCGAACAATGTCGTCGATGAAATCGGGTCGGGCGGCGGTTTGCAGATCTTGCGGCCGTATCAGAGTTGGCTGGTGGCGACTGCTTGTCTCTCGGTATTTCGGCTCGATCCTGCAGGTGAGCGATCTCGCTACGATCTCCGGCACGAGCCCGTATGCGGGACAAGCCAGTAACGTAATCTGCGATCGCCTTACGAGCCGTGCGCCGGATCCGCATCGAAGCTCGAATGTCTTCGTGGCTAACCGGTCCGCGCGTGATCAGCTTCTGGGCCCGCAGCCGCCCCAGGAACCGGCCGTCCAGATCCAAGGCGATGGCTTCACCCAGATTGGCTGGGTCGCACGCCACCAGGACATCTCGTTCGATCTCCAGAAACAGCTTGGCCAGACTCTCGCCATCGGCTGGTTCGTAGCGCTCACCGTACAATTGCACACATCCGCCCTCCGACACCTTGCGCCGCTGACGGTCCCAGAACAAGGCATAGAGAACTTCCGGACTCTCAATCAGTCTTCGCTGAGCCGGGCAGCAGCAGTTCGTTAAAGACCTCATCCGGAGTACGGCCTCTCATGCCTCGTCCGCCATGGGGATGCTGCGAGTTGTATTCCTCGATCCATTGCCGCGCCGTGGCGATAAACTCACTGGCCAGGGGCAGAGGTGAGTTCTTCCGTTTGCCCTTCAGAAAGGCCTGGTGCTCCTTCAGGGCAACCATGCACTGCTCGGGCCGATCCTTGGGACCCGGTCCGCAGTAGGAGGGCCAGAGGCAATCAAACCGCTTGCGTACGGTCCCAAACCAGCTCTCGATCAGCTTCGATTGGGGATGTCTGGGCAGGCAGTACTGCGGCTGGATTCCCAGCCTGACCAGTACGCCACTACATTCCGGAGAGAAGTCGATGCGGCCGACTTTCTCGTAGTCTTTGCCGTTATCGACATAGAGGATCTGGGGAATCCCAAAGTCCGTAATTCCTACTCGCAGTGCCGAGCTGATGGTGTGTGAGCTGGGACTGGCCGACCAAGCGGTGCCGACGATCTTGCGGGAGCGCATGTCGATCACGGCGGTCAGCCAGGGCCGGACCGCAGCATTGGTCGATACTCCGGAGAACAGGTCGTTGCGCACCCAGACATCATGCTGACCGTGGTCAGAGACCCAGATCTGGTTGGGCACCAGCGATTCGAAGTCGGTCAGCAGGTAGGGCTCACAACGTTCCTGGAACTGCCGCTTGCCTTCCCGGCTCAGGATCAGCAACGGCTTGGGCAGCTGTTGCAAATACGACCGGACGGCGCTGTAGCTGGGTGGTCTTGTGCACTCTGGCTCCAGGCTCCGCAGATCGCGCCGCAAGGCCTGGTACACCAGCCGAATCGACAGCCGCTCACCCAGGTACTTGTTCTCCACAAAGGCACGGACCGCGGGATGGGCTTTGAGAAACCGCGACTTTCCCTTATCCGAGCGAACTCGATCGACCAGACCCGCATAGCCGAGCTTGCGGTACTGTGCGTACCAGTTCCAGAGAGTTCGGGCGCTGACGTGGTGCTGATCGGCGAGGTAGCTGGCCAGCGAGTTCATGCTTCGCACAGCTGACTCCGCCGCTGGTGCGAAATGTCGGACGGGATCGCTTGCTGCGGCTGGCGAATTCCAACAGCGGCGCAATGGCTTCCAGGCGCTTCAAGGCCTGTGCGTTCTGCTCTGCGAGAAAAGTTGAGGCGCTCGGGCTCGGTTACCTGCGGCAGAGAAGCAAACAGCTTGGATTGGTTTGGATCCGAGCGCAGCGCCAGAACCGTACAGGCTGGTCCTGACAGCAGCGGCTGCTTGAGGAACTTCAGCTGCGCTTCGACAGGCAAGGACAAGAGTGCGTATTCGCGGTGGACTCGTCCGTCGCGCCTGACACTCTTCGAGGGCCGGTGCCGCAGCTGACCCTCTCGCGCCAACCGACGCACATACTGAGGGTGCCAGCCGGTTAGACTAGTTACATCTTGAATACTTAGCCAATTGTTGGACATGAAAACCAACCGGTTCCAAAGAGATCACAGTCACGAATCAAGAAACTAATGCCGCGAAGCA
Source organism: uncultured Acidobacteriaceae bacterium (assembly GCA_963831675.1). Lineage (GTDB taxonomy): Bacteria > Acidobacteriota > Terriglobia > Terriglobales > Acidobacteriaceae > Bog-257. Next base: position 20,226 of record CAWHRM010000004.1, read on the forward strand.
CCCGCGGACGAAACTGCGTGTTAACGTGATGACAGTCGCAGGGACGAATCTCCTTTGCAAACGGCAGGGACCATTGACATAGCAGTCTCTTGGAGACACTGCCGTATTCTTTCTTAAAGGGGACCCGCTTGGCTGGCGAGACTGCCAGTCCAGCTTCTTTGCGGTCGGTCGGAGACGTGCGCATATCGGTATCAGTGAACTAGCATATCAACAATAGGTTTATGTTATCAACCCTTTTTGTGCGACAAAACTTTAAACCAAACGAATGGATCTCTCAGGCGGAGGCAGCACGAATTCGAGGTGTCTCCCCCCAAGCAATCGCACGGCTGATTCGAAAGGGCAGGTTTAAGTCGCTGGAAATAGGAGGTCATTTACTGCTGATGCGCACTGAAGTCGAAAACTATCGGGCTAAGCCGCCTGGGCGCCCGAAGAATCAGCGAAAAAACGGAAAGCGTTAAAGAGCGGATACAAGCCTCGATCCATCAGCCCACCAGCATTCCGGATTGCCCTTCACTCGACCGCGCTGGCCTGCTCCTTCCATCGTTGAACGTTCACGCCCATCACGATGAGCCATAGCTCCAGTGGTATTTCCCCGAGGGCGGAGGCGACAGCGATGTAGGGGATGAACAGATGTTGTGCGAGCGGAGGTGACAGATAGGTCACCCAACCCAAACCACTGATCGTCAACAGCACTCCCAGAACTCGAGGCAGGAAGGTCGACCTGAAAATGAGGTAGCCGGTTAGGACGCACCAGAATCCGAAGAACACATGATCAATGTCGAAGGCGTAAGCATTCAATTTGACAAACATGAGCGCCAGCGCCTGCAACTGTTCCACCGTAAATGCGCTCAAGGAGCTACCGCCTTGCAGGATGAGCGTAAGCGTCCGGTTACTACCGTCTGTACTTCCAGCTAAACCAGCGAGATCATCACCTGCACATGGTTGTGCGGGAGGTGGTGGTGGACAGTTCAGCGATAACGAAGGTCGAGCATGCCAAGCGGCAGCGGCGAAGCATCGTTGAGAAGCGCAGGATTGTAGAGCTGGCCATGCAGCCTGGAGCATCGGTAGCTCGTGTGGCACGAGAGCATGGAGTTAATGCCAACATGGTGCATTACTGGCGGAACCTTTATCGCCAGGGTCGATTGGGGGAGAAGCAAGCCGACAGCATTCGGCTGCTGCCGGTGAGCGTGAGCGAGTCCCTAGCAACCGCTGTGGTTGAGTCCGAGCCAAAGCTTCCGTCGGCGCCGGCACTCATGCCTGCGACCTCCGCGGGCAGCATCTACGTCGAGTTTCCCAAGATCCATCTCCGCATTGAAAGTGGGGCCGATGCTGCGCTGTTGCGGGTAGTGCTGGAGTCGCTACCACGATGATCACGCTGCCGATGAAGACACACATCTGGATTGCGGCAGGGGTGACCGACATGCGACGTGGCTTTGACGGGCTGAGTGCGCTGGTGCAGACCAAGCTGGAACAGAGTCCGTTCTCGGGGCATGTGTTTGTCTTCCGCGGCCGGCGCGGCGATCTAATCAAAGTGCTTTGGTGGGACGGCGATGGACTCTGCAATCCCTCCACAGAAAACCCACAGTATCGCCTTTGATTCCAAGCAAGTTTGTTATCCATGGCACCGCTGGTATGGTCGTCGTGTTTTGACGCGCAGGGCTGGCGGCGCCCACGCCGATGTAGCGTTCCTCTGCAAACTTCCTGAGGCACCACTCGATGCGATGCTCGTTGAAGTCCCGATGTGGATGTTCGACACGGCCCATTGCGCGACGCTGCGGCTTGCGGAACAGCCCCATGTTAATTGCGCGACGCTGCGCACTTTGAAGAACGCGATAGCTGAACAACGTGTCTCCGTGAAGGCGTCGGTGTTACAACCGCAGCTATTCCGGCAAGCCGGTCACGGAGAAACAGATGACAGCGATTCCACGAGCCAGTCGGATGAGTCAGCTGGCGCTATTCGGCGAACGACTCGTCGTACCGCGCTGGCACGATCTCACCCAACCCACGCGCGTCGAAGTGGTAAAACTTCTGGCGCAACTGCTCGTCCATGTTCGGGCAAGCAATCCAGTTCGCGTTCCTCAAGACCGGGGAGAGCGCGATGAGTGACAAGATCAAGCCGCAGCATCTATCACGCAAAGCCATCCTGTACGTGCGTCAGTCCTCGCCGTATCAGGTGATGAACAACCTGGAAAGCCAGAAGCTGCAGTACGCCATGGAAGCTCATTTGCGATCGTTGGGCTGGAGTGAGGTGGAGATCATCGATGAAGATCTCGGCCGTTCGGCGGGCGGCAGCGTCACGCGCACCGGGTTTGAGCGCATGGTGGCGCAGGTCTGTCTCGGGGAGGTGGGTGCGGTCTGCGCGCGTGAGGTCTCTCGCTTCGCGCGGAACAGCCGCGAGTGGCAGCAGTTGGTGGAGGTGTGCCGTATTGTCGACACGCTGCTCGTCGATCAGGAGACGGTGTATTCGCCACGCTTGGGCAATGATCGGTTGCTTCTGGGACTGAAGGGAACGCTCAACGAGTACGAGCTCGACCTGCTTCGCCAGAGAGCCAGCGAGGCGCGCGTCGAGAAGGCGCGACGGGGCGAGCTTATCTCGCACTGTCCGGTCGGCTTCGTCAAGGACGAGGACGGGCGGTTCCAGAAGGAACCAGACGAGCGCATCCGGCGCACGATCGAGCTGGTGTTCGCGAAGTTCCTCGAACTCGGCAGCGCTCGCCAAACCCTCCTGTGGTTCATGGAGAACGATCTGTCGGTTCCAGCCCGCACGATCCGGGGTGATGTTCGTTGGCGACGGCCCGCCTACTCCGGCATCCACCGGATACTGACGAACCCCGCTTACGGTGGAGCGTATGCGTATGGTAAGACCGAGAGCCTGACGTGCTACGAGAATGGTCTCTCCGTGCAGCGCACTCGGCGAAGACCCCGCGGGCGCTGGGTTACCCTCATCCCCGATGCGCACGAAGGCTATGTGAAGTGGGAAGACTTTGAGCGTATCCAGAAGATGATCATCAGCAATCGCCTTAGCGATTGCGAGCCGTCCGGGGCCGCACGACGCGGCAGCGGGCTGCTCGCAGGGGTGTTGCGCTGCCGCCGTTGTGCCCGTATGCTGCGGGTATTCTACAAGGGTGCTGATGGCGAGGTGGTTCGTTATGCCTGTCCCAGGGCTTACCTGGACAACAAAGAAGCGCGGTGTGTCGCCTTCAGCGGTGCAAATGTCGATGCCGCAATCGCTCGGCAGTTGCTGTGCGTGGTGCAACCCGCGGCGATAGAGGCAGCGATCATGGCCACTCAGCGACAGGCCCGAGCACATTCCGAGGTTCTGGATGCCTTGCGCCGCGATCTCGAAGCCGCGCGCTACCGGGCACAGCGCGCCGAGCGACAGTACGAGGCCTCTGATCCGGAAAATCGCCTGGTTGCGCAAGAGCTTGAGCGCCGGTGGAACGCCGCGCTTGAAGAAGTGCGAGCAATCGAATCGCGGATCGTCGCAGAGAGCGAATGCGCACAGGCCGCCAGCGTTGGCACGGTTGACGAGTTCAAGGATCTTGCGGGCGATCTCGAGGCCCTGTGGAATAACCCGCAGGCCGATGAACGTACGAAGAAGCGACTCCTCCGAGCACTGATCCGCGAAATCGTTGTGGACATCGATGAACAGACGAGCGAGGTCGTGCTGCTCATCCACTGGAAGGGTGGCGTGCATACACCGCTGCGTCTGCCGCGCCGTCGACGCGGAGAAAGCCGCGGGCACACCCCGAAGGATGTCGTGGAAGCCGTTCGCGTGTTGTCGCGCATCTACAGCGACGAGATGATCGCCGGCGTGCTCAATCGCGCAAAACTGCCTACTGCTCGCGGCAACTACTGGACGCGGGCACTGGTAACCTCGTTGCGCTTCAATCATGAAATCAAGTGCCATGATGCGCAGCGCCAGGCCACAGAAGGGTGGCTGAATCTCTCGCAGGCCGCACGTCTGGTCGGTGTATCTAGTCGTACATTGCGGATTGCCATCGAACGTGGCTATATTGCTGCAGAGCGGCCAATCGCCTGCGGACCGTGGGTCTTGAACAAGCAGGCTCTCGATAGCGAAGTCGCTACGCGCCTGCTTGATCGCGTACGGCTTGGAAGATCCTCCCCCACGGTACCATCACCGGCCCAGACAGTTCTCGACTTATCAACCACATAGTGAAAAGGGGCATTATGAAGACGGTTTGTGCTTGTTTGCCAAGCGGCTGGAGCGAGGACGTTATGTGTGGCCACAAGCCAGTGATGGCACGGTGGCGCTGACGCGAGCGCAGTTATCGATGCTACTGGAAGGCATCGATTGGCGACGGCCTGTACGTACTGCAGAACCGCAGTTGGCGATCTAAGTTCGCCCTGGATGATTTGCACAGATTTTTGTGTGCCGCACTATTTGCGTTGTACCGAGTTGCTGGCATACTGCGTCTGTGACTGCTTCGCCTATAACACTGCCGGACTTGGAGCTGCTGGATCCATCGGGATTGAAGGCGCTGATCGTTTCGCAACATGAGCAGTTGCTCTCCCATCAAAGTGAGATCGAACATCTGAAGCTGCTGATTGCCAAGCTGCGGCGCATGCAGTTCGGTCGCAAGTCGGAGAAGCTGGAGCGGCAGATCGAACAGCTGGAGCTCAAGCTGGAAGAGTTGCAGTCGGAGAAAGGGTTGACCGCCAAGGCCCACGAGTTTGCTGCGGAAGCTTCTCCTAACTTCCGGGCCAGTGCGAAACCGGCGCGGCAGCCCCTGCCCGAACATCTCCCTCGTGAAGTGAAGACTTACGTATCAGGCGAACAGACCTGCTCGGAATGCGGTGGCCGGTTGCGCAAGCTCGGCGAGGATGTCTCCGAGATACTGGAGTATGTGCCGGCCCGCTTCAAGGTGATCCGGCATGTGCGCCCGAAGCTGAGTTGCGCAGGCTGTGAGCGCATTGTGCAGGCAGCAGCGCCAAGCCGCCCCATCGAGCGCGGCCTAGCAGGACCGGGACTGCTGGCCCATGTGCTGGTTTCGAAGTACTGCGATCACCAGCCGCTCTATCGTCAGGCGGAAATGTACGCGCGTGAAGGTGTCGAACTGGAGCGCTCGACGTTGGCAGATTGGGTAGGCGGAACGAGTCGCCTGCTGCAGCCGTTAGTAGAAGCTTTATCGCGTCATGTGTTGGCCGCCACCAAGCTGCACGCCGATGACACCCCGGTACCGGTGCTGGCTCCGGGTAATGGCAAGACCAAGACCGGACGCTTGTGGACCTACGTTCGCGATGATCGTCCCGCAGGCGATAGCGGGCCAGCGGCGGTGTGGTTTGCCTACTCGTCGGATCGCAAGGGTGAACATCCGCGGCAGCATCTGCGCGGCTTCCGCGGGACGCTACAGGCTGACGCTTATGCCGGCTATCATCATTTATATGAGGGTGGTCTCATCCAGGAGGCGGCGTGCTGGGCCCATGTGCGGCGCAAGTTCTATGAACTGCACCTGGCGCATGCTTCGCCGATCGCGGCCGAGGCCATGAAACGTATCGCGGAGCTGTACGCCATCGAGGGTGAGATCCGGGGACGACCTCCGGACGAGCGACTTGCGTTACGCAGCAGCCGTACTCGTCCTTTGTTGGAATCGCTAGATCAGTGGCTACAGTCCACACTAGCTGCCGTCTCGCGCAAGTCGGAGATCGCGGCGGCGATCCGCTATGCGCGCTCGCGTTGGCGAGCACTGGTGCGCTATTGCGAAGATGGCCGCATTGAGATCGATAACAACGCCGCCGAACGGGCGCTGCGAGCGGTGGCTCTGGGACGGAAGAACTACCTGTTCGCCGGCTCCGACGCTGGTGGAGAACGGGCGGCTGCTATCTACAGCTTGATCGGCACGGCCAAATTGAATGGTCTTGATCCGGAAGCCTACCTGCGCGAGGTGCTACAGCGCATCGCCGACCATCCCATCAACCGCATTGAGGAACTTTTGCCTTGGAACATCGCCGCAAGCCTACCGCCCGCAATCGAACCCGCAGCCTAGACACCAAGGCCGTTGCGAAGAACTCCACAGTCCCTCCCGTGGGATCTCTGCCCAACATCGCGGAGCTGATTACCTACGGAGAAATCACCCTGGGCGTGCTCCGCCCTGTCGGTTGTGTTGCCACTGCCACCGACGGACATAACTGCCTGGCCATGCTGGTCCGCCGCCGAGGCGAAACCTTGGCCCAGTTGCTCGCCCGCCTCGATCAGGCTATCGACAAGGCGCTTACGGACGACATCTACACCGACGAGATCAATCCCCCACCGACCCATTCCTGAAGTGTCCACATATTTCTTAAGTGGACACTTATCGCCCGCTCTTAGCTTCCTCCCGCGGTCTAGACCGGACGCTTACGATTCCTCACAACCCCGAGCTGGACGAATATGGCCAGGCTAAGCGCGAGCTGGGCCACGCGCAGATATTTTTGGGCGATTGCAGAGCCTTTGGCTCCAAATCCAAGACTCTGTCTCAGTGCTGATGCGCGGAGGATGCCCTTCTCGAATCAGTGATAGCCGACCGGCCTCATGGAGAACGTGATCGCAGGCTTGGACTGGAAGAACGGGCAAATCAACGAGCGCCTAATCACCTTCCGGCGAGTGCAAGCGTGAGCAGCGCAGGTACCTGCATGATCATAGAAGGGCTCTAGAACTGGGCTTGGGGCGAACCGACAGGCTTGCTGCGCTCGAATTGATGAAACAGCACACTCGGGCGCATTCTCGCCTGCCCAATTATCCTGCGAAAAATTGATACGGTAAGTGGATGATTCCAGAGGCGACGGAGACGTGAGCCACCGCTTGCCCGAAAACATCAGATTTTGATGCGACCCCTTCGAAGACATTTTATGACTGACCTGCGGGTTAGAAATCCTTAACAAGATCACGAACCCGCATTTCAAGAGCGACTGCGATGTGATATAGATTCAAAATGCTAACGTTCTTCTGCCCCCGCTCAATGCCTGAAATGTAGGTCCAGTGGAGATCAGCTTTCTCCGAGGTGGATTTTTCGTCTGCCCTCGCCACCGTCCATCCCAAGGCCATCTACATTCATCAGGGGCAGCAGTATCACGTTGAGCGGCTCGATTTCGAACAAAGGAAGGCATACGTGAAGCGTGTGGATGTTGACTACTTCACCCACCGGAGCCGCTTGCGGATCTCTGCATCCATTCATGCAGAGTAGCTGGAAACAATATCTATTGACCACACAGCTTAGTGAACCTACCGATTTCCTCTAAAAAATCTCTTTTGTCGCTCTTCTGATGCCAATTTGTTGGCACTCTGTCTCGCGGCACCCTTTCAATTCCAGTCTCTCGTCTCACTGGATAAGTATACCGGCCGTTTCCATCCCCGACGCCAACGGGCTCATAGGCATGAGAAATTATGATCGCCAGGCAAATTTTAACGATGCCGTTTTCCGTCAAGGGGACTTGCCGAAATGTGGCAATGTCGCGGTCGTACTCGATGTGATTCGCAAGGACGTCCCGAGCAACCTTCAGTCGAGTCTCCAGGGTGCGGCCATCACCAACTCCAACGATTTCCCGTTTGTCAGTGACGCCAACAATCAAGATGCCACCGGTAGAATTTGCAAAGCTCGCGACGTTTTCGGCGAAGTCTACTTTGGCCTCGCGGCGCGCAGGTTCATCCTTAACGTGCCAGATTGTGAGCGTCTCTTTGAAGTCCCAGAGCTGCGGTTCGGTCATTCTTGCCCCGGCAGCTTTCCTGATGAACGTCTCCAAAAACGCATCACTTTGTAACATCTCGTTCTGCGATTTGAATTTCTTTATATCAAGCTCGATGTTTCTCAACGAGTCGCGGATTTCACTGAAGTACGTCGCGCAGTTAGTAAAAACCTCGCGTGCGGTTCGCCTCACAACACGCTTTTCAGGGATGACGATCTCCTTATTCGCCGCAACCTGCTCAAGGTCCATGCTCTCGTAGATTTCCATGCCTACTTCCATGTGCTCTCTGTCGTAAACCCGAAACCTATGGCTCGTAACGCCAAGAACGATTTCGGCCAGAGTACGCAGCTCCTCTTCCGAAACGGCATCACCAATCTCTGCAACATCCAAGTCTCGATCAGACATCCGGGTTGATCCCCAAATCCGATACGTAAAAAGAATTCGAGGAGCCATCTCATCGCGCTTTTCAAGCCACGCTACGTACTCAGCGAGAACATTGATTACGGAAGTCTCTTTGTCGGCGAATGTCCTCAGGGCACGGAGAAGATCTTCGTAGGTCTCGATTTCCTCGTTACTCAGCTTTTCTGAGGCTTTCTTTAACGCCTGCGCCGCCTTCAACGCATCGACGGTATGCGCGAGTAACTCATCAACGTCGGGGTCTCTTTGGGTGATCCACCAATTGATCTCGTCCACTCCCACTTGCTTTCCAAATTCAGTCCACCTGTCCGTGCTGAAGCCATTCTTCTTGACCTTCACCCGCATTTTCGCGTCCATAGCGTGACTAGCTCTCAGAATGCGCAGGTGCATCATGCCCAGCGTTTTCGTTGAATCCGAGATCAATATGTCATGTAGGTTGTCATGCATCCTGGGAGCCTCCAGCTCGGCTGTCTGCCGCAGTGATGATTGTAATTCGACTGCGAGTTGATTCGCCTATTCTTCGCTATAATGTCGCCGTGGGACTCGACATCGGAGGATTTCACCAGGAACCCGATTGGCCGAAGATGGGGCCGTCGCTCCTCATCGCAACATGCCTGATTCTCGCGATCAGGACGGCAAGGTGGCCGGCCAGATCCTCAGATTCGACGGCCAGCAACGTGGACCTCGAACGTGAGATTGAGCACGCTGCATATCTCGCCGGCCGCGTGTTCGCCCGGCTCGTTTCGAAACATCCTTCGATTTTTCCGAATGCGAAGAAGCCCTGGTATCAGCCGAACGGGGAGGATGAGCCAAAATAATTGGTGGCGGGAGCGGTTATGATCCGCCCTGACAGCCTGACGTGTCTAGCTTTTTTCAAGGGCATTACTCCGAACGCTTCGGCCATCCGGTCCTCGCCAGAGAACCCCGCCGCAGCACACTATATCAAGCCCACGTCGCCTTTACTGCCTTCTCAAGGGCATCCTGGCGACTTTTCACCCACGGAGCGTAGTGTTTTTCCGTCGTCCGAATAGACGAGTGTCCCAAGATTGCAGAAACGCTTTGAATCTCCACTCCACGGCTGAGGAGATCAACCGCGAGAGAATCTCGAAATTGGTGTGCGTGTCCCCTTGGAATCCCCGCGATCACGAATACTCTTTTCAAAATCGCTTGCCAGTTTGCTATCTGAGTTTTCAGTGTTCCGATCCCCGAATAAAAGTAGTGCGGATTCCCTTCATCGCAATCCTTCAGCGCGGAAAGAACGAGAGGTCCTAACGGGATTTGAACCGGATGTCCTCGTCGTGCAAGTTATGATTTCTCCACTGTCGATTTGCGGTCTTGCCAAATCTGCTTCATCTCTCGCCCCAAACCGTCAAGGTCCGGATAGATCACCGACTCAGTAACTCCACAATCTCTCAATTCCAACCGGAGTTTCGGACGTGAGCCCGCAGCGATCGTGATTGCCTTTATAGTGGAATTTGCTTTCTTGAATTCTTTGGAGAGCCAAGCGGGGTCAGTTCCGAACGCGATGAATCGGCTGCGTTGCGCGGCGATCCGCCGAGTGATGAGGGGAAAATCAAGGACCACCGGCGGACGTGGTAATTGCAGTTCTTTGTTAGCGTCCTCGTCAGCAGGCAAGTAACCATCCTCCCAATCGTCCTCATCCAGGCCATACGATGGGTGTTTCCTGACGTAGGCTCTCCAACGTTTCTCAAAGCGTTTGGTTTCGGAAAGACTGTCGAGGTATTTATTTAACTTGTCTGGTTCGAGCACATAGACCCTCGCATCCTCAGAGTCGTTTGCCCTATTCCGCAGTGCAAAATGCAAAGCCATCAAAGCACCATCCGACCAGTCAAGAAGTCGCGTAGGGCCTTCATGGTGTTGCATCAGAAAGTACGAGTCCCAATCCCAGTTTTCCTCCGATATTCGTCCACCGTAGCGTTCGTCGGCAGCTCGCTGGAATTCGTCATGCAGATCGTTCTCGATGTCCAGCAGCTTCAAAATGCGTTTGGGCGACACGTCGCTCCCTGCGAAGCGGTAAAGCTCGGGACGAAGACTGGTTACCCCGTAGTCTCTACTCTCCCCACGGAACCAAAGTTCCTTATGCCGTTTCCTCGGCTCAGCGAGTCCCCATAATTGGCGCAATCTGCTTACGCACGCAATGAAGTCGCTGAGACTTTCAACCGGCTTTTCTCTTCCAGGCATAGCATTTCCAAGTTTCGGCGAGACTGACGGTAGCCTGCCCGGATACTACAGCACAACGTCCTTCATTTCCGGCTATTTCCCGCTCGCCGCCATCGAAGCCGCCCGATTGCCTTGAACTCACTGACGCCAAGTTGTCCGCGTTCGTTTCTTGCCTTCGAGCCGGGAGCAGAAAGAGCCGCGAGGACTGCCGCTCGTTCCGCCTCGTACATCTCCGTCGTGTTAAAGTTTTTATCCAAGAGAACCAGCAGTACCGCATCCCAATCCTTCGTCACGTCTACCGAGCCAAGCCGCTGCCCCGGCTTGCAGTTCGGAAGTAAGCAACGGCCCTTTATCTGAAGCCGACGAACCGAATTGTCGTTACGCTCGATCGCATCGTATCCGGCTTGGCGGGCGGCGGTAAGTTCCACATCGAGAATACCGGCCGCTTCGGCTGCGGTTGATGGCGTTTTGCACTTCACTCTGCCAGCCTGTCTCGTAGAAGGTTTTCAGCTCGGTGTACACCATCTCTCGCAACCAGCGTTCAAACTCATAAAAGCGGCAAAATGCGTGCAGCGTGTTGTCTGAGATGAGCGGCGGGATGCCAATCTTGCGGATTCTCATTCTCGGGAGAAGCCTATCTGTTTCGATTTCGGGGCGATAAAGTTAATTGTAATTGAGGTCCTACGTTCACCCCAGACGACTGTGCCCAATTTTGTGCCCACTGGCTGTTTGGTTACGCTTGTATCTGGAAGGGCAGCGGAGCGAGAAACCCGCATAAATACTAGGGAATCTCACTCTATGCAAGCTGCGCTAAGTTGTTGATTCCTCATTCCACAAGTACTCTTAATCAGTAGGTTGAAGGTTCGATTCCTTCCGCGCTCACCAACCTTTTCAACAACTTATGGTTGGTCACATCCCTCCCGCTGAACGACTGTGGCTGTTTTTGTGGCTGTGGAACACCCAGCCTTCTAGTTCTCCTCCTCCTTCTGCCCGTAAGGAGGATCATCGACTGGACGCCCCCATCCAAACCGATAGGACAGCAGGCCAGCAGTCAATCCGGGACGCAGGCCGCTGTGTTTGCGGAAGCTTGACTGTGTCCTGATTTCCAGGGCGACAGCTGGCTAGTAGGCAACCTTTCCGTTTTGACTTTGGCGTTCATTGCCGGAGCAAGCTGCTTGTGATTTTCTTCCCTGTCCCCAGTTAGTTACTTATGTCGCCCGCCGCGATGCGACAAAATAAGCGACACAGTGCGATACAACGGCTTCACCTCCCATAGCCGTGCAGGGGATGGTAGCTGTATGCCCGCGGCGCAGTCCACCCTGCAGCGTATGCGTGTACCTTTGCGAGCTGCAATCTCTATTTGGTCGTTGCCGTTGGTGCTGGTCGCCGCCGACGCAACTCTGCTTTGGGCAACGTCTTTTCCCCACAATCGGGTGGCGGTCCCATGTGCCCTTGGTCAAGAAACAGTACAGGATTATCGGAAGGCGAAGGAGGGATATGAAAAGGCGGCGGCGGCCGGGAACGCCAAGGCGATGGCCAGTCTCGGGTACCTGTACGACCGCGGTCAAGCCGTGCCGCAGGACTATCCGAAGGCCAGGGAGTGGTACGAAAAGGCGGCGGCGGCTGGGAGCGCCACGGCGATGAACAATCTCGCCTTTCTGTACTACCAGGGTCACGGAGTGCCGCAAGACTATGGGAAGGCGATGGTGTGGACGAAGAAGGCGGCTGCCGCCGGAAGTGTCGTGGCGATGAACCGTCTGGGCGCCCTGTACTTCGCAGGTCAAGGAGCGTCGCGTGACTATCGGAAGGCGAAGTGGTGGTATCAAAAAGCGGCAGCCGCCGGAGACGCTGATGCGATGACCAATCTCGGCTATCTGTACTACGGTGGTCACGGGGTACCGCAGGACTATCGCGAGGCGAAGCAGTGGTTTCAAAGAGCGGCGGGAGCTGGGAACGCTACGGCGATGACCGCGCTCGGCTATCTGTACTATCGCGGGGAGGGAGTGGCGCAGGACTATCAAAAGGTTGGGGAGTTATATGGAAAGGCGGCGGCCGCCGGAAACGCTACAGCGATGACCAATCTCGGCTATATGTACGACCACGGTGAAGGAGTGCTGCAGGACTATCCAAAGGCGAAGCAGTGGTACGAAAAGGCGGCGGCCGCCGGGAGCGCCAGGGCGATGAACAATCTCGCCAATCTGTACGAGCGCGGTCACGAAGTTCCGCAGGACTATCAGAAAGCGATGCAGTGGTACGAAAGAGCGGCGGCGGACGGGGATGCTGAAGCGATGAACCATCTCGGACTTCTGTACGGCCACGGCTTGGGAGTACAGCAGGACTACCCGCAGGCAAAGCAGTGGTACGAGAAGGCGGCGGCCGCAGGAAACGCCGCGGCGATGAACAATCTCGCTTTTTTGTACTACCAGGGTCACGGAGTAGCACAGGACTATCAGCGGGCGCGAGGGTGGTACGAAAAGGCAGCGGATGCCGGGCAGGCCGACGCCATGAACAGTCTTGGCCTCCTGTACGAGAACGGTGAGGGAGTACCAAAGGACTTCCCGAAAGCGAAGCAGTGGTACGAGAGGGCGGCGGCCGCCGGAAATGCTGGGGCGATGAACAGTCTCGGCTATCTGTACTACCAAGGCGAGGGAGTGGAGCAGGACTATCCCAAAGCGAAGCAGTGGTATGAGAAAGCGGCGGCCGCTGGAAACCCTGACGCAATGACCAATCTCGGATATCTGTACAGAAAAGGTCAGGGTGTGCCACAGGACTATAAGAAGGCCAAGGAGTGGTATGAAAAGGCGGCGGCGGCCGGAACCGCCGAGGCGATGACCGGTCTGGGCGGGCTCTACGCTCGAGGTAACGGAGTGCCGCAGGACTACGGCAAAGCCAGGGAGTGGTATGAGAAGGCCGCTGCAGCAGGTAATGCTGATGCTCAAAAGAGGCTGGAGACTCTGTCGGTCGCGCAGCCGAATCCAGAGGCCCAATCGCATTAAGATTGACAATTGCTGCCGATCCCTACGGCTTGCGCTGCTGATTCTCGAAGTCGCCGACCGCGTGGTCCATGAAGCGTAGCCTACTCGACATTGGCTTGCTTGTACTGGGAATGTCAGGATGGGCGTCGTTCCTCAAGATGAGGAAATCCTGAGGACTTGGTCCGGCATCAATTAGGCTCCTTCGGCGGCGGCAGTGCGCATCCGCGCTCGCAGTACGTTCTTTCGTATTTTCCCTGTCGAAGTTTTGGGCAACGGACCAAAGTGTACTGCCTTGGGACACTTGAAGTGCGCCAAACGCGAGCGGCAGAATTCAATCAGCTCCTCGGAGCTAACCGTTGCATCCTCTTTGAGCAGCACGTAAGCATCCGGCACTTCGCCCCATTTGTCATCATGACGCGCGACAATGGCCGCTTCCAGCACCGCTGGGTGTTCGTACAACACCCGCTCCACTTCCACGGAGGAGATATTCTCTCCTCCTGAGATGATGATGTCCTTGGCGCGGTCGCGGATTTCGATGTAGCCATCAGCGTGCATGACCGCCAGATCACCGGAGTGAAACCAACCTCCGCGAAAGGCGGCTTCGGTAGCTTCGGGTTCGCGATAGTAGCCTAGCATGACGTTGTTGCCGCGCATTACGACTTCGCCCATGGTACGGCCGTCGGCTGGAACGTCGTGCATGTCTTCGTCTACGACTCGCATGTCGGTGCCGGCGACTACGTAAGGAACACCCTGTCGCGCCCGGAGCTGGGCGCGCTTCTCCAGGGGCTCGCAGTCCCACTCCGTGTGCCACGCGCACACCGAATGTGGTCCGTAGGTTTCGGTAAGCCCATAAACGTGAGCGATCTGGATTCCGACTTCTTCGGCGGCGCGAATCACCGCCGGCGGCGGTGGCGCGGCCGCTGTCACCATCTTCAATCCGGATTGAAAGCGAATGCCACGTCGTAAACAATGCTCGGTCAAAGTTCGCACGACCACAGGAGCGCCGCAAAGATGGGTGACACCTTCCTTCTCGATGAGATCAACCGCGCGTTCGGCGTTGACCTCAGGCAGGCAAATGTGTCGCCCGCCGACGGCCGTCACCGCCCATGGAAAACACCAGCCGTTGCAGTGGAACATCGGCAGCGTCCAAAGATAGACAGAACGAGAAGTAAGCCCGTGCTCGACGATTTCTCCGATGGCGTTGATATAGCCGCCGCGATGCGTGTACATCACCCCCTTGGGCGCGCCGGTGGTCCCGCTGGTGTAGTTGACGGAGATGACATCGTCCTCGCCAACCTCGTGCGGTGCGACCGCCGAGTTGCCTTCCTGGAGAAACCTTTCGTAATCGGTGACGATCCGTTGGATTTCAGGCATGTCGCCGGTAATCGCGAGAAGCGGCAAGACTAGGTCATCGCCAATCAGGATCTTCGCGCCGCTGTGGTTAAGGATCGCCGCCAGTTCGGTACTCTGCAGCCGCGTGTTGAGCATGACCAGCACGGCGCCGATCAGCGGTACGGCGAAGTGGGCTTCCAGAGCCAGCAGACTGTTGCGTGCCAGCACGGCAACCCGGTCCCCGGGAGCAACGCCCGGGTGCTGAAGAGCCGCTGCGAAGGCGTGCACACGCTGCCGAAATTCGGAGTAAGTGAAGCGGCGGTCGCCGTCAACCACAGCCGTGCAGGAACGATAGACTGCGGCGCTCCGCGCCAGGAATTCCAACGGCGTGAGGACCGATTTCATCACCTTCACCTGAGTCCGGGAATTGCCGCGGATTATACCAGTCGCTCGACTGCAGTGGAACCCATTCTCGACTTCCTTGGGACGGCACTAGCTTATACGAAATCACAGGCTGACAGAGGCACCTTCCAACCAAGAGAGAACCCCAGCCGGGCACCCCTGCATCCGCAAATGTGGGAAACCGGCATAAATATACTTGAGGAGTAAACTTGTCGTGACACAGGCCGTTGGAGGCAGGCCGGCGCTCTCAAGGAGCCATTTGGGCATCCTCGAAAACGTGATCTTTTAACCCAGTTCCAATCCGTCAGAGCATGGAGCTCGACATCCTTATGAGGAGGATTTGAGTATGCATCGCGTGCTTGGCTGGTTCGTTCTTGCATTTCCCATCTTGCTCATCCCTGGCACCCCCTTCGCTCAAACCAGCGATACAAACGCAACCGCGAGCTGCAACTTTGACCCCAACAAACAGCTCGCGGTTGAGTATCAACGTATCCAGGTTAACCCAAAGAAGCAAGTGCTCGGCAAAGAGATCCCCTACGGTAAGGTCTGGACACCGGGAGACAAGCCGATGACCTTGTTTGCCAACACTCCTGTCACCGTCGGAGGTAAGAGTGTTCCGGTTGGGGCCTATACGATGTTCGTCATTCCGGAAGAGAAAACGTGGACCCTCATCATCTCTAAAAGCACTGACACCAGTGGGAAATATGACGAGCAACAGGACTTCGCAAGAATTCCGATGCAGTTTGGCAAGCTTCCACAACCGGAAGGCGAATTCACCGTCTATTTCGCACATGTTGCCGCCAATCAATGCAGTATGCGCCTCGATTTGCAGAAGGCCCGTGCTTGGGTTGTCTTCAAGGAGAATTAGACAACAGCATCAATCTTCAAGTAGCTACCGGAAGCCGTTGATCCGGGTCAGTAGGAGGCCAGCACACGTTTGATTCGCTTATCCAGGCCACGCTGCCGAGTGGAATTCATGGTCGAAATGACATAATTCTCTGGGGTAACTGAGACCTTAAGATGACCGCGAACGCGGCAGTTGAATTCCTGATCTGGCTTCTGATCGCTGCGTCGGTCATCGCCATAGTGGCGAACCGGCTCAGAATTCCCTATACGGTGGCGCTGGTTCTCGGCGGGTTAGCGTTGGGATCGACCCGCTTTCCCATCGTCGAGACCTTGTTCCGCAATCAGCCTGACTGGCTTACACCCAACATCGTACTGGTGATCTTCCTTCCCGCCCTGCTCTTTGAAGGCAGCCTCAAGCTTCAAGTTCGCCAGTTGCGCGAAAACGCCCTGCCCATTCTGCTATTGGCAACGGTTGGTGTGTTAGCCGCGACTCTAATTACTGGATTCGCCGCCCATTGGCTTCTCGGCCTTCCACTGCTGGTGGCACTGGTTTTTGGAGCTATCACGGCTGCGACCGACCCTATCTCGGTCTTGTCGATTTTCAAAGAGTTGACGGTACCCAGGCGGCTGTCCATCATTGTGGAAGGCGAGAGCCTGTTCAACGACGGAACGGCCGCAGTTCTGTTCGGGATTCTGGTAGCCGGGGTTGGCTCGGGATCCCCTGGTATTCCGGCCGGGTTGCGGAACTTCGTGGTTGAAGTGGTTGGCGGGGTCGCGGTAGGCACAACGCTGGGATACATCTTCAGCAAGTTCACTCAGAAGATCGACGAACCCGCAATCGAGATTACGCTGACCACTGTTCTCGCCTACAGTTCCTATCTGGCGGCGCAGTCACTGCATCTTTCAGGCGTGATCGCCACCGTCGCCGCGGGGTTCACCGTCGGCAATCTTGGAGCACGAATCGGGATGAGCCCCCGCACCCGCATCGCGGTATGGTCCTTCTGGGAATACTTATCTTTCATTGTCAATTCTCTGGTGTTTCTTTTGATCGGTCTTCAAGTTCAGATTGGAACGCTCCTGCGCGACTGGCCCGCGACGACTCTGGCAATTGCGACCGTCGTTTTGGGTCGCGCCGTGTCGGTCTATGGACTGGTGCCGATCACCAACCTTTTTCAACCCCGGATTCCCGTCCGTTGGCAACACGTCCTGGTGGCCGGCGGGATTCGCGGTGCCCTGGCATTGGCGTTGGCGCTGAGTCTCGGACTTACTTTTCCCCACCGCGAACAAATTCTGGCCATGACCTTTGGAGTTGTGGCATTCACAATCGTCGGCCAGGGACTGGCGATACGGCCTCTGCTGCGCATTCTTGGCATGAGCAGGGTCGGCGAGGATGTTTACGAACTGGCACGAGTCCAGCAAATAGCCGTGTCGTCGGCCCGGTCGGAGCTGGACGAGTTGTTGCGGAACCACCTTTTGTCCGGCCCGGCTTACGACCAGCTTCGCAAAGAACTCGACAACCAGCTCGAGAGCGCCGAAGGACGCGTTGCTGAGCTCTACGGGAAAGATAACTCGAGGATTCTCCCCGAAATTCGAATGGCGAAAATGAAGCTGATTACCGCTGAGAAGAGCGCGATTGAGCAGGCCGTTCATGATGGGCTCATCTCTCAGCAGAGCGCTGACAAATTAATCGAGGCAGACGACCAGAAACTGGACGAACTAATTGGCCGGGCAGAATGAACTCCAGTTCTCGTTCTTGATTGGAATCCGAGAACTGCCCAGACTCGCAAGGCGATAGAACTCCGCCTCCTGCCATTGTGGCAATGCTATTGGTTTGGCGATGCTTGATTGCTGGCCCTGACGTATCCTGAATTCACTATGTCCGACCGCATCGAGGACTACGCGATGATCGGCGACTGCGAGACGTCAGCGCTGGTAAGCCGCCGCGGCTCAATCGACTGGCTTTGCTGGCCCCACTTTGATTCGCCGGCGTGTTTCGCCTCCCTGGTGGGAACCGAAGAAAACGGTCATTGGTCGATTGCTCCCAAAGACACTACGCCGGGCACGCGCCGTTATCTCGACCACACCCTCATCCTGGAAACCCGCTTCGAGACCCACGAAGGCGGTGTAGCACTGCTTGATTTCATGCCGATCCGCGGCCGCAATTCCGATGTAGTACGAATCGTTCGTGGGATTCACGGTGAAGTGGCGATGACGATGGAGCTGGTGCTGCGCTTCGACTATGGCCGTTCTGTTCCGTGGGTTACTCGCCTGGAGAATGGCACTCTGAGGGCAATCGCCGGTCCCGACATGGTGGTGCTGTACTCCTCGACACCGACTCATGGCGAGAACCTCAAAACGGTCAGCGAGTTCACCATTCATGAAGGCGAGACGGCCGCGTTTGTGCTGACGTACGGACCATCTTACGAGGACCTGCCCCGACCCATTGATCCAGAAGAGGCGCTGCAAGAGACTATCCGCTTCTGGCAAGACTGGGCTGGCCGAGCCAAATTGACGGGGGAGTACGCCGACGCGGTAGAACGGTCGCTCATTACTCTGAAAGCTCTCACCTACCGGTACAGCGGAGGAATCGTGGCCGCGCCGACCACGTCACTTCCAGAATGGCTGGGCGGAAAGAGAAACTGGGACTACCGTTACTGCTGGCTGCGTGACGCGACGTTTACTCTGCTCGCCCTTATGAATGCCGGGTATTTTGAAGAGGCGAGCGCCTGGCGGGACTGGCTTCTGCGAGCCGCCGCCGGAAGTCCAGACCAGGTGCAGATCATGTACGGCATTCGTGGAGAGCGCAGGTTGCTGGAGTGGGAAGTGGATTGGCTCTGCGGATACGAGGGCTCAACCCCAGTTCGCGTTGGCAACGCAGCTTCGGAACAGCTGCAGCTTGATGTTTATGGCGAGGTAGCGGACGCACTGTTGCATGGCCGCCTGGGTGGGATATCTCCCACGCCGACCGCCTTCGCTCTGCAACGCTCGCTGACCAACCACCTCGCGACCATCTGGAACCGGCCTGATCAGGGCATATGGGAGGTCCGCAGCGAACCGCAACACTTCACTTACTCGAAAGTAATGGCTTGGGTAGCATTTGACCGCACCATCAAGAGCGCAGAACAGTTTGGACTGCGCGGTGCGGTACACCATTGGCGGAAACTACGGGAGCAGATCCACCGCGAAGTTTGCAACAAAGCCTTTGATCAGCAACTGGGGAGCTTTACGCAAGCATATGGATCGAAAGACCTCGATGCCTCCCTATTGCTGATGCCGCTGGTGGGTTTCCTGCCCTGCACGGACCAGCGGGTCCGCGGCACCATCGCCGCCATCGAAAAGCATCTCATGCTTAACGGTTTCGTTATGCGCTACAAAACCGAGTGCTTGGAAGATGGGCTTCCCGTAGGAGAAGGGGCTTTCCTCGCGTGCAGCTTCTGGTTGGTCAGTTGCTTAAAAATGCTGGGCCGCGACGACGATGCGAAGCGGATGTTTGATCGTCTGCTCGGCTTGCGCAATGACGTCGGTTTGCTCGCCGAGGAATACGACCCCAAGGCGCGACGACACTTGGGAAATTTTCCCCAGGCTCTTTCTCATATTGCGCTGATTAATGCTGCCTTCGAGTTCATGCGCTCCAGCAGTCCAGGGCAACAGCGAGCGGAATCCAGCCCTGCAGCACCAGACGGAAATACAGCTACGTAGAAGTCAGCCCGCCTACGCTGCTTCCTATCACCCCTCCCTACCAGCAACGATTGGGGGGCAATGTCGGTGCCCGCTTCCGCCTCCATTCGAGACGATGCGCGGTAGCCAGCGAACACGCCTGAGAATCGGAGACGCCTTTGCGTCTTTGCGTCTTTGCGTCTTTGCGCCTTTGCGCCTTTCCGCCGGTCCGGCTAATTGCTAGACTTGCCGAACCTCGTCGCTCAAAACCTCCCGTATGGCTTTCTTTAACTCTTCCCGATCACTCTGCTGGAAATTCAGCCCGATGGGTTTGCTGGCGTCGCCGAAATACAGACTCAGGTGGGGAAACGGAATCTCGATACCCAGACGGTCAAATTCCTTCTTGATGCGGCGGTTCATTTCGCGGCCAACCACCCATTGCCGGATGGGCATGGTCTTGATCCGGACCTTCACAATGACCGCCGAGTCAGCGAATTTGTCCACCCCCAGGACTTCCAGCGGCTCCAGAATGTCATACTTATACGCCTCCTCTTGCATCATCCCATCCGCAATCTCTTTCAACACCTCGATCACATGATCGGTATCTTCCTTGTAGGCCACGCCTATATCGAACAGATAGTAAGAAAAGCCGTGTGTCATGTTGGCGAGGCTGGTGACGGAACCATTGGGGAAAACGTAAACGGTGCCATCTAATCCGCGAAGCACGGTGGTACGCAAATTGATCTGTTCGACCAGCCCTCCGGTGCCGTTGATGATAGCTACATCATTCACCCGGATCTGGTCCTCCAGCAGCAAAAAGACGCCCGAAATCACGTCCCTCACCAGATTTTGCGCTCCAAATCCAACCGCCAGGCCTACAACGCCGGCGCCTGCCAGGATGGGCGCAATGTCGAAGCCCGCTTCTCGCAGCGACATGATGACGGCGATGACCCAGATCACCGCACCTACAGTCTTGCGAAAGACTCCCCCAATGGTCGCCGCCCGCTTTTCCAGTTCAACATTCGAGCCATCTCTCGTCATGCGGCGCACAATCCGCTTCCGCAGCCTGGGAACCGAGCGGACAAGGATCCCGGTCGCCACGTATGCCGCTCCCAGAATCAGGGCAATTCTAAAGAGGTGAATCAGTGCCGGATATAGATTCGGGATCAACGATTTGATCTGCATCAAGAGAGCCATCCATTCCTCCCCTTCGTAAACACGATCTTGTGGGTTGATGTGGGTCGTGGTGCCAGAGAGTCTTGTTTCGCTCGGAACGGCGCGAACTGCTGGCGGTGGAGACCCCAATACTTATCTGGAGGTCGACGCAACAGGCAACGCACGTGTAGCGTGCTTGCTACTGGCCGTTCGGCCAACGCGACGGGACGCGCGTCTCGGCATTAAGCCAGGTTTTAACGAAGGGCTAACAGAGGCGGGCGCAGTCCAATAACAAAATGTCTGCAGATATCAGAGTTGTGGCCATTGAGCGTCTCGCGACCACCGCAGTCAGGGGACTCGGGAATAACTTCACAGCTGCACGCGCAAAGCCGCGCAGCGACGGCAGAAGGGTTATTGCACGCCGCCACGCGCGCGTTGTAGCAGGCAGCAACTGCAGGGTCGGTAACAGAAAGACCAAGCCGATGCCCAACACGAGCGTGAGTGCTACCTCGAGCTTTGTTCTTTCCGACATCGCAATTCCATTCTATTACTCAGTCACGCGAGTGTGCCACGCTTGTCAGGAACTACGACAGCGATGGCGACCGGTAATTTGATGTTGGATATGATGATAAGTTGGAAGAGAGCGAGAGGAGCTGCCGTTTGTCTGTCTCGCTGCATGAGGGAGAAGGATTTTGGCCTCTGTTCCAGCTCCGCTTTGGTACAAAGACGCCGTCATCTACCAGGTTCACGTGCGTGCCATGTATGACAGCAATGGCGACGGCATCGGTGATTTTCAGGGCTTGGCGCAGAAACTGGATTACCTGAAAGAGTTGGGCATCAACGCCATCTGGCTGATGCCTTTCTTCCCTTCGCCGCTGCGCGATGACGGCTACGATATATCCGATTACACCTCGGTCCATCCCAACTACGGCACCCTCGACGATTTCAAGATCTTCCTCGACGCCGCCCGTGAGCGCGGCATTCGCGTCATTATCGAATTGGTTCTGAACCACACCTCCGATCAACACCCGTGGTTTCAGGAATCGCGCAAGTCTGCCGACAACGCCCGCCGCGACTGGTACGTCTGGAGCGATACCGACACTCGCTACCGCGGCACCAGAATCATCTTTCTGGACACCGAGATGTCGAACTGGGCCTGGGACCCAATTTCCAAGGCTTACTACTGGCACCGCTTCTTCAGCCATCAGCCCGATTTGAACTACGACAACCCGGCCGTGCGTGAAGAGATGTGGAACGTCATGAATTTCTGGCTGGAATTGGGAGTCGATGGCTTCCGTTTGGACGCCGTGCCCTACCTGGTCGAGCGAGAGGGTACTTCCTGCGAGAACCTGCCCGAGACCCATGCCGTGATCAAGGAATTACGCCGGCGGCTCGACGAGAACTTTCCAGGCAGACTGCTGCTGGCAGAAGCCAACCAGTGGCCAGCCGATCTAAGGGCCTATTTTGGCGAGGGGGATGAATTTCACATGGCCTTTAACTTCCCGCTGATGCCGAGAATGTTCATGGGACTCAAGCTGGAAGATCGCAAACCCATCACCGAAATTCTCCAGCAGACTCCAACAATCCCCGATCTGTGCCAGTGGTGCTTGTTCCTCCGCAATCATGACGAGCTGACTCTGGAAATGGTCACCGACATGGAGCGCGACTATATGTACGACGAGTACGCGCACGACAAAGGGATGCGCTTGAACCTGGGAATCCGGCGGCGGCTGGCGCCCCTGTTGGATAATGACCGGCGGCGAATTGAGCTCATGAACGGGTTGCTGATGTCGCTTCCCGGAACTCCCGTGATCTACTATGGCGACGAAATTGGCATGGGAGACAACATCTATCTCGGCGATCGCAATGGCGTGCGAACACCCATGCAGTGGAACGGAGGCTGGAACGCGGGCTTCTCGTCAGCCGATCCGGAAAGCCTCTATGCGGCGGTGATACTGAACCCGGTATACGGATACCAGGCCGTCAATGTCCAGTCGCAGAGGCGGGCAGAGCATTCTCTGCTTTCCTGGATGCGGCGCATCGTTCAAGTTCGAAAATCGACGCCCATATTCGGGCGCGGCTCCATGGAGTTCCTCTATCCAGAGAACCACCGGGTGCTGGCTTATGTGCGTCAATGGGGCGGTGAAACCGTACTGGTTGTCAACAACCTCTCGGCTTCGGCGCAGGCAGTGGAGCTGAACCTGAGCCGATTCAAAGGGAATATTCTGGTGGAGATGTTCGGCAGGAACATCTTCCCCCGGATCGGTGACGTGCCGTACTTGCTGACCCTGGGGCCGTACCAGTTTTACTGGTTCCGCTTGCGGCGGATTTGACGCGCCTGAAAGGCTTGACGTGACCGTGAAAATCCTTTTCCGGTGCAGAGGGGGTGCGACGTTGCAGGTCTTTCGCCGAACCCTTGTGGAGGTTCTTGGTGGCCGACGAAGACATCCTGTCCGATGATCTTCTCCGCCAATTGATCAGCATTGGCGAAGTTGACATTCTTGTGGGCCTGCACACTCACAACCACGCCAAAACCATCGGCCACGTCGTGCAGGTCATTCGCGAAGGCCTGCTCAAGTACTTCCCGCGCGAGCGGGTCGCCGTCCTGAACGCGGACGGCGGATCGCACGACGGGACGCCCGACCAGGTTCGGGCGGCGTCCATCAACGATGCGCGCAATACTTCTACGCTCCCGGCCTTACGCACGTTGCACTGTGTCAGCAGCCAGTATGCGACCACGGTCTCAAACGGCAAGGCAATGCACATTGTTGTGGCCGCTGCCGACCTTCTCCGCGCCAAAGCTTGTGCCGTGATTGCGCCTGAATCAACCCAGATCCTGCCGGAATGGATCGATCGCCTGCTCCGGCCGGCCTACCGCGAGCATGTTGACTTAGTAACACCCATCTATCGCCGTCATCGATTCGAAGGCATGCTGGTGACCAACCTCATGTATCCCATGACGCGCGCCCTCTTTGGAAAATCAATCCGCGAACCGCGTCCCGGGGAATTCGCCTTCTCCGACCGTTTGACCAACCGGCTCGTCGGCCACGAACATGTGGACCAACGATGCCGGTCGCCTGGGTCCGGAGGTGTGTATTACCATGACCGCCCTCGCGGAAGAGCTCCTTATATCCCAGGCTTTCTTGGGGCCGAAGGGGCAGCTCGAACAGCAATCCTCCGACTTGGTTCCGGCTCTGCGCCAGACGCTGGGTCCACTCTTCTGGTCCATGGAAAGGTCGTATCCATCGTGGAACGTTATTGACGAAACCCAAGCCGTGCCACCAGTCGGTCCGGAATATGAGGTGACCATGGATGCGGTGCGCGTTGACCGCCAACGGCTGCATCAGATGTTTTGTTCCGGGGTGGTGGACCTGGAGCCGGTTCTCAAGTCCATTCTTTCGCCGGGCACGCTCGAACAGCTCCAGTGTGTGGCTGCTCTCGACGAGGACAAGTTCCACTATCCCGACGAATTGTGGGTAAAAGCGGTGTACGAATTCGCCGCGGCATATCACCGGTCCGTCATCAGCCGCGACCACATCATCCAGGCCCTGGCGCCGCTCTATCGAGGGAGGGCTTACACCTTTCTAACCGAGAACCTGGATGCTTCCCGGGAACTCTTGCAGGAACACATCGAAGCCCTCTGTATAACCTTCGAACGCTTAAAGCCGTACCTGCTTGAGCTCTGGACGGCACAGGAAAGAGGTTCGTGATGGCAGACATGATCGTAAGCGAACTCGGCCAGGCGTGGAATGAATTTACCCGCGCCTTTGCCCATCTGCTCCCCCGGTTGTTGGCCATACTGATCATCGCGCTGGTGGGGTGGGTGATTGCCTATGTCCTTAAGGTTTTGCTGCGCAGCGTGCTGCGTTTGGTGAAGTTCGACCGGCTCTCCGAGAGGGCGGGCGCGGCTCAACTGCTAAACACCGCCGCGTTGCCATCGCCTAGTGAGCTGCTATGCCAACTGGTCTTCTGGCTGGCTTGGCTGGGCATCGTTCTGGCGGGAATCGGCTTCCTGGGTATCGCCGGCTTGCAGCAGCATATTGCCAACTTCTTCCTGTTCCTGCCAAGGATTTTCGTGGCGCTATTCATGATTTTTCTAGGAATGCTCGCCGCGGGCTTCTTTGCGCGCGCTGCCTTGCTGGCGGCAGTCAATTCCGAACTGCCCTCCCCTCAGCTGTTGAGCGATGCCGTGCGAGTTGTCATCGTCGTACTGACCATCTCGATGGCATTCGAGGAGGTTGGCTTGGCACAGAAGACGATCCTTATTGCCTTCTCTATCGTGTTTGGAGCGTTGATGCTCGGTCTGGCAATCGCCTTTGGCATGGGAGGCCGGGGCCTTGCCGGGCAGTTTCTCGAAAAGAGGTTCTCCGATCAGGGAGGCAAGAAAAAAAACCAGAACGACCTGTCACCTCTGTGACGGAGTGGGCGAGGGCGGCGAGACAACGCTTGATAGGTCGCCAAATCTATGATACCGTTTGACTTAGTGGCTATTAGAAACAAGCTCGCGGTGGTTATTCTGCTGTTGTTGAGCGTGACAGTCATCTTTGTGTCTCCCGCTGTGGATCTCCAGCCCACAGCTTTGCGAGCTCTCAAACTTGCCAACGTTTTGTTTGCCGCATTACTGTTGGCTGGTACTGCGCTTTGCGCTCATCTTCGCGTCGCGTCCGAACCAATTACCCCAATCGATGAACGTCACTCCGTCCTTTCGCCGCCACCCGACCTGTTTGAGCTGAACTGCGCTCGTCTGTGCTAGTTGTGCTACTTACTCTCCTTTCCTTCCCAGCCTGAGCTGGGGCAACCCCGGGACCGGAGGGCGGCTTCCAGTCAGGTCGTCTTCTACCTCGCGAATGGATGGAGGAGCGATGTCGCACGCACGAATCTACAGCGCTTCTGTCGACACCCAACGAGAGCTCTCAAGCTTCTTCGAGCATCTCGCGAGCGCCCCAGAACGCGCTCTCCTCTTGGATTACGACGGAACCCTGGCGCAATTTCGTCCGGACGCCGGCCGCGCCATCCCCTATCACGGCATTCCGGCATTGTTGGATCGTATCCGCAACACCACGGACACTCGCCTGGTGATTGTGACCGGTCGTCGCGCTCATGACGCGGTCCGGCTCCTGGGTCTCCAGCGCATCGAGGTCTGGGGCTGTCACGGCACGGAGCGACTTCGCGTCGACGGAAGTCATGAGATGCCGAACATCGATGATCGCTTGCTGCAGACTATCGCCGAAGCAGACGAACTCCTGGACCTCCATGGATTGTCCGATCTGCTGGAGCACAAACCGGCAGCAACGGCAATTCATTGGAGAGGCCGCGAAGCGATCGCGCCTGAGGTGAGGCGGAAGGTCCAACTCGTGTGGGCCGGTCTTCCGAACAAAGACGGGCTGCGCCTGGAACCTTTCGATGGTGGCATGGAGATTCGCGTCGCCGCCACCAACAAGGGTGATGTGGTGCGCACGATCTTGTCGGAGATGGGACCCGACCCTGCCGTCGCTTACCTCGGCGATGATCGCACCGATGAGGACGCTTTCCTGGCCTTGCAAGGGCACGGCTTGAGCGTACTGGTTCGAAGCGAATTCCGCGAGACCGCCGCTGATATATGGATTCGTCCCCCCGAAGGGCTTTTGGCGTTCCTCGCCGATTGGAACGCTGCTTGTGGAGGTGCATCATGAGCGCAACCAAACAAAGAATCGTTTTCGTATCTAACCGCCTGCCGGTAACGATTACGCAGGCTGCGGATGGATTCCATGTTGAGCCCAGTTCTGGCGGGCTGGTCACGGCGCTGCGTCCCCTGCTCAACGATTGTGCCGGAGTCTGGATTGGCTGGACCGGCGCAGATGAAGATCCGGAAATGGAGCGCGTACTGCAGGAGCACTCCCAGCGGAGCAACATCGCCTACAAGCCGGTATTCCTGTCACCGGAGGAGCGCTACCGTTTCTACTGCGGATTTTCCAACGAGGTCTTGTGGCCACTGTTTCACGACTTGCAATCGCAGTGCAATTTCGATCCCGCCTACTGGGACACTCATCTCGCCGTGAACCAGCGCTTCGCCGAAAAGGCCGCGCACGAGGCCTGTCCCGGAGACCTGATCTGGGTGCATGACTATCACTTGATGTCGGTCGCCGTCCGCCTGCGGCAACTGGGCGTTGACGAGCGGCTCGCCTACTTTCACCATATCCCGTTTCCCAGTCCCGACATCTTTGAAAAGTTGCCATGGCGCGAGGAGATTCTCACTGCCCTGCTGGATTTCGACGTGGTTGGCTTCCAAACCGTCCGCGACCGGCGAAACTTCGTTGCTTGTCTACGGCATTTCGTCAAAGCCGCTGAAATCAGGGCCGTCGGCGAGCATGTTATTGTCGATGAACCCGGGCGAAGTACGCTGGTGGGAGCGTTTCCGATTAGCATCGACTTCGAAGAGTTCGCCCGCGGCGCAGCCAACGAAGATGTCGCCGCCCGGGCCACCCAACTCACTCAGAACATGCAGGGCTGCCGCGTTCTGCTGGGAGTTGACCGGCTCGACTATACCAAGGGCATACCGGAGCGGCTGGCGGCGTTTCGGCACTTCCTTGAACGTCACCCGGAAGTGCATGGCAAGGTTTCCCTCGTGCAGGTGGTGGTTCCGAGCCGCGAAGACATTCCAAAGTACGCCGAACTAAGAGCTCAAATTCAGCGGGCCGTGAGCGAGCTCAACGGTCACTTCGGCGAGCCCGGCTGGGCTCCCATCCACTACATTCATCGGTCTCTCAATCGGGAAGAGTTGCTGGCGTATTACCGGGCTGCTGACATCGCGTTGATAACTCCTCTCAAAGATGGCATGAACCTGGTTTCAAAGGAATACTGCGCCGCCCGCGTGACCAATGACGGTGTGCTTATCCTGAGTGAGTTTGCCGGCTCCGCATTCCAACTGCGCCAGGGCGCCCTGCTGGTCAATCCCTACCACACTCGCGCGGTGGCTGACGCCATTCTTACTGCGCTGCAGATGCCGCCCGCGGAACAGCGGCGCCGCATGCGGAAGATGCGGGAACGCATCCGCAGGGAGAACATTTTTCATTGGCGTGACGCTTTCTGTCGTAGCGGCGATCTGCTGGCTAGCCCGGTCCCCGCGGTGCAGGTTCAGCCCAAGCGGGCTGAATTTCAGGCCCAGCGAGTGAGTGCGTAAGGAACCATCTGCGGTCAGCCGATCACTGCGACTGCCGCCACTTGGGCCCGACTGCCGGCAAGACAAACCTCCTTCCGCGACCTCCTGGCGATTCGCATTGGCGGATTGGGTCGGCATCCCAGCGCTCGTAATCAGCGGCCAATTGGACGCCGTCAGAGTATCGAAATGATGCGTCGGCATCCGACCTGTGATCGAGGACTGAGTCACCACAAGGACGTCATAGTGCGGGCCGCTTCGCATCTCCACCTTGCATCAGTTTTTCCCGAAGGAGGTCGTCAACATCCCCAACCTTGTCGGTCAGCAGATTTAGCTTGTGCGCTAAACCTTGAATCTCGGCTTCGGCACGGCGATTCACGTCGTAGTCCAGCTCACCGCGCAGGCGGTCCTTGGTATCCTGGCGATTCTGGCTCATCATGATGACGGGTGCCTGAATGGCGGCCAGCATGGAGAGGAAAAGGTTCAACAGAATAAACGGATATGGGTCCCACGCCTTGCCCCCCAGGACCACGTTCAGCCCTGAGTAGAACACGAGCACTACGCCGAACAGGATGATGAATGTCCAGGATCCACCGAAGCGGGCGACCGCGTCGGCGATGCGCTCTCCCAGCGTCGATTCCTCCTCGATTACATCGTTGGCATTGCGGCTGGCCCGCACCCGCACCAATTGCTGGGAAGCATGGAACTGACGGCCCAGCACCGTCAACATATCCATGCCGGCCATTGGTTTGCGTTGCAGCAGAACGGCGATGTCGTTGCGATCCACCTCAAGACAGACCGTTTCTTCCATGGCAATGGCGTTGGTTTGATGAGGCGTCTGCTCAAGCATCGACGCGAAGCCAAAAAAATCGCCGTGCCCCGGCTGATCAACCAAAACCTCCTGATGGTCCTCGTCCACGGTTGTAACTCGGACGCTGCCCGACATCATGACGTAGGCTTGTTTGCCAGGATCGCCGATCTTGTAGATGCGCTGCCGCGGGCTGAATCGCTTAAGCTCGACCTGCGCGGCCAGGACAGCAGCTTCCTCATCGTCGAGCAGCGCAAATAGCGGTACGTGTCTCAACTCTCCGGCGTCGCACGCCATCCGTCACCTCCGTCGTCGTTTCAGGGATCGCCCGATCCATCCTATGCTGAGATCAGCCTCTACTCTGTCTTAGTGATCAATTTTCGCAAGACAACCCGGTCCGGGTTGAGCAACTCACCGACTCGGCTTGCATCGACGCTGGCGACAATGATGAGCCCGGCTTCATTATTGACCTTGGCGAAGATCCCCAGTCTCTTCATCTTCTGGGCCTGGTGCTGGTTGTCCTCGGTCGGACTTAAGTAATGTACCAATCCCGCCTTGTAGCGATGGAGCAGGAAGAGGTGGGCCAGCGTCATCAGGCGTTTCTTTCGCAGGGAAGGATCGAAGGTGTTCATATCGCGGACCGAAAGCAGCTTGTGACCATGTCGATCGTGAACGTCGGCGAAGATAATGTTGCCCACCCGGTCCTTCGAATCGTTCCACAAGCTGAGTTCCAGGAAGTCGGAACCCGCCGCGACCGGACGCAACCGCGCGCGGAACACCGGCGGTAAACCATTGTGCTCCGCCCAGATTTGCAGCCAATCTTCCAGCACCTTGGGAGGAAATTCAGTCTGCACCAGGTGCTGGTGCTGGGTCGATCCTTTGCCCATGGCGGTGGTGGTTGCGGTGCGTCCGGAGGCGGCCATGAGCGCGGCGTCCAGACGCGGACCGCCGACCAGGGTTTGCGGGGTCCGGTAGGGCGATT
Source organism: uncultured Acidobacteriaceae bacterium (assembly GCA_963831675.1). Classification (GTDB taxonomy): domain Bacteria; phylum Acidobacteriota; class Terriglobia; order Terriglobales; family Acidobacteriaceae; genus Bog-257. The sequence goes on from CAWHRM010000004.1 coordinate 49,799, forward strand.
CCAGCAGCCTGAACTTCCTCTGCAAACGGGCCAGCGACAACATCCCGTCCTGTCGCAGGGCGGTGGCGAAGTCCTCGGCTGCGAGGCCATCGATCTGGTGCCCGCCGTAGGTAATGAAGTTGAATACGAAGCCCAGCTTGCCCAGTTCTTCGGGAAAATGCTTCATCTGTTCATCCGTCATGCCGGTGGTGTCCCAACTGAAGGAAGGTGACAGGTTATACGCCAGCATCTTGTCGGGAAATTCAGCGTGAATCGCGTCCGCGAAGGCTTTGGCCTCCTCGAGATTCGCAGTTGCGGTCTCCATCCACAAAATGTCGGCAAACGGAGCGGCGGCCAGAGACTTGGCGATGGCGTACTCCAGACCTCCCTGCACCTGGTAGTAACCCTCCGGCGTTTTAGCCAGCTCGCAGTCCCAGGGCTCGTCGATCGCCATCGATCTCGCTTTTTCGCGGGCGGCATACCACGAGGCTCGCTTGGAGAAGGCAAGCCACTGGTCAACGCTCATTTCAAACGACTCACCTTCGCTGACCCGGAACTCCATGACATCAGCTACCATCTGCCGGTAGGTCATAAGAACTGCCGCTTCCTGCCATGCATCCAGGAAGCGCGGGATGACCTTGTCGAGCATGCTATCCACCAGCCCGCCCGGACTCTGCTTGTGCGCTTTGGCGTTCTCCTCAATCAGCGGCAGCAGTCCGGTGGTTTCCATCCACGCTTCGGCGGCGGCGTACTCGGAGTCCGACATGGCAAACATCAGGTGGCCCCTTACCTCATCGACTCCCGCTTCATGGAACTTTCTCTGGAGGGTGAGAAATAAGGCCTTATAGCTCGGTATCTCCAGGTTGGTGACGCCCAGGATGAAAGGCTGGTCGCGCTCGTCCGCACATCCGTCCAGAAGGTTGGCCGCTTCGGCGTCGGTGCGCGCCACGATGATTCCCGGCACTCTCATAATGTCGAGTTGCAATCGCGCGGCATTGAGGCGCTGGATTTGGTCGTTCTCCGACACCAGCACCTTACCGCCCTGGTGACCGCACTTCTTTACCCCCGGCTTCTGGTCCTCGATGTGGTAGCCGGGCACGCCGACTTCCACGAAGCGGCGGATCAGGTTCCTGACGTGAGCGTCTCCTCCGTGGCCGGTGTCGGCGTCCGCGATAATGAACGGCCGATAATCGACTTCCGGGGTGGCTGCCTGTTGCTCCGGCTTCATTCGGGAACGGAAAAACTGCTGATTCTTGTCGGCGGTGAGCAGAGCGCGCACGATCGCCGCAGCCTCGTCCGGTACCTGGCTGAGCGGGTAGCTGGCAAGGTCAGCGCCGGGATCTTCGGTCACGCTTCCCTTGGCCGAAGTCGCCCACCCGCCCAGGTAGATGCCTTCGATTCCTAGGCGTTTGATGGTGACAGCCTGTCCGGGCGAGTAGGGACCGAAGGTTGTGATCGACTTGCCGGCTTGAAACAGCTCTCGCAGCCGGGCATAAAAGCCCTCGGCGGCTTCACGCGCCACCGCGTAATCGGTGGCAATGGTCCCTCTCTGTTCAACTACTTGACGAGGCGAGTATAGACGAATGATCCCCTTGAATCGCAGGCTTGCAAACCACTCACTTACCTCTCGCACTTTGTCTTCGAATGAACTCATAGTTGGCTCCCAGCACTCAAATTGGCTATTGTCACCCAGGGAACAAGCCCTGCCACAATCATGCAGTGAATAGTAACCCTACGGTCCTCTCGGCACCACAAATTATGGGGCCCAGAGCTGGGGTTTAGGCGTCGTTTAGGATGCGAACGCGGGCCGGGCAAGGCAACTTCTTCGATCATTCCTGTTTCCCCGGCCTGGAGTTGACTGCAGCAACCAAAGGAGCAAGGTTGCTACTCTCGAGAGCGTGATTGAACGTCGGAAGATCATCCTTCAAAACTCTCCTATAGTCCGCGTCCACTCCGGCCTTTTCAGCTTCAAACGTCTCCAGGGACTTCAGTTGGGTTTCGGTGGGAGCAAAGTCGGCACTTCCGGCAACATCACCGCCTCCGGAACCGACCTCGGCGTTCAGCCAAATCAGATTGAGATAAACCCCGTAGGGCTCGACGAAGTACTTGTCATCGCTGTTCAGCAGCGCCTGCGAAACCAGCCTGTACTCGATCGCTTGTAGCTTTTTGTTCAGGTCTTCCGCGGCTTTTAGAAGTTCGGCCTTTTGTCTTGTCTGAGCTTCGTCCAATGCCCGGGGCGGGGCGGGGGCGGGCTCCGGTTCCACCTCGTCGCCTTCCTCCGCCAAGGCTGGCTTCTCCTGCTCGTGCTTCCTGGGCGGTCGAAGCATGGTTTCGACAACCTCAAGTTGCTTGCGGAGCCACTCGATTTCGTTGACCGTATCGGAAACACGACTGATGTTGTCGCAGATTCGGAGCAGAGTCTTCACCGACAGATCCAGGTCCGCATCCGAGCCGGGTGAATGGGGATCGCGCAAGACTGTAAGAGCTTGTGTGTAGGACTGGTCCTCTACCTTCAGGCGCACCGTATATTTCCCCGGAGCCACAATCGGACCAACTTCGGCTGGTTTGGTTCCCCAGTGGGTGATAGGCCGCGAGTCGGAATCGCGGAAACGCGGTTCCTCCCAGATGTGCCGATTGTCGGGGGCCGCCGTCCGCAAGGCGATCACTCGCGGAGACTCATAACGCATGTCCCATTTCATGCGGTTGATACCCGGATGACCATTCATTTCCAGCTTTCGAATCACCTTGCCCTGCGAGTCCAGGACCTCGAACCCAACCGGGTCCTTGGTTTCGGTCTTCAGGGAGAAGTTGAGCATAGCCTGGGGGACGTGGGCGAAGCGGTATGTCGGGCGCGGTTCAAACAAGATGACTGCCGCATCCGAGCGATTCTTGGCGAGTTGCTCCAGTGGCGTGATGTCGTCAAGAATGTAAAGTCCACGCCCGTAGGTGGAGACTACCAAGTCGTGAAACTCCTTCTGTACGACGGCCCAGGTTACAGGTGCATGTGGCAACCCCGCCTCCAGCGCTGTCCAATGCTCTCCGTCATCGAGCGTGTAGTACAGACTGTTTCCGGTACCGGCAAATAACAGGCCCGCGCAATTGGGATCTTCGGTGACGGTGCGGACATAAGACAAAGGGTGTCTGGGCAGATTGCTGCTGATTGCCTTCCAGGTCTTCCCCCAATCTGTGGTCTTGTAGATGAAGGGGTCGCGATTATCCACCAGATGGAGATCGACGCTGATATAGGCGGTGGCGGGATCAAAGGACGAGGGCGCGATGCTGGTAATCGTGCCCCACGGAGGAAGTCCTGAGATGTTCTTGGTGACGTTGATCCAGTTGGCAGCATCGTCCTTCGTGTACCAGACCTGACCGTCATCGGTTCCCGCCCAGATCAGCCCCTTCTGAATCTTGGAAGGAGCAATCGCGAACACGACTTCTCCGTAGAATTGCCCGAGGTTATCTCCGACGATCCCTCCCGAAGGAACCAGGTGAGCCGGGTCCTGCGTGGAAAGGTCCGGGCTGATGACAGACCAGCTCTGACCAGTATTCGTGGTTTTGAAAATCACCTGGCAGCCGTAATAGACGGTGTTGTGGTCGAAGGGATCGATCGCCAGGGGCGGCGTCCAGTGGCAACGATACTTGAGATCGTTTGGGGGCGAATCCAAGGTATGCATCCAGGGGCTCACGGAGTGCGCTTCTTTGTTCCGGGCGTCCCAGCGGGTAACGGTGTTCCCATAGCAGGTAGCCCATACCACATCGGGATCGACTGTATCGGGGACGGTGAAGCCGGATTCGCACCCGCCCATCTCGCGGTCCCAGCCTGTTTCCTGGGAACCCACAGGCACACTCGGGCCGCGCATGTTCCCGTCGTCCTGCATGTTGCTGTAGAAGTAGTAGGGAATCTGGTTGTCCACAGCGACGTGGTACATCTGGCCGATGGGCAAAGTAACCCGGTGGAAGCCGCGGCCATGGACAGACGTAATGATCAAGCCGCCATCGTCGCTAATCACGAAACGATCGGGATTGGTGGGATCGATCCAGATGTCGTGCGTGTCTCCGCCCCAGCGGACTTCGCGAAAATTCTCCCCCGCATCCAATGACTGATGGAAGGAGCTGTTGGCTACGTAGACTTCATTGTCGCTGCCGCTCGACACGGCGATTCGAATGTAGTATCCCGCACGTCCAATCAAGGCTCGCTGGTAATTGACGGCTTTCCACTGTTCTCCCCCGTCATCGGACCGCCAGACCGAACCCTGGTCTTTAGTCTGTATCAGGGCAAAGACACGATTCGAATTTGTTGGGGCAACGGCGATGTCGATCTTGCCCAGCGGCCCATGCGGCAGCCCGTGTTCTTCGATGCGGGTCCACTTCGTTCCGCCGTCGCGGGAAATGTAGATTCCGCTGCCGGGGCCGCCGCTGAATTCGCCCCAGGTGTGCATTTCCACTTGCCACATTCCCGCAAATAACGTACGTGGATTGTGCGTATCCATGGACAACCCGGAGCAACCCACATTTTCTCCAGCAAAGAGCACCCGCTCCCAATGCCGACCGCCATCGGTTGTGCGGAAGACGCCGCGCTCCTGTTGAGGGCCAGTCGTGCGCCCCAAGACACAGGCAAACACAATGTCAGGATTCGACGGGTGGATCACAATCCGGCCGATGCGGCCAGACTCCGGCAAACCCATGTTGGTCCATGTCTTGCCCGCATCGGTCGATTTATAGATTCCATCGCCCATCACGTCGCTGTCGCGGATTACCCATGCCTCGCCAGTTCCCGCCCATACTGTGCTGGGATCCAACGGTGCTACTGCGAGTGCGCCGATAGCGGCGACGGGTTGCTTGTCGAAGATCGGCATCCAGCGATTTCCGCCATCCGTCGATTTCCACACCCCTCCGGACGCTGCTCCAGCGTAGTACACGCTGGCATCTCCCGGCACGCCGGCCACAGCGGCGATGCGATTCCCAACCTTTGGACCTACGAAGCGGAAGCGAAATTGGCCTTCCTGCTCGGAGTCCGGCGGTTGCGCACCCGCCGACATCATGCTGCCCAAGATCGCAATCGAGGTAAAACAGAACCCGAGCTTTCTGATGACCATTACTGGAATACCTCCGGTTGACCAGCGTGAATCTTACCTTATATGAATTTGGCTGTATGCCGCCGCCGATGGCCACATTGCCGGGAGAGAAAGCGCTCTAACTAGCTGAAAGATTTGGCGTCCCCGACGGGATTTGAACCCGTGTTACCGCCGTGAAAGGGCGATGTCCTAGGCCGGGCTAGACGACGGGGACGCTTGCTGGGCGGGATTCGCGTCGGACACCTCATACTAGCAGCCGCTGGAAAATAGTGTCAAAGCGCACTCGCGGCGCGCCGTCAAGTTTCTGCGCCGTTCACCCGTTCGATGCCACCGTTGCTCGCAGACTACCAGGCCTCCGCGCACTCGCGGTCATCTCTGTACTCATTCTGTCCGCTCTGCGCCGAGTTCTCAGCGGACTTCTCGCGTGAGACCCTTCTGGAGTTTGGCCCGATCCCCAAACAGCTGCAGCCTCTCCGCTCCAAATCCCGGCGATCCAATCCGCTACACTCTTCATCAGGCGCTGTCCTGCGCTTCCCGACGATGCACGACGCACTCATCAGACTGGCGCGAAGAGTCAGACGGCTGTCTCTTCTTGTGGCAGCGGCCTTCTACGGGCTCTGGCAGCATCGCAAGCTGCCGCCCAACGCTTCGCGAGCGGCCGGCGCCAGGTGGCTGCACGAGAGCTGCGCGCGCGGACTCGCCGCAATCGATCTCCAACTCTCGACCACCGGCCAGTTCCCTTCCAGCGGGCTGATTGTCAGCAATCATCTGAGCTATCTCGACATCCTCGCGCTCAGCGCGGCTGTGCCGTGTGTCTTCGTTTCCAAGGCCGAGGTGGAGCGATGGGCCATCATCGGCCGCTATGCGCGATGGGCAGGGACGGTCTTCGTCGTCGTCACGACCGGGCGGACGCCGCGCGCGCCAACGTCCAGCGTCGCCGAGTCGCTGAAGCAGCGGCGTTCCGGTCGTGCTCTTTCCCGAAAGCACCACCACCGACGGTCATCGCGTCCTGCGCTTTCACTCGACCATGTTGCAGCCAGCCATCGATGCCGGAGCCCAGATCACGCCGTGCGCGATCAACTATGAACTCGACGACGGCGACGTGAGTCAGGAAATCTGCTGGTGGGGCGACATGCCTTTGCTGTCCCCACGTTTGGAATCTGCTGGGCAAGGAAGCGATTCGCGCGCGCATCGTCTTCTGGTGAACCCATCCTGGCGCTCTGGCGATCGCAAGGAACTCAGCCACAGCTTGCACGAAGAAGTCGTGCGGCTGCACGAGCAGCTTCGCGGCAATGAGGCAAGCCGCCAGGTTCCCGCGAGCATTCAAGGCTAACCGCTGTTCCGATCGACATAGTCAGTCCTTGTGGCTCGACATCCTCTTTGAGGGACCGGTATCGAAGAAGCTGCCCCTGTTGGCTTTGAAGGGGCGCGCCTTTAGGCGCGCCATAAAACCGTCGAATTTCGCGGGCTTCAGCCGCTGAGGGAACTCGCTTCCACACCAGCAAGAGTTGAGGTCCCTCAGCGGCTAAAAGCCGGGCGTCAACTGGGGCGTTCGGCGCGGCTGAAGCCGCGCTCCTTCCAAGCAGGATGTCAACAGCGCGAAGCCATATCTATTATCGAGTTGATAACTCCCCCTCCTCCGTCCTTATTCTTTAGAATCATGAGATTACGAACTTTTTCCCCGCAACCTATTGAGCCCCAAAGACTTACAAGTAACTTATTTGTTTCCCTCACTTAGACGCTTCCTTTTCAGGGAGTTTGCCCACTCCGGCGCTCGCTGGCTCATTAGCTCACCGTGGCCGCCGGCTTCTTCGCCCGCGACTGCTCTTCCCGCCGCTCCTCCTCCGCCGCGGCGTAGCCGGCCAGCACTCCTTCGTCATACGCCCGCTGCTGGGTCGCATCCATGCTGTTCCAGCGGCGCACCTTTTCCTCCTCCTCGGCATTGCGCCGCGCCGCCTCTGCCTCCCACGCCGCTTCGCGTTCCTGGCGTATCTCAGCGGTCACCATCTTGTGGATCTTTTCATTCACTTTGCTGGACTGCCGGTTGTAGCTCTCCTCGCTCAGCGAGGAGCGTTGCTGGTGCAGTTCCTCCAGTTCAATGGTTTCCTTGGTCCATAGTGGGCGAGCACGCTTCTGCGGTATCGTCTGGGCGGCGGCCCATGTGGTGGTTTTCTCTGGAGGAGGAAAGGCCAGGTGCGGCGGGAGGGCCAGGTCCAGCCCCGGCGGCAGTCCAAATTCGGCCTCGAACTCGGGATATTCCTCGACCACGCGCGGCGGCGCGGCCGCCTCGGGCTGGCCCGCTGGGGACGCGACGTCGGCCAGAGCTTTGGACTGGGTCTGGGTCTGGATCTGGGCCAGGAAGCGCAGATTGCTGGAGGCCTGCTGCAAGGCATAGAGCAGTTGTCCGGCGCGGCGCCGCTCCAGCAACCCCGCCATCAGCGCCGCGGTTACGTGGGTCAATGCCGCCTGCACCGCGTTCATGTCCTCCAGCGGAGGCAGCGCCAAGTCGTAGGTCTGACGCTGGGCGAGGGCGCGCGCCATGCGCATCTGCTGACCGCGCAGGCGCAGATGGCGATAGCAATACTGGCGTCCGCCCACCGCCGCACAGTCGCAATAGACGCCATCTTCTTTGGCGTGACGGCATAGCTTGACGCCGTGGCCGCTTTCCTTTGCGACCGGCACGGCCTGTGGTTGCTCCCGCGCCAGGCTGCCGGTTTCGGACGCGGAGGCCATTCTTTGTTCCTGCTCCTCCACCGCGGTGGAGGCGTTGTTTTCTTCGATCTCCCGATTTTCGGTTACCGACATTTCTTCTCATTTCTCGAGGGTCTACTTTTTGTTGAGTGAGTCAAATCGAACCTCACCGCTTTTTCCAACACCTGCCAAGACACGTCGTGATCCTCAACCTCTGTCATCCTGAGCGAGCGCAGCGAGTCGAAGAGCCTGCCCCGAGCGAAGCCGAGGGGACCCCTATATTGCTCGCTCACTTTCCCCTGGTACGTTTTTCGACGGAGCGGAGGTTCGTCCCCTATAGCGGCCAGACTTCATAGTGTGGCCGCATGGCACAGCAACAATTTTGAGATTGCCTGGGCCAATAGGGGTCCCTCGGCTCCTCGCTTCGCTCCTCGCTCGGGATGACAGAAATAAAAAGCTTAGGTTCAAGTTTTCCAGCTCCAAGTTGTGTTCCAGCTCCGCTCCGCGCATGAAGAGCTTAACGTCAAGTTTTGCGACTCCGGCGGAGCTCTATGCCCATGCAAAAAGCCCTGCGACAGGTCCCCAAGTCTCCACCCTTTCGTCAAAAGCGGACGAAAAGGGTGGGAGCAATCTTGAACCTGGTCGCAGGGCTCGTGTCCGTCACGATGACCTGCTGGGTCTCTTGACTTGTGGGTCTCCACTCGCTGGACGGTGCGTGATACGAGGGTTGCCCGTCCTGGTTACGCGAGAGGGTGACAGCGACCCCAATGGCGCACAGGCTAGCATGTCCCTGGGAAGCCTGTCTGTGACGCAGCGCACATGGGTGGAGAACTGCCCCGCCCTAGCAGTGACCCAGGTTAGCGTCCAAAAGAAGGACGCGAACCTGGGGCACCGACACCAGGCAGGGTAGTTCCATGTGACCCGCCCCCTGTTGTATACATTTAACAGCGTCCATGCGTTATTCGGTGCCTCATCCAATTCCGTATCAAGGCGGCAAGAGGCGACTTGCCCCTGCAATACTCTCGTTTATCCCGAAGGGGCGGTTCAAACGGATGATCGAACCGTTCGCAGGTTCGGCAGCAATCACCCTTGCAGCGGCTCAGGCGAATCTTTGTAATGAGTTTGTCATCGGTGACGCGCTCCACCCCCTCGCCGACTTGTGGACAGAAGTGATTGAACGCCCGGAACCGCTCACCTGCGCCTACCGCAAGCTTTGGGAGTCACAGTTTGAGGGCCACGTTATTGACCGCTATAACGATATTAGGGCCGAGTTCAATCGCAAACAAAGCCCCGCGATGCTGCTCTTCCTGCTCGCCCGTTGCGTCAAGAACGCTGTGCGATTCAATCCGTCGGGACAGTTCAATCAATCGGCTGACAAACGCAGAACGGGAACGCACCCCGACACAATGACAGTTGAGATCACCGGGGCTCACAGACTGCTCAGTGGTCGCTGCACGGTCATTGGTGCAGATTTTCGAGACGTAGTCGCCAACGCGCAGCAAAGTGACATCGTGTATTTAGACCCGCCATATCAAGGAACCAGTGAAGGCAGAGACAGTAGGTACTTTCAAGGTGTCCCGCGAAACGCGATCATAGCTCTGTTGAAGGGGCTCAACGAAAGACGCGTGCAATATGTCCTCAGCTACGACGGACACTGCGGAAACAAGGTGTATGGTAAGGCGCTTCCTGCCAGCCTGAACGCGCAGCGGGTATTACTGAATGTCGGCAGATCAAGCCAAGCAACCCTGAACGGGAATTCAGCAGAAACAGTAGAATCGGTGTATCTGTCCGCTGGGTTATCCTTGCAGAACCTGCCAAGCGAACCGATGCTATTGGAACACTTTGATGCACAGCTTCCGTTACGTTCGTAGCTGAATCAATTTCTTCAGTCCATCGGCCAATGTGATGCGGTCGCGTTTGCACTTCGCTTCAAACTTGTCGAAAACGGAACAATCGTTACCTTCCCACACAATCTCAGCACGACGTAGAGGTTGCATAGCAACGTGCTTGTGTTCCTGCGGGTTGGCCCAATAGCACTGCTGGCAAATCTCAACATCGTGCAGCTCTGTGAAGTTCTGACAGTGCTCGCATGTCCATGACTTACGCCGATTGCAGCTACCATCAAGTGCCATGTAGGGAGCGGCGTCATTCTTCAATGATTCCCCGGCAACCTGATACGGGACGCGATGATCTACTTGCAGATGGTGTTTTGCTCCGCACAGTTCGCACTTGTTTCCAGCTTTTTTAATAACTGCTTCACGCTCTTTCTTCGGGAGTGCGAGACGCCCCCGTCTGTCTTTCTCTCCTGGTTTTGCAGTCAGGTTGAACGAGTACGACGCGATGTTCTTCTTGCCGTCCCGGCTCTTGACCCTCGTTGTCTTTATTGGGAATCCGAGGTCAATGGCGTCCATGCGTGCGCGTGGCGGGTGGACATAGCCAATCTCCTGAAGCTCTTCCGTCGTGATACTTCCATTTGTAGCAATGCGGTCTAAGACGAGACGGGCGCGTTTATTTGTGACTGTCTTGATGCGGGCAGCGAATTTAGATGGTAATTTTGGCACGTTTCGGCAGAGGTTCCGAGATGAGTTCTGCCGACCTAACCCCCAAAGCACGAGCCAACAGATTTAGCGTATCAAGCGTTACGTTCCTCTCGCCACGTTCGATTGCGCCAACGTAAGTTCTGTGTAGCCCGCATTCCTCAGCCATGACTTCTTGCGACCAGCCGCGCTGTTTTCTAAGCGCACGCAGGTTGCGGGCAAGGAGGACGTTTGGGTGTTGCTGCGACATCGCATCGAGTGTGGATGAGAGATGACTTTATATCTACAGACTAGATATAGCGGGAAAAGGATTGCCTGGTGCTTTGCCCAGGTTCGCGTCCGTCTTTTGGACGCTAACCCTTCGGCAAGCTCAGGGAAGGCTCTGGGCAGAGGAAGATTCGGGCCGGCCCACCAGACATTTTCAACTCACGATCTCGGGCCGTCCACTCCGATTCGATCTCCACCACTCTGCACCAAGCAGCACCGCAGCCCGCAGGGCGGCACAATCATAGCCCAGGACCCTTCGACTGCGCTCAGGGCAGGCTCAGTCCTGGGTGGCGAGGTGGTGCGAATCGGAGCCGGCTTCCAGCCGGCGGCACAAGAACTGTGACGCCCCTGAAAGGGGCTCGGGGCAAACACGACACCCCTCCCCAGCACTCACAGCCTGCCCTGAGCGGAGTCGAAGGGTGCTGGGCTACGGTTGTTTCGCCCTGCGGGTTCCCGCCTCGCCAATGGCGAGATTTTCTCTCCCGCCTGGAACCTGGCGCTTTCCCTCAGCGGCTAAAAGCCGCGGGTTTATTGCTGCCTTGACGACGCGGCTGAAGCCGCGCCCCTTCAAGGCAGAGCTTAACTTGTTCAGCCGGGTGCCCCACTCATTCGCGGGGTTCGAATGAGTGGGTTCCGCGAGTCACAGCCTTCGGTACGTCGCATCACAGACGGAAATGATCTTCCCCCGATACTCTCGCGGCATGATGAGAGGTTTGGAGCGCTGGTATGGTGGGCACGACCTGCACTTCATAACCTGCAGTTGTTATCGGCGCCGTCCGGAGCTTGACAGCGGCGAGCGCCGTGACCTGTTTCTGCGTGTCTTGGAACGCGCCCGGCAAAAGTATCGCTTCGTCGTAATCGGCTACGTGGTCATGCCCGAACATTTCCATCTTCTGATAACCGAGCCGGAGGTGGGAAATCCTTCTGTGGTGATGAAAGTGGTGAAAGAGCGATTCACGAAACTGCTTCACCACGGCGGCATGCGCACGGGCCCGATCTGGCAAAAGCGTTTCTACGACTTCAATGTGTGCAGTACGGAAAAGCGCATCGAGAAGCTACGCTACATGCATCGGAACCCGGTGAAGCGATGTCTGGCAGAAAAACCCGAAGAGTGGAAATGGAGCAGCTTCCGGACGTATGCTTGCGGCGAAGAGGGCTTGGTAAAAGTGAATTGTCAGGAATGGCCGCTCAGGATAACGTATTCCGCCTCGCGGACCCACTCATTCGAAACCCGCGAATGAGTGGGGCACCCGGCAGAAAAACCCGACGAGTGGAAATGGAGCAGCTTCCGGACGTATGCTTGCGGCGAAGAGGGCTTGGTAAAAGTGAATTGCCAGGAATGGCCGATGAGGATAACGTGGTCCGGCTCGCGGACCCACTCATTCGAAACCCGCGAATGAGTGGGGCACCCGGAACCCGGCTTTGGTTACTGCTTCGCACAGCAACCAAATCCTACTTCGAAAGGGGCGCCCTTTTATAATGCGCGCCCCACACATTCGAACGTCGCGAATGTGTGGGCACCCGGCCAAGCTCAACCTTTTGGTGATGTAGCATCATTCCTCGTCAGGGCAACACAGGAAATTTCCGGGCTACCTTTCCTGTGCTGGGTGCCAGATGTGCAGAATTTCAATGGCATCGTCCTTCGCGCGGTAGGCGATGATATGCGGCACGCGCCGCTGCAGTAATTCGCGGGTGCCTTCCTCACGTCCCTTGCGTCCACGCAGCGGAAACTTTTTTAATGAGCGGGCAGATTTACGGATCTCGATGACAGTGGGCCGTGCTAAATGAGGGTCGTGTTCTTTGAGGTAATCGTAGATGTTTTGCAAGTCCGCCGCGGCCGTGGGCGTCCAGCGAATACGCATCAGGAGTTAAGCATCCGCTCGATGCGTGCTTCCATCTCTTCCTCTTCGATAAACTCTCCCCGGTCGGCCTGCGCGATGCCCGCTTGCACGGCGGCGCGAAACCGGGCGTCCTGCTCAAGCAGACGCAAGGCGGCATCCTTCACCAACCGCTCGGTATCCGTACCGGCATGACTGGCGATTTGGGATAACTGCGCTTCCTGCTCGGGGGTGAAATGGACTTCCATACCTGCCAGTCTAGGAGCGCGAGTCTATGCTGTCAACGAGGGTCGTGCTGGTCACTGTTTCGGGGCCACGCGGCCGGAGATCCTTCGCCTGGGTTCTATAAAAGGGGATGTCACAGAACTATTTCTTCTCCAGGGAAGGGAAAAGTGTTTTCTCTTGACATCCCCTTTTATAGAACCCGGCAGTGCCGGCGGGCTTGCTTCAGTCCTCGGTTGCGGCTTCGCTCGTCGGGTTCGCTCGGAGAACTTCCTGGGTGAGCTTCGTGAACATTTCTTCCACGCCGTCGCCGGTCTTGGCGCTGGTGACCTGGACCTTCCAGCCTTCGGCCACCAGCTTTTCCAGCTCCGGAGCGGTGATCTCCCACTTGTTCCACAAGTCGGATTTGTTGACGATCAACATGCAAGGAATGTCACCCACGGTCTCGATCGCTCGTTTGTGGATACTCTTGGCGGTGACCAGCGATTCCGCCCAGGTCCCGTCGCAGATGAGAAAGTATCCGGCAGCTCCGCGGAGGTAGGAGGTTTGAACCTGGGAGCGCGAATCTTCGCCGGCGAGGTCCCAGAGCAGCAGCAGCACATCCTGGTCGCCTACCTTCAATTCCTTCTTGTCAATCTTTACCCCGACGGTGCTCAGATACTTGGCGGAGAAAATGCCCTGAACGAAGCGCGCCACCAGGCTGGTTTTTCCCACTCCAAAGGAACCCAGCATGCAGATTTTTTTCTGGATCATGGCTTATCTCCCGGTGCTGCCTCGAGCTTGAACGACACACTGCGATTGACTTCCAACTGATGGGCGGCCGAGCCGTGTTGAATGGGCTCGCTGTCGCCCAGAGCGATGGCCGTCATCATTTCGGGGGCAACACCGCTTTCTCGCAAGGCGTCCAGCACGCGCTCCGCGCGTTGCTTGCTCAAGGCCGCGTTCTTGCCATCGGCGCCGGTCTGATCGGCCCGGCCGTAAATGTTGATGTGGATCTCGCGACCTGTCTCCCGGGCGATTTCCTGGAGTCTGCTCAATTGCTCCTCGAGGCTGTCGAGGCGTGACTCCTGCTCGGGCAGCAGCGCGCTTGAATTCACCGGAAACAGGATTAGCTGTTCTTCTACCAACCGCTTCCCTGCCTCGAATTCACGCTCCAGCACAAAGCTATCGTCGAGCGACTGATACGGTTCGAAGTGGGCTTGCAGCTTATCGGGCGCGATGCCGAACTCCGTGGCCAGCTTTACCGGATCCGCCGCCAGCGGATCGCGCAAGCCGGTGACGGAATGGTGCGTCCAGCCTTTGTCCGAGCCGGTGACCACAATGCCAGGCTCGCTCTGAAGGCGCGCCAGGTAATGGTTCCAGCGGCTGTTGCGGCGATACCCGAAGAACCCGAGCATGAGGATCGCAATCAGCACTGCCGCGACGGCTATCAGCCACCATCGGGATTGCAGGTGTGGCCGTTCGGTCTGGCCAAGCAGGCAGTTCTGCAAGTGAGGGCGCGCGCCATCGAATGGGCTGGCGTCTCCATTGAACGAAGCCAGAGCGCCCGCGAATTCAGCGTGAATCAACTCGTTCTCGCGCGCGAAGACATTCTTGAGTTCGGGCGGAGGCGTGCCCAGAATCGTCCCTGCCAGCAATGCCTGAGGGCCGTAATGGACCCAGAGCTTAAAGTCGCCAATATCGACGGCTTCGAGCTCCTGGGACCGCTTGGCATCGAAGGAATCGGTCATGAAGTCGCCGATCGCTGTCAACATACTGGATACCAGCTCGGCTTCTTTGATGCCTTCTCCGGGCGCCTTAAGATACTGCAGAACCGAGCCAGTCTCGCGCTGTATGAGAACCACCTGTTGCACCTTGTAGCGGAGACTGCGCAGCAGGACGATGTCGCCGAACGACTTGCCGGTGCGCATCGCCTCCAGTCGCCACGTCAGGCTCTCCCAGGAGAGGCTGCGCTCCAACATGAAGTTGACGGATTCGGCCATGCCGCGGAGCGCGTTGGCAACGGCCTTGCGCACGGCGTCGCCGATGATAGGTGCGAGTGAAGTGGCGAGAAGGCCGGGATTCCTGGTGATCGAGATTTTCAGCGCCTGCTCGACGATGGGGTAGAGCGAGCGGCGCAGGCCGGCGTCACGTTTTGCCGAAAGCGCGACTGCCTGGCTGAGGATTTGGCTGAGCTCTTCGGCGCGAACCTCGGGATCGTCGAGCCGTTTGCGCAGCACCTCCAACTCAACGAGTTGCTGCCCGAGCAGCAAGGCCCGAAGCTCGCTCAGTTCATCGCGGCCCTGGTCGTATTCAGGATCACGTTTCAGGTCAGCCGGGGTTGAGCCCATAAGGTCCTCATGCCTCAGTAGCACTCCGGATCGGCTTGGGCTTGCCCTTGCCATTCACGCCTTCATCCTTCAGCCGCACGGCGAGTTCAACAAAGAGAGCGGCCAAGGCTGAGCGGTCGGTCTTCGAGTTACGCAGCTCCTGCACCCGGGCTTCCAGCAGAGCGCTGAGAGAATCGTTGCGCTGGCGAATTTCGTCGAGCAGCTTGCGCGACTCGGCCATTAATTCCTGGCGCGCCTCGCTGCGGTCCTGGGCCGCCTTGTTATCGAGGTCCAGAATCTTCTTGGAGAGCTGCGCCGAGGCGGTCTTGAGTTCGCGCGAGATGGTGTTCAACACCTCCTCCCGCTCGTCGCGCTCGGCTTTCAAACGCGCCGCCAGGGACTCGGTTTCCTTCTTGAAAAATGCCTCGAGCGAGTCCAGCCGGCGGCGCATGGTGTCCTTGATCTCGGCGGTCTCGCGCGAAAGGGCTTCTTCCAGGCGGGCGAACCGGGCCTCGTAATTCTTGATCTGAGAGCCGAAGATGATCTCGCGGATCTTCTCTACGCTCGCTCCGCTCGCCTCGGCAGTGTCGGCGACGGCCGTCTCCATTCCACTTGTCTTGCTCGCCGCCTTCTCCTTCGCTTCTTTCTCTCGCACCGGGACAGGACTCATGGTCGGCTTCCTCCGTAGTCTGGCTGCAATAGGGCTAGGAGCAACATGCTATACCGAAATCCGTCGATTGAGAATCGTCTTCGAAAGGCGGGTTGATTTCAAAATTGCCTATTACCCGCGATCACGTTCCGCTTCCTTACGCTGACGCAGCTCTTCCATCACCGACGAGATCAGCTCTTTCGCGTCGGTAATGCCCTTCATCACGATCTGGACATCCATCGCGGGTTTGCCGGGCTGGCGCGCACTTTGGCAATAGACGCCGTGCTGGCCCACCAAGGTGAGTGCGTCGGTCAGAACATCGAGGGCGACCGCGAGGCGTCCCCGCGGCATGCCCATCATGAACTCATACTGATCCAACTCTGCGCGTTTTTCGTCCAGAATGCTCATGCGTCTGATTGTAACGTCCGGCACGGAGGTGAATAATAGGACGGCACACTGAGTGGCAGCAACCCGCAATTCAACAGGAGAATGCAATGCAAAAGAGCCGTGTGTGGATACTCGTCGCGATAACAGTCGCCGTACTGACCGCGATCCTGGCAGCACAACAGAACAAACCGGCGAGCCCTCCCGGGGAAGCGACGCTGAAATTCGCCGACGGCAAGACGGTTACCATCCAATACAGCCGGCCTTCGATGCGAGGACGCAAGATCTTTGGCGGGCTGGTGCCCTACGACGAGGTCTGGCGCACCGGCGCCAACGCCGCCACCAGCCTGAAGACCGACGTGAATCTGAACATTGGTGGCGCTAATGTCCCAGCCGGCAGTTACACGCTTTACACCCAGCCCGGCATGAGCAGTTGGAAGCTCATCATCAACAAGCAAACCGGGCAATGGGGTACAGAATACAGCCAGGGCCAGGACCTCGATCGGGTGAACATGAAAGTCACCGAACGCCCGTCGGGACTGGAACTGTTTACCATCTCCTTCGACAAGACTGGCGGTGACTCAGCCACCCTCAAGCTGGAATGGGAGAACACCATCGCCAGCGTGGACGTGAAAGAGAAGAAGTAGTTTTTTCACCACAGAGGCACAGAGACAAGAGGCAGACTCGGCTTCCATCCCAACCTTCCCGGAGGCTGGTTGAGAGGCCCCGCGCACAGCCGAGCTGCACGGTGCGCAAAATTCCGCTTGACATCTTCTGTATTTCCATTACTATGGAACTATCGAGAAAGGACCGCGATGCCAAAGAAGCAAGATCCGGAGAAGATCACGCGTTATGCCGACATGCTGTCGGCGATGGGGACCGAGCCGCGGTTGCGCATCATGCAACTGCTGCTGTCGGCGCATCCCGAGGGAATGGTGGTCGGCGAGATTGGCGCAGAGCTCGACATCCCCAGCTCGACGCTGTCGCATCATCTCGACAAGCTGAAGAACGAGGACCTGGTGAAGGTCCGCCGCGATGGCACCTTTCTGTGGTATACCGCCGATACTGAAGCGTTGCAGGAGTTGCTGGGCTTCCTTTATGCGGAGTGCTGCACCCGCAACAAAGCAGTCCAACCCGAAAAGATCATTGCGCTGTGCAAATAGGAGAACATCATGAGCACTGATATTAAAGAAGTGGTCAAAGAAAAGTACGGACAAGCTGCCCTTCGCGTACACAGCGGAGGGAGTTCCTGTTGTGGCGCTTCGACTGCGACGGAGAGCTGCTGCGATCCCATCACGGCGAACCTGTACGACCAGGCTGAGACGAGCCAACTCCCGGAAGACGCGGTGAAGGCCTCGCTGGGGTGCGGCAACCCCACGGCGCTGGCACAGCTCAACGCGGGGGAGACCGTGCTCGACCTGGGCTCGGGCGGTGGTATTGACGTGCTGCTGTCTGCGCGGCGCGTGGGACCGACGGGCAAGGCCTACGGCCTCGACATGACCGACGAGATGCTGGCCCTGGCCCGCGAAAACCAGCGCCAGGCCGGCGTGGACAACGTCGAGTTCCTGAAGGGCGAGATCGAGAATATTCCGCTGCCCGATAATTCCGTCGACGTGATCATTTCCAACTGCGTGATCAACCTCTCGGCCGACAAAGACCGTGTGCTGCGCGAGGCGTTTCGCGTGTTGAAGCCGGGTGGCCGCTTCGCCGTGTCTGACGTTGTGGTACATGGCGACGTTCCACAGCAGGTGCGGGACAGCGTGCTGCTGTGGGTGGGCTGCATTGCGGGCGCGCTGCAGGACACGGAATACACTTCAAAGCTGGCTGCTGCGGGATTTGAAGGGATTGAGATCGAGCCTACGAGAGTTCACAAAGTTGAGGACGCCCGTGTTTTTCTCCATGACCAGGGTGTTGACGTGGATGCGATTGCGCCGCAGGTGGACGGCAAGTTCATCAGTGCGTTCATCCGGGCGAGGAAGCCCAAACCTACCGATGTTCAGGCAATTCGTTGAAAGGTCCAGACGATGCAAGAGCGCTATAACGTTTTGTTTCTGTGCACGGGAAATTCCGCGCGCTCGATCATGGCCGAAGCGATCCTGAACTTCCGAGGCAGGCCGACGTTTACCGCCTACAGCGCAGGCAGCCATCCGGCGGGAGTGGTCCGGCCGGAGGCGCTTCGGGAGCTCGAGCGCGCTCACTTGTCCACCAACGGATTGCGCAGCAAGAGTTGGGAGGAATTTGCCCAGCCCGGTGCTCCGCCGATGAACTTCGTTTTTACGGTGTGCGACAACGCCGCGAAAGAAGTGTGCCCGGTCTGGCCCGGCCAGCCGATGACGGCGCATTGGGGCATTCCTGATCCAGCCGCAGTCACAGGATCGGCGGAGGAGATTGAGCGCGCCTATCGCGAAGCCTTTTTCATGCTTGACCGCCGGATCGCCCTCTTACTCGCGTTGCCGCTCGCCAGCCTGGACAAGCTGGCAATCCAAAAGGAAATTGAACGGATAGGCCAGCAATGATTACTAGGCCGAATTCGCAACAGATATACCCGGTTTGTACGGGTAGTGCGGCGCTTCAGCGCCGCGTTCGGCAGCGGCCAACCGTTCAGCCTAAGACGCTGAGGTCGGACGACCTCAGCGTCTTAGGCGACTGTATTTCTGCCCTGACACGCGGGCCTGAAGGCCCGCACTACCCGATCCGGTCTACGTTAACTCTGAAATCGCTTTAATCGGAGACGCTGAGTAGTGCAGAACAAAACACCCTCTCGCTTAAGCTTCCTGGATCGCTACCTGACGTTGTGGATCTTCGCTGCGATGACTCTGGGCGTGCTCTCGGGATGGGCGCTACCGGGGGTTGTCCCGTTGCTGAACCGGTTCAGCGTGGGGACGACGTCAATTCCGATAGCCATCGGGCTCATCGTCATGATGTATCCGCCGCTGGCGAAGGTGCGCTATGAGGAACTGGGCGAGGTTTTTCGCAACAAGAAAATTCTTGGCCTCTCGCTGCTGCAGAACTGGGTGATCGGCCCGGTGCTGATGTTCGTCCTGGCCATCGTCTTTCTGCGCGGCTATCCCGAATACATGGCCGGGTTGATCCTGATTGGCCTGGCGCGATGCATTGCGATGGTGATCGTGTGGAACGAACTGGCGCGCGGTGACACGCAATATGCGGCAGGACTGGTGGCGTTCAACTCCGTCTTTCAGGTCCTCTTCTACTCGGTGTACGCGTGGATTTTCGTCACCAAGCTGCCGGAGTGGTTTGGACTGCGCGGCTCCATCGTCAATGTATCCATACGCGATATCGCCGTGAGCGTGTTCATTTATCTCGGCATTCCATTCCTGGCCGGAATCTGCACACGTTTGATATTGGTTCGAGCCAAGGGACGGACGTGGTATGAGAAGACCTTCATTCCGCGCATCAGCCCGCTCACGCTGATCGCGCTGCTGTTCACCATTGTGGTGATGTTCTCTCTGAAGGGCGATTACATATTGCGCCTGCCGTTGGATGTGGTGCGCATCGCCATTCCGTTGCTGATCTACTTCGTGCTGATGTTCCTGGTGTCGTTCTACCTGGGCTACAAGCTCAAGGCCGACTACTCGAAGTCCGCGACGCTTGCGTTCACTGCGGCCAGCAATAACTTCGAACTGGCAATCGCCGTGGCGGTGGCAGTGTTCGGCATCAACTCCGGGGAAGCGTTCGCGGCCGT
The DNA here is from genome assembly GCA_963831675.1 of uncultured Acidobacteriaceae bacterium. Taxonomy (GTDB): domain Bacteria; phylum Acidobacteriota; class Terriglobia; order Terriglobales; family Acidobacteriaceae; genus Bog-257. The sequence goes on from CAWHRM010000004.1 coordinate 69,453, forward strand.
AATTGGTCCGTTAGTGGAAGTGCCGGTGATGATCAGCCTGGTGAATGTCGCGCTGTTTTTCCAGCGCAGATATTACAAGGACACTGCTATGGGAGAGCCACTCATTCCGATCCGCGATGCGGCCGGAAGATAAGACAGGAGACTGGCAGGCTGCTGAACAAGTCTGAAAAGCAGGTCCCTCGCGGGCTGAAGCCCGCTCGGGATGACAAGAATAAAAGGCCTAACGGCGCGTCTAAAGACGCGCCCCTTCAAAGCGGGCTTCAGCCCGCGAGGGATCTGCTTATCGGGGTTGTTCAGCAGCCTCTGAAGCCGCGCCCTTTCCCAGCCGGGCGCAACCCACTCAAGGCATCAGCGGGACACCACACTAGGCACTAAGCTTAGACAGGTCTGCCGATTCTGGAAACTCGATGCCGAACTCATCGCGCAGGCAGTGGCGCACCGCCGCGTCGGTGTCGAGAACGGTCTCCTTGCGACTTCCGCCACGAGTGATGATGAGGCGCCGGTTGGTCAGCGTGATGCGGCCATCGGGTGTCGCCCGGCTGCAAATCCAGTGCCTGGTGAAGCCGGAGTCTGGCGACGTCTGATGGAACTGGCACATCCCGGCATAGTCGCTGAGCTGACGCGGCAGATCGCGGAAGCAGTACAGCGGAACCTGTCCCTTCTCATCTTCGCGAAGCAGTTGCCATTCATTGCCCAAAGGAGTCACGCTGTAGCGGTGTCCATTGACCTGATCGGCGCCTCCGGCGCGAAAGACAATGGGATCGACAAACGAATCGCCGAAGCCCACGTCCACGACCCAGGGTTGTTCGAGTTCCACCTTCAACAGCATGTGATCGAACTCTGGCCCGAAGCCGCCGTCTTCGCGCCGCACCCGCGCGGAAAGCATCTGGACGTGAAAGCCCATCGCGGTCAGCAGTTCACAAAACAGGCCGTTCAATTCGTAGCAGAAACCGCCGCGGCGGCGCGCGACGATCTTGTCGTAGAGCAGCGGAAGTTCCAAGCGGATCGGGGTCGCGAACTGGATGTCGAGATTCTCGAAGGGAACGGTGAACAGATGTTGCCGATGCAGGGCGCGCAAAGACAAGGAGGAGGGTTCGCGCGGTCCGTCGTATCCGATGCGGCGCAGGTAAGCGTCAACATCCATGCTCACACCGGCAAGTCTTCCTGCAGCCAGGCGGCCTCGGCATTCGGTTTCGGTTCGGCGGTCAAGTCGAGGACGAGGTTCTCCAGTATGAGGCGTTTGCTGGGAGGATTGGAGCGCAGGGCAAGATCGGCGCGAGCGACGCGACGGATGGCGCTGGTCAATTCGCGGCGCGACTTGTAGCGGCGCGCCTGGCGGATGATGTCTTCCGCGGCGAACGGCGGGATCCGAAAGCCCTGCCACAAAGCCTGCCACAGGGCGCGCGAATCGCGCACATTGCGTTCCAGGATCACCAGCATCTGCCGGAAGGTCCGCGACAGCATGTAGAGGTGCCCGATGGCCGCCTCGTCGCCATCGCCGGTGCTGAGAATGGCGTCCAGCACGCCCAGAGCGCGAGCGCGGTCACGCGCGGAAATGGCATCGGTCAACTCGTAGAACGACCTCTGTTTGGCCGCCAGCACCAGGGTCTCGACATCGCCCAGCGTAATGCGTTTCTTGTCGCCGACGAACAGGACCAGCTTCTCCAGTTCGTTGGCCACCATCATCATGTCGCCGCCGAGGGAGTCCACCAGCTCGCGCGCAGCATCGTTGTCAAGTTTTACGTCTTCCGAGTTGGCGGTCTCGACTCGCCCACTTAACGGCATCGCCTTCCTCGACACGGGCGAACTCGAGGACGGTGCAGTATTCGCCCAGGGTTTCGCGAATGCGCTGGTAGCGGTCCTTGTCGGTCAGGTCCATACGGCGCGCATCGGCCGGAATGCTGATGTGGTCGGCGACAAAGATGAGCAGAGCGTCTGGATTGGGATTCTTGAAGTAGTCTTCGATGGCGGCAAACTCGTCATCGTGCTTGCCGCGTCCGTAGAGGTTTTTCACGCCGCGAACGAAGAACACCTGGAAGGGGGACATGAGCGAAGGGGTCCGCGCCTGATCGAGCACCTGCCGCAGATCGACCTCGCCGAGGTCCATGTCATAGAGGCTCAACTCGCGCACCTCAGCGGGCACCAAATGCTGCAGGATGGCGTCGCGGCAGCGCTTGCGGAAGAAGGCCTCGTCGCCGATGAAGACGTAACCCGGGGACAGCTTGCGCGCCTTCACATCGGCGACGAAGCGGTCGGATGCCGCAAAGCTGCGCATCTAGTAGGCCTCCAGCATGTCGCTGACCAGGGTTTGGGAGAAGCTCGCCGCCAACCGGTCCAGCGCCGGACTCTCTTCCTCAAAGAAATTCTGGCCGTTGTTCGCAATCTGATATTGCTCGCGATAAAGCAGATTGGGATTGTCCCAAAGCACCTTCCCATCGCGAGCAGTTAGCGCGACCCTCATCCCAACGAACACCAGGGACGAAGAAATGCCGCCGGTTTGAGAGTTGTAGGTGAGGGGAGCAATGACGGTGGAGAGGACGCTCCGCTCAGAGTAGCGTCGGCACTGCCGTCGTTGGTGGTCACAATTCGATAATTCGTCCGGCTGCGAAGTTCGCGGACCACCGCCGCAGTGAGTATCTCTTCGATGCGATAGGTATGCGTCGAATTGCTAAACGCGGGCACGTAGATGGTGTGCATGTCCGCGGGTAACCGGACGGCATGAGCGCTGGTGTGGTAGCCGCAGCTAGTCGCAATCAGCAAAAGAGACGGCCGTCCAGCCCAGGAGGTAGGCAACGAGTGCGCGGCCACTTCATTACTGCACCGTCCCTCGCGGACGGGCGGCGATCATGCTTTCGGCGCACTCCGCTGCTGTCAAGGCCGCAATCCGCAGGTTGTCGGAGGTAGCCCAAATCCAAAATCCCATGGCATTTTGCGAATCGGGGCGCGCGAACACCTGTATCTGCTCCTGGCCCGCCGCGTTCACGTTGCTGGGCGACTCTTCCCTTCCCTGCAGCACGTCCACGTGCTCACCGGAAAGCGCAGCCGCCAGTTCCTCGATCTGCGCAGGCTGCTCCAGTTCGATGTACAGCGAAAATGCATGGCCGTGGAAGATAGGCGCCTGCAGCAAGGTCAGCGAAGGCACGCTCACCCGGCCGTTCACCAGCCTCCGGAAGTGGCTCTGGATGCGGCTTTCCACGGACTCGAGCGACGGCAGAGAGTGCTCGCCGTAACGGTCGAGCAGATTGAAGGCCACCTGAGAATCGAATACGCCTTTAGGAAGCTGCTGGAACGAAAGCAGGTTCACGGTCTGCTCGTGCAACTCGTCCATGCCCCGCTTGCCGTGCTCGGAAGCGGGCTCGAACGCCGTCGCGATGGCGTGCGTAATGTTGCCAACCTTCTGCGCGCGAAGCAACAACAGGGCCAGCACCACGGCAGCAGGATGCGCGATGGTAACCGGGGTCACCGCGAAATCGATCTTCGGGAGGAATATTCAGCTCGTGCTCAATCCACGGAGACCGCAGCAACACGCCTTTCTCGTTTTCGAGCGCATAGGAGAGGTCGATGATGTCGCTGCCGGTTTTGCGCGCCATCTGCCACGCATTGCGGGTAAAGGTCTCATCGGCAGCAAAGAACGCGAAGTCCACGTTGTCCAGGTGCTCAGGCAGCACGCTTTGGATGAAGGTCGGCTCCTCGCCTACCGCCTCCAATTGGCCGAGCGATTCGTCGTCGTCGAGCAGGCGGATATCCTGAGCCGGAAAGTTGCGGTCGCTGAGGACGTCCTTCAGCTCGCGGCCCTTCAACGTGGCGGCGCCTACGATGGCTACGCGGAACATTCCACCCCAGTGGCCGCCTTCGGTACGAGCTCCGGCGGGGTTGTTTGGTTCATGTTTCATCAGGCGTGCAATACCTCGTCGCGTGGCGGAGGGGGCGGCACGGCGGGCCGGCGGAAAACGAAGGAAAGCCGGGCGAGGACACCCGAAAGGATGTAGACCAGCGCCAGCAGGAACAGCACATATTGCGAAGAAAACCAGATCAGCGCGATCACAGCGCCCATCACGATGAGCCAGCGGAAATTCTGCGGCTGGCGAAAGTTGATGCCCTTGAAGCTGAAGAACCGCCAGGTGCTCACCATGAGGAACGCGATGGCGAAGACGAATACACCCCAGCCGATCGACAGCCACCAGATCTGCAGCGGATTGCCCTGGACCAGATGAACCACGGCCGCCACCGCGCCGGCTCCGGCGGGAATCGGCATGCCTACAAAATACTTCCTTCCCGGACGGCCGGGATTGGAGGGCTGGGGGTTGACCTGGATATTGAAACGCGCCAGGCGGCAGGCTCCAGCCAGCAGGAAAACGAAGGTCGCGATGGCGCCGAGTTGAATGACGCGGGCACGCACATCGGCGTCTCCGGCAAGCGGCAGCATGCGAAAGCCCCAAGTCCAGGCCAGGATCGCCGGGGCGATGCCAAACGCGATCACATCCGCCAGCGAGTCCAGTTCGCGGCCGAAGGGGCTGGCCGTGTTGGTGAGGCGGGCGATGCCGCCGTCGAAGAAATCGAGCACGATGGCGATGCCAATTGCCTTGGCAGCCTGATTGAAGTGCCACGGATCGGATGCCGTTCCCTGAATCGCTTGTGAAATCGCGTAGTAACCTGCCGCGATGTTGCCGGCCGTAAATATGGACGGAAGGATATACAGCCCTTTCCTGGCCCGACGCGGCCTGGCGGGATTGTCGTAGCCGCTGAACCGGCTGCTCGCTCATCGCACCTCCGCGGCTTCTCTTACGTTGGACACAACCGCCCTGGGCTGGGCCACGGCGAGCACAGCTCGATCCGCCCTTCACGTGATCGCCTACCCGCACCTTCATGTCAGCGCCGTCAGCGGCGAAGATCACGTCCACGCGTGAACCAAACTTGATGAGCCCGACTCGTTCGCCGCGCGCGACCTGGTCGCCAATCTTCTTAGTGAAGACGATGCGGCGCGCCAGCAACCCGGCGATCTGCTTGAATACCACGGTGCCGGCGTCTCCCTCGACGGTGACCACGTTCTGCTCATTGAGTTCAGCCGAGATCGCGCCCATCGCATTGCGGAACGTTCCCTCCTTGTACTGCACGCCGGTGATAACGCCGGCAATGGGAGAACGGTTCACATGCACGTTAAACACATTCAAGAAAATGCTGATACGAGTCAGCGACCGGCCGTCTTGCTGGATCACCGACACGTCGGTGACCTTGCCGTCGGCGGGAGAAACGATGGCCCCCTGCACCGCCGGAATCGCACGCTCGGGATCGCGAAAGAACCAAAGGAAAAACGCGGCCAGCAGCAACGGAATGACGGCCAGGGCGGGCAGAGTCAACCATCCCACCAGCACGGCCACCGCGATAAAGGCCAGTCCGTAATAGATCCCGTCGCGAACCATGGGTTGCTTTGATTATAGAGCCTGGCCTGCGGCTGCCCTAGGAACACGGATCTAGAATCGGTATTCCCTCCTGCTTGGCTGCGGTAAGGAGCTCATGGTCAGAACAAACAAAAACCGGGACGTCGGCTCCCGCAGAGCTTTTCAATGCCATGTATCCGGCTAACTGAACCGCGTCGAAAGCGCGCAGCGCATGTCGATCCACGAGCATGGAAGCGATGTCCAGCACGAAATCAGTAACCGCTTGGATTATGAACCTGGCTTCGACATGACGTTTGAATACCTCCAACAATTGAGTGGCGACGAGTGTTGGAATTTCTCCGTTCCGTTCTCGTCTCCTCACAGCCGATCGCAATTCGACTTGCGCCAAGGCCAGGATCGCCAACCGGTTTTCGCTCGAACGGTCGGCTAGAGCCAATAAGCGCTCCGTCCCAGGCTCACGGACATATAGCTTGACCAGAGCACTTGTCTCGAAATAGTAGAGGGCCAACGATCAGCGCCTCTCACGGAGAATCGTGGCTGAGAGTGGTTCCCCACGAATTTCAACGGGATGAAAGTCCAAATCCGGATTGCCACTCTGCCCCAGCGCAAGCTTGACTTGCGGTATGAGTCTGTTCAAGCGGATGGTTGTCACCGGAAACTGCGGGGCCTTGGGATTGGGGACTTTGCCAACCAGGACGAACCTCTTATCAATCACGGACTGGAGCGCATGCCGTTGCTCGACCTCGGTGCGAAGCGATGGGATATTCTCGCGCGGTTCAAGCGGTAGAATGTCATCCCGAAATTTCTTCAATGGGACAAAGTTCCAGCCTGGCTTGGACTCGGCGCGATCGAGAGCTCTTAAGAGCTCCGCTTCAGCGGGATGAAGAAAGCTGTCCGAATCGGCAATATCTTTAGGGGGATCCTGAGGTTGGGCGCGAAATGGGCTCTCTAGTTGACGCGGAGTTTCAAGGGCCGCTTGCCTGTGCTCTTGCAGAACCGCTTCCAGTCGAATCTCGATTACGCCAGACTCGGGGGACCAATTGTCCGCCGACGCGTTACGCTTTTTCTTGCGTCCGTTCGCATCCGAAAGAGTAACCCGAGGGTGACTCTGCTGGGGAACGGTATAGCCGACTTTGTCCAGACTCTCTCTCAGGCTCAATCCGCTGGACAGATTCCGAGCAAGTTGGGACTCCACTTCTTCGATATTCATTTCTTCTTGCCTTTCTATATAGGTTTCTAAAATAAATAATGGTCGCTAGCGTGACCGATAATTAATATAGCCGGCAAAAACGACGTTGTCAAGCGAAATCTTCGACGGCCCGACGATTTCGCGGGTCAGTTGGTCCATGTGCTGCTCGCACTTCCTGATACTTTTCTCCCGTCGATGGCCCAGCGAAGCCGGCATGGATGGCGTGCACGCGTCCATTGCGATCGAGGAAGATGGTGGTCGGATAAGCGCCGAAGTTCACCAGCTGCGGAAGCGTCTTTTCAATCTGCCCCTGGTCGGTTGTGCCCGCCAACAGCAAAGGAAAGCTGATCCCATACTTGTCGCGATAGATGCCGATCTGCCGCAGGTCACGCGCGGTGTCATCGACGTACTCGTAGGCTAGGCCCACAACTACCAAACCTTGCGCGCGATACTTGCGGTAGAGCTGCTCCAGCAGCGGAGCTTCGTCGTGGCAGTTGGGGCACCAGGTGCCGAAGATGTCCACAATCACGGGCTTGCCCTTGAACTCGGGGCTGCTCTGGTCAACGGTTTTGCCGGACTGGTCAATTCCACTGAAGCGCAAGGGTTCACGCAGGTCCTTGACCTTGGTCAGACCGCCCGCCAACGTATTAGGGTTCGCGATAGCGGTGTCCTTGCTGCGCTCCGCGGTGAACGGGGTCAGGGATTTGATCCCGCCAATCTGTCCTTTCAGGCTGCCATCCGGTGCGAATTCGCCATCGAGCGCGAGCGCATGGATGCCGTCGAAGCGGCTCAGATGGAAATGCGTCTGGCCATTCGCGCCGGTTGAGACGCTGCCATGCAACAGGCCGGTGTCACCACTGACCGGCTCCAGTATCCCTGTTGCTGCGACTTCGCCATCGGAACCGGCCATCTTTTGTTGCTGAAAACTAGTCAGGGTATTTTTCTCCGCGCCCTCCGCGCCGGCTTCGTGCAGCAGCCAGTCGCCGGCCAGACTCGGACCAGTCCACGGCTTGGTTGCCGGTGAGTCCCGATGAGGAACCAGCGCAACCGGAATGCGCACCATGCCCTTGCTGGTTTGCCGCGAATACTCACCTTCCATGCGCTGCGGCGAAACATAGTGCAGCGTGAGTTGGCCGTCGTAGTAGTCGAGGCGCAGGGTCAGGGTCTTGCCATCCCAGGTCGCACTGCTGAAGGGCTGCTGGTCGGTCGCATTCGCCAGAACTGCCGCGATCGCGGTTCCTTGCGGTTTCAGGTCGATGCCGAAGCTCACCTCACCGGCACGCGATTGGATCGAGCCATCCCACAACCCATTGGGCGCTTGCGCCTGTGGTTCACCGGCAAACGCGACGGGCAGGCTGCACACGCAGAGGACGAGAAACACGCAGATTGCGAATTGACAAGACCGCAAGACCCACATCAAGACCCAGACCTCATCAGACTCTGATTATCACCCAACTTTGCGTTTCGTTTGACATGAGTACGTCAATGCCGTATAAGTGGATAGTGAGCGCTTCGATTGCCTATACCCGCGTCTACGAGACGCGAGCAGGCAAAACTCTTCGCGCCGAGGAGCGCCTGGCGATGGAGCTATACATTGCCGACGCCCCGGAAAGACACCCGGTCGTACCAGGTACAGGCGGGGTTCGCAAAGCACGCTGGGGTCGGCACGGCAAGGGAAAACGAGGTGGTGTCCGTGTGGTCTATTTTTATCGCGCAACCACGGATGTGGTCTACTTCCTCGATATCTATGCCAAAGCAGAAAAGGAAAATTTGACTGTGGCGGACAAATATCAGCTGAAACAACTCGTAAATCGGTTGAGGGGTAACCAATGAAGAAGGCAAAACATTCCGCGATGGGCAAGCGCTTGATCGCCGCCATGAGGGAGGTTGTCGACCATGTCGAAGGAAAGGTAGCGCTTCCCGTACGGTACGTAGAAATCCCCGAAGATGTAGACGTAAAAGCAATTCGATCCCGACTCGGCCTCTCACAAGCGGAGTTCTCCCGGCGTTACGCCGTAAGCCAGCGATCCTTGCAGGAGTGGGAGCAGGGACGAAGGCGGCCCGAGGGAGCGGTGCGCGCCTACCTGACCGTAATCGAACGGAACCCCAAGGCGGTCGAAGAAGCGCTCACAGCAAAGTAACGCTGAGGAACAGGGGCCGCTCATGCGAAAAAGGCGTGCCCGCGATCCTCGAAATATCCATCGTCTGAGAGCGTGCACAACCGAGGCAGAGCGGTGAAGATCGGCGTCTTTACCGCCGGGTGAGGGCGATGAACGATGAACTAAACGACCTGGTGGTCGGTCCGGAACTTCTGTTCCAGACTTTGCATCTGGTCCTTCAGGCGGAGTTTCAGCTTCTTCAAACGTACTTCCTCGAGCTTTTCTTCTTCCGAGAGATATTTTTTCTGAATCAAGCCTTCGAGGCGCAATTGGTATTCGGAATGTTCTTGCGCCAGGCGGCGAAATTCATCGTTGGTTGCCAGAAGCTGATCACGTACCTGAGCTGCCATGCAGTGGACCTCCGGAGAGCTGAGACTCAAACGCTAGCACACCCAGGGGGCCGGTTCAAGGGACTTTGTCACCCAATTGCAATGGAAATGCGCAGCAGTAGCCCGTCTTCCGCCGGCCCCCGATAGTAGTTCCTACGGCGTCCTTCCTCGCTAAATCCAAGTTTTTCATAGAGTCTGCGGGCGGTGGAGTTCGACTCCCGCACTTCCAATAGCACCGAAGTGGCACCGCCGGCTCGCGCCCGAAGCAACACTTCGCGAACCAATTTCGTGCCGATACCGAGCCGCTGACGCTCACGCGCGACAACCACGTTTTCGATCTCCCAGTCGTCGAGCGCACAGCGAACGATTACGAAACCTTGAATTTGTGCGATGTCCGAATCATCCACGGCAACCAGAGCAACGCGTCGCGGAGCTTCCGGGGCGAACAGAGCGGCATACTCACGCTCGGCCCAATGCGCGGCCCTGTCCGCCTGCCGCTCGAGCTCGCGGATGGCAGGAACATCTTCGGGTGTGGCAGAACGAATCAGCACAAGGGTCAAGGCTTGGGAGCCGAGAAGATCTCCGCGTCGGAGCGGCGAATATAGTTGACGTCGATGGTCGCAGGATCAGCGACCTCTCCCGCGAGCAGCTTTCGAATGCCGATACGGCCAATCTCGTCGGCATGGATCGAGGAAACAAGCTCCGCGGCGACATTCGCGGCCCGCAAGGCTTCCGCGATCCTGGCGTCGGGGGTGAGCAGATGACGAGGACCGCCAGCAACTTCGGCGGCGAAAGCGTCCAGCTTGGCAATGTATTCGCGCACCGCGTTGGCATGACCATCCGAGACCCGATACTCACCGACGTAGACTTCATCGCGTCCGGCGTCCAGCGCGGCGGTCACAGTTTGGCCGTCGATTCCGTGGGTAAGCGTCACCGCTTCCAGCATCGACACCGTCGCCAGCGGCTTGTGGAGGACTTCGCAGAGGCCTTTCACGGTCGCCAGTCCAACCCGCAATCCGGTAAACGATCCCGGACCGGAGACGACCACAAATCCGTCCACCTGAGTTTTGCCGAGACGGTTCTGCTGTAGGGCCTGGGCGATTCGCAGCATCAGTTGGGCTGAGTACGTGCCGCCTTCGAGCGAAGTCAGTTGCAGTACTTCAAAACTGTGCTGATCGCCGCGGCAAAGGGCGATGCTCCCCTGTCGTACAGAAGTGTCGATGGAGACGACCAGCATGTTTCAGACGCCTTCGGGAGCGTCTTCCACCAGCTCCAGCAGCACGCCACCCGTGCTGGCTGGATGGACGAACACATAAAGATGTCCGCCGGCGCCAATCTTGATATCGTCAGAGACCAATCGCGTGCCAGCCGCTTTCAAGCGCTCAACCGTGCCGGAGAGATCGTTGACGTGCAGCGCAACGTGGTGCAATCCTTCGCCGCGCTTCTCCAGGAAGCGCGCAATGGTTGAGTCGGGCGAGGTGGGCTCCAGTAACTCGATGCGGCTCTCGCCGACCGGCACCATGGCCAGCCGCACCTTCTCGGCCTCCACCGTTTCCTCAGGCATGACTTGCAGGCCGAGCTTTTCGTAGAATTTTTTGGCTTCGGTCAGCGACTTCACCGCAATACCGAGATGGTCGATGTAACTCATTCGGGCTTCCCCAATCTGTCCACGAGCTTCTCAATCAGAGAATACGGGTCGCGCTTGTGTTCGGCAACTTCGGTGGCATATCGCGTCGCCAGGCCATCGCTCAGATAGTAGGAAAGCACCTTCTGAAACAACGCATCGCGCAACATCTCGGCAATGCGTTCGCGCCAGTTCTCAATGCGGCGCGTCTGCGCGCGATCGCTCTGTTGAAGGTATTCGCGATATTTCTCAACGGCCGCCAGCAGTTCGGTAATCCCAGTCCCCTCGCTGGCGACCGTCTTCACAATCGGCGGAGTCCAATTGTCTTTGCGTGTAGCCAGAGACTGCATGGCGCGAACCTCGCGCTCCACCCGCTCGGCGCCGTCACGGTCCGACTTGTTGATGACGAAGATGTCGGCAATCTCCATGATGCCGGCCTTGATGGTTTGCACGTCGTCGCCCATGCCGGGAACGAGCACGACGATGGTCACGTCGGCGAGGCGAACGATGTCCACTTCGTCCTGGCCGACGCCGACCGTCTCGATCATGACCAGATCGCGGCCGCTGGCGTCGAGGACGGTGGCAACGTCGGCGGTGGTGCTGGCTAGCCCGCCCAGCGAGCCGCGCGTGGCCATGCTGCGAATGTAGATACCTGCGTCGGCGTAATGCGACTGCATACGAATGCGGTCGCCGAGAATCGCGCCGCCACTGAAGGGGCTGGTGGGATCGACGGCCACGATGCCGATGGTCTTGTTCTGCTTGCGATATTCGCGTGCCACCTGGTCCACCAGCGTGCTCTTGCCAGCTCCCGGAGAGCCGGTGAGGCCGATCAGCAGCGCGTTGCCGCTGTAAGGAAAGAGGGCTTTGAGCAGTTCGGTGGATTCAGCCGTGCGATCTTCCACCGTCGAAATGGCACGGGAAAGAGAGCGCAGTTCGCCCGCACGAATTCGGCGGACCAGGTCCTGGATATGGCTGTTCGAGTTCACTGTGATCCGTTCTCCCCGATCAGCCTAATTCTTCAGAATTTGGCGGGCGATGACCAATCGCTGGATCTCGCTGGTGCCTTCGCCAATGGTGCACAGCTTCACATCGCGGTAGAACTTTTCGGCGGGATAGTCCTTAATGAATCCGTAGCCGCCGTGGATCTGCACGCTCTCGTTGGCACAGCGCACCGCAACCTCGCTGGAGTAGAGCTTCGCCATTGAGGACTCGAGCGTGGTCTTCATGCCTGCGTCTTTCATGGCAGCGGCGCGATGGGTGAGCAGCCGAGCAGCGTCGATCTCGGTTGCCATGTCGGCGAGCTTGAAGGCAATGGCCTGGAACTCGCTGATCGGCTGGTCGAACTGCTCGCGCTGCTTCGAGTATGTCAGCGCTGCCTCATATGCACCTTGTGCCATGCCAAGCCCCAGCGCGGCAATCGAGATGCGGCCGCCATCGAGAGTGCGCATGGCATCGACAAACCCTTGGCCCTCATGTCCCAATAGGTTTTCGGCAGGAATCTCGCAGTCCTCAAAGATCAGCTCAGAGGTATCGCTGGCGCGCAGGCCCAGCTTGTTTTCCTTCTTGCCGGCGCGAAATCCCCTGGTTCCTTTCTCCACCACGAAGGCTGAGAGCCCGTGGGTATGCGCGGTTTTGTCAGTCACCGCAACCACTACCGCAACGTCCGCATAGTGGCCATTGGTGATGAAGGTCTTGGTGCCGTTCAACACCCACTGGTTGCCCTTGCGGAGCGCGCTGCACCGCGCGCCGCCGGCGTCGGAGCCCGAGCCTGGCTCAGTCAGTCCCCAGGCGCCGAGGAACTCGCCCGTGGCCAGCTTCGGAATGTATTTCTTCTTCTGCTCTTCCGTTCCCGCAATGAAGATGTGGTTCGAGCACAGCGAGGTGTGCGCCGCCACGGTGATGCCCACCGATCCGTCGACGCGCGAGAGTTCCTCGATCGCGGTGACGTATTCGACGTAACCCATGCCCGCGCCGCCGTACTCCGCCGGGAAGATGGTTCCCAGCAGGCCGAGCTTGCCGAGTTCCTTGATGGTCGCAAGCGGAAATTCACCGGGCTCGTCCCACTTCATGACGTTGGGGGCAATTTCGCGCTCGGCGAACTCGCGCACCATCTTCTTCAATTGCAGTTGTTCATCCGTGAGCTGGAAATCCAAATGATCCTCCGGGAACTGGGAACCCGCGCCGCCGGGCGTGAGAGTGGCCGCCAATCGTAGCCTTAGCGTACAAGGCCGAAACAGGCGGTTATAACACAACGGCCAAGCAGGACGAAATCGCAACACGGCGAAATTCGCGGTCGCCGGTGATAACTTTGCGGCAGGGATGCGCATCAACATGGGTCAATGCTATGGTTACGAGGAGTGAGTGAGACCCTCGAATTCGTAGTGCGTTACGGCTATGCCCTGCTGTTCGTCTGGGTGCTGATTGAGCAAGGCGGCTTGCCGATTCCCGCCGCGCCCCTGCTGCTGGCTGCGGGCGCGCTCGCCGCACAAGGCCGGATGCACTTTGCGCTTGCCGTGCTGATTCCAGCCATTGCTTCCCTGTGCGCCGATAGCTTCTGGTATTTCTTCGGAAAGCGGCGCGGCGGCGTGGTGCTGAACCTGCTCTGTCGCATCGCGCTCGAGCCCGACTCGTGCGTCCGCCGCACGGAATCCACCTTTACCAGGTTCGGAGCACGCACGTTGTTGATCTGCAAGTTCGTGCCCGGGCTCAACACTGCGGCGCCAACGTTGTCGGGCATGGTGGGCGTAGATTTTCCCCGATTCCTGCTCTTCGACTTTACCGGAGCCCTGCTTTGGACCAGTGCTTTCGCCGGGCTTGGCTTCCTCTTCGGCAAGCAACTTGATCGCGCGAACCTTTACGCCCAGCGATTCGGCGGATGGATGCTGATCTTGTTTGCTGTCGGCGTCGTCGCCTATGTGCTGAACCGGTGGCGGGAGCGCGAGCGCTTTCTGAAGCAGGTTAAAGGCGATCGCATCACGGCCGATGAGCTGAAACACAAGCTGGAATCGGGCGAGCCGATCGTCATCGTTGATCTTCGTCACCCGCTCGACGTGCTGAGCGATCCTCGGACCCTGCCGGGAGCGTTACAGATTTCGCCCGAGGAACTGGAAGAACGCAATAGCGAAATCACCCGCGACGGCGAGATCGTGCTGTTCTGCACCTGACCCAACGAAGCGACCAGCGCCCGGGTGGCGCTGAAACTCCGCAAGCACGGCATCGTTCGCGTGCGTCCGCTGCTGGGCGGCTTCTATGAATGGAAGAAGCTCGGCTATCCCATGGTGGACACGGTGGTGCGTGAGCACACAACCGCGGAAGCGCTGCCGCCGGTGGCCCAGCGCTCGGCGTAGTTCCTTCAGCTCATCGTTCGACCAGCCGTTCCAGGTCTTCAAAGAAAGCGGGATAGGAGATGGAGACGCAGCCGGCGTCTTGAATGCGCGATTCCCCTTCGGCGCGGAGCGCTGCGATGGCAAAGGCCATGGCAATGCGATGGTCGCCGAAACTCTGAATTTCGGCGCCGTGCAGCTTCTGACCACCGGGAATGCGCCAGCCATCGGCAGTCTGCTCGACCTGCGCGCCCATGGCTTGCAGGTTCTGGGTGACTGCGCTCAGGCGATCCGACTCCTTCACGCGCAACTCGCCCGCGTCGCGTACTTCCAAACCACCCGCGGTAAGCGGCGCAATCGCCGCGAGCACCGGCAATTCATCGATGAGCAGCGCGGTCAGCGCTCCCTCAATCGTCACTGCCTGGCCGACGCCGGGCACCAGCGTAATTGTGCCCACCAGCTCGCCATGCTGCTCCTCCACGCGCACCATGGAGATGCGGCTGCCTATCGCGGTCAGCACATCGAGCAGCGCCGATCGGGTGGGATTCAGCAGCACACCATCGATGACCAGATTGGATTCCGGAAAGATAGCCGCAGCGCACAGGAAGAACGCAGCGGAGGAAATGTCGCCGGGGATGTAGGCTTCCAGGGGATGAAGTGGCTGTCCGCCTTGGATGGTTACGGTGTTTCGCGAGCGGTCAACGGTCGCTCCAAAAGAGCGCAGCGCCAGCTCGCCATGGTCACGGGTACGCGACGGCTCCTCGACCGTGGTCTTCCCTTCCGCCAGCAAACCAGCGAACAGCAACGCGGTCTTCACCTGCGCGCTGGCGACAGGCACCCGATACACGATGCCGTGAAGTTTTGTACCGTTGATGTGCAGGGGTGCGCAGCCGCCATTGGCCGATTGGATCTCCGCTCCCATCCTGCCGAGAGGCTCGATGATGCGCTTCATCGGCCGGCGCGAGAGTGACTCGTCCCCGATCATTTCGCTGCTGAAAGGCTGGCCGGCGACGATGCCCGCCAGCATGCGCATGGTCGAGCCGGAGTTGCCGCAGTCCAACGGCCCATCCGGAGCTTGCAGTTGCGGACCAAGTCCCTCGATGGTCACCGCACCTTGCTCATCCTGTTCAACGGTACAACCGAGAGCTCGAACGCAACCGAGGGTGCTGGCGCAATCGGCGCCGGGGGAAAAATTCTCGAAGCGGGAGCGTCCACGAGCGAGAGCGGCCAGCATCGCGTAGCGGTGCGAGATCGATTTGTCGCCCGGCGCGCGCATGCTTCCCAGGATATTGCGCGCCGGCCGGAGGATAACGGACTTGGGTTCTCGCATGGATTCTTTCGGCAGCGGCTCTAGCGCCGGGTTTGCGCTTCCGCCTGGGCTTCCAGCAGCGCCTCGCGTGAGACTTCGCGGAGGCGCAGGCCGAATTCAAACCTGGCTTCCGTCGGACCGCGTCCCCAGCGATTCACTTCCCAGTGGGCACGCAGGAATTTCGCGCCGGTCGCAGCGGACAGATCGACCAGCTGCGGATACTCGCCCACATAGAACCGCTGTGGAAGAGTGGCCGCAGCTTTTGCCTCCCAGGTTGCGCCGTCGGTCGAGGTAAACAGAGTAATGTCGATCGATTCCTGTTCCACCACCCCGGTGATGGAGAGGGTTGTCAGGAAAATTGCGCTTGAGGCTGCACTGATGTCCAGCTGCGCGCTGTCGCCTTTGCCGGTGACGATAGTTTTTTCAGGTACAAGAAATGCATCGAACATAGCGCGTCTATTGTAAGTCAGTTGCCAGTTGTCAGTTGTCAGTTGTCAGTTGTCAGCTTGTCAGTTGCCAGTTGTCAGTTGTCAGTAGCCAGTTGTCAGTAGCCAGTTGTCAGTAGCGGCAGTGGTCAGTGGCCGGTTGTACTTTGTCGCTGGCGGCCGCGAGCTGGCAAATTCGGCCTCCGTGAGATGAAAATGGCAACTGACAACCGACTACTGGTTCATGGCTACTGCATCAAGAAATCCTCGCAGGAGCGCAGCAAATTCTTCAGGCTTCTCCCGTGCGGCATAATGTCCGGCCCGTGAGATCACGCGCATTTCGCTCCCGGCAATGTGCTGCCGCATCAGCTCGAATTCGGTGAGAGGCACGCTGTCTTCCTCGCCGGCGATGAGCAGCGTGGGCACATGAATGGTTGCCAATGTCGCGACGGAATCCGGGCGCTCCGCCATGCCGCACTGCACTCCCGCAACATCGCCAGGCGACATGGCCTGCATCATATTGCGCAATGTTTCCACCAGATCTGGCCGGTTGGTGCGCGTCGCTGGCGACAAAAGCCGGGACAACATCTCCTCGATGAATCCCGACGTGCCTTCGCGCAGCACCCGATCCGCGGCCTGCAAGCGAGCGGATTTGCTTTCCGGAGTCTCGGCGCCGGCCCGGGTGTTGGCCAGCACCAGTGCCGCGACCTGTTCGCGATAGCGCCGCCAGAACTCAAACAGAAGATATCCTCCGATCGAGACACCAACAAACATCGCCTTGCTCGCCCTTTCTTCACGACAGATGAGCGCCAGATCGTCGGCTAGCTTGTGCATGGTTACGGGTCCATCGCCCAGGTCGGACGCACCATGTGCGCGCAGGTCGGGAAGGATCAGCCGATAGCGGCTGCCGAGCTGCTCCGCAATCGGAGCCCAGAAGGTATGGTTCAGAGGAAACGGATGGAGCAGCACCACGCTGGGGCCATCGCCGGCCACCTCGTAGTAAAGTTGCGCGTCACGGCTGCGGATGGTAGGCATGATGCAGGAAGCTCGATCTATTCTCCCATTTCCGGTAAGTTCTGGGTGCGGCTCCAATTTTGCCAGCTGCTCAACGGACCAGTTGCTTTATATATTCCTTGCAATATATTGTATTTAAGCAATTTACTAATGACCCATAAGGGGCCGCGAAAGGCGGCGCCAAGGCATGTCAGGCGTCACATCGATTTGTGCGCTCTTTCCTTGAGGACACGTATTCTAAGTGCTAAGTTTTGGCTATCAGCATTCCCGACTGCTGGTTCCGGTCGGTCGGGCCAGCTGCGTTTTCCAGCAAGACGCGCCAGCCGTCTGGAAAGGATTCCCAATGGCGGCCTCATCAAATGGACTTCGGAACTCGTCCTTGAGCACAGGACTACGCACAGTGTTCGCGACGGCAGTCATGCTCGCACTGACCATGGCTGCGACGTTCTCGGCGCAGGCCCAGACCTACACGGTGCTTTACAACTTTACCGGTGGACAGGACGGTGCTTATCCCGAAGCCGGCTTAACCATGGACCGCGCGGGAAATCTGTATGGCACGGCGTATCAAGGTGGGGGTTCGAATCGCGGCACCGTGTTCAAGCTGGCCCACAAAGGCGGGGGATGGGTTATTAGCCCGCTCTACAGCTTCACCGGACGCGAAGACGGAGGCGCTCCCATCGCCCGCGTGGTGTTCGGCCCGGATGGAAGTCTCTACGGCACCACTGAATTCGGAGGCCGCAATTGCGGGGCGGGATGCGGTACGGTCTTCAACCTGAAACCGCCGGTGACCTTCTGCAAAAGCGCGTTCTGTACCTGGACGCAGACTGTGCTTTACCGGTTTGGTGGATCGGGTGACGGAGCCAACCCCGGATATGGCGACCTCACATTCGACCAGGCGGGCCAGATTTACGGCACGACCTACTTCGGGGGCAACAACGCACAGGGTGTTGTGTACAGGCTTACGCCCTCCAATGGGAGCTGGACGGAAAGCGCGATTTACGTTTTCTCCGGGTCAAGTGACGGCGGAAATCCTTACAGCAGCGTCATCTTCGACCCGGCCGGCAAGCTTTACGGCACAACCTTTGCCGGGGGCGGGAACGGGTATGGCACGGTGTTTCAGCTAACGGCCTCCGGATCGGGCTGGGCAGAAAACACTCTGTACGCGTTTCAGAACTCGACCGACGGAGGAAGGCCTTTTGGCGGGGTTGTGTTTGACCCTGCGGGCAATCTGTACGGGGCTACCAGTAGCGGCGGGGCGGGCGGGGGCGGCACGGCCTACGAACTGATGCTCTCCAACGGCAACTGGACCTTTGGCGCAGTTTACAGCTTTGTCGGGTCTGCCTACCTGCCGGGGGCCTACGACAGCCTGACCATGGACACGGCGGGAAATTTGTACGGCACGACGACCAAGGACGGCGCTCACGGATTGGGTTCGGTTTTCAAGCTGACTCCCTCCAACGGTGGCAGGACAGAAAGCGATCTCTACGACTTCGCCAACGGCAGCGGAGGGGCAGTTCCCTACGGCAACGTGCTGGTGGATGCAAACGGCAACCTGTATGGCACTGCATCGCAAGGTGGGACCAATGGGTATGGTGTGATCTGGGAGATCATTCCCTAAATGAAATTTTCCTGCCGTCGAAGCGTCGCATCAGACTAGAGTTGCATTGCCTGCTGGAGACTTGAAGGTCTAGGATTCTTACATGACGAGTCATAAGGTGACGAGATGGACGAAACCCTCGGTTTAGTCATGACCGGCGGCGGTGCTCGCGGCGCTTATCAAGCCGGAGTCCTGAAACGCATAGGGGAAATCCCACGACTTCAAATTCACGGCAACCCTTTTCCCATCATAGGCGGCACCTCGGCTGGAGCGGTCAATGGTTCTGCCCTGGCCATCGGGTGCAATGACTTTCCGTTAGTCACCAAGGCCCTCGCCAGTCTTTGGTCAAGTCTCAGGCCCACCGATGTGTTTCGCTGCGACGTTATGTCGCAGGCGCGTAATTCTATTACCTGGATGCTCGATCTCTCCTTTGGAGCGATCCTGGGAGGAGGGAACGCGCGGTCGCTGTTAGATGCGAGGCCTTTGCGGCACTACCTGTATACACATCTCAATTGCGAGCGCATCCAGGAGAACATCCGGCGCGGAAACCTGTATGCGCTGGCTATTTCCGCGACCAATTACAACTCGGGGAAAAGTTATCTATTTATTCAGGGGGCCAAAGGCCACCCCATGTGGAATCGAAGCCGGCGGGTGACGCTGGCGACCAAGATTACCGTCGATCACATTTGCGCCTCAGCGGCCATTCCTCTGGTGTTTCAGCCGGTAGAGCTCAAAACAGCGCGAGGGACAGCGTTTTTCGGCGATGGATGCGTGCGCCTGCAACAGCCACTCAGCCCGATCATACGGCTGGGGGCAAAAAAGATCTTCGCCATCGGGGTGCGCGGCGAGAATCTTGAACACCAGGAAGAGGCTTCGGGCCCCAATGAACCTTCGCTGGCGCAGGTGATGGGGGTGCTGTTTAATGTCATGTTTCTGGACCATCTCGCGACCGACGTCGAACACCTGGAACGGTTGAATCGACTACTCAAAGACGGCCACATCAGCCAGAGCGGGCTGGAGGGATGCGAGAAAATGCGGCCCCTGGTTCCACTTCTCATAACGCCTTCGGTCGATCTGTCGGAACTGGCCAAGCAGCACCAGAAGGACATGCCCTACCTGATCCAGTACTTTGTGAGCAGTCTGGGACGGGATGCCGCTTCATGCGCCGACCTGATGAGTTATTTGCTGTTCACACCGAAGTATACCGAGGCGCTCATCCACATCGGCTACCACGATGCCGACAAGCGGATCGATGAGATCGAAGATTTCCTTTACTCTTCGGCTGACGGGCGCAACGGAAACTCCCGGGCCAGCGTGAAGGAACCGGGCAAGCTGGCCTCAACGTCGCCGCTAAAGCGGGCCTTGAACCCGGTCAGGCCGCGCGGTTGAGTTCGGTCGACCTACTGTCCCTGGTACGGCTGGGGCGGGGTCGCCGGAGGCGCGACGGGAACGTATTCCGGCTCTTCCGGCATGACGATCCACGCAATGATGTAGGCCAGCACGCCGCCGCCGCCAAATAAAGCGACAATCAGCCAGACCACGCGAACCACGGTGACATCGAGGTCGAAGTACTCGGCAAACCCGGCGCAGACCCCGGCAATCTTGCGGTCGGTGCGCGAGCGCATCAGCTTGCGCCGCGACGCGACCGTGCCCACTCGGCGGCCGCAGTAGGGGCACAGGTTGGCGTCGTCCTGGATCACTTTTCCGCAATAGTTGCAGTACATAAGGCCTCCCTCTTGATAGATACGGATAGCATAGGCAGAAGTTCCCGCAGATGCATAGTCAGCGGACAGTGGTTATTGGCCGTGATCACCAGCCATTGTAACGACTGCGAGAGCAATGCGAGGATCACGAGGAAGAGCGCTGCTGGGAAGACAAGCCTCTAACAGGTAGCGATTAAGCCGTTTCTTCCTCCTCACCGCCGACTCGCCTTGAGCGCTACCACTATCCACTGACCACTGATTTCACGGGCTCTTATATGCCTGCTTCATGTAGTGGCGCGCCAGATCGGCGGAGCCGGAAGCTGAGTTCTCGGCCACCACCGCGCGGTATTTCTCCAGCGCCGTGTCGCGCTTCTGCAGCACGTCATACATCTGCCCGGCGGCGAGGGTTGCCTTTTGCCTCAAGTTCGGATCAGCAGTGCTACTGCCGGCGGCAATCTCGTAGGCCTCGGCCGCTTCCTCATACTGCCGTTGCCCGCGGAGTGCCTCGCCCAGGCCATAGGCCGGAACCTCAATACGGCACGATGAATACGCATTGTTGTGGCAATTTGTCAGGACTTTGCGATAGGCCGCGATCGCCTCCTGTCCGTGTCCAGCGGCGTTCAGCAGGTGAGCGTATTCGGCAGCCACCAGCGAGTTGCGGGGAAACTCGGCCTGCATCCGGGCAACGACCTGAAGCGCTTCGTTGTATTTCTGCTCGCGCCGCAGGAACAGGGCATAGATAATCTGCGCATCGCTAGCCACTTCGCTGTGCGCCTCGGTCGAAGCCTGGCGCAGATAATCCAGCCCCTTCTGTTTGTTACCGCTGATGCCCACGATGGAAGCTGCGATCTTGGTCGGCCAATTGAGGCTACCAACAATGTACAGGTCCGTTCCGACAACCACTTTGGCGTCCACATACTTGGGATCGATCTCCAGGACGCGCTCGTGGTCATGGCGAGCGGCAACTGCGCTGCGCAGAGCCGAGAACCACGCCTTCTCGGCAAGGCCCCCGTAGGCTGCCCGCATGCCCCGGGTAACACCGCGGGCATAGAGGGCGTCCACATCGTTGGGATTCTTGTCGAGGCGAGCCTGCGAGAGGGCGAACGCCTGGTCGCTCAACTGCTTGACCCGCTCCTGCACTTTGGGATCGAGCGGCGCCGCGAGCTTCTTGGTGAGGAAATTGTCAGCCGCATACGCCTCGGTATCGAGCGCGCCAATACGATACAGCTCCTTAAAGATCACTCCTGCCAGAGTGTGATTGACAGCGAAGGGGTCGTCGGGATGCGCTTGCTGCGCGGCTTCAAACTCGCGGATCGACTTGTCGTATTCGAGGTTGTAGAAGTGATCAAATCCCTTGCGGGTGGCGGCGTCGTTTTCGGCCCGGGTCGGAATAGGAACCGTATCCGCCGCCATCAATCCCGTGTCACACAACAAGGCCATCGTCGTCCAGGTAAAGGCCAGGCTCAGCACGCACAGTAGTCGTTGGTAGGGTTTCATCGAGCAGCCGGTTACGAGAAGTTTACCCGATATGCCGGGCAGTCAAAAGCGACGAATGACATCTCCTCGTCGCTTTCGGTTTTTTTGATGCCAAGACGCAGGCAGGGGTGGGCCCCCGCGTGAATGGTGATTCTTTTCCTGATGGAGTAAATCTTTCGCGAAACCGAGATTCTTACAGAGGCTTTGTAGGCTGGCAACTGTTTGAGCGTGTTGCACTTGGTCAAGGTTCAACTTTGGTTGCCGGCTTGCGAGGTAAGTGGTCAGGAGGTGCCCCATGGCGCAAGCTGCACACAAGACGGATCAGGAATATTGGCGTCCCGCCGACCCAGCGGTGGCACATCTGGCGCATCCGGAATACGTAATTTGTCCTTTTTGCGGAGAAGAGTCTGCCGGCGGAGCGCGCTTCTGCCACGCCTGCGGCAGCGAACTGAAACAACACCCAGTCCCTGGGCCAAAGTCCATGAGTCTCCTGCTGAACATCGAACACCTTGCCAGCCGACTGGAACTCTCGCTGGCCAGCCTGGTGTTCGCCATCCTGGGGCTAACCTGCATGATCGGGGCGGTGGCGACCGGCCTGGTTTACCGGGCTGACACGCTGGTGGATTGGCAGGCAGTTCAAGTATGGCGGATCGAGTGGCTTCTGGGCGCCTGTGCCGCCATGCTCGCTGCAATATTGCTGAAGAAGAGCGCTACTTAGGGATTAGCTACCGCAACGAGAACGCCGTTTTCTCGGGCGCCAAGAGCTGATTGCCGATTACTAAATCCCGACTGCCAATTGCTAATTGCCGGCCCTTCAATCAATAATCCAAGTGATGTTCTCATCGAGGAGCATTGCCTTTTGACCGAACGTCTCTACTACGCTGACTCCTTCCTTCATCAATTTGAAGCTCGCGTCGTTGCAGTCAACGGGGATACGGTCACGCTCGACCGCTCGGCGTTCTATCCCACCAGCGGCGGGCAGATTTTTGACACCGGATGGCTGGAAGTGAGTGGCTCCGTGCGTGTGCGCGTGAAAGAAGTCACAGAAAATGAACAGACAGGCGAAGTGTTGCATATCGTCGAAAACGCTGCTCAAACTCTTTCGCCAGGCTCGGTTGTGCGCGGCACCATCGACGCCGAGCGCCGCCTCGATCACATGCAGCAGCACTCGGGACAGCATGTGCTGTCGGCGGCGTTCGAAAAGCTGTATAGCTTTGCGACCGTTTCGTTCCACATGGGCGAAGAGAGTTGCACCATCGATCTGGCGACCGACACTGTCACCGCAAAGCAACTGGAGGCAGCCGAAGCGCTGGCCAACGAGGTCATCGCGGAAGATCGTCCGGTCGAGATTCGCTTCGCCACGTCGGACGAAGCGCGCACGCTGGGCGTGCGCAAGATTCCCCCTGCCGAACGCGAGAAGCTGCGCCTGATCGATATGCGCGACTTCGATTTGAACGCTTGCGGCGGGACCCACGTGCGCAGCACCGGCCAGATTGGCGGCATCCTGCTGCGCAAGACCGAAAAGGTGAAGCAAGGGGTGCGGGTCGAATTTGTCTGCGGGCTGCGCGCCGTGCGCACCGCGCGCCACGACTTCGAGACGCTGACCGAAGCGGCGGCGTGTTCTCCACGCACATCTGGGAAGTTCCGCAGCAGGTGCGCAAGTCGCAGGACGAGATCAAGGCGGCGCAGAAAGCGCAGCATCGCTTGCTGGAGGAGGTCGCGGAACTGCAGGCGCAGCAGATGCTGCAATCGGCGCCAGAGCGCGGCGGACAGCAAGCTGGTGGTGCAGTTCTTCGCCGAGCGCGATCTCGGCTTCATCAAAATGCTGGCGCAGAAGCTGACGAAGGCCGGCAAGGCCGTCGCCCTGCTCAGTTGCGGAGGCCCGCAACCGTCGCTGGTTTTCGCGCAGACACCAGGCCTGGCCAACGACATGGGCGCACTGATGAAGCAGACGGTCGCAACCGTTGGGAACGCGGGGCGGCGGCAATCGTGACATGGCGCAAGGCGGCGCGCCCGATAGCGCCCGCGCCGAACATGCCCTGCAAGAAGCCGCCAGCGCGGTAGGATAGCAGTTGTCAATCGCAAGTTATCAGTTGTCAGAGAAACCGTTCCGCGTTCCAGAACTTGCCAGAGCAGTCCACGTCGAGACTCTACCTGGCTGACAACTGACCACTGATCACTGACAACTGACGTATGGACAACAGCCTCATTCTCGTCACTTTGCTGATCCGCCTCGGCGTAGCCGCGGCCATCAGCAGCGTGCTGGTGCGCGCGCGGCGCTTTCGCGTGCTGCTGTTCCGCGAGGAGCGCACGCTCGGCGAGAAGATGGAGATCGTCTTCATCGTCGGGCACGCCCATCGTGCTGGGCGTGCTGGTGCGCCATTGGGTGCACAACTTTCTCGCCGCCGACATCGCCTTCGAAGGCGCGATCCTGATGGGCGTCATTGGCGGCCGACTGGCCGGCACTGCGGAGGCATTCTGGTTTCGCTGCCGTCGCTGTTTCTGGGCGAGTGGCTGACGCCTGCCGATGAATGTCCTTGCCGGACTGCGGCGGGCATGCTGCGCCATATCGCGCGCGATCGCGAGGCCATCTGGTCGTTCTCGCCGCTCTTCGATCTCAGCATCTATCACTGGATCCGGCGCAGCATTCGCAAGTCGTTCATCGACTGGCAGACTTCGTTCTTCTTTCTGATCCTCGGGCTGGAGTTCGTCCGCATCCAGCTGCATCGCGGCTTTCCGCGCCGCATCTTCGCGCTGGATTCGACGAACTGTCTGGGTCACGCTCGCCATCTACGCGGGCACGGTGATGGCGGTGGCCATCGCGCTCAAGGTGCTGAACAACGTGCGCATCGAGATGAAGCTGGAGCAGCAGGAGCGTCTGCTGCTGCAGGCGCGCATGGAAGCCCTGCAGAGCCAGATCAATCCGCACTTCCTGTTCAACACGCTGAACTCGATTTCGTCGCTGGTGCGCCGCGATCCCGACTCGGCGCGCGAGATGATCGTGAAGCTGGGCAACATTCTGCGCCGGCTGCTGCGCAAGGGCGATTCGTTCGTGCCGCTGCGCGAGGAGTTCGAGTTCCTCGACGACTATCTCGACATCGAGGTGGCGCGCTTCGGCCGCGACAAGCTGAAGGTGGTGAAGGAACTGGAACCGGCATCGCTCGAACATCTTGTGCCCAGCATGATCCTGCAGCCGCTGGTGGAGAACGCCGTCAAGCACGGCTTCGCCTCCAAGGTGGACGGCGGCAGCATCTATCTGCGCAGCCGCAGCGCCGGCCATCGGCTGGTGATCGAGGTGGAGGACGATGGCGTCGGCATGCCGGCGGCGGGCGCCAGCGCGTCGTCGGGAACCGGCATCGGCATGGTGAACGTCACCGAGCGGCTGCAGGTGGTCTACGGCGATGCGGCGGAGATCACGATTGAAAGCCAGCCCGAACGCGGGACGCTGGTGCGGCTGGTGCTGCCGGTGCTGCAAGCGGAGGAGATGGGCGGCTCGGTGGTAGGCGCGATCTACGAAGAGCGTTCCAGCACTTCGCGGTAATACTTCTCATACATGGGAATGATCTTGCTGGCGCAGAAGCGCGCCTGCGCGCTGGCGCGCGCCTGCTTCTCCCATCTGCTTCAACTTGGCGTCGTCGGAGAGAAGCTCGATGGCATAGTTCGCCATCGCGTCCACGTCGCCAACCTCGGCCAGAAATCCGGTCTTGCCGTGATCGATCACCTCCGGCACGCCGCCCTCGTTGGTGGCGATGGGAACCACCTCGCAGGCCATCGCTTCCAGCGCCGCCAGTCCGAACGACTCCAGCTCGCTGGGCAACAGCATCACGTCGGCGACCGGAAGCTTCTCGTGAATGCGGTCCTGCTTGCCCAGGAAGTCGACCTTGTTGTGGATTCCCTTGTTCACCGCCAGCCACTCGGCGCGCGAGCGCTCCGGACCATCGCCGATCATCAGCAGCCGCGCCGGAACTTTCTTCTGCACGCGATCGAAGATCTCGATCACATCGGGAATGCGCTTCACCGGCCGGAAGTTCGACAGGTGCACCAGAATCTTCTCGTCGGGCTTGGCGTATTCGGAGCGATGCTGCATTACCTCCGGCGTGCGGTGATAGAGATCGCAGTTCACGAAGTTGGGAATCACCTCGATCGGCGTCTGCACGTCGAAGACCTCGATGGTCCGCTGCTTCAGGTAATCGGAGATCGAGGTGACGCCGTCGCTCTGGTCGATGGAGAAGCGCGTGATCGGCAGATAGGACGGATCGGCGCCGACCAGCGTGATGTCGGTGCCGTGCAGCGTGGTGACGTAGGGCAGCCGGCGGCCGTTGCGCGCGTGATCGCAAGCGAGCATCTGCCGCGCCAGCATCGCGCTCACCGAGTGCGGAATGGCGTAGTGCACATGCAGCAGATCGAGATCGTAAATCTCGGCGACCTCGGCCATGCGCGTCGCCAGCGCCAGATCGTACGGCGGATACTCGAACAGCGGATAGCGCGAGACTTCGACCTCGTGATAGTGGATGTTGGGCTGCGGCTCGGTCAGCCGGATGGGCTGCGAGTAGGAGATGAAGTGGACCTGGTGGCCGCGCTGCGCCAGTTCCAGACCGAGTTCGGTGGCGACCACGCCGCTGCCGCCATAGGTGGGATAACAGGTTATGCCGATCTTCATGGTGGGGACGTCAGTCATGGTCTGCGCTCAGGATTGGATGGTAATTCCGATGAGGGAGATTCAGCGACGCGTCGCCACTGACCACTGACAACTAGCGTCTGGCCACTGGTTTACGCTTTGTCCAGATTGAGCGCGCGCCGAAAGGAACCCTGATCGTTCTTGATCTTTTCCTGCAGCAGCGTGATGGCGTAGATCAACTGCTCCGGACGCGGCGGGCAGCCGGGCACATAGACATCCACCGGGATCCACTGATTGACGCCCTGCACCAGCGCGTAGTTGTTGAACACGCCGCCCGAGGTCGCGCACGCGCCCATGGAGATGACCCACTTCGGTTCCGGCATCTGCATGTAGAGCTCGCGGATGACCGGCGCCATCTTCTGCGAGACCCGGCCGGCGATGATCATCAGATCCGACTGGCGCGGCGAGGGACGAAAGACTTCCGCGCCGAAACGCGCGATGTCGAAGCGCGACGCGCCCATCGACATCATCTCGATGGCGCAGCAGGCCAGGCCGAAGGTCATCGGCCAGATGGAATTCTTGCGCACCCAGTTCACCACGGCGTCCATCGACGCCATAACGACGCCTTCGTGCTGCTGCTCGCCGAAGGTCGCACGAAGGATTCCCGCTACGGCTCTGGTCCGAGCCGACCAGGTTGTCGAAGCGCTCGTTGCCGGGCTCAGGATTGTCGAAATGGGACAGGCTGATAGTTGGAACTCATCGTGCCTATTATAAAGTGGTTAGGGGTTAGTGGGTAGTGGATAGGCGGAAGGTCCCGTGGCACTCTGGATTTGAACGCTCGATAGTCCGCGAAAACTGCCGCTTTCTCACTATCCACTATCCACTATCCTCTTCCTTCCCCACTGCTCACCACCCCGGCCCTCTGCCGTCTCTTATCCTGGCTGGAAGCAAAAGGATTTCGCACCCATCGATTTTGTGCAGCGGCATCAAAACCTTGGGGCTGGTTCTTGCGTCTCGGGCGGTCGAAAATGCATGGTATACTTCGTGTATTCTCGCACCGGTGCGCTTCTTAAAGTACATTCCCGGCCAGCCGAAGGAAACATACATGGCACGTAGTTCGCGTCGCTCCGCTCGTTCTGGTCCTCACCGTCATTCTGGCTTGCGGTTTCGTTGGCATGGTGTTCGGCCAGCGGCTCACTTCAACCGCGTCTTCGTCCAGCGACGGCGACGTCCGCGAAAGCCTGCGCAGCTTCACCGAGGTTTACGACGTCGTGCAGCAGAACTATGCCGAGCCGGTGAATCCCGACAAGGCCATCTATAACGGCGCGATTCCGGGCATGCTGCGGGTGCTCGATCCGCACTCCAATTTCTTCGATCCCAAGTCCTACGCGGCCCTGCGCGAAGAGCAGCGCGGCAAGTACTACGGCGTGGGCATGCAGGTTGGGCCGCGCAATAACAAGGTCATCGTGATCGCGCCCTTTGCCGGCGCGCCCGCCTATCGCGCCGGCATTCGCCCGGGCGACGTCATCATCGCGGTGGACGGCAAGCCGACCGACAACATGAGCACCAGCGATGTTGCCGAATTGCTGAAGGGCCCCAAGGGCACCACCGTCAAGATCACCATGCTGCGCGAGGGTTCCGACAAGCCGCTCGACTTCACCGTCGTGCGCGACGAGATTCCCCGCTACAGCGTGGACGTCCATTTCATGATTCGCCCCGGCATCGGCTATGTCCACGTCTCCGGCTTCCAGGAGACGACCGAGCACGAACTGCGGCATGCGCTCGATGAGTTGGGCGACCTTCACGGGCTGATTCTCGACCTGCGGCAGAATCCGGGCGGACTGCTGAGCGAAGGCGTCGGCGTGGCCGACCAGTTCCTGAAGAAGGGACAGGTCATCGTCTCGCACCACGGACGCGCTTCGACCGAGAAGGTTTACAAGGCGGCACACGGCAATGGCGGCAAGGATTATCCCCTGGTCGTGCTGGTGAATCGCGGTACCGCGTCGGCGGCTGAGATCGTCGCCGGCGCCATCCAGGACCACGACCGCGGCCTGATCGCCGGCGAGACCACCTTCGGCAAAGGCCTGGTGCAGACGGTGTATCCGCTGTCGGAGAACACCGGTCTGGCGCTGACCACGGCCAAGTACTACACCCCCAGCGGCCGGCTGATTCAGCGCGATTACAGCAACGTCTCGCTTTACGACTATTACTACAACGACCGCGACAAACGATGCCAACAACGCCAATCACGAAGTGAAGATGACCGACAGCGGCCGGACGGTGTACGGTGGCGGCGGCATCTCGCCCGATGTGAAGATCGCGTCGATAAAGACCAACAAATTTCAGGACACGCTGCTGGAGAAGTACGCGTTCTTCAACTTCGCCAAGCACTACGTCATCAACCACAAGGTAAACAAGCAGTTCGAAGTGGACGATGCCGTGATGCAGGAGTTCCGCAAGTTTCTCGACGAGCAGAAAATTCCCTTCACCGAAGCTGACCTGGTCGAGAACCGTGACTGGATCGGCTCCAACATCAAGGCCGAGCTGTTCATCAACGAATTTGGCCAGCAGGAAGGGATGAAGGTCCACGCCGAGAACGATCCTGAAGTGCAGAAGGCGCTCGACCTGCTGCCGCAGGCGAAGCAGTTGGCCGACAACGCGAAGAAGACCATCGCGCAGCGCAACAACGCTCGCCTGACGGCACAGCAGAGCGACACACCCGAGCCGCAATCGGTAAAGCGCTAGCTACGGAGTGACGATCGACCGCAAAGCCCGCGCGCAAGCGGGCTTTTTCTTTGGCAGGCCGGGTTCTCTTGTGGTACCAACAGGGTTGTCCTTCAGCTTCGGATTTTCACCCGGTCGAAATTCTCGGTGAACCTCGATCGGCGACCATCCTGCGCGAAGGCGCTGACCGGCGGAGCGGCACACATCGGCAAGGACCAACCGTCGACGCTTGGAATTTGTGCCGCCCCGCTCGATCAAAGCCGAATTACACCATCACGGAGGCGTGCGCCCGTGCTGACGAAAAGCTCAACACTTCGGGGCCCACCAGCCGCTCGAAATCCGCGTACGCCATCTTGATCAGCTCATAATGCGAGCCTGCGTTGAAGGCGATCTCGAAGTCTTCCGTCAAGGTCTCGTCGACATACACGGGAATCCCGTACAGGTTGCCGAACGGAGGCATGGCCCCGGTCTCGCAGTCCGGAAAGTGCTGTTTGAATTCGCGCTCGGTGGCCAACTGGGCCTCCCGGACGCCGGTCACCCGCCGCAGCGCCAGCAGGTCCACCTGGTACGAGGCGGGCAGCACCACCATGCCCAACGCTCCATCGAGTTTCACGATCACGGTTTTGGCCAGCTCTTTGCCGGAGATGTGCGAGACGGCCGCGATCCCCTGCGCC
The DNA here is from genome assembly GCA_963831675.1 of uncultured Acidobacteriaceae bacterium. Classification (GTDB taxonomy): domain Bacteria; phylum Acidobacteriota; class Terriglobia; order Terriglobales; family Acidobacteriaceae; genus Bog-257. The sequence goes on from CAWHRM010000004.1 coordinate 99,016, forward strand.
GTGTAGGCCTTGGAATGGGAGATGACGATATATTTGACTGCGTTCGCGTCAAGGAACTCCTTAACTTTGCTGAGGTGCATATTAGCCTCCTAGCGAAACTGCCGTGGGCCCCTGCCGGGTTTTAGTTAAGTAGTTGTCGGTAGCCAGTGGTCGGTTGTCCGTAGAGCCGGGCTTGAAATGGACGTATCGTCAAGTCGCGGGGACAAACACACAATTGAATCCTGGCTGTTCGACCGGTTCTTACAACGGACCAATGACTCAACATCCGGGCTACCTCTTTGCGGTCAGGTGACCCTGTTTAGCCCCAGTGTAGTCTCGCCAGAAAACGGCGCAAGCACAGCCGTCACATGGTGGATGTGATGGCCCAAAATGAAACAGGGTGACCCTCTGAAAGAGCGACGCTGTCTGTGCGCCTTTCGCTGCTGGCTTCCGCCCAAGGGAGCAGCGAGCCGACCTCTCTAGGGAAGAATCGCTGCGGCGCCGTCAATCGCGTCGCTCTTCACCGCGGCCAGAGCTTCATTGGCCTGGTCGAGGGAAAATGATGTGACCTTGGGATGAAGCTTGATCTCGGCCGCAAGCTGCAGAAAGTCGCGGGCGTCGGCGCGAGTCATGTTGGCGACGCTGCGAATCTGGCGCTCGCCCCAGAGCAGGCGGTCGTAATCGAACTGCGGAATGCGATCGAGGTGAATGGCGTTGATGGCGACCACGCCGCCTTTGCGCAAGCTAGGCGAGCGCAGCCACCACCACGTCTCCGCTGGGCGCGAAGGTGATAGCGCGGTCCAGTTCGACGGGCGGCTTGTCGGTTTCCGCCCCCACCCATTTCGCGCCCATCGACTCGGCCATGCCGGCGATGCGAGCTCCCGCGCGTGGAGACATAGACGTCGCACTTCCAGGCGTGAAGAACTGTCGATGGCGAGATGCGCGGAGGCGCCGAAGCCGAACAGTCCGACGCGCTCTCCCGGTTCGACTCCGGCCACGCGCAGACTGCGAAAGCCAATGATGCCTGCGCACAGCAGCGGCGCGGCATGCAGATCGTCGAGCGGCCGATGGAAGAGGAAAAACGAAGTCGGCGCGGGCGACCGCGTATTCGGCATAGCCGCCGTTCACGCTGTATCCGGTGAAGGTGGGCGCGTCGCACAGGTTCTCCATGCTGCTCCGGCAGTACCAGCAAGTGCCATCGGTTCCGCCGATCCAGGAGACGCCGACGCGCGTCCCGGCGGGGAGTTCGGCGGTGGCGCCTTCGACGATCTCGCCGACGATCTGGTGGCCGGGAATCAGCTGCGGGCAGCGCGGAGGCAAGTTCGCCCTCGACGATGTGCAGATCGGTGCGGCAGACGCCGCAGGCACGGACCTTCAGGAGCACCTGTCCCGATGCGGCTTGGGGACGTGGAATCTCGGCAATCCGGAGAGGCCGCTGTTGGACTGGTTGGGGAATTGTCAAAATTGCGGCTTGCATCGGAATTCACACCTCCTTTCGCGCTATAATTCTAGCCGCTTCCCGTAAGCTGCTTCAGACAAAGAGCGAGCCTGTTCCTGCTATTCAGTTTCTGTATCAGGGTTGACCGGACGGACGCAGAGACTACGGTCCTGCCTGAGTGGTGCTCTTGCTTCCTGCCCATGTCTGAGTACAAACCTAACCGTTAATTAATGAAGTTCGTATTGGAGACAAACATGATTTCACGCAGATTTCTGCTTGGAGCGCTTCTGATTGCGCTCCTGGCTGGTCCCGCTTCCCTCAGTTGGTCGGCTTCGACTGGCGACACAAACGGAAAAATAGCCTCTCGCGTTCTCTCGGACACTGCTAACGGCGCTGCGACCGAGGCGCTGGTCGTACTTAAGGAGCAGGCTGACCTCAGCCCTGCCTATAGCTTGCAGACTAAAGTTGAGAAAGGGACATTCGTGGTCAATGCGCTGCGCACGGTTGCCAACCGGACGCAAGGACCGATCCTCACCCTTCTCAAGCAGCGCGGCATTCCTTACCAGTCGTTCTACATCGTGAACATGATCAAAGTGACGTGGCGACCGCAGCCTCATGGAGGAACTCGCGTCCCGCAGCGATGTCGCCCGCATTGACGCCAACCCTTTGATCAAGAACTCTGTTCCCGGCGCCGAGGGCAAAGACATGGCCTTCCAGCCGCAGGGCATTGAATGGAACGTGTCACGCGTCAAGGCCCCGGATGTCTGGGCTCTGGGTTATACCGGAACCGGTTCTGTCGTAGCTGGCGCCGATACCGGCGTACAGTGGGACCACCCCGCTCTGATCAACCATTATCGGGGATGGGACGGCCAGAAGGCCGATCACAACTACAACTGGCACGACGCCGTCCAGCAGTCACCTTCCCCCATTGACCCGCACGGTCACGGCACCTTCACGGTGAGCGAAATGGTAGGGGATGACGGACAGGGCAACCAGATCGGTGTCGCTCCCGGCGCCAAATGGATCGCCTGCCGCAACATGGACTCGGGCGGCAACGGCAAGCCTGCCTGGTATAGCGAGTGCTTCCAGTTCCTGATTGCTCCTTATCCGATTGGCGGCGATCCGAGCCAGGGCGATCCGACCAAGGCCCCGGGATCCATCAACAACTCCTGGACCTGCCCGCCCACCGAAGGCTGCTCCACCGAAACTTTGCACTCGATCGTGGACGCAGTGCGCGCCGCCGGCATCGTGCCGGTCATGGCCGCCAGCAATTACGGTCCAAACTGCTCCAGCATCAAGGAGCCGCCCGCCATCTACGGCAGCGCGTTTGATGTGGCAGCAATTGACTCCGGAAATAATATTGCCAGCTTCAGCAGCCGCGGTCCGGTTACGGTTGACGGCAGCAATCGCACCAAGCCCGACGTCTCGGCCCCGGGGGTTAACATCCGTGGCGCGGTGCCCGGCAATGGATACAGTTCAGGCTGGTCCGGAACCTCCATGGCAGCTCCGCATGTTGCCGCGGGCGTTGCTCTACTTTGGCAGGCTAACCCCGCTCTGAAGGGCAACGTGGACCAGACGGAGTCTAACCTGGACCACTCTGCCACTCACCTGATCTCGGCTCAAGCCGTTGGATATTGCCGCGGTCCGCTGATCTTCCAGGACAACACCTTCGGCTGGGGACTGATCAACCTGTTGAAGGCTGTGACCGGTCAGTAAGCCGGCTTGGTGTGATCTCGCACCAGGACAGCTTCACTTCACCAGCGGCTCCGCTCCCAGCGGAGCCGCTTTTTTTGGTGTCACACCTGGCCTTCGAGGCGGCCACATGTCGCCGGGCCTCGCTGCTTTCATCCCGCTGCGCGACGCATCCATCGTTTGCACCAGGGCTTTCGTCACTCAGCTGCTTACAACCACGGCGCCCCATGCGTCCAAGCGACGCGTTAGGTCCGTTGGGCGGATTTGGCATTTTTACGGACGGACTTCCGCACCCGAAAAACAATCCATCGAACGAGGTTGCCCCATGAACAAGCTTCGCTTCCTTCTTCTCCCATGCTTGTGGTTCGGTACGATGATCTGTCATGCGCAGTCAACCCAGCTGGACCTGCCGCTACAGAGCCAGCAGGCGATCGTGGTGCAGCGTCTCGGCGTCACCGATATCACCATCAACTATCACCGGCCTCTGGCGAACGATCGTAAGGTTTGGGGCGGCCTTGTGCCTTATGGCCAGGTGTGGCGCGCCGGCGCCAACGAGAACACGACCATTACCTTCACCGATCCGGTGACGATCGACGGTAAGCCACTCGACAGCAGGCACGTATGGTCTGCACATGATCCCAAACGAGGATCAGTGGACCGTCATTTTTTCCAAAATGCACACCGCCTGGGGGAGCTTCAGCTACGACGAGAAGGAAGACGCTCTGCGCGTCACCGTAAAGCCGCAGAGCGACCAGCCTTCACAATGCTCTCGTCTATGACTTTGACCAGCTTCAGCCCGACTCGGCGGTTGTCACCATGAGCTGGGACAAAGTTGCCGTCCCCTTCAAAGTCGCTGTCAATTTGCCGCAGACCGTCCAAGCCAGCTTGAATAACCAGCTTCGCGGATTGTCGCAGTACACCTGGGACGCCTGGGACGACGCCGCAACGTATATGGTCGACAACAAGATGGACTTGAACGAAGCGCTCAAGTATGAAGATAAGTCGATCCAAAACGAGGAGCGCTTCGAGAACCTGATGACCAAGTCGCGCATCCTCGACGCAATGGGTCAGAAAGACCAGGCCACGGTTGCGCGCAACAAAGCGCTGGCCATGGGAAACGCTCAGCAGTTGTATGGTTACGCCCGGCAACTACAGCGCCAGAAGAAGCAGGATGAAGCCTTTACCGTCTTCCGCACCATGGAGAAGAAGTACCCCGATAATTGGCTGACCTACGCCGGCATGGGCCGCATCGCTTGCAGTCAGGGTGATTACACGAAGGCCACCCAGGACATGAAGCTGGCGCTATCCACCGCTCCCGACATAGGCAAGCCTAGCGTCCAGAGCCTCATCAAACGCTTGGAGGCCAACGAGGACATCAACAAATGACTTAGGCGGCGGAGCAGGTCAAGCGTTCCGCCGCGCAATATTTCTGTGTCACGACTGAATCTGCAATTCTTAGGTTGCGGTTGACCGGCAGGAGGGAACCGGCTAGATTAAGCCAGGTTGTCCCGGAAAACTGCAAGCATGAAGGAAATAGGCGCCTTCGAGGCCAAGAACACTCTCGGCTCTTTGCTCGACCGCGTCGAGCAAGGAGAGGAAATTGTGATTACGCGCCATGGCAAGCCTGTGGCCCGCCTCATACCCAGCAGTGGTGGGATCGACCGTGAGCAGGCCCTGGCTGCCGCCGGTCGCATTCGGTCAAGGGCCGCCCAACTGAAGGCTGGCCGCTTAGATTGGGAAAGCTTGAAAGCGGAGCGCGACGCGGGCCGTCCATGAGCTTAGTCCTCGACGGCTCCGTGACCCTGGCATGGGTTTACAGCGACGAAACCAGTCTGGCGGTGAGTCATGTACTGGATCTTGTCAACGGCCACGCTGGCAAGCCTCGATGGTGAACTCCGCGCTGCCGCGAAAGCCGAGGATGTTGCTCTCCTGGGAATCTAAATTGACGCGGGACTTCCGGCGCTGCTAGCAGCCTATCCGATCATATTTGGTCGCTTGAGGAACTGGCAGGATTGCTGGAGCGGAGAGCGGAAAGAGCGGCACGAGTGACGTAGCTTACATGCTGTGGTTTGAGCTTGAGCAAGGAGGCGACGACTCCAAGCTCTTTATCGGCGTCTATTCGAGTGAATCGGAAGCAAAGGCCGCAATTGAACGCATCAAGGGTGAGAAGGGCTTCGTCAACCTTAGCGAGGGATTCCATGTTTGTCCCTACAAGCTGAATGAGGATCACTGGCGCGAAGGTTTTATCGTGGTCGATTGATTTCAAAACAACCCACTACCCAAGCAGCATCGCAATTGCTTCCGGACTTCGCCAGCGTTTATAGTTAAGGGTTTGCTTACCTCGTCCGGAGTTCCCTGTCCGGTCGACAAATCACGCGGCTCCTCCGCGTCCGGAGTCTTCATGAAAAAACGTGTCGTTCTTCTACTGTGCATTCTTACGCTCGGCCTGGGCACCTTCGCTTTTGCCGATGAAGGCATGTGGTTGTTCAACCACTTCCCTGTGGACAAGGTAAAAGCTAAGTATGGATTCGCTCCCGACCAGGCGTGGCTCGACCACGTGCGGCTGTCCTCGGCACGCGCCCCGAACGGCTCTTCGTCGTTTGTGTCCGCCGACGGTTTGATTTTCACCAATCACCACATCGCTCAAGGCTGCGTCCACGATCTCTCCACCAATGGCAAGGACTACATGAAGAACGGCTTCTACGCTCCCACGCGGGCGGAGGAGCCCAAGTGTCCGGGCATGGAATTCGTCGTACTGGAAGGCATTGAGGACGTGACCGATCAGGTGAACGCCGCGGCCAAACCCAGCATGTCGACGGCTGACGCGGGCAAGGCACAGCGGGAAGAAATGTCGAACCTGGAAAAGCAGTGCTCCACGGGTGACATGCGCTGCGATGTCGTTACCCTTTTCTCCGGCGCCATGTACAACCTGTACAAGTACAAGAAGTATGACGACATTCGCTTGGTATTCGCGCCCGAATTCGACATCGCCTTTTTTGGCGGTGATCCCGACAACTTCGAATATCCGCGGTACGATCTCGATATCTCGTTCTTGCGCGCCTATGAGAACGGTCAGCCCGCCAAGACCACCGACTATCTGAAGTGGTCGCCAGCGGGCGTGACGGAAGGTGATCTGGTGTTTGTTTCCGGCAATCCCGGCCGCACACAGCGCCTGTTCACCATGGACCAGCTCAATTTCCTGCGCGACGTGCAGTATCCCTGGCAACTCAAGTCATTGTCGCGCCGGGTCGACATGCTGCAGAAGTTCAGCGCCGAGTCGGCAGAGAACGCCCGCGAAGCCGAAAGCGATCTGTTCGGTCTGCAGAACGCCTACAAGGCGTTCAATGGTTACCAGGGTGGACTGCTCGACAAGGACTTAATGGCCAAGAAGGCTGCCGATGAGAAAGCTCTCCGCGAATTCATCACCTCGGACGCCAAGCGCAAGCAGGAGTTCGGTGACCCGTGGACCGAAATCAGTAAGGCGGTGAGCGTCCAGAAGCAGATGTTCCTGCCGTTTATCTACATTGACAACATGGGCGGCTTCCGGAGCGAACTTGCGCGATATGCTCGCACTATTGTGCGCGCCACCGCCGAGAAGCAGAAGCCCAGCAACCAGCGCATTCGCGGTTATCAGGACTCGGCGTTGCCCACACTTGAGCAACGGCTCTTCTCCACCGCGCCGGTTTACAAGTCGCTGGACCAGGTTCAGCTAGCGGAGAGCCTGGCCGAAATGCAGGAACGTTTGGGCGCGAACAACGATGTGGTCAAGACGGCGCTGGCCGGCAAATCGCCGGGTGAGCGCGCCAAGGAATTGATAGCCGGCACCAAGCTCGACGAGGTTTCTGTCCGCAAGCAGCTCTATGAAGGCGGCAAGGCTGCGGTGGACGCCAGCAACGATCCTCTGATCGTGCTGATGCGCCAGGTCGAGCCCGCCGCCCTCGCGCTCCACCAGCAAGATGAAGATGAAGTGCAGTCGGTCCTGCGCCGCAGCGGCGGCGACATCGGCAAGGCCCTATTTGCCAAGGACGGCTTCAACGTTCCTCCCGACGCGACTTTCACCTTGCGTCTGAGCTATGGAGCGGTTGCAGGCTACAAGCTCAACGGGAAGAACATTCCCTGGTTCACCACCATGGGCGGAGCCTACGAGCATGCAACCCAGCACGGTGGCAAACCGCCATACGAGTTGCCGGAGAGCTGGTTGAAATACAAGGGCGCCATCAACCTCAAAACGCCCTTTGATACTGTGTCCACGCCCGACATCATTGGCGGCAACTCGGGTAGTCCGGTGATCAACAAGGCGGGTGAAGTGGTGGGCATCATCTTCGATGGCAACATCGAGTCGCTACCGTGGAACTTCGAATACACCGATAAGGTCGCTCGCTCGGTCGAAGTGGACTCGCGAGCGATCACCGAGTCGCTGCGGAACATTTACCACGCAGACACGCTAGTGAATGAGCTCACGGGCGGGGCCGACTCTGGAAACATGAAGCCCAATCCGCAGAACAAGATGAGAAAGCCGGTGAACAAACAGCAGTAACCTCGATCTGCAGGCAGGCGATCGTGTGGGTTCGGCACAGACGTCTCCGGCATGCGACGCTGCTTTGCTATTCTGGCGATTTCGACGGAGGACCTTCGTGCGTTTCGAAACGTTCGTGCTATCCATCTGCTTCATCTCATTGTTCTTTGCTGTTTCATCGGCGCAGCAAACTCCAGCTTCGGGCTCCGTGCCCGGCACGCTGTTGGTTGAGCCCACCTTGCCCTACACGCCTAGTCTCGACGTCACGGCCATGGACCGCTCCGCCGATCCGTGCGTTGATTTCTACGCTTACTCCTGTGGCGGTTGGCAGAAGAAGAATCCTATTCCGCCCGACCAGGTCTCATGGAGCGTTTACGGAAAGCTGTACGAGGACAACCTCGTCTATTTGCGCGGTATTCTCGAGCAGGCCTCGACGGCGAAGGACCGCGACGCTGTCAGCCAGAAGATCGGCGATTACTATGCCGCCTGCATGGATGAGCAGGCCGTCGAGAAGCTCGGCGCCAAACCGCTACAGCCCGACCTCGACCAGATCGAGGCGCTGAAAAGCACGCGCGAAGTCGCCCCGCTGGTTGCGAACCTGCACCTCGCAGGCGATTCGAGCATGTTCCGTTCCGGCGCGCAACAAGACCCTGACAACTCTGATGCCATGCTCGTCGCCGTCGTCCAAGGTGGTCTTGGACTTCCTGATCGCGACTACTACACCAAGGATGACGCCAAGTCGAAGGAAATCCGCGAGCGTTACATCGAACACGTGCAGAAGATGTTCGAGCTCCTCGGCGATCCGTCGGCCACCGCCAAGAGAGAGGCGGAAACGGTGATGGACATCGAGACCGGCCTGGCGAAGGCGTCCCTGACGCGGGTAGAGCGGCGCGATCCCTACAAAACCAAGCACATTATGAAGGTTGCCGATCTTAAGGCGCTGGCGCCTAACTTTGACTGGAGCGCGTACTTCGGCGCCAGCCAAGTGCCCCCCTTCGACAGCTTGAATGTAGCTGAGCCCAATTTCTTCAAAGAGCTCAACTCGCAACTGGAGTCCGTCTCCCTGGCCGACTGGAAGAGTTACTTGCGCTATCACCTGGCGAACTCCCGTGCGCCCTATCTCTCTTCCGTCTTCGTCAATGAGAACTTCGATTTTTACCGCAAGTATCTTCGCGGAGCCAAGGAGCTGCAACCCCGCTGGAAGCGCTGCGTGCAATATGTGGACGACGAGTTAGGAGAGGCTTTGGGGCAGGCATACGTGCGCAAGACCTTCCCGCCGGAGCTGAAGGCTGCGACCAACATGATGACCCGACAGATCGAAGATGCCATGGCCCAACGCATCCAGCAGCTCGATTGGATGAGTCCGCAAACCAAGCAGCAGGCGCTCAATAAGCTGCGCGCCATTCGCAACAAGATTGGCTATCCAGACAAATGGCGTGACTACAGCTCGGTGACGATCGCGCGCGACGATTTCTACGGCAACAACCAACGGGCCGAGGAGTTCGAGAGCCATCGCCAGTTCAACAAGATCGGCAAACCGGTGGACCGGAGCGAGTGGGACATGACGCCACCTACGGTGAACGCCTACTACAACCCGCAGATGAACGACATCAACTTCCCTGCCGGAGTTTTGCAGCCGCCACTGTATGACGCCAAGCTGGATGACGCACCCAACTACGGCAACACCGGTTCGACCATCGGCCACGAGCTGACGCACGGCTTCGACGACGAAGGCCGCCAGTTCGACGCCAAGGGCAATCTGAAAGACTGGTGGACTACGCAGGATGCCGAGCAGTTCAATAAGCACGCGCAATGCGTAGTGGACCAGTATGGCCAATATGTCGTAGTGGATGACATCCACATCAATTCGAAGCTGACCGAAGGTGAGGACGTCGCCGACCTCGGAGGTACGATCCTGGCCTACATCGCGTGGAAGGAAGCCGACAAGAACATGCAGCTCACAGACCGCGACGGCTTGACGCCGGACCAGCGCTTCTTTGTCGGCCTCGCGCAGTGGGCCTGCCAGAATGATCGTCCTGAAGACCAGCGAGCGCGCGCCATTACCGATCCGCACTCTCCGGCGAAGTACCGCATCAACGGCGTGGTTGTGAATATACCGGAGTTTGGCACGGCATTCTCCTGCAAGCCGGGCCAGCCGATGGTGAAACCCGCAGACAAGGTTTGCAAGGTGTGGTGAAGAAAGAATTCACGCTTATGGGCGCCACACGTTGGCACGCATCACATCGAAATGGTGATCGTATGTCCACACCGGAATACCCAATCGCTCCGCCAGCACAGCCGATACCGCATCAAACAGCGTTATCGATTGATGCTTGAAGGTTGCCAGCTTCGTCGCTCCAGCCAGGTAATCTTCCGCTGTGGGATTGACGAACCTAGAACCAGCCAATACGTCTGTCAGCCAAGTCTCTGCTGCCTCTGGGCCTAACCGACGCAACACCAGCGAATGGGTCTCCAGCACCGTGGAATAAGCAACAATAACCTCCCGTTTTTCCCGAGCGGCGCGCCTGAGCTCGCTCTGGGCACGGACGTGGTGTGCATCGTGGGGATCGACTGCGGCGAAGAGAGGACCCGTGTCAGCAAGAATAGCCGGCCTCATGGTTCCGCAAAATAACGGTCGTGTTCCTGGCTGATGTCTCGATGGCCGCTCCCCCGCTTGGCCGGTCTTATCCGTAGTGGGCCCGAGGTCCTCAAATAGCCACGTAGTGCCAAATACTGCCGTAGTGCCGCTTGGACCACAGCGGTAAGCGGAGGCGGAGCTTCCTGGTCTCGAACGTAGGTTTCAACTGCGTCAGCTAAGTCGTCCGGAATGGTCACAGTGGCGCGTTTCATGGCTTATCAATCATAACACCAGCTGGTGAACTTGGTGAAACTGAGGCAGCGGGTTACCCGAACAGCCGCATCAGCCCCTGTGCCGGCAGATCGGCGACCTGGAACTTGCGGCCGCTCAGAGCCTCTGCCGCTCCGTAGCCGCTGCGTACGGCACCTTCCATGGTCGCCGGCCATCCTGTCGCGGTCCAATCCCCGGCGAGAAACAATCGCGGCCACTGGCTGTTGTGCGAGGGACGAAACGCGTCGACGCCTGGCACCGGCGAGAAGCTGGCGTTCACTTCCTTGATGACTGTGGCTTTGGTCAACTTCGCCTGGCGCACGAGAGGAAAGAATTCGCCCAGTTCCCTGACGGCCAGTTCGATGATCTCCCCGCGCGGCTTATCAACCAGCGTCTTCGAGGAGCTGACCACCAGTTCGACATAGCTGCCGTTTTGTGCCGAAGCCTTGCGTGTAGCCAGGATCTTCGACTTGTGGAACATCCACTGGATGGTCCGCTCCAGGAGCACCGCATGCTCCAGTGGAGTGATCTCGCGGTCGAACCAGAGATGGATTCCCGTGATAGGCGATGTTTCGAACCTTCGCAACTCCTGCCGCAGGACTTCTGCCTCCGGAGCATCGGCCAACAGCTTTTCCACCACTCTGAACGGTGTTGCGAGAATCGCATAGTCGGCGCGGATGTCTTCTCCGCCAACGCAGAGTTGAACGCCATCGGCATCGGCACGCACGGAGTCTGCCGCCGCCCGCAGATGCACTTCGCCGCCGCGGGCTTCGACATAGCTTGCGGCTGTCCCATAGAGCTGCGAGAGCGGCACTTCCGGAATGCCCATGCGGCCCGCTTCAGCCGACTTCAGAAATGACTCGCGAAAAACCTGCGCAGCATAGTAGACCGATACACGATCCAAATCCTCATTCAGTGCGCTGACCAGCACCGGAGCCCAGAAGCGATCGATCGCCTTCCGCGTCTGCCCGCGCCGTACGAGCCATGACAAGAAGTTCTCGCCTTCATCTCTAGGAAGCGCAGGGACGAGCGCCATCATGGCGCGGGCGATCGTCAGTTTGTCCTTTAGGTCAAGCACCGCTGAGCCGAGAAACGAGGGAGCGGCATGAAGCGGCGCCGGCAGCATGCCTGACTTCAATATGGAAGACTTCCCGCCGGGAAGGATAAACGTGATCTCGTCGTACCAGCGAATTTGCTGCTCGACGCCGAGGCGGCGATAAAAGTCGATCAGATTGGTGCAGCAGCCCAACAGCACATGCTGGCAGTTGTCCACCACCTCGCCCGTGCCCGGCAATTCGTATGACGACGCCCGGCCACCCAAGTACGGTCGGCGCTCAAACAACTCGACGCGATATCCTGCGTCAGCCAGCGCACTACCAGCCGAGAGGCCAGCGAGTCCCCCGCCAATGATCGCGACCGTCGAGCGTTGCGAATTCTGCTGTGCGACGGTCATCTCAGGCGACGCCAGAATCCTTTGCCAAGGACGCTAAGCTTCTCCGCGGTAGAAAGCCCTACCTTCTCAGAAAACACGTCATAGTTGCGCGCAATGATCCGCTCCAGCAGGCGGCGGTAGATCTCAACCAGCGTCCACAACGCCGGCTGACTGTCTTCGTTGATTAGCGGCAACAGCTCTTCCGCCGCCCGATAGAAACCGCGCGCGCGCAACGCTTCAAATTCCAGTACAGGACGCAGCGCTTCCGCTGCCGAGCCGTTCGTCAGAGCGTGTGTATCGAGCCCGAAGCGGGCAAAATCCTCGCGCGGCAAGTACACGCGTCCAAGTTGCGCGTCTTCCCGCACGTCGCGAAGGATATTCGTGAGCTGAAATGCGACCCCGGTCTCTTCCGCCAGCTTCTCCGCGCGCGGATCGCGGTACCCAAAAATACGGATGCACACCAGGCCCACAACCGAAGCTACGTGATAGCAGTAGTCGTATAGCTGATCGAAGGTCTCGTACTGTAGTTGGGGAACGGCACTGCCTACCACGGTCTGGGCGCAAGGCACATCCATGGCAGTCCCCTGCACCAGATTCTCCAGCAGATCGAGCGGGATGTTGTAGACCTTTTGCGAATCCGCCAGCGCAAATAAAACCGGATCGTCGGTGCTCTCGCCGGCGGCAACCGACTGCAGCGCTTTCACCAACTCGTCAAGCTTCTGGCGGCGCTGCTCGGGAGGAAGCGATGGATCGTCGGAGATGTCGTCGGCGCGCCGCATGAAAGCGTACACCGCCGAGATGGCATTGCGTTTTTGGCTGGGAAGAACCAGGAAGCCATAGTAGAAATTCCTGGCGGCCGAACGCGCAATGTGGCGGCAGACCGAATACGCGGCCTGCAACTGCATCGGATGTTCGCTCACAGCAGTTTTCCTGCGGCCGCGCGCAGCCACCAGCCACAGCTTGCGCGGCTTGGAGATGGCTGGTCGCCGCGTCAGCACGTCGTAGCCTTGCCGCTCAATGGCCTTCAGGATCTCCAGCCCACCGCGGCTAAACAGCTCGATGTCGAGTGCCAGGTGTTTGTCCACCATCTCGGCGAGCGGCAATCCTCTTCGAAACCACTCGCGGGCGCGCGCCACCTCAAACTTCATCATCTCCAGAAACTGCGGCGTGGCGCGGCGTTCGGCGATGTCGCTCTGGCTCACGCCGTAGCTCGTGAGGTCTTCGAGTGGCAGATAAATCCGCCCTTTGGCGTAGTCTCGGGCGACGTCCTGCCAGAAGTTCGCCAATTGTAGAGCCGTGCAGGTGTAGTCGGAAAGCTGCTGCCGCTCGGCATCGCGATATCCGCAGAGATACAGGACCAGATGGCCAACCGGATTCGCCGAGTGGCGGCAGTATCCCAGCACGTCGTCAAAAGTCGCATAGCGCCCGACGCTCTGGTCCTGGCGAAACGCGGTCAGCAGATCGGCAAACGGCTGGCGCGGGATGTCGCACTCGCGGATCGTCTCCCGCAATGCGATAAACACAGGGTGGCGCGGGCTTGACAGGGCTCCGCCCAGAAAATTCGGACCGTAGCTTTTCGGCTGGATGCCGGATGTCTCTGAGCTGAGGCTCCACCAGGCTCAGATACGTCGCGTTCAACTCTGCTTCCCAGACATCCAGCAACGCCAGCGATTGCTCGGCATTGCCCACCTCGTCGCCCAGATCGTCGGAAATCCGGCAGTACGCATAGACGTTGTAGAAGTGCTGATGGAGATGCTTAGGCAGGAACCAGGTTACGACCGAGAAATTCTCGTAGTGCGAATGAGCCAGGCGAGCGCAGTACTGTTGTGCCTCCTGCAACGAGGGTGGGCGATCAGGGATTGCGTACTCGGGCGGCAATGACCGCCAGCCCGCTGCAGAAGCGGATGCTTCTGCCGTGGCCATCCGATTTGTAGCCGGAAGCGGGGACATTCGTAGGATTCTCTTGTGCCGGCCCCGCGGGACTGGAGGCCACTACAGGCAGCAGACCCCGGGTTTACGCCCGGGGCTGAGTTAATTTCGCCCCCTTCGGGCCCAAATTTCAGGCTCGTGCCAGCGAGTCCAGGTTGAGGCCGCAGACAAACGACCCACCGTCGCACTACGTCCCCGGAATAATGGCGGTCTTGATGTCGCCGTTGCGGTTGAGCATGTGCCGCAGCACCTGCTGCAAGCGCGACAGCGGCGCCTCGCCCGTGATGTAGTCGGCGCCCTTGATCTTCTTTTCGCAGATCAGCGAAAACGCCTTGCGCACCGTCTCCGGCGTGTGATGGAAGGTCGCCTTCAGCGTCAGCTCGTTGTAATGCAGCCGCTGGGTGTCCAGCGCCACGGTAGTCCCGTTGGCGCAGCCGCCGAAGAAATTCACCGTGCCGCCCTTGCGCACCATGTCAATGGACCACTCCCACGCCTGAGGGCGGCCCACCGCTTCAATCACCACGTCACAACCGCGGCATTCGGGAGTCAGTTTGCGAACGGCTTTCACCGGATCGTCCACGGCCGTGATCTGCACCGCGCTGTCGGCGCCAATGTTGCGCGCTGCCGACACCTGCGACTCGCGCTTCACCACCGAAATAACATTGCAGCCGGTCAGTTTGGCCACCTGCACAAACATCAACCCGATCGGTCCTGCGCCAATCACGGCGACGGTGTCACCGATCTCCATCTTGGTTTCGTGCAACCCGCGCAGCACACAGGCCAGCGGCTCAACCATCGCGGCCTCTTCGAAGCTCACGTGTTTGGGAATCGCCAGCATGTTGGTTTCGACAATGCGTCGCGGAATGCGAATGTACTCGGCATACGCGCCATTGTTGAACAGCAGATCCTCGCAGAGATTTTCCTGGTGCTTGGAGCAATAGAAACAGGTCCCGCACGGCGCAGAATTGAGCGCCACCACACGCATGCCCTTGCGGAATCCCCGCACATTCGGGCCGACCTCTTCGATCACACCTGCCAATTCATGGCCAAACAGGGCTGGAGGCACAATCATGCGAGCATGGTATCCGCGCTGATACACCTTAAGATCGGTGCCACAGGTCAGGGCTACCTGCACCTTGACCAGCACTTCCCCTTCTTCCAACGTGGGAATGGGCACTCGTTCGATCTTGACGTCCTCTTTTCCATAGAGGACCGCCGCTGTCATCTGTCCATTCACTCTACTGGTCCTTCCATAAGCTGCCCGGCTGTATGACCACTTTCATCGAGTCCGGTTTGGGATGGGCAGCCAAATGCAACGCCTGTACGGACTCACTCAACGGAAAACGGTGGCTTATCAGTCGTTCCAACTCTATCTCGCCGCTTAGCACAAACCGCGCTGACTCGTCCTGCAAATCCACGGATGCGCTGTACGAACCCAAGAGACGCTTCTCATCGACGCAAACGGCTGCGGGATCAATCGTGGCCTCGCCGTGTTGGGTTTGTGCAAATAATAATACCCGTCCGCCTGGACGCGCGGCCCCCATGGCCGGGCGAATCAGCCCGTTCCCTGCTGCCGCCAGTATGACGGCGTCGGCTCCTCTACCCTCCGTCAGGCCCTGTACGGTCTCGACGGTGTCAGACGTCGAGGCGTCGATGTTTTCGGTCAGCCCGAACCCTTCAGCTATTGTATGCCTCTGCAGGAAACAAATCGGAAGTGATTACCCGGACGCCGCACCGTCGCGCCAGCACTGCGAGCATGATGCCGATCGGTCCCTGGCCCATCACCAGTACGGTCTCACCCGCCTTAAGTCCCAGCGTTTCAATAGCTTTCATGCAAGTGTTCACGGGCTCGATGAATGATGCCTGCTCAAACGACACACCTTCCGGGATCCGGACAACACCTTTGCCGACGATCCAGTCCATCACCCGGACGTACTCCGCGAACCCGCCACCGCTGGGCTCATAGCCGGCGGTCGCACCAACCTTCTTATACGTCGGGCATTGGGCAAAAACCTTGTGCTGGCAGTAATAGCACTCGCCGCAGGGAATGTGGTGGAAGACCATCACCCGGTCGCCAATTCGAAACTTTGTTACACTGTCGTCGGCGGCGACTACTACCCCGGTAGTTTCATGGCCGAAGATGCGTGGCGCGGAGTGCGATCCGGTAGCAATTTTCTTCAAATCGGTGCCACAAATGCCACAGGTGTGCACCCGAACCAGGATCTCGCCCGGACCGATCTTCGGAACCGGGACGGTTTCCAGTCGGACGTCATTGACCCCGTGGTAGACGGCTGCGGCCATGGTCGAAGGGATTGCCTCCCGCTCCGCCGCAGTGCCAAATTGTGTTGCCACCGACATTAAAAGTCCCAGTAAATGGTCGTTATCGGATAGAAACCTTGCAATAGATTCGCCAGATGGTCCTCGACCAAATCTCACGTTCGGGTCGAATTCTATCCACTAACCACTATTCACTAGCCCCTATTAGATGTTGCACTTCACGGCAGAGGTTCTCCGAAGCAATGGCGGTGTTGGCCCGGATCTTCCTCAACGCCGGCCACCACTTCGGGCGCACCCCAACATATAGCAGGAAGCGGCCATTGGGGAACTTTCCGTTCTCATCGATGAAACGCGTCAGTGGGGGCATGGCGAATGCCGCGTCATCGGAAATGGATTTCACCGCCGCGAACTCCAGCCCTCGCTCTTGTGCGACTTGCGCCACCGCTGCGGCCTCCATGTCAACCACGTCCGCTCCATATTTAGTGAGCAGCTTGCGCTTTTCCGCCGGGTCGCTCACATACCGCGAAGTCGCCAGTACCCATTCGCCGCCTCGCGTCGGGTAACGGACGCCGGTAGAAACATCGATCACTTCCCGGATCCGGCAAATGTCCCCTACCCTCAGCTTGGGCGAAATCGCGCCAGCAATTCCCGCCGAGAGCAAGAGGCTGGGCTGCGCGTAGGCAATGGCGGTTTCCGCAGCGCGACGAGCGCACTTTTCGCCAATTCCTCCGACGGCAACCACTGCCTGGTACATCTCGAACAACGCAACGCCGTTCACCTGCCGTGCCCGCAGCTTCCCTACCAGTGGTGCCACCTCTACCGTCATCGCGGCCACGACCGCGACTGGCCTATGGGGCATAGGCATTCGCCTGAAACCACTCCACAGCGCGCCGCAGAGCATCGTCCACCGTCCGTGGATCCCATCCTAGTTCCCGTTCAGCCTTGGCGCTGGTGACGAACATTTTCTTGCGTCCCATGCGGACTGAATCCAAGGTAACCCGGGGTTCACGCCTCCTTATGGTTCCGGTGACCAGCGTGTCGACCGCCCCAGCCGCATACGCCATCGCGTACGGCAGCTTCACTTTCGGCGACGGCAGGCCGGTAATCGCCGCCAGCTTGTCGAGAATCTGCTTTAACGTCAGGTTCTCGCCACCCAGAATGTAGCGCTCGCCGGGCACGGCCTTCTCCATCGCCAGCAGGTGGCCCTCAGCGCAATCCACCACGTCAGCCAAGTTCAAGCCAGTGTCCACATACGCCGGAAATTTCCGACGAAGGAAGTCCACCACGATCCTGCCCGTCGGCGTGGGCTTGATGTCGCGTTCGCCAATCGGTGTCGTCGGGTTCACGATTACCACGTTCTGTCCCGCCTGCCCTGCTTCAATCGCCAGCCGCTCCGCTTTGAACTTGCTGCGCTTATAGTCGCCAATCATGTCGGCGAGGCTGACTGGCGTACTCTCATCCGTGAGCCGCCCATTGTGGCCGAAGCCCATGGTGGCAACACTGCTGGTATAGATAACCCGCCGCACGCCTGCATCTCTCGCCGCCTGCAGCACGTTGCTGGTGCCTTGTACGTTGGAGTCGTAGAGCTCCTGCCCGTGGCGAGCCCACAGCCGGTAGTCCGCGGCCACGTGGAACACGAACTCACATCTGGACATGCCCCGCTTCAACGATTCCAGATCGCGCAGATCGCCCACCACGCGTTCCGCCGCAAGGCCTTCAATGTTTTCAGTGCGACTGGTGGCGCGCACCAGCAGGCGTAACTCTGCGCCTCGGGCCAGCAGTTGCCGCGCAACATGGCTGCCCAGAAATCCAGTCGCGCCGGTGACGAAGCATTTCATGTTTCGGTTGTGAGCGATCAGTCGCCAGTAGTCAGTGGGTTCACCTTGGGTAACCCAGGCGATTGTGTCATTCGAGTCACTCGTCGTTGGGCAGCAGTTGCCAACCCGACCGGCTGTAATTCGTCTCGCCTATAAACCGACAATTAGCTACTGACAACTCGATCTTGATCAACCCGCACGCCGGTTGTCCCGCGCCACCCGCAGTTGTTCCTCCTGGGGTGCCGATGAAGCCTTCGCATAAACCGTCAAGGCGAGCAAAGGAAAGTACTGCCGGTACATGTAATACATCAGATAGAACACTCGAGGAAATCCGGTACCGGTGTAGAGCGATTCATCCCACGATCCATCGCGGCGCTGCGTCTTCAGCAGATACGCAATGCCCCGTTGGAGCGAATCGCTCCGAGTGTCGTTGGCCGCCAGCAGTCCCATCACCGCCCACGCGGTTTGCGACGCAGTGCTCGGCCCGACACCCTTGGCATTAGGATCGTCATAGGAATCGCACCTCTCGCCCCAACCGCCGTCAGGGTTCTGCATCATGCGCAGCCACTCCACTGCCTGCTGTACGAAAGGCTCGTGATGATCGACACCGATCGCTTCCAGCCCGCGCAGCACTAGCATGGTCCCGTAGATGTAGTTCACACCCCAGCGCCCGAACCACGAGCCATCGGGTTCCTGCTCACGCTTGATGAACTCGATCGCGCGCCGCACCGGCTGGTCCTTTAGCGAATAGCCATAGCTGGCGAGGCACTCGAGCACGCGCCCCGTGATGTCCACGGTCGCAGGATCAAGCATGGCATTGTGGTCGGCAAACGGAATCTGCTGGAAGACCATGCGGTTGTTGTCCTTGTCGAAGGACGCCCATCCGCCGTTCTTGCACTGCATGGACACGATCCAATCCAGCGCGCGCTGCACCGACCTGGTGTGATAACTCTCGTTGCTGGTCTTCACCCGGCTAAGCGCCAGCATCACCTGCGCGCTGTCATCCACATCGGGATAGAACTCATTGTTGAACTCGAAGTACCAGCCCGCTGGGGCCGTTTTGCGGTTCTTCACATACCAGTCACCCCGACGCGTCACCTGCTTCTTGAGCATCCATTCGCAAGGCTGCACCAGCCGCGGATCGTTGGCTGCCACGCCGCTCTCCGCCAGCGCGAACACCGCATACGCCGTGTCCCACACCGGCGACATGCAAGGTTGCATCCGGAAGGTGTTCTCTTCCTCAATGCCGAGTTTCTCGAACTCATCCATCGCCCGGATCACCTGTGGATCGTCGAGCGAATACCCCAGGCAGCGCAGAGCGATGATAGAGTTCATGATGCCGGGATAGATTGCGCCCAGCCCGTCGCTCATCTCCAGTCGCTCCAGCATCCACTTCTCGGCGACCTTCAGCGCGAGCGAGCGCAGCGGACGAACGTGTACCTGCTCCAGGAAGTGCACCAGACGATCGAGCACCAGAAAGAAATTACGCCAACTCACCAGCTTCTTGGCCCAGCGCAGCCGCAACTGGCTCCTCGTCCGGCCGCCCACAAACAGCTCGTCAATTCCCTGCTCCGGTGGGATTTTCTTGAACGGTTTTTTGGCGTAGGCAATCGAGAGTGGCACCAGAATGGCGCGCGACCACGACGAAATCTCGTAGAGGTTGAACCAGAACCAGTTGGGAAAAAGCACGATCTCGGGGGGAATCGCCGGGACGGCATCGTAATCATATTGTCCGAGGAAGCAGAGGTAAATCTTGGTAAAGGTGTTGACCTCGGTCACACCACCTAACGCGAGAATCCGCTCGCGTGCTTTCCGCAGTTGCGGATGATCGGGCTTGTACCCCGCCATCTTGAGTGCAAAGTACGCCTTCACCGATGCGCTGATGTGGGAGGGACCGTCGTTGTAGATCGGCCAGCCGCCGTCTTCGTTCTGGCGATTCAGGATCTCGTTGGCGCACTTCTGGGTGCGCACAAGGTCGTCGGTCCCCAGCAGCCGATGCAGCAGGATGTAGTCGGAAACCAGAGTGGTATCCGCGCCCAGTTCACCGCACCAATAGCCCTCTTCCTGATTTTGGGTGGAAAAAAGGTAGCGCCGCGAGGCATCGATGGCTGCCGCCACCCGGCTTTTGATGTCATCGATCTTGCCGAAGCGCATTTCGGCAGGACTTGCGGGATCTGCCATCGCTTCCTTACTCCACCACGGCGGGCGCGGCGCCAATGGCCTCCACGATCTCAGGCGGTAGCCCGAAGCGCACGTGTTCGGGCATCACTTCCACCTCGCGCATGTCGGTGAAGCCCTGCTCAGCAAGAAAATCAACCACTTCCTGCACCAGGATTTCAGGGGCCGAGGCTCCCGCGGTCAGACCGACGGTGTTGACGTTTCGCAACCACTCCGGCTTGATGGAGCGGTAGTTCTCGATCAGATACGACTCCGTGCCTAGATTACACGCGACCTCAACCAGCCGATTGGAATTGGAGCTGTTGTCCGAACCTACAACCAGCAGCAGGTCACATTCGCTGGCGACCTCCTTCACTGCGGTCTGCCGGTTCTCCGTCGCGTAGCAAATATCCTGCGCGTGCGGGCCTTTGATGTTGGGGAACCTCTTGCGCAGCGCTTCAATCACGCTGCGGGTCTCGTCCAGACTCAACGTGGTCTGGGTCAGGTAAGCCACGCGATCCGGGTCGGGCACGTGCAGAGTGTCCACGTCCTCGGGTGCGTCCACCACTTGGGTCACAGCGGGAGCTTCGCCAAGCGTGCCGATGACCTCGTCGTGGTCACGGTGCCCAATGAGAATGAGCGAATACCCTTCCCGCGCGAACTTCACTGCCTCCACGTGGACCTTGGTCACCAGCGGGCAAGTGGCGTCAATCACGCGCAGCTCACGAAGCTTGCTCGACTCGCGTACCTCAGGAGCGACTCCGTGCGCGCTATAGATGACCCGCTCGCCAGCCGGGACGTCCTCCACGCTGTCCACGAAGATGGCGCCCTTGGCGGTCAGTTCGTCCACCACGTAGCGGTTGTGGACGATCTCTTTGCGCACATAAATCGGCGCTCCGAAGGTCTCCAGCGCAATGCGAACAATGTCAATGGCGCGCACCACTCCGGCACAGAAACCCCGTGGCTTCAACAAAAGTAAGGTCTTGGTATCGCTTTTCATTCGTTGGTCGTCCAGTATACGAGCGGCATCCAGCTTTTTCCCCACAGTTACTCTATTGTAACAGCGCCGGAATCAGCAATGTAACGGGCCGCAATGGGGCAAATTCGCGGCGTACCGCGTAAATCTTGCATTCAATGGCACGGCGCCGACCATGCTGCCCAATCACTGTTCGAAAACGAACAGTACTAACGCGTCCTCGCCACGTCTTTATTCTTGGATTTTTGCGGAACAAACGCTTTCCGCTGCCCGTAAATTCTCGCAAGGGGACGCGCGCGTGCAAACCATTTTCCAAGACCTACGCTACGCCTCGCGGCAGATGCGGCTTGCACCTGCCTTCACCCTCACTGCGATTCTGACTCTCGCTATCGGCATCGGCGCAACCACCGCGATTTTCACCCTGGTGCATGCCATCATGCTGAAGTCCCTGCCGGTCACCGATCCCGCCCGTCTCTATCGCATCGGCGACACGCGGGAGTGCTGCGTCGAGGGTTGGGAGGACGACGACTGGAGCTTGTTCTCTCATCAACTCTACCAGCGGCTGGCTGCGGCCGCTCCTGAATTTGAGCAGGTCGCTGCATTCCAGGCCGCCTCCAGCATGTATGGCATTCGCAGTGCCTCGCGAGATCACGAAGCGCGGCCGCTGCACACCGAGTTCGTCACCGGCAATTACTTCCAGGTCTTCGGCGTTGGCGCCCTGATGGGCCGGGTAATTGCGCCCTCCGACGACCAGCAGTCGGCGCCGCCGGTTGCGGTAATGAGCTATCGCACCTGGCAACAGTCCTACGGCTCGGACCCCTCACTCATCGGCACCACTTTCTTCATCGATGGACAGCCGGCTACCCTCATCGGCATCGCACCGCCCGGCTTCTTCGGCGAAACGTTGCGCAGCCATCCTCCTGATTTCTGGCTTCCGGTGCAACAGGAAGTACTGTTCGACGGCAAGAATGCGCTGATGCGGACCAACCACTCCAACTGGCTCTATGCCATCGGCCGCCTGCGCCCGGGCGCCACAGCCGACGGCCTTCCCGCTCGCCTGACGCCGGTTCTGCAGCAGTGGCTGCGCACTGAGGACGATCTCCCCGCCGATATGCGCGCGCAACTCGATCCCACGATTCTCCACAAGTACATCAAGCTGGCTCCCGCCGGTGGCGGCATCAGTACCATGAAGGAAAACTACGGGAGCAGCCTGCGCATTCTGCTGGCGGTTTGCGCGACCGTGCTGCTTATCGCCTGCGCCAACATTGCCAACCTCCTGCTGGCGCGCGGCACCGCCCGCAGAATGCAGACCGCGGTGCGCATCGCGATCGGCGCTACCCGCAAGCGGCTCATCCGCCAGTCCCTGACCGAAGCTGTGCTGCTCTCTCTGGTGGGCGGCCTGTTGGGATTGGCGGTCTCCTACTTTGGCGCTCGCGCCATGCTGGCACTGGCGTTTCGCAACGCCCCTATCATGCCCATCAGCGCAACTCCGTCATGGCCGGTGCTGGGATTCGCATTCCTGCTCTCGCTGCTGACGGGAGTGCTCTTTGGTGTGGTGCCGGCTTGGTTCGCCTCGCACTCGGATCCGGCCGAAGCCCTGCATGGGGCCAACCGCAGCACACGCGAGGCTTCCTCGCTGCCACAAAAGCTATTGGTCATCGGTCAAGCCGCACTCTCACTGGTGCTGCTGGCCTGTGCCGGGTTGCTCGTCAGCAGCCTGCGCAATCTGGAACACCAGGACTTCGGATTCGCCACCGCCAATCGTGTGCTGATTGAAATGAACCCGCCGCTGCCCAGCTACACTCCGGAGCACCTGGACGCGCTCTATCGGGCCATCGAAGACCGCCTGCTTCAACTGCCCAACGTGCAGAGCGTCAGCTTTGCGCTCTACAGCCCGCTCAGCTTCGATAACTGGGGCGAATACGTCGCGGTCGAAGGCAAGGGCGAGCCCAAAGTCAGCGAAGAAAACCTAGCGTCCTGGGACCGGGTCAGCAGCCAATACTTCTCCACCATGGGCCAGAGCATCGTGCATGGCCGCGATTTCACCCGGAGTGACTCTACAGGCTCACGTCCCGTTGCCATCGTCAATCAGGCCTTCGTCAAGCGCTTTCTCAACAGCGAAGATCCGCTGGGCAAGCACTTCGGCATGAATAGTTCAAAGTACGCCGCCGATTATGAAATCGTGGGCGTGGTGCGGGACGCGAAGTACATCGATCCCGACAAGGCCGCACGCCCCATGTTCTTCCTGCCACTGGCGCAGTCCATCCATTACACCGAAAAGCTGTCTCAGAGCTTCGAAGAAAGATCGCACTTCATCAGCGGCATTCAGTTGCGGCTGCGCGGCTACACGCCCAATCTCGAGCCACAGCTTCGCCGCGCCCTTGGAGAAATCGATCCCAATCTGACCATCATCTCGGTGCAAACCATGGACGAGCAGGTAGCCATGAACTTTGACCAGGAGCGTATGGTGGCACAACTGGCGGGCACCTTTGGCATCATTGCGCTGCTGCTTGCAGCCATTGGCCTCTACGGCTTGACGGCCTACACCGTGGTGCGCCGCACCAGCGAGATAGGAGTGCGTATGGCCCTCGGCGCCGATCGAATGAACATCGTGCGTTTGGTGTTACGCGGCGCGTTCTTACAGGTGGCCATCGGCCTGTTGATCGGGATTCCCTTCGCCATCGGCGCTGGCCGCTTGATGACCTCGAAGCTTTTTGGCGTGCGCAGTTGGGACCCCAAAGTCTTCGCGCTGGCGATTCTGTCGCTCGGCATCTGTGCCGCCGTCGCCAGCATTCTGCCCGCACGGCGGGCCGCATCAACCGACCCGGTCAAGGCCTTAAGGGCGGATTGAGACTAATTCAGTCGATCGGTCCACGTGCGGTCTGTGATCCCAGCCCTGCACAACGCGCATCACCGCCTGCTGAATTCGCTAGAGCATTTCTCAGGCGTTTGGTGGTGCCGTGGATGCGCGTGTCAGCCCAGCGTTCTTCTCAGCGATCAAGTCGCCTTGCACCTCAGCATTTGCCAGCCGTAGAAGGGTTCGAAGTTCAACCGATCAACCGATCGGCTTCCTGTTGACCATACTCTGCTCTGCGCACATAGTGGGAAACCCACAATGGCCCAAGAACAGCCAGTTCTTCATGATTGCTGCTGCGTACCCATGGACTGGGACTTCTGTGGGGCGGGAAATTGGCTGGTCTTGTGATCTGCAAGGGGTGGCTCTGGGTGGGATTCTTCGTTCAAACGGAGGGAGTCCGTGACTCGTGTCCGCAATCCGCTCTGAAGAACAGAAATAGCAAAAGCGTGAAAGGTCTCGGCCGCTTTGGCAGTCAAGGTCACACGCACTCCGTAGAGCCTGAGCAGTAATCTATCCTCCGGTTTCAGAGGGAGAATCACGTCAGCGGGGAGCTCCAGCTCCATCAGCGGCAGACGGCCCAATGTTATGTTGCTTACCGTGACATCGCAGGTCAAGACCGGCCTC
The DNA here is from genome assembly GCA_963831675.1 of uncultured Acidobacteriaceae bacterium. GTDB lineage: Bacteria > Acidobacteriota > Terriglobia > Terriglobales > Acidobacteriaceae > Bog-257. The sequence continues at coordinate 123,558 of CAWHRM010000004.1, forward strand.
CCATCCGCGGTTTCGACCAAGAAGCCTCGCAGCCGGATCTCGCCGCCTCCCCCGTTTGTCCCATCTCGCAACGCCCCGGGCACCCGATGGAATTTCAGGGTGTAGATTTCGAATCTCATTCTCGGGGATGAGAGGAGCCACGAATCGATAACCCTTCCCGACAATCGTTTCTATGAATTGGGGATGGTGCGGGTCGTCTTCCAACGCTTTCCGGATCTTACGAATCGCCGTATTGATGCTGCGCTCGGTATCCACAAATACGTCGTCACCCCAAACCTTGGCAACCATTTGTTCCCGAGCGACAAGTCTCCCACTCTGCTCGAGCAGAAGAAACAGAAGGTCCAAGGGAATGCGTTCGAGTTTGATCGTGCGGCTTCCGTGGCGCAACTGATAGCGCTCTCGATCCGCCTCAAAACATGCGAAGCGGAAAATGTTGTCCAATGTAAGGCGCGCCGCCCTTTCTTCCCGGATGTATTGGTGGATCACCCAGCCTTGCTAGAGCTTGGCTGAACGGAGAGTTCAATGGCAACGAAATGGCCATTATCGCACACGGCCGGGTTCGATCATTGTCCACGGTCAACTTCATGCCTGTTCGGAGCAATGAACACAGAGCAAACCGATATAAGGTGCTGTATATTCACATTCTTCACATAATCTTCATCTTTTCGTTACATCAACTTCACCCCGCCTCTATTTACTCCCGGGCATTTCTGAAGCAAGCTGCTACCCACACTCACGCAACCTCTGCGGAATTTTGCTGTATGTTCGGGACGGCTCGTGCGGTGTTGTGTCCAATCGAGAAGATTGTCCTCGTGGGGGGGACTGAAACAATGAAAAAGACTTGCACTGTCTGTCGGTGTATTTACACTTGTTCTCGGCGTCGTGCTTGCCACTGTGGCGGCGGTTCCGCTGATGGCGCAAGATTGGCCGATGTTCGGAGCAGATATAACGAACGCCGCAAACAATAGCTCCAAGATTTCAACCAGCAACGTAAGCCAATTGGCAGTGAAATGGACAGTCACCACCGGTGGTGATGTCTCGGCCCGCGCGGCCGTTGTAGACAACGTGGCATACTTCCCCGACTGGGGTGGAAATCTCTGGGCAGTCAACGCAAAGACCGGGCAGGTGATCTGGTCGCACAAGATTTCCGACTACGGCTTGCCCGCGGGTACTGTTTCACGTACCAGTCCGGCCGTGAAGGGCGACAAAGTCTACATCGGAACCCAGAAAGGCGCATGGCTGCTGGCGATTAAAGCCAACAAGGGCGACCTCGTCTGGATGACCCAACTGGAGACCCAGGACCCGTTCGCGATCATCACAACCTCACCCGCGGTATCTGGAAACACGGTGTACACGGGCGTGGCCTCTCAAGCAGAGGGTGGAACATTTTATGGAGCGGACCTTTCCACCGCAGTGGCAAGAGGCAGCGTAGTCGCTGTTAGCGCCAATAAAGGCGTTATCCAGTGGAAAACGTACACTGTCCCGACGGCCTACACCGGCGGCGGCGTGTGGGGTAGCAGCCCCGTGGTGGATGAGGATCGCGACACGGTATTCGTCAGCACTGGCGACAACTACAGTCATCCCCAGACCGGTGCGGCATCAAGCAAGCCCGGCATGACATTCCAGCAGTGCATTGTGACGGATACGGAGGCGAATTGCCTCTCGCCCGATGACCACGTGGACTCCGTTCTCGCGCTCGATATGAAGACCGGAGCGATCAAGTGGTCTCAGCGCCTGGTCACCTGGCACCAGTCCTATGCGACAGACGGAAGTGACGACTGGAACGTCGATTGTATATTCGGGTTGCCACAGTGTCCGACCAACCATGGCCCCGACTACGATTTCGGCTCCGCCCCGAATGAAATCACCTACAAAGACTCCCACGGTAAGCGACATACCATCATTGGCGCGGGACAAAAGAGCGGCATTTACTATGCGCTTGATCCAGACACCGGCGCCCCCTTGTGGCAAACGCAGGTAGGCCCAGGCTCCTCTCTGGGAGGCATGGAATGGGGCTCCGCATCGGATGGCCAACGGATCTATGTGGCGATTGTCAACATGTATGGCATCCCATACTCTGCCGGTTCCGCCGGTTCATGGGCTGCCTTGAATCCCGCGACGGGAGCTATCCTGTGGCAGGTGGCTGACCCCAACGGCGCTATCGATCTGGGGCCGATGGCCGTGTCCAACGGAGTTGTGTATGCTTCGTCGTTGGCGCGCAGCGCTACGGCTCCGAACATGTTTGCCCTGGATGCAGCCACGGGTACGGCGCTTTGGAGCTACGTACCGGGCGTTTCAGTGAACGGTGGCGCGACGATTGTGAAGGACACCGTGTACTGGGGCTCCGGGTACTCGAACCTGGGTCTCGGTACAGGCGGGAACAACACCTTCTACGCCTTCGCGGTGGGTGGGAACTGATAACCGACTGCCTGCTCTCAGTCGAGATCCGTGGCCTCTCTAGGCCACGGATCTCACAATCTCATGCAAGTCCAAACTTCGAATCGTTGCCACGGAGGCTTGCGTTTTGATGAGTAAGCTGTTGAATTGCAGGACAGTCGCAGTCGTTCTGCTTATTATTTCCGGAGTTGTCGCCACTTCAGCCCAGTACTTTCCGTCAAACAAAGTGAGGAGCGACGACGGCCTGTCCTCCGACCTTGTCAAAACGGGGCTGTATGTTTTTACCGGCAAGGGCAGTAACTCGCTGCTCCGCCTGAGTGGGAATGGACTGATCCTGGTGGATGGGAAGCTTCCGGGCAGCTACGATGACCTCGTGGCGCGCGCGGAGAGAATCTCCCGACAGCCTATAAGGGCTCTTATTCTCACCGACCCATCTGAGGCCAGCGCCGCTAATGCTTCGACATTCCTGCAGAACGGTACCGCGATCATCCTGCAGAGCAATCTTGCCGAGAGTTTCGTTGCGAAGAATTTCAAGGATAAGGCGCCACCAGGTGTGGTAACTTTCGACCACGATTATCAGATACGCATGGGTGGAATCGAAGCGCAGCTCATGCATTTCGGGAACGCTTACAGCAACGGCGATACGGTGGTATACTTCCCGAATCTTAAGGTGGTTGCGGTGGGCAACCTTTATGGTTCAGCCCCCAATCCAAACTTCGCTGCCGGCGGAAGCCTTTTGCAGTGGGGCTCGGTGTTGGAGCAGGTCTTGAAGCTGGACTTCGACACTGCGGTGCCGTCAACCGGGCCAGCGATCAGCAAAGCCGAGTTACAGGCATTCAAGGGCAAGCTGGATACCCTGACGGAACGCGCGAAACGATTGGCTAATGACGGTGTTCCTAAGAACCAGTTGATGAGCCAACTCAAAACAGATGACCTTGGTTGGAACCTGAACTTTACACCCGAACAGGTCGATCACTTTTACGCGGAACTGTCGCGAGCGGAGCCGGCTGCAAGTGGCAGGTAGCCGCTCAAGTATCAACTCATCACCTGACCAAAAGGAGAGAACCATGGAATGGACTAGCCCGCAATTCGAAGAGATTTGCCTGAACTGCGAAATCAACTGCTACGCTAACGCGGAACTGTAAACTGGGGAATGCGCATTGAGATTCTGGGCTCCGCCGCAGGGGGTGGATTTCCGCAGTGGAATTGCAACTGCCGGAATTGCCAGTCCCTGCGGGCGGGCGCTTTCTCCGCCAAGAGCCGTACTCAAACCCAGGTGGCCGTCAGCGATGACGGTCGCTCATGGTTCCTGTTAAACACTTCTCCCGACTTGCGAATGCAGATTGAGCGGACGCCGGTTCTGCAGCCCCGCAGTGCGGTTCGCGATTCCCCAATTGCGGCTGTCCTGCTCACCAGCGCAGATATCGATCAAATTGCCGGCTTGCTGTCCCTGCGGGAGTTGCAGCCCTTCCGGATTTACTGCACGTCTTCGCTGCGGCGCATTTTGCAGGAGGACAATAGCGTCTTTGGTATGTTGAATCGGGTCCCGCAGCAAGCCTGCTGGATCGACATAACGATCGGGGAAAACTTCCCGCTCCTCACCGTGTCGGAAGACGGGTCGGGAATCTGCTGCGAAGTATTTTCGTTGGGGAATGAGTATCCTGTTTATGTTTCGCCGAAACGTGCTGCCACGCTTAAGTCTGAGGAAGCTTTGCTGGGCGTGATGTTGACCGCGTCTTCGGGCGGACGGCTCGCCTACATGCCGGCTGTTCCAGCCATCAATGCGCGGTTGTTGCAACTTCTGGAAACTGCCGACCTGGTTTTGTTCGACGGAACGTTTTGGAGCGATGACGAACTGATTCAGGTCCAAGGGAGCGGGGCCACGGCACGTGAAATGGGGCATGTTCCCATATCCGGGACCGAGGGAAGCTTGCGCGCGCTAGCTGGATTACGGCGTCCGCGTAAAGTTTTTGTGCACGTGAATAACACAAACCCCATGCTGGATGAGTCCAGCCCCGAATATCGCGAGTTAGGGGCGGCCGGCTGGGAAGTGGCGGAGGACGGGTGGCACTTCAATCTGTAGAAACTATTCTGGATTCGCCGGTTCTTTCGGCAGAGCAGCTGAAAGCCCGGCTGCTGCGGGTTGGCGAAGAACGGTATCACCATCAGCATCCGTTCCACCTCATGATGCACGATGGCAAATTGAGCCGCGGGCAATTGCAGGCCTGGGCCTTGAACCGCTACTATTACCAGAGCCGCATTCCAATCAAGGACGCGATCATTCTTTCCCGCAGCGACGACCCCGACTTTCGCCGGGCATGGCGCAAGCGTGTCGTGGACCACGATGGCGATTCCGCGCAGGAAGGCGGTATCGAGCGCTGGATCCGGCTGGCGGAAGCAACCGGCCTGGATCGCCAGCGCGTCATGCGCTGCGATGAGGTTCTGCCGGCGGTGCGTTATGCCGTGGATGCTTACCTTGATCTGGTCAAGAACCGCAGCTTTCCTGGAAGCAGTCGCCTCTTCGTTGACCGAATTGTTCTCGCGCGACCTGATTGCGCTGCGTATGGATTGTCTGCGCCAGCATTATCCGTGGCTGTCGACTGGCCTCGACTATTTCACGGCCCGCCTGCATCAGGCGCCGGAAGATGCGCGATTTGCTTTGCAATGGGTCACCGAGCACGCGCACACGCGAGCCGAGCAGGAGCTGGCGATTGCGGCGTTACAGGCAAAGTGCGACATTCTCTGGGCACAACTGGACGCGCTTCACTTTGCCTACGTGCAGCCGGGATGGCCTCCGCCGGGCGCTTTCCGAATGGAGTCCTGAGAGTGCCTCGCCTTGAGCTGAGCAGCCAGCCCCGCCTCGCACCCGGTTGCCGATGGGGCACCCATGGCGAACAACAAGTCGTGCTCTTCCCTGAAGGCATGATCCGGGTGCAGGGGACGGGCCAGAACATTCTGGAACTCTGCGATGGTCAACGCACGGTCCAGGACATCGTGGCAACGCTTTCGGGACGGTACGGCGCGGCTGATCCGGCGAAGATCACGGAAGACGTGTCCAGTTTTCTCGAAGCTCTGCAGCGAAAACGGATTGTGGATTACTAATGATTCCAAACCCATTGGCGCTGATCGCCGAGGTCACGCATCGTTGCCCGCTGCACTGCGTCTATTGCTCCAATCCGCTGCAGTTGGTTGCGACGAAGGCGGAGCTTTCCACCGAGGAATGGGTCCGCGTGTTTCAAGAAGCGAGTCGCCTCGGCGTTCTGCACCTGCATCTGACCGGCGGCGAACCGGCGGCACGGGCCGACCTGAAGGAGCTGATCGCCGGCGCACGCCAGGCTGGTCTTTATACCAACCTGATTACTTCCGGGATCGGCGTCACGGAGGCACGACTTGCCGGGCTGGTGGAGGCGGGACTCGACCATATTCAACTGAGCTTTCAGGACTCGAGAGACGAGCCCGCCAGATGGATCGCAGGCGCCAAGGGCCATGCCTATAAGGTCGTACTTGCTCAGAAGATTCGCCAGCTCCCGGTTGCGTTCACCGTGAACCTGGTTGTGCATCGGCAGAACCTGGACCATATCGAGGAGATGATCGAGTTCATTGAGCAGCTCCAACCGGAGCGGGTGGAGATTGCCCACGCGCAATATTACGGCTGGGCGCTGAAAAACCGTGACACCCTGCTTCCGACTCCTCAACAATTAGAGAACTGCATGCGCGCCGTGGAAGAAGCACAGCTACGTCTGGCAGGAAGAATGCGAATTGACAGCGTGGTTCCCGACTACTATGCGCGCTATCCAAAGGCATGCATGGGCGGGTGGGGAAGGCGTCTCATGCTAATTGATCCTTCCGGCCAGGCGCTGCCTTGTCATGCCGCCGGAGTCATCCCGGGCATGCAGTTCGACAGCATTCGCGACCATCCGCTGGAATGGATCTGGAGAGAGTCCGCGGCGTTTCAACGGTTTCGCGGAGAACAATGGATGCCGGAGCCGTGCAAGAGCTGTGACCGCCGGACGGAAGACTTCGGCGGCTGCCGCTGCCAGGCTCTCCTGCTCACGGGCGACGCGACTGCCACCGATCCAGTCTGCTCGCTGTCGCCCGATCATCACCTGATTGAGACTGCACGGTCTGCAGCGAAATCCGACGCCGCGCAAGTCTCCTGGTCGTACCGAATCAGCGTGGGATGAAGGCGTCCCCACGAAGTCCGCCGCCCAATCCAACCAGCAAACTTCCGGTGTATTCAAGACATTTCGCGCGCTGCGCCATCGCGACTTCCGGCTGCTTTGGGTCGGACTGGCGGTTTCTGCGGTCGGTACCTGGATGCAGATCGTCGCCCAGAGCCTGCTTGTTCTAAAGATCACCCACGGATCGGCATTCGCACTGGGAACCGTCTCGCTCGCCCAGGCTTTGGCATTTTTCCTCTTTGCGCTCGTCGGCGGCAGCGTCGCCGATCGTCTTGATAAGCGCCGCCTTCTGCTATTTACTCAAACTGGCTCTGCTGCGCTGGCTATTCTGCTGGGTTTCCTTACACTCTTCGGTGTCATCCAGCTTTGGATGATTCTTGTGCTGGCATTCCTGAACGGAACTCTACTGAGCTTTGATCAGCCTGCGCGCGGTGCGCTGGTTCCGGTCCTCGTCCCAGAGGAAGATCTTGGGAATGCCATCAGCCTGCAGGCGATGATTTTCAACGGGGCTTCGACGCTGGGACCGGCGTTGGCCGGATTTGGCGTGGCAACACTCGGTTACGCCGGCAACTTCTTTCTGAACGGCGCCAGCTTCCTGGGAGTATTGATTGCTCTGTACTGCATGCGTGTGCCCGAGAGGGCCGACCCATCAGCAATCGACCTTCCAGGCGATTCGCACCGCGCTCGGCACGGTACGTCGTGACGCGGTCTTGCCATGGATATTATCCGGCTACGCTGCACTGCTTTTTCTGGGACCGTCATCCGCTTTGATCTTGCCGGTTTACGCTGTGAAGATCCTGCACGTAGGGCCGGAACGTCTCGGCTTGTTATTCTCAGCCGCCGGTGTGGGAACCATTCTGGGCGCATTATTCCTGGCTTCACTGGGCGGCAGTCCACGAAGAGGACCGATTTACTTGAGCGGCATTTTCATCTGGGTTGCGGCACTTACGGTATTTGCCCTCAGCGGAGAGTTCTGGATTTCCATGATCGCACTTCTCGTCTTCGGAATTGGTCAGACACTTGCCGGAACGACGACGATAACGCTCTTGCAAACCCGCGTGCCGGAGGAGATGAGAGGTCGCGTGATGAGCTTGAATACCCTGATCATCATGGGCATCCGACCTCTAGGTGATTTCCCTGCCGGTGCTTTGATTGCGGGAATAGGCGCTCCGGGAACGGTATTACTGAGTGCCAGCTTGGTGGGGCTTTATGGACTACGGCTGGCGATGCGGCCCACGATACGTTCAGCTGCCGGGACCTCGCCCTCACCCTGACAACCCACGGTCGCGTGATCCATAGGAAAATTAATAATTCGCTTCAAGGACAGAAATCTTAGTTCACACCGAACCCTGCGCGCACAGTTTTTTGCCAGCTAGGTGCTCTCGGCAGTCATTTGCCGTCCCCATAGTGCCCATGACGTGAAACCCCTCTCGAACTGCTGGGCGAGTCTTGTCCTGATCCCAATGAGAACGGGTGTGAGAGAGAAGCCGCTTTAGCGGTTCGTGCTGTTTCATGGAGTCGTGTCGCTCTCCTGTACCTGCTTGAACAGATCCCGACTGAGGAAAATGATGCCTTGCCGGGAGGAACCGTGCCGAACCACGACCGACCTTGGCTGACTCGTGATTTGTTGCCGTAGCAAAGTGAGGACGGTCAAAACGTCGGCATTGTTCAATGCCTCTGCACTTCCTCCAAGGCATCTGCGAATCAGCCGATTGGTTGCGGCGTCCTCGATTTGCAGAATGTCCTGCTGTAGTTGCTGGCCGGGCGGCAGCTTACCTAGCTGCATGGCGCGATTGATGGTCAGGGTGCCTTCGCTTAAGGCGGCAAGCAGTCGCGGATGGGCTGTTTTGAGCAGGGCCTTCACATTGCTGACGTTCCGGGCACCCGATGCCGCGATCTCTGCGATGTGCATGCGCACGTCTATCCGCGAAGGCTCCGGCAGATTTGCTAAACCCTTGTTTCGGCCACCCTGCCGCATGTTGTCGAGTGCTCGTTTCTAGAGAGTTGTTTCCAGAGTGAGCGCCAGACGAATCCGAACAAAAGCGTTCCAGCCCCTCGAGGCTTATGGTAGGCAAGGATGGACTGCAGTTGCTCTTCTTCGCTGATCGAGTACTCAATGCAATGAACCTCCGCTGTGCGCTGTAGCAGCGCCCACCGCCATCCGGCGACACCAGCAAGAATGGTGTTCTGCGACGTGATCAGGATGGGCTCAGGCGCGATCTCGCCTCCTCGCGTCGCAAGGTCATCCATTTCCTCTTTGGCGCCGCTCCGACCCAGCTCAGCAAGTACCTGATGTAAGGTCAGGTTCTCGGGACTGCGCATGACAGCACGCCCGGCAAAGCTGGCTTTCTGGGTGGCAGGTCCGAACGCCTCATCCGCAACTGCGCTAGTCATCTGCATCATCGCGTCACACGAGTAGGGTGCTGTGTGGTGGCCAGTCAGTACAGCGTGTCTACGCAATGCTGCGTGCTGGAATCTATCTCGGGGTGAGATTTCGGGCGGGGTTGCCTAGTGGGAATCTTTTACTCGCGCGGCGCGAGTTACGCGAGTGACAGGTTCATCTCACGGTAGCCTTCCCACAGCTTGCCGAGCCGACGAAAACCGCTGGTTTGGCCTGTGAGGGAACTAGCTTTTCGCGCAGCAAATGCATAGAGCGTGGGACTGTCATCCTGACCAAGGACTTATCGCACCCCCAGCGAAAGTCCCCTGTAGCAATTGGGGGGGACGACAAATAGACTAGTTCCGTGCCCAGTTGGCCCAAGCGTTTCTCTCCTGCGCGGTTGCAGCATTGCAGAATGTTCCCGTGTGGCCGGCGTCTTCACCTTGCCGAGATCGAGATCCGGATCTGGTTTTGCCGTTGGGCGGTCTGCGCACTGATCGGATTGTGTGTCTACGATCCTTACGCTTTCTGCCAGAGAGGAAACCCCAACGCGGGGACGACGCCGGGAGCCATCCCGCTGGTTAACGTCGGCGGCGGCCCCCTGGAGTCCCAATTCGAAAGCATGGAGTTCGAGGAGAAAATCTTACAACAGCAGAAGAGCAAGCCAAATGAGAAGGAGCGCGAACGTCAGAAGGGGTTGGTTGATTCTGGTACATTTTCGGCGCTCGATTTAGCCGCGCCCGCCAAGGCCGTCAACCAATTCAACCAGGCGGCTTCCCTGTTGCGGGGCCAGCATTCTCCGGAGGCAATCGGATATCTGCAAAGAGCGGTTGCGCTCTATCCGAAGTTCGTTTCCGCGCACAATTATCTCGGGCTGGCCTATCAGGACCTGGACGATCCCGGACGCGCCCAGAGCGAATTCGAGACCGCTGCGAATCTTGATGACAAGTTCCCCGGTTCGTTCCTGAATCTTGGCCGGCTGGCCCTGGCGCAGAAGAATTTCACGGCGGCCGGATCGAATCTGGAGAAAGCCGCCGCCCTGCTTCCCACCGACCCTCGCGTCCTGACCGCCCTGGCGTACGCGCAATATGGTAGCCGTGAATACCGCCAGGCAATTCAGACGGTGGGACGAGTTCATGCGGAGCCGCATCAAGGATTGGGAAATGCGCATTACATTGCCGCTGTGGCGGCAATAGCCTTGAACGATTTTCCGGTCGCTCAAAGTGAGCTGGCCCTGTTTTTGCAGGAAGACCCCGCCAATCCGCTGGCGCCGACCGCACGCTATAACCTCGACATTCTCCAGAAACACCAACGTTCGGCGAGTGCCGCTGCTGCGCAGTCAGCCACCGTCGCAGCCACCCCACCGGAGACCTTGGCCAATTCTGATCGGTTGCGCGCCCAGCTAGCCGCTGCTGGTGTTGACGCTGGAAACGATGGCTGTTCTGATTGCGCCGCAACGCCTGGCGTCTCAGAAGCCAGTCCCGGGTCGACGTCCAGGCCCGATCGGGATCTTGCAACCAGTTCCGCTGGACAGTGGACCATTCGTAGAGTTGTCGACGAAGTGGCCGTATTCTTCGGCGTCACGAGCGGCGGGCGGACCGTCACCGACCTCAATTTGAGCGACATCACAGTCCGCGATGACAGCAAGCCTCCAGAGAAGGTGTTGCAATTCACGCCTCAATCGAAGCTGCCCCTGCGCCTGGGTATGTTGATTGACACGAGCGGGTCCGTGCAGTCGAGATTTTCGTTTGAAAAGCACGTCGCCGCGAAGTTCCTTCAACAAATGCTCACCAACAGTTCTGACCTCGGGTTTGTTGGCGGCTTTGCCGATACGCCGGCGGTGACGCAGGACTTCACCGGAGACCACGCGAAGCTTGCCGACGGGGTCAATTCGCTGAAGGGAGGAGGCGGCACCGCCCTGTTCGACGCGGTGTCGTATGGTTGCTGGAAACTCGCAGCCTATCCCGAGCGCGAGAGGGTCGCGAAGGTCCTGGTAATAGTAACCGACGGAGAAGACAACGCCAGCCACTCTAGCCTGAGACAGGCGATTCGTGATGAGGAGGCGACCGGCGTGACCGTCTACACCATCAGCACAAAAGAGGGCGGCGACAAGACCGACGCCGACAAGGTGCTGCAAACCCTGGCCGAGCGTAGCGGAGGAGAGGCGCTATTCCCTGGCGACATAAACAGTTTGGGTCAGTCTTTCGACAAGCTGCGCGACCAGATTCGCAGCCGCTACCTGATCGCGTACAAGCCCGCTGATTTCGAAGCGAATGGAAAATACCGCACCATCAGCATCCTCGCGGAAAAGGGCGGAAAACGTCTGCGGGTCCACGCTCGCAAGGGATACCACGCCCGCCTCGAAGCAAGTACTCCTTAAGGAGCGGAAGTGAAACACTCCGCCGATGGTTCACACCCTCCTTCAGTCGTTGCGCCGTCCCACCTCTGTGGGCGATACCCTTCCGCTCGGAGGCAGGCTTCGGTCCGAGCCGAGCCATCCGAGATTCACCGCAGGCATTACCTTGAGGTTCGAAACTATCCACTAACCACTATCCACCCTCCGCTGCTATAACAAGCTCATGGCCCAGACCCTGCAAGCGCTGGCCGAGTTCACCGCCACTCGTCTCGATCGGCGACGGCAAGGTTGAAGTCGCGCGCGTCGCCAGCCTTGGACAGGCTCAGGCCGGCGATCTGGTGTTCGTGCAGGAGGAAAAGCATCTGGAGCAGGCTCTGGCGTCGCAGGCCAGCGCCATCATCGCCGGAGAATTTGCTGCCTTGTTCTCCGGCGCAAGCCGCTGCTGATCGCCGAACATCCGCGTCTGGCTTTTGCACGTGCCGCGGCGCTGCTGCATCCTCCAAGCACGCATCCGCCCGGCATCCATCAGACTGCGGTAGTTCAGTCCTCCGCCAAGCTCGCGCTCACGGTCAGCGTCGACGCTCATTCCGTGATCGAAGCCAACGCGGTGATTGGGCAGCGCACCCACATCGGCGCAGGCTGCTACATCGGCGAGGGCGTGGTCATCGGCGACGATTGCGATCTCTATCCGCGGGTGGTCATCTATGCGGGCACGACGTTGGGACGTCGCGTCGTGGTTCATGCGGGCGCGGTGCTCGGCTCGGATGGCTTCGGCTTCGTCCGCGACGAAGTCCACGACCGCTATCAGAAGTTCCCACAAGTCGGCGAACTGGTGATTGGCGATTACGTCGAGATCGGCGCCAACTGCACCATCGATCGCGGCGCGCTGGAGAAGACCGTGATCGGCGCCGGAACAAAGCTTGACAACCTGGTGCACATCGGCCACAACACGATCGTCGGCGCCAACGTTGTGATTGCGGCGCAGACCGGGGTTTCGGGAAGCACAAGAATCGGCGACGATGTGGTCGTTGGCGGGCAGGTCGGTCTCGGCGATCATGCCACCATCGAGCCGGGTGTCATCCTCGGATCGGGCAGCGGCGTCCTATCGCACAAGAGGGTCCGCGGCAAGGGCGTCGTCTTCTGGGGCAGGCCCGCGCGCCCCCTGCGCGAGTACTTGAAGAGTCTGGCGGTGCTGGCGCGGTTAGCGCGTAAAGAGGAAAAGGAAAGGTAGCATTTGGTGCTCAGCGCTTAGCACTTAGGACTGAATGCGCACCGATCGGCGTGCATTCGGCGCAGTTGCTAATTGCAAATTACTAACTGCTAATTGCTAATTGCTTCTTCATGTCCCTCATCGTCATCGGCGGACACTCTCGCAGCGTAGGCAAGACCAGCGTGGTCGCTGGCCTCATCGCCGCGCTGCCTGAGTTCCACTGGACCGCGGTCAAGATCACGCAATACGGCCACGGCATCTGCTCCGCCGATGGAGCACCCTGCGACTGCGCCACCGACGATCACTCTTGGGCGCTGACCGAAGAGCGCGACCGCAGCGGCGAGAGCGATAGCTCGCGCTTTCTCGTCTCCGGCGCGGCGCGTTCGCTCTGGCTGCGCACTCGTCAGGGAATGTTGGCCGAAGCCATGCCGCGTCTGCGCCAGGAACTGGCGAAGGCAGAGAACGCGATTCTGGAATCCAACTCGGTCATGCGTTTCCTCCGGCCTGATCTCTACATCACGGTGCTCGACGCTGCCACCGCCGACTTCAAGACTTCGGCGCAGGAGTTCCTCGACCGCGCCGATGCCGTGGTCCTGCACGACGGCGCCAATCACGTCACCTGGGCCAATGTTTCCCTCAAGCCCGTCGCGGGCAAGCCGACCTTCCGTATCCGCCCGCCGCAATATGTCACGCTGGAGCTAGTGGAATTTGTGCAAAAAAACTTCACCACCAGATACAGGCCGAGGTAGCGCGCGGACTTCACAGATGAACGCGCATTTTAAGGGCTTGCTTCTCTCTGTCTCTGTGCCTCTGTGGTGAACCGTCGTCGGATAGAATCGGCTGGATGGAAGAACCTCGCCAAATTCGCCCATTTGAGGTTCTGTTCGACCACGCCGAACCGAGTCCGATCGACGACGAAGCCTACGCGCCTTACGGCAACTTCGGCTTCCCTGCCCCGCCTGCCGACCGTCCGTGGGTTTACTCCAACTTCGTGCAGTCGCTCGACGGCATCACCACGCTGCTGGGAAAGCACGGTTCCGGCGGCGAGATTTCGCAGTCGCGCGAAGACCGCTGGCTGATGGACCTGCTGCGCGCCCACGCCGACGGCCTGCTGATGGGCATGAACACCATGCTGGAGGAGCAGCGAAGTCGCGGGCCCGAGAGCCGGGGCATCGTTTTCCAGGTCGCCGATCCGAAGCTGCGCGAGCTGCGCAATCGCCTGGGTAAGGGTCGCGAGCGAAACATCTTCGTTACTCATGCCACCGATCTCGATCTCTCGCGCTACAAGGTGTTCGATGGCGACGTGGTGGATGCGGCGGTTCTTACATCGCCGGCCGGCGCCGCGCGCCTGCGCTCGCAGAGCGGTCACCCTCAGGTCGCGATCCTTGCCGCAGGAGAGGGCGAGTCATTCGATTTGCCGCAGGCGATTCGCAAATTGCGCGAGGAACTAGGCGTCGACTACCTGCTTTGCGAAGGCGGACCAACGTTGTACGGCAATCTGGCGCGTGCCGACCTGGTGGATGAGAAGTTTATGACAGTCGCCCCAATCGAGGTCGGCCAGGTGGTGCCACCGCGAACAGGAGCGCCTTCCGTCGCGAACAAAACAATTCTCCGCTACTGCGCCCCACGTTTTTCGGCGGCCCGGGATTCACTCGGGAGAACCTGACGCGCTGGACGTGGGTGAGCAGCCGCAAAGTGGGTGATCACCAGTTCAACCGTTACCGCAGGAAACGCGGCTAACAGTCACGTGCGGGCTCGTCCCGGAATCCGCGGGGCGATCGCGTAGTTGAGTTGCACCAGCACGATAAAGGCGATGCTCCAGTAGGTGTTAAGAACGCAAAGCAACGCGCCGAACCCATACAACCCTTGTCCAATCAGGATGCGGCGTTTGATCGCAATCGGAACCTCGGGCGGCAGATCGTGCTTCACCAGATGCTTGCCGGTTGCACACATCCAGCTGAAGTACAGCGTGACGCCGAGGAACAGGATGTTCAACCAGTAAACGATCAGCGCGATGCGGTAGGCCGGAAACTCGGCCAGCAGCATGGTGGAGAACGGCGTAATCGAGACACCGAACAGGAACGTGATGTGAATCCAGGAAAGACCACGGTCGGAGCGCGCGAGATGGTTGAGTTGGGTCTGCTGGCCGACCCAGAAGATGCCGAGCGTCAGGAAGCTCATCATGTACATGACGAGCCGAGGCGAGATGGCGACTAGCGCGCGCCACAGATCCTGCTCGTTACGTACCGCCTCCGCCGCCGGAACACGGAGATCGAGCACCATCAGCGTCATGGCGATGGCAAAGACGCCGTCGCTGAGAGCCGCGAGGCGTTCCACGCTCTGGCCCGCGATTCGGTTATACAAAGTGGTCATGGCGATTGAGTCTAGCAAAGCTTAGGCGGACGCAAGAATGGCAGGTTGCTGGTGTCCCGTGCGCCGCGGCGCCCGCGCACGGTATTCCCAGGACGATGCGATTCATGCCGCACTTGGGTTGATCTGGATCGCAATTATTGGGTGACGAACACCAGGAAATAATCGACCCGGTCCGACATCACCAGTTCGTCGTGCTCCTCGAGCAAACGGTAGCCGGCCTGCCCTGCTTCGCGGATCACGACCTCTTTCTGCACTCCGTGGTCTCCGCCATTGCCGTTGCGGTCGATGACGCCGACTCGGGCACCCAGCCTCAGCGAACTGCGCAAGTTGCGCAGCAGCGCAACTGGGTTGGCAAGCTCGTGATACGTCTTGAGCAGAAGCACAGCATCGATGCTGGACGGCGGCAGTTCGGGATCAGCAGGCTTGCTCGATATGGTCTTGACATTGCGCAGTTGTTCCTTCTGCACTCGCTCGTCGATGTATTGAATCGCTGCGGGATTGATGTCCACGGCATACACGGTACCCGTGGCGGTGACTCGCTTTGCAGCCCGAACGGTGAACCATCCTGAGCCGGCACCGATGTCAGCAACGGTCTTACCCGGCGCGATGGCCAAGGCATCCATTACCTGTTGGATGTGGAGCTGTTGGTCGCGCCCCGGCGTCTCGAAAATGGAGAGGTCACCGGTGTAAGGAGTGCTGGTCTTGCGCTGTGGCGCCTGCGACACGGCCGAAGTCTGTGCAGGCAAAGTTGTTGGGGTGGCGAGAAGACAAGCCGCCAGTACCAGCAGGAGAGTGAACTTGAAACGGCAAAACTGCATAAATCATTCGATGCAGAATTGCGATGCGAGAACTAGCAGCTGGCAGTTGAGCCTTAGATTAGCGGTTAGCAAGTGCCAAAGGTGTTTTACCACAGAGGCACAGACAACACAGCGAATCGCGTTGCAGAATGCAGTTCGCCCACAGATGATTCACGCCAGCATCCGCAAAGCACCGCTCGCCAGGGTCCGGATGCACGGCCCGATTCGAGCCACTTCCCGGGCGATTTGCTCGACTATCATGGTTGGATTCGAGAGGTGGCACGGTGCCTTTGCAGGTCAGATCGCTAGCTTTTATTGGCGGTGGCGCCGCGGCTGTGCGAGACTGGAAACGAGGCACGACGTTCTGTGGCAAACCCGCGCGTGCACGGCGTCTCTCGCCCGCCGCGCCTTCTGCGAACGTGGGTTCGTTGATTCCCTTCCCTTGCCGGGATGGCGAAACTGGCAGACGCAGCGGACTTAAAATCCGCAGACCCGAAAGGGTTGTGGGGGTTCAAGTCCCCCTCCCGGCACCATTTAACTTTGGTGGCTAATGCTTTATCGTGGCGTTGTGTTCCGCGGGGTGTCTCTTTGGAAGCTCGTCGTAGACCCTCAACGTGACGTAAACGTGACGCACGTGAAGAATTTCCCGCTAGATTCGCACTTTTCGCCCTTTGGATTTCATCTGAGGAATTACGGTCGCTAATTACTACGGGCCCGCCACGCTTGGCGGCGAGCGTTCGTTCCAACTCTTGACGTTGTTGGTCCTGCGCCTGGGACGATGTTTCTGAATTGACGAGGTCCCTCACGACACCACCTCCTGTGTCCATTAGCACCTCATGAATGAATTTAGCAGAACTTCCGGCCTTCAGTTATTCATCAAAACAACGGTCGTTGGTGGATTCGTCTTCCTCATTCCTGCAGTTATCGTCGTCGTTGCGTTGGGTAAGTTGGTTGCGTTTTGAAAGTGCTGTCCAAAGCTCTTGCACTGCTCTTCGGAATCGAATCCTTCGCTGATGGGCTCCTGGATCTTCTCGCACTCACAGTCGCCGTCTCGCTCTGCTTTGTTGCGGGATTGCTGGCCAGGGGTGCGAGCGCAAAGCGCATGTGGGAAAACCTGGACAGAACCTTGTTGAACTCCTTTCCCGGATACGCCTTCATCAGAGGGTTTGGTGACAACCTGCGCCACACTGAAGAACTCGCCGGGAGCTTCGTTCCCATCGTGGTTCAGTTTGACCACTAATGTTCAGATTGCCTTTGAAACTCACCGGGAAGCCAAGTCATGCGACATGAATGTCGGTGATGCCTTGGGGGCTTGGTGCCTGATACAGCCTCTGTTTTAGAAAAGCTCCTTGTATGAGAAACGGGCTTCACTTAAGATTCTCACCTCTTTGCCACTAGGGAAATCCCTAGTTGTACCACCTAACCCCCAGCTGTACTGTCAGCTTGGAGTAATGCATGAATTGGTTTCGCCCTTTCCCAGAGAGGCTCATGATGAAACGAATGGCCCGACTGATTGTTGTCATTCTTTTCTCACTCGTCGCGGTGGAATTGGTCATTGCTCAAACGCAACCGAATCAGAAGAATGCGACTACTCCCCCAAAGCCAAAAAGCGAAACCCTGGAGCTGGGCAAATCCTACGCTGCGTTGCGACCGGCGCAGAAGCTTCTTGTAGATGAATTTGTTCGCCGTTATAACGCGACCACCGGAAGCAAGCTGGCTCCCGAACAGGCCTACGACAACGCTCGCCTGTCCATCCGCACGACATTTGACGCCGTGACCCATGCGCTGTTAAACGCTAAGATGAGTGACACGAAGGGCAAAAGCCTGGGTAGTGCTATTGACTTGGTGGACGCCGTTGACGAAGTGATGGGAGAAGAATCCGGTGTGGGTGGCGACCGCCAGTTCCGCCTGTATGTGTACCTGAAGCCCAACACGGTCGGCATCCTGAGCCAGAGCCAGGAGTTCTTTCGCGATCGCGATAACAGCGTTTATCACAAGGGCTTCCCCATTTGCTTCAGGCTGAAGAATGGACCGCCCTCGATTCAGTTCTCCATTTCGCGCGACAACAAATTAGCCGACATTGATGTCGATTATCGTTCTTCCGGTTTTCCTAAGGCGCTGGTCAATGGGCACCTGACCGCTTCCAACTCGGACGTCCGCGCAGGAAACAACCTGGATCGCCATGACGGCCGCTGGTCGGGCCTCAATGGCTGGTGGCGCAACGTCTTTGGACAGCTCGGAACTGGCGCGTCGCCGCCCAAGGAGAACGCCACCGAGCGCGCCGGTCAGATCCCCTTGAACCCCGGCGTGAAGGCCGATCAGGGCGTCGATAAGAGCGCACACGATTTCCTACAAAGCTGGGTAGTGGGAAAGGAACCGAATAAGTCGGTTGCGTATTTTTCCCGCCGCAGTTATCCGTGTTTGGAGGCGATGCCACAGAACAGCCGGCAATCTGTGTCGCAAGGAATGGTTCGTCTGCGAACACTGATAGCAATGCAGAAATTTAGCGATAGCATTGGCACGGTAAATTCCGTTGCCGAAGAGTTCGAGCCTGCCGACAAATGGTCGCAGGCATTGAAACCGGCAAAGAATGCTTACGCATCGGAATTCCGGCTGGTGAACTTGCCGGCGGACATGGCAGCGGACGAGGAATGCATCGCCATATCGAACGCCGATTCGAGTAAACAGTCGAAAGAGAAGTACTTTGCCACGGCATTTCGCGGAAAGACGGGAGACAGCCGGAACAAGGTTATGTCCCTGCTTTGGGCCCGGGAAGGCGACTACTGGAAGATCATCGCCATCCGCATCGAAGATAGCAGCGATGCGGGCGTCGTCCCAACCAATGCTGCAACTCAGGCCGAGCCTCCGGTGGAGGAACCGCGGAGCATTGCCGGTGATCCTGCTGCCGTAAAAGACGTCACGCAGTTCTACCTGACTTGGATCGTGAAACGGGATGTTACCCAGGCTTCCCGCTTTGCGTCACACCGCTCTTATCAGTGTCTCCCGGCACCCTCCGAAGAGCAGAAGAAATTGACGCCCATCGCCAGAATCCAGTCGGGGTTGGAACAGCCGCTCACGAGAATCTCATCGGGCGCGAATCTCTCGGAGATGATGTCGAGTCTGCAGTCGCAAAACGATCTGCTGCGCCCAGTTCAGCAGGAAAACTCCAATGCTTTCGCGATGATGGCAGTGCCGGCCCAGAAGGCCAATAGCTTTCTGTGCCAACATCGTCACCTGCCGGACGCTTCTCCGGAGTTGAATCCCGCTGATGCCAAATACGGAACATATTACTTGACCGCCAGTCGATTGAATTATGGGGACGAACAATCGCCCGCTCTTCTACTGTTGTGGGCTAAAGAGCAAGCGGGATGGAAGGTTGTTGCTTGGGCGGTAGAGCTTCCGTAACTGCCGTATGTTGCTGGTCTCAATGGGTAACGCCTCCGGGCAGGGCAATCCTGAAAGGACTGTAATCGGGCCGTGCTTTTGCGGCCCTAAACTCGACAGAGGTATTACTGTAGAACATATTCGACTCACTTACGTGACTTCGTGGTCCTCTATCGCTGAAGTCATAGGAGACAACCGGGGGAATCAACCACGTTGGCAAACAAAAATTCTCGCAAGAACGGAAGGACAGGAGCAGGTCGATGCAATTCAAGAACTGGCTTCAACAATCGCTGAAATGGGCTCGTTCCTGGCGTTTTCTGAAACGGCAGAAGGGCCCCTCGATTCTGAGCGTCGAGGCGAATAGGACGACGAGCGACGAAAACGCAGGCCGCCCTCCTGTTGAAGAAGTGCATGTGGATCTTCGTCGGCTCCAATGGGCGGTTGGACTAAGCGAGGAAACGTTAACGGCGATCACGAAAACGGCTGACTGGGTCGAGTTTCACACCGGGCAAGTGGTCATTGATATTGACTCGGAAATTACTCACATGTATTTCCTCGTCACCGGCCGGGTGCAGTCAACGCTCCACGATCCGCTGGGCAAGGTGGTTCAGACAGATACTTTCGTTCCAGGGCGTGCCATTGGATTGATTGCCCTCGGTTCAACGGAACGCGCTCTCTTGCACGTCGAAGCTATTGAGCCTTCAACAGCAATACGAATCACGCCAAAGGCCCTGCTGCAGCTTGCCGCAAAGCATGCAGACTTTCAACTTGCTCTATTTGGCTTGGTAGTGAACGCGTTCAAGCGATACGTGATGGCTGATCGTTCCCTCCCCAAGCCATCCGTGGTGGGCATTATCCATCACAGCGAGGCGAGCCGTTCCCTCGCCGGTCGATTGGCGCGTCGCCTTAGAGAATTGGACGAGTATCCGGCGGTTCTCGGGGACGACGAGCAATGGAAGCCCGGCGGAGATATCCCCTTCAAATTGTTTACTGGAGAAGGGCAGAGTCGACAAGACCTTCTTAAAGACTGGCCCTTGAACAAGCGGCTTCTGATAGATGTCCGAGCCGACTATTCACCAGAGGCTATGGCGAAGCTGGTGAGTTACGTCGATCTGGTGCTTTGGTGTGTTCGGCCACAAGATACGGGCGCAGCAGTACTTCTGCTCCAGACATTGCAGAAGAGCGTACCCCGGTGGCGAGAAAAGATCCGGATCGTGTGGGTGCTAGACAGCAGCTCACGAATCGCTCCGTATGTAGCGGAGTTGCACGGGCTTGCTCAACGGGACTTTAAACTTAGTTTTGATGCCCCTGGAGCAGACCAAAACAGCTTACTGCAGCATGGATTCGAACGCATCATTCATCACTTGCGAGGCATCCAGATCGGTTTGGCACTCGGGGGTGGCGCAGCACGAGGCATGGCTCATCTCGGGGTGCTCAAAGCGCTTGAGCAGCATGGCATCTACGTCGACATGCTGGCGGGCACGAGCGCTGGTGCGATGGTTGGTATTATTTACGCGGCTGGCTTAGATCCCGACTACATTGCTCGTAGCTTCAAGACCGAATTACGGCCATCGTGGTTCTTTCGACGGCTGCCCGGCGGCGGCTACTGGTATTTGCTCTACAAATACCGTTGGGGGCTCTTCGATTCCATGCTGCGGAAATACTTAGGTCAAACCAGGATGGAGCAATTGATACTTCCGACGTTTACAGTTTCGGTCGATCTCGTCCAAGGAGAAGCGGTAGTGCGCGAGGCCAACGATGCCACAATCGGCGTCATGGAAAGTATCAATCTTCCTCCTCTATCGCTTCCTATCATTGAGTCAGGCCAGGCGTTGGTGGACGGCGGGTTGCTCAACAATGTTCCTGCTAATGTGCTGGTAGCCAAGGGATGCAACTTTGTCATCGCATCGACGGTGACAGCACAGCTAGAGAAAGAGTTTGAAGGAATCCGCTCAAAGGTCACCGGTCGGTTCTCGTCAACAATTCAAGTGATCATGCGACAGGCCATAGTCCAGGACTACAACATGAACTCGGTTGGAGTACAGCCGGCAGACTTTGTGCTCGCGCCCGACGTGACGTCCTTTGATATATCGGAATTCACTCGGGCCGATGAAATGGCGCGAATCGGGGAAGCGACAACCGATGCATCCGTCGCAAAGCTGCGCAAGATGCTTAGCAGGCTTGATTTCAAGCTGTTCGAGAGACAGGAGTAAGCCGATGCAATTGAACGGGGTAATAAAGCCGGGATTAGGCGCGGAAGAACCGTCTCCACCGGTGGATCGGCCGGTAGCACCGGTGTTGTCGGTCGGGGCCCACACCGCTAATCCATCAGTTGCCGGGCGCTTTCTGCTCAGGAAGGATTGACATGAACACCAAGGAGTTGCTCACATGAAGCGGCCCAATTGGTTTAATCGCGTCCACGTCGTATTGGTGCCAGGATTCGGCGCTTTTGATGCCCTTGGGCAGGTGGAATACTACTCGGGCATCACTCCCGTATACCATGATTGGAACCGGAACCATCTGCCTGTAACACTCCACGACTTCCGCGATTTACCTAGTGCCGCCGTGTGCACGCGTGCAACCAAGTTACTGAGGTATCTTGGCAAACGCATAGCACGCGGCGAGATTCTGGAGAACGATGCAATCGTCCTGGTGGGACATTCAACCGGCGGGCTCGATATCCGCCAGCTTATCTGTGACCTCCACAAACGCGAAAACCAGCAAGTCCATGTCGATACCGGATACGTGGTGACGAGCCGGCAGATCCGCGAAAGGCTGAAGGGGGGCGTATTCCTGTCCGTCCCCCATTGGGGTACCAACATCGCCGATTGGGTGCATTCCCACAGGTTCCTGTGTGACGCGGTGGTCGCCGAGTTGCGTTTCGCTGTCTTAGGTTCGCGACTGTACTTGCTCAACTTGATCGAAACGCAAGTAATGGGAATCGCCGCCGCATTGGCCGACGCAGGAATACTTTTGGCGCTGAAAGACGCCCTGACGGAAGCCAACGAGAACTATGGCAAGCGGAGCCCATCACGCTCCGCACAAGCAATAAGAGCTTCATCCGACCTGACGATGTATTTTCGCCAGATGTGGTCGGACTTCGATGTCATCTATGATCTCAGTTGCCGTCCGTACCATCCCGATCGGAAGAGCCCGGCACAGTTCGATGAAGCAGAGCGAACACGAGAACTAGCATTGTGGGCTGACCCACTGATCAGGGCTCTTTCGTATGCGACTGTGGGAGGCCGTGCCTACACCTTTCCGCTGGGCCAACCTACAAATTGGTGAAAACGCCTGATGCAAAGCGGGCCAACTCGGGGTGGGGAGTGGATCGCGAATATCAGAGTTACGACATCCTCCGCTCGACGCTCAGTTCACGAAAAAGCTGTTCACACAGATTTGGACTGAAATCTTCGAGTTCGCTGCGAATGCGACGGGGGCCGCTCGCAGCGAGTGCCCACCCCATCAGCTTACTGGGGCGAAATCCGGTTACCACAACTAATCGGCTCTCGATCCACTGACTGAGAGACTGAGAGGAGTGATTCCGTCCCACAGACACGCTTCTCTGTTCACTCCTTCCGGGGAACTTCCGCGGTGGGAGGAACATTGAGCTTGGCCAGTTCACTAGAAAAAGCTGGTTCTGGGGAAATTCTGCTACGAGCTCCTCAAGCTGTATGCGGGCCACTTCCTTGTTGCTCTCGCGCAGGGCGGCCAGCGCCAGCATGATCTTCGCAAACGGCCGGAGATAATGGCCGTGCTTCGCGGCCATCTCGAGCTGTTGGATCCCTGCTTTCTTGTCGCCGCGGATTCCAGCGAAGACGAGAAAGAACCTCTTGTATCTCGGCAGGCTTCCGATGATGTAATTAACTGCGCCCAAGGTGAAATAGGCATCGCCGGCCTCCGGCGCGACCGCTAACAGTTTCTTGGCGTAGCCATCAGCATCGCGGAGTATTTTCAAGCTTTCCAGCTGATGCTTATCGATCAGACTTGCATAATCGGCCTGCATACCCACGCTGAGGGTCATGGCAAACAAGGCATTCGTATCGTCCGGGTTTGTCTTCAATCGCAGCTGCGCCAAGTCCTGCGCCTGTTTGTCCGCGACGAAGAATGCTGCGCGCAGTTGCGGATTCGGTTTGAGAGCGACTTTGCCCAGAAAACGTTGGTTATCGAGAAAAAATTCGGATGTCAAGACACCTTGCTGGTAGCACTCCTCAATCAGGTAAGCTGCAGCTTCCAGGGCCCTCGCGAGAAGGTCCTCTGGGTGGGACTTCTGCCACACTTCAAACTGCGCGCGAGCCTCCGCAGGCTTCAACTCGTAAAGCAGATAGAAGCCGACGTCGAGTTCCGGCGCGTGCAGTACATCGACTCCTCCTGGGTGAGGTAGCCGCTTCCAACGAAGATGACGTTTTGGCTACCTCCCTGGGGAGTGATCGTCGAGAAGTAGCTGCTGCGCAAAGAGCAGGGCAAAAGCCATTAACGGTGCGGGAACGCCAGTCTTCACGCCGACGCTCAGGAAGACGTCGAAGAGCGCCAATACCTGTGCCGCCTGGCTGACGAACATGTAGTGCATCAATACATAGAGCACCAGGAGAACGACGTAAGCAATGGCCAGGTGATGCCACCAAGCAGGGACGTCGCCGCCCTCCGACATAGCCCATGAAGTCGAGCTCGTTCAACAGGCCGCTCAATGCAAAAAGCACCGCGAGCCAGAAAAGGTGACCAGGCTACCCCCTGCAGATTAATGTCTTCCAGCAGAGGACATTAGTTGCCAGGAGTACACCCAGACCGGCGATTAATCGGTCGGCATGGAGCCAGAACTTTGGGCCAGGGAAAGAATGATGGGGTATCCAGTTACTTCCTTTCTGGTCGAAGCTGTTCCGGAATTCGAGTGTTTCTTCCTGTCGTTATTCACCGGCCGGTTGTGTTCGCACGAAGTTGTACTTGGCGCTGAATTGGATTCTCGGCGCATTACCCGAAGACTTGTCTTCGTTGACGCGCCATCCATAGAGAAATTCCCCGTCGACAGTTAACGAACCAAAGGGTTCCAGCTAATGTTGCCTGCTGTGTAATTCCCTTGGTGGTACGTGGAGCCTTGAAATCAGCGCAGCCAAGCTTTCAATTCAGGTCGTCGTCTTTGTAGTACTTGGTGCCCTTGGCGGTGATCTCGAGCGCCACGCCCTTGTCCGTCATTTGATACATCCAGACACCGGGCGAGACCGAAGCCGCTCCGGCCAGCGCTCCCCCCTTCTCTCCGGTTGTGGCCGCGGCTGTGGTTTGTCCGCCGAATTCCCAGCCGGAGTTAACAAAGTTGTTCAACGCCTCTTCGTTTTCGAAGACGAAGATCACACTAAATTTCTTCACCCCAAATCCGAGGCCAGCCTGGAGCTCCACCACCTTCATGAACGTCTCTTGCTTGCTCTTGTTGTTCACGGCGATGCCCTCGCCCTTGCCGGATCCAAACAGGAAGATCTTCATGCCTGCATTGCTGAACACTGCATACCCTGCCGCTCCCTCGACTGCGCCTTTAACTTCCGGCTTGGCCTTATAAAGACGTTGCAGGGTATCGTGGGCCATTTTTCGGACCTCCTTTTGCTCCTCTGCTTTCTTGTCGTCGGCTGCGTGCGCCACAATCGCTAGTGAGCAAGCCAGCGCGAGGAAGATGAACTTCAGAATCGCGGTACCTTTACCTGTTGTGATTGTCATAGCTTTGTGCCTCCTTCTTGTTGAAGTGTCTATTCTGCTGCTACCTGAGGTGCTCATATATCCAGTTACTTCCTTTCCGCTTTGAAGCCGGTCCGGAATTCGAGCATTTCTTCTTGTTGTTTATTCACCGGCCAGTTCGTTTCTTACGAAGTTATACTTGGCGCTGAACTGAAATCTGGGTGCATTGCCGGTTGAGCCGTCTTTATTGTCTCTCCAGCCATACAGGAATTCGCCGCCTACCGTCAGCGAACCGAACGGATTCCAGATAATGTTGCCCCCTGTGTAATTCCCTTGATGGTATGTGGAACCAGGCTGTGCGAAGGTGTCTTGTACCTGCGCGAAGCTGTATATGACGCTGGAACGTAACCGTGAAGCCCAGAAATGCTGGAAGGCTCCGTACGTCCCCACCACCGGCAATGCTTGAATGTGGGGGTTCTGCAGGCTGCTGACAGCAGCATCAATGCCGAGCCCGGAGGTGTCATTGATGTAGCGCTCGATTCCGTTCCCGTAGGCAATTTGATACACCACGGTATCTTTCTCCCAAAGGCGCGTGGCACCAGCGAAGTTGAAGCCCCATCCGAACACCGACTCATGCCGGCCGTCGGGTAGAAACGCCGCAACGCTTCGGAACAAAGCAGACAGTTGCACATGTCCTCGTTCCATTTCCCGCCGCAACTTCAGAGTCCCGTCAGGAGAAGGGCTGTTTGGCTCTGCGCTAAACTCCGGGGTCATAAAAAGTACGTCCGAAGTCGGCTTCTCGGCCGAGAAACTGAAGGTGGTCTTGTTCGCCACAAGCACGCTGTAGCGGAACTGCGGGTTGCGGATAGAGACCTGGCCGTTCGGTCCCTGGTAGTCCAGTGTGGTCCGGTCCGGCGTCGGGATCCATGAAATTCGAGAAGGTCTGGCCGACAAGGAAGTTCTTCGCCTGGCCGTATGCATGACGCAGCTTTGGCGTGGTTGAGTTAGTACCGAAGAAGTCCATCTCAAAGAAGAACCTGTAACTGTCGCCCGATCGCGTGGGAACGAGGAAGTCCAGGTTAAAGCGCGTCGCCCTTACGGAGATCGTCGAGTTGTTAATGCCCGTCAGTGACGGGATGGGGATTGTCGCTGGGATGAAGCTGTCGACATTTCCCGCGGGCTTCAAATCGTAGATGAAGTCTGTCTTGGCGTATCCGCCGATGCGCAAGAGCGTACTTGTACCGGGCAGGCGAAAATATCCCGGAAACCGGGGATCAAGCGGCTCGTTGTTGATACGCGGCGCCGCGAATGGATCTTGCGAAAATATTCTGTAGGTCACGGTGGCCTTGCCGAGTTCTATTTTCTTCGGGGTCAGTTCCGCCTCGACCTGGGACTTTTCGCTTTGTTGCACGGCAGCGATGGCCGCTGGAAGGTCCGCTGCCTCGTGAGTGGGCGGAGCAGTGCCGCCGGAGAGCCGTTGTAGCTCGCCCTGGACTTCCGTCATCTGACTCTGTAACGCGTCCAGCTTCTTTTGCAGAGTCTGGATTTGTTCGGCGCTGGCAGCCTGAGCGGCCTGTCCATAGACTGCCGGCGAAACCGCCAGGAGCAACAGCGGAATTGAAAGGTAGGCAAGTGTTTTGCGTGTCATGGGACGATCCATAGAGTGCCCCTCCCAGCGGACAGCAGCGAAGCCGTGCTCGATCTCAGCCACCCTTCCCAGCGAGTGTCGAGCCTCCGCTCTGGATTCCTGGTAAGTGGTGTTCCGACGTTGCCCGGCACGGAAGTTCTTGAACACCGCCAAAAACTAACCCCGTGGACCAATCATTGGCTACTAGGGATTTCCCTAGGTCTGCCCGAAACGACGTTGGCGAGACCAGGTTGGCGGGGCATCCGAGTTCAGTGACAGCGGTGGCGGACGGATGCGGAATAGTGTTGGCGCGAGATGTCGCGCTTGGTAGAACGGCGGAAACGATGCTGCTGTCGGCGACCCTTGCGGAGAGCGGCGCCGTTACGTGGAGGAATGTTGGCGGGGTATGCCAAATCCTTGCCGGTCTTCCTTCGAGGCGTCCAATCTCTCTTCACCGTCGGCGAACGAACGTGCGATGGTGGTCTGCAATCGCCCGCGCCAGTATTTAAGGGTTGCACGACGTTCTTCTGGAACAGCTTGTGTCAGATCAGCAACGAGCGCGTTCATGCGCCGCATGACCTGCACGCTGGTGGCGCCATAAAAGCAGATCTCATTAAACGCCAGCCGAACGAGGTCGTCCCATGTGGGAAATGGAATCACGAGTCGCAATTTGCCGTCGCTGTCGCGATATTTTCCAATTTCCAAGTGGCGTTGGCCGAGGCGCAGCAACAGGTCCTCAATTTGGTCAAGCGCTTGCGCCGCCGTTGTCGGATCGTTAATCGCCGGCGACAAAGACTTAATGGCTATGTCCACAAGAAGCCGGATCGCGTACTTGGGATCTTGTTCGAACGTACGCTCCCCACCGAACTCAACT
>CAWHRM010000005.1:0-210000 GCA_963831675.1 uncultured Acidobacteriaceae bacterium
TTGGGCGTCATTATGACCGAACCGGTGGGCGCGCTCATAGCCCTGAAGCTCACGCACACTCCGTTCAGCGTTTCATCGGTTCTGGGATTGCTGGCGCTATTAGGCGTGTCAGTTGAGACGGCGGTGATTCTGGTGTCCTACATGCAAGAAGCTTCGCCAGGAGGGCATGGACATCCGCACGGCAACCCGGGAGGCTTCCCTCCTGCGGCTACGACCGATCATGATGACGGCACTGGTCGCATGTCTGGGCCTGCTTCCCGCCGCACTCGCCACCGGGATCGGCTCGGACACTCAGAAACCCTTCGCCATCGTCATTGTGGCAGGTTTGATCTCCCGACTCTTCATCGGATTCTTCGTCAATCCGGTGTTGTACCAGATGGTTGCCCGTGAAGGAGATGTACTTCAGGTGTAGCATCCTGCGGAGACACAGGTGTTTTGTCTGGCCGGAACTTCGTCAGCATCGACGGGAGAGATGAGCCTCAGGCGCTCGGAGTGGGTTAGACCGCTCTGCTCTGTTACCGGGCACGATTAAAGCACGGAGCTACTGCTTCCTTGGCTTGCCGACACGCTCGGCCGTGGCCAGCATCAGTGCTACGGTGTTCATGTCCTTGGGTTGGACTTTGCCCGCCGGGATTCGCTTGTGGGTTACGTCTTCGAGCTTCAGAAGCAGGTCGACTAGCGCCATCGAATCGATCAGTCCGGACGAAACCAGCGGGGTGTTCTCGTCCAGCTGCAGTCCGGGTTTGCGGATCAGCTTCGCAACTTCGTCAATCATCTGTTGCGCTTCGGATGTCATGCTTCGTCTCCTATGCTTCGGTGTCAATTCAGGGTGCTCGTGCAGTAGCTTCTCGCGGGTCGTGGAGCGCGCCGCTTTACCGGCGGTGCTCTTCACGATCCACTTCGGAGGCTTTAGAAAAATCGTTCGCACCGCTACTCCCATTCTCGCGACGACCTTGCCGCGAATTTCGCGCTCGATGTCGTCGGCCCGCTGTAAGTGAACTCTTCGTCTTCAACTTCAGCGACGACTACGATGTCTTCGGTCCCCAGATCCGGATTGTAGCACTCCCAGCGCAATGGCCCGGCCATCGTGAATTGCAGGATGGCTGCAGACAATCTCTTCGATGTCCTGCGGATAGATGTTTTCGCCGCCGATGATCAGCAGGTCCTTCTTGCGGCCGACGACATACAGCTCGCCGTCAAGTAGAAATCCGAGGTCGCCGGTGTAGTACCAGCCGTCGCGAATCACCTGCTCCGTCAGGTCGGCACGATTGTAGTAGCCCTGGAATAGACGAATCGCTTCGAATGGCGATCTCGCCAACGAAGCCGGTCGGCGAGCAGCTCACCCGAATCGCGAACGATATGCGACCTCGATTGCCGGGCAGCAATCGACCGGACGAGGTGAACGAGATGGCTCCCGGAGCGCCTTCTGCGAACTGGCGCGATGAAGTGCTCTCCGCGGAAGCGCTGTCCGTCGGCCCAAATCACTTCCGGCCCGCATGCGCCATCGATGCCGGACTGGGTAACCGCGAAGACGTTCTCCGCCATGGCGTAGGACGCTTGCAGCGCCGATCGCTTTCAGCCGCAGGCGCAAATGCGTCGTAAAACTCGTTCATGCTCGATGCGCGCACGGGCTCCGAGCAGTTGATGAGCAGCACGCGCCGACGACAGGTCGTAGTGCGACCAACGCTCCCGCGGAGTGCGGCGCGGAACGAACTGGAAGGCGAAAGTTGGGCAGCCACGCCAGCGTGCATTTGTGGTCGGTGAAGATCTGCAGCATGGTCTCCGGATGCATCACCCAGTCGAGCGGCGACTGCATGACGACGTGCAGGTGGCAGACCATCGGCAGCATGAAGCAGGCGATCAAGCCCATGTCGTGATAAAGCGGCAGCCAGCTGTAAACCGAGTCGTGCGCTTCGTCGATCTTCAGCACGGCGGACAGGTGTTCGAGGTGCCGCAGGACTGCGGCATGGGTCAGCGCCACGCCCTTCTGCAAGCCCGTGGTTCCGGCCGAGTGCTGGATGAACGCCAAGGAGTCCGGCGCGTTGCCGGGATCTCGGCAATTCCCTCTCGCCGCCGAATGCGCCGGCGTCAGCCGCCGCGGAGCAGTCGCGTCATCGCCCAGAGAGACATGGCCGAGCAGATCATCAGGAAATGCGTTGTCGATGACCACGACTTTCGCGTGCGAGATTTGCGGTCACACCAGCCAGTCCGAAGCGATACTTCGACGGTTCGACCTTGAAGTTTGGATAGGCAAGAATCGCCGGCACCGCGCCCAGCAGCATGGCTCCGGCAAAGGCCGCCATCAGCGGAATGCCTTGCGGCATGATCAGCACGACGCGGTCGCCGACAGCACACGCCGTTGTCTCTGAGCAGGAGGGCCTGCAACTCGCGCCATGCGGCGAAACTCGCCGAAGGTGACTGTCTCCTGCTCGTCCTCGTCGATCCACGCGGTCACAAAAGGCCGGTCCGCAGGCGCGGACAATAGGGCATCAATCAAGGTGCGGTACTTTGTGGTGACCGGCAATTCGCTCCCGTTTTCTTTTCTAGTGGCGTTTTCAAATACTTCCCAACACGCAAGGCAGAATTGTAAACGTTTCCCCGGTTTTGATGATGTTCGGGACCTCGCCCACGTAGATTGGCGCCAGCCTCACGTTTGGCATCACAGCCGTTCAGGTCACTCGTCACTGCGTCAATGGTAGCCCTAGCCAGATCATGGATAAGAAGTGTTCTGCTTCTCATCCCAGGAGCCCTTGCAACCAGTT
The DNA here is from genome assembly GCA_963831675.1 of uncultured Acidobacteriaceae bacterium. GTDB lineage: Bacteria > Acidobacteriota > Terriglobia > Terriglobales > Acidobacteriaceae > Bog-257. Next base: position 2,763 of record CAWHRM010000005.1, read on the forward strand.
GAAGCAGGACCGGAGGCGCTCGTGAGTACCAGCACAGTCATTCCAAGCCTGAGTGAAGAACGGATTCCTTATCTGGAAGGCCTGGTCAAACAAGCCAGGGCTGCCGCGGCCGTCTTTACGCAGTGCACACAAGAGGACGTCGATCGCATCGTCAAACCAATGGTCCTGGCGGGACTGGAACAAGCTCAGTATCTGGCCCGTCTGGCGATTGAAGAGACCCGACTCGGCGTGTTGGAAGACAAGGCCATTAAGAACATGGTGGCTACGGAGTTTGTCTACAACTACGTCAAAGACAAACCCACCGTGGGCGTGATTCGCGAGTTTCCGGAACGCGGAATGGTGGAGGTGGCCGAGCCGATCGGAGTCATCTTCTCGCTGCTACCGATTACGAACCCGACTTCGACGGTCCTCTTCAAATGCATCATGGCCATCAAGACCCGGAATGCGGTCATTTTCAGTCCCCACCCCAGCGCCAGTCACTGTTGTTCGGAGGCGGTACGGATCATGTATGAGACGGCGGTGAAGCACGGTGCGCCCGAAGGCGTTTTTACCTGCCTGGATTCGCACACACTGGAGGACAACGCCTACCTGATGCATCACAAAGATATCGGCCTGGTCGACGCGACCGGTGGGCCCGGCATGGTCAAAGCCGCTTACAGTTCCGGTAAACCGGCTCTGGGTGTAGGGCCAGGCAATACGCCGGTATATCTGGAAAAAACGGCGGACCTGAACATGGCCGTGGTGGATATCATCACCTCCAAGACGTTCGACAACGGGACGATTTGCGCGTCTGAACAGACGCTTGTGATCGATGACGAGATCTATGACCTTGTGCTGAAGAAATTCGAGGACCTGGGGACGCACATCTGCAATGAGGAAGAAGCCAAGCTGCTGGGACGAACGGTGATCGATCCCAAAACCGGATTTATGAATCCATTGGCAGTCGGCCAGAAGGCCACCGATATCGCTCGCACGGTCGGTCTTTCCGTCAAGCCGAATACGAAACTCTTGATTGCGCCCATTCATGGGGTAGGCCGCAAACATCCCCTGTCGGTGGAGAAACTATTCCCACTGCTCGCCGCCTACCGGGCGAAATCGGTCGATGACGCGCTCAAGGTGTGCATCGACGTGAATCACGCTGGCGGGCTTGGACATACCGCAGTCATCTTCTCCAATAACGAGGAGATCATCCGCAAGTTCGGCGAAGTGATCAATGCCGGACGGATTATCGTGAATTCGCCGGGGTCCATCGGAGCGCTGGGTGGCATCTACAACGACATGGTCCCGACCTTCTCCTTCGGATGTGGAACTGGCGGCGGCAACAGCACCACCGACAACGTGAATGTCTACAACTACCTCAACATCAAACGCGTGGCGCGGAGGACACAAGCGCATATGTGGTTCCGCATTCCCGATCAAATCTACTTCAACATGAACGCGGTGGAGAACCTGGGGCATTTCCCGTCGCGCTCCACCATCATCATTACCAATCCGTCCTTGGAGCGCATCGGCCATGTGGACATTGTCCGGCGCTATATTCCATCGCAAACGCCCGTCCATGTCTCGGTCATTCCCGATGCGGAGCCCGAGGTCAAGGTCATAATGCAGGGAGTGGAGGCGCTCAACTTCTACAAAGCGGACCAAATCATCGCGCTGGGCGGCGGTTCCGTGATCGACGCGGCGAAGATCATGAAACTCAAGTACGAATCGCCTGAGGCTGATCTGGAGGAACTGGCCGCGCCGTTTCTGGATCTCCGCAAGCGGGTGGTCCAGTATCCCACCCAAAAAACCAGCCGGGCGAGACTCATTGCCATCTCGACGACCAGCGGAACCGGAAGTGAAGTTACTCCATTTGCCGTCCTGACCGACAAAGAGCGGGGCCGCAAGGTAACTCTCGCCGATTACTCGCTGACTCCGAACGTGGCCATCGTCGATCCACAGTTCGTCATGTCCATGCCAAAAGGTCTTACCGCCGATACCGGAATTGACTGTTTGACCCATGCTCTGGAAGCCGGGGTTTCGATTTACGCTTCCCCCTACACCGACTCCAACGCCATGCAAGCGATTCGGATGGTGTTCAAGTACCTGCCCATCGCTTATGAGCATCCGAACAATGAAGAAGCGCGCTGCATGATGCACAATGCCGCCTGCATTGCGGGAATCGCGTTCTCCAACGCTTCCGTGGGCGTGAACCATGCTCTCGCTCATGCCTTTGGGGCGCGGTTTGGAGTCGCGCACGGCCGGGCCAATGCGCTCCTGCTGCCGCATGTGATTGCCTACAATGCCTCGGTTCCCACCAAGTTCATGCCATCACCAAATCAGCGGGGATACATCGCGCACAAGAAATATGCGATGGTGGCGGACTTGCTGGGCCTGGGCGGTCATACCGTCGAGGAAAAGGTGCAGAAACTTGTAGCGGCGACCGAGCAGTTACTCGACCGCGTGGAGATACCGCGTTCGATCGCCGAACTCGGGATCTCAAAGGAAGACTTCGAGACGGCGATGCCCGATTTGGTCAAGATTGCCTTCGACGATCCTTCCGGACGGTCGAACCCGCGCATGCCACTGTTAAGCGAATTGGTCGAGCTGTTTTGGAGTGCTTATCAGGGTCGAGGCGTAGTGGAAGCAAGCAGTCCAGCTCAACAACAAACCGTCGATGAATGGTTGTGCGTATGACGAACACATTGATTCCCGTATGGCTTGAAATTGATGGCGAGGCAGTGATTCCCGCCTTGCAAGATGCCTGTGAGAAGCTGGACAGCGCGGACGCCGAAGTCGTTCTGGATTTCTCTTCCGTGCGCCGGGTCGACCCCAGTGCGCTCCGAGAGCTGGACAAGTTGGCCGACAGGGCTGACGAGAAGGCCGTCAAGGTGGCGTTGCGCGGCGTCAACATCGATGTATACAGAGTGCTCAAGTTGATGAAACTGGCGTCGCGATTCTCCTTCCTCGGCTGAGAGGAGGGCCTCCGACCCCGGAGCGGCCGGCTATCTCGACCCGGTGCGGCGAGACGGCCCGGCGACCCGGCGTGGGAGCAGAGGCTTATTTCACGATGGGGATTTCCAGCGCGCTGGGATGTTCTGCGTCGTGATATACGGTGACGTGCGCCACGCGCGCGTCCTTGCCCGACTCGGTTTCTACGTCGCCCCCTGCGTTGTAGTTTTTCTCGTAATAGATGCTGTTGATACAGTTCAGCACCAGACGCAGGCGACTGCCCTTCGACACGCGCCGCGAGAACCAGGTGAAGCCGTCGAAGTCATAGCGCGTGATTTGACCGGGCGTGACCAGCTTGGCCTCCCGCAGCGACTCGCGATAGCGTGCGCGCAACGCGTCACTGCTTAACTGGACGCTGCTGCCGTCAGGCAGGATCTCATAGAGCGTGACCGTGAAGTCCGTGTCGGGCACATCCATCGCCATCCACACGGTAAGCTTGACGTTGCCGGAGATCTCGGTTGCTTCTGGAAACGGCTCGCTGTGATACACCACTCCGTTGCCGAACAGGTTCAGAGCATACCGCTCGTCGGTGATAGGTTTGCTTATGTCTTCCTTTTCCAGTTCTGCGGGGCGCAGGTCGCTGGGATCGTAGACGAACCTGTCTGGCGCCGAAGACGGTAGCTGGTCGGCCAGTTGCCCGGAGTGAAACACGTCATTCGCGGTGCTATCCTGCGACGTCAGATACAGCTTGCGGTGCTCCGTGGCGATCGAGTCCAGGTCGTCAGCATACTTCCAGTTTTCCGCGCCCGGTCCCACTACGTAATAGGCCACGCGCTTCTTGAGGAACTCTGGCTTGGGCCCGTTCTTCAGCGTCCAGTCGTACCACTGGCGATGAAGATCGTTCATGTCGAGCAGGCTGGCGTCGCCGAAGGTGAGCCCTCCGACTTCTTTCTTCGGAGTGCGTGTTCCGGGATGGTCCCAGGGACCGATGATAAGGTAGTGCTTCGCCTTGGTCTCGGCGTTGCCGTACTTCATGTGCTCGCGATAGTACGACATCGCCCCAGGCTGATCGCCGTCGTAATCGCCGGTGATGGTCAGGATGGGGACATTCATCTTCGCGTACTGCTCTGGCGTGGGCGCCATCGCCTGCCAGTAGCCATCGTAAGTGGGATGCTGCAACCATTTCTGGAAGACCGTCGTGGTGTTGCCGACAATCTGGTCCAGGGTGTTGAACGGCCGCTGCCCAAGGTACATCTCGCCAAACTTCTGGATCCAGAACGAGCTCTCGCCGAACAGATTCGCATTGCTTGTTTTGCCGCTGGTGAAGGTAAGCCACTGCATGTCGTAGCTAGTCCAAATTCCCCTGAAGAACGGGAAGTCTACGCCGGCGTGGGCCGATGCCACGGGAACGACGGTCGCCAGATGTGGCGGCAGCTCCTTCAGTGTGGCCCACTGGTCGTAACCCGCGTACGAGCCTCCCCACATGGTGACCTTGCCGTTGCACCACGGCTGCTGGGCGAGGACTTCCACAATGTCATGGCCGTCGTGCGGCTCCTGCGCGAATGGCTCGAAGGCGCCCTCAGAATTACCGCGTCCGCGCACATCCACCAGCACGAAGACGTATCCGTGCTGGGAAAAATAGGAGGCGCGATTCTGATAGCTGTCGGAGATGTACGGTGTCAGCGTGAAGATCACCGGCAGTGGGCCACTCTGTCCGGTCGGCTTGAAGACCGTGCCGTTCAAGTGCACGCCGTCGCGCATCGGGATCTTAAACCCCCAGATCAGGTCAACCCCGGCCGGTGCCTTGTCCTTTGCAGGTTCCGTCGCGGTCGCGAGATTGGGTCCCGGTTGAGCTGCTGCCGGCGCTGGTTGCTGCTGATTGTCGTGGGAAACTTCGGCTCCCGCCGGCTGAATCACGAAGATCGCTAGCGCAAGACCCAGCGCAACAACGAACGTTCTCGGCATAAGATTTCCTTTGCCTTCCGCCCCCGAAGCCCGCCAACCAGATGAGCACACTCTGCCCTCCGGTCGGTGTGCGTAGGGCCGCGACGCCCTCGGCTCCGGTCTTGACGAACGCACCACGTTGAATGCTATTTTTCATGAATCCTCAGGCGGAAACCTCAAGATTTCCAGCCAGGAAGGGGTCTTTCGACAGATGTCACGTTGTGACCACTCGCAGCGTGTAAACCGTTCACTACCGCCGAAACAATATGCCATAATTGGCCCGCTATGCGACATAAATGTTCCTTCTTTCCTACGCTCATAGCGTTTTTGTTATGCGTCACTTCCCTGCTGGCGCAATCGTCCCCGCCGCAACCCTCTGCGGCCCCTCAGCCGTCCAGCAAGGACAGCGAGGCGCTGGAACTGGTCAAGCAAGGCCAGAAGCTGAACAGCGTAGGCAGGCAGGATGAGGCCCTGGCGCTCTACGACCGCGCGCTGCAACTGTCTCCTGATCTCTACCAGGCGCAGTTGGCCGCGGGAATGGCGCTCGACCTGGAGGGCAAGTATCAGCAGGCGCGGGTGCATCTGGGCAAAGCGATCATGGCCGCGAATCGTGAGCAGAAGATCCAGGCCCTGAGGACGATGGCCGTTTCTTACGCCTTCACAAAGGATGCCGGCGAGGCCGCGAAATTTGAACAGCAGGCGTTCGATGCGCAGTACACCGAGAAGAAATTTGACGATGCCGCGGGAACAGCCAACGAGCTGGCGCGTATCTATCTCGAATCGGGCGACGTGGACAACGGCTTCCAGTGGTACCAAACCGGACACCTGACAGCGCTGCTCAAACCCAACATGACCCCGGCGGAGAAAGACCTCTGGGAATTCCGTTGGGAAAGCGCGCTGGCGAGGATCCGCGCGCGTCAGGACCAAAAGGAAGAAGCGCAGAAGCACCTTGCCGCCGCCAAGGCCATCCTTGACAAAGGCACCAACCCCGACCAGGTGCGTTTCTATCCTTATATCGCCGGCTATGTCGCGTTCTACGGCGGCGATTACAAGACCGCCATTGCCGACTTTCAGAAGGCCGATCAAAAAGATCCGTTCGTCTTGAGTCTGCTGGCGCAGTCCTGCGAGAAGTCTGGAGACAAAGCGAAGGCGATGGAGTATTACAAGCTGGTCCTCACCATCAACTCACACAGTCCCACCAACGCCTTCGCGCGACCGCTGGCGGAGCAGAAGGTCGCTGCCCAAGGCTAGCGGTTCGTGACGTGTTCCTCTCGCAGCAGGCTTGCCGCGGCGACGGGGCCTGCTGCGTCAATCTCGAACTTCAACAGGAGTGCTGGGCAAGCGAACCTGGAATCTCGTGTCGCCGGGAACCGAGGTCACATTGATCGATCCGCGATGCTTTCGCACGATGCGCAGCGTCGTGTCCAGTCCCAGTCCTGTTCCTTCGCCCACACCCTTGGTCGTAAAGAACGGTTCGAAGATGCGTGACTGAATTTCCGGCGGGATGCCCGGGCCCGTTAGTCTCCGATCTCAACCACGGCGCAATCTCCTTCACGGAAAGGTCTGATGCGCAGTTCGCCCTCGCCGTGCATGGCATCGATGGCGTTGTCGATGATGTTGGTCCACACCTGGTTCAGTTCGCTGCCATAGGAGTTCACCAGCAGCGGCGTGGGATGGTAGTCGCGCTTGATGGTCACACCCTTCTTCAGCTTGTGGCGCCAGGATGGTCAGCGTGTTTTCCAGGCCCTTGCATCACGTCAACGTCCTGCACCGGCGCCTGGTCCATGTACGAATACTCCTTGATGGCGCGGACCAGGTCGGAGATCTTGGAAGTGCTGTTCTCCAGTTCGCTCAGCAGATCGTTGATCTCGACCAACGCCGACACACGCTTCAGCGCGGGCTCGGCCACGCATTCCGCACTGCGTCCAGCATCATGTTGAGCGGATGCAGGCAGCACGCCGCACTCTACCAGCGATGACGCATATTGCCAGCCATCCTGAATTCCGTGCTTGTGCAGGATGGCCTCGATCTCATCCTGCAGAGCGCTGGCCTTCAGCACGTCAGTCTCCGGCTCTGCGGTGCAGCAGGTCGACTCGAACGGTCTCGATAGCCGTGCGTTCGCCTTCGGTAAGCTGGATGCCCTCCAGCTTGCTGACCGACGCTCGAAAGTCGCCGACCACGCCGCGCAGGCGCTCGGCGGTGCGACGCGCGGCTGCCGCGGGATTGTTCAAGCTCGTGCGCCAGTCCGGCAGAAAGCTTGCCCAGCGCTGCCAGACGATCGCGCTGCTGCTCGGCCCGCGTGACTTCGCGAGTGCGATCGACCATGGTGGCCACCAGGCGCCTGCCCAGTTCCGGCATGTGGCGCAGCAGATCGTCGAACAGTGACGCCGGGAAGGTGAGAACTCGTGAGGGCTGGACCGCGCGACCGGTCGCGGGAAAAGTCGTCATGCGCGAGTACGGCAGGATACCCGACACCGTGCCGGCGCCTAGTCGTGAAGACGTTTTCGTCGGGGCCATGGAATCTGCACTTGCAGTTCGCCTTCTAGCACAACCACCATCTTGTCCGCAGGATCTCCCGCGCGGACGTAGATGTCACCTGGCGTCGAGGCGATAGTTCGGTTGCATGCTCCAGGAACCAGTCCAGTTGCTCGTCGGGAAGATCGTGGAAGAACGGTGACGGTGCGCAAGCTCATCTCTGCGAGACATTGGCCATCGGTCTACACCTTCGCCATGTAGCGATGAATGAACTGCACGGCAATGGCACCCTCGCCAACCGCCGACGCAACTCGCTTGATGGACCCATGACGCACATCCCCGACGACGAAGACGCCGGGCACGCTGCTCTCCAGCAGGAACGGATCGCGATCCAGGTTCCATCCCGCGCGGATGCTTGCCGTCTTTCATCAGATCGGGGCCGGCCAGAACGAATCCCCGATCGTCGCGCACCACGGTCTGGCTTCAAGCCAGTCCGTCCGGGGCAGCGCGCCGATGTAGATGAACATGGCGCTGGCCGGAACGCGCTCCACCGTGTTGGTATCGGAGCACTGGATCGAAATTTCTTCCAGATGGGTTTCTCCGTGGACTTCGATCACCTCGCGCGTGCGTCCATAGCTGAATGTTGGCGTCTTCTCGATCTGGTCGATGAGGTAGCGCGACATGGTTGCCGCCAGCGAGTCGCCGCGCACCAGCATCACTACCTTGTCCGCGAACTGCGCGAAGTTCAGTGCGGCCTGGCCCGCGGAATTCGCGCCGCCCACCACGTACACGGTCTCGCCCTTGTACGACATCGCCTCCTGGCTGCCGCCGCCGTAGTACACACCCGGCGCCCTGCAGCCGATCCATCCCCGGAACCTCCAGCCGTCGCCATTGCACTCCGGTGGCGATCAGCACGGCATGGCACGAAATCTCGTTGCCATCGCCCAGCTTGAGGATGCGATACGGCCCTTCGACGCGCAGCTCGATCACCTCCTGCGGCGCGATAATCTCTACGCCGAAGCGTTGCGCCTGCATCACCGCGCGGCGCGCCAGGTCGCCGCCGCTCAGCCCGGACGGGAAGCCGAGATAGTTTTCGATGCGCGAACTCAGACCTGCCTGTCCGCCGGGAGCTTCGCGATCGATCATCACCGTCTTCAGCCCTTCCGACGCGCCATAGACCGCAGCCGCCAATCCGCCGGGACCGCCGCCGACGATGGCCAGATCGTAAAACTGGGTCTCGGCCCGAGTCCTCAGGCCGACTTTCTCGGCCAGTTCCGCCGAAGTCGACTGAAACAGGCGGGTGCCGTCGGGAAACAGGGTCAGCGGCAAGTTTGGCAGCGTCATCGCCGATGGAAGCGATGAGCTGCTTCACCTCCGGATCTTCCGAGGCGAGCTCAACGTCGATCCACTGATACGGAACATGGTTTCGGGCCAGGAAATCGCGCACTTCGTAGGCTCTCGAGGACCAGCGCGTGCCCAGCACGCGGATGCCCTCGTAAGGCGGCCGATACGACGCGCTCCAGTCTTCCAGCAGATCGTCGAGGACCGGATACAGATGCTCGCTGGGCGGGTCCCAGGGCTTCAGGAAAAAGTAGTGAACGTTGACTTCATTGATGGCGTTGATGGCGGCGCTGGTGTCGGCATAGGCGGTCAGCAGGGCGCGCTTGGCGTCGGGATAGATCTTCTTGGCTTCGTTCAGAAAGCCGATGCCATCCATGTGCGGCATACGCTGATCGGCCAAGCAGCAAGGGCGACTGCATCGTTGCGCACCCTCAGCTCGCGCAGAATTTCCAGCCCCGCATCGCCCGAGTTCGGCGCGCAGCACCCGGTAGTTCTCACCGTAACGGGAGCGCAGGTCTCGCTCGATCGCTTTCAGAACATTTGGGTCGTCGTCTACGGTCAACAGCGTCGGCTTGGCCATGCGCGATACTCCTTCTCGATTCATTTGCGCTGTGTTCAAGCTGTTGTTAGATGGCGAAACTGGCTTATTCGACTCTGCGCTGCGAAGCCACTTGGAGACGAATTCCGCTGGGCTGGCCGCCAGCACAGGCTCCATGCGTGTTGGAATCATGCGCCACGCCACGACGGCGCTGGCGACCGCCAGAGCTGCGCAGATCCACATCATAGTCTGAAACCAAACAGGAACGACGCTACGATGGCGACTCAATCGCCGAGGCCGTCGCAGGATCGATCCCGGCTGGAGGCTTCAACGCGCCCAGCTGATTGCTTCGATTGTAGCTCGCTTCGACAGGCTCCGGCATGGCAGCAGTGGCCAGGCCGCGATTCAGGTGAGCCCTGAATTCGGCGATCATGACCACACCAAGACCGCGATGGCCAGCAGGCCGGCGACGCGCGCCACCGCATTGTTGATGCCCGAGGCCGTTCCCACGCGGTCCTGCTCAATCGACTCCATGACCACCGTAGTCAAAGGCGCCACACTGACCGCCATGCCGAGTCCAAGCACAATCATGGCGGGGAAGAATGTCGTCCAATAACTACCTCCAACCGACGGAACCGTGAACAAGTACAAATCCAAGCGCCGCGTCGACGCTCCCACGATCAGCGGCAGGCGTGGCCCGTAGCGATCGACCAATCCGCCCGACCAGCGCGACAGACAGGAACATTAGCAGGATCAGCGGCAAAATTGCAGCCCCGGCGGCAGTCGCCGAGTATCCCTGCACCTGAATGAGATCGAGCGGCAGCAGAAAAAAGAAGATGCCGATCGCCGCATACAAGAATAGCGTGAGCAGGTTGGCACCACGAAAGGCCCGCGACGGAACAGATTCAGCGGCACCATCGGCGACACGTCCCTGGCTTCGATGAACAGAAATCCAATCAGACCAACAACGCCCGCGGCGAGGCTTCCCACGACCAACGGGTGTCTCCAGCCGAGGCGTTGCAGACTCCAGGAATCCGAAGACGAGTCCGCCCAGGCACACTGTGGCCATGAGCGCTCCCCACCAGTCGATTCGTCCTTGCCGCTGGCTGCTGCTTTCCGGAATATGCCACAGCGAGATCGCCAAAACTGCGGCCGCAAGCGGCACATTGATAAAGAAGGCCCAGCGCCACGAGAGGTGCTCGATGAGCCAGCCACCCAACGACCGGACCAATCGCGGTGGTGATCGCCGTCGATCCCGACCATGTACCGATCGCCCGGCCGCGCTCGTTCTCGGCAAACGATGCGCTGATCAGCGCCAGGCTTCCCGGAACCAGGAATGCCGCCCCAACACCTTGCACCGCCCGGGCGAGAATCAGCTCCTGAATGCTGGAGGCGATGCCGCAGATCGCCGACGCAATCCCAAATACGACAACGCCGCTCACAAACATAAGGCGGCGACCGAACAAGTCGCCCATCGAGCCGCCAACCAGGATCAAGGCGGAGAGTGTCAGTCCGTACGATTCGATGACCCATTGCACGTCCACCACGTTGGCCCTGAAGCTCATCTGCAACGCCGGCAACGCGACATTCACCACTGTGCTGTCGATGAAGGCCATGCTCGAGGCAAGGATTGTTCCTGCCAACACCCATGAACGGACTTGGCGGTGGCACGGCGAGATCGCGGCGCGTGAACCGATTACGGCCTCGTCGCAGGGAGGTTTCATCTCAGCTATGGATGTACGCGGCGGGCAATCGGGTTCCTGGGAAGATCAGAACATTCTTACCGCTTTCTCAATTGGGCGGCGCGTCGTAGAATTCCGTCTTCGGCGTACAAGCTGGCTGTGCTGGCCCGCACCAATCGCAGTTCTGTTTTCGAGGAATACCAAATGGATACTCCTTTAGTCGGTGGGCTCATTATCACTGCCTCCATGGTGCTTGCGGTGGCGGGTTTGCTAGTGGTCCGCCGCTACGCTGACATCGAGTGGTTGAAGCGGCACCACGAGGTCGCCAGCTACTTCTTCTTGATGGTTGGGACGCTCTACGCAGTGCTGGTTGCATTCGCCGTCTTCGTCGTCTGGGGCAGTTTCACGGCCGCCGGCTCAAATATGGAACACGAAGCCAACGAGGTTGGGGACCTTTCTCGCATGTCAACCGTCATGCCTGATCCACTACGCAGGAACATACGTACGGCGCTAATCGAGTATTTGAATTCGGTCACGGAGGATGAATTTCCCGCCATGGCCGAAGGTCGCGACAGCCAGCGCACCTGGCAAGCAGTACAAAAGCTCTGGGATGTATATGGCAGCGGCCAGCCCGACACTCCCCAAGTACAGGCCTACTACGAGGAGTCCCTTCGACATCTGAACGCCCTCTCGGACTACCGGAGAGTTCGGCTCTTTACCAGCCGTGGCACAGTTCCCACTTCGCTTTGGTGCCTGCTGATTTCAGGAGGGGTCCTGCTCATTGCCTTCACCTATTTCTTCGGGCACGAAAGCATCCTGTCACAAGGGGGCATGACCGCGGCGCTCGCAGGAATTCTGGCCTTCAGCCTCTTTCTCATCCTCTCGCTCGACAGCCCCTATTCCGGAGTGGCACGCGTTACTCCAGAAGCTTTCAAGCTCGAACTGGCGCATGTAACGGCCAGGGGCGCACAGTGAGCCGGGCTGACTCCCACGCAGGCTCGCCATGACCGCTCACCATGACAAGCAGATATTTTGGGAGTTTGAGGCGGGCCGGTCTTTTTCGGTTTTGCCGTCATCACATGCCCCTGCGGCGTACGTCACAGACACCCGGTTGCGGCGCGAGTGAGAATTCCCCCGTTACCTCGGGGGAAAGATCTCAGGCTTTTTTCCCACCCCACTCCTGGCGAGTCCGCGAGAAACAAGAGCCTACATCCCCGAGAGTCCCAGTGACTTGGGCTGAAGGTCGTGGTGATCCCGGCAGCCACGAGGAGGATCATATGAAGCAGAAAGTAACCGGCTTACTGTTCGCCGTACTTTTGGCAATTGTTGTTCTCGGCTTCGCGTTGGCTGTTGTGCCGGCCTTGGGACAGAATGCGGTTCCACCCACAGCGCGAGAGGCAGCAGCGTCCCCGGCGTTCGCGTCCCGACTGGCTCATCCAGCCATGCCGCCAGCGGTCGGCCAATCTCCGACTTCTCCACGTAACCGAACTGGTTCAGGCTTGCCGGATGGGGTGGCTTACGACAACGGCCCAGCCAACGGCACCAACAATGCCTGGGCCATTAACTTCGGTTACATCGTCAGCGACAGCTTTATTGCCAGCTCCGTCAGCGGCTTTGACATCTGGGTCTGGGAGTTCCCCGGCGACAAAGTCTCGGCGGTGGACTGGTCCATCACCAGCGCGCCGCTTGGTGGGACCGTCTACGGCTCCGGTACCGCCAGCGGCTCCAACCTCACGGACGTGTTTGTTTCTACCAATCAGTTTGGCTACAACATCGACAAGATCTCGGTAACCGGTCTGATTGCACCCCTAAGTGGCGGCGGCACCTACTGGTTCAACCTGGCGAATGCCTCAGTCGCCAGTGGCAATCCGGTGTATTGGGATGAGAACAGTGGTGCGGGTTGCCAGTCGCCGGGCTGTCCCTCGCAGGCCGTCGAAAGCGCGTTGGGAACGATTCCCTCGGAAGCGTTCGACATAGCAGGCGGCGGGGTCGACGGACCCTGGGCCTGTAAGGTCCCTGGAGATTCAGCTCCAGCGGAACCCGCGGCAGGCTTCCAGACCGTTTACAACTTCACCGGCGGAGCGGATGGGGAGTATCCCAACGCTGCCACCATGGATCGGGGCGGAAACCTCTACGGCACTACCGCCGGCTATTGTTACCCGAATTGCAACAGCGGAACTGCGTTCAAACTTTCAAACCGCGGCTCCGGCTGGCTCTTTAACGTGCTCTATGAGTTCTCCGGGTTCGCAGCCGCTAGAACCCTGGGCCCGGAAGGCGCGCTCTATGGTTGGGCGGGACAAGGCAAAGGATGCAGTGGCAATGGCTGCGTCTTTAATTTGAAGCCGCCAGCCACTCCGCCGCGCTCACCGTTCGATCCCTGGATAGAGACCGTGCTTTCTCCCTTGGAACTCGACACCTCGTACAGAGTCTATGGCGATGTGGTGTTCGATCAAGGGGGCAACATCTACGGCTCGACCTATGACGGCGGCGACTATGCTCTGGGCAGCATTTACAAGCTGACGCGCTCCAGCGGCGGTTGGATCAAGACTGTGCTTTACAGCTTCAGCGGCGGCAGCGACGGAAATTATCCTTCGCCGGTGATCTTCGACAAGTCCGGCAACCTTTATGGGACGACCCAAGCGGGCGGCACCGGCGGCTTTGGCACGGTTTTCCAGTTGTCGCCTTCGGGGGGCGGCTGGACCAGGAAAACGCTCTACAACTTCGAGGACGGACACGACGGCGGGTGGCCTTTCGCCGGCCTGACAATGGATGAATCAGGGAACCTCTACGGCGCCACCTCGTTCGGAGACAACTTCGGAGCGACCGTTTTCAAACTGACACCTTCGGGTGGCGACTGGACATTCAGCGTCATTTGGACGCTGATTAATAACGGTTGGACGGGGCCGGTTGACCGTCTGGTGATGGACGCCGCCGGGAGCCTCTACGGCGCGACCACAAACGGTTGCGGCGACCGCAAAAGCAGACCGGACGGCGGCTGCGATCTTCCTCAGTTCTACTATGGTGAGGTCTTCAAGCTGACGCCCTCCGAAGCCGGCTGGAAGTGCACACCTCTCCATACTTTCAACGGCAGTGACGGCTTTTCTCCGAGGAACTTGACACTCGACGCCAACGGCAATCTTTACGGTACGACTGCATACGGCGGCGCATATAACGTGGGTACGATCTTCGAGATCACGCCGTAACATTGAAACCCTGAAGTTTGGCAAAGGCCGGCATCCTCCGAAAGAGATGCCGGCCTTTTCCTTGGCTTGATGCTGTCGCTTCCTGCTGCGGCCAGAGCGGCTTCACTCCAGGTTATATAGGCATAAGGATAGAGCACGCCTTTCAGTCGTGCATTGACCGCGCAACTCTTGCGGGCGCATCGCCCTCTCAGTGGCCACTAGCCGGTGCGGCTCCGCCAGATGGCTTCTGCGCGGGTGCCGCCTCGCCGATCATCTGCTGCACGATCGCCGCGTTGGCCGCAGTTACAGCGCTCAGGAAGTCACCGTAGTCGGCGGTCTCGCCGCCACAGCGCGCGCCAAACGGGTCCTTGTACGCGGTGGCACGGACGGCGCACTTGCCGTCGTAGGGATTGTCGCGATTGGAGATCAGACCCCAGTTGGTGTGCTCGTTGCGGTTGTCGTCGGTCAGACCCCAGATGTTGACACCGACGATGGGGTAGGAGCCGTCCTCGGCCTGGGCGTTGAAGATGTACTGCTGGTCATCGGCGTAAACCTGGCCACGCTTTTCCTGGGTGCGATAGTCGGCGCCGGTGCCGGAAGGCTGCGGGTGCCAATACGAGTCTTGGTTGGCGCTCAGTCCATACCACAGCAGGACGGGCTTGCCGGTTTTCTGGTAGGCCGCTGCGGCGACCTTCACGTTCTGCGGATAAACCGACTCGTAGGTAAGGTAGAGGACATCCACGCCAGCGTCTGCCATGGCGGCCAGAACTTGTGGCCTGGCGCCAAAACCACCGGGGCCATCAAGCGCATTGGGGCCGAAGATGAGGTGGTTCTTGTCGTAGGCGCGAATAGCCTGTACCTCGACGGACTCGGCCTGATAAGCGTACTGATAGAGCATCGCATCGAGGTCGGCCTTCACCTCCGGCTTGGCTCCCTTCAGCATGTAGGGATCATCGCCCAGCCACGCCTTGTGCCTTCCATCTTCATCGAGTACTCCTGTGCCTTCGCCGTAACCGCCGTCGTCGCCAAAGCTGGTGTAGTCACTTCCCCAGGCGGCATTCAGCGCGGCAATGTTGGTGTACTTCTTCTGGAGATAAGCGCTCCAGGCGTACTTGGCATGGAGTTTTGGATCGATGTGGTCGCTGTAGCTAAAGTCGGCGACAGCGATCAGGAAGCCCATGTGGGGATACGTTTTCGGCCGGACCGGATTGTCGCCCGTGCCTTTCAGGGCCCAAAGGTAGTCGGCATCCTCGGTGGTGAGTCCCACGATCCAGGGAATGTTCTTGAATTCACCGCCGGTGAAGTTGCTGCGCACTTCCTTTAGGTCGGCATTCACGCACGCGGGCCACATGGGATCGAAGGGGTCAGGCATCGGAGTCCCGTCCCAGATGCCGTATCGGCTGGGAACGCCTTTGATGATGTCCTTGATGGGCTGCTTGTAACCGCAGCGGTCGGGATGGATCGACGCCTGGACGGCGGGACGCAGCATCAGGATGAACGGCATCTTCACCGCAGCCCCAGTTGGGCCTCCAGCCCCGTTGCCGACCGGCCAGAACGCCAGGTGGGCGTAATCGCCGATGACGTTGAAGCCCCAGGACTGAATGCGCTTCAAGGTGCGGGTGAACCACGGCGTGTGGTCAGAGCCGTAACGCGCTTGCATGACCTCCTGGTCGATGAAGACGTAGCTGGCGTTCTGTACCCCGCGCACGAACATGGCATTGCCCATGGGCGAGATCAGGTTCCAGCGCTTGACTTTACCGTCACTGCGAACCGCCTCCTCCACGCGGAAATAGCCGGTTGCACCGCTGGGCGAAGGGAGTGCCGTCAGGCCACCATATTTGTCGGTCGCAGGTGCGGGCGTGGTTGCGGGCTGCCGCGTCGCGCACGGGAGGCGCTTGCTCGCACCATACCGGCGTGAGCAGGAATACCACAGCTAGCAGCGCTTTTCTCATCGCAATGCCTTCACGGGTTTGACGGGCGCAACGGTTGGCCAGCAAACCTGGATCACGCTTCCTCCATCAATTTCCGGCATAGTCTGGATCGGAGCAAGCTCAACTTCAACTCCCTTCGGCATAGTAATTCAGAATTGCAGGGAAAAAGTAGCGGCCCTTACGCCGATGCACCCGCCGCTTCGTCATTCAACACCCTGCGGAGCGTTGCCGTTCATGCGGTAGACCGTTCCGGTCTTGGTGGTGCCGAGCGAGAGCCAGTCCTTCAGGTCGAGCTGCAGCGTGACGAAAAACTGCTCGCATAGTTTTTTCGCTTTATCGTGGATGGGCTTGTGGCGAACAAACCTGGCCTGGTAGGCGAACTCGCCCACCAGCGGCCGATGCTCGCCGCGAGTGCGCCACAGCGCCACATTGCACTTCGCGGCGATTCCCTTGCCGAAGCTCAACTCGCCAAGCTCCAGCAGAACCTCTTCGACGATCCCCTGGTTCACCGCCGTGACCCTTTCGCTGTCGGACCGCTGCAGGGTAGCCAGCGCTGGAAATACGCGGCTCAGGGTAGCCAGCGAAGTCTTGTCGGCGTCATGCATCTGGCTCAAGCCGAATACGCAGTTGTGGGAATACAGGATGCGGAATCCGCCCACATCGTCCTTAAGCGGCAGCGCTTCCATCTTGAACTTGATGCGGTACTCGCCCGCGATCTTGGGGCGCACGTCCATCGCCGCCGCCAGGTGCTGATCGGGATGGCGAAACTTGAAGACGACTTCGGGGTCGCCCACTGGGAAGCCGTCTACGTACGAAATGCGCCGGCGCAGGATAAATGCGTGGTTGTAGAGACAGTAGTCGGACGTATCGCCGAAGACGATCTCGCGAGTCTCGGGTCTCCCTTTTGCCTTCGGACTGACGGTGTAGGCCACGCCGAGATGCTTCGCCGTGCGTTCCACTCGCCTGCCGAAGTCGCGAAAGCTTTCCACGCAGGTAAAGCGATCAGGCTTCAGGATGAGTTTGGCTTCGAGATATTGCACGGCATCGAGGGGATTGCCGTCGCTATAGGTCGCATTGGCGGCTGGTTGGGCCTCTCGCTTTTTGTCCTTTGCCTTGTCCTTGGCCACTGGACTTCCTCTCTGCGTGTCCCCA
The DNA here is from genome assembly GCA_963831675.1 of uncultured Acidobacteriaceae bacterium. Lineage (GTDB taxonomy): Bacteria > Acidobacteriota > Terriglobia > Terriglobales > Acidobacteriaceae > Bog-257. The sequence continues at coordinate 19,939 of CAWHRM010000005.1, forward strand.
GTCTGCGAGCGCGGGATTAGGCTTGTGACTCCCGGCTGGGAAACCGCCAATAAATAAACGCGTCGATCAGCGCGATGAACGGCTGCGATAATCAGCATTATGATGCGGGAGGCGGTCTGAGCGAAAGGTCATTGCTCACACTATAGTGTGATTATCTATATGGCCCTATAGTGCTATATATTGGTGGCTGGCGCTATAGCCAACAGACACTTATAGGATGGGCATCACTGCAATTCATTTTTCGGGGGGTGAAGACTACCCTCAGGGCGTGGATCTATTGTGGATCTATTATGTTAATCCGCTGACTTGAAGGACCGGAAGCCAAGGCTTGCTGCCTGCCGACGATGATCGGCCTCCGGAATCCATACACTGTTTACCAATCTGATCCCGGGTCAGCCCAGCTTCCTTCGACCAGTGACGTCTTCCTCGTCGAGTTCTTCAGGGGCTCGCATTTCGGTTACCTTCGCCGCAGCCGCATCACCAGCCCGAAGATTTGGTTTCACGCAATGGAGAGGGCGATTTGACGGAGCCGCGCGGAGCGACCGGCCGTTTGCGCCGCCAGACTGTTTACCTAGGATAAAAGCAAGAAATGCCGGAATCGTGCTGAGTACCGTTTCGTCTGCCGGGTCGGCACGACAGACAGCGGCGACCCCTGGCGGTTTGATACCGTTGTGATGGTTTCTGCCGCGCAGCAGGATCACAGGCGTCCGGGGAGCGGCACGCTTCAATTCGGCCACTACGCTATGGCTGTCTTGCAAGTGGTCTGGATCGAAAACGATGGCGTCGAGCGGGTCACTCGCGAGCAGCGTCTTCGCATCTTCCAGGTGGCGCCCTACCAGCAGGCGAATAGGAGCGGCCCGCAAGGGAGCGAGAAAGGGAGAGCAGAACTCACCCGTATCGCAGACAAACAACAGCGTCAGAATGTTATTCACGTAGAGAACCCTCGGGCCAGAGAATCCAGCAGGCGGTCGTTCGAGCTCAATCAAGAACTTGGACGGCTCGCTTCTCCCATAGCCGAGGGGAGTTGAGAGCGGACGAGGGCTGCCACTAACTGTACAAATCGTGCCGGTTAAGTCAAGCGAGAAATTTGCTTTGCGTCGAGATTTTACTTTGTCGCGGTCATCATTCTCCGAAAGTGATCGTGAGGTCTGATACTTTCAGGGAGCATCTCACGTGCGGACAATGGCACTAACGAGGCTCGGCCCTGAAGCTTGTGAGTTCGGGATCACAACCCGCACCGCGCTTCTGCCCGCGCTACGGACTGGCTGGTCCGCTATACACTTGTAACGAACGCCGCCAACGTGCTACCTTGCGCCGTCGCCACATTCGGCGCCGCCTGAGGCTTCTTAGATGAGTACCACGGTTACTGCACCGCCGAAGAAATTCCGCTCTTACGTTCCTGACAACACGACTATGCCGGAGTTCACCCTCAAGGCCGTGCTGCTGGGACTGGTTCTCACCGTTATCCTGGGTGCCGCCAACGCCTATCTCGGTTTACGGGCGGGCATGACCATCGCCGCGACCTATCCTGCGGCGGTCATCGGCATGGCCCTGCTTCGCCTCATGCGAGGCTCGCTGCTCGAGGAAAACATCACCCGAACGGTTGGCTCCATCGGTGAGTCGGTCGCAGCCGGAGCCATCTTCACCATTCCGGCGTTCGTGATTTCAGGAGCGTGGCCGGTCTTCGATTTTCAGCACGCCTATCTCAAGTCGTCGTTGCTGATGCTGGTGGGAGGAGTGCTGGGCATTCTGTTTGTGACCCTGCTGCGCCGAGTGATGGTGGAAGATCCTGATCTTCCCTTCCCCGAATCGGTAGCGGCCTCAGAGATCCATAAGGCCGGACAGCAAGGCAGCAAAGCCGCCAAGATCCTGTTCTCGAACATGGGAGTCGGTGGCGTGGTTTACCTGCTGGGCCAGTTCAGCTTGTTCAGTCCCAGCAGGGATTTCATTGTCAGTGTCGGTCAATTGGGAAAGAGCTTTATCCGCATGGGCCGGTCGGCAACCGCCCCGAAGCTCACTGCCGGCGCGGTGACCTCCGTTTCTGCTCCTGCGATCAGTCCGGCGTATCTCGGCGTAGGCTACATCATCGGCCCGCGACTGGCGTCGCTGAACTTCGCCGGTGGGGTCATCGCATGGGGCCTGCTGGTTCCGCTGATTCTCTTCCTGGGCGGACCGAGGCTGGTGGCCGAATTTGCTCCGGCCGGCGCGACGATTCCCGACGAGGCCTTCTGGGCAGGCCAGGCAGCTGCGGTGTGGAGCTTCATCGTGCGGCCGATCGCAGTCGGGGGCATGCTGGTCGGCGCCTGCTACACCTTGTTTCGCATGCGCAAGAGCCTGGGCTCCGGCATGGCGCGTGCAGTTTCCGATCTGAAGAAGTCAGCGGCAGCCCACGCGAGCACAGCGCGCACGGAACGCGATCTGAACGGCAAGATCGTCTTCGGCGGACTGGGGGTGGTGCTGCTGTGCATGGTCGCGCTCTACACCAGTTACTCGGGCGTGCTGAGAGGCGGAATCGTCGCCGCGATCGTAATGCTCATCATTGGCTTTTTCTTTGCCGCGGTCTCTGGCAACCTGGTTGGCCTGATCGGTTCGTCGAATAATCCTATTTCCGGGTTGACCCTTGCGACTCTGGTCATTGCCGCCCTGCTCATGGTGATCATGGGCGTCTCTGGAATGAGCGGGGTGGCCGCCGTGCTGGGCGTCGCGGCCGTGGTCTGCGTGTCATCGGCCGTCGCCGGCGAGATGCTGCAGGACTTGAAGGTTGGGCATATTCTTGGCGGCACTCCGAGCAAGATGCAAATCGGAGACTTCATGGGAGTGGCGGTCGCCAGTTTCACCCTGTTGCCTGTACTGATGCTGCTGAACCAAGCCAACCTCAACAGCGGTGGCACCGGGTTTGGCGATCGTCAACTCCCCGCGCCGCAGGCTGGACTGATGGCAATGCTGGCCAAGGGCATCGTCGGCGGAGAGATGGCGTGGCCGCTCATCGTGGTCGGTGTTCTGATGGGATTTGCGCTGATCATGCTGGAAGTGCGCAGCCCCATGCTGTTCGCCGTCGGTATGTATCTGCCGCTGGAAACGACGTTCGCCATCTTCCTGGGCGGGATGATCCGCTGGGTCACCGACAAGATGCGCGACAGCAAGAACTTCAACGATGCACAAAAAGCCCGCGTTGAAAATGCGGGAGTGCTGACCGCTTCGGGATTTATCGCCGGCGAGGCGCTGATGGGGATTGTGATCGCGATCTTCAAATACAAACAATGGCCGTTGCCGGTGATCTTCGAGCACCCCAACGTGTTCTCGGGGTTCATCGTGCTGGTAATTCTGGCGATCGTGATGATTCGGGTTCCGCTGGCGAATGCTGGACGTCCGGACGAGCCTGCGCCGCCGACCGCGATCATGTAGAACTGTTTTCGAAATCGCTTTGTATCAGGGCCCTGCTTCAGAGGCTGCGGAAGAAGTCGCACTGTGAGCGTTTTTGTATCAGGGCACGACTTCAGTCGTGCCGACAAGTCGTTTATTTTGGTCATTCCGAGCGGGCTTCAGCCCGCGAGAAATCTGCTTTTCGGACTTTTTCAGCAGCCTGTTCAGCCGGGCCGTAAGCGGCTCAAGTAGGACTTGGCTGTTCGGCACGACTGAAGTCGTGCCCTGATACAACCGAGAACCATTTGTAGGTGCTAATCAGTCCGCTGAGTCAGACTATGTCAACCTTACGACCTATGAAACATTGCTTCTTGTTTGTATTGCTCATCGGTGTGTCCACTTCGTGGGCACAGACCGCCTCGTCAGGTAACTCTTCCCTCACCTCTGAAGTGAATTCCGTCTATCCGCAAGTACAGACGCTCTACGTGGACCTCCATGAGCACCCGGAGTTGTCGCTGCACGAGGTCAATACCGCGGCGAAGCTTGCGGCGAAACTGCGTGAGCTCGGCTATGAAGTGACGGAGAAAGTCGGGGGAACCGGCGTGGTCGGGATTCTGCGCAACGGCGCAGGACCCACCATCATGCTGCGCACGGAACTGGACGCTCTGCCCGTCGAGGAGAAGACAGGACTACCCTATGCGAGCACGGTGCACACCAAGGACGACGCTGGGCACGACGTGCCGGTGATGCACGCCTGCGGACACGACGTCCACATGGCTGCATGGGTCGGCACCGCAACCATCATGGCGCAAACCAAAAAGGATTGGCACGGGACCCTGATGCTGGTGGCACAGCCAGCGGAAGAGCGCGCGATGGGCGCTAAGAACATGATCACCGATGGTCTGTTTACGCGCTTCCCCAAGCCTGATGTCGGCATCGCGCTCCATACCGGCAATACTCTGCCGGCCGGCAAGGTCGGATTCACTCCGGAGTACGCGGCGTCGAACGCCGACACCGTCAACATCACCATCTATGGCAAGGGCGGCCATGGAGCCAATCCCGAGACAACGGTGGACCCGATCGTGATCGCGGCCCGCGTGATCCTGGGCTTGCAGACCATCGTGTCGCGCGAAATCAAGCCGGGCAATCCGGCGGTCATCACCGTCGGGTACATCCAGGGTGGCACCAAGAACAACATCATCCCTGACGAAGTTCATCTCGGGCTGACCGTGCGCTCGTACACACCGGCGGTGCGCAAGCACCTGCTGTCGGCGATTGAGCGGGTGGCTAAAGCCGAGGCCGAAGCCGCTGACGCTCCCAAGCCTCCGCTGGTGCAGTTGGTGGAATCCACCGATGCGCTGTACAACGATCCCCAGCTGGCCGAACGCATGACGCAGGTGCTGATTCAGACGCTGGGAGCGGACAACGTGGTGAAAGAGCCGCCTATCATGGCTTCTGAGGATTACTCGTATTTCGTGGAAGCCGGGGTGCCCTCGTTCTATTTCTGGCTCGGCGTGGCCGATCCCGCGAAGTTCAAGGAAGCCGAGGCCAGTGGCGTCAAGCTTCCGTCCAACCACTCGCCGTTCTTTGCCCCCGACATGGAGCCCAGCCTGAAGACCGCGGTCGAAGCGGAAGTCGCGGTGTTGCAAAACCTGCTCGGCAAGGGCAGCAACTCTGGTGCAGGCGCTCCGTAGCGTTGGAAACACGGTTGCGCGGTCCGGTGACGGTGCCGGGACTACGGCTGCACCTGGAGTTCTGAGCGATCTACGCTTGCCTGAAGCGTAAGCTTTCCCTGCTGCGGAAAAGGTGTACCATCGGCGGCGGGATTTTCTTCACGCTGCCTATGGCATCCACCTCACCGCACACCGCAACTCACTCCCCGCAGGGACATACCTTGACAGGGCACCGCTTCTTTTTGCTCTTTGTGTATTTGCTGTCAGCGCTGGTTATCTATCCCTACGTGCAAGGTGGCGGATATGGTTATCTCGCATTCCGTCTGATCGGGAGTGTTGGCATTCTGTTGACGGTATACGCGATCAGCTTACGGCGTACGCTGTTGATCATCGCCCTGTTGCTCGCCTTTCCTGCCCTCTTGCAACGCATCCTGCTTCCGCAAGCGGATGCCGGCGCCCTTTCTATTCTGAACATTGTTCTCAGTTTTGTATTTGACGTTTTTGTGGTGGTCATCATCTTCCGGCGCGTCTTCACCAGGGACCAACCCAATTCAGAAACAGTTTTCGGAGCCTTGTGCATTTATCTGCTGGTCGGATTCAGCTTTGCCAGCGTCTACGGGATGGTGGCCGCCATTCAGCCAAAGGCGTTCTATCTTGATCCGCTGACCAACCTGCACACGGTTCCCGACCGCTTCGACTTCATTTATTACAGCTTCGCCACCATGACCTCGGTCGGTGCGACGGGAATTACTGCGGTCTCGTCCCAGGCCCGCTCGCTTTCCGTGATTGAAGCTATTCTCGGTGTTCTTTACCTGGCGGTCTTGATCGCGAGGCTAATGGGCGCGTACCGACACCCCTCGGTGGGTGAGCGCTTCTGACGCCCCTCGCCTTGCCTCGCTGCTGTGCCCGGCGGGTGAGGTACAGCACAATTCACAGCGGGACTCATTCACGGACTCGCGGCGGGCGTTACGTCCGGACGCTTCTCCGGAGGAGTTTCCGACAGGCTTTTCGTCACGACCTCGGCGACGAGAGCATTGCCGGCGGAGTTGTAATGGATGTCACCGAAAATGAAGTAGTCCAAATACCAGCAACCCGGCTCCAGCCCCGCGCATTGCGCTTTCACCGCAAAGAACGCCGGAAACAATGAGACGAAGCGCTTGCATTTCCCTTCGCACCACTCCCGCCAGATGCGCACCTGCCGGGAGTCTGTGGTGTCGTGGGCGATCTGGTTTGGCCACGGATAAACAACCACGCTGATCGGAATGTTGCGCCTAGCAAGCTCCTGCCAAAGGATGTCCATCTTGGACTTCTCCTTGGCAATCCCGGCCTCAAGCCCCAGCGGCGCGTAACCCGCTTCGAAAGGCAGGGTGTCGTTGACTTTGCGATACGTCCAAGCGCCGCGTTCCTGATCGAACTCGTTGCCCTCGCCGCGGTCGAGATGGTAGCAGCCCAGCCGCACCAGGTTGCGTTCGAAGAACTCAAGAATGTCGTCGGTGATAAGGAAATGCTTGTTGATGTATTCACGCACCTTTCCATACCGGTCCTGCAAGAGGGCTTTTGCCCTGGGAGCGGTCACCGCGCCGGTCGCGTCTTTGTCGCGGTAGAGGGCGGCCTCGTCCTGCGCGTCGGAAATATCGAGGAAGACAATGACTTCGTCGATCGCAATTCCCTTTTGGAAAACCATGCGCGCGGTATTGAGATAGTCGGAGGGCGAGTACGCTCCCATGCTTCCGTTCAAGAAATCGTATTGCGGAAAACTGGTTGCGATTCGACCGACAAAAGTATCTTCCCACGCGGTCATGCCTTCGGCATGAGAGTCGCCCAGGATGAGGATTCGCGGTTTCTCATCCTTTAAAGGAACATCCCGGATCCGGTCGTCCCGGAACCCGAGATTGTTGGTAAACATTGGATAGGAAGACTTGCCCCAAAGCCGAATGCAGGAACAGTTGGGGGCGAGCGCATAAAAACGCACCGGATCGAGTGGAGCAAAGCAATAGCCTTGGGCGCCTCCTGAGACGACAGACCCTTGAAGCGCCAGGCTGTAGTAATAGTCAAAGGCGAAGAAGGCTGCTACGCTGAGGGCCGCCGAGAGGACGAACAAGATGAACTTCATCGTCCGGCTTCGGCTCGAGCTTCGCGAAAGACGTTCCACTTGTCCTGCGTTCGTCTGAGCTGTACTCACAAGTCGATTGTCTCTCAGCAATCTTTATTTTTCGCGGGAGATGTGAATGTCATCCCAGTAAACGGTTCCCGAACCCGGGGTACGCAACAGGTGAAGCCGGATGGTCCCATCGCGTCCGGCAATGAAGGAGCGGGACAACTGCCGCCAATCCGCTCCGACCTTGACCGACCGCGAAGAAGTGGTGCCATTGTCGCTGGGACCGTAAATTGAGATCTGCGCTTCTGCCGTTGCATTAGGAGAACCCGATACCCACGCAGAAACGGTGTAGGCCCCGCCTGGATCCAGGGAGGTCACATCCTGATACATGCTGCCTAGCCCGTTTTCCGCCAGGCTATGGGTTCCGCTGTGAGCGGTCGCAGAGGTTGCGCTTGCGTCGACTTCCCAGACCGGCGACCACGGCGAGGTGCCACCCTCTTCAAAGCCGGGATTGGCGATGGCGTTCTCCAGGCGGGCCTCCGGAGTCATCAGCTCAGGACTCAGCCCGAAATCCGTCCTGGTAGAGCACAGGATCACGCGATCGAGGTCGTGACATTTGCCCGGCCCGGTCGGACCCTGCGCGATGCGGGCAGCCAGTTCAGGAGTGACCACGTACGCGGAATCTGCCGAGAGTGGCTGTTGCGACAAGGCCGCGATGGCCTGATGACAATGCCAGTCGCGCGCCACCTCCGTAAAGCGGGCCGATTGATAGCTATTGGTTCGCATCTTCTGCTGGACTGCGAGAAAGCCAAAATAGCGGTAACTCTCAGGCCCGAGTGGCGCAGCACTGCCACCGCATTGCCAGGCCGGAAGGACGATGAGGTTCTCGTAAGCGGCGCCCAGAGTAGACCAGATGGGCGACCTTAGCGGTGATGGATGCGCTTCGCTAACCGTTATGTGTACCCAATGACGGAGCGATTGGGTGTCGGCAATCTGGGCAAGCAGCGCACACGCGATAAGCAGGTTGGCCCACAGCCTCTTAAGGAACAAAAAGGGCGCCGCGAGCACGACGACAAGGATCAGGTAATAAGGAGTCCAGAACAGCCGCCCGCTTGCACGCAGCGAAGCGAGATAAGGAGACAGCTTTTCGCCCGGATCGAGGTCCACTAGAGTTCTGGAGCCAAGCGTCACTCGCGTGGAAAGTGCCAACAGTGTAAGCGCCAGGCAGCAGAGCAGAAGCGGTATCAGCCAGCGCAGGTTGAGCGATGGAAGCTTGCCTCGCTGCACTGCAGCCATGATCAAGACGATGAGTGCGAGGACCAGAACCCCAACGCCCAGGTAGTTGTAGCCTTCGTACTGGCCGGGGGTCGCTCCGGGCAACCGCGGGAGCAGCATGGATGTCCAGCCGCGAGGATCGACGGGCGACAGAAGATTCAGGGAGAAGACGCGATAGCCACCCGTGGTGTAGCCACGTCCTCCTTCGATGACCAGACCCAGAGAATAGGCCACCACGAAGCCGCTCGCACAAAGCAGGACCATGGTTCCGGCCGCTTGCAGAAGCGTCACCCTCCTTTGCCAGAGCAGGCTGGCGACACCCGCCGTCAGCACCAGTAAAACCTGAAACGCGATGTACGGGTTGATGCCCACCGCTGTCGCCGCCAACAGGGCCCCGTAAATCACAAACTGGCGCACCGCTTTCGGCGACTCCTGCTGTGCCCGCGAGAAGAGAAACAGCGCTGCCAGCAGCAGCCACTGGTTGCTGAGCGAGTAGTGCCCCATGAAGCGATAGGTCAGCGGCGGCGCCAGCAGGAAGAACACGCTGCACAGCGCGATTCCCAGGACATTCGTTCCCAGCAACAGCCGGAAGATTCTGAATGCGAAGAAGAACTGCAACGCGCAGCACAGGATCACTTCGAAACCGAAGTACTGAAACGGCTCCGGCAGCAGGGGCGACAGCGGCTTCAGCATTACAGCCAGCAAAGGATTCAGGTCCAGCAGGGCGACGGATTCTCCCTGCGGATAACCCAGCCTGTCGGTGTAGGTGAGCGGCCAATGAACGTGCGGGTCCTGCCGCAACAGCTCCCATCCGATGTAGTGGTAAGCCGGATCGACCGTCACCCAGTCCACATTGCGCGGATTCAGCGGGCCAGGGCCCATCACGATCAAGGAGTAGAGCAGACCGGCCACGAGTGCGATCGCCAGGTCAAACCACAGCGAACCGGAGTGAGCCAACGGGCCGCCGTCACTGCCAGGTTCGACGGAATCGGACGACCTTTTCGAGCGGTCCGGGGCTGAAGGTATGGTTTGCGATCCCATCAAAAGAGCGCTGCCAGATCAGTTAAGAATTCCTGTAGTCAAGCCAGTACGGGCAGAGCGGCGCTTCACCTGGAGTATTCATCATGGCAGTAAATCTCAATGCTGTCATCCTGAGTGTCGCATGGGGCCTGCGCTCTATCCATCGGGATGAAAAACTGTCATCTTTCAACCTCTGTCGTCCTGAGCGAGCGCAGCGAGTCGAAGAGCCTGCCCCGAGCGCAGCCGAGGGGACTCCTATGGTGCTCTTTCACTTTCCCCTGCCGCGTTTTTCGACGGAGCGGCGAAGTCATCCGCCGTGGCGGGCACCGGGGAGTCGCAGGACGTCTCTTGCCACCTTGGATCTATGCAACATAGGGGTGCTTCGACTCGCGGCAAAAGCAGCCGCTCGCTCAGCATGACAATCCATGCGAAATCAGCCTATGAGAATCTGAATCCTTTGATAGCTTTTATCATCTAACAACTATGCGCCGGGAGACTTACAACGAGTTTCGCCAATTGTGCCGCGAGCACAGCTTGGCGGCGACACACCAGAGGCAAAAAATCTACGAAGCGCTGGTGTCACGACCCGGACATTATTCGCCGGAGGAGATCTACGAGCAGGTAAAACAAGACTTGCCGTCGATCTCACTCGCGACGGTTTATAAGAACCTCAAGACCTTCGTGCATGCTGGTATGTTGCACGAAGTCAGTCCTCATCATGGCTCGTGGCGCATCGACGCCAACCGCCATCCTCATCATCACCTGGTTTGCACCCGCTGCCGCTCCATCACCGACCTGCCCGTCGATTCGCTGGCGCCGGTGAAGTTGCGAGGCACGATCCCTTCCGGCTTCCGAGTGGAAAAGTTTAGTATTGAGCTGCAGGGGATTTGCAAAACTTGCGCAGCGGTTGCCAAATATCTGTAACAGGGCACGACTTCAGTCGTGTCGTAAGTTGCAACCAATCATCGCGGCTTTACAGGCTGCTGAAAAAGCCATCCGAGGAGCGGGTTCGGGTAGTGCGGGCCTTCAGGCCCGCGTTAAGCGGGACCGATGAAAGCCGGCTTTAGCCGCTGAGGTACCTCGCTCCAAACCAGCGAAATACGCAGGTCTCAGCGACATGGGGGCAGGTACCTCAGGGCCTAAAGGCCGCGGTCTGACCCGTTGGTTGACGCGGCGCTGAAGCGCCACACTACCCGAACAGCAGGTAGCATGGACTTTTTCAGCGGCCTCTTTAGCCGCTGCAAACCAGGGCTAAAGCCGAACGTGTGAGTTGGTGAGGAGCGTCATGAATCTTGAGGAAGTCATCGAAAATCTGCCTTCTTATTCGCAAGACCTGAAACTGAATTTCTCCAGTGTGGTGCGGCAACAGACCGAACTGACGGTGCAGCAGCTCTGGGGAACGGTCGTAGCCTCAGCCGTTACTTCGCGCAATGAGCAATTGGTCGCCGCAGTACTTGAGGAAGCAGCAAGGTACCTGACGCCGGAAGCGCTCGAAGCGGCCAAGGGAGCCGCTGCCATCATGGCGATGAACAATGTCTTTTACCGCTTCAAGCACCTTACCTCCAACCAGAAGTACGCCACCATGCGCGGCGGCTTGCGGATGAACGTGATGCGGACGCACGGCATCGATCCGCTGGATTTCGAGCTCTGGGCAACGGCGGTATCGGCGATCAACAACTGCGGAGCCTGTGTCGACTCGCATGAAAAATCGCTGCGGGAAAAAGGTATCAGCGAGGAAAAGATCCTGGCGGCCGTGCGCGTCGCGTCGGTGGTGAATGCCATCGCGGTGGTCCTGGATACCTCAAAGGTTGCGACCGTTCAGCCGGTCAGCGCCTGACGCCCCACGGCCCCCAAGGCAGGGCTGGATAGCACGATTTCCGAGACAATTCACGTAAACGCCAGCCTGCCCGCGCCCAACCGGGTTCTCACACGTCACACCCCTTTGTGACGTATGTACTTGCTCCATGTGCGGTATGAATGTTCCGCTGGAGTGTATCCGGAGTAATGCCTCGAATGCCGCGCCCTCGCCATCTGTCTCGTAAGCCGCTGTTTATGGGTATTTTCTACGAATTGCCGCATCACAGCGGCAAGTGACGTGAGACACGCAGCGAGGTACAAGGCGCCAGCCGACAGGGCGGTTGGAGGGTTTTAGCCCCGGAGGTGGCTTTACACCACCTTCCGGCCGTAAGACGCGGGGATACGATGTGAAGTACAGGGGGTTCCGTCGTGCTTACACCTTATGGTCTGGACATCATAGAGAGCTGCCTGGCTTGCAAGATACGGGCAGAACATATTTTTTGCGATCTACCACCCGCCGCACTACAGTCGTTCGAAAACATCAAGTACGCTACCGCATATCCGAAAGCTGCAGTGCTGTTTGTCGAAGGACAGACCCCACGCGGCATCTTTGTGTTATGCAAGGGCCGTGTGAAGCTTTCCATCTGCTCCACCGACGGCAAGACGCTGATCCTGAAAATCGCCGAGCCGGGCGAAGTTCTGGGCCTTAGCGCTACAGTTAGCGGCAAGCCGTACGAATTGACCGCGGAGACGGTGGACCCGTGCCAGGTGAACTTCGTCAAACGCGAAGATTTCCTGCGCTTCCTCAAAGAGCATAGTGACGCCTGTCTCCGGGTGGCCGAGCAGCTTAGCGACAAGTACAACAGCGCCTGCCGCGAAATCCGCGCCTTGGGACTCTCCCATTCCGCGTCCGAGAAGCTGGCGAAACTGCTGCTGGACTGGAGTACCAAGAACGGCGAGGCTACCAAGTCCGAACCGCGTCTTAAGCTGGCGCTCACTCACGAGGAGATCGCACAGATGATCGGCACCTCCCGGGAAACGGTGACCCGGCTGTTTGCCGACCTGAAGCGGCGGCAGATTGTACAGTCGAAGGGCTCGACCCTGCTGATCCGCAATAAGGCAGCCTTGCGGGCCTTGGCGGTCGTGCCGTAGAGCAGAGGCGCTCTGTCCAGCCGGGTGGCTGCCGTTTACCGCCCAGTGGATGCCTTGCTGTTCTCCGTAGGGGATTTGTGCCTATTTTGGGCCCTCGTCAACCCCTAGATAGCAAGGGCTTCCGCAGCCTCCTGTGAACGGGGTCACGAAAAAGGGTGACTGCTATCACAGCATTCCTACGGTCAACAGGACTATTACCGGATTATGGAGACCACGGTGCAGTCCAGTTGCGTGACTTGCGATTTCCGCCCCGACCGCTTTTTCTGCGACATGCCCGCCGAGTCGCTGAAAGCGTTCGACCAGATCAAATCGTCCGATTTGTATCCCCGAAACACCGTACTGTTCGCCGAGGGAAGGCCGGTCCGCGGCATTTACATTTTGTGCGATGGTCGCGCCCGGCTGTCCATCTGCTCCGATACTGGCAGACGCCTCACTCTGCGTGTGGCGGGCCCCGGAGAGGTGTTGGGACTGGGCGCCGCTCTTTCCAATACTCCTTACGAGATCACCGCCGAGCTGCTGGATAATTCCCAGGTCGTCTTCGTGCGCCGGAAGGACTTGTCCAAGTTTCTGCGCAATCACCCCGAGGTTTGCCTGCAGATCGTGCGCATGTTGAGCCAGGACCTGCACGGCGCTTACGAGCGTGTCCGCAGCATCGGCACCATGCGCGCCCACCGTCCCCGGATGGTTTTCCACCGGCGCACTGTACTCGTCTGAATGCGGTCATTCACCATGTCGCCCGCGGCCAGTGCGGTACCTTGGTTCCGATTCAATAGCACAAGTGTGTTGTACATCGTGCGATGTTCGGGTATAGTACCGGAATCCACGGGTGGCTAACGGTGCTGGTCGTGCTGTTGAGCCAAGGCCCGTCAAGATTCTGGACTATTGCGCAAGAGTTATTCAGGGGCAAGGATGACTCGCACCGGCTCTAGACCATATCTTCTCTGCGCGTCCGCATTCCTTGTGGCTTGCTGTTTGAATGCAACGGCCACAGGACAGGAGCATGCGAGCAATCCAGCTCCGCAGACATCCTCTGCGCTCCCTGGTTCGGCCGTCGGCCAGTACGCCGACACCGATATCTGCAAGACTTGCCACCAGGAAGTATGGGACAAGCACTTTGCCAACACTCCGCACGCGGCTTTACTCAAAGGCGACCAGCATGGGTGCCAGGCTTGTCACGGACCGGCGCAGGCGCACGTCGACGGCGGCGGAGATATCACCAAGATCGTTCGCTTTGAAACCCTGAGTCCGGCGCAGACCGCGGCCATCTGCACGAAGTGCCACCAATCCAGCCTGGAAACGCAGAACTTTTCCAAGTCCGAACATCTTGCCAATGGCGTCAGTTGCACCTCCTGCCACAGCCCGCACGGCTCCAGGGACGTCAACTTCCTGCTGGTAAAGCCGCAGACCGACCTGTGCTATGGATGCCATGCCGCGCAGAAGGCGGAGTTCGCGCGACCCTATCGCCACCGGGTGGATGTAGGACTCATCCAGTGCAGCGACTGCCACAATCCGCACGGCACTCAGACCGGCCATCAGGTTCGCGCCGCCGCTGGCCAGTTCGCGGTTTGCACCAAGTGCCACACCGATACCATGGGGCCGTTCGTCTTCGAACACGCCCCTGTGAAGACAGACGAAGGCTGCCTGTCCTGTCACACTCCGCACGGTTCCACCAATCCTCGTCTGCTCCAGGTCAACAACGTCAACTTTCTCTGCCTCCGCTGCCATACGCCGAACATGAACGGAGCTGCGGGCCGGCCTATCGGGCCAAATCACGACCAGTCCGCAAAGTATCAGGCTTGCACGATGTGCCACACGCAGATCCATGGTTCCAACTTCGATCCGGCATTCTTCCGGTAGTTGAGAGACATGCAATGGGTGTTCCAAGGAATCTCGGCGCTTATTCATTTGGGCTTGCGGTGGTTGTGGCTTGCCTGTTCCTGCTGAGCAGCTCCTTTGCCCAGAGTTCGGGACAAACCTCACCGCCTCCTGCCGGTTCACCGCCTGCTTCCTCCAGTTCGTCCGCCCCGGGCGAAGGCAAGGAAATCGGCGGCTTTCAGGTGACACAGTCGATTGAGCTGGGCGGGCGCATCAGCGACGTCACTGGCAGCCAGCCCATGTATGACACGCTGGTGGATTACCAGTCGGGCGCCCGCATCCTCGAGCAGTCGCTTACCATGCGCTCGCTGACGCATCACGACATCTTCGACACCCTCACCTTGAACAGCTTCGGCTGGGGCGGTGACCCCGAACAGGCAGCGCGCGTGCGGGTAGCGAAATACGGCTGGTACAACCTGAACTTCAGCTACCAGCACATCCAGAACTATTTCGATTACGACCTGTTCGCCAACCCGCTGAATCCGCCTACCGGCTCGCCGTTCATCCCCATCCTCAACTCTCCGCACAGCTACTACAACCGGCAAAATCTGTACAACTTCGGCCTGGTTCTGTTCCCCACGCGGAAGCTGTCCTTCCGCTTCGATTACAACCGCAACCGCTTCATCGGGCCGTCACTCAGTAGCGTCCACCAGGGCACCGACGCGCAGACCAATCAGAACTACAACAATACGTTGAACGGGTATCGCTTTGGCGCGGACTTCCGCGCCACCAAGAAGACAACTCTCAGCTACACCCAGTTGCTTCAGTACTACGCCGGCGACACCGTTTACGACCTGAACAGCTTTAACTCCTGGCCGCTTTCCAACGGCTCGCTGGTCACGTTTGGACTCCCCTGGTTCAACAGCGGCAGTCCGTGCAGCGCCCCGCTGAAGAACGGGATTGCCAATCCCAGTTGCAACGGATACTTCGATTACAGTCTGTTCCAGCGGGTGAGCACGTTCATCCCCACCGAACAACTCAACGTGAGGTCCTCCGATCTGCCCTGGCTGGACTTCAACGGCCAGTGGCAATACAGCCATGCGCAGTCCAATACGCCGCTCACCGAAATTTTCAGCGGCCTGACCACGCGCAGCAACAACCTGGGCTACAACACCGCGGGCAGCAAGTCGAGCGCCAAGTGGAATTCCTCGTCGGCCGAGGTGTCGGGGACGATACACATCAGCGACAGGCTACGGCTGGTGGAAACCTTCCGCTTCCGCAATTTCAGCGTGGCCGGAAGTTTCCTGGATCTCACGTCCAATTTCTTCACTGCCGCCAGCGCGGGCTCTGCCACCCTGCTCACGCCTGTAGCCATGTTCCCGGGCATGACCTTGTTGCACAGCTCCAGCTCCGCGGCCGACCTTGTCAACGAGATCAACACTAACTCGATCGGCCAGAACTTTAAGCAGAACGACTTCCAGGTGCAGTACGATGTCTCGCGCTTCTTTGGAGTGCGCGCCGGATTCGTCTGGGCGAACTCCATCATTCAGCCGGGGAACAGCTATTCGGCAGCTCTGGGCGACATCTACTACCCCAACAATCCCAATCGCGGCAATTGCGTTGGGCTGCCGCTGAACCCCGACGGCAGTTGCACCTTCATCGGAGAGATCACGCCGTTTGGCAGTCCGACCACCGAGATCAACCGCTACTCCGGGGTACTGGGCGCCTGGTTCCGCAAGGGAAGTGGTTTGCACGCCAGCGCTGACGCCCAATTCGGCGGCGCCGACAACTGGATCTATCGCACTGATCCTCTCGCCTTCTTCAACCTCAAAGGCAATATTTCCTATGCTCCGCGTCCCTGGCTCATGCTGGGCGGAAACTTCATCTACGAGCACGCCACCAACGACACCGCGGGCATCAATTTCAACCAGCACAACTTCGTCACCATGTTCACCGCCACCATCAACCCCAACCCTCGCTGGGGCTTCGACCTGGCCTATAACTTTGACGCCATCCAGCAGAACACCGATCTCTGCTTCCAAAGTGCGGCGCCTCCGCCAGGATCGTCCCCCTGCCTGGGTGACTCTTCCCTCATGCAGGTCTACGGCGTCTATCAGACCCACACGCAATACGGTTATTTCGCGTTCATGCTCACGCCCATCGAGCGGGTGACCATGCGCCTGGGATACAGTATTGTCGACAACCAGGGCAATACGACGTCCTTCAACGCCCTGTTGCCGTTGGGGCCGCTGTCGTCCACCTATCAGTCACCCCTGGCCGCAGTGGACGTGAATGTTTACAAGAACGTCACCTTCAAAGCCGGCTGGAACTATTACCAGTACGGCGAAGGCTCGTTCGTGGGACCCACCGCTTCGCGCTACTTTCACGCCAACAACACTACCCTGGCGCTGCGGTACGCCTTCTGATTCCGTCGATCCCGAACCTCCCATCTCGCGCGCAGCGCTAAGTGTCACCCCGGCGACCGATGCCACCAACCATGGCGAAGTCCTTGCCCGCCTTACGAATTTGCCCGGCTTGCCATGCTCTGCGGCACAGGACGGCCCGAGGGAGTCACGCGATCATGTGACCGTTGTCACACCCCGGTGTGAGCACACTCATTGCCCCTTTCCACCTTCCTCAGCCATCGTTGAGTGTTGCCCGGCGCAGCGGTTGCGCGGGCGAAAGCGAGGAGTCCGTGAAGCGTTGCAGTCTGGTTCTGTGTTTTGCCTTACTGCTCTCGACCGGGGCCATAGCGAAACACGCCCCCAAGATGAGCAATGAGGACTGCCTGGCTTGCCATAACGATTCCAGTCTCACCAAAGACGAGAACGGCAAACAGGTCAGCCTGCATGTCGATGAAGCCAGGTTCAAGGCATCGATTCACAGCACCTTTGGCTGCACCGATTGTCACACCGACATCAAGGCTTTTCCGCATGAGCCCGCGCCCGCCAAACCGGTTTGCGCCACCTGCCACGCTGACGAACAAACTGCTTACGATCACGGTATCCACGCCAAGGCCGCGGCGGCGGGAAACACCAACGTGGCGAAATGCCAGGATTGCCATGGCAGTGTCCACGAACTCCTGCCCGCCAAGCGATCCCAATTCAAAAGTGGCGCGCCACAACATCCCGCAGACCTGCGGAGCCTGCCACGGGCAGAAGTTTGTCATGGCATCCTCGGGTGTCAGTTCCGCTCCTTTCGCTTCCTACCAGGAAAGCGTGCACGGTAAGGCGGTGGCCGCCGGTTCCGAAAAGGCTGCGGTATGCACCGATTGCCACGGTGCCCACGACATCCTCGCCGCCGACGATCCCAAGTCCCCCATCGCCAAGCTCAACGTGCCCGCGACTTGTGGCAAGTGTCACAACAATATCAAGCAGGAATTTGTACAGAGCATCCACGGACAAGCCATTGCCCGCGGCAATTGGGCCGCGCCGGTATGCACGGATTGTCATGGCATTCACACCATCAAAGCGCCCAACGATCCCAAATCGGCAGTAGCGTCCGCCAACGTGGAGAACACCTGCGCCTCCTGCCACGGCAGCGTGAAATTGTCGATCGGAGTTCGGCGTCGCTGGAGAACGCGTCAGCTCGTACCTGTCCAGCTATCACGGCATGGCATCAAGAATGGGTTCCAGCACCGTGGCCAATTGCGCCAGTTGCCACAGTGCTCATAACATTCTGCCGTCGTCGGACCCGCGTTCCACCATCAATCATGCCAACCTGGCGAAGACGTGTGGCCAATGCCATCCTGGCGCCAACGAAAAGTTCATCAGCTTCAAGGTGCATTCTGACGGCAGGCAAAAGCCGACTTCGGCAGCAAAGTCATCGCCTACATCAGCAAGTTTTATATCTGGATGATCGTAGCGGTCATCGGTGGCATGGTGTTGCACAACCTGATCGTCTTCCGCAAGAAGATGATCCTGCGCCGCATCGGCCAGCCGCGAATTCTCTTCCGCATGACCGTGGCGCAGCGCGTCCAGCATGTGATTCTGCTCCTGAGTTTCCTGACCCTCGTGCTGACGGGCTTCGCATTGCGCTATCCGTCGTCGTGGCTGGCGATGGTGTTCGTCAACGAAGCCGTGCGCCGCATCGTGCACCGTACTGCCGGTGTTGTGATGATCGTTGTGGGTCTTTACCACGTCTGGTACCTCATCACTACCCCCGACGGCCGCCGTCTGTTCAAGGACATACTGCCCGACTGGAAGGATGTCACCGACGTACGCGACGCCTTCCGCTACTACCTGGGTTACAGCCAGCAGCGTCCGTTGTTCCGCCGCTTCAGCTACGCGGAGAAGGCCGAATACTGGGCGCTGGTGTGGGGCATCTTCGTGATGGCCGCCACCGGATTGATGGCCTGGTTCAAGGTCGGTGTGGGCGACCGCGTGCCCGGCTGGTGGGTCGATGTGGCGTCACGATCCACTGGTACGAGGCGATTCTCGCCACCCTCGCGATCGTCGTATGGCACCTGTACGGTGTCATCTTCGATCCCGATGCCTATCCCATGAATTGGGCCTGGTATGACGGCAAGATGTCCATCGAACATTATGAACATGAACATCCGCTGGACTTGCTCGCGATTGAAAAAGCGAAGGGATCCGAGGAAGAAGCAGAACCGACGGAAGCCGGGGCGGAGGAGGAGTCCGAACCTGCCGGCAGTCGCAAGTAGAGAGCAACGAGGCTGAACATCTCCTACAACTTTGGGGGGAGGGTGTGTGCCTCAGGTGGACTTTGCATTACGATTTGGGTGTGGTAATTTGCAACACTGAACGTGCACGGTTTGCGCTCGGGTGAGACCAAGAAGGGACAACTAGATTCATGACTGAGGACACGCAGAAGGATCCTCTACGCGATCATCCGCCGGTTTCGCAAAAGCTCATTAAGAATCCCATCAGTCTGATCGGTGTGGCTCTGGCTGGGGTTGCGTTCGCCAACGTCGTTCTGCTGGTTTTCATTGATCTCCTGGCCAGCCACCCGTCTCCCTACGTCGGGATTCTCGCTTACATGGTGGCGCCGGGAATCATGGGCTTTGGGCTGATCCTGATACCCATCGGCATGGTAGTCGAACGCCGCCGGCGGCTTCGCGCCGTGGGCGCCCCACCCCATTTCCCTAAACTGGATCTCAACAATCCAGCCCAACGCAGTACCGTCGCCTTTCTGCTCAGTTTCGTGGTGATCTTCTCGCTGGTGAGCGCAGTCGGCAGCTACCAGGCCTACGAATTCACCGACTCGGTGGATTTCTGCGGCCAGTTGTGCCATACCGTCATGCATCCCGAGTTCACTGCCTATGAGGCCTCACCTCACGCCCGTGTGCCTTGCGTTGAGTGTCACGTCGGATCGGGTGCGAGCTGGTATGTGAAATCCAAGCTTTCCGGCCTTCGCCAGGTTTATTACACCGTGCTCGGCACCTATCCCCGTCCCATCCCCACGCCGGTGGCGAACCTTCGCCCGGCGCAGCAAACCTGCGAGCAGTGTCACTGGCCGAAGAAATTCTGGGGCGCGCAGCTCAAGAGTTTCACCCATTACGGCGACGATGAGCAGAACACGCCGCGCGTCATCCGCCTGCTGATCAAGACCGGCGGCGGCGACCCCAGCCTCGGTCAGGCCGGAGAAGGCATTCACTGGCACATGAACATTGCCAACAAAGTCACCTACTTCGCCACCGACGAACAGCGCCAGGTGATTCCCTGGGTGCGCATTGAAAATAAGGAGGGCCGGGTAACCGAGTACATCACAAAGGACAGTCCTCCGACTCAGGAGCAGATTGACAAGGCGGACAAGCGCCGCATGGACTGCATCGACTGTCACAACCGTCCCACCCACATTTACGTGCCCCCGGATGTGTCGGTCGACCGCGCCATGAGCGGACACTCCATTGATACCACCCTGCCTTTCATCAAGCAGCAGGGCGTTGCAAGTGCTGACGGCTGACTACAAGACCAGTGACGAGGCGCGAGAGGCCATCGCCGAAAAGATTTCCAAGTTCTATCAGGACAAGTATCCGCAAATCGCGTCAGCCAAGGCAGACAACATCAAAGGCGCGGTGGTTGAACTGCAGCGCATCTACAGCACCACCTTCTTCCCCTACATGAAGGTGAACTGGAAGACCCATCCCAACAACATCGGGCACATGTACTCTCAGGGCTGCTTCCGCTGCCACGATGGCAACCACGTCAGCAAGGATGGCAAAGTCATCAGCAAGGACTGCAACTCGTGCCACACCGTGATCGAGGAGCAGGAGAGCGGTACGCAGGTGGCCTCGATTCCGACGCAGACGTTCAAACATCCGGTTGATATCGGCGATCTGACCGCAGTGAACTGCTCCGATTGCCATACCGGAGGAGTCGGACCGTAAAGCAGTGGATCGTGGTCAGGGGATAGAAAAACCCACTCCAGGCAAAGAGGTGTGGCCGGGGCCGCTCGGCGCCCGCCATCGTGATTTGGTTGCGACTTGGCCTGTTCACACCAGCAATTGTTTTCTCCTGGAGTACCACGTTGAGCGGGTGTTATCGTGCCCGCCCCAAACTGGCTACAGCCTGTCTCATGAATGGCGTATGGCTCAGTTTTCGGTCCTCTTGCGCCAAGTAGATCTTCCGCCAGGAGCGGCAACCAGGCGAAGCATCATCGGACCTTTGGTAGCCTGGCAAACGGTAAGTTTGCCGGATGCAGGTCGCATGCCAACTGCTCAGGAGAATGGCAACAACGAGTGGTGACGCAACCGGATTCCTTATGGTGTCGTAGCACGAAGATCCCGCATTGGGCCTGCGTCCAAACGCCGCGGGGGATGCACGGGATTAACTGTAAGGTCCGGTGCACGGCTATGCGCGCGACGACCTCTTTCGCCGCTCCAAGTTGAGCGCGAACGTACCCCTGTATTCATGCCCACAGGTCGTTCTAGAATCGGACCGCATCTAGTCCGATTTTTGGACTAGAACAATAATTGGAGATGGAGGACGATGGGCGCATGTTCAAGTATCACCAGTACTGCCCTGTTGCTCGCGCATGTGAGATTCTTGCCGACCGTTGGACGCCACTGATCGTGCGCGAGCTACTGTTCGGCAGCCGCCACTTCAACGAACTCCAGCGGGGTTTGCCCGGCATCTCGCGATCGCTCCTCGTTGCGCGTCTCCGGCATCTCGAGGACAGCGGAGTCATCGAGCGGCACACGGGCGCGCGGCCGAATGTTACGGAGTACATTCTCACCAAAGCGGGAAGCGATCTGATGGACGTGATCACGCACTTGGGCACGTGGGCAATCAAATGGGTTTTCGCCAATCCCAATCCCGATGAGTTGGATCCCGCGTTGTTGCTGTGGAAGATGCATCAGCGCGTTGACCATCGTGAGTTCCCGCCTGGACGTACTGTGGTGCAGTTCGACTTCGCTGGCCGCAAAGGACGAAGGTTATGGCTTGTCCTGGGGCCGGGGGATGTCTCAGCATGTTTGAAGCCTCCGGGTTTTGATGCAGACTTGATTGTGCGAGCGGAGGTTTCCGCGTTGTACCGCGTATGGGCAGGTTTAATTGACTATCCAACCGCGGTGCGTCGCGGGGAGGTCGTCCTGGAGGGACCCCCGGCATTAGTTCGAGCCTTCCCTCGGATGGTTCATGTGGAGTCCGTTGGTGGACGTTGCACGGGCGTACCGGGAGCGTCAGCGAGTCAGCGCTTAAGATGGGCCGACAAATCATCCACTGTGAAGAACCGGGTCGTGCCAGTCCGATTTTAGAACTTGCTCAAGGCCCAAATGCAGTCTTAAGATTTCCTCCAACGAAGCCGCTGATTTCCGCGACAAGGCACACCGGCGGCACGTGGGGCGGAACATGCGTTTCCGATATGGGTTCACTCTCGCCGTTACCCTCTCTCTGATCTCACTTCCTGGCCGCTCTGACGAACAACACAGCCATCCGCATTTCGGTGACATGGGACAGGTTGGCACAGTTCACTTCCCGACTTCCTGTTCACCCACTGTGCAACCGCAATTTGAGCATGCTGTTGCCGTGCTCCACTCGTTCTGGTACGAGGAGGCGGGTAAGGCTTTCCAATCCATTGCGGAGACCGATCCCACCTGCAGCATGGCCTGGTGGGGCGTGGCCATGAGCTTGTGGCATCCCCTTTGGCCGGTGACTCCCGACGCCGAGTCGCTCAAGAAGGGGCACGCCGCCGTCGCGCAAGCACAATCAATTACCGGAAACACCGCGCGCGAGCGTGACTATATCGCTGCCATCGCCGCTTTTTACGACAACTACGACAAAACTGACCATCGCACGCGTGCCCTGGCGTATGAAAAAGCGATGCAGCAAGTGGCCCAGCGCTACGCCAACGATCGCGAAGCCTCCATTTTCTATTCCCTCGCACTCCTGGCCACCGCGCCGCCCACGGACAAGACTTACGCCAACCAGAGAAAGGCAGGCGAAATTCTCGAGAAAGTCTTCGCCGAGCAGCCCAACCATCCCGGCGTGGCGCATTACATCATCCACAGCTACGACAATCCGGTGCTCGCCGAGCGTGCCCTGCCTGCGGCACGCAGCTATGCCAAGATCGCGCCCAGCGTCCCGCATGCCCAGCACATGCCGTCGCACATTTTCGTCCGGCTGGGACTGTGGCAGGAAGCCATCGCGTCCAATCTTGCCTCGGCCGCTGCGGCCCGCGACTATGAAATCGAATCCCACATGGAAGGCGCCTGGGATCAGCGCCTGCACGCCATGGATTATCTTGTCTATTCGTATCTGCAGACCGGACAAGAAGGCGCAGCTCGCCGCGTGGTGGACGAGGCCGGCGCAGTCACGAAGGTCAAGCCAGCCGGGTCTCATCGCCGAGTATGCGCTCGCCGCGATTCCCGCGCGCTTCACCATTGAGCGCCAAGATTGGGCTGGCGCGGCTGCCCTGAAGCCGCGTTCTACCGCTGGCCCTGCCGCGGAAGCCATCACCTGGTGGGCCCGCGCCTTGGGTGCCGCGCATCGCGGCGATGTGGCCGGGGCGCAGCAGGACCTCGCTCAAATTCAGCTCATGAAGAACAAGCTCGACGCCAGTCCTGACCCCACCGCGAAGTATTGGGCAGGGCAGGTGGAAATCCAGCGTCGTGAAGCAGCCGCATGGCTGGCGCACGCGCAAGGACAACAAGACGAAGCGTTGCGGTTGATGCGCTCCGCCGTGGAAATGGAAGACGCGACGGAAAAAAGTCCCGTCACACCTGGACCTGTGCTTCCCGCCCGCGAGCTGCTGGCCGACCTGCTTATGGAGACGAAACAGCCTGCACTCGCGCTCACCGAGTTCCAGACTTCGTTGAAGTCAGCCCCCAACCGCTTCCACGCGATTTACGGCGCGGCGCAAGCCGCCGAATCGGCAAACCAGCCCGGGCTCGCTAAGGGCTACTACGCCAAAGTCGTCGAGATTTGCTCACAATGCCGCCCGGACGACCCTAGCTTGCGGCGCGCGCAGCAGTTTCTGGCTATGAACTAATCGTTTTCTCTGCTTCAAGAAATAGAGCGCGACTATCGTGTCGAGCTGTTGGGAGCCAGAACCGGAAGGAACATGAGACCAAACTATCCCACCCAACCACAAGAAGGATGGGTAGGGTACCAGCAGATTGTGCACCGCACGGTTGGCTCCCAAGCCCATCGTGAAGTTCGCTCCCGCCTGACGAAGTCCGTCGCAGCGGTGATGGAACCACCCCTCAACATTCGAAAGGAGAACGTCAATGGCGAACCCAAGGCAACTTCGAAATTTGATCTTCGGCCTAGGCTTGGGCAGCAACGACCGCGCTGGCGATCCACGCAGACCGGCACATTGCCGAGCCCAACGTGCGTGCAGAAAGGCTCGAACGATGAAAGAAATCATCTTAGCAGTGACCCTTTTCTCATTAGCTTTAGCGTTCGGCTGCAAGCATGGGTCAATCAAACAGGTTGAACTGACGCCTCAGACACTAGCGAGCCAATCGGCAGATAAGCCTTTGCTCATAGACTTAACTCGCACCGGGACAGTCTACAACGTGGCTGACAATATTGATTACAGCCGTGTACGGGTTCTTTTCGCAACGGGCGAGATGGGGATGAGTGATCTGGCAAGGAAGCTGGGAATGACCGGTAGCAACTTCCAACTGGGAGCGTTTAGTGATTTGAGCGGCCTGTATTTTGGCCAGCCACCCGACGGCGGTATTTCCGGCGGTACCTCCAACTTTACTTGCAGCGAGTTGCTTTGCGTGTGCACACGTTTTAGAGATTGCGACAAAATGCACAAGGCTGGCGTGTGTACACTCAACAGTTTCGGTTGCAAGCGGATCCCAGGTCAGCCGACGGGCTGCGTCTGCTTGAACAAGTCAGGGTTTTGAGGCAGCCGAGCCTGACACTATCCGTTCAAATTATATGTCGCTCTGCATCCGAGCGGGGGGCGGCGCGGCGATTGGGGTCGGGTTCAACGGGAGGTTCTACACGTAACGAATAAGGGCGATTTCATTGAGCACACTATCCGTCGGCGCTAGGTTCTAGTTACTGCCGACAACCTTCACAGTCACAAGGCTGTGGGATCCGACCGAGCCAGACTTGACTGTCGAATGTGACGATTGCTACCTCAACCCGGCGCGCGGCCAAATTGTCCTTGACGAGTTCATCGCGAAAAGTCTGGAAACCGCCATTTAGCGCCGCGCTGCTCGACAGCTATCCATCGAGGCACAGTGCCCGCAGATTCTCAGAAATGGCCACACTTCGGCTTGCCGACTGGCTGAAACTGTTCGGGGACAATCGCAAGGTTCCCATCGGCATAAGCTTCTGCAAAAGAGAGAAGCCGCCGGGAACTCAGTCAGGGGCGGCTTCTGTGCCACTTATATCACCCCCTAAGAAGGGGATTCACCGTGACGATATTCCGCCATTCGTTCGGATGTCTGGTCAATCTTGAACAGACCGGGATTTCAGAGGCTACGGGGTGCCCAAGCGGAAGATAGTGGGCCCGGAATATGGGCTGAAGCCGTTTCTCAGCCGCTGAACCTGGAGGCTCCTAAAGGAAGCGCCGTTATTCATTTAGGAAGATGTTGAGTAGGGAGTTGTGAACCCGAATCTCGCCGTTATATTCGACGAAGCCCAGTTTTCTGAAGCGATTCATAAAAAAACTCACTCGGGAGCGGGTGGTGCCAATCATCTCAGCCAGGACTTCCTGGCTGATCTTCGGAACCACCGTCTCCGGTTTGCTTTCCTTACCGAACTGCGCGAGCAGCAACAGGATCCTCGCCAGCCGCTTTTCGCTGGAATTGAAAAGCTGATCGACCAGATCGGCCTGGATGCGAGCGTTGCGGACAAGCAGAAAGGAGACGAACACATCCGAAAACGCTGGTTCTTGATGCAGTGCGCGGACCATTTCCGCCTTGCTAATCCTGAGCAGCGCACACTCGGTCATCGCGGTAGCAGTCGCGAGTCGAAGAGGATGAGCTAAGACCATGCAGTCCTCCCCCAGGAATTCCCCGGCACCCACCAAGGCAAGGGTCGCTTCTTTTCCGTTCGCGGAGGTGACAGTTACTCTCAGCCGACCCTTCTGCACGTAAAAAATCGCGTCGGTAGGGTCGCCTTGCGCGTAGGCCGTCTCACTCCTCTTCAGGTTGAGAATCTTCCTGCCCAACCCCGATCTCGCGAGAAAGGCCTTGGGATCGAAAACCATTCCACCATTTTTTGGTTGCGGCTTGGGAGTTTGAAGCCGGGAAGGCTTTGCAATTTTGCCGGTGGCGAGTCTTGCGGGCCGCACCGAATCAACCGAGGGAACCCGTTTGACGGGAGGGCCTTGGCTGCGGGTTGGAATGCCCCGGGCGCTCATTTCATACCTCCGAAAGGGGCAGTGCCTGCACTTCGACAAGATTCTTTGTTTCTTCGGAAAAACAGAAACCTCCCGCCCTCGCTGATGGTTGCGAGGGGTCTTGGGGCAGTCAGATGTGGGGTGGGTGTGTACGAAAAGTCCCAATTTCTACCAGTTACTCTCAGCTGTCCGTTCTGCACCTGAAAAATTGCATCGGTAGGGTCGCCTTGCGCGTAGGCCGTCTCATTCTTTGTCAGACTGAGAATCTTCCCGCCCAACCCAACTCTCGCGAGAAAGGCTTCGAGATCGAAAACCGTATGGCCATTTTTTGGCTGCGGCTTGGGAGTTTGAAGGCGGGAAGGCTTTGCAATTTCGCCGGTGGCGAGTTTTGCGGGTCGCACCGAATCAACCAAGGGAACCCACTCGGCTGGACGGCCCTGGCTACTGGTTGGCATACCTCTGGCGTTCATTTCATACCTCCGAAGGGGCAGCGCGCTTACCCTTCGACAATAGACCGTTTGGAGGCGCTGAAACAGAATGAGTCTCCCGTGGTTTTCATGACCGGCGATACCGGCGGGGACCCATTAGTTCCCCCGTTGCAGTGATATCACGTGCCAATTTTGCTGGTCTGTTGGGTATCCCACACACGCAGAAAATTCTTGTTGACTCGGCCCCATTTCGGGAACTTCTTTGAGATGGCGGAATCGCTTAAGCGTGGGTCATGTTCGGTGCGTCGCGATGCTTGCGCGGACCAGCGGCAAAGCCAATGTAGGACACCCTACAGAAGCGTTGGAGAGGGCCCTGTATAATTTTCCGGGTGGAGCGAATAGGCAGTTCCTCTCTCGCATGCCACGACTAGTTCACTCTCCCATCTGGGATGGTTTTCGGTTCTGGTTTGTGGCGCGCAAACATCTCCAAGTCGTCCGGTCCGGCGAGCGGACGAATCCCAATGGGAAACCAGTCAGCAACATAATCCTTTTATCGATCGCCGATAACGACTACGGCTCACTTCGTCCTCATCTCGAATACGTCAACTTGCCAAACCATCTAGTGCTTCACGAGGCGGGTGGCACGCTAGAGTTTGCGTATTTTCCGAATCGAGGTTTGATTTCTCTTGTGGTCGTAATGAAAGATGGAAGAACGGCCGAAGCTGGCATAGTTGGAAATGAGGGCTTTACAGGAACCCTGGCGGCTGTTGGCCTGAGCAGGGGGCCGCTTCGAGCGGTGGTACAAATCACCGGGGATGGATTTCGGGTGCCGGTCGGGGCCTTACAAAACACTTTGAAATCCGCTCCACACCTCCAATTGATATTGAGTCGTTATGCAGCAATTCGAGGTATGCAGGTTGCACAAACAGCCGCCTGTAACCGGCTGCACGATATTGAGCAGCGCCTTGCGCGGTGGTTGCTAATGACTCAGGATAGAGGCGATTCGGGAGTGCTGCCCATCACGCATGATTTTCTCGCCACGATGCTAGGGACAGATAGGCCTACCGTGAGCTTGGCGGCGGGTGTATTGCAGAGGAAGAAGCTGATCGAGTACACCCGTGGTGCAGTGAAGATCGTCAACCGCAAGAAACTTGAAGACTCCGCCTGCGAGTGCTACGGGATCATCCAACAGTACGATTGCGAGCTTGGATTGAGATAAGTCCGGAAGTGAAGACTCGCCCTGTGCTTAAATTGCCGACTCGAAAACATTGTTGTTGATAAATCGCCATTCACTCGTGCTCCGCGCCGAAGGCTCCTGACACGTAGGCAGTCGCAGGCTCGATCGGTTGTCGGTTCTCCGGTTTTCCCATTTGTCACTCCCCCCTGTGTCAGAGGTCACTGACGGCCGACCCTGAAGGAGTCAAATTCCTAGTGGCTCATTTCTTTGATTCACTTCACTTGAACCGCATGGCGAGGAGTCAAGCCGATGCCCAGCAAACAGCAATCCTGCAATTCACTCTGCCGCACAATCTCTCGCGTGGTAACGGTTGCGCCGGCGATCGCAATTGTGTTTACTCTGACGGTTGTCTTGATCAGTTCAGCGCAGGACCAGACGTTCAAGGTGCTCCACAACTTCACCGGTGGAGTGGATGGAGCCTATCCATTTACTGGTTTGAGCATTGATACTGCGGGAAATCTGTACGGAACAACGTTCGCCGGGGCCGCCGGTTACGGCACAGTGTTTAAGCTCAATCATTCCGCTTCTAGGTGGGTCTTGACTACACTCTACACATTTGCTGGAGGGAAAGACGGTGCCGGCCCTTATGGAAGGGTAGCCCTTGGCCAAGATGGAACCCTCTACGGTACCACGGTAGCAGGAGGCGAGGAAAGGTGCAATTATTCCGGGTGGCCGGGCTGCGGCACCGTTTTCCACTTGAGACCGTCACCGGTCGCTCCCCAGTCGCTGGAAGCCCCGTGGAATCAAACAGTGCTCTATCGCTTCACCGGCGGATATGATGGCGCAGCCCCTCAAGGTGACGTTACCTTTGACCGATCAGGAAATATCTACGGCACGACAAATTATGGGGGCAAGAGCTTCGGTTTAGGCGTCGTTTATGAGTTGACGGCATCAGAGGGTGGCTGGACACAGACTGTTCTTTACTCACCTCAAAGTTACGCTGAGGGTGCCTATTTCTACGGTGGGGTTGTCTTTTCCAGAACCGGAGACCTTTACGGCGTGTTCTCGGGAGGCGGTCCATACGGCTATGGTGGGGCTTACAAATTGTCGCCGTCTGGATCGAGTTGGGCAGAGCAGACAATTTATGGCTTTACTGGTGCAAGTGATGGATATGGCTCAGTAGGGCTGATCTTAGATTCATCTGGCAACCTATACGGAACAACCGAGTATGGCGGCAGCGGCGGCGGAGGCACGGTTTTCGAACTCTCGCCCGCCAATGACGGGTGGAACTTCAACACACTTTACAGCTTCTCCGGCGGCGCCGGAAATGGCCCTTGGGACAAGTTAGTGATGGATGACGCTGGCAATCTCTACGGCACAACCGCCGGCGCCGGCGGTTATGGAAATGGGTCGGTGTTCAAGTTGACACCGTCGAACGGGAGCTGGACGTACACCTCACTCCACGATTTCACCGGTGGCAGCGACGGGGCACTTCCAATCAGTAACGTCGCTTTCGACGCCAATGGCAATCTCTACGGCACCGCGTCAATTGGCGGAGCCTATGGCGACGGCGTCGTCTGGGAGATCGCACCGTAGCTGAAATTCTTTGGCGCAGCGCGGCCTGGCATCCTGGATTGGGTTGCCGGGCCTTTTCTTGTCAACAACGCCATAGTTCCATAGGTCGTCGCCAGCACGGATGCTGACTGGTTCCGGCTAATCGTCGGGATAGGTGGCGATAAATCGCCATTACGCAAGTGACCGCGACGACGCTCCGGTTTGGGCGCTCACTTACGATATGGCCTGTGCCAATCTTGACACTGGGGCTTATCCTGAACTGTTAGAACACAACTGCCCTATTTCCGGGTACAGCAAGGAACGGACATGAAGACGGTACGAGCCATATTACTGTCTGGGGCGATTGCCGGTGCGTTGTGGTCGTCCAGCCTCTTGGGACAAGAGGTACACGTGACCTCCGACAAGGGCGTCACCACGCTGAGCGTGATGGCACAGAAGCCTTACGGGTTGATCGTCTCCGGCCAGGCGAAGACTCCGGTGTTGAGCGTAGTCTGCCAGCAAAAGGGCAAGAAAATCTTGCACACAATCGCGTTCTCGCCGGGAGGCATTGTGACCGAGCAGGAGTACTCAACCTTCGGAAAATCCGCATCGCTGGTGTTGGAGATGACTATCGGGGAACACAAGCAATCGACGACTTGGGTGGCTCAAAATAACCTCCAATTCTTCGACTACATGGGCAAGACTGAGCCGGAGCGCATTCAGTTCCTGCAGGCCTTGCTGAGCGTGCCAACCGTCTCCATCGACTTCACCCCGTTCCTCACCGGTACACCTACTTCGAGCACCTTCGACCTGACCGGACTACGGACGGAACTCGACAAACATCCCGAGTGCGCTATGAAGTAGTTGTAAGCCGGGGCGCGAGCCGGATGCCTCACACATTTGCGCTTTTTGCAGCCGAATCGCCCGCGGACGCGGTAAAGGTCTCAGCCAACGCAGTCCGGGGGGAGCGGCGGAATTTCAACGCCAGGTGGTTCGTTCCGTCACGTCCCCGGGGCCAATTGCGGATATAATGAACCCTGCCGTCGTTTCCCAAAGGTTGTTACAGGCAGGGCGCGAAATAGGAAAGTAAGAGGGAAGCGTTCTTTTCGCGATGTTGCCATCCACGCCTCCAATCCGTTCCAAGCCGAAGCCTAACCGAACGCCCGCGATTGTTGCCCTCTCCATCTGTATCTTTTTCCTGTTCGCCATTATCTTCGCCCAGGCCACGTTCAACCTCACGTTTCTGCAGCCCGACACCAGCCAGGAGACCATAATCTTTGCCGCGGTTTCTGCGCTGATTTTCCTGTTATTTGTAGCGCTGACATTCGTTCTCCTGCGCACCCTGCTGCGGCTCTACGCCGAGCGCAAGGCGGGCGCCCTGGGGTCGAAGTTCCGCAGCCACATGGTGCTCGGAGCGCTGCTACTGTCGCTGGGCCCGGTCATCTTTCTATTCCTGTTTTCCTATGGACTGATGAATCGCTCCATCGAGAAGTGGTTCTCGCGGCCGGTGGAAGATGTGCAGTATCGCACCAACGTCATTGTTTCCCTGCTGACGCAGTACGCCGCGACCAACGCCAATGCGGAAGCCCAGCGCATCGCCGCCACGCCGGAAGCGCAGAAATCGTTTGAGACGGGCAACTTCACCTTCATGATGGATGAGTTCCGTCATAGCGAGCTGACTCTGCAGGGCGGGTTCGCGTTTGCCATCGTTGACGGCCGGGCGGAGGCGAGCTTTCATGCCCCCGAAGCCTGGCCCCTGTTGCAGCAGGACCTGCCGTTGAAAGCGGCGCCGGGCCAGGCCAAGGCGGTTGACGTTCTGGGCCAGACATACGTCCTGGGTCGTGCCCGGCATGGCAATGCCGAGATCCTGGTTGCCATGCCGCTGCCCACCAACTACTCGACGGTGTTGCGCGACTTGGAACATAGCCAGCAGCAATATGGAGACCTGCGCGTCCAACGCCGCCGCCTGAAGCGCACCTACATGGGTTTCCTGCTGCTGCTGACGGTAGCTGTGCTGTTCGTTTCAACCTGGCTGGCTCTATACCTCTCCAAGATGGTGACGCGCCCGCTGGTGGCGCTGGCCGAGGCCACCCACGAGATCTCGCGCGGGCGGCTCGACTACCGCGTGGATATTCGGGCGGGCAGCGAAATCGGCAAGCTGGTGGAATCGTTCAACAAGATGGCGGCGGATCTGGAGGCCAGCCGCGCCAACCTCGAGGCTTCGGGCGGGGAACTGGCCAGCATGAATGCGCAACTGGAGCAGCGCACCCGGCACAGCGAAACCATTCTGGAGAGTGTCCCCTCGGGCGTGCTCTCGCTGGACGCTTCCCGCCGCGTGATTCATTCCAACCGCGCGGCACGCCGCCTGTTACGGATCGAGGAGGACGTGCCTCATCCCGAAAAGACCTTGCACGACCTTTTTTCGGAGGACGTAGTCGCCGATATCGAGCATCTTCTGCGCAAGGCAGATCGCATGGGAAGCACGACCAGCCAGATGGAAATCGTTACTCCCCGCGCCAACCTGAACGTCGCGATCACCGCGGCCTCGCTCGATTCAGCCGGGCCATCGGCCAGCGCGAAGAGGCAGCGGATGGGCTACATCGTGGTGTTGGAAGACATCACCGACCTGCTGCGGGCACAGAAGCAGACCGCGTGGCGCGAAGTGGCCCGCCGCATCGCGCATGAGATCAAGAACCCGCTCACCCCGATTGCGCTGTCGGCCGAGCGCATCCGGCGGCACCTGGAACGGGGCACGTCTCCCGACGCTGCTTCTCTCACCGTGATTCGCAATTGCGCTGAAACCATTCGCAGCTCGGTGGAGACAGTTCGCACGCTGGTGGATGAGTTCTCAGCCCTCGCCCGTTTCCCCGCCTCGCAACCGCAGCCCTCGGATATCAATGGCATCGTGGACCAGGCGCTGCTGATGTTCGATGGCCGCCTTGACGGCATCGCGGTACGCAAATTCCTCGCCTCGGACCTGCCACGGGTGCAAGCCGACCCTGAAGCCATGAAGCGCGCCATTGCCAACCTGGTGGACAACGCTGCCGAAGCCATGCACGACTCGCTGCTCAAGGAGATCCAGATCTCAACCGGGCTGCTGGGCGATCGCGACTCGGTCGAGATCGTGGTCGCCGATACCGGACACGGCGTCACCTCGGATGTAAAGGAACGCCTGTTTCTGCCCTACTTCTCCACCAAAAGGCGCGGGACCGGCCTGGGCCTGGCGATCGTCAGCCGCATCGTGGAAGACCATCACGGGTCCATTCGGGTGGAAGAGAATTCGCCCGTGGGAACTCGATTTATCGTAGAGGTGCCCGTGGCCCCGGAAATGGCCGCCGTAATCGCCGAGGAAAATGCACACCATTCTGATCGTGGATGACGAGACCCAGATTCGCAGCTCGCTGCAAGGCGTGCTGGAGGACGAGGGCTACAAGGCGCTGCTCGCCGGTAGCGGTGAGGAGTGTATGGACACGCTTCGCCATAAGTCGGTTGACGTTGTCCTGCTCGACATCTGGCTGCCGGGAATGGATGGCCTCGCGACCCTGGAAAAGCTGGTGGAGAGCGCGGACCATCCCGAGGTCATCATGATCTCCGGACACGGCAACATCGAAACTGCGGTGCGTGCCACCAAGCTGGGCGCCTTCGATTTTCTGGAGAAGCCGCTGTCCATCGAACGCACGCTGATCGTTCTGAAGAACGCGATCGAAGCCAAGCGGCTGCGCAGCGAAAACCTCGAACTCAAGAAGCAGTTTCAGGCCAAGAGCGTGATTGTCGGCGACAGCATTCCGATGAAGGCGCTGCGCCAGCAGATCTCGCTGATGGCGCCCACCAACGGGCGCGTGCTGATCTACGGCGAGTCGGGCACTGGAAAGGAGTTGGCGGCGCGCGCCCTGCACGCGCAGAGCCTGCGCAAGGACGACATGTTCGTCGAAGTCAACTGCGCCGCCATTCCCGAGGACCTCATCGAGAGCGAGCTGTTCGGCCATCGCAAGGGCGCGTTTCCCGGCGCCGCCACGGACAAGGAAGGCAAGTTCCAGAAGGCTGACGGAGGAACGCTCTTCCTCGACGAAGTGGGCGACATGAGCCTCGAAGACGCAGTCCAAGGTGCTGCGCACGCTCGATGAAGGCCGCTTCGCGCCGGTAGGCGAGGAGGAGCCGGTCACCGTGGACGCGCGGGTGATCGCCGCCACCAATAAAGACCTGGAAGACGAAATTTCCAAGGGCAACTTTCGCGAAGACCTGTTCTACCGGCTGAACGTGATTCCCTTCTACGTGCCGCCGTTGCGCGAGCGCAAGGAAGATATGCCGCAATTGACCCGATATTTCCTGCGCGAATTTTCCAACAAGTACGACCGGCGGCAGAAGGAGATGTCGGACGAGGCCCTCGATGCCCTGGTGCGCTACTCCTGGCCAGGCAACATTCGCGAACTGAAGAACCTGATCGAGCGCATCGTGATCATGAATCCGACGGTCAGCAAGCTGGAGCGCAAGCACATGCCCACGCTGATCTATCGCGAGAGCGGTCGCCGCGCCATGGGCGATTTCTCCAGCCTGCACCAGGCGCGCGCGGCGTACGAGCGCGACTATATTCTGAAGAAGCTCGACGAAAACCATGGCAGTGTGAGCCGCACCGCCGAAGTGCTTGGCCTGGAGCGCAGTCACATGTACCGGAAAATGAAGACGCTGGGAATTGCGGTGAAGGAAAGTGGATAGTAGTCAGGGGATAGGGATAGTCTAATGACACTGGGTTCGATGAAGCATTCTTTGACCAGCAGGCTGCTAAAAAAGTCGCGCTGTGAGCGTTTTGTAACAGGGCACGACTTCAGTCGTGCCGATAGGTCGTTTATTTTTGTCATCCCGAGCGGGCGAATCGGGGCCCCCAGCAAGCGCCGATTTTGCGCTTGCTGGGGTGAAATTCAGCCCGCGAGGGATCTGCTATTCGGACTTTTTCAGCAGCCTGCTAAGGCTTGTTTCACCAACGATTGTCGACCTGATTTCGGTGGAAGCGCGGGCCTTCAGAGACTGTGTCGCCAGTCGAAATGGAGTCTATCGGTGGAACAGTCCCCCGAAAAAATGAAAGAATCAGCCGCGCAGCGGCGGCAGCGCATTGAGCCCGGGGCGCAAGCCCCGGGTCAAGTGGAAAATTCGGATGAGCCGCGTAGCGGCGGCAGGGTCGCGACACAGTCTCTTCAGGCCGGCGAATTACTAACGCCCGCAAGCCAAGCGTGGCGCGCCCTCTGGCAGGTTGTCGCGATATTCCTTCTTGCCTTGTGCAGCAGCACATCCTTGTGGTGCCAGGCCCCTTCGGCAACGGAGGAGATGCGCGCCGGCGCGCTCGCCTACAAATTTTCCGACTACGCCGGCGCGGTGGAACACTTTAAGACGGCGCTCGCGATCAATCCTGATCTGACTCAGGCGCGGCTCTTCCTCGCCACGGCCTACGCACAGCAATACATTGCCGGCGACGAATCGGAGGCGAATGTTGCCCTGGCGCAGCAAGCCATAGACCAATTCAAGCTGGTCCTGAACGACGACCCCAGCGAACCGGAACGATACAAGAGCGTCGTGCCCATTGCGTCGTTGAGCTTCAACCTGAAACGGTTTGCCGACGCTCGCGAGTACTACGGAAAGGCGATCGAGCTGAATCCCACGGAGGCCCGCAACTACTTCTCAATTGCTTTAATCGATTGGACTGAGGCCTACAAGGCGCGGACGAAAGTTCGCAGCGAAATGCGCCTGACGGAGAGCGAAATGATCAGCAAGCCCGAGGCTTGCGTCTCGCTACGGGCCGAGAACCAGCAAAAGGTCGAGGATGGCATTCAGCGCCTGCAGAAGGCGCTTGAGCTACAGCCCGACAATAGTGACGCGATGGGTTACATGAATCTGCTGTACCGCGAGCGCGCCGAGTACGACTGCGACGATCCCGAAGCCCGCAAGGCTGACTTGAAGGCGGCCGACGATTGGACGGACAAGGCCATCGCCGCCAAGAAGACGCAGATGGAGAATCGGCCCCCGGAGAAGCCCGCGCCCAAGCAGCCGCAAAATTAAGTTTGCAAGTTCTGAGAGGTGGCGCGTTCCTGAAATATGGGGGTTACGGCATGGCTGGAAAGCTGTGCCCGGACACGAAGCGATTCATGATATGCAGTCCCCCAAACTGTTCGAGCACGGAGGCATCGTAAAATGCGAGGCGCTCGCC
The DNA here is from genome assembly GCA_963831675.1 of uncultured Acidobacteriaceae bacterium. Classification (GTDB taxonomy): domain Bacteria; phylum Acidobacteriota; class Terriglobia; order Terriglobales; family Acidobacteriaceae; genus Bog-257. The sequence goes on from CAWHRM010000005.1 coordinate 55,256, forward strand.
TACTCCAACTGACCTTGTTGGCCCTTTCGCTGGCACTTCCACTGCCGGCCCAAGCCCCGACGGACAATGCGCTGACCAACGCGGACATCGTCAAGATGATGAGAGCGGGGATCCCTGAGAGCATCATCGTGCGCGAAATCCAGATGTCGAACCCCGGTTTCAATACCAGCGCAAACGCCTTGATCGACTTGAAGAATCACGGCGCATCGGAACGGATTCTAGGCGCAGTCCTCGACAGCCGAAGCGGCGCCGGTAACCCTATGTCAGAACCCGTGCCGGCCTCCCGTGCTGCCGCGCAATCCGCGGCGCCCGGTTCCCACCAGTTACCAACCTTCCAGGCCGATCTGCGGATCAAGTCAAACAAGGTAGCCAAGGTTGCGATGAGCCAGAATCACATCAAGGTAGAACAGGGCGGAGCGCCTTTGTTCGATCTGAAATGGAAAGCGAAGCCCGCTCGGTAGTGGGCATTTCCATCGGCCGCGGGCTCTGAAGACATCAGGTCAAGCGCTGGCAGGCCGCTGAAAACTCCGACAGCCTCGCTTTGAAGGAGCGCGTTTTAGAGGCTGCTGAAAAACTCCCATGACAGCCTCGCTTTGAAGGGGCGCACCTTCAGGTGCGCCGTTAAGCCTATTATTTTGTCATCCCTCGCGGGCTTCAGCCCGCGCCAGACTTGTTTCAAAATACTGGTCCAGCGTCCTCCGGTGGAAGCGCGGGCCTGAGGCCCGCGAAAAATCGCGGCTTTGAGGACGGGCTTTAGCCCCGGCTCGCTGGGAAGCGAGTCACTGAACGCAGTTCGTGGTGGAACAATTCGCGAGAAAACGAAAAGGACGATCCGCGGGTGGCGGCGGGCATTCAGCCCGGGGTCGCAGGCGCCGGGTCAAGTTGGAACAGGGGGATGAGCCGCGTAGCGGCGGCACGGTTGCGACACAGTCTCCTCAGGCCCGCGAAAAATCGCGGCTTGAGCGACGGGCTATAGCCCCGGCTCACTGGGAAGCGTTAACTCTCTGAACGTACTAGTCATCGCTTCGAGTTGGGTCCGAGGCCAGTTCCTGCTCCTCCGCCTCTCTCGTCTGCGACATGCGCTGTAGCTGGGTCCGCCAGTCCGTTTCCTGCACGAAGTCACGCGAATCGCGCCATCTTGCCCGTACCTTGACGAACAGCTCGAGAAAAACTTTGGTGTTGAGCAGCCGCTCGATCTGCAATCGCGCCGCAGTCCCGATCTTCTTCAGCGTCGCTCCCTGCTTGCCAATCAGGATGGCCTTCTGCCCCTCGCGCTCGCAATAGATCGTCGCCGCGATGCGCGTCAGCCTCGCGCCTTCCTCATACTGCTCGATCAGCACCGTCGTCGCGTACGGCACTTCCTGCCCGGTTGCCAGCAGGACCTGCTCGCGAATGAGTTCCGCGACCAGGAAGCGCTCCGGCTGGTCCGTAATCTGGTCCTTGGGAAAATATCGTGGCCCGTCAGGGAGAGCTCTGACGATTGCGTCCAGTAAGGTGTCGAGCCCCTGGCGCTTCATCGCCGAGATGGGAATGACCTCGGCAAAATTGTGCCGCTCTTTGTATTCGGCGATGAGCGGCAGCAGGCGCTGTTTGTCCAGCTTGTCAATCTTGTTGAGCAGCAGGAAGCAGGCTTGACCGCTCCTCTTGACGATGTCGAGCACGAACTTGTCGCCGGTCCCGAACTTCTCCGTCGCATCCACGATGAGCAGCAGCAGATCGCAGCCTTCCAGCGCGTCGTACACTTCCTTCATCATGCGGCGGTTCAGCGAGTTGATCGGCTTGTGGACCCCGGGCGTGTCCACCAGCACGATCTGTCCGGCCGGGCGCTTGGCTTTGCGCTCGACGTTGACGATGCCCTGAATGCGATTGCGCGTGGTTTGCGGCTTGCGCGTGACGATGGCCAGTTTCTCGCCGACCAGCGCGTTCAGCAGCGTGGACTTTCCAGCGTTGGGACGGCCGATGATGGAGACGAATCCGGAGCGCAATGCCATGTCAGGAGGCCTGCACTTGCCGGGGCTCGAGACTGGCGCGCACGCGGTCGACGCGGCGCTCGGTGGATTCCAGCACTTCGAAGCGCAGCCCGTTCTCGTGGAAAACCTCGCCCGCCTTCGGAATGCGTCCTGCGAGTTCGCTCACCAGCCCGGCGACGGTGGTCGCCTCTTTTTCGTCCGGCCGCACCCCGAGCAACTTTTCCAGCAGGTCGATGTCGGTGTTGCCATTGAAGACGTAGGAGGTCTCGCTCTCTTTCACGACTTCCGTCTTTTCGTGCTCGTCGCGGATTTCGCCGACGATCTCTTCGACCAGGTCTTCGATCGTAACCAGGCCGCTGACGCCGCCGTATTCGTCGATCACAATCGCCATGCGGATGTTGTCGCGCTGCATCTCACGCAGCAATTCGCTGCCCAGCTTGGTTTCGGGAACGAAATAGATGTCGGTCCTCATCAGGTCGCGCACCGTCTTGCGATGGGCCTCGACATCGGGGACCTGTAGCAGGTCCTTGGCATACACAATGCCCTTGATGTGGTCGATATCTTTTTCGTATATCGGTACGCGCGAGTAAGGGTGTTTTCTCACCAGCTCGGTGAATTCGGCGATGGTCATGGTGACCGGCACGGCGACAATCTCCGGCCGCGGCGTCATGACCTCGCGCACCGTCTTGTCGCCGAACTCCACCACCGACTGGATCAGGTCGCGGTCGCTCTCCTCCAGAATGCCCTCTTCCTGGCCGGCTTCAATCAAAGCGTCCACCGCTTCCGACGGATGCTCGGGCTCCCTCTCCGTGTGTTCCTTGGAGAGCGAGGTGACGGAAAGCGCGAAACCGAGAATCAGCGTCACCGGCACCGAAAGATAAATCAGCGCCCGCAACACCGGTGCCCAATGGCGAAGCCACTCGCCCCGGGTGCGCACGAAGAAAACGTAGGGCAGCAGGCGATTAAAAATTACGATGATGAAGACAATGCTGACCGCCGCCTGCACCAGGTCGAGGACCACCCAGCGTTTCTGCATGAACAGCACATAGCCGATGAGCACGCCGATGCTGGCCATGCAGATCTGGGTCAGCACCGCCATGGAAAGCGCGATCCGCTCGCGGCCCGCGTGCAGCCGAGGCTCAACCTGCCCTTCGTACGCGTCAATGTTTTCCTGAAACTCGCGCCCCAGAAACTTGCCCATTTCGGTATGCAGGCGGTCAACGTAGGAGACCAGCGTCAGCATCGCCAGCAGCACCAGCAGCAGAATAAATAACGGAAGGCTCATTTCCGGCTGCCTTGACGTTTGCGGGGAGCGGAGTGCTTACCCGCGTTGCCGTTGCGTCGCCCGTCGGCATGGGCGCGCTCGATCAATCCGGTGAGAAGGCCGAGTTGTTGCCGCAGTTCCGTCTCTCGCGCCTGCATTTGCTCCGTTGTCGGTTTCGTGATCGTAGCCTGCGAGATGCAGCAGGCCATGCAGGATCAGGATCTTCAGTTCTGTCTCGGTCGAGTGGCCCAGACCGGCGGCATTGACGTCGGCGATTTCGCCCGAGATCGCGATATCGCCTGCCAGCTCCGGCATGGCCGACGGAAAAGAAAGAACGTCGGTCGGCTTGTTTTTCCTGCGGAAACGCCGATTCAGTTCCTGCAGCTCGAGGTTTGAGGTGATGCGAACGTTCACTTCGCGGTCGAGCCCAAGCGCGCGCCGGGCTTTTGCCGCAAACAAGCTCAAAGCTCGTGCGCTGACTGCTTGGGTCTTGTATTCCAGGACAATCACTTTCTTCTCAAGAACAAAGGGGAGGGCACCGAGCCCTCCCACCTCATGATAACAAGTCTCTACTCGGCTGTGCGATTTTGCGTGGGAGGAGTTGCTTCCGCCGGAGGAGCTTCCGCCAGCGGTGTCTCCCGCTCGATGCCGGTCGAGTACACTTGCCCGTTGTTGCTTGGTGGGGCGGCGTAGCCATTCCCGTTCTTCACATCCAGCGTCAGCGACAACTGCTCGTTACGGCCTTTGTGTTCGTCGTAGGCGCGGATAATGCGCTGCACCAGGTGGTGCCGCACCACGTCGCCTTCATCGAAGTAGCAGAAGTTGATTCCTTCCACGTTCTTCAGAATCTCGATCACTTCCAGCAGCCCGCTGCGGTTTGAGTTCGGCAAATCGATCTGGGTGATGTCGCCGGTTATGACCGCTTTCGAGTTAAACCCGAGCCGGGTGACGAACATCTTCATCTGCTCGGAGGTGGTGTTCTGCGCCTCGTCGAGGATGACGAACGCATCGTTCAGCGTCCGCCCGCGCATGAACGCGATGGGCGCGATCTCGATGACATTCTTCTCCAGATAGCGGTCCACCTTGTCCGGCTCGAGCATGTCGTACAACGCGTCGTACAGCGGACGAAGGTACGGGTCAATCTTTTCCTGCAACGTTCCGGGCAGGAAGCCCAGCCGCTCGCCCGCTTCCACCGCCGGCCGCGCCAGGATGATACGGTTTACCCGCTTCGACAGCAGGGCCGCAATCCCCATCGCCACTGCGAGATAGGTCTTGCCCGTTCCCGCCGGGCCGACGGCGAAGACCATGTCGTGCTTTTCGATGGCTTCCAGGTAGCGGCGCTGGTGCATGCTCTTGGGCTGCACGCTGCGCTTGCCAAACGATCGCTGTTTGCTGGCCTCAGCCAGTCCGCGCAAGGTTGCGCTGGAATCGGTCGTCAAGACGCGGATCATCGATCCCAGGTCGCCGTTGACGAAGGAGAATCCGTTGCGTAACAAGTGATGGTAGTCGGTGAAGACCTGCTCGGCGCGATTCACATCGCTGGCTGCTCCCGTGATCTCGATGGAATCGGCCTGCATAACGATGGCCACGTTTAAACCTTTTTCCAGCAGGCGCAGGTTTTCGTCGCGGGTGCCGAATAAGGTCTCGATGTTGGGGCTGATCTCGATGTTCTTCTTCATCTAGGCTCGGAAGTTTGCCTCCTGTGGAATCTGGGCCCCCGACTCGCGCCGCTGTTGCGCGGATGGGGGTAGTTGTGGGCCTGTACTAGGAAAGCAGGCTGGACGTCGAGCAGACCAACCGCTTCGGACTGAGGTTGAGATTGGTGACAGTATTGTGCCGCGGAAAAGCAAGTGTCGCCCGAAAGTTCGCCGAAGCGAAGAACTACTCTCATTGGCCGATAGCGTATCCCCGTTTTGGGAAAGAGTCAATGGCACCAACGCGCAAAATCGTGCCGTTCGCGGTACTTTCCAACAACTCCGTAACAATCCGCCCCTCGATTATTTAGATGGTCCGGACAGGGAAAAGGAGCGCTGGGTGGCCCAATTTGCCGGACTTCCCACGGACGGCCATTGTCAGGGCATGGACTGTAGCCACCATGCGGCGACGAGAACCACCTTGACACCCGCTTCCTTCACTCCTACGCTTTAGAATTATGGAAGTTCGTTTGACACCCGATCAGGAAGCGTTCGTTCGGCAGGCTGTCGAGTCTGGCCGATTTCACCGTGCCGAGGATGCGGTCGAGGAAGCTTTGTTGCTGTGGGAGGAACGTGAGCGCAAGCGAGCGGAGTTCCTGGCAACCCTGGATGACGCCAAGGCCTGTCTTGCTCGTGGCGAGGGCCGCGTCATCACACGGCAATCGATGAGGGAGCTTGCCGAGGAAGTGAAACGGCGCGGCGCGGCGCGTCTCGCTTCCCAACCATCGACCCCTCGCTGATGGCGCACCGGGTAGCGCCACAAGCAGCGGCAGACCTCGACGGTATTTGGTACTACGTCGCAACCGAGAGTGGCAGCATCGAAGTCGCCAACCAGTTGATTGACTCCATCACTGACCGATTTTTTCTTCTTGCCAGCCATCCCTATCTGGGTCGCACTCGCGAAGGGGACTTCGGGGTCGGCTCGCGTAGTTTTCCAGTGGGTGAATACATCATCGTTTATTGTGTCCAGGATGATGAGGTGCTGATTCTTCGCGTGGCGCATGGAAGGCGGGACCTGGAAACGCTATTCGGGCCCTAGTATTGCCATTTGCCCGATCTCCGCATCATCCTGTAAAATCAGCTATTCGGCTTACGTCGAGATTTCTCACCGAAGGATTACAGCAAACTATGGCAGACCATTTTTCGGCGCTCAAGCGTGTGCGCCAGACCGAGAAGAAAACCGCGCGCAACCGCGCCAACAAGTCCCGCCTGCGCAGTGTGTTACGCTCCCTGCGCGAGGCCATCGAGAAGGGCGACAAAGCCGCCGCCCAGACCGCCTATCGGGCGACGGTTTCCGTCGTGGACAAGGGCGTCCAGAAGGGCGTTCTGCACAAGAACACCGCTAGCCGCTACAAGGCGCGCCTCAGCGCCCGGGTTAAGGCAGTCGCGGCGAAATAGCCAGAATTCCATCCCATCCCAAAGATTAAGGCGGGCCTCAAGCCCGCCTTTTCTCGCCGTAAACCACAGCCCGGCATAGCCGCTAAATCCCTTCCGCTACTCGCCTCCGTGATGCATCTCCGGCTCCGCGGACGCCGCCGCCACGGTATCGCCACCCTCGCTGAAGCTGGCGATATACGCGCTGCGCCGCCCGTGCGAGCTCCACTGCGAACCCAATCCCTCGCCCTGGAATTCGTCGGTCAGCGCCACCGCCGAGGTCGCATGCTCCACCTTGGTCAGCGGAGGATAAAAGTTGACCTCATTCCCGCAGATGTGGTCGTGATGGTTGAGCGGCCGCGTCATGATGGTCGCAAGATGTCCGGCGCGCAGCACCGCGTGACCTTCGTGCGGGATTCTGCGGCACATCGAGAACCACCGGAACGTACTCGACGCGTGCGACGTTCTCCAGCAGCTTGCCGCCCTCATGCTGCGCCAGCGCGATCAGCGCCTGCCGTTGTGCCGCGTTGGCGGCATCGTCCACCATCAGCACTGCTTCGGCGGGATAGGGATCGCCATACGGATCGCCCAGCGTGGCCCGCGCGCGCACCGCCGCCGCCACCGTGAGCCCGTCAAGCTTGACCCCGTCCCACGAGCCTTGCTGTACATGCCAGGCCATGAGCGCGTAGTTACCGGTGAGGCCAACCTCGCCGTTGGCGAAACATTGGGCGACGTACACATCGGTGGAGCGCGATTCAATGTAATCTCCGCGGACCTGTTGCGCCTGAAGCGAAACAGCAGAGACCAGAAGAGCGGCAGCGAACAATACAAATTTGCGCATAGGTGGGACTCCTCAACCCGAACGTATGAGTATTTTAGATGACACGGCCTGGACCGGAGCACCAGCATATTCGGTACTGCCCTGATTTCAAATCTCGAAAAATTGGGGCTGGCAACGGAGTCACGGCAAATTAGGACAGTACCGCATATTCGCCCGTCGGTGGCGAACGGGACGAGATGCGGTTCCGCGCGGCCCTGTACAGCAGGACGAGCACCCAGCCCGTGCCCCCGTCGCGCCCCGCGCGACGCCAGGTGATAGCCCCGGCCCCTTCGACTTCGCTCAGGGCAGGCTTTCAGGCCGGGGTGGGCGAGTAAGATTCCCGAGTGCCCCGGGCACGGCAGACCGGTACCTCAGGTTTGCGTTCGTCTTTTGGATGCTAACTTGGGCGAAGGAAGATTCGGGCTGGCCCACCGAACATATTCAACGCACGATCTCGGCCTACGATTTCGACCTCTCCTACCCCGTTGGAGCGAGGCTGCCCCCCAGTCGCGCTCCGCGCGACGCAAGGTGATAGCCCCGGCCCCTTCGACTTCGCTCAGGGCAGGCTTTCAGGCCGGGGTGGGTAAGTTATGAAAACCTGAGTGCCCCGGGCACGGCAGATCTTCCTCTCAGGCCGGAGAGGACTTCGTCCTGCACGGTAAGCCGCAGCCCGCAGGGCGGCACAATCGTAGCCCAGGACGTAAGTCCTGGGTAGCGGTGATACGAATCTCGAGAGCCGGCTTCAGCCGACGGCACAAGGACGGTGTCGCCCCTGAAGGGGCTCGGGGTAACTATGACAATCTTCCCCAGCACTCACGTGCTGGGCTACGATTGTTCCGCCCTGCGGGCTTTCCCCTTCGCCAATGGTAAGATTTTCTCCCCGGTCAGGCGCTCCAGGTTTGCGCCCGTCTTTTGGTCGCCAACCTGGGCAGAGGAATGCTCGTGCCGGCCCACCCAACCTCACGATATTGGCCTCCGATTCGCGCTCTCCCACTCCGTTGGCACGAGGCTGCCCCCAGTCGCCCTCCGCGCGACGCCAGGTGGTAGCCCCGGCCCCTTCGACTTCGCTCAGGGCAGGCTTTCAGGCCGGGGCGGGCGAGGTCAAAACCCCGAGTGCCTCGGGCACGGCAGACCGGCGCTCCAAGGTTCGCCCAACAAAAGGGCAAAGCTCCGCTACCATTCCTTCCAGGACAACCCGGCACCTTCGTAATCGAATACACCCCACCTTCGTAAGCAAAGCTTGCCCTTTCTTCTTGACCTGGCCCTGCTGCCTTTCTAGCCTTGAGTCAGCACGCTGCGGCTGCGCCTAACTCGCTACCCACGTCCCAGGCGTCGTAATTATTGTGCCGCCCGCATTGCGGGTCGCGGACGAGGATGCGATCGTGACGGGTCGACCACTTCGACCCTTGGTCCGGCTTCCGGCCGCCGCGTCGCCCATCCAGCGGACCAGCCTGGTCCGCTATCTTAGCCGACGCTGCTCCGCGGTCATGCGGAGTTGTGTCTGTCCTTAGTCAGCCGTCAGCTTTCAGCAGTCAGCTCTCAGCTCTTGCTTCTCGGGTTTGTAGGTACGCCCCCAGCGAATGCGCGGGAAGAGAAGAAATCACCATCCAAGGCTAAAGGCTAAGAGGCTGCTGACAAAGTCCGAAAAGCAGGTCCCTCGCGGGCTAAAGCCTGCCCGGGATGACAAAAATAAAACGACTTATCGGCACGACTGAAAGCCTGCCCTGAGCGAAGCCGAACGGTCGTGCCCTGATACAAAACGCCCGGGACGGCTCTTTCTGCAACCTGCCAAAGGCTAAGGACCAAATGCTAAGGGCTAAAAGCTGACGGCTGACAACTGACAACTGACAACTGACAACTGACAACTGACAACTTATCCACCACTCATCAAGGAGCCTTCATCATGAACGATTACGAAGCCTATGTACGCGACCATCATCACGAACCGAGCTACCACGAACTGAAAGAGCTGGTCAGGCAAGCGGAAGACGACATACGCGAGGAAGAAGAGCTGCTCCGCGAGCAGGTCAGGGAAATCCGCATCGCGCTGGGCGACGAGAAGGAAACGCCCGATCCCAAGCCGGCCAAGACCTGCGGCCACCTGCGGGAAAGCGGCCAGTATTGCCTCTCCATCGCGGTTGGCGGCCGCGACTTCTGCCCCTACCACCTGCGCGAGCGGGGACGTCTCCTGAAGATGGCGCGGGCGCGCGCGCGCCATGAACGCTGGCGCCTGCAACTGCCGCCTTTGGAGGACCTGTACGGGGTGCAGGTCGGCATCGGCCAGGTGTTGAATGCGCTGCTCAGCGGGCAGCTCGACCGCAGCCTGGGCGGCGTCGTGCTCTATGGCCTGCAGCAGGCGTCCACCAACCTCTGCCGTCCGCGGGAGGTGTGGGAGGGTTCAAGCCACTTCCAGAGCCGCGAACAACTGGAGTTGCCCGGCTTCGAGGCGGAGTACGGCCTGCCCCATGGCCTTGACCTTGACACCCCGCCGGAGGTGGCGTTTCCGGAGACGGAGGCGACCGGGTCGGCATTGAGCGAGGAGCGCGCCAACCTGATGGAGGTGACGTCGCTGGATGTCGAGCTGATGGAATTGCAGCAGCGCGAAGGGCCGGAGGCGGTGGCCCGCCGGCTGAAGCAGGCGGAGCAGGCGGAGGAGCGGCGCCATAAAAAAGCCCAGGCGCAGTTGGCGCACGCCGGCTACGTGGCGCTCGCCGCCGCCCAGAACGCCGCCCGGGAAGCCCAGTTTGCCGTTCGATCGGAAGCTGACCAGACTGCGGTCGAGGCCGGGCATATCGCGGCTGCGAATCCCGCGCCTTCCTCTGGAGTCGCGGGTGCTCCACCCTTGGCCGCTTCTCTTGCGGACAGGGTGGGCGCGGGACCTGCCAGGCGCAAGAGACCGCAACCTACTACCACCGCGGCGAAAGCGCCCTCTGGCGGCAAGGGGCGGGTTTCTTGAACGCTAAACCCAAAGGAATCAAATGGATACGTATAACTTATTTAGAATCAAATGCTTGCGAATGAAATCATGTCTAAGTGATTGATTTCAGGTGAAGGCGGGAGGGGGAGTACTCGGAGCCAGAAAACGACATCAGAGGATTTCGATCGATCAGGAAACTGGGATCAACTTCCATCCTAAACGGATGGCGCGCCGGGCGTATGATGCTGCTATGGATTTTCAGTTCACTGCAGTTTTTCGCCGCGTCCCCGAAGGCTACATCGCGTTCGTCGAGGAACTGCCGGGCGCCAATACCCAAGGCGTAACCCTGGAAGAAGCCCGCGCCAACCTGCACGAGGCTGTCGCGCTGGTGCTCGAAGCGAACAAGATGCTGGCCCGAGAGGCAGCCTCAGGAAGTGATGTGATCCGCGAGCCGCTCAAGGTCAGTGCGTGAAGCGTCGGCAACTCGTTCGCCACCTGGAAGAGCACGGGTGTGAACTGATGCGCGAAGGAGCCAACCATTCGATCTATGTTAACCGCGCCGTGGGTAAGACTTCGGCGGTTCCGCGCCACTCCGAAATCAACCGCGACCTGGCCAGGAAGATCTGCAAGGACTTGAGTGTTCCGTCCCCATAAAGCCTGACCAACCATTTGGGGTGGCGATTTCCGGCAGGGTTCTTCTCCTGGTCTCGTCTCTGTTGGGACAAGTGTCTATTGAATGGCCTGGGGCTTTTGCGACATCAGCTCGGTGAAGCGTTTGTCGTCACGCAAGGTGGCGAACTCGGAGTCGGTATAGACCTTCTTGATGTTCTTGTAGCCTTCTTCCATGGCCTTGCGCAGATATTCCAGGGAATGGTCGACGTCGCCGGCCTGGGCGTACATCTTGGCCACCATGAAGGAAAACGCGGCGCGATCTTCCGGGGAAGTGGACTGCGCCATCACGCCGATTTTCGAGACGCGCTGAAAGATGTCAGGGTCGAGCGTGTAGGCGGCGCGGTACTCCTTGGCAGCATGTCGATAGTCGTGCATGGCAAAGTACGGCAGAGGCCATGTTGTAGTGGAATACGGCGTCATCGGGACGCAACGACAGAGCTTTCTGGTAGTACGTGATCGCTTTGTCCGTACTTCTCGTTCCGGTACTGCATGTAGCCGAGGTTGTTGTAGCCTTCCGGCGCCGTGCTTGTCGAGCTTGACAGCATGATCGAAAGACTTGGTAGCGTCCTCAGGGCGCTGCAGGAGCAGATAAGCCATGCCCTTCTTGTTCCAGAGCAGTGCGGTTGGTTGTTTGGCGATGGCCGCGCTGTAGAAGTCGATGGAGTCGAGGTATCGCTTCTGGAGCGCGCAACTGATCGCCTTGCTCCTCCAGTTGCTGTGCCGAAGTCATTGAGATTGGGAACCGGCGCCGGCGGCGGAGCGACCTCCTGCTCCGGCGCGGCCTGCAGGCACATCGCGAAACGAGAGGCAAGCGCACTGCGCAGAATGGCAACAGCAATGTCCGCGACGATCGGAGATGAGCCATGGCCAGACCTTGAACGTCCTGTACCGCACCATAATAGACCTATTTGGGTGCGGGGATTGTTCCCATTATCTGCACTGCCCGCGTCGCTATTTTGCGGCTGGTCGTTACTGCTGTCTCCGCGTGCCGAAGAGCCTGCTGAAGAATCCCTTCTTCTTCTTGGCTGCAGGCGGCTGGGCCGCGACGGGAGTCTGCGGTGGTCGCGGCCTGGTCCGGCGGTCCGTTGGAGGCCACAGCCGGAACCGCACCATTGGTTGTGGGCGGCGGCGGAGCGACCGGAGGCGAGCCCAGTCCAAGAATCTTGGTGAAGATTCCGCGATGGTCGCCGAAGGCCTGCATCGCAGGTCTCCGTTGGCTCGGTGCCGGCGATGAAAGCGACGGTGTAGTCCTGCGGACAGGATGGAGTCGCCAGCCGGTTGGTCACCTTGTCCAGCGTCACTTGGACCACGCCCGACGGCGCCGGGAAGTTCTTGGCGTCGGAGTACTGCGGCAGCTTGACGGCCCGCTTCATGAACTCGGCCCAGATGGGCGCGGCCGTCGAGCTGCCGCTCAGCTTGAGGTCGGTGTAGTCGTCGTTGCCGACCCACACGATGCACAGCAGATTGGTGGTGTAGCCGGCGAACCACGCGTCATGCGAGGTCCCGGTCTTGCCTGCCGCCGGCGCCTGGAATCCTCGCGCGCGCACCGGGTAGCCGGTGCCGTTGTTGATGACGCGCTTCCATCATGGTGGTCAGGACGTAAGCGACGCGCGGATCGAGCACCTCTTTGCTGTCGGTGTGATAGTTCTCCAGCGACATTGCCGCGCGAATCGCGCACCGACTTCACCATGATGGGCGAAAGGCGCGTGCCTCCGTTGGCGAACACGGTGTAGGCTCCGGCCATTTCCAGCGGCGTGGCGTCGTAGGCGCCAAGCGCGATGGCCGGCGTTGCCCTGCACGCTGGCGATGCCCGCGGCCTTGGCCAGCGCGCTACCTTGTCGAAGCCGACCTCCTGCGCCAGCCTGACGGTGGCGTTGTTCAGCGACTCGGCCAGCGCATAGCGAGCGGTCACCTCACCGTGATATTCCTGCTTGTAGTTGCGCGGCTCGTAGACCTGATCGCCGTAGGCAATGCTGACCGGCGAATCGTCCACCAGCGTGGCCGGAGTGAAGACGACGCGGTTGCCGTTGTCGCTCGCGCCCGAATTCGCATCGTCAGAGGTCATCGTCATGTTTGCGCCGCTCACGGCCGTATTGATGGCTGCGGCGTAGACAAAGGGCTTGAAGATGGAGCCGGTCGGACGCTTGGCGACGGCGTGGTCCAGCTGGCTCATGCCGTAATTCCTGCCGCCGACCAGTGCGAGCACCTCGCCGGTGTGCGGATCGAGGGCGACCAGCGCCACCTGCGGCATGGGCCCGGAGTCAATCTTGATCTCGGTCTTCGCGTCCTTGCCGGTTCCGGTTTTGATCTTGTGGGTGCGGCGTTTGTTGACCTGCTCGTCCACCAGCTTCATGCCTTCGTCGACCGCTTCGGCGGCGGCGCGCTGCAAGTCGGGATCGAGCGTGGTGTAGATGCGAAACGCGTGCTCGTTCAGCTCGGCTTCGCTGTACTGGTTGGAGAGCTGGTCCTTCACCAGGTCGACAAAGTAGGGAGCATCGCTGGCTTCGACGTTGGGAGTGGCCAGCTTCAGCGGAGTGGCTTTGGCGCGCTCAGCTGCGTCGCGGGTGATGGCTCCGGTCTCGACCATGGAGTCGAGCACCAGGTTGCGGCGCTCCAGCGCGCGCTTGGGGTTCTTGTAGGGCGAGAGATAGTTGGGCCGCTGGATCATGCCCGCCAGCAACGCGGCCTCGGGCAGCGTCAGGTTCTTGATGTCCTTGTTGAAGTAGGCGTGCGAGGCCTCGCCGAATCCGGCGATGGTGAAGGAGCCGCGCTGTCCCATGTACACCTGGTTGGCGTACATCTCGAAGATGCGCTGCTTGGAGAATTTCTGCTCGAGCTCGATGGCGATCATCATCTCCACCATCTTGCGCTTCAGGGTCTTCTCCGGAGACAGAAAGAAGCCGCGCGAAAGCTGCATGGTGATGGTGGAGCCGCCCTGTCCGTGGCGGCCTTCGCGGAGGTCAATGGCCGCAGCTTCCATCAGCCGGAAGTAGTTGACGCCGCCGTGCTGGAAGAAGCGGCGGTCTTCAATCGCCAGCACCGCATTCACCAGGACTTGGGGAATGTCCTCGAACTTGATCAGCTCGCGCTTGGAACGGTCCTGGCCTTCGAACAGCGCGGTCACCAGTTGCGGCTCCAGTTCGTAAGCGTCGGGGTCCTGCTTTTCCGCTTTCGGAGATGCCGCTGACCTTATCGTTTTCAAACGTAATGATGGCGCTGTCGGAGGCGTGGAACGACTGCGGCCCGGGAGTTATCTGGATCGAATGCGACGTAAGCTGGAAGTGACCGAGCGGCGAATCGCTCTCCTTGCCGGTTTGCGAATATCCGGCGCGGCGCAGTTGGGCGGCAATCTCAGCCGCATTCATCTTTTCGCCCATCGAAACCGTTTGCGGCCGGGCGTAAATCTTGGCTGCGTTGCTGAAGATGGGTCCTGCCATGCGGCGATCCACGATCCTCTCGTACTTCACATAGAAGTATGCGAACATCCCCACGAAGAGGACGGCGGCGATCAGGAAGCCGGCAGCGAAGAGCTTGACCAGCGGATCGTGGAGCGAGAAAGGACGTGCCTGCACGGCTTTGCCGCGGACGGGGCGAGACGCGGACGCGCGACGGGCTTCGGACCGGCTATCGGGTAGTTTGAGTTTGATTGCCACGTTTATGAATACGCAGAGATGCCGCTCTATGTAAGACGGCCATGCAGTGTCTTCCGTTATCTAAGATGCTGATCGTCCGGGTAAGTACGCCAAATTTTTCAACATCTTAGAGGTACAACTGTCTTGACCCTGGAAGCCTCAGCCGTTGCCGATGTGCGTAAACGGGCGGGAGACTTGACGCCCGGAGCCAAAGAAAACAGCCAACGCCAAAGCAGTCCTTATTGTAATCCAAGAACAGGGTTGTCAAGAACGGTACGGCCACGGATCGGATGAAACCTTGTCTTCGCAAAAGCATCTGATAGCCTGGGTTCTGCCGGCTTCTGCGCAGCGGAACGCGACATCGTTCGAACAAAATTCGCTTGAATCCGAGTGATGCAAGGTCTACGATTGTGTAGGGAGCCAACTTCCATGACGACAGGTCAAATCTTACTGATAGTCACGTTCGCATTTCCCATCCTGATTGGCGCCCTGGCGAGACCGCACCGTGTGGTAACGCCGAGTCGGACCAGAAGCGAGCATGCCCAGACGCCTGTCGGCGGATAGCCGTTCGTAAATGCAGAACTTCCATAAAGAAGTATTCTGGATTTACGGCGTTATTGTTGGACTGGCGATTCGCGAAGCCCTCGTAACCACCCTTCACCACCTGTTCCTGATGCCCTCGGTCGATCCGTGGCAGCTTCACATCGAAGCTTGGAGGACCGTTCTGTTCTTAATGATGATCATCCGCTTCTACTTCGGTTCCCTGATCTTTTTCAATGACACCTATATCGATCGTGGGCGGTCGGCGGAAGTCGCCATCAAGAGCTATGGCTTGGACTTCTTCATGGGCTTGATGCACTTCATCATACTGTTCGCCTGGAGCGTGACCATCGTGTCCCATGGTCCCAGACGATATTTTGGGTTGAGCAATTTCCTCATCGTAATGGCAGTCGTCCTGGCGTTCGATCTGGTTTGGTGGGTTTTCAACTCAGGATATGACACCAAAAAGCGGATCAAACTCTGGACGGCGGTCAATCTTCTTACGTTAGGGCTCAGCGCTTTGGTGTTTCTGGTCGTCAAGGTGAGCACGGACAATCCGCAAATTGCAGAGGAAGCAGCGATGGTGCCGGTAGGGATGATTGCAGGCGTGGAGTTGTTGGGGATGATTTCCGAAAGAGCCATTTTCGCCGAGTGGATCAGGAAGCTTGTTGACTGATGGTTAAAGATTCGTCGCGCCTGCCTTTTGTGGCCACGTCAGCTTTCCTGGCCTTGCTACGGCATCGATCCGAAGACTGTTCATGAAGTCGTTGCTGACTCTCGCGGCGGCCATCCTGATCGGCACGGGCGCGCTCCGCTTGTCGCCGGTGTTTGGCGAAACATTGGCTCTTCAGCAGGACAACCCCGCGAAGAGCGCCAATCAAGCCACCAAGCCTGCTGAGCCCAAGGGCGGCAGCACGCTCATCGGATGTTTGAGCGGGCCGGACCACGATGGCGAGTACCTGCTCCGCAGCATGGAGCATCGCAGCGGCGTGGAGGTCTTTGGCTTGGACGAATTGCAGATCGCTTCCGGCGGCAAGGTGAAGCTGACCGGCTCATGGAAGCCCGCCGACCAGCCTGCGAAGTCGGGGAGCGCGAAGAAGGATCGCAAGTTCGAGGCGACCCAGGTCGAACTGATGGCGGAGACCTGCCAAGCCCCAAGCGAAAAAACGCCGGTCAGCAAACAGAAGCAAGCGACGCAACAGCAGAAGCAGAAGCAGAAGGGAAGCGCGAATGCGCCCGCGAGCGGAGGTGCCGCGACCCCAAAACAGTGAAGCTCAGAAAAGTTTCTTCGAGTCCAGCAGGATGGTCACAGGTCCGGAGTTCACCAGTTCGACTTCCATCATCTCCTGGAAGCGTCCGGTTTCGCAGCGCAGGCCGAGCGCGCGGATGCGTGCCACGAAATAGTCATACAATGCCTTGGCTCGTTCCGGACGCGCCGCCGCATCGAAGGATGGCCGTTTGCCTCGGCGCACGTCGCCCAGCAAGGTGAACTGCGACACCGCCAGCAACGCGCCGCCGATCTCCGCTACGCCGAGGTTCATTTTTCCGGCATCGTCCTCGAAGATGCGCAGGCCGGCGATTTTTTCGGCCAGGGAATCGGCATCGGCCTCGCTGTCGTCCTGGGCCACTCCCAGCAGCACCAGCAAGCCGTTAGCGATCTCACCGGTCAGTTCGCCGTCAACCTTCACCGAGGCGCGGCTCACACGTTGTACGACGGCACGCATTTGAGGTTTGTATCACGGATGTGATATGGCAGCCAGTTCGTACGAGTCGTGGTCACCGCGATGACCAGATGCCAAGGCAGTTCCACAGTTGATGTGTTCGGGTAGAGCGGACCTCAGGCCCGCATTGGGTCGCGCCTT
Source organism: uncultured Acidobacteriaceae bacterium (assembly GCA_963831675.1). Taxonomy (GTDB): domain Bacteria; phylum Acidobacteriota; class Terriglobia; order Terriglobales; family Acidobacteriaceae; genus Bog-257. The sequence continues at coordinate 72,001 of CAWHRM010000005.1, forward strand.
CCAACTCAATGCGCCAGCCAGCCCACTTCAGTAGTCCAACTCCGCCGGACGTCCCGTCAGCCGCTCGATGCGCTTGGCGATCGGCGGATGGGTCGAGAAAAGGTTGGCGAAGCTGACACCGCTGAGCAATGGCGCCACGATGAACAGGTGCGCGGTCGATGGCGATGCCTGCATCGGAATGCGCTTGGAGTAGGCGTCCAGCTTCTTCAGCGCGCTGGCCAGCGCGTAGGGATTGCCGGTAAGCTGCGCGCCCGTGGCGTCGGCCTGGTATTCGCGCGAGCGCGACACGGCAAGCTGAATCAGCGTGGCCGCGATGGGCGCGAGGATCAGCATCAGCAGCCCGGCGAAACCGCCGCCGCGGTCGCGGTCGTCGCGTCCACCCATGCCTCCGAACAGCGATGCCCAATAGCCCATGCGCGCCATCAGCGTGATGGCGCCCGCCAGCGTCGCCGCCACCGAACTGATGAGGATGTCGCGGTTTCGCACGTGTCCGAGTTCATGCGCCAACACGCCTTCGAGTTCTTCGTCGTTGAGCAGGTTCAGAATGCCCTCCGTCATCGCCACCGAGGCGTGTTGCGGATTGCGTCCGGTGGCAAAGGCATTGGGCGAGTCATTGGGAATGACGTACATCTTGGGCATCGGGATGCCCATCTTTTGCGTCAGGCGCTCGACCACTTCATAGGCGCGCGGCAACTGCTCGCGGGTGACCGGTTGCGCACGATACATGGCCAGCGCGATCTTGTCGCTGAAGAAATACGAAGCAAAGTTCATGACCACGGCCAGGCCAAGGGCAAGTTCCATGCCGCGCTGCCCGCCGAAGATTTGTCCCATGAACAGCAGAAATAGCGTCAATGCCGTCAGCAGTAACGCTGTCTTGAATGTGTTTCCCATATCTACTGAGTAGATGATAACGAAAGTTGACGGATGCGGGGAATCGGAAGCCCTTGTGGCAACGGGGTTTGCATGGTGCGGCGCACCCCTGCGATTCTGTACCATGTCTCCATGTCCGATCTCCCGATCCTTCACCCGCACAAGGCGCATTCCCACGAAGAGCTGATTCTGGTCGGTTTCCGTGTGGATGCTGGCCACGACGGTCCGCAGTTCTACACCTTGCTGGCGGTTGGCGGCGAGAACGAGCGTCCGCTGACGGCCGATGGGCGCATCCTGTTCTTCACTCGTCCGGAGCTGGCAGGCAAGGCGCTGGCGCTTGATGCCAGCCTGGCGCAACTTGGTCCAGCGCCGGAGGAGCTCGAAACTTTCTGCGATGTTGCCGAGGCGCTGTACCGGGTGAACTCGCAGAATACCGACCCGGAAGGAGTGATCCTCGATTGCCTGCTGGTCTTCGACGATCTGGTGCGCGCTACCAAGTTGCACATGCCTGACCGTTATCAGGGGATGCTGACCGAATTGGCCGCGCGCCTGACGGAAGGCGCACAGTTGCGAAATATCTTTACCAACAGCGCACTGCGCGAGCATGTGGAGGATGCGCTGTTGTGGTGCATCGGCGCAGTGACCGCCAAGGCAAGGATGATCGTCGCGTGAATGGTCCTTCCAGAACAGCGGGAGGCTTCGATACTCCGGTGGCAGATGGGCGAACCTGAAGCATCGCGCAGCGCCGCTCTGCTCTCCTATGCCGTAATGCTCGGCGGCATTCTGACGATCGCAGTCGCGCTCCACATGGTAGTGGCGAGCTACTCGAGCCTGCCTTACTGGGATGGATGGGAAGAAGTCAACATCGCAGCTCTCGGGGTCAATCCGTTCTCTCCCGCATGGCTTTGGCAGCAGCATAATGAACACCGGTTAGTGATTCCCAAGCTATTTCTAGCGGCGGACCTGCGGCTCTTTGGGTCCCGCCAGATATTTCTGCTGGCCAGTATTTTCGGGATTCAACTGCTGCATTTGATATTGCTGAGTTGGAGCATGCGGGTGCTCGGCGGCTGGCGAGGAGCGCTGTGGCGCACAGGCGTCGGGCTGGCTGCGTTCTGTCTGTTCTGTCCCGCACAGTGGGAAAACCTGGTGTGGGGTTTTCAGGTTTGCTTCGTGTTGCCGCAGTTGCTGGCAAGCTTGTCGTTGGTTTCGCTGCTGCTTTACTGGACTTCAGAACGACGTTCCGGCGAACCGTCGGCGAAGTTTCTGGTGGTATCCATCCTGGCGGCCCTGGGAGCGACCTATTCGCTTTCTAATGGAAATCTTCTCTGGCCGCTGCTGATCGCAGCCGCACTCTACCTTCGACTGCGCCGGTCGGCAATCCTGAGCTTTGTCATCGCGGGTGCGGTCAGCACCGCTTGCTACTTGTATCGCTACACGCGTCCCGACGCTCATGCGGACCCAATCGCTTCCTTCAAGGCCCCGCTTGCCATGTTGGAGTATTGGGGAGCGTATTTCGCCAGTTCATGGATCCACACCAAATTTCGATTCACCATTACCGAGCTCAGCATACTTGCCGGCTTCGCCATCGTAATCGTCGCCTTGTTGCCCGCACTATCCTACGTTCGTGCCTTTCGCCCTCTCGCCATTCAACTTGTCCTCACCATGCTCTTCTGCGCCGCGACCGGCTTGATTACGGCGTCGGGAAGATTGAATTATGGCGTTGGGCAGGCCCTGTCTTCGCGGTACCAGACGGTCGCCCTCCTGTTCTGGTGTTGCCTTGGACTGTTGCTGCTGGGCTCCACGTTCGTCCGTCCGCGAATGCGCTATTCCTTCCGGGTGGCGCAGGTCTGTTTGCTGGCGATCTTTGCCCGGGGAGCAGTCTTCGCTCGAAATCCCATCGAGCAAGCACGAGGCCACGGTTTTCAGATGAATGTTGCGGGCGCCGCTCTGCTGACGAGAGTCTATGACCGGGAACAATTGGAGCAGCTCTATCGCAGACCGGAATACGTGCTTGAGTCGGTGCCGTATTTGCGGGAGAAGCGATTGTCTATATTTTCCGGGCCGCTGGCTTCCCAGCTGGGGAAGCCCTTGAGTTCGCTATTACGCGTGGTGTCGTCCTACAAGTGTGCCGGAGCTGTGGAGTCCGTTACGGAGGTAGTCTCGCAGACGCCGCCGGGTCTGCGAATTGCGGGTTGGGCCGAGGACCTCAGCCGGGACAACGCTCCTCGCGAAATCGTTGTCGTACGCAATGGGGTCATTAGCGGCCTCGGAGCGGTGGGAGGCTGGCGATGGGTGCGATCGAGCGATGCTTCCAAGAGCGGCTATCTCGGTTTCGCCGGCTACGTTCCAGACGCAAGTCTTTCAACTCCCCTGCACATCTATGCCATCCTGGACGGTAGTCCGCCGTCGGCCTGCCCTCTCGAAACCAATTAGAGCTTGACGCGGGCGCATGACCCCGATTGCGTAAAGCTGCCATCTCTTCCGCTCCGCCTTTGGGTACGGTCTCGGCTCAGGGCGAAGGATTGGCGAAAGTCCAAAAACCCTCTACAATATTTCCATGGCTGTGGGGGAAATTCCGGGCGCACTCGCGTGGGCGCATCCGCTGGTTGCCGAGTGGTTCGTCGGTCGATTCGGCACGCCGACCGAGCCACAGGAGCAGGGCTGGCCGGAGATTCTTGCCGGCCGTACCACGCTGATCTCCGCTCCGACCGGTTCGGGCAAGACGCTGGCCGCATTTCTCATCTGCATTGACCGGCTGGTGCGCAAGGCGCTGGACGGCGAGCTGCAGCGATCGCACCGAAGTTCTGTACGTCTCGCCGCTGAAGGCGCTGGGCAACGACATCCAGAAGAACCTGGAGGTGCCGCTGGGCGAAATCCTCGCGCTGGCCGGCGAGCGCGGGCTTGCTGATGCCGGAGATTCGCACTGCGGTCCGCACCGGCGACACGTTGATGAAAGAGCGGCGCGAGATGCTGAAGCGTCCGCCGCACATCCTGGTGACCACGCCCGAGTCGCTGTACATCCTGCTGACCGCCAACAGCAGCCGCGCGATTCTGCGCGATGTCGAGACCGTGATCGTGGACGAAATTCACGCGGTTGCCGACGACAAGCGCGGCGCACACCTGACGCTTTCGCTCGAACGGCTGGAGCTGCTGGCGAACCATCCGACGCGCATTGGGCTCTCGGCAACGCAGAAGCCGATCGAGGAGGTCGCGCACTTTCTGACCGGCGCCGGGCGGCCTGCTCCCGCCATCGTGAACATCGGGCATCGCCGCAAGCTCGATCTTGCGGTCGAGGTGCCGCCGTCGGAGCTGGGCCCGATCGCCAGCAACGAAATGTGGGGCGAGATTTACGACCGGCTCGCCGAGCTGGCACTGCAGCATCGCTCGACGCTGGTCTTCGTCAACACGCGGCGGCTGGCGGAGCGGGTGGCGCATGCACCTGGGCGAGCGCATTGGCGAAGAGCTGGTGGCGGCGCATCACGGCAGCCTGGCGCGCAAGCTGCGGCTGAACGGCCGAGCGCAAGCTGAAGAACGGCGAGATTCGCCTGCTGGTCGCGACCGCGTCGCTCGAGCTTGGTATCGATGTCGGCACCGTCGATCTGGTCTGCCAGATCAATTCGCCGCGCTCGATTGCCGTGGCGCTGCAGCGCGTCGGCCGCGCCGGTCACTGGCGCGGCGCGATTCCCAAAGGACGGCTGTTCGCCACCACGCGCGACGACTTGCTGGAGTGTGCCGCGACGGTGCGCGCCATCAAGCAGGGCGATCTCGATCGCATCCAGCATTCCCGCCGCGCCGCTCGACATCCTGGCGCAGCAGATTGTCGCCATGTGCGTTGCGAAGACTGGGACGAAGATGCGCTGTTCGAGTGCGTGCGGCGCGCCTATCCCTATCGCGACCTGAAGCGCGAGGAGTACGACCGCATTCTGGAGATGCTGTCGCAGGGCATCGCGGCCAAGCGCGGCCGCTATGGCGCATATCTTTTCGCGACATGGTGAACCGGCGTCTGCGCGCGCGGCGCGGAGCACGGCTGGCGGCCATCACCAGCGGCGGCGCGATTCCGGACACCGCGCTGTTCACGGTGGTGGTGCAGCCGGAGGAGATTGTGGTCGGCACGCTCGACGAAGACTTCGCGGTCGAGAGCAATGCGGGCGACATCATGCTGCTGGGCAATACCTCGTGGCGCATTCACCGGGTCGAGTCGAACTCCGGCCGCGTGCTGGTGGAAGATGCGCACGGCGCGCCGCCGACGGTTCCGTTCTGGCGCGGCGAAGCTCCGGCGCGCACCGATGAGCTGTCACAGCACGTGGCCGAGTTGCGCGAGCGCATCAGCGCGCTGCTGCCGAATACCGCGCCGCTGCCGGTGCCGACTCAATCCGGGCTCGCTGGCGAAGGCACAAGCGAGTCCCTCGCGGGCTGAAGCCCACCTCGCGAACGAAACAGGTACGACGCCTACGGCCCTTAAGGCGTGGCCTCAAAGGGCCTGCGTCCAATCGGCGCCCAGGGCTCCGCTCGCGCGGCATCGAGTCCAGCCCCGAGGTGCAGAACGCCGTCGCGTGGCTGAAGGACGAATGCGGCCTCGACGACGCGGGCGCCGAGCAGGTGGTCGAGTACATCGTCACCGGGCGCGCCGTGCTGGGCGAGGTGCCGACGCAGCAGACCATCATTGCCGAGCGCTTCTTCGATGAAGGCGGCGGGATGCAGCTCATCATTCACGCGCCCTTTGGCGGCCGCATCAACAAGGCCTGGGGACTGGCGCTGCGCAAGCGCTTCTGCCGCTCGTTCAATTTTGAGTTGCAGGCAGCCGCCACCGACAACGGGCTGAACATCGCGCTCGCCGAGCAGCACAGCTTTCCGCTGAGCGACGTCTTCCACTACCTGCAAACCGAGACGGTGCAGGAAATTCTGGAGCAGGCGGCGCTGGCTTCGCCGATCTTCGCGCACGCGCTGGCGCTGGGACGCGAACCGCTCGCTGGCGCTGCTGCGCTTCCAGGGCGGCAAGAAGGTCCCGCCGCAGATTCAGCGCATTCGCAGCGACGATCTTCTGGCGTCGGTCTTTCCCGACGTGGCCGCGTGCCAGGAGAACATCGACGGCGACATCAAGATTCCCGATCACCCGCTGGTGCAGGAGGTGATGAAGGACGTGCTCACCGAGGCCATGGATATCGACGGCTTGCGGCGCGGTGCTGGACGGGATTCGCGAGCGGCGCGATTCGCTGCCTCGCGGTGGACACGCCGGTGCCGTCGCAGTTCTCGCACGAGATTCTGAACGCCAATCCGTACGCGTATCTCGACGATGCTCCGCTGGAAGAGCGGCGCGCGCGCGCGGTGCAGATGCGGCGCGTCCTGCCGGAGGCGGTGCTGAAGGAGGTCGGCAGGCTCGACCAGCAGGCGATTGCGCGGGTGCGCGAAGAAGCGCGGCCCGACGTTCGCGACAGCGACGAACTGCACGACACGCTGCAGACGCTGGTCGCGCTGCCGGAAGAGATTGCCGATCCCGACTGGCAGGAGGCGGTCGAGAGTTGGATGCCAGTTGGCTGTGCGCGAACTTGATGGAAGGCTGGCGCGTGGTGCGCGCGGCAGGTTAGATGGCAGAACGACTACCTCGTCGCTTCCGAGCGCGCGAAGGATTTTGCGCTGATCTTTCCTGACGCAAAGTTCGAAGTCGCGCCTCCCGATCTGCCGTCGAAGGCCGCTTCGCGCGACGACGCCCTGCTCGCCATGGTCACTGGCTGGATGATGCACTGCGGGCCAGTCACCTCGGCCGCGCTGGCGTATTGGCTTGGGCTTCCGCCCGCCGACGTAGAGAAGGCGCTGCTGCGTCTGGAGGCTGCGGGCTCCGATTCTGCGCGGCAACTTCACCGGCAGTTGGCGGAAGGGCACACGAGCCGCAGACCTCGAGCGTGAGTGGTGCGATCGGCGGCTGCTGGCGCGCATTCATCACCTCACCGTGGCCACGCTGCGCAAGCAGGTGGAACCGGTCACGGCGGCGCAGTTCATGCGCTGGCTGTTGCGCTGGCAGCACGTCGCGCCGCAGTCGCAGTTGGCCGGCGAGCGTGGACTGCTGGAAGCCGTGCGTCAGTTGCAGGGTTTCGAAATTCCGGCGAATGCCTGGGAGAAACAGATTCTTGCGTCGCGCATGAACAAGTACGATCCGGCGGCACTCGATCAGCTTTGCCTGACCGGGGCGGTTGGCTGGGGACGGCTGTCGCCGCATCCGGCCACGCTGGAAGATGCAGGCGAAGGCCGGCGCCGCGTCGTGCCCACCAGCGTTGCGCCGATCACGTTCTTCGTCCGCGAAGAATCGGACTGGATGCAGCCACGTCTGGCGGAAGACGAACAGAATTATGAGCGCGTACTGAGCGAAGGCGCGCGCACGGTGCTGGAGCTATCTGCGGCGCCGTGGGGCGTCCTTCTTCGCGGACATCGTGCGCGGCACGGGCAAGCTGAAGGCGGAGATCGAGACCGCGCTGTGGGAACTGGTGGCCGCGGGCATGGTCACCGCCGACGGCTTCGACAATCTGCGCTCGCTGATCAGTCCCAGGCGGCGGAACGCCGTAGGCGCGCCGAAGTTGGCCCGGCCACGACACACGCCGGGACGCTGGTCGCTGCTGTATCCCGCGGAAGGTTCGGACCGCAACAAAGTGGCCGAGGCCACGTGCTGGATGCTGCTGCGGCGCTATGGCGTGGTCTTTCGCGAGGTGCTGGCACGCGAGTCGAACCTGCCAAAGTGGCGCGAGCTGCTGATCGCCTTCCGGCGACTGGAAGATCGCGGCGAAGTGCGCGGCGGACGCTTCGTCAACGGATTTCTGGGCGAGCAGTTTGCTTTGCCGGAAGCGGTCGAGTCGCTGCGCGCCATGCGCAACCTGGCAGCGAGCGGCGAAATGATCACCATCTCCGCCGCCGATCCGCTGAACCTGGTGGGCTTCATCGTGCCCGGCGAGCGGGTGCCGGCCATCTCCGGCAGGTATGTAAGCTTCCGCGACGGCGTGCCCGTAGAGGCCGAAGAGCGCTCCGCGGTTTTCCGCGAGGCCGTTGCCCAATGAGTCTGGAGCAACTGGTCGAGGGAGTCGACTATCTACATCGAAAACGGATTCGTCGTCTTCACCGCGCACTACCTGCGCAACCGCGGCTATTGCTGCGAATCGGGATGCCGTCATTGTCCCTACGGGTTTGTGCGGAAGGAAGCTGAACAATCAAATTCTGAGTCTCATTAGAGCAGCTTCCGCATTTCCCTCAATACCGCCCTTCGAGAGCCTCTTTCAGGTCGCGCCTTCCGTGCAGTACAGCAATCACCTCCAACGGAGCGGTTTCCGAGCGATAGACGATCACATAGTTAGGGAATTCCGTAACGGTCCAGAACCGCACTGGCAGCGACGTGATGTCCTGTCGCTTGGTTCCTATCCGTGGATGTTTCGCCAGCCGGTAACACGTGGCAAGAATTTCCAGCTCTACAGGTCAGCAGCCCCGCGGTTGTCTTCCGCGATAATCCACCAAATAGCGTCGAGGTCTGCTGCCGCCTGCGGCGTGAACTGAATCCGCGGCTTCATCCCCGCGGTTTGAGCCGATTGGCACGTCGCTGCCGCAACATCGTAAGCACGGCATCCTCATCGAGCAATTCGCCCCGCTCAGCCTGCGCAAATCCGGTCGCGATATGCGCGGCCACTTCCTCGCGTTGCTCCAACATCCAGTCTTCCAGATCGAGTTGCTCGCGGATGATCTCGAAAGCCTGATCGAGGACTTGCCCGGCGTCGTGATACGCCCCGGACCTGACGGCCAAGTCGATCACGCGCTGCTGTTCGGGCTTCAGGTCAATCGTCATCAGTGTCTCCTTGCCAAGGCTATTTTTCTCTCGGCAAGCTGGCCAAGCCTAAACTGTATGATAACGTCCTTTGCCTATCCCATGGCGTGGATGTGCTCGGGCTTGATCTTGTAGAGCACGCGTTTCTCGCCCGGCTGCGCGTAGGGATATTTGTCCTGTCCCAGGTATTTCTTCGCCATCTTGTCGATGTGCTCGGTCGCGCCTTGCTCGGTAATCTCGTGCACGCGTCCGCGAATTCCGAGGTAGCGATAGGGATTGTCGGGATCGATGACGGCGACGGCGACGCGCGGATCGTGTCTTACATCGCGGTCCTTGCGCCGACCAACGGCGGAGTTCACCCAGATGTCGCCGTTCTGATAGTCCACCCACACCGGCGTGGTGTGTGGGCTGCCGTCGGCCGAGAGTGTGGTAAAGCTGCCGAATGCTTTTTTCTGGAAGAGGTCGAGATAATTCTCGGGAATCGTAGCGGACATGTTGATCTCCTTAGTCGTTTTGGAATGTGTAGAGCGTGTTTAAAGAAATCGTCCGGCAGCGGTTTGTCGCCGCAGGGGCTAAAGAGGGTGTGTGAGAACCGTGCCGCCCCTACGGGGCTCAGATCAACTTCCCACTCTACCCAGCACTCCGCCTTCGGCTGCGTGCTGGGCTAGACTGAACCGCCCCCTTGGGGCTAGTTTTCCAGACGCTCGTTCCACTGTCGCAAACCAACCGTAGTTCTCACACGCCCTCTAAAGCCCAAGTCTTATACACCTCGGGACGGCGCGGCTGAAAGCCGCGCCCCTTCAAAGAAACCGTTGTCCTTGAAAGAACCATTCTCCTTCAAAGAAACCGCTGTCCTTCAAAGAACCCTTCTCCCAAAGAACCATTCTTGAAGACGCTCCAGTTAAAACGCCACCGATTTGATTCGCGAACTATTGTATCGGGTGCATGACCTTACGGCGCGTCCTTCACGAATTCCGGCTGCTTGCCTTCGCTCCAGGGATCATAGGTCTGCACGAAGATCATGCGGTCGCGGATGGTGGGATGGTCCCAGGCCCAGAACTCGGCCAGCTTGCCGACGTAGGGATAATCGAGCGAGCGCTCGCCCAGGATCTGGAACGCCTTCTGCGGCAGTAAGGGACGCATCCGGCACCAGGCCGTGGACGACCTCCAGCCCGTACTGGTCGGCCTGGTGCTCATAGTAGCGCGACACGGCATTGAAAGCGGGCGTAGCGAGGAAGGTGAGCACCGCCAGGATCAGAGCCAGCAGCGGAAGGGACGCCCAGTCGCTCAAGCCGCGGATGCCCCAACGCGCCCCGTAGCGCGCCACCATCCAGCTCGCCAGCCGGTAACCCAGATAGAAGAGCACCAGCAGTTGCAGCAGGATGATGGTCAATTCCTTGGGAATGTGGCCGAGGACGTAGTGTCCCATCTCGTGCCCGAAAACAAACAGGGTCTGCGGAGTGGTGAGGTGCTCCATGGTGGTGTCCCACACCACGACGCGCTTGGTGGCGCCGAAGCCGGTGACATAAGCGTTCAACTCCGTGGTCTTCTCGCTGGCCTTCATCTCGAACATGCGTTGCGGCGGGATGTTCATGCCGGCCCGCTGCACGACACGCTCGATCTGCGCGACCAGGTCGGGGTGATGATCGGTGAGCGGCTCGAACTTGTTGAACAGCGGTTCAATCCACACCGGCTCGATGAACAGGACGAAGACCACGACCGGAATCATGGCCAGCCAGAAGTAGAGCCACCAGCGTCGTGGGCTGCGGCGCAGCACCGCGTAGAGAATCCAGCCCGAGGAGGCTGGCCAATACAAAGCCCAGCAGCAGGTCCTTTCCCCGATCGCCGAACCATGAACCCCAGTGCTGGACCGACAGTCCATACTCCAGGCTGACGTGGTGCTCGTAGCTCTCGAAGGGAAGCTGTGTCAGCGCCATCACCAGGACGAACGACGACATCACGATGGCGGCCTGGAGAAAGCGGAAGCGCGAGGCGTACTCCGCCAGGTCACGCAGCCGCGTGCCGAAGCCGGTCCGCAGCATGAGGTAGAGGACCAGGAATGACCAGACTGTGCTGACCATATAGAGCGTCCAGCTCAGCCGGTAAAGGGCATAGGACTTCTGCAGCTTGTCCGGGGGCAGCGAGTAGTGCAGGAGCTGATGAGTGGGAGCAGGGTTCGAGGCGCTGGGAGAATCCTGCGGAGTGCCCGCTGACTGCTGGGCGTCTGCGGAGATTGGCCGGATTGTCGTACAGAGAACCGCCGTCAAGATGAGCGGGAGAAATGTCCGAAAAGTGCCACGCATGAAATCCTTCATCGATCTGGAAAGCCATTCGAGCCTAGCATTTACGCGGCGGGAAAGCGAAGCGCAGGTCCGGTACCGGCCGCCTTTCGCTCCGAGTAAGCGGCACCTCCATCTCTCTTGTTTTCAGGCAGTTGACGCTGTCAAGGAAATATTGTCAAGCGTCAGAAAATTCAGCCGGTTAAGGCGTTTTTTCCTTGACATTTCCACAGGCTGGCGTAACATGAATTTATCACCTCCGATCCGCTTCAGGATCGAATGGGCTCGAGGCCAAGGAAATGTCACCGCTCCTTGGCAACGGGCCCATTTTAATCTGCCGGTGGCTGCCGGGGAAGACTGCGAGCTGGGCAATCGGGGCACGTACAATAGGTTTCTTGCTTTCCTTCTAATTCATGAACGCCAAAGTTCTGTTTGCCTTGGGGCTCTTTTTCTGTCTGACGCCGTGGGCCTCACCGCCTCTGGCCCTGCTTGCCGGTCTCATTTTCGGCGCCATCTCCACCCACCCGTATAAGTCAGAATCGCGGGTCCTGTCGAAAGTGTTGCTCCAGTCGGCCGTGGTTGGGCTCGGGTTCGGGATGAACCTGCAGGAGGTGATCCGAGCCGGACGGAGCGGCTTTCTCTATACTGCGCTGGGCATCGCATTCGCCATGATTGTGGGGATGTTGCTGGGGAAGCTGCTGTCGGTCCAGCATCGCCCCGCGTTTCTCATCTCCACCGGCACGGCGATCTGTGGCGGCAGTGCGATTGCGGCCGTGGGTCCCATCGTCGGAGCCAACGAAGACGAGATGTCGGTTTCGCTGGGCACGATTTTCCTGCTGAATTCGATTGCCCTGCTGACCTTCCCCACCATTGGCTCTGATGCTGAAGCTTTCGCAAAGCCAGTTTGGGTTATGGGCGGCGCTCGCGATTCACGACACCAGCTCCGTAGTGGGCGCCTCGGCGAAATACGGCGCGGTAGCTTTGGCCGTTGGGACTACGGTGAAGCTGGCGCGCGCGTTGTGGATCGTGCCCGTGTCGGTCGCAACCGCCGCGGTGAAGGGAAGCAAGACGCGCATCCAGTGGCCGTGGTTCATCCTGTTCTTCTGCCTGGCTGCGGTGGCCAACACCTACTTCCATCCCGGCTGCAGTCGCGTATCACTTCTTGAGCAATGCGGGAAAACTGATGCTGGTTATTACCCTGTTCCTGATCGGCGCAAGTCTTTCGCCGGAGGCATTGCGCAAAGTCGGTCCGCGCCCATTGCTGCAGGGGGTCCTGCTATGGATCGTGGTCGCGGTAGTAAGCCTGCTGGCCATTCGCGCTGGATGGATCAGCATTTGAGTGCGGATTGAACTCTCGCGAAACTGGCGTGGATCTCAACGGCCCCCTCGACATTGACGCGATCTTGACGATTGCGCCGGAGACCTGGCTGCTTCCCGAAAGCGGATATTTCCACAAACCTGCCCTTTACTGATAGCGGCCACCCATTCTTAGAGGAAATTAATGAGTAAATCAGCACCCCGGGCCGTACTGTGTAAGTGAGGCGAGCTGTCGGTTGTTCTGCTACAGCTCGTCAGTTTGGAGATAGCGGATGGCTTGCGAAAGCGAATCATCGAAGGCGAGGCTTAAGAACAGCCGGCAGATCGGGATAAGACTGGGGATGGCCTTCGCGCTGTTGATTGGCATATTCCTCGGCACGGGCCATTGGGCCGCCAGGCGTGTGTTGCGCACTGACCTGGATGTGCAAGAGACTCTCGCACGGAGCACGGCGAAGCTGCAACTGGCGCAAGAAGTACTGGGCTACTCCAGTGAGAACAGCCGGATCACCATGCAACTGTTCCTGCTGAAGAAGACGGGACTGATAGACGAACTGCTGGCACGACGGGCGGAAAACACCAAACGAATCTCAAAATTAATCTCAGATACTCGAGACTCGGTGCGAGTCCGACCAGGAGAAGCGACTACTTATAGCCGTTCAGCAGGCCAGGACCCCGTACGTCAACAGTTACCTGCGAGCGCTGGACTTGCTTCTCAAGCAACACAAGCCCGAAATGGCTCAAGCGGTGATGGTCGAGCAAACCACACCGGCACTCTTTGCCTACCATGCTGCGGTGAATGATTTAGTCTCGTTCGAGATGGAACAAATCAGGCTTGCCGCCGAGCAGGCCAGAAATGGAGACCTTGCTACTCGTCGTATCGCATTAGGGGTCTTGTGGGCGGCCTGCATTCTGGCCGCCGGGATTGGCGGTGTACTCGACCCGCAGGATCGCAGGCGACACGAAAGCCCGGATCCGCATGCAAGAGGAAGTCAGCGCTCTGAATGCCGGGCTGGAACGGCGGGTAGCCGAGCGGACAGAGGAACTGGCGCGCACCCACGATCAATTACAAGGTTCCATGGAGGAGTTGCGCGAGTCCACGAAGGAGATGGAATCCATCAACGAACTGGTCGAGCTGCTGCAGTCGTGTCTGACTCTGGACGAGGCGCGCCAGCAAGCTTCCCGTGTGCTGCAACAGTTCTTTGCGGCAGGGTCGGTGCTGATGCTGAATTCGTCGCGCAACCTGCTGGACGTTGCCCTAAGTTGGGGAGCAGCCTCGACCAAGCAAGGTCCCTTTGCTCCGGATAGCTGTTGGGCGTTGCGCAAAGGGCGGGTGCACCTGGTACAACCCGGCACTTTCAGCTTGCTGTGTGGTCATAGCGATGAGGCTTCTGCTTCCGGCCATCTTTGTATTCCCATGGTCGCGCAAGGCGACTCTCTGGGTGTGCTCAGCATCGACGACTCTGCCCTGGGCGATCCGGCTGCCAATCCCCGGCTGCTGCAGCGGAAACGGGAGCTTGCCATTACCGTGGCCGAGCAGGTTTCGCTGGCGTTCGCCAACCTCATGCTGCGTGAGACCCTGAAGTATCAGTCGGTGCGGGACCCTCTGACCGGTCTGTTCAATCGCCGCCACATGGAAGAGTCGTTGGAGCGGGAGTTGCAACGCGCGGCCAGAAACGCCAAACCGGTAACCGTCTTGATGATCGATATCGATCACTTCAAACGGTTCAACGACCTGCTGGGTCACGAAGCCGGCGACGTGCTGCTGCGGGAGCTGGGCTCGGTGTTGAAGTCCCAGATACGGGGTGGCGATATTGCCTGCCGCTATGGAGGCGAGGAGTTCCTCCTGATCCTGGCGGAGACCGGCCTGGAAGCAGGCCGCGAACGGGCCGAGAAGCTCCGGGAGCAGGTCATGAACCTGCACATCCGTCATCGCGGCGAGACCCTGCGGCGGATTACCTTGTCGGTCGGAGTTGCAGGCTTTCCGGAACATGGCACGTCCGCGAGCCACATTGTTCAGGCAGCCGACGAAGCGTTGTACCAGGCCAAAGCGGAGGGCCGCGACCGGGTGGTGGTGGCGGCCACAGTCAAGGCGGAGCAGGCCATGTCCATGGCTTAGCGACAGCTTGGACGTCCGCTGTACGATCTCGTGCAGGGAAGTCTGTGCGCAGCCCGGAAGGAGGCAGAATATTCGCGACAAAGAAACTATGCTTTGGCATGCTCCAGCTCTTGCGAGAGCTCTTCCCACTCCGCCATCAGGGGTTCGAGTTCGCCACGTCGTTTGGCCAGCAGGTCGGTCCAGCGCGCCGTTTCCTCGACGCTGACAAATGACTGTAATTCGCGCTCGCACTCTGCGATACCGTCCTCCAGCCGGGCGATGTCTTCTTCCACCTGTGATGGCGCTCCTTTATTTGTTTCAGCTTGATGGGATTGATGCGCTTCTTCGATTGCGCCTTCTGCTCCGCATACCCGGGCACATCTGACAATGTGGGAGTCCACTTGCCGCTGCCGTTCCCATCGGCGGATTCGGAATCATCTCCAGCCGGAGTCTCGCGCTGCTTGCGCCAAATGTAGTCCTCGTAGTTGCCGGGAAAGACTTCGACCCGGCCGTCACCGATCTCGAAGACCCGCGTGGCCAGCTTGTCGATGAAGTAGCGATCGTGGGAGACGAAGACGACCGTGCCGTTGTATTTCTCCAGCGACTCCAGCAGCACGTCTTTGGCGCGCATGTCGAGGTGGTTGGTGGGCTCGTCGAGCAGCAGGAAGTTTGAAGGATGCAGCAGCATTCGAGCCAGCGCATAGCGGTTGCGCTCGCCGCCGGAGAGCACGCCGATGGGCTTGAATACGTCGTCTTCGGAGAAGAGGAAGCAGCCCAGCAGTCCGCGCAGCTCGGTCATGGTCTTCTGCACCGCGACGTCGGACAGATCGTCGAGCATACGCCGCTCCGGGTCGAGCTCCTTGTACTGGTCCTGCGCGAAGTAATCGGGCTCGACGTTGTGGCCATGATGCAGCGTCCCGGCAGTCAGCGGCTCGATGCCGGTCAGCAGCTTGATTAGAGTCGATTTGCCCGCGCCGTTCACGCCGACCAGGGCAATGCGGTCTCCGCGCTGGATGGTGAAGGTCACATCGCGAAAGACTTCTTTGGCGCCGTAGCTTTTCGCCAACCCCGAGCACTCGACCACCAATCGTCCGCTGGGCTTGGGCTGCGGAAAGGTGAAGTGAATGGTCCTTTCGTCGGGCGGAATCTCGATGCGCTCGATCTTTTCCAGTTCCTTGATGCGGCTTTGCACCTGCTTGGCCTTCGTTGCCTGATAGCGAAAGCGGTTGATGAACGCTTCGAGCTGCTCGATGCGATCTCGCTGGTTCTTGTACGCTGCGACCAGCGAATCGCGGCGCTCCTGCTTCTGCTGCAGGTATTTTTCGTAGTTGCCGCTGTAAAACTGCACGCGCTTGTTCCAGATTTCGGCGATGCGATCGACGGTCACGTCGAGGAAATAGCGGTCGTGCGAGATCAACACGTATGCGTAGGGATACTGCAGCAGATACTGCTCGAGCCAGTTGCGGGTTTCGAGATCGAGATGGTTGGTGGGCTCGTCGAGCAGCAACAGGTTTGGCTTTGACAGCAGCAGCTTGGCGAGCGCGATGCGCATTTGCCAGCCACCGGAGAACTCTTCCGTGTAGCGGGTCCAGTCTTCCTTGCGAAAGCCAAGGCCGTCGAGGACAGTGCCAACCTGCGAATCCAGCGCATAGCCGTCATTCATTTGAAACTCGCCCGAAATGCGCTGATAACGGTCGGCCACCTGCGTATATTCGCTGGAGGTGTGGTCGAGTTCACCCATCTTGTGAGTGAGGTCTTCCATCTCCTGCTCCAGCGCGCGCAGGTTGCTGAACACCGACATGCATTCATCGAAAACCGTGCGGCCGGAGAGCTGCAGGCCGTCCTGCGGCAGGTAACCATAGGTCGTGTTCTTTGCCGGGGTGATGCTGCCGTAGTCGAGTGACTCCATGCCGCCGAGAATCTTCAACAGCGTCGATTTTCCCGTGCCGTTGGCGCCGACCAGGCCGACGCGCTCGCGCGGGGTGATCAGCCAGTCCAGGTTGTCGAACAGGAGTTTGGGGCCGAAGCGTTTGCCGGCAGAGGAGAGCTGGATCATGAGAGAGCATCAACTGGACTGGGGCGCCGATGTTTCGCTTGGCGCAGTTCGTGAACGTAAAGGAATGCAGCAGCCAAGATCATGACGAATCCGAGAAGCGCAGCCCAATTCTCAATTCTTCGAAAGGTCTTGTCCAAATCAGAGTCCCATAATATGATCTTTAGTGTTATACCAGTTTGCCCTAACAATCAGGTTTGCGTAAGGAATCAGCTGATCGCCCTCAGCCTTGATATGGATCTGCACCTTCGAGCCCGGAGGAACCCGGAAAATCTCGCCTAGAGATTTGCAATCGAAGTCACCGGCAGAGGAACCAGCGGAGAAACCGTAGAACAAATAGTCGAATTTCTTGAGGCTCACCTGGGTTTCTCCCCGGGTCACCTGGACATTGAGCCCATCAAAGCAATGTTGATATTCACCGTGCGATGAGACGAGCGCCACGGCATAGACCGGATCGCCCCAACTGTGTCTAATCCGCTTCCACGCGGGATCATTGGGTAACGTCAGGTCAAGGTCGACCGATTTCCGACCCTCTAACTGCGAAATCGGAACCTCAGCGAATGGCTTGAAGGCAGCCGGCACGTCCGCAAGGCGCATAGGAGCATAGGTGGCCAGATCCCAGACCCTTGGTGCGAGCAGGACAACGCCCAGCGCTGCAAGAGCCAACACGGGAAGCACTTTTTTCATGCCAGAAGTTCGGAGTTGAGAGCCAAGAGTCCAGACCAATAGTCGAAACGGCCAGACGAACCTCAGTTGCTCTTCTTCTGCCCGCGCAGGATGTGGTCGTCGATCGGCTTGCGACCGGCAAAGCCTTCCTGGGTTCCGTGCCAGTGGGTGATTTCCTTTTCGCCCAGCTTCCAGCAGAGCAGAATGACGTCATCGCCCACGATGCAGGGAAAATCGAGCAGGCCGATGTCGAGGTCTTTCACCTGCACGCCGGTCGCGTCAATTTCGGCGACGGCATCCTTGGCGCGCTGCAGCGCTTTCTCGCGCTCGGCCTTGCGCCGCGCGACCGACACCACGTCCACCAGCGTGCCGCCATTGATGAAAATGCGGTTGGCCAGCGATTGCTTCTCGCCGTCAACTTCTTCGATCAGCGCCTTGGCCTCGATGGCGGAGCGCAGCAGCGACTCCAGAACGGGCAACAGGGTCTCGGCTTCGGATACGGTAAATGTGCGCGCCATATCAATACTTTCCAACTTTGCTTGTGCCTTGCGGCGATTGAGAACACGACGGCGATACTCCCGCAGGTCCGACCAGTACCGCGGAATCCGCCGAAGATATTTTTCCCGAGGACGCTTGCGAATAATCACTGGATCTCTAACATCCTATCAAGAGCCACGCGCGCCCACCGCTTTACATTATCTTTTACTTTGATCTGATTGACGATGTTGCCGTCCACCAGGTTCTCCAGGGCCCAGCACAGGTGCTGCGGCGAGATGCGGAACATGGTCGTGCACAGGCAGCCGGAGTCGTCGAGCGTGATGACGCGCTTGTCCGGATTCTCCTTCGCCAGGCGGTTGACCAGGTGAATCTCGGTGCCGATGGCGAATGAGGTTCCGGCGGGCGCCTGCTGCACCACTTTGATGAGGTGGTCGGTCGAGCCGATTTCGTCGGCCTTCTGGCAGACCTCCCAGCGGCACTCGGGATGAACGATGACCTGGATGCCGGGATCGTTCGCGCGGACTTTGTCGACGTGCTCGGGCAGGAAGCGCTGGTGCACCGAGCAGTGGCCCTTCCACAAAATGACTTTCGCTTTGCGCAGGCGCTCCGCCGTCAGGCCGCCCTGCAGCTGGTAGGGATCCCACACCACCATCTCGTCCAGCGGAATGCCGCGCGCGAATCCGGTGTTGCGGCCCAGGTGCTGATCGGGCAGGAAGAAGATCTTCTCATTGCGGCCGAAGGCCCAGTCGAACGCGCCCTTGGCATTGGACGAGGTGCAGACCAGGCCGCCGCGCTCGCCGCAGAATGCCTTGATCGCCGCTGTCGAATTCATGTAGGTGATCGGCGTGATGCCGTTGCCTTCGTCGTCGGTGAGCCCGAGGTTCACGAACTGCTCCCAGGCGTCTTCCACCTGCGAGATCTCGGCCATGTCGGCCATGGAGCAGCCGGCGTTCAGGTCGGGAAGGATCACCGCTTGTCCGGGCCGCGCCAGGATGTCGGCGCTCTCCGCCATGAAGTGCACGCCGCAGAAGACGATGTAGCTGCCCTTGGCCTGCGCGGCCATCTGCGAGAGCCGGTAGGAGTCGCCGCGATAGTCGGCGAAGCGCACGACTTCGTCGCGTTGATAGTGGTGACCCAGGATGACGCACTCGCTGCCCAAGGTCTCGCTTGGCGGCCGCAATGCGGCCGTCCATCGAGCGGTCTGGGAGTACGAGATAATTTTCGAGCGAGCAGGATGGCCGCTTCGTAATCGGTGCTGTAGCCATTCTCTTGTCTCTGCCTTCAGTTCCGGCCACGCGGGTCCCGTTGAATCGGAGGGCACGTCCCGGAACGGGGATGTTGAAAGCTGACTTGCGGCTCCAGTAGATCCACTACGCTTGTGGCGCCCGACCTACGGGGATGTTGAAGCTGCAAGTTGACGCTTCTTTACAACTCACTTATTCGATGACCTGCACAGCACATTCGTTACAAAAACGAGAACCGCGCCTCACCCGACGCGGCCGACCTGCTCGACACGGTCGCTGTGACAGAGCATCGAACAGAGCTATTGTGTGCGCGTTCAGGGAGGCGGTTTGCGCAAGCGAAGAAAGGATCTCAGCATCCGTGTCGAGTCTACGCATTGCAAGTGCAAGCGCTCGGCCACGCTGGAAGCCTGACGGCTGACAGCTGATAGCTTCTACCCACCAATGTGCACCATGGTCCTGGACGCCGGAACAAATCCCGGCTCGCCGATGTGGTGGCGCTCTTCCTTGTGATCGACGGCGTCGGAGGATGAAGCTCGACCATCTCTTCGTCGCTGGCGCCGCGCTGCATCAGGCCAGCCAGGTCGTGCTCGCGGACTGAAAACAGGCAGGTGCGAATCTTGCCGTCGGAGGTGAGGCGCACCCGGCTGCAGTGTCCGCAGAAGGGATGCGACACCGGAGCGATGATGCCGATCTCGCCAATGCCGTCTTCGAAGACGTAGCGGCGCGCGGTCTCGCTGCGAACGTGCCCGATTTCGCGCAGCGGCATGAACTCGGCCATGCGTCGCACAATCTCGTCGAGCGTAACCACGATCTCCGGCGACCAGACGCGGTCTTCTTCCAGCGGCATGAACTCGATGAAGCGGACGGCAACGCCTTCCTCGCGCGCGAAGCGTCCGAAGGCGGTGATCTGATCGTCGTTGAAGCCGCGCAGCAGCACGCAGTTGATCTTTACCGGATTGAGCCCGGCGCGCTGCGCAGCGCGGACTCCGGCAAGCACGCGCTCATAGCCGTTGGGCACGCGCGTGATGCGGGCGAACTCTCCTGCATCGACGGCGTCCATCGAAACCGTGACGCGGCTCAAGCCCGGCATCGGCCAGCGGCTGCGCCATCTCGGCCAGCAGATGTCCGTTGGTGGTGATCGCGATGTCGAGCGGCTGGCCTTCGACGGTGCGCATGCGGTCCAGCTCGCGCACCATTTCGACCAGGCCCTTGCGCAGCAGCGGCTCGCCACCGGTGAGTCGGACTTTGGTGATTCCCGAGTTCGACAAAAACGCGCGCCATGCGCAGGTAGTCGGCAATCGGCATCTCGGGAAATTGCGGCCCATCGTTGCCCGAGCGGCAGTAGACGCACTTGTAGTTGCAGCGGTCGGTGATGGAGATTCGCAGATCGCTGATGCGCCGCCCGAATTTGTCGGTGAGAAGCATGCTGTCAGCTTTCAGCCATCAGCTCTCAGCTTGGCACGAGCTCGGCCATTAGCTCTTAGCAATCTGGCACGAGCCATCACGTAGCAAGAGCCGTTGTTTCGATTGTGCAGGGAAAGAGACAGACGGCAGGCGCGACGAACGCACGCTGCTGATCGTTTCCTTTCCAAGCACGGGAGGCGTGGACGTTTCCCTCCACACCCTCGGTCCCGCAAGACATCGCGGAACACCGCCGCCGCAGCCATCGGTATGCCGTTAGGCTGCGGAGGTCGGAAACAGCACAGCCATTATAGATGGGATCACGCCAGAATTGGGTTCAGCTTTGGGCCCAAAGCTAATCGCGAGACCCGAGCGAAGGGAGCGAAGCAGAGGCGAAAAGCGAAGCGGGGCGAAGCTTGCTCTCACATGCCTTCGTAGTTCG
The DNA here is from genome assembly GCA_963831675.1 of uncultured Acidobacteriaceae bacterium. Taxonomy (GTDB): domain Bacteria; phylum Acidobacteriota; class Terriglobia; order Terriglobales; family Acidobacteriaceae; genus Bog-257. The sequence goes on from CAWHRM010000005.1 coordinate 92,664, forward strand.
GTCCGCCGCCGCCCTCGGGCGGGACCCAGGTGATGATCTCGTACGGGTCCATGATGTCGCAGGTCTTGCAGTGTACGCAGTTCGACGGGTTCAGGTGGATTTGCAGGCCGCTCGGGGTGTCCGGCGCCTCAACCATCTCGTACACATTGGCCGGACAGAAGTTCTTGCAGGGATTGCCGAACTCCGTTACGCAGCGCTCGTTGCAGATGTCGGTGTCGTGAATGACCAGATGCGCCGGCTGATCTTCTTCGTGCTTCGTACCCGAGTGATACAGGTCGGTCAGCTTGTCGAAGGTCAGCTTGCCGTCGCCCTTGGCCGGACCAATAAGGTTCGCCTCGGGCCCGCCGTCGGCCGGCAGCCGATCCAGTTGCTCCATGCGGCGATGCCCGGCTTCGTTGCTGTAGTGTGCGCGCAGGCCCCGCCCGCCGGTGATCTGCTGGATGCCGGCGTGGAACATGCCGGAGAGGAAACCATTCTCGAATCCCTGATGGAAGTTGCGCACCGGCCACAGCTCGGTCTTGATCCAGCTCTTCTCGACGCGGTCTGGAAGGTTTCCAGCATTCTGAGCGAGAAATCGTTCTTCACCATGCGCATCGAAGGCGGTCTCGGCCGCCAGCATGCCGCTCTTGATGGCGAGGTGAATGCCCTTCAGCCGCTGCGAGTTCAGGAAGCCGGCGGAGTCACCAAGCATCATCCAGCCATCGCCTGCCAGCGGCGGAATGCACCACCATCCTCCGTAGGGCAGCGACTTCGCGCCGTAGCGCACCATCTTGCCACCCTCCAGCAGCTTGGCGATGAAGGGATGCTTCTTGAATTCCTGCAACACGTGATGCGGATCGATGACGCGGATCGCGATAGTCGAGCCCGGTGACGAAGCCAAGCGAGACGAGATTGTCTTTCGAGCCGTAAATCCAGGCGCCACCGTACTCATTGAAGGTCAGCGGGTAGCCCATGGTGTAGATGACTTCGCCCGGAGCGATGCGGCCCGCAGGCAGTTCCCACAGCTCTTTGACGCCGACACCGTAGGTCTGCGGATTACGCTCGCGGTCGAGCTGGAAGCGGCCGATGAGCTGCTTGGTCAGCGAGCCGCGCGTGCCTTCGGCAAGGATCACGACCTTGGCCTTCAAGTCATAGCCGGGCTCGAAGTTGGATTTCTGCTCACCAGTCTTGTCCACACCTTTGTCGTCGGTGCGCACTCCCACAACCCGTCCGCTCTCGAACAGCAGCTCAGAGCCGGCGAATCCGGTGAAGACGGTGATTCCCGCCTCTTCGACCTTGCTGCCCAGCCACTTCACGAACCGGTTGATCGAGATGACGTAGTTGCCGTGATCGCGCATGGGCGGCGGCGTGATGGGAAACTTGAACTTGCCAGTGCGCGTCAGGTAGTAGACAGCCTCCTTGGTGACGGCGGCATCGAGCGGCGCTTCTTTCTCGAAGCCGGGCAGCAGTTCACGCATGGAGCGGGGATCGAGGAGCGCGCCGGAAAGACAGTGTGCGCCGACCTCGCGCGCCTTTTCCAGCACGTAGATGTTCTCTTTGCTGAGCGGCGCTTCCGGGTGCTTCGACATTGTGCTCGTCGATGAGCTGCGACAGACGCAAAGCGCAGGCCATACCGGCCGGCCCTCCGCCGACGATGACCACATCTGCTTCCATCACCGGACGCTCGACGCCTGGAAGCGGCTTACGAAACACGATCATTGAACCTACCCTGGGAACGGCTGTTGCTATTGTTACACCGTTGACGGTGACATTGTCAGACTTCTCAGACGGCCTTACTTCCAGCCTGCTGGCGTTACCCAAAACGAAGGGCGCAAGCTTATGCGCCCGTTTGTTCTGCGAGGACTTTCACCCGCCAGCGAATGTTGGACCGCGCATGGTACCGGTGGGAGCAACGCAGCGCCAGGGCCTGAGGCCTCGACGTACAATGCCGCCAACTGCCGGACTGCTCAGGCGCCCTTCGCCTTCTTCACTTCTTCGATCAACGGCGGCACAATGTCAAACAAATTTCCCACCACAGCAACGTCGGCGATCTCGAAGATCGGAGCTTCTGAATCCTTGTTGACCGCAATGATGGTGCGCGCTCCCTTCATGCCGACGACGTGCTGAATGGCGCCGCTGATGCCGAGCGCCAGGTACAGCTTGGGCGCGACCGTTTGTCCCGAGGAGCCGACCTGCCGGTCCATCGGCAGCCAGCCCGAGTCGCAGATGGGACGCGACGCCGCGATCTCGCCGCCCAGCGCGTCGGCCAACTGCTTCGCAATCTCGATGTTCTTCTGCTCCTTGATGCCGCGGCCGACGGCGACGATGATCTCGGCCTGCGTGAGATCCACCGCCTGCTTGGCCTCCTTGAAGGGAGCCTCCGGCTTGTTGCGCACCACGCCGTCGGCGACATCGACATTCACGGTCTCAACCGGCGCGGCCGTGCTGCCTTCTTCAACCTTGTCGCCGCGGAACGCGCCGTTCTGAAAGGTAGCGAAGTATGGCGGGTCACCCGCGAACGACACGTCCGCCGCGAACTTGCCCTGGAACATCTGGCGGGTGAACAGCAGCTTGCCGCCTTCATATTTGTAGCCAACTGGCGTCGCTGATGAGCGCGCGATCCAGCGCGGCGGCCAGCTTGGGAGCGAAGTCGCGCACCTGGTAGGTGTGCGGCATCAGCACCAGCTTCGGCTGCTTCTGCTCGATGAACTGCTTAAGCGCGGCCACGAAGCCGTCGGGCGTGTAGGGTTCCAGCTTCGCCGACTCGACGTCGTACACCTTCGCGACTTTCTTGCTCGCGATTTCCTTGGCGATCTCGCCGACGCCGCTGCCGGCAACGGCCGCTTCCAATGTCCAGCCGGTTTCGGCGGCGATAGCCTGCGCGCCGGTCAGTGTCTCCCAGGAGACGCGGTTCAGTTTGCCTTCACGTTGTTCTACTACAACCAGGATCGTATCTGCCATTGGTATCCGTTTTTCTAAGTTGCCGGCCCGAGCTCGCCCGCAAGGCGCGACCTCCAGTACGGCTGTTATGAGTCCGGTTAAACCCTGACGCAGACCTACGCGTCATCGTCTGCTTGCATCGCCGATGGTCCGCGGTTCAGCGATTCTGCGCTCGCACCCGAGCGCCAACCACATTCAGCACCAGGCCCAGGAGGACCAGGACTGCTGCGATGATCTGGAACCGCGATTCTCCCAGCTTGACCGCCGCTGGCTGATAGAACATCACCAGGAATGCAAACAGCACCAAGACCCAGCCAACGACCATGAGAGCTGAGCCGATTTCACGTTTTTCTTCCGACGTTGGCATAGCCGACTCCCGTCCTCCGACTTGCCACTCACTCTACCCAAAACTCCACGGTCACCGGCAGACAGCTCAGCTCACCTGCCGCTCTTCTTCTTCGTCCTGCCGCTGCTGCTCGAGGGTATGCTCCAGGTCGCGCTGACCCAGCCGAGTCGGCGCCCACGGCCCGGCGATAGCGCGTCCCCATGATCACCAGCACCAGGCCAAGGGCGCCCTCGAATGCCCAGCCACACCGGCCAAAACCACGAACCGTTGCGCAGGCTGATGAAGAAGAAGATTCCCAGTACCGCATCCATCCACAGCAGAATCCAACCCAGGGTCAGCAGGACGGAACCGAGGCGGCGGTTCTCAACCGTGTTGTCAATGGCGACCTGATCGCGATCGAATCCTGGCATAACGAGCAGAGCTCCTTTCGTCATGACTCAGCCGTTTAGATGCCGATTTATGAGCAGGTCGCAAAAATAGCGAGATATGAGAAAACCCTCGCCGGGAATCTCAGCGCCACCGAACTCTGATTGTTGAAAGATCAAAGACGCAGCCCATTGCTGCGCAGCGGCATAGCCGCTTGCATTGCATTAGATCACGCGCATCTCGTTGCGCAGCTTGTCCACCAGCTTCTTCGCAATTTCCCCCGGAGGCCCTTCCAGCACCTCGGTCTTCTTTGTCTTCAGCGGAATGTACAGCTTCTCGATCTTCTGCAGGTTTTCGCCGAGCGCCGCCTTGACCTCGTCGAAGCTCACCTTCCTCAGCGGCTTGTTCTTTGCCTGCTTGATGCCGATCAGCGTGGCGTAGCGCAGTTTGTTGATGCCGGACTGAATGGTCAGCACCGCCGGCAGTGGCATGTCGACGAACTGGAAGAAGCCGGCCTCGAGTTCGCGCTTCACCCGGATGCCGCCATCGCTCTTCTCAATCTGCATGATGATGGTGGCGTGCGGCCAGCCCAGCAACTCGGCCAGGATCACGCCGGTCTGGGCAAATCCGTAGTCGTCCGATTGCAGTCCGGTGAAGATCAGATCGAAGTTCTCATCCTTGACCGCCGCCGCAAACGCCTTCGCCGTGTTGAAGGCGTCGAGCGTGACGAAGCTGTCGCCTTCCAGATGGATAGCGCGATCGGCGCCCTTGGCCAGCGCTTCGCGCAACACCTGCTGCGCCCGTGCCGGACCGCTGGTGATGACCACCACCTCGCCGCCATGCTTTTCCTTCTGGCGCAACGCCTCTTCCAGAGCATAGGCGTCAGGCTCATTCACTTCGTAGGAAACATCGTCGCGAATCCACGTGCCGCTCTCGTTCAGCTTGAGCGGCGCGTCCTTCTGCGGGACCTGCTTCATGCAGACCAGGATCTTCACCCAGCACTCCTTCTGTTACAGCAAGACGACACTACTACGCTTGCTGGAGATTGTCTGTGACGACGGTTACGTAGGTACAGCATCGGAGCCTTCGCTACCGCCAAGCAGTTCGCGCAGATTATTGGAGAGCAAACGGGCAAGTATAAATGAGCGGCGAGGAGTTGTGAAACTAACGCAGTGTCGCGGGTTCTGAAATGGGAATTGCGGATGCCCGTTTCGTTCGGAAGGACGATACGATACGCAGTCATCCGCTCAACACTCCATTGCAATCAGGAGTTCGCGCCCTCGCCTTCCAGCAGCTTCTTCTTGCGTTCGATCCCCCAGCGATATCCCGCCAGGTCTCCGTCGCTGCGCACGACGCGGTGGCACGGCACCGCCAGCGCGACTGGATTGGACGCGCAAGCACGAGCCACCGCGCGCACGGCCTGCGGATCGCCGATCTGGCGCGCAACGTCGGCATAGCTGCGAGTTTCGCCACGCGGAATCCGTCTCAGTGCCTCCCAGACTTTCTTCTGAAAAGCCGTGGCGCGCACGTCGAGTGGCAAGTCAACGGTCGTGTTCTCGCCGCGAAGACTGGCCAGCAGCGGTTCGATGTACCGCCCCATCTCAGCATCGTCGCGATGCAGTTCCGCGGCATGAAATTCATCTCGCAGGTCACGCTTCAACTCCGTCGCGCTCTCGCCGAAGCGTACCGCGCACAGGCCACGTCCGGTGGCCGCAACCAGCATCCGCCCCAAAGGGGTTGGCACAATGGCAAATGCGATGGTCGCGCCTGCGCCCCCTCGACGATACGTGCCGGGTGTCATGCCGAGGTGTCCATTGGAGTTCTCGTAAAGCCGGCTGGGCGAGCTGAAACCTGCGTCGTACAGTGCGGTAGTCACATCTTCTCCTTGGCGCAGCTGCGTCTTGATCTGGTGCATGCGGCGGGCTGATTGATACTCGCGCGGGCTGAGCCCGGTGGCGCGCTTGAACAGTCGCTGCAGGTGAAACGGGCTCAGTCCGACCTGCTTGCTGAGGTACGCCAGGGTAACCACTCCTTCTGCGTTGTCCAGCAGTTGCCGCGCCCGGAGCACATACTGTGCCTGTTCGGAAACCTGGGTCGGCTTGCAGCGGAGGCACGCGCGATATCCGGCGCGCTCGGCTTCGCGAGGACCGGCAAAGAATTCCACCGAATCGCGGCGCGGCCGGCGGCTGGGACAGGACGGCCGGCAAAACACTCCGGTGGTGCGCACGGCAAAGACAAAACGGCCGTCCTGCCGGGCATCGCGCGCCAGTACTTGTTGCCATTTGTTCTGAAGTTCGGTTTGCATGTTCACAGCGTAGCTCCGCTTCGATGGCGGCGCTATCCGGCCCTTGCGGGCAAAGCGTTTGGGCGCGGCGCCGCCGCGGACGGCGGTCTTCGAGCTAGTCCCAGTCTTTCTCATGCTCCCAAATATCGTGAAGGCTTAGTTTGAGCCCCTGCACGTACCAGATGTCAAAATTTTCCAGAGCATACGGATACTCAAAGTGTCCCACCTTTTCGGCGTGCTCGGCGATCTGCTTGAGGTGTTCAGGATCGCCTTCACCGAGCACAAGGATGCTCTCGCCGGTGTAGCCGTGAATTCCCCAATACCAGTAGTTTTGATGGAAGCAAACGGCGGGCGGCAAACCGTACTTTGGGCCGAAATAGTCAACGGCGCCGGCCTGTCCGTAATCGCTGGTTTTGATGGCAGTCTTGGCCTGCACGTCAGGCGGGAGGCTGTGATAGATACGCGCCACCTCGGCCACCATCGCTTCCCAGCCCAACTCGTCGGAATAGTACTGTGGCAGCGGCGAGCGCGCGTGACTGTGCTCGCTGACCGGCGGGGTGAAATGAATCGCCTGTATGAAAGCAACGAATTGTTCTGGACTGATGACCGGCGCAATCAGCGGCATGAACACCAGCGCTGGAACCAGCAGCACCAGTACAAACACCGGCTTCAACCAGGCGCGCCGGGAGCGTGCGATCCATGCTTCGCAGACCACGCCGCCAGCCGCGAACAGCATGGGATACGCCGGAGCGACGTAGTAGTCCTTGCCGTGCTGAGCCATGAAGAAGGCGAGCGTAACCAGGTACGCCCAGCCCAGCGCGCGGTAGCGTCGTCCTTCCCGGCCAAAGAACAGCCAGCCCAGCCCTGCCATCCACAGCGGGAGCGCGAAAGGGTTCACCATCATAATCTGCTGCAGCAGGAATTGGCCGGGATTTAGCGCCACGTCGCGTCCGCTGGCCCGGATGTTGTGCATCAACTGCAGGAACGGCCAATCGCGATGGACATTCCACAGCAAGGTTGGCAGGAAAATCAGAAACGCGATCCCACCGGCGATCCAGATCCACTGGTGCGCGAATGCCTTGCGCTCCGGCGTAAGCAGTAATCCTAGAACCAGCCCCAGCCCGAACACGGCCATCGAATACTTGTTCAACATGCCGATGCCCGCCAGCACGCCGAACCACAGCCAGAGCTTCTGATTGCCCGTCTGGATGATGCGGATGACGATCGAAGCACAGCCCATCCAGAACAGCGCCTCGAAGTCGTTGGTCCCGAGCAAGTGGCCATTGATGACGAACACCGCAGAAACCGCCATGGCCAAGGCTGACAGCGCCATCGCGAAGCGGCGCCCCCCAAACTGGTAAGCCTGATACCCGGTGAGCGCGATTGCCCCGCAGCCCGCGATTGCCGGGATAAGCCGGATGACAAACAGGGAAGACCCGAACAGCGTGGTGAAAAGCCATGTCAACGCCGGAATGAACGGCGGCATGTCCACGTAGCCCCAGTCCAGATGCCGGCTGCAGGCGATGTAATACAGTTCGTCGCGAAAGATGCCGTAGCGATTGGCGGTCAGCAGGTGCAGCAGCAGGCGCGCTGCAACAATCAGTGCGACCATGGCAAGTCCGGTCTTGTACCAGCGGACTTGCGTTTGGCAATCGCCGACCTGCGCCAGGTTGGGAGATGCAGTAGCCATCCAGTTCTCCTGAGACGGAATGCCCACCAAGAATGATACGAAATTTGCGGAGGGTTGGTTTCTGGCGCCTTAACCTTCGGCGATGGAGGCGGAACAGATCCTGCCTTCCGCTCGCGATATCATTTTCAGGTTGCGACTCGTCGCTAAACTCAAGGAGTCTTCATGACAACCGATTTAACCCGAAATAACCGGGACGACCCGACCGTTGCGTCACGCACCACGGAGATCGACGACGTGCATCTGCATTATCTGACGGCTGGTCAGGGTCCGGCGCTGATCCTGTTGCACGGGTATGCGGAGACTTCGCTCATGTGGCGACCGATCATGCCTCTGCTGGCCGGGCGATTCACGGTGATTGCGCCGGACCTGCCCGGCATCGGCGACTCCGCGATTCCGGACAGCGGTTTGGACATGAAGACGGCCGCGATCCGGATTCATGCGCTCGCCCGCTCTCTCGGCGTGGAGAAAGTGCGGGTTGTCGGGCATGACATTGGCCTGATGGTTGCCTATGCTTATGCCGCGCAATTTCCTTCGGAAGTAGAGAAACTGGTTGTAATGGATGCCTTCCTCCCTGGCGTGGGCGGGTGGGAGGCGGTCTACAACAACCCTGGCTTGTGGCATTTCCGGTTTAACGGGCCGACTCCCGAAGCGTTGGTTCAAGGACGCGAGCGCATCTATTTTGAACACTTCTGGAACGACTTCGCGGCGGACAAGACACGCTCGATTCCTGAGGCGGATCGAGAAGCTTACACCGCGGCCTACTCGCGACCAGGACGCATGCGGGCAGGGTGGGCCTACTTTGTTTCGTTCCTGCAAGCCGCCAGTGATTTCGCTCAGCTCTCCCAAACCAAACTCACGATGCCGGTGTTAGCGATCGGCGGTCAGAAGTCGTTGGGCGAAGCGCTGGCGCAACAGATGAAGTTGGTCGCTTCGAATGTGACCGTGGTTGTGCTACAGGACACCGGACACTGGCTGCTGGAGGAACGGCCTAAGGAGACTACCGAGGCGCTGCGAAAGTTTCTCTGAGCTTCGCGTGCAAAGAGATGCAGGGTTAATGGAAGTGCGGTCCTCCTTTGAGCGTATAGAGCAAGCAACCTACCAGAACCTGCAGCGTCTATTTTGAGAGCTTGTAATCGAGATACTGGATGGTGAGTATGGCCTTACCGCCGAACCGCACATCGGTCACGGTCCGGTTGAGCTCGGGCAGGTAGAAGTCGCCGATTTTCTGGTACTGATGATGGATCAGCGAGCGTGCGGTCCAGAACGACGGGTTCTTCGCCGGCTCCGCTTCGATGCGCGTGACCGCAAAATCCTGCGAATCGATCCAGATTGTCCCCCGATACAGGAACTTGGTTTCGCGCAATGGTTCGACCCGCATGACGTAAAGCGGCCGGCTGTCTCCCGGCTCGCACCCGAGCAGCGAGAACCGATAGTTCGCGGTACTGAGCAGCACCCCGTGCCGGTTGGTCGCATCCGAGCCGGCTTCCTGCTCCGATTCCAGCAGCTTGTGAAGAACATGCTTGCGAAGGAGAGTTGATCCCGACTCAGAAATCACTGTGAATTCCTTGGTCCCGGGTGCGGTGTACGACGCCTTCACTTCCATTTGGGCCCTGAGCGCGGGGAATCCGTCGTAGTCCAATTTGTATTGGCGGACTGAATCGACCTGGCGCAACTGCTGCGCGCGTTCAGCGTTCTGGCTCATGAGTCTCGCGACAACTTCGTCGCCCGGCAGGTTGAGTTCGGCGGGGCAGGGAGCATGAGAGGCGCCTGGTTCTGCGGCCGAAGCGGCGATCGCGGCCAGCACCAGAATTCCAATGCACAGCCACCGATGCACCAAGAATTTGTTTGAGCCCATCTTCAGAACCAGGTTCTACTTTAACTTATATGGTCTGGAAGTGCTGGGCTCAGCCGCTCAGGATCGCGACCGCCCATGGCATAAAGCCCAGCATTCACATCTGTCCCTGCAGCGATGCGCCATACATCCGGCTCCTCAAAAAGGCGCCGTCAGGTTGCTCTGGGAAGACTCGGCCGGCGGCGTGACAGGCAGTGACGTCGTCTGAACAATAGCCGATGAGTGACTGGGCGCGCCGGTAGTGGCGACGGTGACCGATCGAAGATTCAGGAGAAGAATCCTGCTGTCGGAATGATAGCTCTCGCCGGATGCAGTTTGCGCCTGAAACACCGGCTCGGCGGGATGCAAATATTCCTGCCGGCTGACCGACGCTGTATTCGCGAGGTCGGTTCCAACGAAGTCGCGTTCCGCATCGACCGCCGGGTCGATGCGGTGGTTGATCAAACGCCCACGCTTCGCGATTTCAATTGCAACATCGTGTGTGGCCGCACCCGCCCAGATGGGCGTTCCATCCATCGTGTAGCCGGTCTTCCAGATGCGAAGATGATGACGCCGGGACATGGTCGCGCCCGGATCGGGCAAGGCATACGAGTAGTCCTGCACTCTTCCGAACAAGTAAAACCTGGCCATCGGCAGCCGCGTGTCGTTCGTGCGATGCCGCAACAAGTGCCAGACAAATACCGGCTTCCAGCTGTCAGTTTCGACCCAGCCGGCACGCTCAAAGGCATGCTGCAAGTCTTGCTGCTGGCCCACAAAAACCAGGTTCAGCATGTCGCCTTGGCGGCCCTCTGCATTGAAAACACGTGGCGGCAGATAGTGCATCATCTCGTCCAGCTCGGAGGAACTTTCTCGCGAACGGATAAGCCCTGCCGACAGCACTGAAGTAGCACCGTCGATATGCGCAGTGATTTCCGTACTCTTTACCACAGTGCTCTCGTGGCCACGAGCGAGCAAGAAAACCGGCGCGGCGGGCAGGAAGATCAGGCCGGTGGCGATCATGGCTGCGGCCATCAGCTTGGTATTGGAGCTTCCCTTGACCTCCATGTGTGCACGCAACCCGACCCGATCGCCGTTAACCAGTTCTACGGAATCGAGTTTGAGGGTCACTTTGCCTCCGATGCCCAGGAATCGTCTGCCCTTAACTCCGGTGACGGAGCCGCGAGCCATGGTTCCGGCCGGAATCACTGTGAAACCTTCAACGCTCACATCTCTCACGACGACAAAATCCAGACTGTCTCCCACGCGGGCGTGGGAAGAACAAACGCTTTCGGCAAGTCGAAGCTCGATCGGAGTTCCGTCTGGAATGGTCAACCTGGCGGGAATCGCAGTCATTTCCTGGGCCGAAGCCCAAGGAACGAGAAACAGCGCAAGCAGGATGTACGCCGGTATTTTGCGAAGATAAGCGCTGGACAAGGATGCCGCCTTTGCTCGGAGTCACCCGCGCCGGCCAAAAATGTCTAGCGCACTAGCGTGGTGGATGAAGAATAATACCTCAGTCCGTACGGCCTTGTGTGTTCAAAATTGCACACCAGGGGATCTATTTGTGGCTGTACCTGTTGTGGCTGGACCCCATGTGCGGCCAAACTCTGGAGGCTCAAAGTTTCTTCCAGACCACATCCTCGTTGTTGCGCCGGTCAATGAGGGCATCCACCTTGCCGCTATCGTTGCGCCGGAAGAGGCGCCGGCCCTCGACCCCCGGGCGGAAGAAGAGGTCGGCAGTTTCCGGCACCAGAAGTTCCTGCGGGCGTTCGCCGCGCTTCGAGTACAACTTATCGCCATCGCGAGATATCGTGAGCGTGATGCCGGGCGCGAGTCCGTAGGCTCCCACATAATCGTTGAGCCGCGCGGTGTCTACCTTGCCAGGCGCCGGGTCTTCGTAATATCGGAACACTTGCCCAGCCACGATTTGCCAGCGGCGATTGCGGAACAACCAGGTATCGGTACTGTGGTAGCGGGCCGTCATGTTTTGTCCGTAGATGGTCTCGGTCTCGTCGAGATCGTAGGTGAGGATGGCGGTCTGGCCGAGAATTCGGCTCTGGGCCTTTACCAGCTTGATGCTCCCGGAGTATCCCTTGGGCAGCGGCGTGACATCGGCCACCAGGGCGGTCTTGTCCATGTTGCGGCCCTTCTCGTCGAAATACACGGCGTCGTCCGCAAAATACTGCTTCCACGGCGCCTGGTTGCCACTCGCCACCGCGTCGAAGAGTTCCTGCGTCCGGCGGACCAGTTCCTCTTGCGTGATTGTCTGGCTGTCGGCAAGCGCGGGGAGGGCGGAAGTAGCGAGCACGACAAGGACGGCAGCAACGGCGGATAGTTTTGACATTGGGATCTCCCAGTCGCGAATAATAACGGTCACTTGTTGGACGGTCATCGCAGCCGAGCTGTCAACCGCGGGCCTCGGTTCGTAACTCGCCGCCTGAAATATTGCACAGCTTACCAGTTATTAATTTCAGCCGGTTGAGCAATGTTGTACAGCTACGCCCGTTGCTGTGCGGTAGGCTTCGGTTTGTGACGGAAATTGGGAGGCGGCTATCTCACGCCTCGACCGACAGATTCATGTGCCGATAACTGACGAATGGACCCGCGTCAAAGCGGACGAGATCTACCCTTTGGGAGTCGCTGATGCCAGGCAAACGCACCCTTACTTCTAATCCCGGAATGTTTCTCAAAAGGATCGGCAGCCGGAGAACCAGTCTGGAGTACAGGAACAATCAGGCCATTTTTTCTCAGGGCGATGCTGCGGACGCGATGTTCTACGTCGAAGCTGGCAATGTGAAGCTGACAGTTCTATCCAAGCGCGGTAAGAAGGCGGTCATCGCCATTTTCCGGCAAGGCGACTTCTTTGGCGAAGGTTGTTTAGGAGCGCCGTCTGTGCGGATGTCCACCGCGACGTCAGTACAGCTGGCCACGATTGCACGAGTGGAAAGGGCGATCATCCTTCGTATCATCCACGAAGACCCTGTGTTCGCAAGACTATTTATCGCTCACTTGCTTTCTCGCGTCGTCCGAATTGAGCAAGACTTTCTGGATCAACTCTTCAATTCCAGCGAGAAGCGGCTGGCGCGAACTCTCCTGTCGCTCGCGAGCTTTGGAACGCAATCCAAGACACATCCTGCCATCCTGAAGGTCAGCCAGGGAACCCTGGCCGAAATGGTTGGCACCACCCGGTCGAGGGTAAGCTTCTTTATGAACCGGTTTCGCAAGATGGGCCTTATCGATTACAACGGCAGCTTGCAGGTGCACAAGACACTGCTCGCCTTTCTTCTTCACGAATAGTGCGAACCACCTCGCGGGTGCGCGACGCAAGTCGGACACGGCAGACAATTTTTGGATCTCGGTGAGATCGGTGATTTCCACGCCTGGACCTTCGCCTTTGGGTAAGTATTGTTTTCGAGGGGATACAGGAATACTCCTGAAATGCCGATGGTCAGACGGTTGGGATGACAATTCAGGGGCCAGGGTTGGTGGTAGGAGCGATGCCAAGGCTGCTGGTCGATTGCTGCCGGCTGAACGCAACCAACTGGCTACAGACCACTACTGTTCATTCCCGCCCTCACGATCGCCTGTGGCCTGTTCTGCGGACTCGAAGATATGGGCCTCCATCCCCAGCTTCCGCGCGGCTTCGACATTGTTGGGACGGTCGTCGAAGAAGAGCGTCCGTCCCGCCTCGCAGCCAAGCGCGTCGAGGCAATGCCGATAGATGGCCGGATCGGGCTTGGTGACGCCAAGCTCGCAGGACCAGATCTTGATCTCGAATTCATCGAGCCAAGCGAACTCGCGGCGAACGTAGGCCAGCAAATCGTGAGGCATGTTGGAGAGGATTGCGGTCCGCACCCCGCAGGCCTTGATCTCGCGCGCCAGCGCAATCGCTTCGGGATTGACGCGGAGCCACATCAGGGTTTCCATCTCGGCGATGCGCTCCACCTGGGCGGCGTCGAGTTCGACGCCCGCGGCCTCGGAGAAAGCCTGCCAGTGCTGCCGGAAGTCGGTGCGGCCGCGGTCATAGTCATGGCGAGTGGCAGAGTAAATCTCGAAGAAGGGCGGCTCGCTGACGCCGACCAGCGCCGCGAATTGCTGCAGCTCGTCAGGAGAAGGCGCGAGGCTCAGCACCCGGCCGTAGTCGAAGATGACAGCATCCCAGCGGCTCGATGGCATCGCTTCCATTCTTACATGCGGAGTGTTCCTTCGAGGCAGGGTTTGCTGGCGCCAGTTCGGCCAGCAGGTTGGCTCTTGACACTGGGTTGAAGGATTAGCCGCGAACCGGCGGCGATTCGAGCGGGTGCAAACTCCGGGCAACAGAAGCCTGGTACAAGAGCCACGTAGTGGCGACCGAGCCGCTAGATGAGTGATATTGATCCGCCGCGCCAAGGCACATCGAAACGGCAGGAGTGAACATGACCATGAACGCGCACAACGGACTCATTCACCTGGCGAGCCAACACTCGGTCGAGGAAACCATGCAGCGGCTGGAAGCGCTGCTCGGCGAGCGTGGCATCACCATTTTCGCGCGCGTGGACCACAGCGGCGAGGCCGCGAAGGTCGGCCTCGCCATGCGGCCAACCAAGCTGCTCATCTTCGGCAGTCCTAAGGGCGGAACGCCGCTGATGCAGGCCGCTCCCACGGTGGCAATCGATCTGCCGCTGAAAGCGCTGTTCTGGGAAGACGCCGACGGCAAGGTGTGGCTGACCTATAACGACCCGCAGTACCTGCAGCAGCGGCACAATTTTCCAGCGGAACTGCTGCCAAACATCGCGGGCGTGAATGCATTGTTGGCCAAGGCCGCGGAATGACGCGGGTGTCGCTAGCTTGCACGCAGCAGCAGAAGAGTGACGTCGTCGTGTTGCGGAGCGTTGCCGACGAAGCGATCGAGGTCAACCATGATGGTGTTCAGCAGCATGTGCCGGCGGCACCGCCACGTTGGCGTGCAGCATGGTCAGGAGACGCGCTTCGCCGTACTCCTCGTTGCGGACGTTCTCCGCCTCGATGACGCCGTCGGTGAAGATGACCAGCCAGTCGCCGCTCTGCAGCGTGACCGTTCCCGATTCGTAGGGCGCGTTCTCCTGAATGCCGAGCGGAATGCCTCCCACCTCCAAGCGCTCGATGGCTCCGGTTTGGCGGCGCAGGATGGGCGCGTTGTGTCCGGCGTTGACGTAGGTCAAGCTGCGGGACGCAGGATCGTACTCGGCGAGAAACGTGGTGGTGAAGCGGCGGCCATTCTGGCTGTTGGTGCAGGCGTAGGCGTTCATGCGACCGACCAGTTCGGTCAACGAGCCCGCAGTATTGGCCAGCGTTTTCAGGCTGGCCTGGAAGGTCGCCATCAGCATCGCCGCGGGAATGCTCTTGCCGGCTACGTCGGCGATGGCAATCAGGAACGTGCCGCCAGGCGAGCTCGAAGAGGGACGAGCAAAGACATCGTAGTAATCGCCGGCGACTGTGTTGGCGGGACGAGTGGCAAATGCGATTTCCAGACCCGGGACACTGGCGGCGGGCTCGCCGGCAGCAGCCAAGCCTGGATTTCCTTGGCGATCTGCAGGTCGCGCTTCATGACCACGCGGTCGGCGACTTCCAGGACCAGCAGAATGAGCATCAGCAGAGCCGCCCCAGAAGTGGCTGTCGAAGGCGAGGATCTTGAGCCCGCCCTCGCTGCTTTGCCAGGAGGCTTCACCGCCGGGACCGAACATCAGCACCAGTGCGATCAGCAGCAGCACGCGACGTGCCGGAGTCAGCTTCTAGAATGATGGCCCAGAAGAATTGGCCGGCAACGTGGAGGAAGTGTTTGCCTCTGCCCACGCCTGCCGTCCGGGTGACATCGACCTCGTGCGAGTACAGCCGGTAGCTGGAGCGGGCGTCAGCCTGGAACTGCTGCCAGAGCTGGTTGAGCTTCATGCCGTCGGTGACGCGCTGCCAGAACCTTTCGAGCCGGGTCATGATGGGCTCGACGCGCGCCGTGTATTGGTCGCGCGGCGGTGGCGACGAACCAGCGCGTTGGAAATTCGAGCTCATGGCCGATGAAGCAGGATCATAGGCGACACCCGAGGGCAAAGCGATTGCTCAGGAATGAGAATCACTGCCGGCGTTCCGATGGGACCTGCTCATCCAGGAAGGCCACCGACTGAACTCCGGAAACTTCAAAGCGCTTGCGGCAGCGGACGTTCTTGCAGGCGACCAGATCGTCGCGACGGACCATGTAGGAGCGGGCTTTGGCGAACTTGGCGCGATCGCGCTCGTCGGCGCGACCCGACAATTGGCGCTTCTTGGTGCGAACAAACCAGCCAAGATCGTACTCGGCGGCCTGGTGGCAATGCGGGCAATTCAAGGTTGACTTGCGAGTCTCTTGCCGCTCATCAAAAAAGTCGCGCTCGTCCATCACGTTCTCCCTGCCACTCGCCCGTGTGGCACTATTTCGCCCGTGAATATTAGAACATAGTCAGGCAGCCGGAAGCTTTTGAGTTGACGGAACGCAGCGTACAATCGCCCAGTTAGCGTTGCGCCGGCAATTCCTCAGCAAAGTCGAGGTCCCAATGCCACTGTTGCGAAAAAGCCTGCGAATGGCCGTTGGCAAAATGCCCAAGGTCATCGATCCCACAACTCATGCAGTCCTCGACTATGTGGTCGCAGGCTCCTTGCTGGTCATGGGAATCCTGTTTTGGAAGCGCAGCAAACGCGCCTCTATTGGCTCGCTGTTCTGCGGAGGAGCGGCTGCGGCGAACATTGTGTTCACCGACTATCCCGGCGGCGCCCGTCAGTTAATCAGCTACAAGACGCATGGCCGCATCGACACGGGACTTACGGGGCTGACCGCCGCCATGCCGCGCCTTCTGAGGTTCCATGACGAGCCCGAGGCCGCGTTCTTCGAGGTCGAGGCGCTGGCGGAAACTGCGATTGTCGGCTTGACCGACTTCGACTATTACGAGGACTCGTCTCCCGTGGCTCTGCGCCGCAACCGGCCGGAAGGCGAAGCCTCGGATGTTGCCACGTAGTCCGCGAGCATTCCCGGCTCGGAGAGCGCAGGGTTGGCGGTCACAGTCTCGTGTGATGCGTGATTGACGGATCGCGTGGGCCCGCATTTAACATAGTTGAAACGTGCACATACAACGACCAAATCAACGCATTGGCGTCATCAATGCGCTTCGCGCCTTTGCCGCGGTTGCTGTCGCCTGGGGCCACTTCGTCTCCGGGCAGGGAAAGTACCTTGCCTTGTCGGGAAAGTATGGTTACTTGGGCGTGCACATCTTCTTTGTTATTTCCGGATTTGTGATTCCCTGGAGCCTGTTTCGCGCTCGCTACGTTTTGCGCGATTACCCCAGATTTCTACTGAAGCGGAATGTGCGCTTATACCCGCCGTATCTGGCGTCCATCGCAGTGACGATTCTGGCCGCGAACCTCGTGATGGTGCCGGTGTTCCACGTTCCGCGGCTGACAGTAACTGCCCGCGATCTGCTGTTCCATTTCGCGTACCTGAACGACCTGGTGCACGTGCCTTGGGTCAACGTCGCCTACTGGACGCTCGCTATTGAGTTTCAGTGGTATGTCCTGATCGGGCTGATGTTCCCGCTGCTGGCGACTCGCAACCGGGCTGCGCGATTTGCCGGCACGGCCGGGATGATGATCGCTTACTTCATGGTTGGTCACGAACGGCTGATCTTCCACAGCATCCCGATTTTCCTGGTGGGTGTGTTCGTCTTTCAGTACCGTGCAAGCCTGATCGGTTTGCGCGAGATGCTGGGATCGATCGCCGTCATGGTACTCGCCATGATCGGGCCGATTGGCTGGATCGTCGCCGGAGTGTCTGTGACCACGGGTATGCTGATTGCCTTTTCCACCTTCCAAAGCCGCGGCGTGGATCGAGTAGGAGATGTGAGCTACTCGTTGTACCTGTTACACCTGCCGATTGGCGTTACCCTCATTGGCTGCCTCTCGCATTGGCTGCCTTATTCCGGCAGCTACATGGTGGTGCTCGACGTTGTCGGCATGGCGGTTGCGGGGTTCGCAGCCTGGGTCATGTATCAGATCATCGAAAAGCCGTCGCAGGACATGTCGTCGGCAATACGCTTCATTCATCCTGAACGCGAATCCGCATCGCGTCCGGCCATCGCCGCGCCCGCTGTCGACTGATCGCAATGTCTCGCCTCTAGCGGTTGGCCGCCGCGGTTTCGCGCCGTGCCAGCACCCGATCGGTGTGTTCGGCGGCCGAGAGATACGCTCCACCCAGCAGCAGCATCCCGCTCCAGAATCCCCAGAAGATCAGCGTCACCGACACCGCGAAAGGTCCGTACACCTCCTGAAAATTCAGCCAGGGCAGCGCCAGGATGTAGATGTATTTCGCGCCTTCGGACAAGAGGCCCATAATGATCGCCGTCGGCAGCACCGCGCGCACCGGAACTTTCCCATGCGGCAGCAGCCAGTAGATCAGAAAGTAGATTCCGATGGTTGCTACGATCGCCGAGGCCTTCATTACCACGAATCCCAGGCCGCGGAAAACCATGTTCTGGTCGCCTACTATGAGGCCCAGCATCTTGAGGTTTTGCGCGGTGAGCGCGATCGAAAGCATTGCCAGGCAGCCGCATCCCAGCGCCAGGCCCAGCGATACGAGCAGGTTCATCAGGTAAGAGCGGTTCTTCTTGAAACCCCAGATGCTGTTCAGCGCCACTTCCAGGGGAAGAAAGATTCCGGTGGAGGTAATCAACAGCATGACCAGCGAGAGCACCTGTCCGCGGCTCTGTACGCTGGCCAGAAATTGCAGATTGCGGATGACGAAGTCCTTGTTGCTGGGCAGGTAGTCGCGCAGCAGCTCTAACACGACGCTATACATCGCCGTGGAGTGGAAGACACGGCGAGTCACCGTCAGGAGCAGGACGATGAACGGGAAACAGCGACAGGATCGAATTGGCCGCTACCGAGAAAGCGTAGGTGTGTACCTCGGTTTGCATCAGGTACCGCAACGTAGACCAGCCGTGACGCCGCAGCCGATGCGACACGCTGTAGGTCTCTGGCAAGGTGCGGAACAGGTCGGCGTTTTTCTCCTTTTCGTCTTCGGCCAGCAACCGCCGGGCCACGTCTCCTGGACGCAGGGGTTTGGCGTGCAACTCTGTGGTTCCGCTAGGCTTAAGTGGCGCCGAGGCCACCAGGGTCGAGGACTCGGAAAACCCGTTTGCAAGCGGTTTTCGCTCGTCCTGACCGGTTTCAGAGTTGCTTCTCATACTTTTATCGTAGCAGAGCGCTTGGCACGGCAAGGTCGCCGGCATTTAACCGCTTGCGATGGCCTGAGCAACTCCGTTTTAGGAACCAGAAACACTTGTGAGGAAAACACTTGCCAGAATGCCGAGTTCCTGCAATTATCGTCTGCTCCCCTTTTGTTTGGGCAGAAGAGGAGCTTTCGGTCAAACCGAAATGCGGATTTGGGTTGATGTTTCTGTCAGCAGTCGAATTCACGCATTGCTCTGGGTTCCAGGGATCCACTCTGACGCACTTACATGAGTCCGTCAGCGAGGGTTCGTGGACCTTTTGCTTTGCGCAAGAAAGCTGCGAGCTGAGCGACAACCTTGTTTCCCGGCAACGTTGAGACGCCTCCAAGCCTCTGCTCCTCAGGGTTGAGCTCGGAACGTTCGCGAAGCAGGGTATATCAAGATAGCCAGGTGAAAGGAGTAGGTCGTGAGAGAGAAAGGGACAGTCAAGTGGTTTAACGGAGCCAAAGGTTACGGATTCATCCAGCGGTCCACAGGCGAGGATGTGTTCGTGCATTTTTCAGCGATCCAGGAGAACGGATATCGCAGTCTGAATGAGGGCGAAACCGTCGAGTTCGACCTCACCAAGGGACCGAAAGGCTTCCAGGCCGCTAACGTCCAGCGCATCTAGGGCGTCTGCGCCGCGCGGAAGCCAAGCGTTACTTTCGCTCCCTGCGCTTCCGAGTTCGGCCGGGACCACTAAAACCCTTCCTCATCGGGAGGGTTTTTTATTGCGGTTGCAATGCAAGCGCTGCAACGCCCAGCGCGCGTGCTCGGCGACGATTGCATCTTCGTCGCGGCTGAGTTCTTCCAGCAGTGGCAGGAAGTGCTGGTCGCCGCTGTTTCCCATCGCAATCGCGACGTTGCGGCGAAGCCCATGGAATCGCGCACGCTTCACCGGTGAGCCGCGGAACACCTCGCGAAACTCGTCGACGCTAAGCCGCGCCAGCCATTCGAGATCGGGATTGACCAGTTCGGGTCGCGGCTGGAATTCCGCCGACCGAGTCACCGGAGCTTCGCGGTTCCACGGACAAACGTCCTGGCAAATGTCGCAGCCGAACACTTGCCGTCCAATGCCTTCGCGCAGTTCTTCCGGGATCGAGCCGCGCTTCTCGATGGTCAGATACGAAATGCACTTCGTGGCGTCGAGCTGATACGGAGCGGGAAACGCATTCGTCGGACAGGCATCGAGGCAACGCGTACACGAGCCGCAGCGGTCGGGAGCAGGGAAGCTGGGCGTGAGCTCCAGCGACGTCAGCATCACGCCGAGAAACAGCCATGAACCCAACTGCTCGTTCAGGATGCAGGTGTTCTTGCCGATCCAGCCAATGCCAGCGTACTTGGCGAAGATGCGCTCGATCACCGGACCAGTGTCAACGTAACACCAGGTCCGCGGCGGCGAAACAGCTTGCTGCGCACAGGTTTCAAGCAACCTCGCTTCCAGCGTCCGCAACTTTTCAAGTACCACATTGTGGTAGTCGCGTTGTGACCACGCGTAGCGCGAGATCCATCCCTGCGCGGTCGTACCTGCGTGCGTCGAGTACGGCTGGTCGCTGTTGTAGTTCACGGCGCAAACCACAACCGAGCGGGCCCACGGAGCGGCATTGGCCAGCGAAGCGCGTTTCAACTCGCCGGCCTGGTTGCGCTTCTCCAGGTAGCTCATCTCGCCCGCGTAACCTTTGGCGAGCCATCCAGGAAAGAAGCGGTGCTCGGCAGTGTCGGCTACACCAGCGACGCCGGCAAGGTCGAAGCCAACCTCGGAGGCGAGGCGCTTGATATCGCTGCTCAGGTTAAAGCTGGCGGGCACAGATGAGGACCTGCGCCGATTATACGAAGGTGGCAGCGAAGCATTCAGCGTTCAGCACTTCAGCCGTCAGCATTCGGGCCCTTGGTCCGCTGTTAACTATTCGATAAACTCTGACCACCATTCGGCGCTCTTCCCATTTCGGGACGGACTATTATCCAGATGATTACCCCTCCCCCCTCCTGCGCTTTACCTGGAATCAACAACTTAGACAATAATTCCCGGCAAAATATTGAGCCCCAGTGGTTTATAGGTAAAAATTTGAGCCGCAATGACTTACGTGGCTAGAATCTGCTGAAAGCCCCTGCATCGCGGAAATCCACCTATTCGTACTGCTAACCAGAACGTTAACAAACGACCTCTGATCACGGCTGCGCGATTCAGGAGCAGACAACTGGCAACCCACCCACCGTCAACTGGTTTTCAAAGAGCTCCCAAGGCTCGCACACTGGGCGCGGCCGCACGAAGACACAACAACCCTTCCTCTCATTTCGGTGATACAGCGCCACGCCGGTGGCGCGCAAGGACACACGTCACGTGTGGATGTGATAAGGCAGGACCGGCAGTGATCAAAGCTGCCCGGAGAACGTAGAAGGGATTGCTTGCACTCAGGATTCAGGTATGGCGGATTTCGGGGCTTCGTGGCAGGGTTTACTTTGCACCAGCACTTGACTGCAGGAAAGTTACGATCTGCCAGCGCTGCTGTTTCGGCAAGCCTGACCAAGACGGCATACCCGCTGTCAACTTACCGGTCGAGATAAACCAGAATAGTTCGCCCGGCTTGGCATTTTTGACCGCCGGCGTATCGAGTGCCGGCGCCGTACGGATGCCTTGCAAATTGTGACCGTGGCAGTCCGCGCAGTTCTGCCCGTACAGGTTCTTGCCGGCCGCTGCGGCGGCGGGTTTGTCCTGGTAGGGGTTCTGCATTTGCGCTTCCGCTGCAGGGGCGTCGTGAAAGTTAACGTCTTGAGCAGTGATGTGCGGTGCCATCCAGAGCATCGCTGTCATTACAGCTCCAGCGAACAGTCCGGACAAGGTTCCGGAAGTTGGTCTCAAATTGTTGTCTCCCTGCAAATCATTTTAACCGGGATTGACATGGTGAACCTCCGAAACAACCGTGCAGTAGGTTTCGTAAAAGTTGTCAAACCTAACAGAGCGTTGTAAAACACCAACTCCCAAACCCAGCGCCTAAAGACGCGTCTATAACACCGCACTTACGGTATGCCTAAACTGCGTGCGGGCTTTCACCGTTCGATATAAGGAGGTATTCACATCATAAGCCACGCCGATCCAGTCAGAAAATCCGGGACGAAACGGCAAAACCGGCAGCAGGGTCGACCTGCTGCCGGTGGTTCGAGAAGGGGCGACGGGTATTTCCCAGCCCTACGAGTTCGTTTGACGCAACTCTTGCGAGCTTACAAGGCGAATTATTTCAGACACACCAATAGCCCAGTTGACGAGACCGGCTGAACGACTTGTTTCGCTACTAGTGGGCCCCGGTACGAGCGCGCAAATAATTCTCGTGCCTCGGTGTCTTCGAAAGCCAATTGAGGTAAGCTCGGCAACGGATGAACATCCGCTGGGGGACAGGGGATCTTGACATCGCCAATTTGAGTCTTGTTCGCTACAACGTTGTAATCGTTCATATCGGTGAGGGCACTGTTAAGGTGGGTGCCACCGCCGCGCGGGAAGTGCTGGATCCCGTAGATAATCGTCGGGGCTATTGTAGTGCAGTGCGTCGCCGCATCGCGGAGACCCGGCCCGTGGCCTGGTCGTAATCGACGCCGCCAGTCGCATTAGTTCCACTAAAAACTCCCGACCTGGTATCTCTTGAAATTTGCGGGCAAAAGCGTCCAGGCTGTGGCCCCCGGGTCAAACTCGAGAACCCGGGCGTTGTGTGCACTAGGCACATCGTTGTTGTACATTGATTTCTCCGCAACGATCATTGTGCCTTGGGGGCCAAAACTCAGGTCCGCGACCGGGTTAGTGTAGGGGCTTGCGGGCTGATTCTCGGTTACGCTGTATAAAGGCAACGTAACTTCCAGGCGGGCCGGGCCCACGATACCACACTCCGAATCCAGAGCAACGGACCAGATCTCCGTAGGTTTAGTCCCGCTAAAGAACCCACCCGCCCAGTTTTGGCTCCAGATGCTGTAATACACGCGATGGTTCCGGACGCGTACGGCCCACGGGCGTCGTCCCAACGCAGCGTAAGAAGAGCTGCCGTCTTTGCCGAGGATCGGGCTTCGGCCTAGATTCTTACCTAGGAGATCAACCGCGGTGGCCAGATTCGCACCATGGTCCCAGGTATACGCGATGTTGCCGTTGGCATCCATCTCATAAATCAAGCCGTCATAGAAATTCGTGGCAAGAAGACTCTTACAGCCGCAATCGAAGTAGACATTGCCGATGCCGTTACCGTCATTGGGGAGCTGCACGAATAAGCTTGGAGTACCGGTGCCGTTCGCCAGCTTGGCGATCACACCCGCCCTTTGGTTGGCGTTCCGTTACCGAGAGAGCTCGCGCGTTTGGTGAAGTATATACGCGTCGCTGCGACATAGATATTCCCGAGGTTATCCAGGGTTACACCAAAGTTGTCGCCCAAAGTTTTGGTGTCCCAGGTTTTCGCGGAAAACGGCTCCGACGGCGGCGAAGAATACGGGCTTTCGTGCCACCAAGTGTCCACCGGGGCCGTAGTGTTGTAGGGGAAGTATGGGCTGCTGAGGTGAGTCAGGTTCCAGATCATCACAGATTGGAGCGCCCAAGGGGTGGGATCCGTTGGTGCCCATGTTGGGTACCAACAACAACGGTACCGGTGAAGTCTTCCTGGTAATAATTGTCGTCATAGTCGGCTAAATGGATGCCGACACCGGCATTGTACTGCGGTTTCGTGGCGCAGCAGCAATTACACGTAGCCGAGGTTACCGTATCATCCGGCGAATGCTCCTGGGCAAGCGCCGTCTGGCGGACGGGTTGACAAAACAGAATGGTGAGAGCGACAACCGAAATCAGGGTGCTCCGGAAAGGTGCGAACATAGTTGATCTCCAAAGTTTAGATTTTTACCACTTTCCAATCGGACGTAATGTAGGACCGACGAAACGGCATCGATTGCTGTTTTCGTGGCGGTCCATGGCGTGAACCCAAAGCACAGTTCTTGCGCCATCCACGGACTCGTCATTGAGGTACTGGTCGAGATGGACAGCGTTTCCCTCTGGTCCCTTCCGGGCGCCGCCATCGTCGAGTTCCTCAGGATGAAACGCCAGTACCCACAGGTCGGCATCGGCCCACGAGTCGGCCGCGCCATTCTCGGGTGAAGAAATGATTTCGAAGCCTCGTTCGAGCGATTCCGATTGCACGCGCCAATCTCCGCCCCGGACCGGATCACTACGGCGCGAAGCTTCGGTAAGAAAAGGGTCCCAACTTGCCGCGTCGGCCTTGGTCCTGCGGGTGGGCCTCTTCAACGCGGTCCTTGCCGTCACCACCAATATCGAATTCCAAGCGCCAGTAGGCGTGGTGGTTGTGGGGCTTGACGTTGCAGGGCTCGACGATAGCGGTAAAACCGATGCGAGCGTCGATGGATCCATCCAGTCGAAAGGTCCACTTCTGCGTATAACGGTATGGTCCGGCCTGCAATTGGGTGGTAAGCACCAGTTCGCTGGGCGTCTTCTGAGCGGCAACGCCCGCGAAGTCACCCTTGTCAGTGCCCGGATGGTCGCACATGGTTCTGGGAGGCTTGGTAGGTTCCGCGTAGCGCGACCCAGGAGGGGGAACGAAGCCATCGGACTCGAAATCCATCAGAGCATTCTGCCAGTCTCGCAAAGAGCCGCAGCCGCCGGGATCATAGTTGACGTTCAGGACGGGAATTCCAGCGCGGCGGAGCACCAGCTTTCCCTTGTAGAAGACATCCCGTAACTCGAGTCCCGAGCCGTCGATTCCGGAACTGCTGTCTGGAGCGATCCAGCACAAAGACCAAACCGGGTGGTCCGCCGGCCAAACGATCCTATGCGGCGCAGCGCAGGCGTCGTTCACGGATTGGGCGTGCGCCAGAGTGACGCTGGCCAGCGCCAAGAGGAGCGCCATCCGGCAAGCCGTGCGTAGGAGTCCGTGCATAGTTCACTCGTACCAAGCGCGGTCTGATGCAGCAACACCCAGAGTCAAGTCCACCAAGACGAGACGAAGTAAACTACGCCGATCAGGACTTAACAGGCGAATCTGAATGTAGCGATCCTGACTTGGATAGCCAGGCGGCCCGTCCACGATGAATCCCCCTTCCGGGACCGCTCCGCTGGTGATGAAATGGCCAAGGTTCCGGTCTCGACTTATGATCTCGATTGCCTCTCGGAATTCTTTCCGGGAGCTTTGCGGTCTGCCCGGCAGTATCTGTTTCCGCAATACCTTCCGGCTACTGCCGTCAAGCACGATGCGTGAGGCTGTTCCGGTCGCGTAATCAAAGACGATAAGGGTGATAGCGCGATCCTGCTCGTACGCTTGCCTCAAAACAACCTGATGCATCCGCAATTTACTGCCAAACCCAAGCGACGCTCGCAATTCACGGTCATATCCAGACTGTCTTGAAAGGCAGATATTCGTGACGCTTCCGGAAATGGGACCAATCCCACAGGCCTGTCCCCATGTAAACGGGGTGATGAGAACTCCGAGGGCGACGGTGATCAAGCCTCGAGCCTGATGCCAGGCGTTAGTGGTTGGAGGCTGGATTGGGGCCCCGCGAGATGCGAAACGAATCGGATTGCTGAACATAGGCTGCTATTCACGCTTGTTGTAAAACTGCACTACTGCTCGGCTGGGTGTCTCCAGGTTGGTCACGATGAACCCCACTCGGGGGAACACCCGACGCCTTGGCTCGAAAAGGGAAGGTTGTCATGCAGCGCCGCGAAGAGCCAAGGACGACGAGAGCGGCGCTAAGTTTCGATCAAGACCGAGGGGAAAGGCATCCTTACTCCTGCTGGTCCGCGAACGGTCGGCGGATGACCATGCAGGAGTTCCCTGCCCGCGTTCCTACACAACTAAATGCTTGGTCGCCCACGCCTCGAAAAGGGGTCACGAGGTGTCGTACGTTAGGGTGCCGACCAGCGGAATTTCTCGGCGAGTGGGAACATAGTGATGCTACTTTGTCAATATGTCAAGAACTTTTTTACAGGATTTTAATAAAACATTAATGGTGGGTGAACTTGCCATTCCTAGCCCAAAAGAAGGGGCGGGATGTGGCACCTGCGAAAGCAGGAATCAAAGTCTACGTGGCGGGTCGCCAAGCTCGGGGGTTTGAGGAACTAAAAAAGAGGCGGAGCAGGTAGGCTGCCGCCCCCATGTTTGATGAAAACTGCTCTCGTTCGCCCCGAGAACACGAACGAACGCGGTGGTTATTTCTTCGCGATAGGAGGTACCGGCACGACGTGCGGGGGAACCTTGGCTATCGGGGGAGCCACCGGGCCTCCGTTGGATGCAGATTTGGCAGCTGCGGCCGAAGACTGAGCTGCCGCCGCAGGGGGAGTCGTGGAGGTAACGCCCACTGCGTTCGTTCTTGCACCGGCGCGCGCGTTCGGGGGAATCGCGACCGGGCCTACGGACTGACGGCTTTGGGCGCTGGCGCCAAGCGCCAGGGCCAGAAGAGATGCGAGTAAAGTTAGCTTTTTCATTGGAATTTCCTTTCGCCTTTCGAATTTGTTTGAATTGCTTTGGGCAACGCTCCGACTTATGAATCGCTGCTCCCACAAGCTTTCTGTACTGTACGGAGGATGAGCCGCAGAGTTGTCGTATCGAAGTAAAGAGGTTGTCAAGTCTTATTGACAGCGCAGGGATGAGACGCAGTTCAGGGTGGCGAGCTACAGGTTGGCAGCCAGCGGTCCGGAAACGCGGATCCCTCGCGGGCTAAAGCCCGCTCGGGATGAAGAATAAGAGCCCTAACGGCGCGTCTAAAGACGCGCCCCTTCAAAGCAAGGCCGTCAACAGAGTTTTTTTAGCAGCCTGTTAGGGCATTCCGCGCCAGCTATGCGTGGTGGGAATGCCGCTCGGACAAGAGCGGCGTGATAACGTAGTACGCAAATCTTTCTCAGGGAATGCCGCCATGATTCTGGAGACCGAAGTTTTTAAGTTTGAGCCTGATATTGTGGGGATCTCGTGTGCCGGTCGCTTCACGCTGGGCAACCGCCTCAGTGAGATGGAAGGGATGGTGAACGCGCTGCTTAGGGATGGGGTGCGCAAGCTGGCGCTCGATCTCACGCATGTTGAATTCGTGGATAGCGCAGGGCTGGGCGTCATCATGCATGCATTTGGAGAAATGGAACAGCTCGGCGGCAGGCTGCGCATCGCCGGCGCCAACGAGCAGGTGCAACGCCTGTTCAAGATCACGCACACAGGCGCAATCCTGGCACTCGACCCTGACCTGGTGACTAGCGTGAAGAAGCTTCAGGACGGCGAGGCCGAGGCTGCGGGTTCGACATCCTGAATTACCTGCGGCGCTCAGCGGTTCTCTTTCAGCCGCAATCGTAAATATACATTCACGCCCAGCGGGTGGTCTCCGTAGTAGGGCTTGATGGCGTCCGGTATGGCGTAAAGCATCACGTTGGCGCCGAGCCCGGTTTCCACATTCCAGAAAACGCCAATGTCACGCGTGTAGCCAACGGTGTACGCGTTGATGTCGAACCATCGCTTGCCGGTGTCCGCGAAAAGCTTCTCTTGGAGTGCCGGATCGTTGGCGAACAACTCGTCGCGCTGACTCCACTCATAGCGGACGCTGACGAAATTCTTCTCCTTGAAGGGCACAACCGTTTCCGCCAGCACGGCGTTGGTCCCATATTTTCCCGCCGTCTTCCAGTTTCTTCCCCAGATAAAACTGGTGGCCCAAGCATTGCCGTGCGGGCGCGGCACAACGTATTCGACGGACGCAGTTGTGCGCACGACGTCGCCGGGCTCCAGCGCCTCGATGCGGGTGAGATGCCCAGCGGAGACCTGCGCAACCCATCTCGAAGTGGGCGCGAAGCTGAGCCTGCCGGAGTAGGAGTTCATCGCACCGTATTGAACGTTCCAGCGGTTTTCGTCGGGCTCGGCGCCGTGAAAGCCCGATGCTTCAAGTCGAACGGTCTTGTACGACAGTCCGGCCGTGACCACGTTGTAGAGAATGTGGGTCGAATCTTCCCAGTGATGTCCCAAGGTACTTTGCGGAATCTCCATGGCCGAGGCGCGATGGGGATACGCCACCGGCCCCAGCGCCGGATCGCCGACGGGCGCGTAGTAAACATCCCACAGCGCATGCTCACCGAGAGGGTGCGCATACTGCACGCTCAACTCCATCAGGAAGTCATGCGGGTGCTGGCCGTTGACGATGGGCTCGCCATAGGCGGTCTCGCCGGTCTGGAACAGCAGGGGATAGAACTGGCTGCTGATGGTCGCAGGCTCGAGACTGAGCATGGTACGCAGCATCAGGTCACCGCCGGCCAGACGATGCACCGCGCCCAGCATTCCCCAGTTCGAGGAGTAAAACTTGTCAGCGCCGAGCGGACCGGTCTGCTGCGTATCAACGACAAACGCCTGCGCCATCCACATCAAGCGCCACGGGCCGGCGTTGGTCATCAGCATTGGCATGGGCCAAGCCGACGGCTGAAAGCCAGTGCCGGAAGACTCGGTCATGAGGAAGTTGCGCGCCGAATCCATGCCGTGCGCCATGTTCTGCATCGAGTCGGCTGACATCTGCATGTTCATGCCGGCGTGGGGATCGGGTTGCTGTGAAGACGAGGAGGATTGTGCGGCTGCAGCGACAGCGAGCAGGCAAACGAGCAGCAGCAGTGAGCCTAAGTCGGGTACTCGGCACAACCTGAGCCACTGCTTGCGACACGCCATGTAGACGATTGTAGAAGGAAGATGAATATTCGTTGAGTTGAGACCCTGATGTCTTGACGGCACGCGTTGCAATCGAAGGAAGAAGGAAAACGTCGCGCCGTTTATCGGCCACGATACAGGGGGTCTGAATCGCGGACAGACGAGCGGCGCGACAAGTCGTCACATCAAAGATGAGATCAATGTAGTCGCCCTCGGCGAAAAGCGCAGTTACAAACGTCACCCTACAACGTGCGATAGTCCACGGGGCGATGTGAGCTACGTCTCAGAGCGATGTGCGGTCTATTTCGGGAATGCGCTCTTCAGCAAAGAAAAAAGGCCGCAGCAAGGGCCGCGGCCTGCTCAAGGTATCTTGACTTAGCGTCGGCGAAGCAAACGCTTTTTGGCAGGCTTCTTCTTGCCCGCCGGTTTCTTCTTGGCGGCTTTCTTGGCAGGCTTTCTTTGCGGCCTTCCTGGCGCGGCTTCTTAGCCGCCTTCTTAGCTGCCTTTTTCGCCGCTTTCTTCTTCGGCACGGCCTTTTTCGCGGCTTTTTTGGCGGCCTTCTTTTTCGCGGGAGCCTTCTTGGCAGCTCGCTTCACTGGGGCGCTCTTGCGCGGTGGAGGCGCGACTGGTGCGCGAGTCTCCGTTACCACCTCCGGCTCGCCTTTTCCTTCCACTTCTTCGACTATGACGGCAGCGGATTCCGGCTCCTCTTCTTCTTCCTCTTCCTCTTCGTATTCTTCATCTTCGAGGGATTCGCCAAAGGAACCGTCCCCGTAGTCATCCATTTCGTCATCCTGACGACCGTAGAGCGTTTCATCAAACGTCATGTCCATCTCCTTCTGATGTTGCCGGACTCCGCGCAGGTGAACGGAGGCAGCTCGCAAGGCTGAATTCAGATTTATACCAAAGCAAATACCGCAACAGGCGCGCGATTATAGCACGCGGCATCATTGCCGGGCCGCGATCTCGCGCCGGTAAAAATAACGCAACGCGCCTGTTGTAACAGAACCCCAGCGCGAAGGGAAGGGCGCAAACAATGATCTGTGACGAATTCGGCGAAATGCCGCCGGAACCTACTTGTGGACCACCAGCGTATCACCCGCTCGCAGGTTAGCGGCAAGGTTGGGATTGTCACGCTTCAAGGCCGCCACGGAGGTGTTGTAGGACTCGGCGATGCTGCTGAGCGTTTCGCCCTTCTTCACCTTGTGATACTGCGCGGACTTGGGTGTGTCTTGGCCTGGGTCTTGGTAGCTGGCTTAGAGGCGGTGGCCGTCTTGTGGGTTTTCTGGCCCTTTGCGGAAGCGCTGCTGTGACTGGAAGAGGTCACTTCCGGGCTGGCAGAATCGACCGGCTTGTAGATGAGCAACACCCGTCCGGGAGCCAAGGTGGTTCCACGCAAGTGGTTCCATTTCCTTAGCTTATCGGAGGAGACCTCAAAATCGTCGGCGACAGAATACACGGTGTCGCCCTTGCGGACCTTGTAGTGCGTGGCGCGGTGCGAGTAGGTCACGGTTTCGGCGGTCTGCCTGCCCGGCGCTATGGGGATAATCAGCTTCGAGCCGACCTTCACCTCTTCACTGGCCAGGTTATTGGCCTCGGCAATGGAGGAGGAGGAAGTGTGATATTTGCGGGCGATCGACGGCCAGCGTATCGCCGGATTCGACCTGGTGATAGCGCCACCAGGTCCGCATGTCCATGGGAATGGCCGCAATGGCATTTTCGTACCGCTCGCGCGATCCGGCAGGAAGATTCAGTGTGAAGCCCTGGTCCTTGGGAGTGGTCATCCGCAGCAGGCTGGGGTTCAGTTCCTGCAGCTTATCCACCGAGGTGTCCACACACTCAGCCACGAGCCGCAAGTCTACCGGATAGTTGATCGTAACCTGATCCACCGGTTGCGGCTGGCTCGCCAGTGACAAGTTGCAGACCGTACTGCTCCGGGTTCTTCAACATGATGGTCACGGCCAGGATGATGGGCACGTAGTTCCGGGTTTCCTGGGGCAGGACGCCGCGGCGATAGAGCTCCCAGAAATCTGCATAGCCGGTGCGCTCCACCGCGTGCTGCACGGTGCTGGCGCCTGAGTTGTAGGCGGCCATCGCCAGATACCAGTCGCCGAACTGCTTGTAGAGGTCCTTCAGGTGGCGGGCCGCCGCGCACGGTGGCCTTCTCGGGATCCTGACGCTCATCCACCCACCAGTTGCGGTCCAGACCGTAGAGGGCTCCGGACTGGCCATGAACTGCCACATGCCGCGCGCTCCGGCCCGCGAAAGCGCCAGCGGCTGGAAGCCGGATTCGGCCTGCGCCAGATAGATCAGGTCCTGCGGCACACCTTCCTGCTTGAGGATGCGCGAAATCATGTCACGGTAGCGGCCGGAGCGCGCCCAGGCATGCTCCAATGTGGCGCGCCCGCGCGGGCTGGAGAAGTAATTGATGAACATCGCCACCTGGTCGTTGAGCACCAGCGGCAGGTCGGACTTGGTGGTTTTGATCTCGGCTTCGGCCTTGGCCTTGACGTTGGGATCGACGGGGAAGGTGATGTCGTTGGCCTCGTCGATCGGGGCGGGTTCCGAGCGCGGCTCGGAAAAGCCGTCACCCTGCCGCAGAGCAGCCATTTCCAACTCGTGTACGGCTTCGACGATCTTGTCGAATTCACGCTCCAGACGCTCATCATTGCGGAGGTCCAGGTTGCTGGAGAGCAGAGTATTGAACGCCTGATCGAAGTTGTTCTTGGCTGCCTCGAGGTGGCCAGCCAGATAATTCGCCTGTCCGGCGGCGTACTGCTTCTCGGCCTGCGCGATCAGCTCCTCCGCCGGATCCGGTTTCGGGCTTGGAGCCGGCTGGATCTTCTGGGGTTGATCTGCCTTGGGAGAGGATTCGGCGGGTTCTGTGACCGTGGGAGCTGCGGCGTGGGCCGGAAGTAATGCGTTCTTCTTCGGCTGGGTTGTCTCGCATCCTGCAATCAACAGGGTGGCTGTGAGCGCGAACGCGAAAATGGCGCGGCTAAGAACTCTCATCTACTGCGAAATAACCTTCCTCAGCGCTTCTTGGCGAACCTGCGATGGTACTACGCGGCGAATTTCCGGGTCAACGAAATGGGATGAAGCGCGTGTAACCGCCACGTGCTCAAGAGTTTGATAGCAGCCTGCCCCCATGCTGGTTTTCGAAACTGGCTAAAGCTCCTGACCTCGGGCTGCCTGTCCCATCAAAAGAAATGTTTTGGGATACTTACCTTCACCACAAAGCTTGAATGAGCCGAAATCCTTGTACCACGCTCCGTCGGGCACATTCGGCTTCGATTCCATCCAAATTCGCAATCGATTGAGGTCGTCCAGATCTATGTTGCGGTCGTGCATCCGCTGGACCAAATGTTCACGGATGGCTACGGGCAGCCGAGACCAGGCTTCGATCTGAGACACTATTCACCGAATACCAAGCGACCCAGTTGATCTCCCAACTGCTTCACCTCTTCGGGATCACTCGCGTTGCGGAAGCGCTCGGCCAGGTCGAAGAAAGCCTTCTCCTTCTGCTTCCGGGCCTCAATTCCATGTTCAATGAGCTCCACTAGGATGCGGTTATCGCTCAGGCGGCGCTGCTTCGCCATAGTTCCGACTTGTTTGTCAATCTCCGGAGGCAAAGTGACGCTGCGCCGAACTTGTTTTCCTGGTCGTCTTCCTGTCGCCATTGCATCAGTCTACACCATTTTGGTGCAAGAATGGAGTCTTCTTGCCGTCGCTAAGCGTGGCCAAGCGCCTGTTCCAGATCGGCGATCAAGTCGCCGGCATCCTCGATTCCCACAGACAATCGAATCGTCGCCGGTGACACGCCCAGCAGCTCCAACTGTTTCGGGCTGAGTCCGATGTGCGACGACAATACCGGGTAGGACAAAGTCGATTCGACTCCGCCGAGGCTGGTCGCCAGGTACCAGAGCTTCAGCCGGTCGATGAAGCGCTCGGCCGCGCGCCCGCCGCCGCGAATGTCGAACGAGACCATCATGCCGAAGTCCTTCATCTGGCGGCGTACCAGTTCCTGTGCTGGGTGGTCCTTCAATCCAGGGTAATAAACCTGCGCGACCTTGGGATGCCGCTGCAGCGCCTCGGCAATCTGGGCCGCATTGCGGCAAGCACGCTCCACGCGGACGTGCAGCGTCTTCAAGCCGCGCAACAGCAGGTAGGCGCAACCAGGATCGAGGCATCCACCGGTGAGGATCATCGTCTGCCGGGCAGCCTCCATCCACTTCTTCGAGCCGGCCAGTGCGCCAGCCGTGAGGTCGCTGTGCCCACCCAGATACTTGGTCGCGGAATGCATCACGATATCAGCGCCCAGCTCTAGCGGCTTCTGGAGAATGGGAGTAGCGAAGGTATTGTCGACCACGACGCAGGCCTTGTGTTTGTGGCCCAGTTCGGCGAGCGCGGCCAGATCGACGCAGCGCAGGGTCGGGTTGGTAGGCGTCTCCAGGAACAACATCCGGGTCTTGCGGCTGAAGTAACGATGCGCGTTGGCAATGTCGTGATACGGAATGAATCGCGTCTTGATACCGCAGCGCGATAGCACCTGCTCGAAGAGCTTCAGTGTCCCGCCGTAGACGTCGAGCATGGAGACGATCTCGTCGCCCGACTGGCAAGCCGCCAGGGCAGCCACGGTTTCCGCAGCCATTCCACTGGAGGTGACAACCGCAGCTTCGGCGCCCTCCAGGGCGGCGATCTTCTGCTCGGCCGCAGCGACCGTGGGATTGCCATATCGCGAATAGAGATACAGCTCGCGGTCACCGTCGGCATATCGGCGCAGGCCGTCCACACCGGGAACGACGAAGACCGAAGTCTGCGCGATCGGAGTCGTCAGCGGTACGGCCTGACCGTGGCGCTCTTCTCCAGCATGCACACAGCGAGTAGCGTCGGCGCGTTGGTCGGTAAGCTTCTTCATGCGATCGCCTTCAACAGCAGAAAGGCGATTGTAATCGAAGGTCCTCGCTCGACGGGATCAGTCAGCATTCAGCATTCAGTCCAGCTGCGGCGGACGGGTTGTCCACCAGCCGCAGGGCATAGAGACACCAATCCTTACACTGCCAGTGTAGCGATTTGCCCGCCCTTGCCAGCGAGCGCGGTCACGGATGTTGCTTTGAAAGTTATTGTTCGCGGAGCACGTTTGCCGGATCGATGTGCAAGGCACGTCTCACGGGACCGGCGACCGAAAGTGATCCGGTGAGCAGCAAGGTGACTGCAACCGCAGCAAGGACGAATGGATCCTGCGCGGTGGCCTGATAGACAATCGCCGAAAGTACGCGGCTCGCGGCGACACCGAGCAGCATCCCAACGACCGACCCAACGGCCAGCAGGGTGAGCATACGACCGAGCGCGGCCGAGAGGACTTGCTTTGCCTGCGCACCGAGAGCGACACGGATGCTCAGTTCGCGCAGTCGTTTGCTGACGGTGTACGACGCAAGGCCGAAGGTGCCGGTGATCGAGAGCAGGAGTCCAAAAGCGCCAAAGAGGCCGAGGGCGGCGGTAGCTACCTGGGATACAAAGAAAGTCAGTCCAAGCTGGCTATTCCAAGAGCTCGATTCCCGGATAGGGACGGCGGGGTCGAGATCACGGACCACTTTGCGAATGGTGGCAGCCATATCGTTGGTAGCCACGCCGGAGGAATCTGGCCGTATCCGCACGAGGAATGATGTATGAGTGGTTGTTTCCTGCGAGATCGGGAAGAAGGCTGCCGCTTTCTGATTTTCAGTAAGCGAAAAATATTTTCCATCTGCCACGATGCCCACGATCTGGATCGGCTGGCCGGAGCTGTTCTTGAAATAGCGGCCGACGGCGTTGTCGGAGTGGAAGAGGCGCCGGGCGAATTCCTGATTCACAACGGCAACGGCCGGGGTCGTGGCAGTGTCGGCGAAGCTTACATCGCGTCCCGCGAGCAGGGGTGTTTCAGCGGCGGTGAAGTATCCGGGTGAGACGTGGTAGGCGAAGGCGCCAAATGCCCGGTTTGAGGGCCTGAAATCGGTAGTTTGTTGCGAGAAGACATCCGGAGTGGACGTATCCAGAGAGAGGGGCGTGGTGTTTGCGTAGGCCGCTGCTTCCACTCCCGGGAGCTGCGCGACCCTTTCCAGCAGTTGGCGCTGGAAATGGTCGGCAGCCTCGGTTCGAATAGCCAGCCTGGCTGAGCTCGAATTTCGTCAGCACAGCATGCTTCGGATTGAAGCCCATGTTCATGGTCAGGGCTCTGCCCAGACCACGCAGCGAGACAAAGGCAGCCGTGACGGTGACGCAGCAGAGCGCGATCTGTGCCGCCAGCAGCACATCGCGAAGGGCCCAGCGGCGTCCTGTGGAGGCTTGGATTCCGCCACTCTTAATCGCTTCATTCGGATCGGTCTTGAATATCTGCCGCAGCGGCATCACCCCGAACAATACGCCGGCGAGCACCGAGATAAGGAACGCCATCAGGATCAACGATGGCTGCGGCAGAACGATATGGAACCCCAACGGGTATTCGGTGGGTGGGTGCCAGTTAGCCAGGCCGGTGAGGGCCATCCACGCTAACCCGCAGGCGCACGCGCCGCCTAGGATCGAAATCACAACGGCCTCGACCAGGATCTGGCGGACGATGCGCCAGCGGCTCGATCCAATGGCCATGCGGATGGCAATCTCGCGCGTGCGGTCTGCCGTGCGCGCCGCGAACAGGCTGCCAAGGTTGGCGCAGGCGGCGAGCAGCACAATACCGGCCAGCCCCAGCACCCCGCCAGAAAACCGCGCGCCGGCGCGCCGAAAAAGTCGCCCATCAGGCCAGGACGGGTCAGCTTCAATGTCAGCTTCTCGTCTTCTTTCGGATACTGCCGGGCAATGCGGGCGGCAATCGTGTTCAGTTCAGCCTGCACCTGGGGCATGGTGACCCCGTCCTTGATGCGCACGATCGAGTAGACTTGCGGAACGCTCCGCGACTCAAGCCAGTTGACGCCGTCCAGCGATGCTTCGTTCGCCATCGGAACGAAAATATCGGCTGGCCAAATTTCTCGGTTCCGTAGAAACCTTCCGGGGTAACGCCGACGATGGTGTAGGGATGCTTGTTAAGGCGGATGGTCTTTCCCACGATGTCGGGATCAGCGCCAAAACCGCTCTTCCAGGCAGGCCAGGAAAGCACCGCAGCCTCGGAGGCTCCGGGATGATCGTCATCGGCGCGCTGCAGCAGACGCCCGAGGAACGGCTTGATGCCGACGACCTCGAAGTATTGCCCGCTCACTTCGTATCCCCAGACCGGCCGGGTGACGCCGTTCGCTTCCAGGCCAAAATTCGTGATGTTAACAGCGGCAACCGCGGAAAACACTGTGTTTCCATCCCGGACATCGCGCACTTCCGGATAGGAAAAGATCGGATAGTCCTGATCGGTGTGCGCGAGCGTCATCACCCGGTCTGCATGAGGCACATCAATGGGCCGCAGGACTAATGCCTGGAGGACGCCGAAGACGATGACGGTGGCGGCAATCCCCAGCGCCAGGGTGAAGACCGCGGTGGCGGCAAAGCCGGGAGAGCGGCGCATCTGGCGAATAGCAAATCGCAGATCCTGCAGCAGGGTGGTCATGGTCGGCCTCTGGGTAACGTAACGATATGACTCCATGGAAAGAAGTGCAATTGGAGAGCTAAAGTGTCGTGCATGCAACCTTATGACAACGAAGCGGCTTGTGGGATCTCGCCGGGGTACGGGAATCGAATCGGTGCCCGGTTTCAACGGAAAGTGCCCGTGAATGGACAGGGAAGCACAGCCATTGCGCGCCGGGTCCCCAACTCATGGGTAGTTCGGCTAGGGCACAGGTGGCGGCCTGGTAAACACCGCGTCGTGTTCCGGCGCAAGATCTTCGATCAGCACCTGATTCTTATCCGGCGAGAACTTTGCGCCACGGCGGCCGATGCCGGTATTTTCGCTGGCGAAGTAATAGGTGAAGGTGTCTCCGTCCCAATGTGCCAGTTCGTAGTAGCTTCCCCGCGGCGGAAGTCGCAGAATAAGCCGACTACCTTCGACCGAGACATCCAGCGTCCCGAAGTACTCATTCGTGTATTTACCTATATAGGCGCTGAGCGATTTGGCGGGAGCGGAATTCTTCAGCGGCGCCAGCGTGGCATAGTTCTTAGACGCATCCTGGGTCTCTGCGATCATTTGTGAAAAGACGTTGCCGATGAGCGGAAGATAGTCACGCTGCGGCTTGCCATAATGCACCAGGTCGAGGAAGTGCAGGCAGATCGACTCGGGCAAGCCGATGGGCATGCTGTTGCTGAGGACGAGCACAGCAAGGTGCTCGTCGGGAACCATATAGACGCTGGTGGCCGCGCCAAGGAAAAATGCGCCGCTGTGGGCGAGTTGGGTATGGCCTTGCGCGTCAGTGTTGACATTCCAGCCCAGGCCGTAGAATTGGCCGCCGGGACATTCGTTGGGCTTGGCCGGGTCGGCAGCATTGCGGCAGATCTGGGCCTGTGGGTTTCGGCAAGGGCGTTGGCATCGACGATCTGCTTGCCGTTCCAGTTACCGCCATTGAGTTGCAGCCGCACCCATTGGGCGAGATCACGGGCGCTGGAGCTGACACCACCGGCCGGCGCTTCTGGGTCGGCCTCGCGCACGAACCGGTTCACGGGCTCACCATCGATAAAGATGTGTAGCGCGGCTTTGTTGGCCCGGTCCTCGTAGTCGGAGAAGCGCGAACTGGTGGAGGTCATACCGAGGCGGGAATAGAGCTGTTCTTCGGCAATCGTCTCCCAGGGCTTGCCAATTTTGGTGGCGGCTGCGATAGCTCCGGTGGTGTAACCGAAGTTGCTATAGGCGTAGGTCTTGC
The DNA here is from genome assembly GCA_963831675.1 of uncultured Acidobacteriaceae bacterium. Classification (GTDB taxonomy): domain Bacteria; phylum Acidobacteriota; class Terriglobia; order Terriglobales; family Acidobacteriaceae; genus Bog-257. Next base: position 129,793 of record CAWHRM010000005.1, read on the forward strand.
GGAATTGTCCCGGCAGGGGCAGATAACGCATGCGATATAAGATGTCGGGGCGCGAATAGCCGAGATCTTCCAGCAGGTCGCCGGATTCTGTGGCGAGGCCGCTACGGTGCGAAAGGAAGTCGCGAATCGTGATCAGGCGGGTGGTCTCGGCGCTGGAGAGGCGGAAGCCGGGATCGATGTCTATGATGCGGTCGTCCCAACCGATCTTGCCCTCGCCTACCAGGGAGGCGAGGATGGTTGAGGTAATAGGCTTGGAGAACGAAGCGATTTCGAAGACGGTGTCAGGATCGACTGCCGCCGATTCTCCGACTTTGCGAACACCGTAGCCTTGGAGGAACACGACTTGGTCGTTATAGACAACGGCGATCGCAATGCCGGGAACTTTCGTAGTAGCAAGTCGGGAGCGGATGTATGGATCAAGTTGCGCCAGAGCAGCTTTTACGCTCTCAGGAGAGACGCTGGGTTTTTCTTGCGCCGAACAGAAAAGACCTATCCAGCAAACCAGGAACGCAGCGATGTAGTGGCGGATCGGGGTCTTTGTCTCAAAGCATCGCGCAGTGTATTCGACCACGGGCGCGGCAACGCCGGCCCCCTCGTTGGGAGCCGGCAGCGCCGGTCTTACGTAGATGCGTTTGGATCGGTCCCCGCTATGGGTTGAGTTCAACGTAAATTGCCAGTCCCGCCCAAGAGAACTCCCCGATGTTATATGCGTCGCGATGGAAGTAGTGGATTCCTGGCCCAACCTTCTGGTGTCCCACATCCGAGTTGGCGGAGTAGGGACCATGGCCGGGCAGGTAATCGGTACCATCATCTTTTGGGCAACTCGTATTGTTAATCAGGCATTGCAGTTGATTAGGGCCGTTGGTCAGCCAATTGGTCCAATAGGTAATGGGGGTGGTCAGCTGGTCCACCATAAGCAGAGCGCCCAACACCAGATCGTTGGAATAGGCAGTAGTAGCAGAGTTGGCGCTCACCGACGGGAAAGGTGGACCACCGTTGAAATCACCAGTAAGGCTGCTGGAAACTTCAACCGTGCCGTTGAATTTCGGCACATCATAGAGCTTGAGTTCGGCCGGGTTCTCGTTTGCCATGGTCACCGTAACCTGGCATGCCAGGCTGGTATTCGCAGTTCCCTTGTACCAGGCGACGATGCCCTGGTCGGAGTGAACGGTTTGCGATGCTACCATCGACCAAGCTCCCATGCCGCTCGAAGGGACGCAGCCGCTGAGGGAGACGGGGGAACTCACGCTGTTCAGCACCTTCGGGATAGCTACCTCGAGGAACAATGGATCGCCGCTGTTGGGCGTGATAGAACCAGAGACCAATGCGGTTCCGGAGTCGATGCGACCGCATGCGCCTTGGGTCACGTTGCTGTCGGGAACTGGAGGGGAGCAATTACCCGAGGGAGGAGGATTCCAGCGGCAGACGACGCCATTGTCGCCGGCGCCTCTCTCATCGATGAAACAAGGCCAGTCATTGCCGGTGGAGTGCCATTGTTTGCTTGTTCCGATACCTTTGTTTGGAACTCTGGCAATACCAAAGGTCTGGCCCAGGTTATCGATCGTCCCGCTGCAGTTATTGCGGTTTTCCGTGGGCATGTAATTCGACGGCAGCGATGCACAAAGAGGAATCTGGTTCTGGGCCGGCGTAATCGCGGCGGATGTACCTTCCGGGGAAAACAGGATGCGATAGACCGCGGAGTCGCCAGGGTAGGTTTGAGGATCATTGGGCCAGGTGTAAGCGCCATGAAGTACAGCATGGATAGTGTCGTCGCCTATACATGCTACCTTGACCTTGTTGTTATTTCCGCCGAAGGTGACGTCGGCGCAGTCAGCGACGGGAGGCTGGTCCGCATAATCGATGTTCGTACTAGGACTACTATCCAGCGGATTGACGGAACCATAGGTATTGGTGCAGGCCACCTGAGAAGCCGGACCGGTCGGTTGTGGGTCCTTCCTGCCATTGCATTTGCTGACGCTCCCTTTGTAAAAGGCCCGGAGCTCGCATCTGCCCGGGTTTTTCGGCCCACTATTATGAAAACACGCAATGTGATAGTCGATACCGCCGTTATACTTTAAGCAGTCTGCGTCCGTATCACAACTCTGCTTATATTGTATGTCTGTGTTTCCCGCGCAAAATGTCGTCCAAGCGTAGCAGTTGGGGTCTGTCTTAGCGTCGCAGCCAGTTTTTCCTGCTTCCTGCGGGAACTTGTACTTCCCACAATTACTTAAACACGCGAGCACATTGTCCCCGGTTGGCTGGGTGGGCTTGCCGGTGCCATCGACGATGACGTAACCAAAATAGGGATAATTCGGCTCGATGGAGGGGTATTTATCAATGTCAGAGCGTTTGACCGTGAAGTTGCCGATGTTTCCGTTTCCGTTGGCACACTTCGCCGGCTCTCGCAGATCTGTTCCGTGGACGGTGAGAGGGTAGTTCCAGTTCAACCAGTGAAAATCTGTCGGTTGTCCAGGATGACGGTCGTCACCACCGACGGGTTCGATGTCGACGGTAAGACTTGCGCCGTTGACCGCGCTGATATCAGGAGTATCGATACGGTAAGCGCCCGACTCCTGATAAAACGTCCATTCGGTTATCGTGGAAGCCGCCACCGGTGAAAAGTTTCCGGAACTGCAATCGTACTGGCCACTACAGCCGCCGGTTTCGCATTGGGCACGGTTGCTAACCGGGTCGTAACGGCAGCCCGTCCGTGCCCAGATAATCGGCTGTTCGCCGCCCGACCCAAACTGACCCTCCCACTCTGTGGGGATGTCGATGGTGATCACATTGGCGTTGTTGGGCGCGCCGTAGGCTTGCATCTCCCAGGTTCCCTCCCGCGGGAAAACCGGAAACGGTGGCGCACCTGCAGTGTGTCCTGCGTTGGCCGCGCCCAGCAGCACCTGGTCGGAACAGTTAACCAACTGCACCACCCGGTGATATTTTGGGATGGGCACGGGAAGGCTGTCTAAATAGGCCTTGGTGCCGCAGTCGTTCTTACCCTTGTTCTGCGCCTGAAGCTGCACGGTTAAGAACAATGGGAAAACCAAACTGAAGGCGCAAGCGAAAAACGTTACTGCGGCCAGGTTAGCCAGTCGACGAAGTTTCATGGCACAACTCCTTGCAGTCTCGAAGGGTCGAGATCGGACAGTAGAGGGCCCAGCGGCCACGGAATCTCTCGGGTTGAGGTTCGGAACTGTAGTCGGCCTTGGATTATCGGACGGGGAGGGTTGCCTGTCAACCGGTTTCTGGACGAGGTAGTGTCCCAAAACTAGCACGCTACCCTGAAATTCTCGGCATGCTGCAAAATACCCTGATACAAAGCGATTTATGAGATAGGTTACAGCCAGTTGAACGATACAATTCCCTTAAGGATTGTGGTTTGCACTCTATCTCTGGCGGGAGAGTTAAGCGGCCCGCGTGGCGCCCTGCCACAATTGCGATGCGGGATTGCCAGCTTCGGCCTTTTGACGTATCTGATCGAGGTAGGCGTCTTGCGAGGCGGTTGGGGTTGCCAGAACGATCACAGAGAGGGCCGCGAAGAGCAGAAAGCAAAGGGAGGATTTTATCGGCGATCCCTCCACCGGGCTGGACTTCCAGTCTGGAAGCGAACGAGCCCCATTTTACCCCGGCTTGCCTGGTTCCGTACCCGGAGCCCACGACCCTACCAGGTCAACCGCAAGGCGAACTGGAACTGTCGCGGCTCGTAGGCGGCGGTTGGGACGCCGGCCGAATTCCAGATGGGGTTCACGTCGGCCACGTTGAATTTGTTAATCACGTTAAACAAGTCCATGATGCCCTGGAGCTGAATGTTCTCGTGCAGCATGAAGCTGCGCGCAATGCGCAGATCGTTGAAGAAGGTGAGCGGCTTGGTGCCGGCGTTGCGTCCGAGGTTCCCGTTTAATTGCGGAACGGTCCCGGTGATCAGCCCGTTGGCGAAGCAGGTGGGAATCAGATAGCCGGTGGGCGAATACTTCGAGGGAGCCGCCAGATCGCCACAAGCGTCGTACTGCCCCTGATGGGCGGTCATCGGACGATCGGTGGTGGCGCCAAAGTCGAAGTTCTGGTCAAACCCGGTCACGATGTTGAACGGCCTTCCGCTGCCCAGCTCGAGAATGGGCGCGACCGTCCAGTTGCTGAGCATCGCTCCCTTGAAGCCCTTGCCTTGATTGCCGCTCTGATAGACGCCGCTGAAAACGAAGCGGTGGGTCTGGTTGAACAGCGAGGTCGAGCGGTCGGCGTTGGGGTCGTAGTTGTTCTGGGGCGCAACGGTGGCTTCCAGGTCGACGGAATCGTCGATGGAATGCGACCAGGTGTAGGAGGCCAGAAACTCGTAGTGGTTGGAGAAGCGGCGCTGGAAGTTGACGGTGAAGGCGTTGTAATCGGAAGTTCCATTGGAGAGGTTTGCGACCTCGTCACTGAAGGGGACGGGCGCTCCGACCCCAAGATGATTTTCAGTCAGGATAGCGCTCACGATCGGTGAGCAGCCAGCGAGTGGCCCCCCAGGAGCCAGCAACGGCGAGAAGGTTGGATTCACCCCCGAGCGACGGAAGAAGTTGACAATCGCCGGCGACACCCAGGGTTGGCCGGTGGGACTCAAGCCGCAGGGCGCACCTGAGGTCCCCACGCTTAACGGGTTACCGCTGAGGGCGCCGGGATCTCCTGCGGCGTAGGCATTCAGCCAGTTCTGCACGATCAAGTTTCCGTGGGCCGCATTCACGTTGATCGGCCGATACAGGCGACGCCCGCCGTTGAAGTTGTACTGCAAGGTGATCGCCATGTTGGTGCCGAGTTGTTGCTGGATGGCCAGGCTTGCCTGATTGGAGTAGCCGTACTTGAAATTGGCGCCGGTGGGATAGGCGAAGGGAAGCGCGCCCAAGGGAATCCCGGCGGTGAGGTAATTCTGGTTCACCCAGATCGATGGCGTGTTAGGGGTTGGGTTGAAGCGCTGCTGGTTCCCCAGGTAGGTAAATGACGGAGGCAGGCAGGTCAGCCGTCCAGTGAAGGCGTTGGAGGCAGTCAAGGTGCCGAGCGGATCGTTGACGTTGCAGCCGGTAAGGCCACCGCCAAAGAGCAGAAGCTGCGGCGCCTGGGTGCCGTCAGCGACGTCGGAGTCGAACGCCAGCGCCATCAGCGGATGGTCGAAGAAGATTCCATAGGAGGAGCGCAAAACGGTTTTGCCGTCGCCGAACATGTCCCAGGCAAAGCCGAGCCGGGGCGCGAAGTTGTTAGTGGAGCGCGGAATACCCTGCACGATGTTGAGCGCCTTCTCCGCCGCTGCCGCGATCGGAGTTGAGGCGGCGAAGGTAGGCGTGAACTCGATGTCGTAGCGCAGGCCATAGTTGATGGTGAAGTTTCTGGTCATGCGCCAGGAGTCCTGCGCATAGAGGCCAAGCGCGTCATTGGTGAAAGAATCGTGGGGATTGCCTACTCCCTGCACCAGGTACTGCGGGATTCCGACGCCGTAGGCTTGGATGGGATTCAGCGCCGGCACTCCCTCGCCCACGCTGATACTGCCGAAGTCATAGATACCGCCAAAGTTCACGGTGAAGTTGGCATTCAGCGGGAGATAGTTGTTGTCCACGCCGAACTTGATGGTGTGGGTGCCGTGGGTGATGGAGAAATTATCCGCTGTTTCCCAGCGGTTCTCGACGCGCTGCACATAGGAAAACGGCTCGCGGCCGATGAACGCAAAGCCGGGAATGTTAACCGCCACATCGCTGCCGCCGGGCGCGTTCGAGTAGCTGTAGTTCAGACTGCGCCGCGCATACTGGAACAGGAACTGGTTCACTTTGTTGCTGCCGATGGTCCAGGTGTCCTGACCCAGGATGCTGAAGTCATGGAAATTCTGATTGGAGGTCCGGGACCAGGAGTTCTGACCGAAGTTTTGTGGTCCCTGGGCATTGACCTCGATGCCGTTGATGGTGCTGGGACTTACGCCGGCACGCAGCGTGAGTTGCTGGTTTTTGGTGAGTTGATGATCGAGGCGCAAGGAGTAAATGCCGCTCAAGCTCGGAGAGAGGGAAGTTGCCGACGGTCGAACCCAAGGGAACAAACGAGGCGGGCAGGGGATCGAACTCTCCGGGGACGGTGGGCGCGAAGAAATTCGCGCCTAATCCCGGAATCAGCGCGGTGAATGGATTCTTGCCGGTAATCGCAACCGGGCCGCTGGTGCCCGCGGCCAGCGCGTAGCCAATGGTTTGCGGGTTGATCGGCAGATTGGGGTTCGACAGGAACGCTGCCTGTTCCGGAGTCACCGGAACTACAACCGGCGGCACAGGCACTCCCCCGAGCGCGGCGGAGACAAAGCGGCTGATGTCGGCGTTCGACGTCAACCCGAAATTGTTGGCGCCGATATCGTTGAATCCTGTCTCGTGGCGGTCCGTGCCTTCGTAGGAGAAGAAAAAGAAGGTCTTGTCCTTCTTGATGGGACCGCCGACGGTTATGCCGTATTGCGCGCGGGTGTAGGCCGGCTGATTCACGTTGCTGAAGGGGTTGGTGGCCTGAATGTAGCGGTTGCGGAGGTAGCCGTAAGCGCTGCCGTGGAAATTGTTGGTGCCGGACTTGGAGACGATGTTGATGACGCCGGCGGCGGCCTGCCCATATTCGGCGGAATAACCGTTGGTGATGATCTGAAATTCCTGCACCGCGTCCTGCGAGATGGTGGAGCGAACTCCGTTCACGGAATTGTCGTTGGCGTTGGCGCCATCCACGCTGACGTAGTTGTTACGGCCGCGCTGGCCGCCGACGTTTAATCCGGAGGTCGGGGCCGCGCCGATGCTGGGCGTGTCATCACGGTTCAATTGCGAATCGGTGAGCGCGAAGTTGATGTAGTTGCGCCCGTTGATGGGAAGGTTCTCGATTCGCGTCGTGCTGATGGTGGTGCCGGACTGGGACTGCTGGGTCTCGACGAGTGCGGCTTCGGAGCTGACATTCACGGTTTCCGCGGCGGCTGCGACCGACAACGACACCGGTAATTGTTCGATGTGCCCAATCTGCAGTCGAACATCCTGGTTGACCAGCTTGGCGAATCCAGGCGCCTGCACGGTTACCTCGTACACTCCCGGGGTCAGCGACAGGAAGACATATTCTCCATCGGTGTTGGTGGTGGTGCTGCGGGTCAACCCTCGGGCCTGATCGGTGACCGTGACCGTGGCATTGCGCACGACTGCACCATGCGCGTCCTTGACGGTGACGTGGAGTTCCGCAGTCTGCACCTGCGCGGCGGCGCCGACTGTCAAACACGTTACTGCAGCGAACAACCACAACAGCTTCCGTGAACCGTTCATGGGAGATCCCTCAGGAAAGAATTCGGAACAACTGCTGGCAGGCGCGCCGGCGCAACTCGCGCGCAGACAAAGCGGCACCGCAATCCGCAGCGCGTTTGCTATGGACGGCTTCATCAAGGTGTGAGAACCATCCTCAAAGGATTTCGGCAGTTATATCACTCAGGGGCAATAAAGCAAGCGAAATGAAGGGAGTAGGGGTTACGAAGGGGTGGCCTTGAATTCAATGCCGGAGGAGGTGCCGTCCTTCGTGGTCAGCGACCAGGCCATGCGCGGCGTGTTGTGGGCCAGGCCGATTCTCCCCCTGGCGTCGACGATGATGATGCCGCCGTGGCCGTGCAGACGGGCTTTCAAATAGTAAAGTGCGCGTTGGGCGGCCTCTTGCGGAGCCAGCCCATCTTCCACGCGGTCGGCTGCCCACTTGCTCAGAACGAGCTTCATCATAGGCTCGCCCCAGCCGGTAGTGGAAACCGCGGCGCTGCGATTGTCGGCGTAGCAGCCGCATCCGATCAGCGACGAATCCCCAACCCGTCCCGGCGCCTTGTTCAACGTGCCGCCGGTGGAAGTGCCGGCGGCGATGTTGCCGTCACGATCGAGGGCAACGGCTCCGACCGTGTCGCTGGAGCGGGTGGGACCGAATTCGTCGGGCATTTGCAGGTAGTCCTGCTTCTTGGCCTCGCGCAGGCGCTGGACTTCGCGCTCGATGATCAAGTCGTCATTGGAACATAGCTCGATGCCGTGCTCCTGGGCGAAGCGCTCCGCGCCCTTGCCGACGAAATACACGTGCGGGCTTTCCGTCAGGATCTTCTTGGCAGCGCGGATGGGATTGCGGATGTGCTCCACGCAACCCACGCCGCCCGCCCGGAGCGTGGCGCCGTCCATCATCAGAGCGTCCAGTTGCACCCGGCCGTCCATGTTGAGGAAGGAGCCGCGGCCCGCGTCAAAGGTCTCGTCCTCTTCCATCGCGAGCACCGCCGCCTCCACCGCGTCGAGACAACTGCCGCCGTCTCGCAGCACCTGCCAGCCTTGGGCGGCGGCAGCTTCGACCCCGCGCACATGCGCCTCAACGTCGCAGCTGGGAATTGCCCATGCTCCGCCATGAACCAGCAACATCGGATCGACAGCCAATGCGTACCTTTCTCTTGCGGGAGCATTTCCCGCAGGGACAAACCAGAAAGGATACCAGAAGGGTGGCGGGCCGGCCTTCAAGACAGTCGGGTTTCCGGTGCTGCTTTGATTGACATGTGTTGCACATGCAAATATGCTTAACGCATGTCAAGAATGATCCAGCTACGAAACGTCCCCGACGCCCTGCACCGCACGTTGAAGGCCCGTGCCGCCTTGGCTGGCATGTCACTCTCGGATTACTTGCTGGCCGAAATCCGCGAGGTCGCAGAGCGTCCAACCTTGATCGAGTTGCAGGAGCGCATGCAACGGCGCCAGCCCGTTAACTTGCCGGAACCGGCAGCCGCCGCCGTACGCGCCGAGCGTGACGCACGGTGATCGTTCTTGACGCCTCCAGCGCCATCGAATGGCTGCTGCAAACAGGGATGGGAGCGCGGGTTGCGCAGCGGATCTTGTCGTCGGGAGAAACGTTGCACGCTCCGCATCTGCTTGACCTGGAGGTGACACAAGTCTTCAGACGCCACGTGGCGCAAGGAGCTATCACGGCCTCTCGCGCTGAGGAGGCTTTACAAGACCTGCTGGCTCTTCGGGTTCGCCGCTATGCACATGGCCTGTTTTTGTGGCGCGTCTGGGAGTTACGCGACAATCTGACTGCCTACGACGCCGTCTACGTGGCGTTGGCAGAAGCGCTTGACGCGACGGTTCTTACCTGCGACGGCAAACTCGCACTCGCGCCTGGCCATCACGCGCGCATCGAAGTGATTTAGCAGAATGGCCGGGCCAAACCCTCGCTTTCGTGGTAAAACACTCACGTTATGAAACACAAACTGATGACTCGCGCTCTCACCGTTGCTGCCGCGCTCACTATTTGGGCCACCGCTGGCTTCGCGCAGGCAAAACCAGTCACCAAGAAGACTGTGGAATTGAAGGACGCGAAGGGTAACAGCGTCGGAACTGCAACCATTGTTACCAAGGGACAAGGCGTGGAAGTGAAGCTCAATCTTAAAGACCTGCCGCCGGGCGAACACGCGGTGCACTTCCATCAAAAACCCATGTGCGACCCGCCCGATTTCAAATCGGCAGGGGGACATTTCAATCCCACCGGTAAGCAGCATGGGTTCGATAACCCCAAAGGCCACCACGCCGGGGACATGGAGAACTTCACCGTCAAAGCCGATGGAAAGGCGAAGGCAACGGTGGGGGATGATGATGTCGTACTAGGCAACGGCAGCGAGGCCAACTCGTTGTTCGCCAATGGCGGAACTTCCATCATGATTCACGCCAAGGCGGACGACATGAAGACCGATCCCGCTGGCAATGCCGGCGATCGCATCGCGTGTGGGGCGATCACGCAATAAGCCTGGCAGCATCCCTCTCGAGAGGGCACTCCTCGACACTCTCGGAAATGGTTTGGCCGGACCTCAGAAGGGGAGCATAATAGCGGGAGAGCAATGTTCCATGTCGAGCGCAACCCTAGTCTCGCTGCAGGAGTATCTTGCGACCAGTTACCGGCCGGATCGAGACTTTGTCGACGGAGAGTTGCAGGAGAGGAACTTGGGAGAGCTGGAACATGGTCTTTTGCAAGACTGCGATCGTTGCCTGGTTCTGGGTTAGACAAAAGGAGTGGCGGGTTGTGTCGGTGGTGGAGCAACGTGTCCAGGTTGCGCCAACTCGTTTCCGAATTTCCGATGTAACCGTGCTGCGAGCCGATCAAGCGCGCGAGCCGATCGTCACCGCGCCGCCTCTGATTCTCATAGAAGTTCTTTCAAAGGACGATTCGCTGCGCAGCATGCGCGAAAGAGTTGACGATTACTTGAATTTTGGAGTGCAGCACGTTTGGATTCTTGATCCTGCCACCCGACGCGCGTATGTATGCAGCTCCGACTGCCTTCCAGGAACCGGAGCATGGAATTCTTACCGTTCCTAATACACCGATCCGTCTGGTGTTGAGCGAACTCTTCGAGCAGGTCAATTTGGCGTCCTAGGAAACCCTGAGTATTGCCTCCCGCCGCGAGTCTGCCGTTTCCCTAGGTCCTGATTTAGGCTAATGCCATGGGCGACCTCGGACGTATGCTGGTTTTTGTTGGCGGAATGCTGCTCGTCTTCGGGCTGGTCCTGATCCTCGCCGGCAAGGTGAACCTGCCGATTGGCCGCTTGCCGGGCGACATCGTCTATCGCGGCAAACACACCACCTTTTACTTCCCCCTGATGACTTCCATCCTGCTGAGCGTGATTCTGTCGCTGGTGTTGTATGTGGTGAATCGAATGCACCGGTAGAAAGCTGTCAGCTCTCAGCTATCAGCCGTCGGGCCTCAGCTGTTGGTCAAGACTGACGATTCTCAGCGTATTAGTCGCGGATTGCTTCTCGCACCAAACAGCATTTTCATGTGACTCTTCTAGCCGGGCGTGACATATTCGGCTTCGCTAGGTCAAGCCGTATTAGCTGACGGCTGATGGACAGCTCAGAGCTAAGAGCTGAGAGCTAATGGCTTGCCGTGGGTTACACTCGCATCAATCGATGCCTGACACCCAACAACTCGGACTGGCCTTCCAGGCGCCGGCGCGCAAGATCTATCCTGTGTCCGAACTGGTTGCGGCGGTGCGCACGCAGGTTGAGCGGACCTTTACCGATGTTTACGTCGAAGGCGAAATCTCCAACTACCGGCCTGCGGGTTCCGGCCATCTTTACTTCACCCTGAAGGATGGTTCGGCGCAGTTGCGGGCGGTGATGTGGCGCACGCAGGCGCGGCTGCTGCGTTTCAAGCCGGACAACGGCCTGCAAGTCATCGCGCGTGGGCGGGTGACGATCTACGACGAGCGCGGCGACCTGCAATTCCAGGTTGAGCAGATCGAGCCCAAAGGTGCAGGAGCGCTGCAGATTGCTTTCGAGCAACTCAAGAACAAGTTAGCCGCCGAAGGGCTGTTCGATCCCGGCCGCAAGAAGCCGATTCCGGCCCTGCCTCGGCGGATTGGCATGGTGACCTCGCCGCGCGGCGCAGCCATCCAGGACATGCTCAATGTTTTGCGGCGACGCCACGAGTCGGTGAATGTGCTCATCTACCCGGCGCAGGTGCAGGGCGACACTGCGGCCTCTGAAGTGAGCGCGGGCGTGCGCTATTTCAATCGCCAGAGCAAAGTGGATGTGATCGTGATCGCGCGCGGCGGTGGTTCGTTCGAGGACCTTTTTGCCTTCAACGATGAAAGCCTGGCGCGTGCGATCGCGGCCTCGGAGATCCCGGTCATCTCGGCCGTCGGCCACGAGACGGATTTCACCATTTGCGACTTTGTCGCCGACTTGCGGGCACCTACTCCTTCGGCGGCGGCGGAACTGGTGATTGGCTCCAAGCAGGAGTTGGCTGACAAGTTGCTCGCCTTGCGCAAGCGGGCCGTGCAAGCCATTCACTACAAACTGTTGCGCGCCCACAACGCGCTTTCGCGACTCTCACAGCACGCCGTGTTCGCCCGCATGCAAGACTCGATTGCGCGCCGCCAGCAGCCGGTGGACGATCTGGTGTTCCGCATGGCGCAAGCGCAGTCGCGCATTCTGAAGAATCTTGGCCGCCGGCTTGACGGATACGAAACGCGGCTCCGCCACCACGACCTGCGAGTGCGCGCTGGAGCCATGCGCCGTCAACTCGATTCGCATACTTTAGAGCTTAGCTCCTCCGTTTCCCGGCTGTTGCTCAGGCGCCGCACCGACCTCGACCGTCTTACTGTAGCTCTGGGTGGCGCGAGTGAAACTGTCCTGCTGCGCAGACGTTCGCGTTGGGAACGGCTGTACAGCAGTCTGCAGGCGCTCTCGCCCAAAGCGATCCTGGCCCGTGGCTACGCATTGGTCTTCGATGCAGAGGGCCGTCTGGTGAAGCAGGCGTCTCAGCTCGCCAGCGGCGATCGAGTTCGCACCCAACTCGCCCGAGGAGAATTTACCGCCAAGGTTGTGCGGGTGAAGGATAGTGAATAGAGAATAGCGGATAGTTTTTTTCGATAGGAACCTTCCGCCTCGGCTGGTCAATGTCTTAGCTTTTTTGGGTTGAACCTTCTGCGCTACCTACTATTCACTATCCACTGATTTAGAATAAATACAATAGTGCTGCATTTTCGCCACCTAGGGAACCGGGATGCTTCAGATCTTCAGCCACATGCCGCAAGTGTCGGTGTTCTCTATCATCGACATTCTGGTAGTGGCAATTGTCATCTACGAGTTTCTCAAGCTCATCAAGGGCACGCGCGCCATTCCCATGCTGATTGCAGTGGTCATCCTGGCTACAGCGTTCTGGATTGCACACGTTGAAGAGCTTAAGACCGTTGACTGGATCATCACCAACATCTTGCCCTACGCGATCTTCGCGCTGATCGTGGTGTTTGGCGCAGAAATCCGGCATGCTCTGGCACGCCTGGGAAGGCGGTTATCGGCAGGGCGGGGCGGCGTCTTCAATGGCGCTGACAGCTACGAAGACATCGTGCTCGCGGCCAACCATCTTTCCCAGACGGTCACTGGCGCCCTCATCGTCATCGAACGCGAGATCGGCTTACGCACCTTCATCGAAAGCGGAGTTCCGCTCGATGCCAACCTTTCCTATGACCTTCTGATCACCATCTTCCGCCCCAGCGCGCCGTTGCACGATGGGGCCGTCATCGTGCAGAAGGGCCGGATTGCTGCCGCGGCGTGCTTCCTGCCGCTGTCCATGAATCCGGTTCTCTCAACCCAATTCGGCACGCGCCATCGCGCTGCCATCGGCATCACCGAGGAAACCGACGCTGTTTCGGTGGTGGTTTCCGAAGAAACCGGCGCCATCAGCCTCGCGGTCGGTGGCGCTATCGAGCGCGACGTTACGGTCGAGTATCTGCGTGAGCGTTTGAGCGAGGTGCTGCGGCGTTATGTGCCGGCGGCGTCGTTGCCCACCACAGTCACCGATCACGATTTGGCGGGCGACCGCGTAATCGAGCGCCTTCATGAGAAAGACCTGGCGGACGGAGCGGAACGCTGAACATGTTCAAGTCCTTCCTCAACTTCTTCCGCAAGTATGTGCTGCAGAACCTGCCGTTCAAACTGGTCTCGCTGGCCATTGCCATCATGTTGTGGTGGGCGGTGGGGCGAGACACCGCCACTGAGATTCCGATGACCGTCCCGCTGGAGTTCCAGCACGCACCCAGCAACCTGGAGATTACTTCCGACTATCCTTTTCAGGCGCAGGTCACCCTGCGTGGGCCTGAGCATCTGCTGCAGGAGGTACGTCCCTCTCAGGTGCATGCCATCCTGGACCTGGAAGGAGCGGGACCGGGCGAACAAACCTACGATCTAAGCGCGAGTCAGGTGCATGTGCCGCGCAACGTCAAAGTAGTACAGGTCGTGCCCGCGCAGTTTCATATCAGCTTCGATCGCGCCGCAACCCGGACTGTGCCGGTCCAGCCGCGCGTGATTGGAACATTATTGAGCGGATATGGCATGACGAACCCGGTGGCTGATCCGTCCCAGGTCACGATTGTCGGCCCGGAAAGGCATGTCAACACCATCGTCAGACGCGATGACCGATCCTGTGGATGCGACCGGGGTGGTCGGCAGCGCCACGTTCACTACCCATGCCTACGTTGCCGATCCGCTGGTGCGAGTGCAGACGCCGGGACCTATTCATGTGACGGTCACGACAGAAAAGTCTTCCAAGTCGAACTGATGCGACAGCTATTCGGAACGGACGGAATTCGGGGTGTCGCCGGCGAGTATCCGCTCGACCGGCGGACGGTGTATGCCATCGGACGCGCTCTGGGGCAACGGCTGGCTGCGCGTGACGCATCCGCGCGCGTCGTGATCGGACAGGACACGCGCGAGTCGAGCGCATGGCTCAGCTCCGTTCTGTCTGCGGGCCTGGAAGCCTCTTGCGTGCATGTCGTGAGCGCCGGCGTCATCACCACGCCGGGAGTGGCTTACCTGACTCGCGCTAAGCGGATTCGCAGCGGGCATCGTGATCTCGGCTTCGCACAATCCCTGGCAGGACAATGGCATCAAGGTCTTTGGCGCCGACGGCTACAAGCTTTCAGACCAGTTGGAGCACGAAATCGAGGCCGATATCTTCGCCCACCTGGAGCAACTCGCCGAAGGCGCTTTCGACCCGGCCGCCTCTGCTTGCGCCCTGTTGCCGGGCGAGCAGAAGTTGCGGGAGCAGTATGCCGAATGGCTGGCTGTGTTGCTCGGCAAGGCCGATCTGAGCCACTTCCGTGTGCTGGTGGATTGCGCCAACGGTGCGGCCAGCTCTATCGCGCCGCTAGTGTTTCGCGATTGTGCTCTCGCTGCCGACTTCCTTCACATCGAGCCGGATGGACGCAACATCAACGCCGGGTGCGGTGCGCTGCATCCGGAGAATGTCGCGCAGGCAGTGGCCGCGGCAAACGGCAAGTACGACCTGGGCATCACCTTCGACGGCGATGCCGATCGCGCCCTGTTCTCCGACGCTCACGGGCGCGTCGTGAATGGCGACGGCGTGCTGCTGCTGGCGGCGCGCGACATGAAGACGCACGTCCGGCTGCACAACGACACCGTGGTGGCGACCACGATGTCGAACATGGGGCTGGAGGCTGCCCTTAAGCGCAGCGGCATCCGTATGCTGCGCGCACCCGTAGGCGACAAATACGTGCTGGAGGAGATGTTGAAGACCGGCGCAACGCTGGGCGGCGAGCAGTCGGGCCACATCCTCTTCCGCGACATGGATGTCACCACGGGCGATGGCCTGCTGACCGCGCTGCGCGTGCTGGACGTAATCGCGCGCACAGGCACGCCGCTGGCGGACCTTGTCGCCGACATGAAGGTCTTTCCCCAGGAGATCAGGAACGTCAAAGTGCGTGAGAAGCCGCCGCTCGAACAGCTATCTTCGGTGATGGCCGCCATCCGCACCGCCGAGCGCGATCTCGACGGCAACGGTCGCGTGGTGGTGCGTTATTCGGGCACGGAGAAGCTGGCGCGGGTGATGATCGAAGCCGAGTGCGAAAAAGTCATGCGGCGCCACACGGATGCCATCGCGAACGCTATCCAGCAGACGATCGGGGTGTAGTTCAACACGCACGGAGAATTTTGAACCGCTGCTATTCCAGATCCCGCCAATTCGGCCCAACCCCCACATCCACTTTCAGCGGCACCTTGAGCGCGTGCACATTTTCCATCCGGTCGGTGACCAGCCGCTTCATCGTGTCCACTTCATCTTCTGGAACTTCAAACACCAGTTCGTCGTGCACCTGCAGCAGCATCCGCGACCGCAACTTGTGCTCGCGCAGATCGGCGTCAATGCGAATCATGGCAATCTTGATCAGGTCGGCTGCCGTGCCCTGCAGCGGAGTGTTCACGGCCGTGCGCTCGGCGAAGCCTCGCAGATTGAAGTTCTTGCTGTGGATGTCGGGGATGGGCCGCATGCGCCCAAACAGCGTCGTAACTTTCTGGTCGCGACGCGCCTGTTCCAGGGTGCGGTCGATGAACTCGCGCACCCCGCTGTACTTCTCGAAATACGCCTCGATGAACCGCTTGGCCTCTTTGGGATCGATTCCGATCTGTTGCGAAAGCCCGAACGCCGACAGCCCGTAGACGATGCCGAAGTTGACCGCCTTGGCGCGGCGACGATGTTCGGCGTTGACCATCAGCGGCGGCACTCCGAAAACCTGCGACGCGGTCAGCGTGTGGATGTCCTCACCCGCGCGATAGGCTTCGACCAGCAGCTTGTCTCCGGAGAAGTGGGCCAGCAGCCGTAACTCGATCTGCGAGTAATCGGCGGCCAGCAGCACGTGTCCCGGTTCGGCGATGAAGGCAGCGCGGATCTCGCGGCCCAGCTCGGTGCGAATGGGAATGTTCTGCAGGTTCGGATTGACCGACGAGAGCCGTCCGGTCGCCGAGCCCGCCATGTTGAAGGTGGTGTGCAGCCGCCGGGTGCACGAGTTGAGCAGCGCCGGCAGCGCGTCCACATACGTCGACTTCAGCTTCGAGAGCTGGCGATAGTCGAGCACCAGGCGCGGGACTTCGTGCTCGGCAGCCAGCCCTTCGAGCACGTCCACCGCGGTCGAGATGGTCTTGCCCTTGCCATACTTGAACGGCTTCGGCAGGTTCAGCTTGTTGAACAGCACGTCGCCAAGTTGCTTGGGCGAATTGATGTTGAACTCGACGCCCGACTTTTCGTGGATCTCGCGCGCCTTTGCCTGGCACTCGCGCTCCAGGCGCTGCGACATCTCGGCCAGCACTTCGCAGTCGAGCTTGACGCCGGCCTCTTCCATGCGCGCCAGCACCGGGACCAGCGGCAGGTCGATTTCGTCGTAAACCTTGCGCAGGCCAGCCTTGTCTACTTCAGCGCCCAGCTTCGTCGGTCAGCCGCAATGTGATGTCAGCCGCTTCGGCCGGCGACGCGCCCATCTTTAGGTTGAACTTACGCAGGGCGATCTCGCGCAATCCATATGTGGAGTAGGTCGGATCGAGCAGATAGCCGTACAGCAACGGATCGTGCTGAACGCCTGCGAGCGTGACTCCACGCTCCGCGAAGACATGCATCGCCGACTTGTAGTCGTGGACCGTCTTGGGGAGTGACTGCGTCGGCAAGCGCCCGCTGCAGCGGCTTGGCGATTTCCGAGTCGTCGAGCGTGAGCGCCACCGCCTTGCCCGGCTCGGCCGAGATCGCAACCCGCAGACTTGCCGGCGTGGGCGCGGCCTGCGGAGCTGCCGAAAGCGAGAGCTGCTTGCTGCCCTCTTCTTCGGCGTTCTCTTCTTCCTCGGCGGCGGACGGTTGCGAGGCGGAAGCTTCCAATGCGATCGCGAGCATCCCGCCTGGCTTTCTCGCGCGCGCGATCACCGCTTCAACCTCGGCGGCAGTCTTGGCGTCGCGGTAATCGGTTTCGCCCAGCTCGATACTCTCGCTCAGAAAGTCCTGCACCAGCGTGGTGAATTCCAGTTCGGTGAACAGCGCGCGAGCGGCGGCAGGGTCGGGCTCCTGCGCGCGCATCTTCTCCGGTTCGAAATCCACGGCGACGTCGGTCTTGATGGTCACCAGCTCCTTGCTCATCAGAACAGCATCGCGGTTGTTCTGCAGCGATTCGCGGTAGGTTTTGCGCTCGACCTCCGCGGCGTGCTCCAGCGCGTTCTCCACCGTGCCAAAGCGCTGGATCAGCTCCACCGAACCCTTGTCGCCGATGCCGGGCGCGCCGGGGATGTTGTCGATGGCATCGCCGCGCAGCGCCATCACGTCCACCACACGCTCCGGCGGCACGCCCAGGATCTCCTCGACCTTGGCGGCGTCGCAGATCAGATTGTCCTTCGGCGGATTGAGCACGCAGATGCGATCGTTGACCAACTGCATCATGTCCTTGTCGCTGGAGACGACGAACACCGAGTAGCCCTCGTCCGCCGCTTTGTGCGCCAGCGTGCCGATGACGTCGTCGGCCTCGAAGCCCGACGCCTCCAGGATCGGAATGCGATAGGCCTCGAGCGCGCGCCGGATGTAGGGAATCTGCTGCGCCAGGTCGTCCGGCATCGCCGCGCGGTTGGCCTTGTAGCCGTCGTAGGCAACGTCGACGTAGGCCTGCGTCTTGCTGTCGAACTTGCGCAGGCTGGTAATGGCCTTCGCCTGCTCGTCGCGAAAGGTCGGCGCAGCCACGTCGAAGACCGCCGCCAGGTATTGCGGCGCGAAGTCAGCCCGCATCTTGCGCAGCATGTTGACGAACACGAAGGTCGCGCTGGTCGGGATGCCGGTCTTGGTGGACATGGGCCGCTGCCGCTGCATGGCGTGATAGGCGCGGAAGATGAACGACATCGCGTCGATCAGGAAAATGCGGCCCTTCGAGCCGGCCGGCTCGGGAGGCGCGGCGACGGTACCCTTGGGAGCGTCGCCTATTACCGCGGTCACGGGTTTGGCGGCGCTGGAGACGGTGGCGGATTTAGCGGTTTTACGAGTGGAGGGCAAGAATCAATTCTACCAATCAGACGGATCGCGAGACTCTACTCCACAAACATGCAATCGCCATAGGAATAAAACCGGTAGCGCTCGCGGACCGCGTGTTCGTAGGCACGCAAGATCCGCTCGCGCCCGGCAAAGGCCGCGACCAGCATCAGCAGCGTGGACTTCGGCAGATGGAAGTTCGTCAGCATCGCGCCGACGACCCGAAACTCGAATCCGGGATAGATGAAGATGTCGGCTTCGCCACTTTGCGCCGTGATGCGACCGTCGGCAGATTGTCGCGCGGCAAATTCCAGCGTGCGAACGGTCGTGGTCCCCACGGCCACCACGCGCCGCCCGGCATCGCGTGCACTTTGGATTCGGTTCGCGGCATCCTCCGAGTATCTCGATACCACTCGCGATGGAGCTTGTGTTCCTCCACGATTTCCTCGCGCACCGGCTGAAATGTGCCTAGCCCGACGTGCAGCGTGATCTCGGCGGTTTCGATTCCGCGCTGGCGAATGCGGTCGAGAATCTCCTGCGTGAAGTGCAGGCCCGCAGTGGGCGCGGCGACCGAACCCAGCGGCTTGGCGTAAACCGTCTGGTACTGCTCGCGATCGGCAGGCGTGTCGGGACGGTCGATGTAGGGCGGCAGAGGGACGTGCCCAATCCTTTGCAGCACACCGAAGAAATCGTCAACCGGATCGAAGCGGAGATGACGCTCGCCGAACGTGCCACGTCCGATGATCTCGGCCGCGAGTTCGTGCGAGTCCTCAGTGGCCTCGCCGCCAAAGTAAATTCGTTCGCCGATGCCGAGCTTGCGTCCAGGATGCACCAGCGCTTCCCATTCCGTCGGGTCCGAGCGAGAGCTGCTTGGTCAGCAGCACCTCGACCCGCCCGCGAAGAAATTCTGCCGCGGCGGGATTTTGGGCTGAGACCCGCTGCGCGCGCGACCCGCTGCGGTGTCCGAAGAGCCGGGCTGGCAGGACTTTGGTGTTGTTGAATACGAGTAAGTCATCCGGCCGTAGCAACTCAGGAAAGTCGCGAAATGTGCGGTCTTCCAGCAGCTCCCGGCTGCGATCGAGGTGCAGCAGCCGCGAGGCAGCCCGGTCGGCCAGCGGCTGCTGGGCGATCAACTCCGCCGGAAGGTGGTAGTCGAATTCGGAGACCAGCACCCCCCGATTATGCCCGATTCGGGGTTCGTCACGCATTATTGTGACGCAATCCTTTTCGGCGGCGGCAACCTGCGGTACGATACAACTAAAGCTCTTAAGGAACGCCCGTTTTACCTGATGAAGACGGAACAACAGCACAGGGACGAAATTGTCCGCTTCGGGAAATTGCTGCACCAGACTGGCCTGGTAGCCGCTACCGACGGGAACCTTTCCGTGCGTCTGGAGAGCGGCAACTTCCTCTGCACGCCCACCGTGATGAGCAAAGGTCTGATGGAGCCCGACGACCTCGTGATCGTGGACCAGGATGGAAAAAAGGTAAATGGCTCGCGCGATGCGTCCAGCGAGATTGCCATGCACCTGCTTATTTACCGCCGGCGTCCCGATGTCAACGCAGTGGTGCACGCGCATCCGCCGACGGCGACTGGCTATGCGGCTGCCGGAATTGCACTCGACCGCGCCCTGTGTTCGGAAATCATCGTGACGCTGGGTTCGGTGCCGCTGGCCAATTACGAGACGCCGGGCACGCCGGAGTTGGCGGAGGCCCTGGCACCGCTGGTGGCCGATCATGATGCCATCCTCATGGCCAACCATGGGGTGGTGACCTGCGGCGCTGACCTGCTGAATGCCTACATGAATATGGAGACGGTCGAGCACTTCGCGAAGATCGCCCTGGTTACGCATTTGCTCGGCAAGCAGCAAACGCTAAGCGATCAGCACGTGGACAAGCTTCGCGAAATCCGAATGAAGTACCACAACCATAACAGCGTCGGCGCAGCCCAAGGGAAAGACTGAACTAGCTCTGCGGTTACTCCCCTCCGAAGGTAAACCGTAACCCTGCTCGGAAGTTCGCTCGCAGCGCCGGATAGCCCAGCACCTCGTTGTAGTGATTGTTCAACGCATTATTCACGTTCGCGTAAGCGGTGACGTGGCGATCGAAGGCGAACCAGCCGCCAAGGTCCACGCGGGCATATCCGGCAGCGTAGTAGATGGGCGGAATGTAGCCAAAGAGGAAGTCGGAGTCCGGGCGCTGTCCGACCGCGGTAACACCGAGGAATCCGCCCCAGCGCTGCCGTGTGTAGGTCACCAGCAGCATGCCAGCCTGCTTGGGACGTCGCAGCAAGCGGCGCTCCCGTGCCGTAGATCCGCGGGTCGCAACCGGCGTTGGGATCGCAAGGCGGCGCCTGCTGAATCTGGGTTGAAGTGTAGGTATAAGCGCCGGTAAGGGAAAGATGGTTTGCCAGCCGGCCGCTCAGCACGACTTCGGCGCCCTGCGCCATCGAACGATTGAAGTTCACGTACTGGCTGGTGTTGGTGTCGGAGTTGTACACATATTCGATCTGGTCGCGAAACTGATTGTGGTAGTACACAGCGCTGAGCGACAGGCGGTTGTTGAACAGCGACTGCTGCACTCCGGCCTCGATCGCCTGGTTTTGTTCCGGCTGCAGGTTGGGATTGGGCAGCGTGGGAAACGTTCCGGTGATGCCGAAAGTTTGCTCGAAGCTGGGCTCCTTGATGCCTTCGGAATAGCCAAAGTGCAGGCGCGTGCCGCTGAAAATCGTGTTCCCCCGCCACGCCAGGAAGGTTGCCGAGGCCCGCGGGCTGACCTTGCCGCCGAAGCTGCTGTTATTCACATAGCCGATTCCCGCCAGCACCGACAGCCGCCGCCAAACGATGGTCTGCTGCGCGAAGAGGTAGTTGTTGAAGCGCAGGCCGTGGGTCGTGCTGATTCCAAAATCCGAATTGTTGTTGATGTAGCCGTTCTCATCCTGGAAGTTGTAGCCCAACGTGGTTTGCGCCCACGGCCGCGGCGTGTACACGCCCTGATAGGCAAAGCCCGCGACGTTGTACTTCGTCAGGCTGTTGAAGGCGCTGTCGAAGGGGCGGTCCAGGTCGTCGACCGGATTCACGTTAAGCGCGACGTGGTGATACTCGAAGCCGCTGAACTCGTGCTGCCACGCACCCGGCCCGCTGACGGTGAGGTCGCCGCTGGCGAGGAAGTTGTTCTGGTGCGCATACTGGTTTGGATCGGGCGGAAGCTCGGGATTGCCGTTGAACCACCAGTTCGACTGGATGCCCGTCCAACTGTTGTAGTGCCGGGCGCGCAAACGAAACGCGACGCGATCGGTGATCTTCACTCCAACATTTCCGCCTTGCAGCGAGTTGGAATAGGCATCGTTGATGCCTTGTCCTTGCGTATCGAACTGATTGGCAAACACGTTGTAGTCGAAGATTCCGCGTGCTCCTGCGACCGACGCATAGCCGTGGGCAGTGGAGAAATTCCCGCCGTCGGCGCCGAACTGAATTTCGGGCGTTCGCGTGCTGCCGGTTGCCGTCCAAAGCTGCACGACGCTGGTCATGGCGTCCGATCCGTAGACTGTGCTCTCAGGGCCGCGCTCCACCTCAAGCCGGTCAATGTTGTTCATCGGTACCACGCCGAAGTCAAAGAAGCCGCCGGGATCGTTCACCGGCACGCCGTCCACCAGCACCTTGTTGTAATTGGATTCGCCGCCGCGAACGAACAAGCTGCTCAGATTGCCGCGCCGTCCGGTGGTACTGACGATCGCCCCAGGAATGTAGAGCAAGGCGTCGGGGGCGCTGATCGGATTGATCGCGTTAAGCTGCTCGCTGGTCAACACCCCGACCGACGTGCCAGTCTGCTCTGCTGTCGTCGGCGTTGCCGTAGCCGAGACGACCACGGTTTGCGGCGTGGTCGTCAGCGCCAGTTGAACGGTAAGCGTCCCCGTTCCTGGAATAGCTACTTGCAGAGACTGCTCGGCGAATCCGGGCGCGAGCACCACAGCGCGATATTGCCCGTCGGCCAGGTTGGGGAAAGTCACCGTACCGTCGCCGGCAGTGGTTTGCACTCCAACGCCAGCGTTGTCGCTGACGCGAAACAGGCTGACGTGCACGCCAGAAACCCGCTCGCCGGACGGACTCTGCACGGATACTTTGAGATCGGCCGCCAGAACTGCTGTACAAGAGAGCAGTGCGACCAGCAATGCGCGAACGATGGACATGACACTCCTCCTTTGCACGCGAAAGGGGTTGGTGACAGTTCGCGCCGGTCTCCTGGCTTGCGAGTTGCGATTTGCATCGCGGACAGCGGCGGGGCCTTCCCGTTTGCACAGTGGCCTTGCGCCAAAGACTCGCTTACAGTTGCGCGGCAGCGCGGGCGTTTCACCCGCTTCCCAGTTCCGCTACTGCGGAACGCGCGAACGCTAATTGGCAAGGAACAATCCCTCGACTAGGCTCGGGATTTCGGCTGCGGGCTCGGACGCCCGCACAACGCCTCAACCTGAACTCAAACCGTCCAGGATAGGACTCGTACTGTAATGGCAGACATGGGGCGTGTCAATCGCGGTGTGCGGAAAACTGCGCCTCGGCGAACTCGGTCACGCGCTCCAGCGCAGCTTGCATTTCGGCATGATGCTGGTCGAGCGCAGCATCGTCGGCGTCAGGCGGAACGAAGATGTTCTTCGCCACGCGCACATAGGCGCGCGAAAACGGCTTGGGGATGACCATAGCGTCCCAAGTCTTCAGCACCCACGGCTTTTCGACGGCGACATAGAATGCCGTGATCGGGATTCCGGTGAGACGCGCCAGCATGACCGGGCCCTTCTTGGCGACGTAGCGCGGCCCGCGCGGACCATCAATCGTGAACGCTACCGCGCCTCCGGCTTTAACCATTGTCTCCATTTCCATCAGGCCGCGCTGGCCTCCGCGCGAACTGGAGCCGCGCACCGGCACAAATCCGAAGCGCCGAATCACCCGAGCGATGTATTCACCATCGCGGCTGAGGCTGGTCAGCACTCCGATGTCACGATTGCGAAACAGCCACGTCGCCGGAAGCACGCAGCGATGCCAGAAGGGATAAATACCGGGAGCTACGTCGTCGAGGCCGCGGATGGAGTCTTCTTCGAATGTAATGGTCATCCGCAGCGTGCGGCCGATGAGCCCAACCACGGCCGACGCGATCAAGGAAATCAAGCTGATCTGCGCGCGTTGCAGCCAGCTCAGAGGGAGGTCGCGTCGGTCCTCGGCTGCAACGGCTTGGTCGGGCACGCGAGAATTCTAACCTGCGTGCTGTAGCTAGCAGTAGAGTTCAGCCGGGGCAAGGTGCTTACAGGTGGAAGCGCCGGGCTTCAGCCCGGCGAAAATTGGGCGTCACAGACAAATGGCTTTAGCCACGGCGGACATCGAAACGACCACCATCCGTCCTGCAGACATTCCTCTTGTCCCGTAAGTAGCAAGCACGCTACTTGATCACCAGCTTGGCAATGGTCTGCAACTGCATGTTCGACGTCCCCTCGTAGATTTTGCCGATCTTCGAGTCGCGGAAGAACTTCTCCACCGGATAATCCTTGGTGAAGCCGTAGCCACCGTAGATTTCGACGCACAGCGACGCTACGCGCTCGGCCACCTGCGAAGAAAAGAGCTTGGTCATGGCCGCTTCTTTCAGGAAGCTCATGCCTGCATCTTTCATGCGGGCGCAGTTGTAGAGCAGCATGCGCGCAGCTTCGATCTCGGTGGCCATTTGCGCGATCTGGAACTGGATGCCCTGGAACTCGGCGATGGACTTGCCAAACTGCTTGCGCTCCTGCGAGTACTTCATGGCGTACTCCCATGCGCCGCGGGCCAGGCCGATCATCTGCGCGCCAATGCCGATGCGCCCTTCGTTCAGCGTCTCGATGGCGATCTTGTAGCCTTTGCCCACGTCGCCGAGCACGTTGTTTTTGGGCACGCGGCAATCTTCCAGGATCAGCTCGCAGGTGCTCGAGGCGCGGATGCCGAGCTTGTCTTCCTTCTTGCCGACGGTGAAGCCGGGAAAATCCTTCTCCACGATGAACGCGGTGATGCCCTTGTACCCCGCCGCCGGATCGACCGTCGCCAGCAGGATGAAAACGCCCGCCTCCTTGCCATTGGTGATCCACAGCTTCTGGCCGTTGAGCACGTACTCGTCGCCCTTCAGCTCCGCCCGGGTTTGCAGTGCGAACGCGTCGGAGCCCGAGCCAGCTTCACTCAGCGCGTAAGCGCCGACGGTGTCCCTGCACATGCGCGGCAGGTAGCGCTTCTTCTGATCATCCGTGCCCCAGCGCAGCAGCGCGTTGTTCACCAGCGTGTTCTGCACATCAACGATGACGCCGGCCGAGGGATCGACAGCCGAGAGCTCTTCCACCGCGAGGATGGCTTCGAAGAATGTGCCTCCGCCTCCACCGTATTGCTCCGGGACTTCGATGCCCATAAGACCGAGCTGGAAGAACTGGTCGATGAGCGAGTGCTCGAACACGCCCTTCTCGTCCATCTCCTTCACGTGCGGACGGACCGATTCCTCGGCGAACTGGCGAACGGTGTCGCGAAAAAGAATTTCGTCTTCGGTGAGAGCGACCAGCGGAGCCGGCGTCGAGGAGGCGGCAGTTTGTGCAGCAGCTTGTGACATGAGGGCAGTCCTTGGATGGAATAGGAAACCTTTGATTTTAGCACTCGGAAGAGGCCGAGGCGTTGAAGATCGCTCTCGGGCAGTGGTGCCTTCTAACAATGGCCATTTCATTCACTATCAAGTGCCTTAGCCTTTATTCCTAACTTCTGTTTCCAACGCATCTCTTGATTGATGATGTCTCGCTCAGTCTGGGCCGACCCACTGACTTCCAGAATGGAAACGAGAGCAACGCGAGCGTCGCGTTGATCGCGAATCAAGACTCGATTGCCCCCGTGCCCGTTAGTGAGGTAGTTAGACCAACGCTGCCAGAAACCTTGCTCTCCAGTAGCGGAGCCCACATATTGCATTCCATCGTCGAATGTCAGGAGGTAAACGCCCATACGCTCTTTGAGCCGTACTTGCCAAGATGGATAGATGCTGCTCAGGTCCCCGAGGCGGCGCAACAGGTTTATGTATGGAGGGAATGGCTCATCCTTGGGCTGCGCCCGAATTTCCAGAACGGTCTTGTTCTGCTCGCGCGCTAGCTGGCGCCATGCAAGCTTTGCTGGTCCCCACTCGATAACGAGTTTTTCCTCATATTCCTGCATCCGGTCCGAATATTTTGTCTCGTGCAAGGAACGATCTTTAGCAGGCATTGTTCCAAGCAGAGGATCATCAAAAGGTCCATTAATCCGTAAGAGCTTCAAAACGTCGTACATCCCCACGAACAAGGTTTCACCTTCCGGACCGACGACAAAGGCGGCAAGGCTAGAACCCACCGAAAAGCGGTTCTTCCAACTTTGGCCGCTTTGATAAACTTCGAAATCTTTTCGTGCAGATTTCCACGCTTGATATAGGCCGAACCTCACTCGCTCGTCCTCATGTCGGAGCAAATAAACCTTCTCAGGATTGAAGCCTGCTTCTCGCAAGATTGTGTTGAGCTTCAGCATCTGCCCCCCTTTTGCGGGCGCTGTGGTTATACCGTTTTCCTTGATGCTTCTACCTTCCGTGCTGCCTAGAATAAATCCTTTCCACCTCTTCGACGGTGTCGATCTCGCTGGGCAGCTTGTCCTCGCGGACGCGAACGATGCGCGGAAAGCGCAGCGCGAATCCGCTGTCGTGGCGGTCGGAGCGCATGATGGCATTGAACGCCACCTCCAGCACGATCTTCGGTTCCACCTCGCGCAGATGGCCGTGATCGGCGGTGGTGTGGGCCAGAAACCACTGCGTCAGTTCGGCGATTTCTTTGTCGGTCAGTCCTGAATACGCTTTGCCGATATTGACCAGCTCCTCGCCTTTGCGCACCGCGAAGGTGTAATCGCTGAGCACGTGGATACGCTTGCCATGCCCGAACTCAGCGGCAGTGACCACCACATCGAGCGTCGCCAGTTCGCGCTTCAGCTTCAGCCACCAGCGGCCGCGCCGTCCCGGCATGTAGGGTGATTGGAGGTCCTTGATCATCAGGCCTTCGTTGCCGCGCGCCATCGCCTGCTCGAAATACTGGTCGAGCTGTTGTGGAGAATCGGCGCGCATCGAGGGTGCGCGAATGATCCATCCGGATTCAGCTGCCTGCTTCCTCGATCTCCCGCTCAAACAACAGGCTGCCCTGAGCGTTGATCATCGGTCGTGGCGCAACTCGCTTCGCGCCGGCAAACACGCGATCGAGAATCAGCGCCGCGCTCGGTCAGCGGTTTGTCGAGCGTGAGCTCGCCGCCAGCGTAGATCACGTCGAAGACGACGTACGCCACCGGAACCTCCGCCATCATCTTCTGGCTGACCTGCTTGCGCCCCAGCCGCTTCTGGATCTCCGAGAACGGCATCGCGTGCCCGCCCTCCTCGTTGTGGCGCCAGGCGACGATCTCGCCATCGAGCACCACCTCGCCGGCAAACTCGCTCAGTCCTCCGACGAGCTCCGGAAAGGAAGAGGTGACTTCGTCCAGCGTGCGCGAGAACAGCCGCACCTGCCCGCCTCCGCAATGGGCCTGCGCGCGGATGCCGTCGTACTTGTCTTCGACCAGCGCATGCTCGAAGTACTGGAAGGCCTCCTCGGCGCTGGCCGCCGGGCTGGCCAGCATGAATCCGATGGGATGAAACAGCCGCATCCGCGCCTGGTCGAGACGATGTTCGGCGGCCAGTCGCAGCGTGCCGCCGATGTCGCCCAGCAGCATGTTGGCGCGCTGCACGCGGTCGAGCGGCTCGTCGTAGGCCTTGGCGATCGCCTCTTCCACCAGGCTTTCCTTCAGCCCGATACGCAGCTCGCCGGTAATGATCTTCAGGATGTACTTGGCTTCGGGCGCGGTCGCGCGTTCCAGCAGCGATTTCAGGATCGCCGCTTTCGCGGTCGCGGTGCGGGTTTCGGCAATCTGGTCGAAGGTTTCACGCACCTGCGCGAGGGTGATGCTGCTCGACGTCGGTGCGCTCGCGGCGAGCACATCGGCAGCCGCCGAGCCCAGGTCTCCCCGCTTGCGATAGGCAGCGCTCAGCGCAGCTTCCCGCCCGCCGGCAAGCTCAACGACCAGCTTCCAAAGCAGCGCTCCGCCAATCTGGAGCGTGCGCTCGTCGAAGGCGGGGAAGGCGCGTCCTGACAGAAATACGGCCGAGATTGCAGCGTCTGTGAGTTCGCGCGAACGCAGATAGTCGGCTACGATGGCGGTCTTCTCCGTCTTCTTGGTGGTCGCGGCGATGCGTTCGCAGGTTTCAGCGAGCTGAAGCATAAGCGTAACTGCTTTGGATGCGACAGGTTAGGGATAAGCCGCAAGAGGAAAAAGCCAGCCGCGGATTTGCGCGGTTTTCACGGATCGTCCAGGAAGAAGCAATTCCGACCAAGTGCGCGGCAATCGGTGCAGATCCGCGGCTAACGGTTTCTTGGTCTCGAATTGACACTACTCCCGAGCTTGCATACTCTAAACTCTGGGATTTGCGGTTCCTTCCGGATCGGCGAACATCCAATCCTTATGCTTTCTTTGCTTCGCCATCTGCGGTTTTTAGCGGCCGTCCAACTCTTGCCCGCTCTGGAAAGCGGGGAGGAAACACTGGTCGGCGGCCAGGCCGTGCTCGAAGGCGTCATGATGCGCTCGCCGCACGCCTGGGGCATCTGCATTCGCCGGCCCGACGGCACGCTGGCGACGCACTCGGAGCCGCTGGAGAAGCCTTCCGAGCAGCACAAATGGATGGGCTGGCCGATCGTCCGCGGCATCATGACGCTGGGCCAGGCCATGACGCTGGGCTTCCGCGCCCTGCGCTATTCGGCCAACGTCGCCATGGACGGGCTTACCACCGAAGACGAGAAGAAGATCGAGGTCAGCGGCTGGGTGCTCGCCATCAACGTCATGCTTTCGCTCGGCTTCTTCATCTTCATGTACAAGTTCGTGCCGCTGCTCGCGGCCACCAAGCTGAAGAACCCTTATCCTGCCTTCGGCAACCAGATCGCTGTTCAACGTCGTCGACGGCGTCATCCGCATCGCACTTTTCCTGCTGTTCATCTGGGGCATCTCGCGGTGGCCCGACATTCGCCGTGTCTACCAGTATCACGGCGCCGAGCACAAGACGGTCTTCGCCTTCGAGTCGCACGATCCGCTGACGATCCAGAACGCGCAGTCCTATTCAACCTTCCATCCGCGTTGCGGCACCAGCTTCCTGATGACCGTGATGCTGATCGCGATGGTCATTTACATGCTGATCCCGGCGACCACGTTCTGGGCGCGCTTCGCGTTTCGCATCGCGCTGCTGCCGGTGATCGCGGGCGTGTCGTACGAGCTGATTCGCTTCGCCGCCAAGCACGGCTCGTCGCTGTTCGCCATTCTTACCAAGCCGGGCCTGTGGCTGCAGCGCATCACCACGCAGCCTCCCAGCGACGACCAGGTCGAGACCGCCATCGCCGCCCTGAACGAAGCCATGGAGCTGGAAAAGCAGCGCGGCGGCGAACTGGTGATTGCCTAGCGGCGCCCGCCGCGAAGAACTGTACTTCCATCCGATGTCGGACGATAGCTAAGCGTCCCTTGAGTTCCCGTACAATAATCTTTCCTGCCGTTGTGAACACGGCCATTGTTGGTATCCATGTTTGAACGTCTAGAACAAATCGAATCGAAGTACGAAGAGCTGAACCGCCAGCTCGCCTCGCCGGACATCGTCTCCGACTCGCAGCGCTACCAGAAGACCGCCAAGGCGCACAGCGAACTGGCGCCCGTGGTCGAAAAGTATCGCGAGTACAAGGACCTGACTCGCGGCATCGAGGAGAGCAAGACCATGCTGGCCGACGAGACCGATCCCGAGATGCTCGCCTATGCGCAGGAAGAGCTGACACAGCTCGAGGAGCGCGTCCGGCGCGTCGAGGAAGAGCTGAAGGTCCTGCTGCTGCCCAAGGATCCCAACGACGAGAAGAACGTCATCCTCGAAATCCGCGCCGGCACCGGCGGCGACGAGGCCACTCTGTTTGCGGCCGAAATCTTCCGCATGTACACGCGCTACGCCGAAACGCAGCGCTGGAAGGTGGAAGTGCTGTCGACCTCGGAGTCCAGCGTCGGCGGCCTGAAGGAAGTGATCGCCATCATCGAAGGCCAGGGCGTGTACTCGCGCCTGAAGTACGAGAGCGGCGTGCATCGCGTGCAGCGCGTCCCGCAGACGGAAACCCAGGGCCGCGTGCACACGTCGGCCGTCACGGTTGCGGTGCTGCCCGAAGCCGAAGACGTGGACATCAAGATCGAGGCCAAGGACATTCGCATCGACACCTTCTGCTCCTCCGGTCCCGGCGGACAGTCGGTGAACACGACCTACTCGGCGGTGCGCATCACCCACCTGCCGACCAACACCGTGGTGAGCTGCCAGGACGAGAAGTCGCAGATCAAGAACCGCGAGAAGGGAATGCGCGTGCTGCGCGCCCGTCTCTACGAGATGGAGCAGCAGAAGCAGCAGACGCGCTGGCCAAGGAACGCAAGGCGATGGTGGGCAGCGGCGACCGCAGCGAGAAGATTCGCACCTACAACTTCCCGCAGAACCGCGTCACCGACCATCGCATCGGCTTCACCGCGCACCAACTGCCGGAGTTCATGGACGGCCGCATCCAGCCCATGATCGACGCGCTGATCACGCACTTCCAGTCGGAGAAGTTGAAGCAGGAGTCGGCGGTCATCGCCTGATCCCGTGCAACTGAAACCAGCAGCTCGCGTCGAGGCCGGATGGCAACTGAGCGCTCTCGGCGATCGTCTGGAAGCTGCCGATGTCGGCTCGCCGCGCATGAACGCCGAGGTGCTGCTGATGTTCGTCCTCGGCGTCAATCGCGCCTACCTCTACGCTCATCCCGAGCGCGAACTCAACTCCGAAGAAGAAACTCGCTACGACGAAGTGCTCGCCCAGCGCGCGACCGGCATGCCGTCGCAATACATCACCGGCCATCAGGAGTTCTGGGGACTCGACTTCGTGGTCTCGCCGGCCGTGCTGATTCCGCGTCCCGAGACCGAGCACCTGGTCGAAACCGTGCTGGAACTGGCGCGCGATGTGCCGCATCCCAAGCTGGTCGACGTGGGAACCGGCTCGGGTTGCGTCGCGCTGGCGCTGGCGCACGAGTTGAAGGACGCTGAGGTCTACGCCGTCGATCTCTCCGCCGATGCGCTGGAGATCGCGCGCGCCAATGCGGCGCGGCTGCAACTGGACGACCGAGTACTCTTCCTGCAGTGTGACGTCCTCGAACCTGTGCGCAAGTCTAATGGCGCTGTCATCCCGAGCGAGGACCTTGGTCCGAGTCGAGGGACCTGCTTTTCCGACCCTCGCGACTTCGACTTCGTCGTCAGCAATCCGCCTTACGTCGGCTTCGGCGAAGCCGACAAGGTGCAAAAGTCGGTGTTCGAGTTCGAACCCAGGATGGCTGTCTTCGCAGGCGAAAACGGCCTGGATGTGATTCGTCCTCTGCTCGAGCAGGCTCACGGCGCGTTGAAGCCCGGCGGCTGGCTGGCGCTCGAGATTGGCTACTCCATGCGCGATGCGGTGGTGATCTTGCTGAGTCCTACAATGTGGGATGACATTCGCGTCGTACCCGATCTGCAAGGGATTCCACGGGTGGTGGCGGCGAAGAAGCGTCAGACCTAGTGCCGGAAGTGCCGCACTCCCGGTGAGCACCATCGCCAGTCCCAGCCGGTTCGCGGCGTCGATTACTTCCTGATCGCGCACCGAGCCGCCTGGCTGAATGATGGCCGTCGCGCCCGCTTTGGCGATCTCCTCGACGCCATCGGGGAAGGGAAAGAACGCGTCCGACGCGGCGACCGATCCCTTGATTCCGAGCACCGACTTCATGGCGCCGATCTTCGCCGAGTCCACGCGGCTCATCTGGCCCGCGCCGACGCCGGTGGTCTGGCCGTTGCGCGCGTACAGGATGGCATTCGACTTCACGTGCTTGCACACCTTCCACGCGAACAGCAGGTCGCGCATCTCCTGCTCGGTCGGCTTGCGCTCGGTCACGACCTTCAGGTCGGCTTCGGTCAGCGGGCGCACATCGTTGTCCTGCAGCAGCACGCCGCCGGAGACGTTCTTCAGCACCCACTTCTGCTCCAGCGGAACCACCTCCACCAGGCGCAGGTTCTTCTTCGTGGCGAAGATTTCCCGCGCGGCAGCGATCGAACCTCGAAGCGGCAATCGCTTCGACAAACAGCTTCGCCATTTCAGTCGGCCGTATCGCGATCGATCGGCCGGTTCACTCCAATGACGCCGCCGAACGCCGACACCGGATCGCACTCCAGTGCACGTTTGTAGGCCTCCGTCAAAGTGGCGCCCACCGCGGTCCCGCAAGGATTGGTGTGCTTGATGATGGCGCACACCGGCTCATCGAACTCCTGCGCCAGGTCCCACGCCGCCTGCAGGTCAACGATGTTGTTGTAGCTCAGTTCCTTGCCCTGAAGCTGCCTGCCGTTGGCCAACCCCTTGCCCGATCCATCGGAGTACAGCGCCGCCTTCTGATGCGGGTTCTCGCCGTAGCGCAGATCAAACGCCTTCTGGAAGGTGAGCCGCAGCGTCTTTGGAAAGCCCTCTCCCCTGCCCAGTTCGAAGTTATGCCCGCCGTCTTCAGGAGCGCCGATTCCTTCCAGCGTTGAGGCAATCGCCGAGTCGTAGGCCGCGGTGGTTGCGAACGCTCTCTGCGCCAGTCGCCACTTTGTCTTCAGCGACAGCCCGCCGCCGGACGACTCCAGTTCTTTCGCGATCGCGTCGTAGTCGGACGGGGAAGTGACGATGGCGACGTCCTGGAAATTCTTGGCCGCCGAGCGCACCATGGACGGCCCACCAATGTCAATGTTCTCAATGATGTCTTCGAATCCCACACCGGGCTTGGCAGCCGTCTTCTCGAAGGCGTAGAGGTTCACCACCACCATGTCAATCGGCTGGATGCCGTGCTCCACGACCGCCGCGCGGTGCTTCTCATTGCTGCGAATGTGCAGAATCCCGCCGTGCACTTTCGGGTGGAGGGTCTTCACGCGGCCGTCGAGCATCTCAGGAAATCCGGTTAGGTCCGAGATGTCTTTCACCGCGATACCGGACTCGCGCAACAACCTCGCTGTCCCGCCGGTGGAGACAAGTTCCACGCCCATCGCAGAGAGCTTGCGCGCGAACTCCACCAAACCAGTTTTGTCGGTGACACTTAGTATTGCCCGTTGAATCCTGCTCATCATGCCCCTTTATGTGTGGATGACTTCGCCGCCTGTGCAGCGGAATGAATCGAGAGTGGAAAGCGGAATATAGCACAGCGTTGCGCTTGTGTCGGTGAGCGGGCGCATCTCGCCGGGCACAAAAAATCCGCAGCCAAAGCTGCGGTGCGCTGTCGGTCCGAAGGTCGCCTCACTTGCCGGCGTTAGCGGCCATCTTCTTCACCATCGCAACTACCAGCTTGCGATCGCTCTCGTTCAGGTTTGGCGAATAGCGGCGAATCTGGGTAAGGAAGCGCACCTCGTCCTCCCCCAGTCGAGGCGTAACTTTGCCGCCGCCGTCACTGGCGCCGCCAAAAAATTGCGCCAGCGGCATTTCCATCGCCGCGGCAATCTTCGCCAGGGTGTCGAGTGAAGGAATGGTATGCCCATTTTCAACACGTGACAAATAACAGCGCAGCAGACCCGTGCGCTTTTCGATATCGCCTTGTGACATGCCTCTTTGCAAACGGTAATTGCGAATGGTTTCGCCGATATTCATGGGGAGTTCGCGTCCTCGGAGGAGATGGCCATTGGGGGTTGACTGCATAGTAACCATAGCGCCGCACGCTGGCAAGGAAAATCTTATGCACCATTCGCGATGCTAGATGGAATGCTCTTTGAATGGTGCAGACATAGATTACTCTTAAGTTACTAACGTGGATTAGGCGCATGGCTTAAAAGTGCTGCCCTGCGGATAGATCGTTGATTTGACGAGACTAGAGCGAGCGGTATGTGTCCGGCTAAAAGCGGGCCCTCAGGGGCCGCTCCTTTCAATAGGGACAGCGCCGTTAACGGGGCGCTAGAAGCGCCGTTCTGCCCGTGCTGATGGATAACGCCACTCAGGAGCGCTCTAACGAAAAACGACTGCGACAACCGAAAGCTACGACTCGGCAAGTTACGTCCGGGTTAATGGCAATTCCATATACACCAGTCCATCAACCGGCGCGACCGGACCGGGTGCAACTTCCTTGAAGCCCAATTTCCGGTACATCGCCAACGCAGCCTGCATAGTAGGGGGATGTGTGTCCAGCCGAAGACGTGAGTAACCCAGCGCCCGCGCGGCATCTAGAGCGTGCTCCGCGAGTGCCCGGCCAGCGTTTGCGCCGCGGAACGTCGGACGTACATAAAGGTGTTTCATCTCGCACGCACCTTGTTGCGGAAATGCGCGCAAACCGACACAGCCAATAGGCTGCCCCTCCACCGTCGCCAAAAGCAGCTTGCCTTTTGGTGGGGCATAAACCCAAGGCAGGGCCGAAAGGTCGGCTTCCAGAGACCGCGATCGGTATTGCAGTGCCAGCTCAGCCTGGTACTCGCGAAACAGGTTGCGGATGTGCTCGAGTTGCTGCTGGCTCATCACGTCCACGATCTCGGTCAAGTTGCACCGTCGATTTCAAAACCAGCCACGGATTGCCCAAAGACCAACGGCCCTTCGTCCATGTCCGTATTCTCCGCCGCTTCGTCGGTCTGCAACGCAAATGCAATCCGCGTGAATCGGCGGCGCGGTTCCTCTCAGCCCATTAGAATTCCGCCGTTCACCTTCAGCACCTCGCCAGTAATGTATCCCGCTTCCTCGGATGCCAGAAACTTGACGGCGTGCGCCACTTCCAGCTCAGTCCCAGCGCGTCCCAGAGGGACATTCTTGATCATGCGCTCTTTTAACTCCGCTGACAGGACTGCCGTCATGGCGGTCTCGACAAAGCCAGGCGAGACGGCGTTCACCGTAATGTTGCGCGATCCCACCTCGCGTGCCACCGACATGGTCAGTCCAATCATGCCCGCTTTGGACGATGAATAATTCGCCTGTCCCACCTGCCCAATCTGTCCAAACATGCTGGTGATGTTGATGATCCTTCCCCAGTGCTGTTTCAGCATCGAGCCGATCACCGCCTGGATCAGCAGGAACGGGCCCGTCAGGTTGGTGTTGATTACGTCGTCCCAATCGGCGCGCTTCATGCGCATGACCAATTGGTCGCGGGTGATGCCGGCATTGTTGACCAGAATGTCGATTCTGCCGAAGCGCGCGATCGCGGCCTTCACCCCGGCCTTGATTTCCTCTTCGTTGCCAACATCCATCTTGAATGCGGCCGCCTCACCGCCTTTGCCGTTGATCTCGCCGGCGAGCTGCTCCAGCTTCTCGTGGGTGCGCGCGCACAACGCGACCTTGGCTCCCGCCTCCGCCAACACCAGCGCACAGGCACGACCAATTCCTTGCGACGCTCCCGTCACTAGCGCGACCCGGCCTTCCACTCCCGCCATGAACCCTCCTGCAGGAAGCAAAGCTGGATTATATCTACCGCGAGTCGAAAGTCCGTTTCGCCGCGGATTTACGAGGATTCTCGCGGGCAACCTTCCCGGTGGAGATTGTCCGTGTTCATCGCGGCAATCCGTGGCTGAAGCCGTTACAGCAGCCGCTCGGGCGCCCAGAACAGTACCTTCAGCTCGCGGGCGAAGTGGACGATTTCAGGCTCTGGTGGAAGCTCGATGCCGGCAGGTTGCGCCATCGAGTTCTCCGCCAGCTCCACCGTTGCCTCCTGCAACTCCCATGGCAGATGATGGATTTCGCCGCGATACAGACGCTTGCGGCTATGGGCGTACAGGCAATACCGCTCGGTGAGGAAATGCTCGAGCGAGCCCGGATGCGCGTGGAACGCCGGCGAACTCGGCCCGTAGGAGCAGCGCAGTTCGGCGGGCTTCGGCCCATGTTGCCGCTTGGAAGCATAATCGATCCGAGGACCGCCTCTGCCTTTCAGCTTCATGGCCGAGTGCCAATAGGGCAGGCGATAAAACACCCGCGCACCCCACACCGCCGACAAATTGCTGGCGTCGAGGCTGAAGAAGTACACCCCGGGCTTGCCGTCGCGCGTGACGTAGGTGCGCACATTGATTTCGGCAAAATGCGAAAACCACGGCACCGACGGGACTCCTGGCGGCCGCAGATGATTAATCCAGAATGGCGTGACCGAAACCCAAGCCCGCTGCTGGTAGGTGTCGAGCGTCAGCACCTCCGGCACCAGCGGACGCAGCGCATCCGGCGGCACCGCGTAGTGCAGAAACAACAGGTCGTTCCAGCGCTGGGTCATGATCCACGGCGCCATCGGCGCGGGCCAGGGACGGTGCGCCGTAGCAAACAGAATCGAGTCAGCGCCCACCCAACGGGTCCGGCTTTCCTCCTGCTCAGAATGATTGGCGGATTCGGTATGAGTGCGCATGTTGGTGCTATCGGGTGTTCTACCGTTCGATGCCGATTCTAGCTGCCACGAACAGCCGCGCGCTGTGACGCACAACCATCCTCACCTGATATTTTTGCAGTTTCCCACAGCCTTGCCGGTTGCCCGCTGTTTCCATACCGCATATGATTCAGCGCAATGTCATCCATTTCCAAACCTGACGCCGACCCCGCCCTGGCCGATCATCCCGGCCACGAACCCAGCACCCAGGTTTACGCCGTGCACGGCGCCGACCCTGAGGTGCAGGCCTATGGCATGGCCAAGTATTCGCGCTCCGCGCTTTCCATGCGCGAGTCGCTGGCTGAGATCAGCGAGCAAAAGGCGGAGAAGTTCCTCAACACCTTCTACTTCCAGTACGGTCATCGCAGCATTGCCGATTTGGCCCACATCGCCTTCGCCATCGAGCGCCTGTCGATTCTCGCCGCCACCGTCGTCGTCGACGAGCCGCGCTGGGACGGGCAGGAGCGCTCCACCCGCTATCAGGATTTCCAGAAGAGCGGATACTACGTTCCCGACTTTGGCGACGACACCGCCGCTCGCACTCTCTATCGCGAAACCGTCGATCTGCTTGTTCGCCGAATACCGTCATTTTTCCGACGAGATGTTCGTCTACCTGCGCGACCGCACGCCCAGGCCGCCCGAGATGAAGCAGGAGACATACGAGCGCACTTTGCGCGCCCGCGCCTTCGATCTGTCGCGCTACCTGCTGCCGCTGGCGACCAACACCTCGCTCGGCCAGATCGTCAGCGCGCGCACTCTGGAGACGCAGGTCTCGCGATTGCTTTCGCACACCCACGCCGAGGTCCGGCGGCTGGGCGAACTGCTGAAGCAGGCCGCACGTGAACCATCCTACAATGTGGGACACGCCAACGCGCGCGAGCTGGTGAACGAGATCCAGCGCGAGTGCCCGTCACTCGGCGACCGTGCCAGCGAGTTGTCTGCTGCGCGATGTCCGGGTCGCGCCAACCTTGATGAAGTACGCCGAGCCCAGCCCCTACGAGATCGAGACTCGCCGCCAGCTGACCGCCGTTGCCGCGGAGATGCTGGCAGGAATCCCCATCCAGCTCCGCGCCTCTGGTCGATCTGCTGGACGACGATCCGCTCGACGTTGAGCTTGCTGCCACGTTGCTTTACCAGTACTCGCATCATCCGTATCGCCAGATTCGCGAAGTGGTGGAAGCTCTCCCGGAATCGCAGCGTCGGGAACTGATCGAGCTGGGCCTGCAGCATCGCGGCCGTCACGACGAGGTTTCACGCACCTTCTGCGCCGGCCAGCAGTTCCGCTTCGACATCCTGATGGACATTGGCGGCTTCCGCGACATGCATCGCCACCGCCGCTGCGTGCAGATCGTGCAGGACTACACCGCTGCTCACGGCTATGACATGCCGCAGGAGATCAAGGCGGCTGGGCTCACCATCCGCTACGACTCGGTGATGGACACCGCGCGCGCTGCCGTCGCTCAGCTTGCCGCGCGCCAGCCCGTCGAAGCTGAAGAGCAGTCGCAATACGCCATCCCGCTGGCCTTCCGCAAGCGCACGCTTTTCAAGATGGATCTGTCGGAGGCGATCTACATCAGCGAACTGCGCACCGGAGCGGCCGGCCACTTCTCCTACCGCAACGTGGCTTACGCGATGTACGAAGCTGTGGCCCAGCGCTATCCCGCGCTGGCGAAATACTTCCGCGTAACCGATGTCCGCGAGCCGGTGGACCTGCTGCAACGTTGATGCGCCGTCATGCTACCTCTTTAGCGGCGATCGCAGCCCGGGGATGCGGCCAGACGCAAAGAGCTTCGGAGTTTGTCCCCAAGTTCGTCCGCAGGTAAAGGCCGGCTGAAGTAGTAGCCTTGAATTTCGTCACAATGATGCGCTCGCAGGAAAGACACTTGCTCTTCGTTCTCAACGCATTCAGCAACCACCTTAAGACCAAGGCTCTTCGCCATCACAAGAATTGAGCCTATGATTGCGGCATCATCCGGATCGATGTCGACATCCCGCACGAAGGACCCATCGATTTTCAGCTTGTAGACGGGGAACTGCTTCAAATAGCTGAGGCTGGAATACCCGGTGCCGAAATCATCGATGGATAGCCTTACTCCCATCTCTCTTAGTTGTTGCAACATGAAGAGCACGACATCTGCGTTGGACAGGATCAGGCTTTCCGTGAGCTCCAGTTCGAGGTATTGAGGAGCGAGACGGGATTCGCGCAGCACCGTTTCAATCAGTCGCAGAAAGTCCTTTTGCTGGAATTGGACGGCTGACACATTGACCGCAACCGGTACTGCGAGAAGGCCTTGGTCCTGCCATTGCCGGGCCTGGGCACACGCGGTCCTGAGCACCCATTCGCCAATCGGGATGATGAGACCGCTACTCTCCGCAATGGGAATAAACTTGTTGGGCGGTACCACTCCCAACTCGGGATGCCTCCAGCGGATAAGCGCCTCGCATCCTATGATTTCGCCTGTGGCCAAGTCCGCCTGCGGTTGATAGACCAGGTAGAATTCGCTCCGCTCCAGCGCTGACCGCAAGCTGTTCTCCAGCGTCATCCGTTCCACTGCCTGAATGTTCATCTCCGGGGTGAATAACCGGACGTTGTTGCGTCCATGTTCCTTGGCGTCGTACATCGCCAAGTCCGCATTCTTGAATAGGGCCTCTGCCTCTTCGCCGTCGTCCGGAAAGATACTGATTCCCAGGCTGCAACTGACGTTGAGCAAATGACCCTGGATGACAAATTCGGCGGCCATGGCATCGACGATGCGTTCCGCGACCAATACGGCTTCGGCGGTTTCGTTGATGTCGGTCATCAATACAAGAAACTCATCGCCTCCCAGGCGGGCTACGGTGTCAGGTTCGCGCGTCAATTTCTTAAGACGCTCTGCTACTTCTTTCAGTAGCTGATCACCAATCGAGTGGCCAAGCGAGTCGTTAATGGTTTTAAAGTGATCGAGATCGAGGAACAACAACGCGACTTTCTCGCGATGCCGGCGAGCCCCGGCCAGTGCCACCAGGATGCGATCGCGAAGCAGCGTCCGATTGGGCAAGCCGGTAAGCGCATCGTAGTACGCTAGAAACTGGACCTGCGCCTCGGCCGCTTTGCGTTCGGTGATGTCCTGCACCGTGCCTTCGAGATGGAAATTTGTTCCGTCGCGATCCGGCGTTACCCTCACATTGACCGAAGTAGTCCGCTTTCCACCCTCTTTGGTTTTGAACTCGACCTCGAAATCATGCACCAACTTTTGCGCCACGATCAGCTCGCGCAGTTGTTCACGACGTTTCGGATCGATATAGAGCTGGGCGGTGCAAGGCACGCTGGCACAAAAATCCTCGGGCGAGTCATAGCCAGCCATTCTGGCGAGCGCTGGATTCACGCTAAGAAATTCTCCCTCTAACGTGGTTTGAAAAATGCCCAGAACCGCGTTCTCGAAAATGCTGCGATACTTCTGTTCTGCGGTGTGCAGCGCCTCCTCGGCCCGTTTTCGCTGGGTGATGTCCTGCACCGTGCCTTCGAGATGGAAATTTGTTCCCTCGCGATCCGGTGTCGCGCCTACATCTATGGACACCCATCGCTTGCTGCCATCCTTGGCCTTGAGTTCAGCCTCGAAATCCTTTACCACCCTTTGCGTCCTGACTAGGTCGCGCAGTTCGTCGCGGCATTTCTGACCGACATAGAGCTGGGCTGTAGAATGGACGTGGCCAAGAAAATCTTCGGGCGAGTCGTACCCAGCCCCCAGGGCCAGAGCTGGATTGACACTGAGAAATTCTCCCTCCAGTGTGGTTTGAAAGATGCCCACGACCGTGTTCTCGAAAATTCTGCGATATTTCTGCTCTGCGTCTTGCAATGCTCGTTCGGCCAGTTTCCGCTGAGTGATGTCCTGCTTGATGGCGACGTAGTGGCTGATGGCGCCTGCTTCGGAGCGGACAGGCGCAATCGTCATTTCCTCGGTATAGAGGCTTCCATCTTTGCGCCGGTTCGTGAGCTCTCCATGCCAGGCATTGCCGGCCGTGATGGTCGCCCACATATTTGTATAAAACGCACTGTCCTGCTTGCCCGACTTCAATAGGCGGGGATTTTTCCCAATCGCCTCGTCGGCCGCGTACCCCGTCATCTGAGTGAAAGCGGGGTTCACCCGCAGGATGGTGCCTTGGTTGTCGGTGAGCACGATAGCGTTGGCGGCTGCTTGCAACGCCGCAGCCTGCGACAGCAGGCGTTCGTCCGCCGCTTTTCGGTCATCGATATCGACAGCGATGCCGGTCATCCGCACTGGCCGCCCGGTGGTGTCATAAATGGCGCGACCTTTGGCAAGCCGCCAATGCAAGTTACCGTCCGGCCACACCACACGATATTCAACGGCGTGGTCCGTGTTATCGCGGACCGCACTCTCGATGGACTCTTGCACCGTTTTTCGGTCGTCGGGATGTATGGCGTTGATAAATATTGCAAAGCTTGTCGGAGAGTTCTCTGGCAGCCCCATTTGTCGGCTGGCGGTTGCTGACCAGACGGTCTCGCCGGTCACGATATTCCAGTCCCAGAACCCAATCTTGGCAGCGTCGAAGGCCAGGCGCATGCGTTCTTCGTCGCGCTGCAGCCGGGCCTCCATTTCCTCCTCGCGCGCCTGCGAGATTTGCAGTTTCCGTTGATTTTCTTTTTGGTCGGTGATGTCTTCAAGAATGGCAGTGATGCCAGTGATCTCACCCTGTTCGTTGTGAATCGGCGCGGCCCACAGCCGCACGTCGATCTGACGGCCATCTTTTCGCTGTCGCCGTACGTCTTTTCCCTGGATCGTCGAGCCCTCAAGGATATGGAGCACGCCAGCTTCGTACTCGGCGCGATTTTCAGGCCTAACGGCTGGGTACTCTCGACCTAGGACCTCGCTTTCCGCCCAGCCGTACATCCGCTCCGCAGCGGGGTTCCACAGCTTGACTTTGCGTTGTGCGTTGATCTCCACGATGCCGAGTGGAGAGAACTGGACAAGTGCTCTCAGGGAATGTTCGGGACTGTCAAACATAGTGACCTCGGTCCCCGAAGCGTCCGTAACGTATGCGATGAGCGCACAGATCGAGCTCCAAGCAGGCGCCGGAGGGCTTCAGTTTTCCAAGGATGCTGTGCATGGCCAGCAGTACTCCAATGAGAACATGACCGGCGACGTCCTTCTCGGCACTTGTGCCGGAGTTGTCAGGAATATCGTTGAGAGTTGAACGCCAATGCCGTGGGCAGTGGGCCGTGATACTCCCCGGCAATTGAATCTGAATGTCGCTCTCATTGGGGGTATAACTGCCCCAGCGGCGTGAGTGTGCGAATTTCCGACTTACAGTTATGAATAGACGGCTCCTGCAGCGCGGGCGGGCGATTGATACTCCTTGGGAAACGAATATTGCTGCCGACACCGGCGCTTGCTGCTCGGCAGTATGTCAACAAGCAGTGGCGACCGAGCCGCACGACCCCAAGCCCCCGGTAGGTTACCCTGCCCCCAAATGGTTACGAAAGTACAGTTACCCTACCTGTACCTTCGTAATCTTGACAACGCTTACCATGGGCCTACGCTGGAGTAGGGCGTATTGTACCCACACCCGCCTGACAGCAGGGTGAACCGTTCTTTGACAAGTCTTGGATATAGCGAAGGGCTCTCTGACGATAGCCTCTAGCTGTGGGCCGTCCATACAGGTCATTTCTGGGCTAGATCCGGCTCGTTTGGGGCCGATTTGGGCTGGTATCGTCCGGCGCCAGGAAAAAATCTGTTGGCGAAGACTCAGCCGCCTCTGCCGTTGCGTACCAACCAAGACCCCCAAGTTAGCCGGATAGCCAGTGCGAATCCGTGGCGAGAGCAGCCAAAATATTCAAAGCAAACGACTTTAAGTCATTTATGTTTCAATAGATTGCAATTAGGCTCGCAAAATATTCAAAGTAAACGACTTTAAGTCTTTATGTTTCAATATTTTACAGTAGTCCGCAAACTATTAAAAAAAAGGACTTTAACTCAATTTTTTTAATATTTTGCGTGTAAGTCATTGCAAACAAAAATTCGTTATTTTTATCTTTTTTTGCGTCCTGTATTTAGCGTTGGCCTGGGTCGGGGAACCTTGGTAAAGGCCCATCTTGGCGGCTCTCATCGGCTCTCTTGGAGATGGCAAGCGGGAGATGGCAAGCGCGAGAACAGTGGAGGCCATTTCGCGGCAATACATGCATTCGCTATTTCTTCGCTTTTCTAGATCAACTGGATGTATAATGCAGCGTCAGAACTCATGCGCCTCTCATCGCGAAACGCCCATTCCGTTATGGCGCCTGCCACACTACCGGGGG
Organism: uncultured Acidobacteriaceae bacterium; assembly: GCA_963831675.1. Taxonomy (GTDB): domain Bacteria; phylum Acidobacteriota; class Terriglobia; order Terriglobales; family Acidobacteriaceae; genus Bog-257. The sequence goes on from CAWHRM010000005.1 coordinate 171,877, forward strand.
TCCCCGCACACGCCGGTTTTGCGTGTGCTCGGGTGGTCTGACCCAGCGCAATTCATATCTAACCGCCCGTCCGGAGACACACCGCGCCGCGACGGAGCACGCAAGGAGCGGCACTCATGGCAGACGAGAGAACGGAAAAAGGCCGGGCTGTTGACTTGGCCATGTCGCAAATCGAAAAGCAATTCGGCAAGGGTTCCATCATGCGGTTGGGAAGCAAGGGAGCCGTTGTTCCCATCTCCGTAATTTCTACGGGAGCGATTTCGTTTGACGCCGCGCTCGGCGTGGGCGGCTTTCCGCGCGGACGCGTGGTCGAAATCTTCGGGCCGGAATCCTCGGGCAAAACCACCATCGCGCTGCAAGTGATTGCGGAGGCGCAGCGGCAAGGCGGCATGGCGGCCTTTGTGGATGCCGAGCATGCGCTCGATCCTATCTACGCCGCCAAACTCGGCGTGGATGTTGACAACCTGCTGGTCTCGCAGCCCGACTACGGCGAGCAGGCCCTGGAAATCGCCGAGGCCCTGGTGCGCTCGGGCGCAATCGACGTACTGGTGGTGGATTCGGTGGCGGCGCTGGTGCCCAAGGCCGAACTCGACGGCGAGATGGGCGACAGCCACGTCGGCCTGCAGGCCCGGCTGATGTCGCAGGCGCTGCGCAAACTGACCGGCATTGTCGCCAAGTCGCACACCTGTTTTGTTTTCATCAACCAGATCCGCGAAAAGATTGGCGTCATGTTCGGCAACCCCGAAACCACCACCGGCGGCCGCGCTCTCAAGTTCTATTCCTCGGTCCGCATCGACATCCGGCGCATTGGCGCCATCAAGGACGGCGACACCGTAGTGGGCTCGCGCACCCGCGTGAAGATCGTGAAGAACAAGACGGCCGCGCCTTTCCGTGAGGCCGAGTTCGACATGATGTACGGCGAAGGCATCTCGAAGGAGGGCGACCTGCTCGACCTGGCCGCCAACATGAACTTGGTGGAAAAGTCGGGCTCGTGGTTCAGCTACAAGGGCGAGCGCATCGGCCAGGGCCGCGAAAACGCCAAGCAGTTCCTCAAGGAAAACAAAGACATCGCCGCCAAGATCGAAACCGAAGTGCGCAAGGCGCTGGGGCTCATCTCGGTCGAGGACAAGGCGCAGGCCGCGGTCGCCAACGCCGAAGCCGCGCCCAGTGCGACGCCCAAGGGTCCAGCCGGGCGGAAGTAGGCGCCGAGGGTTTGTCGGCAAGGACGGGGACCGCTCGCCCGCGAGCGGTCCCCTCTCGATCATCGAGCCGACTGGAGTCGCCCTCACCGGCGGGGCTTTCGTTTTGGGCACTCTCGTTTTACGCGATTGCCTCCGGAGGCCGGGCCAGAATAAAATCATCGCGCGTAAATCCTCTCCTCCGAGGCCGCTTGAAGGACATCGTCGCCATCTATCCCGGCTCGTTCGATCCGGTTACGAACGGCCATCTGGACCTGATCCATCGCGGCAGCAAGCTGTTCGATCGCCTCATCGTGGCCATCGCCCGCAACATGGACAAGGGGGAGCCGTTGTTCGACATGGAAGAGCGCAAAGAGATGCTGGAGGCCATGACCTCGGAACTTGACAATGTTACAGTTGATATATTCGATGGATTGCTGGTCCGTTACTGCATCGAGAAAAATGCCAACGCGGTGCTGCGCGGCATCCGCGCCGTCAGCGATTACGAGTTCGAGCTGCAGATGGCGCTGATGAACCGCAAGATGGAGCCGCGGGTGGAAACCGTGTTCATGATGCCGGCCGAAAAGTATTCCTATCTCAGCTCGCGAATCGTGCGCGAGATCGCCAAGCTGAGCGGACCGCTTACCGGACTGGTGCCGGAAATGGTGGAAGACCGGGTGCGCCGCAAGATCGCACAGAAACAGATCTACGCTACGGAAACGCATCTCAAGTGAAGGGCCAAACCATGACTGCTGCCGGAACCCAGCTCTCGTCGTTTCTCACCAATCGCATTCAACGCATCGAAGTCTCGGCCACCATGGCGGTGGTGGCGGAAGCCGAGAAGCTGCGCGCCAGGGGCGCCGACCTCGTGGACTTCGGCGCGGGCGAGCCGCACTTCCCGACGCCTGCGCACATCAAAGAGGCGGCGATTGCGGCCATTCACAACAATTTCACCAGGTACACCGCGGTGGGCGGCACCGCCGAGCTGCGTGACGCCATCGTCAAGCGCCATGCCACCGATTTCGGCTCCGACTACAAGCGTGAGGACTGCATTGCCTCGGTCGGCGGCAAGCACGCGCTGTTCAATGCCATCCAGGTGCTGGTCGACCACGGCGATGAAGTCATCCTTCCGGTGCCGTACTGGGTTTCGTTCAAAGACATCGTCCGTTACGCGGGCGGCGAACCGGTTTACATCGCGACCGACGAGAGGCACGACTTCGATCTGACCGCGGAAATGGTGGAACGCGCGATCACACCGCGCACCAAGGTCATCGTGCTGAACTCGCCCAGCAATCCGTCCGGCGCGGTGATGAAGCCCGACCACATGACGGCGGTGCTGAAGCTGGCCCATGATCGCGGCATCTACGTCGTCTCCGACGAGTGCTACGTGTACCTCAATTTCACCGGGCATCTGTTCTCGGCGGGTTGCGTCCACGAAGTGAAGGAGCGCCTGATCATCATCGGTTCGCTCTCCAAGACCTATGCCATGACGGGCTGGCGGCTGGGCTACGCCCTCGGCCCGGCGCCCATCATTAGCGCGATGCAGAAGCTGCAGAGCCAGAGCACGTCCAACCCGACTTCGATTGTGCAGAAGGCTGCGGTCACGGCGCTGACCGGCTCGCAGCAGTGTGTCCAGGAGATGCTGGCAGGCTACATCTCGCTGCGCGATCAGGTGGTCGAAGGCCTGCGCTCGATTCCGGGCCTTACCTGCACGTCGCCGAACGGTGCGTTCTACGCCTACCCGAACGTCAGCCATTACTTCGAGCGCGGCGGGCTGAACTCGGCCTCCGATGTCGCGCGCAAGCTGCTGCACGAGGCGCACGTGGTTGTCGTCCCTGGCGAAGGCTTCGGCACCCAGGACCACATTCGGGTTTCGTACGCAGTTTCGCCGGAAAACCTGGAGCGCGGATTGGAGCGGATGCGCAAGTTCTTTGCCAGCGTGTAACGGTCTTCATGTCCGAACTCTACCCATTCCTGTTGATCCCGATCTTTGACGAGCGGCCGTGGGGTGTCCGCGATTTGCGGCCCATCTACACCAAGGTCATCAAGGACCCAATCGGCGAAAGCTGGCTCACCTGGGAAGACAATCGGGTTGCAAACGGGCCGCTGACGGGCCGCACGCTCGGCGAACTCTGCAAGCAGTACGGTCGCGATCTGGTGGGAACCGCCGCGTGGTATGACGATCGCTTTCCGCTGCTGACGAAGTTTCTGTTCACCAGCGCTAAGCTGTCCGTGCAGGTGCATCCCGACGATGAACAGGCGCGAAAGGCCGGCCAGCCTTGCGGCAAGACGGAGTGCTGGTACGCGCTCGCGGCGAAACCGGGAGCGCAAGTAGCGCTGGGCTTGCAATCCGGGACGACGTTGGAAGACTTCGAGCGATCGATCCGCGACCAGCGGGCCGAAGAATTGTTGAACTGGGTTGATGTGCATCAGGGTGACATGCTGTATGTCGCCGCCGGGACCGTGCATACCATCGGCGGCGGCATGATCCTGGTCGAGACCCAACAGACTTCGGATATCACCTATCGCCTGTACGACTACGGGCGTCCGCGGGAACTGCACATCGCCGAAGGTCTCGCAGCTACCAAGCTGCACACCAACGCGGGTAAGGTGGTGCGGCACGCGAGTGATGCGCCTGATGTCCTGGTGCGCTCGCCGTATTTCCAGGTCGAGAAGATAAGGCTGCGTGAGCCGCTGCACACCGACGTCAATCCCGCTTCGCCGCAGATCGTAGTCGCGATTGATGGCGCAGGGGTAGTTGAATCGGAGGGTATGGCTCCCATCAGCTTCGCCACCGGAGAAGCGGTTGCCGTCCCTGCCGCGATGCGGGAATACACTGTGCGTCCGCAGTGGGAGCTCGAAATCATGCGCATGTCGCTGCCCACAGGCGCAGTCCCCGAACCGGAGACCGTGTTGGGTCAAGCAGTCAGCGCGCCGTAGCTCATGCTAGGTTGGGTGGAGCAGCGCTTTAGCCTCTTTAGCCGCTGAGGTAACTTGAGCAAGCCTACTTTTTATCCCGTGATTCTCGCCGGTGGACGCGGCACGCGCTTCTGGCCGCTGAGCCGCAAGCGCATGGCCAAGCAATTGCTCCCGCTCAACAGCGACAAGAGCATGATCCAGGAAACGGTGGAGCGCCTCCTGCCGCTGGCCAAGGCAAAGCAGTTCTGGATCATCACCAACGCCGATCTTCGCGACCCGATTGTGCGCCAGCTCAAAGGCTGGAGAAGAAACAGATCATCGCCGAGCCCGTTGGGCGAAACACCGCGCCCGCGATCGGCTTGGCGGCGTTTCTGCTGGCGCGATCGCGATCCCACGGCCGTGATCGGAATGTTTCCATCCGACCACGTCATCGAGAACGAGAAGCGCTTTCGTGAGGACATCAAGCGTGCCGCCAGCCTCGCAGCGAGCGGCGCGAACATCGTCGTCATCGGCATCCCGCCGACCCGCGCCGAAACCGGTTACGGCTACATCGAAGCGGGTGGCAAATCGCGAAGGGTGTGCTTCAGGTCCGTCGCTTCACTGAGAAGCCTTCCGCCGACGTCGCCGAACAGTTCGTGCGGGCTGGCAATTTCTTCTGGAACAGTGGGATGTTCGTCTGGGGAGCGCGCACGCTGGCTGACGCGCTGCAGCGAGCACCTGCCCAAGACAGCGCCGCTGCTGGAGAAGATTGCCGCCAGTTACGGAACTCGCAGCTTCGAGAAGACCTTCGCCAGGCTCTATCCCAAGTGCGAGAACATCAGCATCGATTACGCCGTGCTGGAGCCGCGGTCGGCGAAGGGCGAAGGCAAGTCGGGCATCTACTGCATCCCGGCGAGCTTCGGATGGAACGATCTTGGCTCTTGGACCGCGCTCTACGAGCATCGCAGCTCAGGCAAAGACGGCGAGAACGTGATCCATGCGGACGCAGAGCTTCACGCTGAATGCAGACGGGAACTTCATCCACTCCAAACGAAAGTTTGTTGCGGCGGTGGGAGTGAAGAATCTGGTGGTGGTGGAGACCGACGACGCGCTGCTGATCACCACGCGCGAGCATTCGCAGGACGTCGGCAAGGTCGTGAAGCATCTGGATGAGAAGAAGCTGAAGCGGCTGGTCTAGAGTGAGGTATCCATGGTTCTTAGGCTTTCGCGATCCATCGAAGAACGGCTTAAGCGACTATCGCGCCGCCGCGGGCTTAGCAAGACCTCTTACGCTCGCGAGCTAATCTCGAGACACGTCGAAGATGAAGAGGACGCATATGAGGCAGAGCGAATTTTGCGGCGTGTCAGGGCGGGCAAGGAAGATACGCATACTCTGGACGAGGTAGCAAAACGCCTTGGCTTGGACGATTGAGGTGAATACACAAGAGTCATCATCATGACAACAGAGATCAAGTTCGGGACCGATGGATGGCGCGGCATCATCGCCGACGACTTTACCTTCGACAACGTGCGGCGCGTCGGCAATGCGATGGCCACCTACGTTCACAAGAACGAGGACGCCAGCAAAGGCCTGGTCGTTGGCTACGACACGCGTTTCGCGTCCCAGCGTGCGGCCGAAATCATCTCGGAGGTTCTGGCTGGCAGCGGGACTCGCCGTGCGTCTCTCCGACGATTACACCCCCACTCCGGCGCTTTCCTACGCGGTGAAAAACCTCGGCACGGCCGGCGGCGTGATGATCACCTCCAGCCACAATCCATTCAACTGGAATGGCGTGAAGTACAAGGCCAGCTACGGCGGTTCGGGCACCCCGGCAATCATGAAGTCCATCGAGGGCGAACTGGATTCGCCGCGCCTCGAACGCAAGGGCGGAAGCGTGACGCTGACCGACTTCAAGACTCCCTACGTCGCCGCGATCAAGAACTTCGTTGACCTGTCGGCGATTCAACGGGCTGGCTTCAAGTTCGCGATTGACGTGATGTACGGCGCCGGACGCGGCGTGTTGAAGGACATTTTCGCGGAGAGTGGCATCGAGCACCTCGAAATTCGCGGCGAGCTGAACCCGCTATTTCCGGGAATCAATCCTGAGCCCATCCCGCCGCACATCGCCATGCTGCAGGAGACGGTCGTGCGCGAGCGCTGCCAGGCAGGAATGGCGACCGACGGCGACGCCGACCGTCTGGGCGCAGTCGCAGAAGACGGCAGTTTCGTCGATTCGCACAAATGCTTCGCGGTGATTCTGGAATGGCTGCTGAAGCGCAAGCAGTGGCCGGGCGAGATCGTGCGGGCGTTCAACACCACGCGCATGCTCGACCGCATCGCCGCGAAAGTACGGCCGCAAGCTGCATCGAGTGTGGCATCGGCTTCAAGTACATCTGCGATCTCATGCTGGAGCGCGACATCCTGATCGGCGGCGAAGAGTCGGGCGGCATCGGCATCCGGCGGCATCTGCCGGAGCGCGACGGCATTCTGAATTCGCTGCTGCTGGCCAACATCATGGCCGAGGAGGGCAAGCCGCTTGGCCAGCTTGTGCGCGATCTGCAGCAGGAATATGGCGAGCACCACTATGGCCGGATCGATCTGCATCTGAGCAACGAGGTCAAGGACGGACGCCATGCGCCGCGCCAGCGCGAAGCCCGCGAAGATCGGCGGCTTTCGCGTGCAGAAGGTGGAGACGCTGGATGGCGTCAAGTTCTTCCTCGACGCTCCGACCTACGGAAACGGCGCGGAGGCGTGGGTGCTGGTGCGTGCTTCGGGAACCGAGCCGCTGCTGCGGATCTACTGCGAGGCCGCCTCGCCGGAACTGGTGTCGCAGATACTGAAAGAGACCGAGGCGTTCGTCCAGGCAGGGCAAGAGGTAGGCGCTTCGGTGTGAAGCCGGGAGCGCAGCAGCCACACTCGGCTCGTGCGCCGGTTTCTGGCATACTGGAATCAGGCATCGACGGCGACTTGGTCACTGCGGTTTCGTTCACCCTTAGTCAACAGGATGGCAACAACTCCCAATCCGCAAGCAGTCGATTCGCCGGAGGTACGCCGCTACAACCGGCTGCACCGGTGGCTGAGCATGGCCGACACCGTGATTGGCTTTGCGCTGCTGGTCGTGCTGCTGGTCACCGGCTGGACCGGCAAACTGCGCGACTGGTCGTACCTGGGTGCGCGCCAGAACTACGTCCTGGCGGTCTTCCTGTACGTGCTGATGTTTTCGATCATCGCGAAATTGCTGAGCGCTCCCTTCGATTTCGTCGGCTTCCGGATCGAGCACCAGTACCATCTGTCGAACCAGAAACTGCGCGGCTGGCTATGGGACGAATGCAAGGGCTGGCTCGTCAGTCTGGTGCTGGCCGCGATCATGGTCGAGATCGTTTATGGCATCATTCGGATCGCGCCACAGCGCTGGTGGATTCTTGCCTGGGCGGTTTTCGTTGGGTTGTTTCTGCTGATGGCTCAACTCGCTCCGGTGGTGCTCATGCCCATCTTCTACAAGTTCAAGCCTCTGGAGAACGATGGCCTGCGCGAACGGCTGACAAGGCTCGGCGAGCGCGCCGGGACGCGCGTCCGCGGCGTGTACGAATGGAAGCTCTCGGAAAAGTCAAAGAAGGCGAACGCCGCGCTCACCGGGCATGGGTTCTACCAGGCGAATTATTCTCTCCGACACGTTGCTCGAGCATTACACCGACGATGAGATCGAAGCCATCCTGGCGCATGAGCTTGGGCACCACGTCCACCGGCACATTCTGAAGAGCATCTTCCTGCAAGTGGGAATCACGTTCTTCGGTTTTTGGCTGGTCAATCAGGTGTTGCGGTTTGTCATCGCAAGAAACTGGTTTCCCGTGCTTGGCCCGCGGCTCTACGACTTTGCGAACCTGCCGCTGATTGTCCTGGTGGTGACGGTCCTCAGTTTCCTCCTGATGCCTGCGCTGAATGCGGTTTCGCGCCACCATGAGCGCGAGGCCGATCGATACGCATGGGAAAATATTGCGGTGATCGGACCGTTCATCACCTCCATGCAGAAACTGGCCGACCAGAACCTGGCCGAACGTGAGCCGTCGAAGTTCGTCGAGTGGTTCTTCCATTCGCATCCGTCGATTGGCAAGCGGATCGCCGCGGCAGAAGTTTGGGCGAACCAACACCAGCCAGTCGAAGCTCAGCCGGTCACGTAGACCTTCCCCGCAGGATCGCGTTCACCCGCCGCAAATCCTCCTCAGTGTCCACGCCCACGGTGTCGAACGGAGTTTCGGCGACGTGGATGGCGATGCCGCGGTCGAGAAACCGAAGCTGTTCCAGACGCTCGCTGCGCTCCACGTCCGACTCGGGCCACGCGCAGAAGGCATCCAGCGCCGCTTTGCGATAGGCGTAGAAGCCAAGGTGCTTGTAGTAGAGCACTTGGCCGCTGCCATCGCGATCGAAGGGAATTGTCGCGCGAGAGAAATAGAGCGCACGACCATCGAGCGCTGTAACCACCTTCACCGCATTCGGATTATTGACATCCTCGGCCGAGCAGGGAGTCTTCAGCGTTCCAACCTGGACGCCTTTACGTTCCATCAACCTGAGCAAAACATCGAGGTGCTCACGCCGGGCCAGCGGTTCGTCGCCTTGCACGTTGACGTAAACGTCAGCCTCGATCGCCTGCGCAATTTCGTGGACGCGTTCTGTGCCACTACGGTGTGCGGGCGATGTCAAACGGCAATGCCATCCGTTCTGCCGGCAAAGGTCAGCGATCTCGTCCGAATCCGTGGCCACGATTACGTCCTGCAGCTCCGAGCAGGCACGAGTGGCACTCGTACACATGGGCAAGCATCGGCCGGCCGGCGATCTCTCTCAGAATCTTGCGGGGCAGTCTGGTGGAAGCGAGGCGCGCCGGAATGACGGCGATGACTTTCATCTGCCTAGTTTCAAGGGGCAGAACACAGGATGGCAAGCACAACCTGTGCTCCCGGTTGCGGCTGACACCGTAACCCCCAAAATTGACCGCAACTAGTTGCGGAAAATAGAATCAATAACTTAGACAGAGTAAGGACATCGCATTGCCACTTTACGAATACCAGTGCAAGAAGTGCCACAGCCTGACCGAGCGGATCCAGAAGTTTTCCGACGCACCACTGACCGTCTGTCCGCACTGCGGGGGCGAACTCGAGCAACTGCTCTCGGCGCCGGCGGTGCAATTCAAAGGCTCCGGCTGGTACGTTACCGACTACGCCAGGAAGGCTCCCAGTTCGGGCGCCTCGGGCGGAAACGGCGCACCGGCGCCTTCGTCCTCTGAGACCAAACCGGAAGCCGCCAAAGCCGACACCTCCTCTTCCAAAGACACCTCCAGCAAGGAAAAATAGTCTCACTCGCTGCGTCCTGGGATGTGGGCTCCGACATCACACGGGTGTGTGACGGCCGTCTCACGTCCGTGTGCGCTTTGTGTTTCCGGCGGAACGCGATCGGCAGTAGAATGTTTGGGAACGAACACTTGTTCACGTATCGCTCCCTACTTTCATACGTCTCTTACCAGGAGGAGAGGTCATGCCGAAGAGCGCTTTGACCATTACGGACCAACGCAACGACAAAACCTATGAGGCTCCGATCGAGCTCGGAACCATCCGCGCCATGGACCTGCGGAAGATCAAGACTGATCCCGACGACTTCGGTATCATGACCTACGATCCCGCGTTCATGAACACAGCTTCATGCAAGAGCAACATCACCTTCATCGACGGCGACAAGGGCATCCTTCGTTACCGTGGCTACGACATTGAGACCCTCGCCGAGCACTGCACCTATCTGCAAGTGGCTTACCTGCTGCTGAACGGCGAGCTGCCCACGCCCGAGCAAGACAAGGCATGGACGCACGACATCACCCACCACACCATGTTGCACGAGACCACCAAGCATTTCATCGACGGGTTCCGCTATGATGCCCATCCGATGGGGATCCTGGTGAGCACGCTGGCTGGCTCTGTCGACCGTCTATCCCGAGGCAAAGGACGTCCACGATCCCGAGAACCGCCAGAAGCAGATCGTGCGCCTGATCGCCAAGATGGCAACGCTGGCGGCGTATTCCTATCGCCACCGCCGTGGCCATCCTTACGTCTATCCCGATAACGATCTCAGCTACACCGAGAATTTCATGAACATGCTGTGGAAGATGACCGAGCCGAAGTATGTGGCCAGCCCGGTCATCGCCCGCGCCCTTGACGTCCTGTTCATTCTGCACGCCGATCACGAGCAGAACTGCAGCTCGACCACCATGCGCGTGGTGGGCAGCTCACAAGCCGACCCCTACCTGTCGATGGCAGGTGCAGCATCGGCGCTCTCCGGCCCGCTACACGGCGGCGCCAACGAAGAAGTGCTGCGCATGCTCGATGAGATCGGCTCGGTGAAGAACATTCCTGCCTACATCAAGCGGGTGAAGGCGGGCGAGCTCAAGCTGATGGGCTTCGGGCACCGGGTTTACAAGAACTACGATCCGCGCGCCGCCATCATCAAGGCCGTTGCCAACGAAGTATTCGAGGTAACGGGACGCAACCAGAGGCTCGATATCGCGCTCGAGCTGGAACGGATTGCGCTGGCGGACGAGTACTTCGTCACTCGAAAACTCTATCCGAACGTGGACTTCTATTCGGGAATCATCTACCAGGCCATGGGCTTCCAGCCTGACATGTTCACCGTGCTGTTCGCCATCCCGCGTGCAGCCGGCTGGCTGGCGCAGTGGAATGAGATGATTCAGGACCCGGAGCAGAAGATTTCGCGTCCGCGACAGATTTACACCGGGATCATGCACCGCAAGCTGGAACCGGCGCAGAAAGAAACTTCGGCCGTGAAAGTAGGCTGAAATTCCAGTGACAGAAGCAAATGGGGCGGAGCCCAATCCGCCCCCGTTCCGTTCTTGTCCCGTAGCCTAGGCTGCATCCTTCTTGGGCGGGACCTTTGCCCCGGAGCGGCGGGCTTCCGAAAGCCCGATGGCGATCGCCTGCTTCCGGCTGGTCACCTTCTTGCCACTCCTTCCGGACTTCAGCTTGCCGCGTTTGAATTCGCGCATCTCCCGTTCCACGGTCTGCTGAGCCTTCGGGCCGTACTTGCGAGTGCCTTTGCTGCGCGTGTGCCGGATTTCGATTTGCCTGCCATTGTCCCTGACCTCCTTATCGGCTATGAGACGCAGCCGAGGGCATTGAAGGTTGTGTCCCTGCGTTGGAGGCCCTCAGCCCGCCTTGTACCATGGTCGCTTCGATGTCGTTGTTGAATCCAGTTTCGCCAAGCCAGGAGAGGCCGGGAGGCGTGGTCGCCATGGTCGCGATTTGTGGATTACTGAGCGCCATCTCGCTCGCCTTCGTCGCGCTGTTGCTGGCAGGTCTAGTTCCACTCTCCGCTGGCGCTTTCCTTCTGGGCGCTGGGATGGAGCAACTCGGGCCTCTGGTGTTTCTGCTTTACGGAGGCGTTCTCGCCGTGCTCGCCGTGGCGTTGTGGCGCCGTTGGAAGGGCGCGCGTCGAGCGGCCATCGCTCTTGCGGCGGCAGGAATCGCGTTGGCTCTTCCCGCCGTCTCCAGTGCGGTCGTCGATGGACGTACATTCGCAATCGCTCGCGAAGGGCTACAGATCATGGTTCGCGTGATCCTGATCTACTACCTTAGCCAGGAACCCGTGAGGAAGTGGTTCGCCTGGGTGTGATCCGCGGTCAACCGGGTAGGGTTCTTGAATCACCGTGGTCTCTCGCGTAAGGTAGTTCCTTACAGGGAGGGCAGCATGTTCAAAGGATTTCGCGAGTTTGTCCTGCGTGGCAATGTCGTCGATCTGGCGGTAGGCGTTGTGATCGGCGCTGCATTCGGCACAGTGGTCACCGCGTTCGTGAAAGACCTTCTCACCCCCATCATTGCCGCCGTCGCAGGCAAACCGGACTTCTCGAGTTTCTACTTCGAATTCAATGGCGCGAAGTTCCTCTACGGAGACTTCTTCAACGCGATCATTTCGTTTCTCTTGATCGCTGCAGCGGTGTATTACTTCGTGGTGTTGCCGGTGAATGCGTTGATGAAACGCTTTGAGAAGCAGGCGCTTCCCGACAAGAAGAAGTGTCCGGAGTGCCAAAGCGATATTCCGATTGATGCGCGGCGTTGCGCCTTCTGTACTTCGGCGCTTTCGTAGAGCACGCTCCAAGTCGTGTATTTAATAGCCGGTTGCACGCATTCTTTGGGTCCACACTGGGCCGGCAGCCTTGCTAAAAAGCGACCGCAAGAACTGAATTTTGTTCTCTCCGACCGGATTTTCGCCGAGGTCCCGCAAAGGCGGTCGTTCAGGCTCCGTAAACGACTGAGGAATCAAGGTTTATACCCATTCCTTGAGGTCGTCAAAGAAGCTGCTCTTGTGTTACAATCGATATGGATCGCCGGGCTCTTAAGCCATTGAAATTTAAAGTAGATAGGGGTTATCGACGAAGGTAACCCATGATACTGCGATCTGTCCGCAGGAACGGCAGCACAGGCCCGATTTGTGTTGCCGATGGAATGGAGCAGGATGCCGCCGAAAGATATTCAAACAGCCGCTGCTGCGGCCCCCGAAAACAACAAACCGATCGAAGCCGAAAGCGAAAAGCAGACCGGCAAGCCCGCGAAGAATGGTAACGGACAGACGAACGGTGACTACACTGCCGACTCCATCAAGGTTCTCGGCGGCATGGAAGCGGTGCGCAAACGCCCGGCTATGTATATCGGCTCGACCGGTGAGATGGGATTACATCACCTGGTTTACGAAGTGGTAGACAACTCGGTGGACGAAGCTCTGGCGGGATTTGCCGACCATATTGATGTCACCATTCACATCGACAACTCCATTACCGTGGTTGACAACGGCCGCGGCATTCCGACCGAAGAGATGGATGTTGACGGCGAGCGTCTGCCGGCAGCGCAGGTCGTGATGACCATGCTGCACGCGGGAGGGAAGTTCGACAGCTCGACCTACAAGGTTTCCGGCGGACTGCACGGCGTTGGCGTCTCCTGCGTGAATGCGCTGAGCCATCTGCTGGAACTCGAGATCTGGCGCGAGGGTTCGGTGTGGGAGCAGAGCTACTCCAAGGGCGAGCCCACGACGAAACTGACGAAGGCAGGCAACACCAAGAAGCGCGGGACCAAGGTCCACTTCGTGCCCGATCGCGAAATCTTCACCACCACGGAATACAACTACGACACCCTGGCGCAACGTTTGCGCGAGATGGCCTTCCTGAACAAGGGGCTGCTGATCACGCTTACCGACGAACGCGCCAACGATCCCAAGACTGGCGAGCCCAAACGCGCGGAGTTCAAGTACAACGGCGGCATTGCTGAGTTCATCAAGCACCTCAACCGCGGCAAAAGCACGCTGCATGACAAGCCGATCTACATGGAGGCCGAGCGCGATGGCGTGGCCATGGAGATCGCGCTGCAATACAACGACGGTTACTCCGAAACGGTGTTCAGTTTCGCCAATAACATCAACACCGTGGACGGAGGTTCGCACCTCTCCGGTTTTCGCACCTCCCTGACGCGCACCGTCAATTATGCGGGCCAGCAGCTTGGGCTCTTCAAGGATGTGAAGGAGAATCTCACCGGTGACGATGTCCGCGAAGGACTCGTGGCTGTGGTGAGCGTGAAACTATCGCAGCCGCAATTTGAAGGACAGACCAAAGGCAAACTCAATTCCGACATTGCCGGCATCGTGCAGGCTTTCGTCAACGAGCGGCTGGGTGGTTTCTTCGAGCAGAATCCGCCGGTCGCGCGCAAGATCATCAATAAGGCAATCGAGGCGGCGCGTGCCCGCGAGGCGGCGCGGAAGGCCCGCGATCTCACCCGCCGCAAAGGTGCGCTGGACGGCGGTGGACTGCCCGGCAAACTTGCCGACTGCCAGGAGCGCCAGCCGGAGCGCTGCGAAGTGTACCTGGTCGAGGGCGAAAGCGCCGGCGGTACCGCCAAGCAGGGCCGCGACCGCCGCTTCCAGGCGATCCTTCCGCTCAAAGGCAAGATCCTCAACGTTGAGAAGGCGCGCTACGACAAGATGCTCGGGCATGAAGAAATTCGCGCCATGATCACCGCGCTCGGAACCGGCATCGGCAAAGAAGATTTCGATGCTTCCAAGCTGCGCTACGGCAAGATCATCCTCATGACCGATGCCGATGTGGATGGCTCGCATATTCGTACCCTGCTGCTCACCTTCTTCTTCCGCCACATGCAGGAACTGATCAAGCGCGGCAACGTGTACATTGCGCAGCCGCCGCTCTATCGCATCAAGAAGGGCAAGTTCGAGCAGTACATCAAGAACGACGCCGAGTTCGTGAAGGTCATGGTGAAGCGCGCCGCCGATGGCATCATCGTGCGCTACGGAGAAGGCGCCGCCGCCTTGGAAGGCGCTCCTCTTACCAAGTTCATGACCACTCTCAATGACTACATCGGCTTCTTCGACAAGGTGGACAAGCGCATTCGCGACCAGCAGATCACCGAGGTATTGCCCAAGGCCGACCTGGTGAAGCGCGTGGACTTCGAAGGCGACAGCAAGAGTCCGTCGAAGAAGATCGTCGCGTTGGGGAAGGCGTTAAAGGCGATCCAGAAGGACCGTGGCATCAAGAGCGTCGAAGAACGCTTTGAAGAGGAGCACAGCCTCTGGGAAGCGACCTTCGTCAACGCCCAGGGGGCCGAGCACGTCATCAACTGGGAGCTGGCCTCCGCGCCGGAATATCGCCAGATGATGTCGAAGTACAAACAGATCGAGCAGTACATGCAGCCCCCGTACTTCATTGAGACCGTAAAGAAAGAAGCGGGCACCAACGGCAGGGAGGAGCTAAGCGACGCCGAGCGTGCCGACTTGGAGAGGGCTGAGCAGAAGAGCCCCAAGACTTCCAAGCGCAAGGCCGCTGACGCAGAGACGGTCGAGAAGGCATCGGCACGCGAGTTGTTCGATTACGTGCTGAACGAAGGCCGCAAGGACTACACCGTTCAGCGCTACAAAGGGCTCGGCGAGATGAGTTCCCAGCAGCTCTGGGAGACGACCATGGATCCTGAGCGCCGCACCCTGCTCTCGGTGAAGCTGGAAGACATGACCGAAACCGAGAACATCTTCTCCACTCTGATGGGCGAGGACGTCGAGGCGCGCCGCAAGTTCATCGAGGATAACGCGCTCGACGTGAAGAACCTGGATATCTAGCAGGCTGCGGAAAAACCCTATTGACAGCCTCGCTTTGGAGGGGCGCGTCTTTAGACGCGCCGTGAGGCCTTTTATTTTTGTCAAGCGGGCTTCAGCCCGCGAGGAATCTGCTTTTCAAGACTTTTCTTCAGCCTGCTAGACGCAAGGGCACAATTCAGGAATTCAGCAATGGTAGAGGCGCTCCAGCAGGGCGTGCGACGGAGAGGGCCCTGTCTCGCCGAATTCGAGCGAACCAGAATTGGAGTGAATGCGAAAGTCACATCGCGAGTTTAAGTTTGTGGTTACAGCCAGATCGCGCGGGCCTCTCTTACCAGGTTCCCATCCTTAGCACTAACCCTGAAGTGAACTTCAGCCCATTCTCATAATTGGTGCCATTCAGATCGTTATTCCAGGAGTGGGAATAATCGAGGTTGGCGACGCGGAAGGCCAGGGCATTGTTAATCTTGTAGTCCACTCCGCCTCCCATGGCTACGGCGAAGCCGCTGGTTTCCCAATTCCGGGTGTACAGCGAATGTTGTGCGTTGCCTAGCTTCTTCGGGGCAGTCTCTGCGATCACTGCGGCCCGCTCATCCGGATACAACTGTTCCTGGGTGAGCTTGGTGCCGCCGACCAGCAACTGCGCGTGGGGGGTCCAGCGGCTGGACACTGCGGGTGTCCAGCGTGGTCCGATCATGTAGCTCAGCGAGTCTCCGGTCACGTATGCGGGAAGGTCCTGCACCTTGCAGCCGTTGACGTCGAGCATGAGTTGCCATTCCGGGGCCAGCCTAAACGCGGCCGACCCGCCGCCGCCGATGCAGGAGCCCTTGGCGCCCGCCCCCATGTACGCTGTCATGTTAGAGGCGAACGTAAACTCAAAAGGAGCCACTCCGGGCGGCGGATCCACCGGGACCTTGGCGGTATCGCGCTCCACCATGGCCTTCATGGCGGCGGACTCCGGGTAAGGCTTAAATACGCCGGGCCGGTCGTCGCGATGCCATGGTTGCGTATAGTTCATCACGTTCGACATAGAGCGCGAAGGGTTCAGCGCGATGCGGGTGGCCAAACGGACATACGGATTGGGGACGTGAGCTTCAACAGCCCGGATGATGTACTTGTCGATCGCGTCCTCGGCGATGGCCCATCCTGTGCCGATGGTTGGCGTGATGACGTGGTCCACGAAGCCGTACGCCGGATACAGCGTCTGAATTTGACCGATGGAGGCTTCACTCACCAGTCCAATTTCAAATTGCACGCTGTACAGGTAGGCGAACGCCATCCCGCGTAGCCGTGCCTTCCAGTATCGGGTATTCTCGCCGAATACCACATCGCGATAGGCGCGATCGTTGTGCTGCCACATGAATCCCGTGACCGCACCCTGCATGGGATGTCCGACGTAGTTCACCAGGAACGGGTCGCCGTCGCCCCAACCATGCAGGGCTCCCACCGCGTTGATATATCCGGGGAAAAACGGATTACTGATCGCATCTCGGGTCCCCTGTTCGGTGGCGCAGCGAAAGCCATTCTGAATGGCCAGAAAGGTAATGGAACTCTGCGCCAGATGTAGCCAATCGACCCCGGTTTCACGCTTGGCAGTCGGTACAACCGCCACGAAGCTCGAACTGGATCCGGGCGGAATGTTGGCATCGGCGGCCGAGTCAGTCGCAGGCATGAGGGAATTCGTGAGCGAAGAGGAGTATTCCGCCCCGCCACCCGGAGTTTGGGGACGTTCTTGTCCGTGCAAGACGCAAACGCCACTCAAGCATTGAACAACGAAGATCACGGTGAGCGCGCGGCACGCTCGGGTCAACGTCACCATGTAGCAGGAAACCCTTGAATGAATTGGTGTTTATAGAATGCCTGATCGCCCGGGTTTTTGAAACTGAAAAAAGCACAGCTCGGCCTTTTTCAGACAACTATTTTCCACAGGGGACAATTTTCCTTCTCAAATCTATCCCTCTCGCCAGAAACGGTTAGCGGGAAAGACCACGATGGTGGCGATCTACTGCTGGATATCGACAGACGAGTGGCGAACCAGCATTAGTTAGCGCCCCGGGAAGCGCTCCTGCTACACTCGCGGCAATGCGGGTCTTGGGCATCGATTGCGGTGGCAAGTATACCGGCTACGGTGTGGTCGAGCAGAACGGCGAGGGTTCGCTGCATCACCTTTGCAGCGGCGCGATCCGGCTTTCGTCACGCGAGCCGCTGGAACTGCGGCTGAAGAAGATCTGCGAAGGACTCACCGAGATTATTCGCGCCTACTCGCCGGAGCAGGTGGCCATTGAGGACGTGTTCTACGCGGTGAACGTTAAGTCGGCGCTGAAGCTGGGCCACGTGCGCGGAGTGGCGATGCTGGCGGCGGCGCAGGCCGGCCTCGACGTGGTTGCCTATTCACCGTTATCGATCAAGTCGGCAGTTGTGGGTTACGGCAAGGCGGAGAAGTCGCAGGTGCAGATGATGGTGGCGCGCCTGCTGGAACTGCCGGCGCCTCCCGAGCCTGCGGACGTAGCCGACGCGCTGGCCATCGCCATCTGCCATCTGCACACCGCCGGAACCCTGCGGCGGCAACAAACTGGCGCGCATTAAGCAGGCCGCAGATCAGGTAGAATTCTGGGCGGATGAGAGTTTTCTTTGGCTCGGCCATGCTGCTGCTCGGCTCGTTAGCTGCAGCGCAACAGGCCCCAACACCGGCGCCCTCTGGGGCTGATCAAGCGTCCGTGTGGTTCAACTTCTACTGGAACGAGGGAATTCCCTGGCAAAGTTACTCCATCCAGGTCCGGGCTGATGGTAAAACCCATTTTGCGGGGACCCCGAGCCCGTCGCGAGACGGAGACACTGACCCGGTGACAGAAGACTTCGTAATGTCGGACGCCAACCGGCAGAAGATCTTCAACTTGGCCGAGAAGCTGAATTATTTCCAAGCCGACTTCGACTCGCACCTGAAGCATATTGCGCAAACCGGTGCCAAGACGCTGGCGTACAAGTCGACCCACGTTCGAGGTTCCTGCACCTACAACTACTCGCAGAATCCTGATGTGCAGCAGCTGACCCAACTTTTTCTGGGTCTGGCAACCACGCTCGACTTCGGCCGCAAACTAGCCTGGAACTACCGCTTCGATAAGCTGGGCATGAATGAAACACTGCGCAAGCTGGAAGAACTGCAAGCCGGCCACCAGGTGGACGAACTCGGCGCCATCGAGCCAGTCCTGCGCAAGATCGCCAACGATTCCGGCCTGATGCACATTTCGCGTGAGACCGCACAACACCTGTTGAAGACGATCGGTGTTGCGGGCGCTGCCAGTCAAAGCACCGCCCAGCCTTGACAGCCTTCACCAGAATTCACAAGTCCTGCGAGCGATTTTCGGCAACTTCACCTCCAACTGGTGTTCTAATAGATATAGGCGGGGAAGAACGCGGATGAGGTGTGACGTCGAAGTCCGCGGTTCCATCCTAGAGTCGAAGTTCTCCGGAAACGCTGAGGTCGATCGAGGGAGTACCGATATGTCAGGGCGCGTGGGGTTTGCATTGTCAGTAATAACTGCAATCGTGCTGGTTGCGGCGTCCATAGGTGCGCAGGCCGAGTCGCACGTCCGCATTGTCCGTCTCAGCTACGTCGATGGAAAAGTTCAACTGTCGCACCCCGACCAGGGGCTGGATCGGGCCATCCTGAATACACCCATCGTCCAGGGGACACGCATTGTAACCGGCGACAACGGGTTGGCCGAGGTCGAGTTCGAAGACCAGAGCGCGCTGCGCCTGGCGGCAAATTCGGAGGTGACCTTCCGGCAGCTCTCCATGAACGAGACCGGCGCCAAGCTGAATGAGATTGAGGTCACTAAGGGCGTCGCCTTCTTCGATGTGCGCTCCAAGGGCGCTGACGTTTATCGTGCGATCGCGGACGGACAGAACGTTCTGGTGCGCCATGACACGCAGTTGCGCGTAAGTGCCGCGCCCGATCAACTGCAACTCGCAGTCTTCAAAGGCGACGTGCAACTCGAGAGCCAGGCGCAACTGGTGAGCGTCAAGAAGAACGAAACCCTGACCCTGGACCCGAATCAGCCGTCGGATTACAAGGTTACGCACGGGACTGAGGCGTTACCGGTGGATGCCTGGAACAAGGAACGCCAGGCTTACAACGCGGCCTACGCTCACAATTCCGGGTACGGCGGTCCGAAAACAGGATATGGTCTGCAGGACCTTAACTATTACGGAGAGTACTTCTATGCTCCGGGTTATGGATACGCCTGGCAACCCTATGGCTTTGCCAACTCCATGATCGGCTGGAGTCCATACAGCAATGGAGCCTGGGGATTCGTTCCTGGCTTCGGCTACAGCTGGGCGTCGGCCTATCCCTGGGGATGGCTGCCCTTTCACTATGGCTCATGGGCGTTTCTGGGCGGTGGCGTAGGCTGGGCGTGGCTTCCCGGCAGCTATCCCGGCCACTGGTATGCCAACAATTTTCAGGCTACCCCGGTTGTAGTGAAACCGCCTGCTGGTTGGCAGCCGGCAACGCCCCCGTCAGTGTCAGCAGGGAGCCCTATCAGGCCGACAATTCTTGTGGGCAGAGCCGTGGGATCCCCGGCGTACATTCCGGGTGGACGCATTCCTCCCAATTTCTCCAGCGTGATTGCTGGCCGCACTGTCGGTCCCACTGCGGCGAGGAATGATGTGGCTGGGCCGAGTGCCCGATACAGCAGGACGGCAACCCCTAACGCGTTCGCGACCAACACCAGACACAATGGAGGCTCGCCCCATGTCTTCGCCGCACCTCCGGCGCCGTCACCTGCATTTGTCACGGGTTCCGTGGGTGGCCCGGGTGGCGCAGGCGCCACGCAGGGCGGCCCGAGTTCGGTTGGTGTGAGAGCACCGACTCCTATGACGGGCGCGCGCGGTTCCAGTTCCGGCCACGGCTCGAGCGTGTCTCACAAATAACAAAGAGAGTAGAGCGAACGAAAAAGGGCAGGCCAAGATCGCTGCCTTTTTTTCGTTTCGATTCAGACTTCAATACACTGCAACTCCCGCGTAGCCAACCACCATGTCGCGGTCGCCGGAGACATCGCCGGAGGTGGCATAGCGTATCAGCTCGGCGCGCGTCGCACCGAGCTTTCGGGCCGCAGTCAGCATCGCAACCGCCGGACCGTATCCACACATGCTGATGTCAGCTCGATGCACCACGTCGTAGAGGCTCTCGCGGATCGAGCGCCAGCAGTTGATCGATGGCGCGGCGATCCTTCACCCGCGTGACACTGTCACTCTCATAATGGTTCATGTCGCTGGAAGCGATCACCAGAATTGGTCCGTCCGCTTCAGCGGCGACGCTGGCGATGACAACTCCGAGTGCGCTCAGCACTTCGAAGTTGCTCGTGCCCACGGTGATCGGCACAAACTGAAATCCCGGCGCCAGCACTTGCAGGAAAGGCAGTTGCACTTCCAGAGCGTGTTCGTACCGGTGAGCGGCCTGGTCTTCGGAGAGGAGCGGCATGCGCGCCTTCAGCTTCTCGGCCAGTTCTTCATCGATGCACGCATCGCCCAGTGGCGTGTGCCACGCGCCTTCGCTCATGATGGCCAGCGGCTCGCCCATTCCCGTGTGGTTGGGGCAGAGAATGACATAGCGCTGCGGCAATGCCAGATGGCGATAGACTGCGCCCGCGACGTGCCCCGAGTACATGTATCCGGCATGAGGAACGACGCAGCCCAAGGCACGGATCTTCGCCTTCGTCTCGCCGGAAGCGCTGGCCGGCGCCGTGGTGAAGGCCTCAACCGCGGCGCGCAGGTGCTGCGCATTGGCCGGATAGAAGCGACCTGCAACAGCCGGCTGGCGAACCGCGGTTGGCATGGCTTCCGCTCCTCGGCTAAGTTTACGCCCGCTGTAAAGGGCGGAACACCGAGGCCATTTTCCCCAGCGGCACGGTCTCGGCACGAACATCGGCGCGCAGGCCGGCCGACTTCAACGCATCCCGAACCGCCGCGTCGGCATATTGCCCGCGCAAATTGTTCAGCAGCGTCTTGCGCTTCTGCGCGAACGACTGCTTCAGGAAAGCGATGAAAGGCTCTTCCTCGATCTGCAACTCTTCCAGACGCGGTGCCATGGTGAGCCGCAGCACGCTGGAATGCACCTTCGGCGGCGGCGAGAACGCTCCCGGCGGTAGCGTAAACAGATTTTCGACGCGCGCATACAACTGTGCCGTGGCCGAGAGCAGTCCATAATCGCGGCTGCCCGGCTCCGCCGCAAGGCGATCGGCAACCTCACGCTGCACCATGATGACCGCCCGTTCGATGTTCTTGTGCAGCCCCAGAATTCGCAGCACGATGTCGGAGGTGATGTAGTACGGCAGGTTGCCGACCACGTCTACCGTCTCGGGCTGGGTGGGACGAAGATCGTGCAACGGGCCAGGCTTGCGGCCAACCATGGAGGGAAATTCTGCCGTAACAAAATCGGATTCAAGGATCTCGACATTTGGCTTGGTAGCGTAGCGCATGCGCAACTGCGCCGCCAGCACCCGATCGAGCTCGATGCCGATCACCCGCCTCGCGTGTGGAATCAGCAAGTCGGTCAGAACGCCGCGTCCCGGGCCGATCTCGATGACCGTTCGGTTGGAAATGTCGCCGAGTGCCTCGACGATGCGCCGCGCGGCCTCCCGGTCGATCAGGAAGTTCTGTCCTAATTTTGGTTTGCGCTTGCTGCTATCACTGGCAGCAGAATTGCTTCGACGCGGTCTTGGCCACGTTGACCCTCTTTCGATTCGGCGATTAGACTCAACTGTTTCGCCAGTTCTTTCATCCTACAAGCGCAGTTTCAGTCCTGCAGTTCGGCGTTCCCGGAGATACCTCCGCCGCGCCTGGAGGTTTCATGCATATCGCCTTTGCGGCATCCGAGTGCGTGCCGTTTTCCAAAACCGGTGGGCTGGCGGATGTCATTGGCTCCTTGCCGCCTGCGCTTGCTCACCTGGGCCACAAGGTCACGGTCTTTCTCCCGCGCTATAAGCAAACCAAACTCGACAATCCGCGCAAAGTTATCCCCAGCATCACCGTCCCATTTGATGACCGATATCGCTTCTGTTCCGTCGTCGACGGCGGAGTGCGCGCTGGAGTGCAATTCTATTTCATCGACTACCCGCCATACTTCGATCGCGATGCGCTTTACGGCACGGCCCTGGGTGACTATCACGACAACGCCGAGCGCTTCGCATTGTTCTCACGTGCAATACTCGAGTCCGTTAAGATCCTCGGCTCTCCCGACGTTCTTCACTGCCACGACTGGCAGACCGCTCTGGTCCCTATACTGCGAAAGACGCTGTACGCCGAGGACCCGGCCTTCGCGCATGTTCCCTGCGTCTTCACCATTCACAACCTGGGCTACCAGGGATTGTTTCCCTCCGAGATACTGCCCCTTCTCATGCTGCCTTGGGACCTGTTCACCCTGCCGAAGATGGAATTCTATGGCAAGGTGAATTTCCTGAAGGGCGCCATCACCACGGCCGACTACATCACCACGGTAAGCAGAAGATATAGCCAGGAGATCCAGACTGCCGAATATGGTTTCGGCCTCGAAGGTGCTTTGCGTGCTCGCTCCGGAACCGTCACCGGCATCGTGAATGGCGTGGACTATGGCAAGTGGAGCCCGGAGACCGACCAATACATTACTGCTCGCTACTCGGCTGAAGACCTCAGCGGCAAGGTGCGATGCAAGCGTGACCTGCTGAAACAGTCTGGCTTGGCGGAAGATACGCAGTTGCCGGTGGCGGGGATCATCTCACGTTTCGTCGCGCAAAAAGGTTTCGATCTTTTTCAGGGAGTGGCCGACCGCCTGGCGCGTGAAAACCTGATCCTGGTGGTTCTGGGCACCGGCGAGCCCGAATACGAAAACATGTTTCGTAAGCTCAACAAACAATATCCCCAGAAGTTCGCGGTGAACATCGCCTATGACGATGCCCTTGCGCACAGGATCGAGGCGGGTAGCGACATGTTCCTGATGCCCTCGCACTACGAGCCTTGCGGCATGAATCAGATCTACAGTCTGCGCTATGGCACCGTGCCGATTGTGCGCGCGGTCGGCGGCCTCGACGATACTGTCGAGCAGTTTGATCCCCAGACCTTGCGGGGCACCGGATTCAAGTTCAAGCCGTACACCGGCGAAGCCTTGCTGGACACCCTGCGTGCGGCCCTCAGGGTCTATGGAGACCAGAGCGTCTGGCAGCCCCTGATGCGCAACGCCATGGCGCAGGATTATTCCTGGCCCAACTCGGCCCGCGAGTACGTCAAGGTATACGAGCGAGCGGTGAAAGCGATGGCCTAGCGAATAGCATTCAGCACTCAGCACTCAGTAATCTGTGCTCAGCATTGGCCGCAGGCATTCGGGAATGAAGTGCCAGTGTCATGAGTCGCATGCTTGTGTTGGAATGAGTTGCAAGTTGAGAGCGGCTGCCTTTTTTTGCAACCATTTCATCTGATGGCAAGGGTATTTTGCTTCGTAGTATTCGGTGCCCTTGTCGACGTAGGCGGTGCCGAATTTCAGCATACGATAGAGCAACCGGGCGAGATGATGGGCCATGGCAGTAATGGCCTTGGGGGCGCGGCAGGCTGTCAGCCGTGCCGAAAAGGCGAGAATCAAGATTGGGGCTTTAGTATAGCCCCGGTTCTCAGAGGGCGGCAGCGATGCCGCCCTCTTTGCTTGTACGCCGTGCATGTTCGACAGCTCGGAGGTGAAAGTTCTCTTCACAACCTGATGGAGGTGAAGTGATAGCGAAGCGCAAGGGCGTCACTGCGAAGTGGGGTCCGAAGGAAGCGTGGAGCAAACCCGCGGGCCGATGAACAAAAACCGGATGATGAGGCCTACGGTGCCGGGCGAGCGGGCAAGCAACCGCAAAGCCCATATCCATCAAGGGCACTGGTGGTAAATCTGGCGGTCGTGCGGGGAAGGCGGTCGAGCTTATCACGGGAGATCTGCTAGGCGTCACGGATTCGTGACTGAGGACATCGCGAGGTGTTCTGACCGCACAGCAGAAGTCAGCAGCGGGCGTAGTAGTCGCGTGAGCGGCGAAGGCCCAAACGATAGGAAGGGTCAGTAGTGCTTGGGTCTCGATGAGGGTATTGCACTAGCCATCTCGCCTTGGCGAGCCTCTGGTAGGCACGGCGCGGTGAAGCCGCAAAGGATGCTAGCCAGAGAAGTGAAACCCTCACGGCGTCCCCAAACCAGGAACGTTCAGCCTGCCAACTTTCATTGGTGGGACTAACCTATCGAACCGCCGTATGCGGACCCGCATGTACGGTGGTGTGGCAGGGGAGGAGAGGTGACTCTCCCCCCTATGCCGATCTAGATCTGGAGGAGACATAGTGGCCAACTTAGCGCACCCGCATCATCCCGAATCCAGCAACCTTTAACCACTGGCTGACCTGCTATCCTTCTCGCTGCCCATGAACCCTATCTTCCTCAGCATCCTGCTAGGGCTCACCGCTGCCGCGGCGAATGTCTTCGGCGGCACGGTTATCGTGCAGAAGAGTTGGGAGCGCCGCTATCTGCGCTACTTTGTCGCGCTCGGCGCCGGATTCATGCTGGCCACCGCGCTGGTTGAGATGGTGCCCGAGAGCCTGGAACTAGCCGGGCGCAAGGGCGCGCTGCTGGTGCTCGCCGGCTATTTGCTTGTCCACCTGTTCGAGCACACCATCACGCCACACTTTCACTACGGAGAGGAAACCCACTCCGACGAATACGTGCACTCACACCGGCGCGTGTCCGTACTGTTTGGGTTGCTGATCCACACCTTCTTCGACGGCATCGCCATCACGGCAGGCTTTCTTATCTCCCGGTGGCTGGGCTGGATCATCTTTCTAGCGGTTTTCCTGCACAAGATACCCGAGGGCTTCACCGTGACCTCGGTTATGCTGGCCAGCGGCCTGAGCAAAAAGCGGTCCTGGTTTGCGTCGGTACTACTGGGACTCGCCACACTTGCCGGCGTGCTTACCATGGCCGTTGGCAAGCATGCTGTGAGTTACGGATTGCCAGTCGCCGCCGGAGTTACGATCTATGTTGCGGCTTCCGACCTCATTCCCGAGGTCAATCGCGAGCCCGGCGTCAAGATGGCGCTGGTCGTCTTCATCGGCGTAGCCGCGTTGTTCGTGCTGGCCCATCTGGTGCACTTGTAGAAGGGGGGCGCGATTGCGATACCATTCCAGCATGCAGCGGAAGGCTGTCAGTGCGCTGGCGGGTCTGGCAATTTGTTTTTCGTTTGTGGGGATAGCCTCTTGTCAGCATCGCAGCTCTGCTAGCTCTGCCGTTAACACGCCCGGTACGTTTGACTACTATCTGCTGGTGCTCTCCTGGGCGCCGGAGTTCTGCACTACGAACGCGAGCAATGCGTCTTCCAGCGAGTGCGATCCCAAGCGCGGATTTGGATTCGTAGTTCATGGGCTGTGGCCCGAGAACACCGACGGTTCCTATCCGTCAAATTGTGAGCCGGCCCGGCAGGTTGAAGAGCCCACGGTGCAACACATGCTCGCCTTGATGCCTGCCCGTGGACTCATTCGGCATGAATGGGCCAAACACGGCACGTGCAGCGGCTTGTCGGCACAAGAGTATTTCACCGATATCGAGAAGGTATTCAATGCCGTGCAGATTCCGCAGGAGTATCGCGGGCCGACGCAAATGATCAGCGCGAGTCCCTCCGACATCGAACAGAAATTTGCCGCGGCCAACCACGCGCCTGTTAGCGCGTTTCGAGTCTCGTGCAGCGGTGGACACTTCGTTGCGCTCGAGGTCTGTCTAACCAAAGACCTGCATTATCGCGAGTGTGGCTCGGGAGTGCGCGAGTGCCGCGCTCGGCAGGTGACGGTCCGGCCGGTGCCGTGACGTGTGGCTAAGCTAGGAGATGGTAGGCCCGGCTGGAATCGAACCAGCAACCCTCAGCTTAGAAGGCTGATGCTCTGTCCAATTGAGCTACGGGCCCACAATTTGGCGTGCCCATCACCTCGACCGCGCCAGGGCCGGTTCTCGGGAACCTACGATGGGAACACCGTCTTCATTATCGCAAATTCAGACTCTGACCGCTGAACACGACGTGCAAGTCCTGAGGGCGCCCATCACGCCAGCCGTATTTTCTTAAGGAATGCCGCGCAACGCGGGTTGGCATGCAGACTCTTCAACAGAGGAGCGGCCAGGATGGCAGACAGCCCGGCGTCCCTCCGGGTGCAGGGCGTCTCCAGCCATTGAAATGCGTGGTCCAGTTCAACCCCCATGTAATGTACCTCGGCGATGTGATAGGCGGCTTCGTTCTGGTAGTTGCTGAAAAGCATCCTTAGCGAATCTGCCAAGTCTTTAGCCAGAGTTGAATAGACCGCAGCCCGCTTTTAGACTGGATGCATGCACGTGCACGCCAGCAGCGCGCGGAACCAGACTACCTCGCAGGTACTGCGGATTTCGCTGATCGTGACGCTCGCTTATATTGTGCTGCTTGTCATAGCCGGGCTGCGGGCGCACAGCCTGGCCCTGCTGTCCGAAGCGGGGCACAATCTCACCGATTTCGTCGCCTTGCTTATGTCCTGGGGCGCGGTTTACTTGCAGGGACGTCCGCCGAGCGCCCGCAAGACCTTCGGTTACAACCGGGCGGGAGTGTTGGTGGCTTTCGTCAATGGTCTCTCACTGGTATTGGTCTCGTTCTACATCCTGTACGAGGCGTTCCGCCGGTTGCAGAGCCCGGTGGATGTGCGGGCCGGCATCATGATTTGGGTGGCGGCGGCAGGTGTAGTGATGAATGGCGCAATCGCGCTGCTCCTGATGCGCGGTCATCGCGACATCAATCTGCGCAGCGCGCTGTTGCACGAGATTGGCGACACACTATCCACCGCCGCAGTGATCGCAGGAGGAGTCGCGATCATGTTCACCGGCCAGCGCTGGATCGATCCCGCGCTTTCGGTTGGGATCGGAGTCATGATCCTTTGGTCCTCGATCGGGATCATCCGGGAGAGCCTCAACATCCTGTTGGAGGGCGCACCCAGCGGCATGGAAATGGCGCGCATCGAGCAGGTTATCCGCGGCATCGAGGGCGTAAATGACGTGCATGACCTGCACGTTTGGAGTATTGGCAGCGATACTCATTCCCTGTCCTGCCACGTGGCGATCGCGGACATTCGGACGTCGGAGTGCGAGGACATTCTGCGAAGGATTCGCGAGCAACTGGCCGGGTACTTCCACATTCACCATACCACGATCCAGTTTGAGCTGGCCGTGTGCGAAGTGGCGGACGGCTGTGTGATTCCCGTCAGCGAGCTACATGGACAGCAGCGCGGTCATTCACACTGACTTCGGGAACGGCGTGCCTTACTGTCGCTTATAGACAATTTTGAGCTTGTCGGCTTCAAGGATGCGCGCGATCTGGTTCCGCGCATGTACCGCCCACGGACCTGAGCTGTCCAGCTTGAGGTAGATCTTCCAATGAGCAAGCGCCTGTCGCGGCTGGCGGAGACGCTCATATGCAAGCGCCAGGTTGTAATGCGCGTCGGCGTAAGTGGGCGCCAGCCGGATAGCAGTGGTATAAGCGGCGACCGCTTCGGCAATGCGGCCGGTCTCGTCGAGCACGTTGCCAAGGTCGAAGTAGGCCAGCGCGTAGCGAGGATCGGATGCGACAGCGTGACGGTAATGCTGCTCGGCCGAAACAAAATCCTGCCGGTTGTAATACAGGGTGCCCAGATTGATGTGGGCGGCGGCGTGCTTGGGATCGATCTGGAGCACCTGCAAGTAGGTGCGGATGGCGTCGTCATGCGTGCTGGGATGCTCTTCCAAAGCGACCCCATGCGCGAACAGCTCCGGCACCGTTTCATATTTCGCAATCGGCTTGACTTTGGCAGTTGAAACCACCGTGCCGACCGGACCAAAATCCATTACGAATTGACCGGCGATTGGCTCCAGCGAACGACCGTCGTGACGAAACGCCACCCGCGATCCCACATTGTAGGCACTGGCCTCGAGCAGTGGGTTCTCCATGCCGGCCACCTGTCTTCTGCATGGCCAGAAGCGACTGGCGGATCACCGCCGGACGCACGCGTTTGGCGAGCAGGTCGCGAATCTTCTGGACGTGGAGAAGATCATTCCAGGTAAAGTAATCGGGGTAGGAACAAGTCCGGCGCGTTGCCAGCCAGCCAGTTGCTTGGCCGTGATGTGCAGGATACCGTAATACGTCCGCTCGACAGAATTGATTCATGTAAGCTCGGAGTCGCTCGCGGAGCTTGATTGAATTATCGGCAAATACTAGTGCGGGCGCAAGTGGAAATCACCGCCAAACGGTGGAAAACCGCGGCTGACGTTCCTTTACGGTAACCTCCGAGCACAGTTACAATTTAAACAAGCCGACGTAGCTCAGTTGGTAGAGCAGTCGATTCGTAATCGACAGGTCATCGGTTCAAGTCCGATCGTCGGCTCCATTTTTTCAATAGCTTACCGACAATCAGTTCACCATCTGCTGCACAATTGCTGCAGACTCGAGCTTTTCTTCGAGCCTTTTCATCGCATCCATGGCATCTTCACGGGCCGTCTTGATGTAAAAGCGCTGAGTCGTCCTGACGCTTTCATGCCGGAGAATGGCCTGGATGGGACTGTCGGGCACGCCTAGCTTTTTCAAGTTCGTCGCGAGCCAGCGACGATAAGGGTAGAAACCTTTCCAATCGAGGCCTTTGGCCTTGAAGACAGGCTTGATCACTCTCTCTGCAATGTTGGCGAGGTCTAGCGCCCCCGTTTCCGCCGAATGAGCGGCAATAGAACCTGAGTTCGGGAATGGCCAGCGTCTCCACATGATGGAGGGAGTCATAACCGTCGCCCGCTCCCGTCCGATGCGCGGCAGGTGGGCAGAAGTGTTGAAGTGGAACCGTTTGTGTCCGGAAGCCGATAGAACGTCCAAGTCAGGGGGTCCTCCATAATGCTCAGCCTTTCGATGCTGCACGATCTCGACCATAACCTCTCAGTAGAGGAGGCTGCTGTGTGTTGAGACATGCTTCCAGCCAATTGCACAGAAACACCAAGAGCTCAGCCGGAGGCTTGAGCCAAACGCTGGCTGCGGCGTCCCGCCACTGCGGCCGTACAAGGACGGCTAACCCGCGGTTCTGCAGGGCGCGGAAAGCGTCTTCATCGCATTGGTCATCGCCCAGATAGGCCACCGGAGCCTCGATATCCATTTCCGACAGAATGGTGCGAACCGCGTCAGCCTTGCTCCGATCCGCCATGCGTATCTCTACGCCACCGTCGAATTCCTGCAATATCATCCCGGCGCGACGGGCGACAGGCCCCCATGCTAATAATACAAGCTCCTGAACGTCGGACTGCTCACCCGCGGACATGCCGCGCCAGTGCAGAGCTAAGCTACCGGGTTTATGCTCCGCCAGATGCTGCACCCCTAGTGCGTTGGGAGACCCCGCGGCTCTGCCGGGGAGGCAGTAGAAGTTTGACAGATACCGGAGTCCATCGCGGAGACTCCCAGACGTGAGCCGCCAAAGCACACGAAAGGGAGTTCGCGATGGACGAAATGGAAAGCCTAAGCCATACCAAGTGGGAGTGCAAATACCATGTGGTGTTTATCCCCAAGTGTCGGAGGAAAACTCTGTATGCCGAACTGCGGCGGCACTTGGGCGAGGTGTTCCGCAAGCTGGCGGAGCAGAAGGAGAGTCGGATCGAGGAGGGGCATCTGCTGCCCGACCACGTGCACATGATGATCGCGATTCCGCCCAAGTATGCGGTGTCGCAGGTGATTGGGTTTATCAAAGGGAAGAGTGCGATCCACCTGGCAAGGGTATACGGGGAGAAGAAGAGAAACTTTGTGGGCCAGCACTTCTGGGCGCGCGGGTACTTCGTATCCACCGTAGGGCGGGACGAGACGGTGATCCGCGAGTACATACGACAGCAGGAAGCTGAGGACAAGCGATTGGACAGATCAACCTGTGGCGCTAACCGGCCACCGAACGGTGGCCCCAATCTTCGGGGCCGCGTCAGCGACCCCGGCCAGCCGCTTCGAGCGGCTCACAACCTAAAGCCCCCGCTGACCGATGCTCCTTTCTACGTACCCATGCCGGCGCATTCTGTGCGAATTCGACACCGGTTTGTTCATCGCCGTCATCGGAGACCACTTCTAAAAACCGGGGTTGAAGCGCTTGCTGGAGGTTCGCCTGCGGAAGGACGGCACCGCTAGAGAAGCTTGCGTTCGGCGCTCGCACTCGCGTCTGACATGAGATGGCGGATGCCGATTGCGGCTCGTCCCTCCCTATCCAGAGATGAGGAACTGATGGCAGCGTGTTTTCGCGAGGGGATTGCCATGAGGGCGGCACATTCTGGGCTATCAAATGCGAGGCTCACAAACTCATACAGAACCAAATTAATGCCCGACATGTCATGCGCCGCCCACTTTCGCGTACCTTGCTTCGTTGTTTGGAAGCAGCGCAGGCCGCAAAGGCTGTCTCGGTGTGGGCCTTTCCTTTCCCTGTCTTACACGGGGGGCTGAAAGCCATGGTCTTTTGGTCGTTTAGCCGTCGCCTGGATGTCTTCCAGGGCTTCGTTATAGTCGTAACGCTCGACTTCAAGGGGGTCTGTTACGAAGCCGTCCGGGACGAGCCCACAAACGTGCTGGAGACGCTTAGTGAATTTCGGAGTAACCGAAAGGGACTATTATCGCATCTGGCGCTGGGAACCAGAAAAATTTACCCGGACGGTCCGCGCGGCGCGGCTCATTTCCCCAGCCATCGTTAAGCCTCCGGCGCAGCGGTACCGATCCGTAAGGGCAAAACAATCGTAGCCCAGCACGTGAGTGCTGGGAAAACGTACCCTCAAGTCACGGAGTCCCGCAGGGACGGCACTCAATCAAAGACCTCTGCTCTATTGAAGGTAATGCCGGACTTGGTCAGCAACGCCAGGAACTCGTCTTCGAGACTGTGCCGCCGATGATGCTCGGACTGGTTCTGAATGCAAAGCCTCACGGCGTCCACGTTCGACGCACTCACAGAAAAAGCGCCGTAGCCATCCTGCCATCCCCGCCAGGAAGGGCCGGTTTGGCGAAGCCAACGCGAGGAGTTCGATTTCAGCTTCTGCACCGCCTCGGCGACGGGCACATGAGACGGCAGGCAACGCAGCACGTGGATGCGGTTTTCTGTCCCGCTGATCCCGAATGGTTCGCGGCAGATTTCGAGCCACTCCGGAAACGTAGGCCCACAATTTGGGTCCGTCGGCAATAGCGGGCCACCGCTCCTTCGTCGA
Source organism: uncultured Acidobacteriaceae bacterium (assembly GCA_963831675.1). Lineage (GTDB taxonomy): Bacteria > Acidobacteriota > Terriglobia > Terriglobales > Acidobacteriaceae > Bog-257. Next base: position 203,318 of record CAWHRM010000005.1, read on the forward strand.
GAAAACGAAGTGAATAAGGTGAGGTGTAGGTGTGGCCCATGTGCCGTCCCTGCGGGACTCAGGTCATTCTCTCACCCCACCCAGCACTCACGTGCTGGGCTACGATTGTGACGCCCTTTGGGCTAAGTGTTGTCCCGTCGCATTTGGTTCTGCAGAGCGACGACACCAGACAGCGCGCGTTCGAGTCGGGGCCCCTGTTATTGATAGCCCTGTGTCCGGTTCTTCGTCGTCCTCGGAGCTAACGGAGAACACGATACTTTCCGCGGTTCTCAAATCCCAGGAATCCCAAGTCTCTCAGAATCTGTAGCTGTTGCCGAATTTTAGCTCTGACGTTCTTGTTGTTTGGATGAATCTTCTGAAGAGACTGCTCAAACGCATAAACATCCGCCAGGGAGACTTCTTGTGTCCCAAGTCTCCGCAGGACGCTCAACACATCCAGCGTCCACCCTCGCACTTCGGCTTTCAAGGCGCTGAGTGGTCGTATACGTTCGTACTCCTTCCTGACGTGTGTTGGGCTGGCGGCAATTCCGCTCGATACGACTTCTATTCGTCCGTCAACCGGAATATTGTCCAGCAAAATATTACAACCCACCCAATTGGCCCTCTTGGCGGCTGGAGAAAGTGGCTTGCGCCTTTCAATCGCTGACTCAGTGAAGAAAAAACTTGGGACCAGCAGAAGATTAACGACTGACCAGGACGATGTATATTGAAGCAGAAACAGATTCGGCACTTGCTCAGAGCGTATCGCCCGAATCATAGCTTCATAGCCCGCATCAACGACGCGGTTCTTCAGAGCAGTCTTGCGGCTTTTCAGTTGGTATCCCAACGAACATATGGGACACCTGAAGTCGATGCCAGGGCAGTTATTTGGTGCCGCTGTCAAAGAGTTGGAGCTGCAAGCCGGGCAGTACATTTGCCCCGCGAACCAATTCTCGGTCACCACTCGGGCAATCTGAGAATTACTTCGGTAGTTGACGCCCGGGCTATCTCGCAGCTTTACGAATACAGGTATTTGCAGCAGGTTCCGGACGCGAAGCTGGTTGTCGTTATCGAGAACCCGCCTCCTCAAGAAAAGCGCTGGATCGTGGATTATGTTGTTCAGGACCGTCAACTTCTAATCGCTTGGGATGGCGACCGTAGGAGTCTTCACTGCCCTACCGACGTCCGTCGGGAACTTCGTTTCTTGAGCCAATAATGGGACCCCTCACGCCGCCCTGCAGCGTGGCGCGTCGTTTAGGATGACAGAAAACAAAATGGTACAACGTACCGCCGAGATTCACTGGTACGAGGCGCATGGGATTGGCACAAGGGAATACAAGATCAATCGTATTCTGGATTGGCAGAGATGAAACGCATAGAACCACGGTTTGTCGTTTGCGTCAGGAACATGCGGTACGGTGCATCGTTGGAGCTGAGAAAGCTTTATCAGGTAGTTCAAGACGATGGGGCTGCCAAACATCACCTGATCCGCGTCATAGACGAGTCGGGAGAGGACTACCTGTACCCCGAAGATTATTTCGTTGCTGTTGACCTACCCCAATCCGTAGAGAAGGCGGTGCTGCGCGCGGCCAACCTCACTTCCGCCAGGTTGAGCCGTTTGCGGGTGTGAGCGAGGTGAAGCCGAACAGGAGCACGCAGGCGAAATCCCGAACGCAGCGAGGGATCTCTGTCGCGGGGCATTGCCGCCATGGTGGCCTCGACTCGCCGCCGCAAAAGAAAGGCTGACTCGCTTGGGATGACAACAACAGGTCCCTCGACTCCGCTGCGCTTCGCTCGGGATGACAGCAGAAAAAGGAATGGGTATTTTGGCAGTGGCGGCAGATGAGCGGGCGGCGGACGTCTCCTTGGACCAGGACACTGTGGCCGTTCGCCTGAAGGATGGCCGCACCATCTCGGTCCCGCTCGCATGGTACCCAAGGCTGTTCCACGCCACCGCCGAGCAGCGCCGCCATTGGAAAATTTCTGGAGGCGGCTACGGCATCCACTGGCCGGAAATTGACGAAGACATCAGCACCGAAGGACTGCTCCGCGGGGCCCCCGAGCGTGTGTGAGAACCTGCCGTCCCTGAAGGGACTCGGTTGCTTCTCCCACTCTACCCAGCACTCCGCCTGCGGCTCCGTGCTGGGCTACATTAATTCCGCCCCTGCGGGGCTCTTTTCCTGGCACTTCATTCCACTGCTGCAAACCAAACCTAGTTCTCACACAGGCTCTCCCGACCCCATTCCCACGCAAGCCAAAGACGCTTGAGTATGGCGCCCGGCTGGTCACCGGCTAACGTGACTTGGCGCACTGACAAAATTATTTGGAGCGACTATCTTTCCCTCATCTGGAAAACTACTTGCCCTGAAAACGAGGACCCTGTTCACTTTGCCATTCTGAGAAGCACATCCGTACGAGGAGACATGCCATGATGAGGACGAGAGTCGTGGTTGTGGCTTTGATAGCGCTTGCTCTTGCTCTGCCGGCGTTCGGCAAGACCTACAAGAGTACCTATCCCGATGCTTGCAGCGAGGTGTGGGGAGCGGTCAAAACCACGCTTAGCAATGCAGAGAACTACAGCGTCGTGGAGAGTGACGACGCCAAAATGACCGCTTCCTACAATGTGAAGCACGCCGCTCATGTCACCATTACCGGAGCGGCCCTGCAGCGAACCAACCACGTCACCCTGGTAGCCAAGGGTGCAGGCTGTGAGATGCAAGTGGTGTCGAACTATAGCGGATTCGAGCACAACGACAAGGGTGACTTCAAGCAGCGCGTGGATGAATCGCTGGCTCAGATGAAGGCCGCCCCAGCTTCCCAGCCCGCTAAACCGGAGGCTCCCGCCAAGTAATTTTAGCCTGGCCTCGCGCGTAACGACCCGCTCCCACCCGGGGACGGCATCGCACAAAAAGGAAAAGGCCACCAAGATTTCTCTTGATGGCCATTTATTTATGTTGAGGCGCTTTTGCGGCGTCTGAGCCGCCAGCCGAAATCTTGAGCGCATCGATCGGAACGCATATAGAACGTTGAAAGTTCCGTTCCGAGATCCATCATGTCGCGAGTATCTCCACTATCTCAAGTTTTGCCGAGAAAAGGCAGCGCACTTTCAGGTATCGTTGCGGGACTTTGACCGGGCTCTCTGGCAATCAGGAGTACAGAGAGTATCGGGATGTGAATAATTCTAGAAAAGGAAACAGCCACCCGGATTTCTCCAGGTGGCCGTTATTTATGTCGGCGACGACCTACTCTCCCACACACTTTCGCGTGCAGTACAATCGGCCCAGCGGGGCTTAACTTCCGTGTTCGGGATGGGAACGGGTGTTTCCCCCGCGGTAAGATCACCGGCTTCGCAGGCGCGTGCGGGATGGTCTCCGCAGCTCGGTCCCAGGCGTGATTCCACGCAGGACCTGTAGCGCCAACTGTCAAAGAACTTCGCCGCTTTTGGATCCGGGGCTAAAGCCCTCGAATGCTGGGCAAGGGGAGCCGCTTGACGGCACGGCTGAAGCCGTGCCCTTTCAAGTCCGCTCCGCACGACCTGCGGGCGATCTCTCACAACTGAATAGCATCAGGAATTACAAGGCGATGGATCTCCGTCGAGATCCGCACGCTGGCAGGTTCGCCAGCGTGCCAGGGCTGCCATGCAGCGCGCAATTTCTGCGCGGCATGGAAGTAGCCGTGCGCCGAGTAAATTTTATGGTCAAGCCGAACGGGCGATTAGTACTGGTAAGCTTCACGCATTACTGCACTTTCACATCCAGCCTATCAAACACGTAGTCTTCGTGTGCCCTTCTTATCCCTTTTGGGTTGGGAGATCTCATCTTGAGGAGTGCTTCACGCTTATATGCATTCAGCGTTTATCACAACCGAACTTCGCTACCCAGCCGTGCCATTGGCATGACAGCTGGAACACAAGAGGTTCGTCCATCCCGGTCCTCTCGTACTAAGGACAGGTCCTCGCAAATCTCCTACGCCCACATCAGATAGGGACCGAACTGTCTCGCGACGTTCTGAACCCAGCTCACGTACCGCTTTAATAGGCGAACAGCCTAACCCTTGGAACCTTCTACAGCTCCAGGATGCGATGAGCCGACATCGAGGTGCCAAACCGGAGCGTCGATATGAACTCTTGGCTCCGATCAGCCTGTTATCCCCGGCGTACCTTTTATCCGTTGAGCGATGGCCCTTCCATACAGAACCACCGGATCACTAAGGCCTGCTTTCGCACCTGCTCGTCTTGTAGGACTCGCAGTCAACCACACTTATGCCTTTGCACTCGACGGCTGATTTCCAAACAGCCTGAGTGTAGCTTCGCGCGCCTCCGTTACAATTTAGGAGGCGACCGCCCCAGTCAAACTACCCGCCTCACTATGTCCCCTCTCCCGGGTAACGGGAGATAGGTTAGAACCACAGAACTCGCAGGGTGGTATCTCACCGTTGGCTCCTCCAAGCCCAAGAGCCTGGATTCAAAGCCTCCCACCTATCCTGCGCAGCAAGTGCCATAGTTCATAGTGAAGGTATAGTAAAGGTGCACGGGGTCTTTCCGTCTAGATGCGGGTAACCGGCATCTTCACCGGTACTACAAGTTCGCCGAGTCGCTCGTTAAGACAGTCGCACGATCGTTACGCCATTCGTGCAGGTCGGAACTTACCCGACAAGGAATTTCGCTACCTTAGGACCGTTATAGTTACGGCCGCCGTTCACCGGGGCTTCAGTTCGAAGCTTCACCTTGCGGTTGACCTCTCCCTTTAACCTTCCGGCACCGGGCAGGCGTCAGCCCCTATACGTCGTTTTCGACTTTGCAGAGACCTGTGTTTTTGTTAAACAGTCGCCGTGCGCATTTCACTGCGGCCCCCTCGAGCTTGCACTCTACCGGGGCACCCCTTCTCCCGAAGTTACGGGGTTAATTTGCCGAGTTCCTGAACGAGCGTTCTCCCGAGCGCCTTTGGATATTCTCCTCGTCTACCTGTGTCGGTTTGAGGTACGGTTCCCTTTCATTCTCCTTAGAGGTTTTTCTTGGCAGCGTGAACTCGGTGCGTTTCGTCCATACGGACTACTCCTTTGCGTCTCACCGTTAATGTCTCTCCGGATTTGCCTGGAGAAACCGGCTTACACGCATCGAACCTGATAGCCATAACAGGCTGCACGTATCCTTCTGCGTCACCCCATCGTGATAACGAATCAAAGGGAGTTCCGGAATATTAACCGGATGTCCATCGACTACGCCTTTCGGCCTCGCCTTAGGGACCGACTAACCCTGAGCGGATTAACCTTCCTCAGGAAACCTTAGACTTTCGGCGCGGAGGGTTCTCACCTCCGTTATCGCTACTTATGCCGGCAGGGTCTCTTCTCAACCGTCGACGGGTCCTTACGATCCCGCTTCAAACTGTTGGGAATGCTCTCCTACCACGCATGGCTTGACGCCATGCATCCGCTGCTTCGGTGCTCAGTTTAAGCCCCGTTGAATTGTCGGCACCGGACCGCTTGACCAGTGAGCTATTACGCTTTCTTTAAAGGATGGCTGCTTCTAAGCCAACCTCCTGGCTGTCTGGGCGTTCCGACATCCTTTCCCACTTAACTGAGACTTGGGGACCTTAGCAGGCGATCTGGGCTGTTTCCCTCTCGACAACGAAGCTTAGCCCCCGCTGTCTGACTCCCGTACTAGTTGTCCACGGCATTCGAAGTTTGGTTGGATTCAGTAAGCTGGAAAGCCCCCTAGTCCATCCAGATCTCTACCACCGCTGCAAATCATACGAGGCTAGCCCTAAAGCTATTTCGGAGAGAACGAGCTATCACGGAATTTGATTAGCCTTTCACCCCTACCCTCAGCTCATCCGAGCTTTTTTCAACAAACACCGGTTCGGTCCTCCAGTGGGTGTTACCCCACTTTCAACCTGGCCAAGGGTAGATCATCCCGCTTCGCGTCTATTCCTGCCAACTGAACGCCCTATTAGGACTCGCTTTCGCTACGGCTCGCTTACGCTTAACCTTGCTGACAAGAATAACTAGCCGGCTCATTATGCAATAGGCACGCGGTCAGGCATTCCCTTGCGGGCATAGCCCTCCCACTGCTTGTAGGCACACGGTTTCAGGTACTATTTCACTCCCCTCGCTGGGGTTCTTTTCACCTTTCCCTCACGGTACTGGTTCACTATCGGTCAGAAGCTAGTATTTAGCCTTACGGAATGGTCTCCGCAGATTCCCACAGGGTTTCACGTGCCCCGCGGTACTCAGGTACCCGCTTCGAGTCCAGTTCGTTTTCGCCTACGTGGCTATCACACTCTATGGCACCCCTTTCCAGAGGGCTTCGACTAACGACTGGATTGGTAACTCTACTGTTGCGGACCCTACAACCCCTATTACACCCGAAGGTGAAATAGGTTTGGGCTGTTCCGAGTTCGCTCGCCACTACTATCGGAATCACTGTTGTTTTCTTTTCCTCCAGGTACTGAGATGGTTCACTTCCCTGGGTTCGCTCGTACCCGACTATGTATTCATCGGGCCGTTATACGGTTTTACCGTATAGGGTTTCCCCATTCGGAAATCCCCGGATCAATGCCTACTTGCGGCTCCCCGAGGCTTATCGCAGCTTGCCACGTCCTTCATCGCCTGCTTCTGCCAAGGCATCCACCATGCGCCCTTAGTAGCTTGACCATAAAATTTACTCAGCCCACACCCGCCTTGCGGCCGGTCCGCGCCAAGTATCT
>CAWHRM010000005.1:212500-320548 GCA_963831675.1 uncultured Acidobacteriaceae bacterium
GCACTGGGCGGCTGCTTCGGATAATGACGGCCCGTAACCCGTAGGCCTACGACCGTCGTCCTCGAAACCTTTCAAACATACTACGCGATTTTCCGTGCTGTCAACCCGATCACCTCGGAGGCAATGGGGAGCACCGGCGCTCAACCGCTCGCAGCGGAGAGCAAACGCGCAACATGCCGCTCTAGTCGGCCTTGTCACCAGAATTCAGCGCACAAAGGCACCAGAGCGTTCGAATTCGTTAAAGATCTTGTACTGGAGGTTCCGCGATTCCCGCTAACCTGTCGGAGAACTCTGTCCCCGACTTCCAGCCCTGTGGCCAGGGCAGCTATTACGAAGCTTCATGTCTTAGATGCCGGCTTCTCTTGCAGGACTCAAATTCCTTCCCGCATCCGCAGGCGACAGTAATGCCTCTCGCTGACTCTTCCTTTATAACAGACTTGCGGGCTCCTGCGCAACCCTCAGCCGCCAACCATTCCTTCAACGACTGCCAACAAATCGCCTGAAGGCCGCCGCAGGCGCATGAACATTGGCGATTTCGGCACAAGAGAATTTTCCTTGCGAAGCCACAGGTCCGGCCTGGATCGACGATTGCAGCACAGCTTCCACACGATTCCCACACGCTTTGCACATCCTCGGGCTTCTGGCTTGGCGATTCCAAAGCGCTTGCCGTCCCGGCGGTATACTTCCTAGCGCTTGTGGCACACCTCGGTTGGCAAGCCGATGACGGCGAACCCTTCTGGCAACCCAAGCAGATCGTGAACGCGAATCCCAAAACTTTGGCTGCCGATCCCCAGAGTCGCTCCCCACTCTCCGAAATTGCGCTGCTCTTCCTGAAGCTGGGCACGACCGCGTTCGGAGGCCCGGCTGCGCACATCGCCATGATGGACGAGGAAGTCGTCCGCCGACGCAACTGGCTGAGCGAGCAGGAGTTCCTCGATTACCTCAGCGCAGTCAATTTCATTCCCGGACCGAACTCCACCGAGATGGCCATCCATATCGGCCATCGCCGTGCGGGCTGGCCTGGTCTCATCGTGGCAGGTGCTTGCTTCATCGTTCCGGCTGCGATCCTGGTCGGCATCTTGGGCTGGGCGTACGTCCGGTGGGGCACGCTGCCACAAGCGGCAGGCCTGTTGTATGGCGTTAAGCCGGTGGTGATTGCAGTCGTTCTGCAGGCGCTATGGAAGCTGGGCCGTTCGGCGGTCAAGACGAAGTGGCTCGCGCTGGTGGCGATTCTCTCGATTGCTTTGGCCGCCGCCGGCATGAACGAGTTGCTGGTGCTGGGAATCGGCGGAGTGCTCGGACTCGCAGTGCGGTGGAGCGACCTGCGCCAACGAACCCTGCTGGCTGCGCCATCGTTCAAGCCGGCGTTTTCCGCTGCAGCGGTGATCGCGACTGGCGCATCCGTTGGCCTGTGGCCGATCTTTCTGATCTTCGCGAAGATCGGGTCGGTGCTCTTCGGCAGCGGCTATGTGTTGCTGGCCTTTCTGCGCGCAGACCTGGTGGAGCGCTACCACTGGCTCACGCAGCAGCAACTGCTCGACGCCGTGGCGGTCGGGCAGGTCACGCCCGGCCCGGTGTTTACCACAGCCACCTTCATCGGCTATGTCCTGCATGGGCCATCGGGAGCGGTCGCGGCAACGGTCGGGATTTTTCTGCCGGCGTTTCTATTCGTCGCGGTGAGCGCGCCACTGCTGCCGCGGCTTCGCGCGTCGCGGACAGCGGGCCGCTATCCTGGATGGAATCAACGTTGCCTCACTGGCCCTGATGGCGCTGGTGACTTGGCAACTGGCGCGATCAGCCTTTGTGGATTGGTTTACGTTGCTGCTTGGAATCGCAAGCGCGGTTGCGCTGCTTCGCTATCGCGGTCTCAATTCGGCCTGGCTGGTGCTCGCCGCGGGAGCGTTGGGCATTGCGAAGCACGGATTCTTCTACACAGCTTAACGTCGCCAATCGCGCTTCCCCGGCACGACCACTCTGGACGGGGTAAAATAGGGAGAAGACACAACGTTAATTTGGATATCGGGCGACACCCCGCACCGAGGCCCGTCTGATCAGGTTTTTGATGAAGAGATTTGTTGTCCTTTGGTTCGCGATACTCCTTGCTTTTCCCGCACTTGTGGCGCAAGCCGGCCCACAATCGGGCCAGGACGACACCGTCGTCGAGGAAATCATCGCCCGCATCAACAACAACATTATTACGCGTGCGGACCTGAACCGGGCCCGTGAGCAATTGCTGACGGACATGCATCAGCAGGAACCGAACGCTGCGCCCCAGGAAGTGAAGGACCGCGAGAAGGACCTGTTGCGTGACCTGATCGACCAGCAACTGCTGCTGCAAAAAGGTCAGGAGCTCGGCATCAGTGCCGACACCGACGTCGTCAAGCGGCTCGACGAGCTACGCAAGCAGATGCATGCCGAGTCCATGGAAGACCTGGAGAAGGCCGCCCAGGCGCAGGGTGTCTCGTTCGAAGAGTTCAAACAAAACATGAAGAACGGCATCATCACGCAACACGTGATCGGCCAGGAGGTCGGCGGTCACATCAGCGTGACGCAGCAGGAGATCCAACAGGAATACGACAAACACAAGGCGGAGATGGAACGTCCGGAACAGGTGCGGCTCAGCGAGATTCTGATTTCCACCCAAACGAAACCGCCGGTGAAAACCGAAAAAGGAACAGAAGTGCTGCCCGAGCCGCCCAGCCCCGAAGTCGTCGCCCAGGCACAGGCCAAGGCTGACCAGGTTTATGCATTGCTGCAGAAAGGCGGCAACTTCGCAGACCTGGCCAAGCAGTACTCGGATGGTCCAACTTCGGCGATTGGTGGTGATCTGGAGTATTTCAAGCGGGGCACGCTGTCCAAAGAACTGGAGCAGCAGGTATTCGCCATGAAGGCCGGCGAATACAGCCAGCCGGTGCGGACCAATCAGGGTTTCGTCATCCTGAAGGTCACCGAGCACCAGGACGCCGGAGTGCCTCCGCTGAAGGATGTTGAGGCCAGGATCCAGGAAAATATTTATATGACGAAGATGCAGCCGGCGTTGCGCGAGTACCTCACCAAGCTGCGCGAGGATGCGTACATTGACATCAAGCCAGGCTACATCGACACCGGCGCCAGTCCAAACGAAACCAAGCCGATCTATACGACAGCTACCACCGATGACTCATCCAAGCCGAAGAAAAAGAAGAAACTGGGACTGTTCTAGCTGTCAATTTCAGGAGTGCTTTCAGCAGTGAGACACAGTGCAGGATATTCTGCGTGCTCTCCATGCCCACCGTGGCGAAAGAGAAACCCCAAGCGGCGCCCCGGTAAGATCGCGCGTGTCTCTGTACCTCTGTGGTGAAGGAAAGTCCCGCTACTGTCGCAGTTTCCATGCGATCTGCCGAAGCATACCCAGCAACACATCTGCGTCGGGAGCGCTCAGACTGAGGCGGCGGATGAGACGCCGCAGTTTCTGCTCGGTCGCAGAGGCGCCGCTCGCATGGACGTAGCCGCTCGCGCCGAGCACTTCCAGCAGAATCGCAGTAATACGCTCTACTTCGCCCGCAGTAGCGCGTTTCGTTCTTTCTAGAGACCGAGCGGCCTTCGGATCTCGTGCAAGCTCATGAAGGCAGACCGCGACCGCCTGGCCGAGGTTCATCGAAACATTCTCTGCGCGCGTGGCAATGCGCATCAACCAGTGGCAATGGCTGAGGTCCTGGTTGGAGAGACCGACCTTCTCCGATCCGAACAGCAGGGCAACACGGCCAGATGCCAGTTGCCTGCGAATGAGCCGCGCCCCGTATTCCAGCCGTCGTACCGGGTGCTGAAGTTCGCGGTGTCGCACCGCAGTGGTTCCCACGACGAGTGCGCAGTCGGCGACGGCCTCGGCCATCGTCGTGTACTCCTTCGCGTTTGCCAGCACCGCTGACGCTCCGACGGCGGACCGCGCTTCGCGAAAGGCCACTTCATATGGGTTCACCACGCGCAGGTGCATGCAGGCGAAGTTGCTCATGGCGCGGGCGGCTGCGCCTATGTTGAGGGGGTTGCGCGTATCTACCAGTACGACGCAAAGGTTTTCGAACGGATCCGGCATGGAAGATCACGTTCCCCGCTTCTTGCCCGGCAACGCGGCGGGATTCTCATGCGTCCGTTCGCGAAAGTGTGCCTTCATTCCGCTGGCCAGGGAGACGGCGCCTTCCCCAAACCGCTCGCGCATCCGGTCAGCGGCGGACAACGCCTGGTTCCACTTCTCATGCGCCGACCCGCCCAGCAGTCCGAGTTGCTCGCTTTCCTGCCCGAAGTGCGACGCATTCACTCCGAGGAGCCGCACCGCCTCGCCATTCCAGTTCGTGCGGAAGAGTTCGCGAATGATCGCCAGGACCTCCGAGTCCACAGAGCTTGGCTCGTCCAAGGTTCGCGCGCGTGTCAATGTCTGGAAGTCCGAATAGCGCAGCTTCAACTGCAGCGTGCGGGCGTGCAGGTTCTGTTCGCGCAACCGCCGGCAAACCATTTCTGTGAGCCGCGCCAGCATCGCCTCCAGGGTTTGCCGATTGTCCGTGTCGTGCGAGAAGGTGTGTTCGTGGCTGATGGAACGCGCACCAATATCTTCCCCGATATCGTTATCGAACCACGCGCCGGCATCCAGTCCACGCGCCTTGCCGGAGAGCGCCAGTCCCAGCGCACCGAAATTCTGCTCCAGCCAGCGCTCATCGCGCGACGCCAGATCGCCAACTTTGTGGATGCCTTGTTCCTGCAGGCGCTTCTCCATCACCTTGCCAACCCCGGGGATCTTGCGCACGTCAAGTGGCGCGAGGAATCTTATTTCCGCACCCGGGACGACCCAAAGCACGCCGTTCGGTTTCGCCTGATCGGAACAGATTTTGGCGATCAGCCGCGACGTGCCAATGCCAATCGAGCAATTCAACTGCGTCTCGACTTTCATCGTGGCATGCAATGCATGCGCCGCGCGCATGGCAGGCCCATGAAGACGCTCGGTGCCGGTCATGTCAACGTACGCCTCGTCGATGGAGACCATCTCCAGCTTGGGCGAGAAGCGGTTCAGCACCTCGTACACTTTGCCGGAGTACTCCCGATACCGTTCAGGACGCCCGTCCACAAACACGGCATGCGGGCACATTTTGGCGGCCGTACGCAGCGGCATGGCCGAATGTACCCCGAACCTGCGAGCTTCATACGAGGCAGCCGACACGACCCCGCGCTCGTTGGGCCGCCCGCCGACGACCACCGCTTTCCCCTTCAACGACGGGTCGAATAGCTCTTCGACTGAGACGAAGAAGGCGTCCATATCAACATGGAAAATGGTTCGCTGCGCTACCGTCATGCTGATGAGCGATTCTAGCGCACGGGTGTCCTTCGAGCGCCTCTTCCACGACGGATAAGTGGAAGTCAGTCTCCCAGCGCTCCGCGCAACTCTTCAGCCACGCGCTCGACCACCGACTTCGACGGCCTGCTCGACCGCTGGAGGACAGCTCTACACCTGCGGCAAAATTCTCTCCCTCGATCCCGTAGACAACCAGGTGCGGCGGCAGTTGACCTAAGGACCGGGCCAGTTCGATGGCTTCGGCCACGCTGAAGGCGTGGGTGGAGTAATGGAAGAAGTCTGCAGGAACCGGTGCGGCAAGCGCGTCGAGGCGATGAATGGTTCCTGGTGGTGCGCCCGAACGGACTGCATCCACCAGCATTACCCAATCCGCTCCTCTCCATGAATCGATCAGCGCCGCGCCCTCGCCGGTTTCTTCCAGGACCGTGACTCTGGCCAGAAATCGCTCTCGAAGTCGCCGGGCGACGGCAATCCCGGCTCCGTCATCGCCGCGATATTCATTGCCAACCCCGATGATGAGGATGCTTAGGCTGCTCGGCTGTCATTCCGCTTCGATGTGCAGTTTCAAGGAAGTGGGTGGCGCAAGAGATGCAGGGATCGTAGTTGCGGACCGCCTGCTCGCACTGCCACTGCAACTTGTCCTTCTGGGTGGCCAGGTGGTCCTGGACAAACTGCCGGAGATCGTCTTCGATGGTCTTCTGGTTCTGCGAGGTGGGAGGAACAATTTTGGCGTCCACGATGACGCCGCGGTCGTCGAGGCGATAGCGGTGATAGCAGATGCCACGTGGCGCTTCGGTGCAGCCGTAGCCGGTGCTGACGCGCGGTTCGACGCTCACCGCGGGCTGGTCGGGCATCTCAAAGTGCTCGATGATGCGCAGTGCTTCATCGCAGGCGTACACCATCTCCACGCTGCGCACGATGATGCTTTGGAATGGATTGCGGCACACCGGGCCAAGACCCGCGCTGCTGGCGGCTTCCTGCGCCACCGGCGAGAGCTTGTCGAAATTCAGGTTGTAACGGGCTTGCGGGCCGACGAAGTAGGAGTTCCGTTCCTTGAGCCGCGATTGCAGCGCGTTGGAATGAGCGACGTGGTCCTCGACAAAGTGCTGGTCGTATTCGCGGATGGCGATGTCCAGACCCTTGTTGGAGACCAGCCGGCCTTCGTTGAAGGGATATTCATCAGGATGCCGCAGGGCGACGAATTCGTAATCGCGTTCGAGGTCAGGAAATGCGAAGGTCGCCACCCAGCGCACGGTCTCGAGCGCAGCGTCGCGCGCCCACTTCAGTTCCTCGGCCAAAATGCGACAGCGTTTTCTTGTCCGGCACCTTGTAGAAGCCGCCGACGCGCACATTGATGGGATGGATTTCCCGCCCACCCAGCACGCGCACGATCTCGTTGCCGGCTTTCTTCAATCGCAGGCCGCGCTTTACGTCGTCAGGATGGTCCTTGGCCATGCGAATGGCATCTTCGTAGCCGAGGAAATCGGGCGCATGTAGCAGATAGACATGCAGGGCGTGACTCTCGATCCATTCGCCGCAGTAGATCAGGCGCCGCAGCTCGCGGATGGGACCGGTTATCTTGACCCCGCAGGCATCCTCGATGGCATGGCACGCGCTCATCTGATAGGCGACGGGGCAGATGCCGCAGATGCGGGCGGTAATGTCGGGCGCCTCGTAGAACTTGCGGCCGCGCAGAAAGGCTTCGAAGAAGCGCGGCGGCTCGAAGATCTTGAGCTTGACGTCCGTCACCTGTTGGCCCTTGATCTTCACAAACAGACCACCCTCGCCTTCGACACGCGCGAGGTAGTCGACTTTGATGGTCCTACTTTTCATGCGCCTCGCTCTCCTTGCGGAAAGGCTCAGCGTAGGCATTGAACGCCCGGAAGACCCGCATCAGGTCGCGGTCGCTTACTCCCATCTGGTTCCACCACGCGCTCAGCGCCGCGGTGTTGGGCGTCTCTTTCGGGCCGAAACATCCGTAACAGCCGCGAGTGTAGGCCGGACAGAGCGCGCCGCAGCCCGCCTGCGTCACCGGCCCAAGGCAGGGCGTGCCCTGCGCCACCATCACGCAGACCGTGCCGCGCTGTTTGCATTCCACGCAGACGCTGTGCGGCGGCGTGTTCGGTTTGCGTCCATGCAGAAACGCGCTGAGGACCTCCACCAACTGGTACTTGTTGATGGGGCAGCCCCGCAGTTCGAAATCCACAAACACGTGATCGGTGATGGGGGTGGATTTCTTCAGCGTCTCGATGTAGTCAGGCCGGGCATACACGATGGAGGTGAATTCCTTTACGTCCTTGAAGTTACGCAGCGCCTGGATGCCGCCCGCGGTGGCGCAGGCGCCAATCGTCACCAGGAACTTGGAGGCGCGGCGAATGCCGTGAATCCGTTCGGCGTCGTGCGGCGTGGTGATGGAGCCTTCCACCAGGGAGATGTCGTAAGGGCCCTTGACCACGGCGCGCGAGGCCTCGGGAAAGTTCGCGATCTCGACCGCGTCGGCAACGGCCAGCAGTTCGTCCTCGCAATCCAGCAGGCTCAACTGGCAACCATCGCAGGAGGAAAACTTCCAGACCGCGAGCTTGGGTTTGCGCGAGGCCATGTCAAATCTCCGACTTGCCAAGAATGGCCGCGATGCGATGAAAGGCGAAGACCGGACCGTCCTTGCAGATGAACGTCGGGCCAAACTGGCAATGGCCGCAAAAGCCGATGCCGCATTTCATGTTGCGTTCCAGCGGACAAATAGGTTCGCTCCGCCGCCACACCGCGCTTCAGAGTTCCATCACGGTGAAGCGCATCATGACCTCGGGCCCGCAAACCATTGCGAAGGTGTTGGAAGGGTCGAAAGGAGCGCGCGGGATCATGCTCGTCACCACGCCCACGTTGCCGCGCCAGGTGTTCGCCGCGCGATCGACTGTGACCTCGATTTCCAGGTCGAACTTGCCGCGCCACTGCTCCAGTTCGTGACGGTACAGCATGTCTTCGGGCGTGCGCGTGCCATACAGCAGAACAATCTTCCGGTACTTCTCCCGTTCCGCCATCAGGCGATAGAGCGCAGGCCGCAAGGGCGCCAGCCCAATGCCGCCCGCCACAATCACCACGTCCCGGCCCACCGCCTCTTCCACCGGCCAGTGGGTACCAAAGGGGCCGCGAATCCCCATGGTTTCGCCGCGCTTGAGCTGCCGCATCGCCTTGGTAACGGTGCCGACCACGCGCGTGGTGTGCTTGAGCAGGGGAACATCGTCGGGATCGCTGCTGATCGAGATGGGCACTTCTCCCACACCGAAGACGTAGAGCATGTTGAACTGTCCCGGCGCGAACGAGAACCTCTTGCTGGAATCTTCGGGGAGAAGTTCGAGCGTGAAAGTGTCGTCCGTCTCCTGCCTGACGCGCTGAATGCGGTAAGGCATGGGAAGCATTGGGTCGGTGAGCGGACCCACGGCCATCACTTCGGGTTGTTCAAGCACGCTTGCCATACACGTCCAACAGTTGCAATCGGGTTGCCTCCAGGCGCTCGGTTACGATCTGCATGAATCGCTTGTAAATGTCGTACCCCAGGTCGTGGTCTTCATCGCACTTGGCGCGAAGACACTTGCCGTCAAATGCCAACGCATGCGTAGGCTGCTGCGCCCGGGCGTCAAAATGCCAGCGATACGGAGGAAACAGCCACGACCACCCCATCACCTCCCCA
This sequence comes from uncultured Acidobacteriaceae bacterium, assembly GCA_963831675.1. Lineage (GTDB taxonomy): Bacteria > Acidobacteriota > Terriglobia > Terriglobales > Acidobacteriaceae > Bog-257. The sequence goes on from CAWHRM010000005.1 coordinate 221,509, forward strand.
CTACCAACCGTCAGCACCGTCGTCAGGCCATCGTGCGGGATTACGAGTTGCACCGACACCAGGCCTTCACGAATGAGGTAAAAGTGATCGGCTGGATCCCCTTCATGGAAGATGACATCCCCTTCTCCGAAGCGCACATTCTTGGAACACCCGACAATCAACCGGATGTGCTGCTCCTCCATGCCATGAAAGAAAGGATGCTCTCTGAGAATTGGTTCAAGTGTTTGGATCATGCCGGTTCCTTGTTGCGGTCCACTGGCGCCTTGACCAAATCGCTCTCGCGGATGGAGGCGGCCTCGACCGTGATATCAATTCCCACGGGACACCAGGTGATGCAGCGGCCGCAACCCACGCAGCCGGAAACGCCAAACTGGTCAATCCAGGTGGCGAGTTTGTGCGTCATCCACTGGCGATAGCGCGATCTCGGGGTAGCGCGCACGCTGCCGCCATGGATGTAGGAGAAGTCCACCGTGAAGCACGAGTCCCATCGCCGCCAGCGTTCGGCGTGTCCGCCGGTCAGGTCGGTGACGTCCTCCACCGTGGTGCAGAAGCAGGTGGGACATACCATGGTGCAGTTGGCGCAAGTCAAACAGCGCTCGGCGACCGCGTCCCACCCGGGATGCTCGTAGTTGCGATAGAGGAGTTCCTTAATGCCGCGCGTGTCCAACCGGCGGCCCATGTGGCGCGTGGTTTCGTCCAGTACGCGCTCGGCCTGCTGCCGGTCTGCGTCGGCAGCCGATTGATGCGGCACTGCTGACAAGACCTCTGCGCCGCGCACCGTTCCCACTTCCACCAGGAAGCGGTGCCGCCCGTCCTGCAGCAACTCGGTCAGCGCGAGATCGTAGCCGGAGGTCGCTTTCGGCCCGGTGTTCATCGAGGCGCAAAAGCAGGTGCCGCCAGCCTGGCCGCAATTGACGGCCACGATGAAAAGGCTTTCGCGTCGCGCTTTGTACCCAGGGTCAACGAATGGGCCGTCGAGAAAGACTTTGTCCTGAATCGCGATGGCGTGCAGATCGCAGGCGCGCACGCCGAGGAAGGCGTACTTCGGCGTTGGCTTTCTGCTCTTCCGGCAGGACGCGCAGTCCTTTTCCGTTGCGCTCAGCCTGCAACAGCCGCTGAAGGGGTGGATACAGAAACCTTTTCCAGGAGTGCGGACCGACCGCGTAGCCGAACAGAGCGCTGTCCTGCCGGCGCTTCAGCCGATACTTTCCGCCAGCCTGCTCGTCGGTCCATCCGGAAGGAAGATCTTCGATGGAACTCAGGTGCTCATGGACAATTGCGCCTTCGCGAACCGTCGGTCCGATGACCTCGTATCCGCGGTCGATCAATGCCTGCAGCAGTTGCTCCAAGTGCTCCCGCTCGATAACAACGCTATCCCCCACTTGCACTGCAGTCCGGACCCGAAGTATTCCCATTGAACACCACATATCCATATTCAGCTTAGAGAGAAACCCTGTCAGCGTCGGTGACCTGGGTCACGTTGATGCGGTTGCAGAGGAAGGAGAGCGACCTCGGTCCCGGTTTGGGAATGTGCCATCTCATTCGGATAAGGGGATTATCATCTTGAGAATAGGTGATCAATCCAATCGGATGCACCCTGAAGAGGAAATGGAAATGAAACGAGTTGTCGGACTACTCATCGCGGTCGCGGTTCTCGCAGCCGTACCGGTGTTTGCCCAGAAACAGTACAAGGTCGTCAGTCATGTCAAGCTCGGAGGCGAAGGGGGCTGGGATTATCTCTACTACGACAAGGACGGCCACCGACTGTTCATCACCCGCGGCACGCACGTGATGGTGGTGGACACTGCCAGCCTCAAAGTCACCAGTGACATCCCTGACCTCTCCGGCATCCACGGGGTTACCCTGGCTCCGGAATTAGGCCGCGGCTTCATCAGCAACGGCGGCGACAACACGGTCACCATCTTCGATTTGAAGACGCTCAAGAAGCTGGACAGCGTGAAGGTTGGCGAGCGGCCCGACGCCATCCTGTACGATCCCTTCACCAAGCACGTGTTCACCTTCAACGCACGCAGCAAGGATTCGACGGTCGTGGACGCAGCCACTGGCAAAGTCGTTGGTACAGTCCCGCTGGGTGGCAAGCCGGAGTTCGCCGTCAGCGACGGCAAGGGAAAAGTGTTCGTCAATATCGAAGACAAGAGTCAGATCGCCGAGATCGATGCCACCAAACTCACCGTGCTGAACACATGGCCATTGGGCCTGTGCCAGGAGCCGAGCGCGCTGGCTTTTGATCGGGCGCATCATCGCTTGTTCGCCGGATGCGATAACAAGATCATGGCGGTGGTGGACTCCGACAGTGGCAAGGTCGTGACCACGGTGCCAATCGGTGGAGGTGTGGATGCCGGGCGCTTCAATCCGAATAATCAGGAAGTCTTCATGTCCTGTGGCGAAGGCGTGCTGACGGTGATTCACGAAGACAGCCCGGACAAGTACACGGTGACCCAGAACGTACCGACAGCCAAGGGCGCTCGCACCATGGCCATGGATTACGAGAACGACATCGCCTATCTGGTCACCGCGCAGCGCGAGGCGACTCCGCCCGCTCCGGGGCAGAGGCCGGCCATGGTTCCCGGCAGCTTCGAGCTGATCGTGGTGAAGGCGGAATGACTTATTTCGGCGGCGCTTTCTGCGCGCTCGGCGGCAGCAGATTGTTCAGCCGCAGATACATCGCGGCAGCGCCGTAGTGGTCGGCCCAGCCCGTAGCGAGATGGATGAGCGCACTGGCGCGCGTGCCAGTACGCCCGCCGGAGAACGCCACCGCCTGGCCGAGAGTTGAATCGTCGGCCTTGGCCAGCACCTGCTCGCAATAGGCGAACGATTCCTTCATCGCCTTAGTCAGGACGTCTTTGGAATCGCTTTCGCTCAGTTTCAGCTCGCGTGGCTGCTCACCTGCAATGCGCGCGCACAGACCGTTAGTTCGACTCAATGACGTGGATGACAAGGTGTGCGAAGCTCATTTGCTCGGGCGTCGGATGGTAGCTGTATTTGTCGGCAGGCATTTCGTCAGCCGCGCCGATCAGGTTCTTCGACTGGCGCTCTTCCATCTGCCGGACGGTGCTGACGACCGGATTGCTCGTGGTCTGTGCCGGCGTGTTCATTTGCGCGATCATGGATGTCGCGAATACCAATACCAGCGTTGCTGCGGCGATGTGCTTCATATTTCCCCCAGCAAAAGCTGCCGAGAAGCATACCGCATAAGTTGACCATGGTGATGCACAAGTTTGACGCGCTGGACGTATTAACATCCTGGGGCTTGAGAGCAGATGAGATTGCGGTGACTAATTCCCGTTGAATTCGAAGCCATAGGGGGCCCAAAACAGGGCCAAACCTGCGCTCGGTGGAACTGCGCGACGCAAAAATACGGGGCACGCTTTGACCTTGCATGCCCCAATTCTTGCAATGAGTGCAGTATTTTCGCTTCGCTAACCTTTGGTTGCGCCGCTCTCGTGCATCTTGGCGCGCTCAATCAACATTTGCACCTGGTCTTTCTGAGGGTAGTCGGGGTTGGTCTGCAGCAGCTTTTCCCAGGCCACAATCGCGCCCTTGGGATCTTTCTTGCCCTGCCACTTCACGATTCCCAGGTTGAACAACGTGCCGGGATGATTGGGACGGATGGCCAGCGCTTTTTCGAAATTTGCAATGGCCTGGTCGGCATTGCCGGTGTACCAGTACGAGGTTCCCAGGTCGGTCCTGACATCCACGTTATTCGGCTGAATGCTCAACGCTTTTTCGTAGTACTCGATTGCCTGTGGATAGATCTGGCCGTCGTAGTACAGGTTGCCGATCTTCGCCAGCGTTTCGGAATCGTTGGGATTGGTTTTCAACTGCGCCAGCAGCGGCTCGGCAGCCTTGGCAATCGTTTCCGGCGAGGCGGCCTGCTGCTGTTGTTGCGTGCTTCCAATGCCCGGCAACTGTGCTCCTCCCATCGCGCCGCCGCCCATTCCAGCGGGGGCCGTAGCAGCCTGAGCAGTTTCGCTCGGGACGGCCACCGGGGCTGAGCCGCGGGCGAAGTAGCCGACCGCGATGCCAATGGCCAGAGTGATCACCGCCAGGGTGTAAGCTTGCACGCTGGTAAAGCCCAGGGCGTTGTTGGTTTTTTGTCCGCAGATTGTGGCATTGCAACTCCTTAGATAGTTAGTTCTTGGCGCCGGCGGTAGCCGTTACCGGCCGTTCCAGTTGGAACAGGCGGCTCACCGCGGCGGTCAGCGACATCCTGTTCGCTCTTCTCTGGAAGTTCCTTCAATTCGCGAGCCAGGGAACCGGCAATTCGTTGCGTAATGTGACTGGTCAGGGTCGTAAGCGCCTGGTCCTGGTCTTCCGTGAAGGGCCCAAACTCCTTGCGCAGAACTTCCAATTCCTGCCGGCAAAGCTCATCGAGACGCTGACGCAGGGCGACGATGGTGGGCACCACTCGCTCCGCCATCAAGTTTACGCCCGAAGCCCTTTACCTCCGCTTGTACGATCTTCTCCGCGGCCTCGGCGGCAGCTTGCCGCCCCACCGCGTTGCGCTGCACTACGTGTTCGAGATCATCCATGTCGAAGAGGTGAATGCCCTCGACTTCCCGCACCGCGGGGTCGATATCGCGCGGCACCGCAATGTCGATCATCACCATCGGCTTGTGCTGGCGTTGCCGGGCGATCTCTTCGGCTTCCTGCCGGCTGAGGATATAGTGCGGACACGCTGTGGAACTGACGATAATGTCGGCCGTTTTCAGATACTGTGCACGGTCCTCGAATGGGACTGCGATCGCGCCCAGCTTCTGCGCCATCTCTTCCGCGTGCTCCAGAGTGCGGTTCATCACTCTCACCTGATTGGCGCCAGCCTTCATCAGGTAATGCGCGGCCCGATCGCTCATCTTGCCCGCGCCGATGATCAGAACTTCGCGGCCCTTCAGTTCTCCCAGCACATTTCTGGAAAGCTCCACCGTGGCGTAAGGAACGGAAACCGCCGAGGAGCCAATCGCAGTTTCGGTCCGTGTCCGCTTGGAAACCGTCAGCGCCTTCTGCATCACCGCATCCAGAAAGCGCCCTGTGGTGCCCGCTTCCTGGGCCTGCGCCCAGGCTTGCTTCACCTGGCCGGTAATTTCTGGCTCACCCAGGACCATCGAATCCAGGCTCGAGCTGACGCGGAAAATGTGGGTAAGCGCAACATCGTCCATCAAACGGTAAAAGTGCGACCACTCATAGAGCCTGAGCTGGTATTCCCGGGTCAGGAAGCGCAAGACGGAGTTAGCAGCGGTGGGAACGTCGCTGGCCCACAGGATGAACTCGGTGCGATTGCAGGTGGCCAGGACGATAATTTCCTCGATGCCCTCGGAGCGCACCAACTCACGCAGAGCTTCGTAGCGTCGGGGTTCGCTGATCCAAAATCGCTCGCGGACGGCAACGGGCGACGTCCGGAAATTAAGCCCAATTACGGCGAAAGTCGGTTCCACGTGGCCTTCTCCTAGCAGTGGCGTCAATGTTGTAAAGGCAATGGGAATGCCAAACCACCCCAGACCCTCTGTGTCATCTAAGTAGCTGAAATAAAAGAGCTAGCTTCTATGGTAATCATGGGTTGGGAGGTGGCGTCTAGCGGCATATGACCCGCTCGACGGGTCTTTTCCCACTCGTGTTGCGGAAGTGGTATAGCGCAAAGGGGCTATGGGGGAGTACATTTACCTTCGCCGTCATTTTGCGGCGCTTTTGTTCATATTCCTGCCCCCAGCGGGTGCTTGAGTGAGGAAACGAAACTATGACCATGAAATTGCTCCAACGTATCGCTCTGTTCAGCTTCGTGATTGCCCTGGCGCTGCCACCGGTGGCCGCAGCGCAAGGTGGCGCGGATACCTTCAAGGCAAAATGCGCCATGTGCCATGGCGCCGATGGCAGCGGTAAGGCGGCCATGGGAACCAAGGACCTCGGCAGCGCCGACATCCAGAAGATGTCAGACGCCGATCTGACAGGTGCCATCACCAACGGTAAAGGCAAAATGCCGGCTTACAAGGGCAAGTTGACCGATGCCCAGATCAGCGACCTGGTGAAGTACATCCGCACACTGAAGAAATAACCCCGAACGCTCCCTGCGTTTCCCCTTGGCGGCGGCCTGGCAGCGGGCCGCCGACTTTCTGTAGCTCAGTCCTATCCAAATATCTCTCCATCCCCCTCCGTGCCGGGCCGTGTGTCCCGGAGTTATACTCGCAGACTGCAAGGATGGAGGCGCCATGAAAGATGACGATGCGCGCAAGCCCGAGCAGACTTCGGGTGTAACGCGACGCGACTTCATGAAAATTTCCGGCATCGGCGTGGCCGTGCCACTGCTGGTGGGCCCAACGCGTGGTCACGGCCGCGGGTGAAGATGTTGCCGTCCACGGCCCCGGCAAAGTCCCGATTGAACTCACCGTCAATGGCAAGCAGCTCAATGCACAACTCGAACCGCGAGTGACGCTGCTCGATGCTTTGCGTGACAACTTCAATCTGACCGGCGCAAAACGGGTATGCGACCGCGGAGTTTGCGGCGCTTGCACCGTGCTGATGGACGGCAAGACCGTGTATGCCTGTTCTGTGCTGGCAATTGATGCGCAAGGCAAGAAGATCACCACCATCGAGGGACTCGCGGAAGGCGACGCGCTCACTCCTCTGATGCAGTCGTTCGTTGACCACGACGCCCAGCAGTGCGGCTTCTGCACTCCCGGATTCATCGTCGCGACCACCCACTTTCTCGAGCAACATCCCAATCCCACTGCCGACGACATTCGCCGCGGCTTGAGCGGCAATTTCTGCCGCTGCGGAACCTACAACGGAATTCGCGCCGTCGCGTTGGCCACTTCGCGGGAAGGGAGCGCGTCATGAGCGATTATCAATGGCCCGATCCCGCAACTCGTCCGCTGCTCGGAAAACGCATCTCGCGGATCGACGGACCGGTGAAAGTTTCCGGCCGCGCCAAATATACCTACGACTACAACCCCGACGGGCTGCTGGCAGGAAAGATTCTTCGCTGCCCCTACGCGCATGCACGTATTACCAGCATCGATACCAGCGCCGCAGAGAAGATGCCGGGCGTCAAGGCCGTGAGAATCATTCAGCAGCCAGGAACGGAAATTTTCTGGGCTGGCGATGAAGTGGTCGCAGTCGCTGCCGTGGATGAACCAACTGCTGAGGACGCGATTCGCGCCATCAAGGTGCAATATCAGCCGCTGCCTCACTTTGTGTCCGACGCCGAGCCCCCGAAGAACATCGCAGCTGATACAGGTCCCATCAGCCGCGACGATTTCGAGGACATGGAAGACAACCAGGTTCCTGACGAGCAAGTGATTGCGGCGATCCAGAAAAACGGCGTCAGCTTTCATCCCACTGATAAGTATCTGAAAGACGCCCAGGAATCGGGCGTGAACAAGAAAGTTGTTGAGGCTTTGCGCGCGGCGAAGTACGTCGAAGGGACCGCGTCACACTCTCCTTACAAGAAAACGGCTTTGCAGACGCAAGGTGAACCCGACAAGGCCTTCGCCTCGGCGGCAGCGGTTGTCGAGGGTTTGTACGGGGCTTCCTGCATCACGCATTGCTGCCTCGAGACCCACGGCATGGCTTCGGAATGGACAGGCGATAAGGACCTGGTAGTGCACATTTCGACGCAGAACCTTTCCGGCATCGCTCCGCAGATGGCGGAACCGCTGGGCATTCCTGCCGGCAATATCCAGGTCCTGCAGCAATACATCGGCGGCGGGTTTGGCAGCAAGTTCAGCCCCGACCGTTGGGGCATTGCCACAGCGCACCTTTCCAAAGCTGCCGGCGGCAAGCCGGTGAAGATCATGCTCGAACGTGACTCTGAACAGGAAGTCGCGGGCATGCGTCCTTCCGGTTACGCCCGCGTGAAGATTGCCGCCGACAAGGACGGCAAGCTGATCGCGTGGGAGTCGCGCTCCTGGGGAACGGGCGGCATGGGCGGCGGTGGCACGCCTCCCCTGCCCTACATTTTCGAGGTCCCGAACCAGCGCAAGCAAAACGTCGCCATCGCCACCAACCAGGGCAGCGCACGCGCCTGGCGCGCACCGAACCACCCGCAAGCCGCGGTCGTCACCATGAGCGCCATCGACGATCTGGCGGCCAAAATGAACATCGATCCGTTTGACTTGATCACGCGCAATCTGGATCTCACGGGGAAGCGCGTTGCCATCTATCGCGACGAACTGCCCATCGCGGCCGAGATGATGGAGTGGAAGAAAAACTGGCATCCGCGCGGCGACAAAACAGCGGGGCCCGTCAAGCGCGGGCTTGGCCTTTCCATGCACACCTGGGGCGGCCGCGGACACAACAGCGACTGCGATCTCACCATTCATCCCGACGGCTCGGTCGAGATCAAGATGGCCACCCAGGACCTGGGCACCGGCTGCCGCACCATCATCACCATCGTTGCTGCTGACGCGCTCGGCATTCCCATGAACAACGTCAAGCTGCTGATCGGCGACAGCCGCTATCCCGTCTCGGGCGCGAGCGGTGGCAGCACCACCAGCGGCGGCGTCACGTCATCCACTCGGCGTGCCGCCGTGGATGCCGGAACTCAACTCTTCGCCAAGGTGGCTCCGGCGCTGAAAGCGCAGCCCGAGGAACTGGAGGCGGTGAACGCAACCATTCGTGTGAAAGGCGATCCCAGCCGCAGCCTCTCGTGGAAGGAAGCCTGCTCCAAAATCGGCGCCATGCCGATGACCATCCGCGGCAAGAATCCCGACAAATCGAAACCGCCGGACCTGACCAATAGCGGCGTCGGTGGCGTGCAGATGGCCGACGTCTCGGTGGACACCGAGACCGGTATCGTCCGCGTGAACAAGATGGTCGCGGTGCAGGACTGCGGCCTGGTAGTCGACGTGAAGACCGCCGAGAGCCAGGTACTGGGCGCGCTCATCATGGGCATCAGCTATGCGCTCTACGAAGAGAAGATACTCGATCCCGTCACCGGCCGCATGTTGAATCCGAACATGGAGTTCTATCGCCTGGCCGGCATCGCCGACATTGGCGAGTTGAAGGTCCACATGATGACCGGCAAGGGCTACGACGAGCGCGGCGTCATCGGCTTGGCCGAGCCGCCGGTGGTCTCACCGGGCGCGTCGATTTCCAATGCGGTAGCCAACGCTATCGGCGTGCGCGTGCCCTTCCTGCCGCTCACGCCCGACCGTGTGCTCGCAGCGCTGGAGCAAGGAGGCGCCAATGCGCGCGTTTGAATACGTCACCCCCACCAAGAAAGAGCAGGTCGCGACGCTGCTGGGCGAGCAAGGCGCCATCCTCGCTGGCGGCACCGATCTGCTGGCGCTGATGAAGGACGACGTTGTCGCACCCAAGCGTCTGGTCAACATCAAGCAGATCGATGGACTGCGCGGCATCAGCTATCAGCCGGGCAATGGCCTGCGCATCGGCGCGCTGACCACCATCGCCGAACTCGTGGAAGCGCAAAACTGATCTCGCCGCTTACCCCATGTTGACCGAAGCGCTGAACGAAGCAGCCAGTCCGCAGATCCGCAACCTCGCAACCATCGGCGGCAACATGTGCCAGCGTCCGCGCTGCTGGTACTTTCGCAATGGTATGGGCCTGATGGCGAAAAGCGCCGGACGGCAAGTCCATGGTGGTCGAAGGCGACAACCGCTACGCGGCTATCCTGGGCAACGCAGGGCCCCGCATATTTCGTCAGTCCTTCCACCATCGCGCCGGCACTCATCGCCTACGGCGCGAAAATCCGTCTCTATTCGGCCAACGCCCCGGGCAGCGGTGTCCGCGAACTGCCGCTGGAAAATTTCTTCATCATTCCCAAGTCGGAGAACGAACTCGAGCACGATCTGAAGCCGGGCGAGATGGTGATCGAAATTGTCGTGCCACCGCCGCCGCAGAACCTGAAGGCCGGCACCTACGAAGTCCGGCAGCGGGCCGCCTTCGACTGGCCGCTGGCGCACGCCTGCGTCGCCCTCGAGATGAATGGCAGCACCGTGAAGAGCGCGCGAGTGGTGCTCGGCCAGGTCGCGCCCATTCCGTGGGTCTCATCGGAAGCCGCGCAGGCGCTCGTCGGCAAGACCCCCACGCCCGAGACAGCGATGTCTGCCGCCAACGCGGCGGTCGCCCATGCCCGGCCGCTTAGCCACAACAAATACAAAGTCACGCTGGCCAAGGTCGCGGTGAAACGCGCCATCCTCAACTGCATCCCCGCAAGCGCAAAAGCGGCGCTCGCCGGGGGCACCGAAAACGCCGCAGGCCAGAGTTCCGGAGGTGCCGCATGATGCCGATGCCCGACGCTGATCGCTTCAATCCCAACCGCGAAGACCTCTGCCCGGCACTACGCTGGAAGGGCCAGTTCATCGAGGCTGAACACGATCCCACCGTGCCTCCATCGAACGACGGCCTGTTCTGGTGCATGCACACGCAAACCTGCATCGGTCCTGACGGCGAGTTGGCTGAGCCGGGCAACTGCTCATCAAAGGGTCGGGCGTGTCACGGAACGGGAGTCTGCGACAAGCCGTGACTGCCAATTTCGCAGAACAGCCTCGGATCTAGTCGGAGGTTCCGGGTAGTTCGTCGTCGCCTCTTCAAGCCAAGAATCATCCGTGTTTGTCCGGCCGATCCATGCCTGTTTCTCGCGCTACCGCGAGACGCGATGAGCGGCCTTATCGCGTATACTGCCGGATCATCGCCGCGACGCCCGGATACTGCGCGCTCAACTGTTCGCGGTCTCCAATCTGGAAGTCCGCGTAGTCGAAGCCCGGAGACATGGTTGTCCCCAGCAGCGCGAATTTGCCGCCGGGCGCCAACCGCGAGCCCTGCCACACTCCTCCACGGACCACGACCTGCGGCCGCTGCCCACTGGCAAGATCGGAACCCAGCGTGATCGTTTGCGAGGTTCCATCGTTCTGAAGCTGAAGCATAATCACCGGATCGCCGAGGTAGAAATGAAAAATCTCCGTGCCGGGCATGCGATGCAGTGCCGAAAACGTCTCCGACGTAAGCATGAAGTAGATCGCAGTGCCTATGGAGCGGGAGCCGTGGGTTCCCTCCGGCAGGTATTCTTCCGACACCTTCCAGCGCGAGCGGTAGGTTTCGCGAAAGAAGCCGCCCTCCACCCGCAGCGGCTCCAGTTGCAGCAGTTGTTTGATTTCGTCGGCGGTCATGATGACAACAGCCTATCACCTCGCCCCTGGCAAAACCTGCGGGCGGCGCATGTCACACCGGGACATGGCCTCCGCCTTGCGCCAGGCCGCCCGTCGCGTTATCAACGAAGGCGAGGCAAAGGTTGTTGTGTGTTCTGGGCCGCCGCACCCAGTGTGCGGGCTTTGAATGCTCTCTGACCCAAAGAAGCCGTCTGGAAGACGGAGGAATACCTGCGCGACACGCTGCTGGCGGCCAGCCGGACCGACGATCCGCAACGCCGCCGTGACCTGGTGATGTCCTATCTGCAGTCGGCGCCGGAGGCGCCTTTGCAAGCGGCGCGCGCCGCCATCCGGCAGAAGGTTTTGTTCGGAGCGCCCAAACCGCCAACCTGCGGCGCAGCAACAATGGTACGAGCGGCGCCCTGCCAGGTACCTGGCGGAGATTGAGAAGCTGGACGCGCAGGCAATGGAGGATGCTGACCGCGTCCGATTGGCGCTACAATAGACATAAGCAGTTACCATGCAGTTAACACTTCTGCAACCGCAGGTTCACGAGGCGCGCTGGTGGGAGACCATGGCCGACGGACGTCTCCACTGCTACCTCTGCCCGCGTCACTGCCACATCGGAGAAGGCCAGAACGGCTTCTGCTTCATCCGCAAGAACCAGGGCGGGCGCCTGTTGCAACTCGGCTACGGTCGGCCGGCGGCCATCGCCATGGACCCGGTCGAGAAGAAGCCGCTCAATCATTTTTTCCCGGGAACGAAGATCCTCTCCATGGGCACCGCGGGCTGCAACATGGGCTGCTTCTTCTGCCAGAACTGGGACATCTCGAAGGCCAAAGCTGACCAGGTCAACTCGCTGAGCCTCAGCCCCGAGCAGGTGGTCGAGGTTGCGCTGGAGCATCGCGCGCCGCATCTGGCGTTTACTTACAACGAGCCGACCATCTGGGGCGAGTACGTCATCGACATTGCGCGCGAGGCCCATGACGCCGGCCTCAACACCGTGATGGTGTCCAACGGCTACGTTACCCGTGAGGCCTTCTTCGACATCTATCGCTACATTGACGCGGCCAACATCGATCTCAAAGCTTTCACGGAAGCTTTCTACGGCAAGATCACCCTCACCCATTTACAGCCCGTGCTCGACGCGCTGAAATGGCTGCGCCACGAAACCGGCGTGTGGTTTGAGATCACGAATCTCATCATCCCGACGCTCAACGATGGCGACTCCGAATTCAAAGAGCTGTGCGGCTGGGTGCTGGAGAATCTCGGCGACGATGTGCCATTGCATTTCACCGCGTTTCATCCTGACTTCAAGCTGCAGGACAAGCCGCCAACGCCGCCGGAGACGCTGCATCGCGCGCGTCGCATCGCCATGCAGATGGGCTTGAAGTATGTGTATGAGGGCAACATTTTTTCCGACGGCGGAAACACGATTTGCCCAGGCTGCAAGCAGGTGATCATCACCCGCTCTTGGCACTCGGTGATGTCCAACCGGCTGAAGCATGGCAGCTGCACCCATTGCGGTACGCGCATCGCGGGAGTGTTCACGCAACCCGAAGCCGAGCGCCGGCGAGAGTGGGCGACTGCGTTGCAAAGCGCGTAGCCACGGAGACGATTCAGTGCATTGCAACTCAAAGCCATCTCATAAGTGAACTGGCCAGGTAATCCCGCGGAAGCGCGCGCCTTTAGCCCGCGAATGAAGCAGCCTTCCCGACCGGGCTTCAGCCCCGGCTGAGGCTTACAAGACTTGAGACGAGTCCACGAGTTCTAGCCAGACTTCGCCGTTGACAATTTTCTTTTTGCTTCGTGACGGAAGGAGCTGCGATGCCCGCGGCGGTCTTCTTTCTGGAAGCGGGTCTTCTTGGGCTTGCTGCCCCACATCGTCTTCGCTTTCCCGTCCACCCAATAGCTCTGGTAGCCATCCTGGTGCACTTCGAAGGGGCTCTTCAGTACTCCCATGTGGTCAAAGCGGGTCGATCCCTTTTTGTGGAAGATCTCGAAGTAGGTCGGATAAACGAAGTTGGTCATGGGAATTCCGTCAACCTCGAAGAACAGGTCCTCCACTGGATCGGCCACTTCGTAGTCATACAGGCGCTTCTTCTTGGGCCCAGCCGAGTAAAGGTTGGCGGCGGGATCGATCAGCATCTCGGCCAGTTCATGCGAGGCAGCCACGCTGACTTTGTCCTTCAGCTTGAGCGTCGTCTTAACGAAGACCTTGGACATCGGCAGTCCTTCGGGAGTGACGTCGTGGTAGCCCTCAGTGTCTGCGTCGTCCGCGTTCTCGAGGAAAGCCATCGCCCACGCGCCTTTGACGAAGCCAGTGGACTTTACCAGCTTGGCTGGCGTTCCCCAGACCGGCGCGAAGTGCTCATCCACAAATTTCTGCATGGCCGCGACCAAGGCGTCGAAGTCGACTCCCATCGCAGTCTTGGCGCGATTGAAGCATACGATTGTGGGCACACGGTTGGGATACGAAAGTGCTGTCATGGATGACTTCTTCGGCATGAGTCCTCCCGATACACAGCCGGTTGTGTGGGTCTGCGATGCAGTATACACACATGGCCTGCGGTCTTCTCCGATGGAACGTTGCGGGCAGGTCCCTCGGAAACGGGAAAACGGCGCGCTGCTGGACCGCGCATCTGGCTGATGCAGTTTGCCAGTCATGCCGGCTTCTTCTGGTCTCTGCGTCGGGTGGTGCGCCCGCCCTCATTGCGCACGGTCGCTGCCTGCTTTATCGTTAACGGTTTGCATGCGCAACCAAAATGACTGACCATCGCCAGCACTCCCCTTCTCCATTCCACAGCAAGGTGAAGACCGACTCACCGCGTTTCGAACGCAACCAGAAAGCCATGGCCGCGATGGTGGCGCAGGTCCGCAACGAGGAGGAGATCATCGGTCACGGCGGCGGCGAGAAGGCCATCGCCGCGCAGCACAAGAAGGGGCGCCTGACCGCGCGGGAGCGCATCGCGCTGCTCATCGACTCCGGCACCGAGTTCTTCGAACTCGGCTCCTACGCGGCTTGGGGCATGTACGAAGAATGGGGCGGCGCTCCATCTGCGGGAGCGGTCACCGGTCTGGCGCGGGTACAGGGACGCCTGGTGATGCTCATCGTGAACGACGCAACGGTAAAGGCGGGCGCGTTTTTCCCGATGACGGCGAAGAAGGTCATTCGCGCGCAGAACATCGCTATCGACAACCACATCCCGACCATCTACCTCGTAGACTCAGCGGGCGTGTTTCTGCCGCTGCAGGAAGACGTCTTCCCTGACACTGACGATTTTGGCCGCGTTTTTCGCAATAACGCCGTCATGTCCGCGATGGGTATCCCGCAGATCGCCGCCATCATGGGCATGTGCGTGGCGGGAGGCGCATATCTGCCGCTCATGTGCGACCACATCCTGATGACCGAAGGTAGCGGGCTGTTTCTCGCCGGGCCGGCGCTGGTGCAGGCGGCGATCGGCGCAAAGTATTCGGCCGAAGAGCTGGGCGGCGCGAAGATGCACTCGCAAATCAGCGGCACCGTGGACTACCGCGAACCAGATGATCAGTCGTGCATCGCGCGCATTCGTCTGCTGGTCGACAAAATGGGCAATCGGCAGCTTGGCGTCTTTGACCGCAAGCGGCCGGAAGCGCCACTGTTCGCAGGGGAGGAAATCTACGGCATCTTCGACGGCGATCCCGCCCGCCAGTACGACATGAAAGAAATCATCGCCCGCATCGTGGACGGCAGCCAGTTCGGCGAGTACAAAGCGGAGTATGGCGAGACGGTGCTGTGTGGTTTCGCGCGCATTGGCGGCTTCGCGGTGGGCATCGTCGCCAATCAGAAGACGCACGTGCAGCAAGTTGATCGTGCAGGCAACAAGCGCATGGAGTTCGGCGGCGTCATCTATACCGAGTCGGCGGAGAAGGCGGCGCGCTTCATCATGGATTGCAACCAGAACCTGGTGCCGCTCATTTTTTTGCACGATGTCAATGGGTTCATGGTCGGCCGTGACGCGGAGTGGAGCGGCATCATCCGCGCCGGAGCGAAGATGGTGAATGCCGTGTCGAACTCGGTGGTGCCGAAGATCGCAGTCATTGTCGGTGGCTCGTTCGGCGCGGGGCACTACGCGATGTGCGGCAAGGCCTACGATCCCCGCTTCCTGTTCGCGTGGCCGACGGCGAAATATGCGGTGATGGCAGGAGCCTCGGCGGCGGGCACGCTGGTCGAGATCAAGATCAAGCAACTGGAGCGCGGCGGCAAGAAGCTGAGCGAGGAAGACAAGAAAAAGCTGTTCGACGAAGTGAAGGCGACCTACGACGAGCAGACCGACCCACGTTACGGCGCGGCCCGGCTGTGGATCGACAAGATCATCGATCCGGCGGAAACGCGGCAGGCGATCATCACCGCGCTGGAGGCGGCTGCGTTAAATCCCGAGGTGCCAAAGTTCAGCGTCGGGGTATTGCAGACATAGAGAGTGATCTTTTCTCAACACTCTGTCACAAGGTGTGCGACAAGGTGGGGCATCCAATTCTTAAGTTTTGACCGATGGCTGAGAGCTGATGGCTGAAAGCTAATTGCGAATGACTGATTCCCTCACTCTCGTCGAATGTCCCCGAGATGCCTGGCAAGGGCTGCCTGGGCAGATTCCGACTGCGGTCAAGGTCGAGTACCTGAAGGCCCTGATCGCTGCCGGATTCAAGCACATTGACGCGGTATCGTTCGTCTCTCCCAAAGCCGTTCCGCAGATGGCCGACTCGGAGACCGTGTTGAGCGAACTCGACCCGCCCGATGATGTTGAGATCATCGGCATCGTGGTCAACGAGCGCGGAGTCGAACGCGCCATCTCGACCGACGCCGTGCACACCGTCGGCTTTCCCTACTCGCTCTCGCCGACATTTCTGAAGAACAACCAGAACCAGACGCTGGAAGAGAACCTCGACACCCTGGAGAATGTGAAGCTGAAAGCCGATGAGAGCGGGCTTGATACCGTGGCTTACATCTCGATGGCGTTCGGCAATCCTTATGGCGATTTGTGGAATGCGGATGAATTGATCGAGGGCATAGGCTTGCTTGCCGACATGGACCTGCAGGCTATTTCGCTCGCCGACACCGTTGGACTGGCGACACCGCAAGAGGTCGCGGATCTCCTGGGTCCAGTGCTGGAGAAGTTCGAAGGGGTCGTGATTGGAGTGCACCTGCACAGCCGTCCCGACGACGCGGCGGCCAAGGTCCTGGCAGCCTATGATGTAGGTTGCCGGCGGTTCGATTCGGCCATTGGCGGTCTGGGCGGATGCCCGTTCGCACAAGATGTGCTGGTGGGCAACATCCCGACGGAGAAATTGCTGGGAGCGCTCAAGGAGCGCGGCGTAGATTTGCGACTGAAGAAGGCGCTCACAGAGCCGTTTCGCCTGGCGGTAGACATTGCTAGCAAGTTCAGCGGGCCTAAGATGTGAGAAGAAGCAATTAGCAATGGCAGTTAGCACTTAGCAATTCGTATTTTGCCCAGCCAGACGATCTGCGGGGCTTGACCGCCGGATGTCGAACATGGTTGAACCGCATCAACATCACTACACGACCCTCACCCTGGACTACGATGGCCCGCTCGCTCTTGTTACGCTGAACCGGCCGGACAGGCGTAACGCGATCAGCTACGAACTGATCGACGAAGTGCTGCGCGCCCTGGAAGCAGTCGAAGCGTCTCCGGCGCAGGTCCTCATTCTGACCGGTGCGGGCAAGGCATTCTGCTCGGGCATGGACCTCGACAACCTGCGCTCGATCACTGGCCATACGCAGGACGAAAATCGAGCCGACTCGCAGAGGATGGCGCATCTCTTCCGCTCGCTCTACGAATTTCCCAAAGTAACGATAGCCGCGGTGAACGGCCCGGCGGTCGCAGGCGGCTGCGGACTGGCGACCTTGTGCGACTTCACTCTGGCTTCTACCGACGCCAGGTTCGGATACACCGAGGTGCGCATTGGTTTCCTTCCAGCCATTGTTTCCACTTTTCTGTTGCGTCAGGTGGGCGAGAAGCACGCTCGCGACCTGCTGCTGACCGGGCGTACCCTAGGGGCCGAGGAAGCCTTCCGGATGGGGCTGGTCAACGAAGTCGTGGCGCCTGACAAGCTCCAGGAGCGGGCGCGCGAATTGGCGACAACCCTGCTGCAAAATAGTCCCGCTTCCCTGCTCGCGACCAAGCGGCTGCTCAAGAAATATGCATTGTCCGAGACTCGATCAGCAGATCGAGGCTGCGGTGGAAGAGAACGCGCGCATCCGTACGACGGCCGACTTCCGCGAAGGCATAACCTCATTCCTGGAAAAACGGAATCCACGCTGGACGGGAAAATAGAACTCTCGCCGGCACTCAGATGGCCCAGCAGCCGCACCGGTTCGTTTTGGGCTACAATTGCTTTTACCGGAATTGCAACGATTTTGAAGCAGAACGTTCCCATATCTCTCTTGCTACAAAACGCCTGTTCAAGCAATACTCAATCCAGAGTTCTAACAACAGATGGCTGCGGCTGTCCTGCGCAAGTGTCCCAGAACCGGGTCCAGCACTTGTCGCGAGCATCTAAGCTCTTGCGAGAAAATGGCAAACCGCAGGGAACACAGGGAGAAAAAATGACTTTCCGTTTACATTCGATGGTTGCGGCTTTGCTGTTTCCAGCACTCATGTTCGGCCAGACATCGTCGACGGCAGCCAAGCCTCAATCCTCCAAGCCCGCGGCGACCCCCTCCTCTGGCGGACCTTATCCCACCATGAGCAGCCAGGCCAAACAGCGTGGAGAGCAGGTCTTTCAGATGTTCAATGAGGGCCAGACTGGGGCCTTGTGGTCCACGTTCACCGACGGCGTGAAGAAGAGCTACGGTAGTGAGGAAAAGTTCATTACGGCAACGAAGAACCTGAGAGAGCACATGGGCATGGAGAAGAAGATGGCCGATGAAACCCTGGTGCCCTTGCTGCTCGCCCCGGGCTCGTTTTATTCGCGGCTCTCTGATTTCGACAAGATCAGGGTAGAGGTGGTCACCAACATCGCCGTCAACGAACGCGGGCAGGTCGAAGCCTTCCAGGTTGGTCCGTTACAGATACCTGCGCAGGGCCGCTACGGCGGTTACAAGGACACTACCCAACTGAAGCTGCCCTTCGGCGGCGAGTGGCTGGTCGATCAGGGCGGCCGTTCCATCTACCTGAACCAGAACTTTGCCTCTGAGGACCAAAGGTTCTCCATCGATTTTGTGTTGCTCAAGAACGGGCGGCCTTTCAGTGGAGATGGCACTGAAAACTCTGACTTCTACTGCTTCGGTCAGCCAGTATTGTCCCCAGCCGACGGCCTGGTGGTTGACGTACAAGACGGTTACCAGGACAATCCGCCGGGCAGACCGGTCCGGGATTCGCCCCATGGCAACTTGATCCTCATTGGGCACGGTAACAGCGAGTTCTCTATGCTTGACCATCTGAAACAAAACAGTGTCAAGTTCAAGAAGGGGGATAAGGTGAAGCAGGGAGAAGTGGTAGCGGAGTGTGGGAATTCCGGACCGACTCCTGCGCCTCATATTCACTATCAGTTACAGAATTCAGCCGGGCTTCCGTTGCCCTACTCGCTTCCCGCCCAGTTCGTGGACTACATGGCGAACGGAAAACTGGTCCCCGCCGGTGAACCGGAACGGGGACAAATGGTCAGCAACGCCCCAGCAACCGGTGCCGGTCAGCCGGCGAGCTCCACTCAGGCAGGCAGCAAGACCCCGCCGAGCAACAAGTGAGCCGCGCTTGAAAGCCGAGAGTCACCCGCTTCCAGCGACGGTCCAACCGCAGGTGTACGAAACCAGGCTGCGCGTACGCTATGCCGAGACCGACCAGATGGGAGTGGTCTATCACTCGAACTTCATCATCTGGTTCGAGGTTGGCCGGGTGGAGATGATGCGCGAGCTTGGCTTTACCTACAGCGAGATGGAGCAGCATGATGGCGCGCACCTGGCCGTCGTGGATGTGCGCTGCCGCTACAAGGCGCCGGCCCGCTACGACGACCTGGTCTTGCTCCGGACCCGGCTGATGAAGGTTCGCGATTCTCTCCTGCACTTCGGCTACGAGGTCGTCCGCGATGAGGATGGCACTCTGCTGGCGGAAGGGGAGTCCGTGCATATGGTTCTAAACAGGGAGTTCAAGCGGACGCGTCTCTCAGCGAGGTACTTGCCGTTGTTCTTGAAAGCCGCGGGGAAAAGTTGAAGGCGCTGCACATTAACGGTAATGACCTGACCCTGGACGAGGTGCGCCAGGTGGCATACGAGCGGCGCCCCGTCTTGCTGCAGCCCGAGGCGCGCCTCACGGTTGAGCGCGCCCGCGACGTGGTCGAAGACCTGGTGGAACACGAGCGCGTTGCTTACGCGGTGAACACCGGTGTGGGCAAGCTCGCCGATCTTCACATTGCGCCCGACGCCATCCGCCGACTGCAGGTCAACTTGATGCGATCGCACGCTGCGGGCGTCGGCCCACCGCTGGCCGAAGACGTGACCCGCACCATGATTCTGCTGCGCGCGAATTCGCTGGCCAAAGGTTTCTCCGGGGTGCGCGCGGTGGTGATTGACACGCTTTGCGAAATGCTGAACCGCGGCGTCCATCCCGTAATCCCGTCGCAGGGAAGCGTGGGCGCCAGTGGCGATCTGGCGCCGCTGGCCCATCTCGGTCTGGTGCTCATCGGTGAGGGCGAAGTCACCTATCACGGCGCCCGTATGGCCGCCGCGGCTGCCTTGAAGCAAACCGACATCAAGCCGCTGGTTTTGGAAGCCAAGGAAGCGATCTCGCTCATCAATGGCACCCAGGGCATGCTGGCAGTGGGACTGCTGGCGACGCTGCGGGCAGAGGTCCTCGCCGATACTGCCGACGTAATTGGGGCCCTCACCATCGACGCGCTGAAGGGGACCGATGTCGCCTTCGACGAACGCATCCAGCAGGCACGGCCTCACGCGGGCCAGATCCTGGTAGCGCAGAACCTGCGCCTCATGCTGGAAGGTAGCGTGATACGCGAGTCGCATCGCGAGTGCCAGGCGGTGCAGGATGCCTACTCGATGCGTTGCATCCCACAGGTCCACGGAGCGGTGCGTGACACGCTTGCCTACTGCCGAGAGGTATTCGAGATTGAAATGAACTCGGCCGTGGACAACCCGCTGGTCTTCCCTGAAGAGAAAAAGGTGGGAGCGCCGAAACGCCCTATGGGAGCGCAAATCCCCGGGGTCATCATCTCCGGCGGCAATTTCCACGGTCAACCGCTGGCCTTCGCACTCGACTTTCTGGCCATCGCGCTGAGCAGCCTCGCGGGCATATCCGAGCGGCGGTTGGAGCGGCTGGTAAATCCCACGCTCAACGAAGGACTACCCCCGTTCCTGGCGCCGGGCGCCGGTCTCAATTCAGGATTCATGATGCCGCAGGTCACGGCCGCGGCGCTGGTCAGCGAGAACAAGGTGCTGTCGCATCCCGCATCGGTGGACTCCATCACCACCTCGGGCAATAAGGAAGATTATGTCTCGATGGGCATGACCTCAGCCAACAAGCTGCTGCAGGTCGTTACCAATACGCGCCATGTCCTCGCCATTGAGGCGCTGGCCGCAGCGCAGGCCCTTGACTTCCGAGCTCCCCTGAAAACCAGCAAGCGCGGGCAGATGGCCCACGCAGCCATCCGGTCGGTGTCTCCCACGTTCACCGAAGACCGCATCTTCACCCCCGACATCGAACGCGTGGCCGAGTTGATCGCCAGCGGCAAACTAGCCGAGGCGCTGCGCTAGAGGGGGGCCCAAAAACGCGGAACACCGTTCCCGGGATCGCGCCCACAAGCCCGGTTCTCCGCGCCCTGGAGAATGTGTCGACCTAAGTCCCGGGTTTGGTGTATGAAGCCAGATCGGGACCACTGTGACCCAAGTCACGATTTTTCGTGATCGGCCCTTGACCTTGACTTCCAGCCAGCGATTAGACTGGACTGTTCTAAATATGAGGAACTTATGAGTTCTATTTCTACGAGTAAGCCTTCGGAATCCAAGATCAAGGCTGATCCTTCTTCCGACGTTTACCGCTCCGAAAGCCATCCACTGGACAGCTTGTTTATGCCTCAAAGCGTCGCCGTAATCGGCGCCTCCGAGCGGCCCGGCAGTGTCGGCCGTTCCGTACTTTGGAACCTGCTGAGCAGCCCGTTTGGTGGGACCGTGTTTCCGGTGAACGCGAAGCGGTCGAATGTGCTGGGCATCAAAGCGTATCCCAGCGTACGCGACCTGCCGGACAAAGTAGATCTGGTTGTGGTAACGACGCCGGCCGACACGGTTCCCGGGGTGATTGCCGAGTCCGTGGAGCTGGGAATTCCCACCGCCATCGTCATTTCGGCGGGATTCCGAGAGCACGGAGAACACGGCAAGGAGTTGGAACAGCCAGATCGCACAGACGATTCGGGGCAAAATGCGGCTCATCGGCCCGAACTGCCTGGGCGTGATGAATCCGGTGCGCGGGCTGAATGCGACCTTCGCCCATTCGGTGGCGCGACCGGGCAATGTCGCCTTCCTCAGTCAAAGTGGCGCGCTGTGCACCGCGGTCCTCGATTGGAGTTTGCGCGAGAATGTCGGCTTCAGCGCCTTTGTCTCCATCGGCTCTATGCTCGACGTGAACTGGGGCGACCTGGTGGACTACTT
Organism: uncultured Acidobacteriaceae bacterium; assembly: GCA_963831675.1. GTDB lineage: Bacteria > Acidobacteriota > Terriglobia > Terriglobales > Acidobacteriaceae > Bog-257. The sequence continues at coordinate 243,281 of CAWHRM010000005.1, forward strand.
TGGCAGCGATCCCCGGACGCACAGCATCGTCATCTACATGGAATCGATAGGCGACGCGCGTTCATTCCTCTCCGCCGCGCGTGAGGTTTCGCTCACCAAGCCCGTCATCGTGATCAAAGCCGGGCGCACTGCTGCAGCCGCCAAAGCGGCCGCTTCGCATACGGGAGCACTCACCGGCAGCGACAAAGTCCTCGATGCCGCCTTCCGCCGTTGCGGCGTGCTGCGCGTGAACAGCATTGCCGACATCTTTTTTATGTCGGACGTGCTGGCCAAGCAGCCACGGCCGCGAGGCAAGCGGCTGTGCATCCTGACCAACGCCGGCGGACCCGGCGTGCTGGCGACGGATGCCCTGGCCGCCGGAGGAGGCGAGTTGGCTGAGCTGTCGGAAGAGTCGATGAAGGCCTTCGATGCCATCCTGCCGCCGCAATGGAGCCACAACAACCCTGTGGACATCCTCGGCGATGCCGAACCGGAGCGTTACGCGAAGTCGCTGGAGATTGCCGCAAAAGACCGCAATATCGACGGGATGCTGGTAATCCTGACGCCGCAGGACATGACCGATCCGACGCAAATCGCCGAGAAGCTGAAGCCCTATGCGAAAGGCACGGGAAAACCAATACTGGCGAGTTGGATGGGCGGCGCGGAAGTCGCGGCGGGTGAGCACATCCTGAATCAGGCCGGCATTCCGACTTTTCAGTTTCCCGATAGCGCGGTGCGCGCGTTCAATTACATGTGGCGCTATTCCTACAACCTGAAGGGAATCTACGAGACTCCCACCATGCCGCAACATGCGGACGCGCTATTGCACCGCGGCAGGGCCGAACGCATTATTCGGGATGCTCGCGAGTCAGGGCGCACGATTCTCACCGAGTACGAGTCGAAGCAGCTATTGATGGCCTACGACATTCCTACGGTCGAGACCCGTGTCGCCGCCACCGAGCAGGAAGCGCTGCAGGCGGCGGAAGAGATCGGCTACCCGATCGTGCTGAAGCTGTACTCCTTCACGGTCACCCACAAAACCGACGTGGGCGGAGTGCAATTGAATCTACGCGATGCGAATGCGGTGAAGGCCGCGTTCCAGGCGATCCAGCAGTCGGTAACGGACAAGCTGGGCGCCGAGCACTTCCAGGGCGTGACCGTGCAGCCGATGGTGAAGCTCGATGGCTACGAATTGATTGTGGGCAGCAGTCTTGATGTCGCAGTTCGGTCCGGTCATTCTCTTTGGCACCGGCGGGCAACTGGTGGAAGTCTTCAAAGACAGTGCTCTGGCGCTGCCGCCGCTGAACTCGACGCTGGCGCGGCGCTTGATGGAGCAGACCAAGATCCTGAAGGCCCTGAAAGGCGTCCGCGGCCGCAAGCCGGTGGATATCACCGCGCTGGAAGACCTGTTGGTGCGCTTCAGCCAGTTGGTTGTCGAGCAGCGCTGGATCAAGGAGATTGACATCAATCCGCTGCTGGCCTCACCGGAGCGACTGCTGTCGCTGGATGCGCGCGTGGTCGTGCACGGGCCGGAAATGACGGAGGATGAGCTGCCCGAGGCCGCCATCCGCCCGTATCCCATTCACCTCGTCACCGAATGGGCGATGAAGGACGGGAAGCCAGTGACCATCCGGCCGATCCGTCCTGAGGATGAACCGGCAATGATCGAATTCCACAAGAAGCTGTCGGAGAGAAGCGTCTATCTGCGCTACTTCCAGCCGCTGAAGCTGACGCAGCGCACGGCTCACGAGCGGCTGACCCGGACTTGCTTCATTGATTACAACCGCGAGATGGCCCTGGTCGCTGAGCGTAAACTGGATGGCGGGGAAATGGAAATCCTGGCCGTTGGCCGCCTCAGCAAGCTGCATGGCCGCGACGAAGCCGAAATGGCTGCTGTCGCCATTGATGCGGCGCAGCACAAGGGCCTGGGAACGGAACTGTATCGCCGGCTGATCCAGATCGCCCGTGACGAGAAGCTCAAGCGGGTCGTCTCCAACATGCTGCCGGAGAATCGCGAGATGCGGGCGGTGTGCGTCAAGACCGGATTCAAAATGTACTCCAGCATGGAAGAGAACATGATCCTGGCGGAGTTGGACTTGTAGCCAGCGCCCTGCCGTTCGAGACGGGCGCAATCACGAGTCTGGCCATGTTATGATTCGGAGCTTGCAGGAGTGCAATCGGCAGCGGTTGCCGCGGTGACCGGGGTCCCCGACGAACACCAGCTTTGCGTTCGTTGTGGGGGCGGTTGCGGCAGGCGCGTCCCAGGGGGCGATCGAGAGAGCGTGCCAAGCGAAAAACAGGTGAAGTGGTCGCAGCTCCGGGTTGGACTCACCGTACTTTTTGCTCTGATCACCCTTGCGGTGCTGGTCTTCGTCATGACCGGAACCACCGGCCTGTTCACCAAGAAAATCATCCTTCGTGCTTACGTGGACAACGCAGGTGGTCTGCGTGTCGGCGCCCCGGTGCGTCTGGAAGGCGTAGACATCGGCAATGTCACCCGGATTCGCGTGGTCTCCGATCCCAAACGCATCCTCGCGCCGGTGGAAGTGATCATGAAGATCACCACCAAGTACGCCGACACCATGAACCGAGGCTGCCAGGTCTTGTTAACGACCGCGGGGGTGCTGGGTGAGGTTTTCGTTGATATCGATTGCCGTGACACCAAGGGCAGTCCTGTGCAGAACGACGATGAATTGGCTACCAAGGACGTGCCCCAGCTGCAGGATGTAGTGCGCGCCAGCCAGGGCACTCTGCAAAACGTTGACACCCTGGTGAAACGCCTGGACAACATCCTCTCCTACATCCAGAGCGGACAAGGCTCCATCGGCAAAGTGATCTACGATCCTTCGCTGTTCAATCGCGCCAACGATATGCTCATTCAATTGCAGGAGGTCGTGGGGCAAATCAACTCGCCCAACGGGACGATCGGCAAGCTCATCAATAGCGAGGAGTTGTACAACAAAGCGAACGCGGCCGTCGATAACTTGAACAAGATTATTGACCAGGTCAACAGCGGCAACGGAACCATCGGCAAGTTTCTGAAGGACCCTGCGCTGTATGACAATGCCAACAAGACCGTGGCTGAGGCCAACCAACTCATTGATGGCATTAACGCAGGCAAAGGTACGCTTGGCAGGCTTGCCAAAGATGAAGCGCTGGCCAACAAAATCGACAACACTGTCACCCGCCTGAACAGCATCGCTGACCGTCTGGATAAAGGCGAAGGCAGCGCCGGCAAATTCCTGGTAGATCCTTCGTTGTACAACAATGCCGACCAATTACTCGTGGAAACACGAAACCTGATCGCGGCGGTGCGCAAGGACCCCAAGAAATACCTGACCATCCACCTGAAGCTCTTTTGAGCGGCAGCAGGACCTTGTTCCTGCTCACCTGCCATGAATTTCCCAGTCTAATTGCCCTTGTAGTAGTGTTTCTGGTGGTGTGTTTTGCAGGTTTTCTCCCTCCACGGGACGCACGTTGTCCTGTCCTTTCTCCGCTCCGCCCATGGCTTGCAGCGGGGTGACATTTCCTCAGCGAGGCAAAAATGCGGATCAGAATGATCTTCGCTCTCTCCATGCTGCTTGCCGGCGTTCTCTCCATGGCGCAGACCACACCCTCTACTTCTTCTTCGACCGAGTTTCCCAAACAGATCCCCAGCTTCGACGTGGCCGCCATGGACAAGACCGCCGATCCCCGCGTGGATTTCTATCAGTATTCCTGCGGAACCTGGATGAAGAACAACCCCATCCCAGCCGACAAGTCCCGCTGGGGCCGCTTCAACGAGTTGGATGAACACAATCTCTATATTCTGCGCGACATCCTGGAGAAGGCCGTGGCCCCGGGGCAGCACATCGCCATCGAACAGAAAGTGGGCGACTATTACGCCTCCTGCATGGACGAGGCGACCATCGAGAAAAAGGGCATTGCGCCGCTGCAACCAGAAATGGCGCGCATTGCCGGGTGTGGTAGCGGTTTTTTGCCGCCGGACACCGAGGCGGAGAGAGATATTCGAAAAGCCAGGAACTTTTAAGTTTCTCTGTGCCTCTGTGTCGGTGGTTATCAAGTGCTCGCGCACCTGCTTCGCCACTACTGACTGACCACACCATCCCTTCTCCGCTGATTTATAGTGTTCTGTGTTGCCGTGAAATTTTTTCGCCCTCATTCCAAGCAAATTCTGCTGTTGTTGGCTACGCTCGCGTTGCTCGCGCTGGCTTCCGCCTGCAAACGTGCCACGCTTGTCCAGCACCAATACACGTACGTTTCTGCGCCTGAGACCAGTCTGCGCGACCGCGTTGCCACCATGTACAACAAGATTGGCACTGTGCACAACGGCGATCGCTTGGAGGTGCTGGAGAAGCAGCGCCGGTTTCTGCGCGTGCGCACTGACGCTGGGCAGGAAGGCTGGATCGAGGAACGCAGCCTGGTTTCGCAGGAGGTTTACGACGCCTTCCAGAAGCTTGTCCAGGACAACGCCAGCCAGCCTGTGCAGGCACACGGCACAACCCGCGCCGAACTTAACATGCACGACATTCCTTCCCGTGAAGGCGATCATCTCTATCAACTCAAGGACGGCGAGAAGGTTGACATCCTGAAGCGCGCAACCGCGGAGAAAAACCCGAGGAAAGCCGTCGTAGCCAACCCACAAACCGCGAAGACCGGCACAGCCCAAACACAGCAACACACTGCTCCAGGCGGAAATCCGTCCAAACAGACTCCGCCGCCCTCGGCAACGAACCCCCAGCAAACGTCACCTCCTTCCACGGGGAAGACAACCCAGACTCCGCCAGCGCCGGCTGAAGGCAAAGCATCCGAGCCTCCCAAGCCGGTGATGGAAGATTGGTACCTGGTACGTAACTCGGCCGGGCGCGTGGGCTGGGTGCTGCTGCGCATGGTCGACCTTGATATCCCGCTGGAGGTGGCGCAGTACGCCGAGGGTCAGCGCATTATGGGCTATTTTGTCCTCAACACCGTGCAGGACGGAGACAAGCAGGTCCCGCAATATCTTGTTTTGCTGAACGAACCCAAAGACGGGCTGCCTTGGGACTTCAACCAGATCCGCATTTTCACCTGGGGCCGCGTTCGACACCGTTACGAGACTGCTTATCGCGAGCGAAATCTCGAAGGGTACCTCCCCGTAAAGACTGGCCACGAGATGTTCGGGAAGGAAGGCGACCTGCCAACCTTTACCATCCGCAAAGGGACCGACGACGGCCAGATGGTGGACATCACCTACAAACTCAATGGCCCGATCGTGCGCCGGGTGCTCACACCAGAAGAAGAGGCTGCGGAAAAATCCCGGCATGCAGCCGCGCAGACTGCCCACCGCACCCAGAAGCAGGCTCCAGCGCATGGCAAACACAAGCACCGCTGATGGACTTGTCGCGGCAGACAGTCGCTATCGGCTGTAAAACTCCGCAATCGCCGCTACCACGCGCTGCTGCTCATCTTCGCGCAACTCAGGAAACATCGGCAGTGCGACTACTTCTTTGGCCGCTCGCTCCGATTCCGGCAGATCGCCCGCCCTGTATCCCTGATACGCGAAGCACTCTTGCAAATGCAGAGGGACTGGATAGTAGATTTCTGTGCCGATGCCTTGCTGTGCCAGGAAACTGCGCAACTCTTCGCGCCGCCACGCGCGCACCACGTACTGATGGTAGATGTGATAAGCCTCCGGCGCCGACGCCAGCAGCGCGATTGGGGCCTGCGGAGACACGGCCAGTGCATCTGCCTGCACCAGGCCCGAATTAGCCAGCAGTCCGTGGTAACGGCAGGCCAGCATGCGTCGCTGCTGGTTCCAGTTATCCAGATGTTTGAGCTTGACGCGCAACACCGCGGCCTGCATCGCGTCGAGGCGGCTGTTCCAGCCAATCTCTTCGTGGTAATAACGCTGCCGGCTGCCATGATTGCGTAGCCGCCGAACATGCGTCGCCAACTCTTCGTCGTCCGTCGTGACGCATCCGCCATCGCCATACGCGCTCAAGTTTTTCGTGGGATAGAAGCTGAATCCCGCAGCCTTCCCCAGCGAGCCCGCCTTCCTATCGCGCCACTTCGCGCCGAAGGCCTGGGCCGCATCTTCGATGATGTCAACTTTATGCTCCCGGGCTATTGCATCGAACATGTCCATGTTCGCGCACTGCCCGTAGAGATGGACCGGCATGACGGCGCATACCCGGTGCGAACGTGCCGGCTTTAGCGCATTGCTTGCCGCGTCGGGGTCAAGGTTCAAGGTAGCAGGATCGATGTCAGCCAGCACGGGAGTCGCCCCACAGCGGACGATCGAGCTTACCGAGGCGAAGAAACTGAACGGTGTCGTAACCACGCTGGTCTCCGGCGCGACTCCTGCCGCGAGCAGCGCCAGCCACAGGGCATCGGTGCCGGAGGCGCAACCCACGCTGGCGCGAACGCCGAGGTACTCCGCCGACTCCCGCTCAAACTCCTCCAACTCTGTACCACCGATGAAATGCTGCGTGGTCAGAACCCGTTCCAGCGCAGCCTTCACTTCGTCCGCGATGCTCGCGTACTGGCGTTTGAGGTCAAGGATCGGAACAGCTTCGTGCTGGATTGCGGCCGTTTGTGCCAAGGGAGATGGCATAAGGAAAAGTTGATTTTAGCAGCGCAGAGACGCCATTTTGCAAACATCAGTCTTCCGCGCAGGTTTGCGGTCGCGTCGCGAACGTGATGTAAACTGGTTTCTCAAACAGTGACACCTCAAGAGAAAATTGCGGTCGGAATTCTTGGCGCTACCGGAGTCGTCGGCCAGCGCTTCATCCAGATGCTGGAAGCCCATCCCTGGTTCGAAGTGGCGTGGCTGGCTGCTTCCGACCGCTCCGCCGGGCAAGTATACGGCGACGCCGTACGCTGGCGTTTGAAAACGTCTATCCCGGAGCGTGTGCGCAAGATGCCGGTGTCGAACGCCTCGCCGGAGGGCGCGCCGCGCGTGATTTTCGCCGCTCTGGACGCCGGCATCGCGCGTGAGTTGGAGCCGCAGTTTGCCGCCGCCGGCTGCGCCGTGGTCAGCAACTCCAGCGCGTTTCGCATGCAAGACAATGTTCCGCTTGTCATTCCAGAAGTGAACGCCGGCCATATCGCCCTGCTGGAGAAGCAATGCTGGCGCAGGGACTCGGGTGGCTACATCGTCACTAACCCAAACTGCTCAGCTATCGGACTGGTGGTTGCGCTCGCACCGCTGCATCAAAAGTTCGGCATCGACTCGATCTTTGTCGCCACCATGCAGGCCGTCAGTGGCGCGGGATATCCCGGCGTCGCGTCGCTCGACATCCTGGGCAACGTCATTCCTTACATCGCCAAGGAAGAAGAAAAGATGGAAGAGGAGACGCGCAAGCTCCTCGGGCGGTTGACCAGCGACCATGTCGAGCCGGCAAAGTTCAGTATGACAGCCCATTGCAACCGGGTTGCAGTGGAGGATGGCCACACGGAATCGGTTTCAGTAAAGTTGCAGCGGAAGGCCGACGCTGCCGAAATCATCGCTGCGTTCAACGACTTTCGCTCGACTCCGCAGCAGCTCCAGTTGCCGCTGGCGCCGGCGCAACCGCTCATCTACGATCACGCTCCCGATCGTCCCCAACCCCGCTTGGACCTGGACCGCGGCAACGGCATGACGGTTTCCGTCGGGCGCCTGCGTCCCTGCGGCGTTCTGGACTACAAGTTCACCGTGCTCTCGCACAATACGATCCGCGGCGCGGCGGGCGCGGCCCTGCTCAACGCCGAACTCCTCAAGGTGCAAGGCTACCTGTCGTGAGCAGCGACCACCCACATCTTTTGAGGATGGTGCGGCCGTGATCGTCATGAAATTCGGTGGCACCTCGGTCGAGGACGCCACCGCCATCGACCGCGTCGCCAGTATCGTGAAAGGCCGCCTGTCCGAGCGGCCGTTCGTAGTTATCAGCGCTATGGCGAAAGTTACCGACCAGTTGCTCGCCATGGCTGCCGCTGCCGGCCGCGGTGAACGCGAGCAGGCACTTGAGATCTGCCGCGCCCTTCGCGAGCGCCATTACACAACCGCCGGTGAGTTGCTGGGCACCGGCTTGCACACTGACCTGCACACCGATCTCGGCGCCGAGTTCGACTCCCTCGACGAACTTCTGCGCGGCATCGCAGCCGTGGGAGAACTCACCCCTCGTACCTCCGACTATGTCGTTTCCTACGGCGAACGATTGTCGAGCATGATCGCAACCTCTGCATTTCTCGCGCGCGACATTCCGGCAACGTTAGTGGACGCGCGGCAAGTCCTTATTACCGACGCTCAGCACAGCCGTGCCACGCCTCAAGTTGACGAAATCAACGACCGCCTGCAGATCCGCGTGAAGCCGCTGATCGACCAGGGCCGCGTGCCGATCATGGGCGGTTTCATCGGTGCAACCCGCGAAGGCGTGCACACCACCATAGGCCGCGGCGGCTCCGACTTTTCAGCCGCGCTGGTGGGCGCCGGAATGAATGCCGATCGCATCGAAATCTGGACCGACGTGGACGGCATGAAGAGCACCGACCCGCGCATCTGCGCCGAGGCGCGCCGTATCAAGGTCATCAGCTTCGAGGAGGCTGCTGAACTCGCCTACTTCGGCGCCAAAGTGCTGCATCCCGCGACCGTGCTTCCGGCGGTCGAGAATAACATTCCCGTGCTGGTGCTGAACTCGCGCAACCCGTCCAATGAGGGCACGCGCATTTTGTCGCACACCCCCCGCTCACGCTCTTTGTTCAAAGCCATCGCCGCCAAGAACCGCATTACCATCGTCGAAATCGTCGCTGCGCGAATGCTCATGGCGCACGGCTTCCTTGCCAAGGTATTCGATATCTTCGCCCGCCATCGTTGCGCCGTTGACGTTGTCTCCACGTCGGAAGTCAGCATCTCGCTTACCGTCGATTCGAATGAAGCTATCCCCCAGATCGCCGCCGACCTCGAGCAACTCGCTTTCGTGAAATATTTCGGCAGGAAGGCGATCGTCTGTCTGGTTGGCGAAAATATCCGCGAGACTGCCGGAGTCGCGGCACAGGTTTTCGACGCCATTCGCGACATCAACGTGCGTATGATTTCGCAGGGCGCTTCGGAAATTAACCTCACCTTCGTGATTGACGAAGCCGATGTTCCCGAAGCTGTGCGCCGGTTGCACGCCAGGTTCTTCTCCGAGGTCGATCCCGAGGTGTTCGATTGAGTAGCCGCTCGCTCAATTTGCTCGTGCTCGGACGCGGTAAAACTGGGTCCTTGGTCGCGGAGGTCGCGCAAGAACACGGCCATCGCGTGCATAGCATTGGCGAGTTGGACAATCCAGGCGCTGCGTGGCTGACAGTAGAACATCTGCGCGACTTCGACGCCGCTATCGACTTCACCGACCCGGGCGCGGTGCTGGCGAATATCGAGGCCTGCCTGCTCGCGAAGAAGGCGATGATCGTCGGAACTACCGGCTGGTACGGCGAGATGGAGCGGGTCAGAAGCGCTGTCGAGAAAGCGGGAACAGGCTTCGTCTTCGGCGCGAATTTTTCATACGGTGTGAACCTGTTTTTCCACATCGTGAAGGCGGCAGCTCCCGCGCTAGCCCATGGCTACAGCGGTCACATCACCGAGCGCCATCATGTTCACAAGAAGGACGCGCCTTCCGGCACGGCCCTGGCTTTGCAACGACTGCTGGAAGAAGCATCTGGAGTGCGCGTCAACATTGCTTCCGAACGTGAAGGCGAGGTGACTGGCATCCACACACTGGAAGTTCACTCAGCCGGCGACCGTATCGTGCTTGCGCACGAAGCTAAATCGCGGCGGACCTTTGCCGAGGGTGCAGTGCTCGCCGCCGAGTGGATTGTCGGCAAGCAAGGCTTCTACGACTTCAAAGATATTTTCGGCCAACTCTGACGCTGGCGGTCACTTCGCAATACAATTTCAGTCATGAAATTGCGTGGCTGCGGTACCGCCCTCGTCACTCCCTTCCAACACGATGGAAGCATCGATGAAGCGGCCTTGCGCAACCTGGTGCGCTGGCAGGTGGAGTCGGGCATCGATTTTCTGGTTCCGTGTGGTACCACCGGCGAAACGCCGACCCTCTCGCACGAGGAATGGCTGCGAGTGGTTGACCTGACCATCGAGACGGCCGAGGGCCGCGTTCCCATCATGGCGGGCGCAACCTCTAACAACACCCGCGAAGCCGTGACCAAGGCGAAGGAAATCTCCTCGCGCCCGGGCGTGGACTATGTTTTGACTGCCACGCCCTACTACAACAAACCGACGCAGGAGGGCGTCTATCAACACTTTCGCGCAATTGCCGAGGCATCGACGAAGCCGCTTATGCTGTACAACATCGCGGGGCGAACCGGCACAAACATCGAGACCCCGACCCTGCTGCGCCTGGCCGAAATTCCCAACATCATCGCGGTGAAGGAAGCCAGCGGAAACATTTCGCAGATTGCAGAGGTGTGCGCCAGCGTGCCACAGGACTTCCTGGTTTTCTCCGGCGATGACGCGATTACGCTGGCGGTCATCGGACTCGGGGGCGCCGGCATCGTCTCCGTGGTGTCGAATGAAATTCCGGCGGAGATGTCTCGCATGACACAGGCCGCGCTCTCCAACGAGTGGGACAGCGCGCGCCACCTCTTCCGCAAGTACCTGCCGTTGATGCAGGCGAACTTTATCGAGTCCAATCCCGGCCCCGCCAAGGCGGTGCTAACTATGATGGGCCGCATCGAAGAGGTTTATCGCCTGCCACTGGTGCCGATGAAGAAAGAGAATCGCGCCAGGTTGGAAAGCGTGGTGGCCGATGTTGGATTGCTGCAGACGCAGACCGCGGCGCGCTGAGTTCCTTCGAAGATCGCGCTGTCATCGTGCGCGACGACAAACTGGAGCGCGTGGCAGCCAACGGTTATACTGCCCGCCATGCATGAACTTCAGCGGCAGATCGAGTCGCTCTACGCGATGGGCGCCGAAGCGGCCACATTCCGCGGAGCAGGCGAAACGTTTACCCAATTCCGCGATGCCCTCACCGCCGGAACGATTCGCGCCGCTGAAAAGCGTGATGGACGCTGGCAAACCAACGCCTGGGTTAAGCAAGGCATTCTGCTGGGTTTTCGCATCGGCAAGCTGGCCGAAAGCGGCGACCCGCATGTGCTCTCCTTCGTTGACAAAGACACCTACCCGGCCCGCCACTTCTCCGCGAAGGAAAATGTGCGCGTGGTCCCGGGAGGCTCGTCGGTGCGTTGCGGAGCTTATGTGGCGCCGTCGGTGGTGTGCATGCCGCCGATGTACATCAACGTCGGTGCCTATGTCGACGAAGGTACGATGGTCGATTCGCACGCACTGATCGGCTCGTGCGCTCAGGTTGGAAAGCGCGTGCACATCAGCGCGGCGGCCCAAATCGGAGGCGTGCTGGAACCGATCAACGCCTCGCCCGTCATCATCGAAGACGATGTGCTGATCGGTGGAAACTGCGGGGTTTACGAAGGCACGCAGGTCGGCAGGCGCGCCGTGCTTGGGGCGGGCGTCATTCTGACGCGCTCGACTCCGCTATTCGATACCGTGAAGGGCGAAATCTATCGCGCCACTGAGAGCGAACCCCTGCGGGTGCCCGAGGGAGCGGTTGTGGTACCGGGCTCGCGTGCCATCACCAAGGGCAAAGCTGCGGCGTGGGGACTGTCGTTGTACACGCCAGTCATCGTAAAGTACCGCGACGAGCGCACCGATCGCGGCGTCGAACTCGAAGACATTCTGCGCTAGGGCAGATGTCAGCGGCAGGTTCCCGGCCACAAGGTCTTGAAGGAGCACGGCTTCAGCCGTGCCGTCTAGTGTGGCCTTATTATTTCTGGAGCGGGCTTCAGCCCGCGAGAAGCCTGGGGATTAAGGAGTTCTGTAAGAGGGTGCTTCCGACGCAGAAGCGCGATCTCCCTCAGTGGCCAAAGCCAAGTCTACATAACAACACTCTGCGACACGGCTGAAGCCGTGCCCTTTCAAGTTTCATGACCAAGTCCAGCAAACACCGACGCGAGAGCTTCTCCCTGCTGATTACCGCCATTGCTGCCGTCGCGGCCTTGCTGTGCTGGCGCCTCATGGGAGAAGCTAGCCTGCTATTCCTTGCTTTCCGCTGGATCGCGCTGGGCGCACTCGTAGTCTATGGCTGTTTCCGCCGGACGCTGACGGCTTGGATCTTCATCGCCATGATGCTGGGCGCGGAGATCGGACACGACCTCCCTAACGTTGCCACCAACCTGCGCGTGATAGCGCTTATCTTCCTGCGCCTGATTAAAACCATCATCGCGCCGCTGCTATTCGCAACCCTGGTTGTGGGCATCGCCGGGCACTCCAACTTGCGGCAAGTCGGACGCCTCGGTCTTCGCTCTATCATTTACTTCGAGATCGTCACCACCATCGCCATCTTCCTCGGGCTCGCCGCCATTAATCTCAGCAAGGCGGGTGTTGGGGTTCAACTGCCCGCAACGCCGAGCGCCGAAACGATTCCGGTTAGCAAGCTCAGCGCCCAGGACACCATTCTGCACATCTTTCCGGAGAACATCGCCAAGTCCGTCGCTGACGGGGCGGTGCTGGAGGTCGTGGTCTTCAGCCTGATTTTCGCCGCAGCCCTGGCCATGATCGGCGAGCCCAAACGCCGCATCATGCTGGCCTGGTGCGAAAGCCTGGCGGAGACGATGTTCAAATTCACCAACATCGTCATGTATATGGCGCCTCTCGGGGTCGGCGCTGCCGTGGCCTACACTGTGGGACATACCGGAATCGGCATACTCGGCAGCCTGCTGAAGCTGCTGCTCACGCTGTATGCAGCACTTGCGGTTTTCGTGCTTGGCGTCTTGCTGCCCATTGCACTGATATTCGGCATTCCACTGCGACGATTCATTAAGGCCGCAATCGAGCCCGTGACCATTGCGTTCGCCACTTCCAGTTCTGAGGCGGCCCTTCCACGCGCCATGGAAGCGATGGAAGCCCTCGGCGTTCCGCGCCAGATTGTCGCCTTCGTCATCCCCACCGGCTACAGCTTCAATCTCGATGGCAGCTCGCTCTATCTCTCAGTGTCGGCGATTTTTGTGGCGCAGGTCGCGGGCATCCATCTTTCCTTCGGTCAGCAACTGATGATCGTGTTGACCCTGATGCTCACCAGCAAAGGAGTGGCGGGCGTCTCGCGCGCCGCGCTGGTGATCCTGCTGGCTACGGCAGCCTCCGTCGGGCTTCCGACCGAGCCGGTGTTTCTGCTGCTAGGAGTGGACCAGTTGCTCGACATGGCGCGCACCGCCGTGAATGTGCTGGGCAATTGCCTGGCGACTGTGGTGATGGCGAAGTGGGAAGGGCAATTCGGAGTGGAGACAGCTTCGCTTGCCGTCAAGGATGCAGTCATGCAATAGGATGCGGGATCGGCGCGCTAACTCGCTGGCGCAGCCGCGCTCGTAATTCTCCTGGCTTGTTGGTGCCGGATCTGCAGATGCTTCTGGCGAAAATGTCCGATGGCGCGTTCGCCCCATACCTTCACGAAGTAGTAATTCAGCCCGGCGCCGATCACGGAACTGATGACTGGAATTAGCCGCGCCGTCCACTTCTCCACAATCTCCGCACTGGCGCGCGCAGCTATTCGCTGAATCACCCGCGGCACGAACTTCGAGACGAACTGTTTCTCCACCAGTTCACGGCTGATGTCCACTCCGGCCGCGGTGGCAGCCGCAACCCACAACTCGGCCTCTTCGTCCTCCGTGTTGTACGGAAAGCCGTAAATCAGGCTGAGTTTCTGGAGCATCCGCAGCGTGATCGCGGCCAGGATGCCGAGATCGGGCAGCATGGTGAACATGCCACCAAAGCCGAGACCGGCGCCTTCGGCGGCGGCAATGCGCATGCTGGCGCGAATAGTCTGCCCCGCGATGCGATCGAGCAGATCGGGATCCACCGAGTACACCCCGTTGTAGGTTAGCGCTGGAAGGTCGTACGCCATTCGCAGATGTTCGAGATACTTTTCGGGATCGACCTTGATGGTCTGGTAGGCCTTCATGAAGGCGCCTTGGATCGCGGATTCGAGTCGCCTCCTTACCCACCCTTTTCGTTCGACGTGTGTCATCCTCTCTCCAGTATAAGCGACGAACCCTGCGAACGTTCTGCGTGCGCGCCCTCCTGTGCTAGCATCGAAAGTTACACATGCCCAGCACAAAACTCCAGGTAGTACCCCTCGGCGGACTCGGCGAATTTGGCATGAATTGCATGGCCATTCGCTGGGGCGACGACATTATCGTCATCGATGCTGGGCTGATGTTTCCCGAGGCCGAGTTGCTCGGCGTGGATATAGTCGTCCCGGATATCAACTACCTGCTGGAAAACCGACAGTATGTACGGGCCATCGTTCTCACCCATGGACACGAGGACCACATTGGCGCGCTGCCGTGGATCCTTTCCGAGCTCAATGTTCCAGTGTATGGCACCGAATTCACGCTGGCCTATGTTGAGGGCAAACTGGAAGAGCATGCCCTGCTCGATGACGCCGTGCTCAACGAGATCACACCGGGCGAGCGCTTTAAGGTCGGCCCCTTCACCATCAATCCCATCCAGGTGACCCACAGCCTGGTGGACTGCGTCGCGCTGGCCATTCACACCCCGATGGGCATCGTGATCCACACCGGTGACTTCAAGGTCGATCCCACGCCCACCGACAACCGCCTCTTCGACCTGCACGCCTTCGCCGAATACGGCAAGGAAGGCGTACTGGCGCTGTTCCAGGATTCCACCAACGTCGAGCGACGTGGCTACACACCGAGCGAACGCGCCGTGCGCGCTCGTTTTCAGGAGATCTTCTCCCGCGCCGAACGGCGGTTATTCATCTCGTGTTTCTCCTCATCGATCCATCGCATCAAGCTCGCCATCGAGATGGCCTTCGAGAGCGGGCGCAAGGTCTCGCTGGTCGGACGTTCCATGATGGAGTCCACCGAAATCGCACAGGACCTGGGATACATTGACGTGCCCGAAGGGCTGCTGATCCATCCCGCGCAGATTCGCGATCTGCCGCCCGACAAGGTTTGCGTGCTGATCAGCGGTACCCAGGGCGAGCCTATGTCGGCGCTGTCGCGGGCAGCAGTGGACAACCATAAGCATGCCCGCATCCAGCCGGGCGACACTGTAGTGCTCTCTTCACGGATTATCCCTGGAAACGAGAAGGCGATCTTCCGCGTGGTTGACCACCTTTTCCGTCGCGATGCGCATGTCATCTACGACGACGGCTCGTCGCCACCGGTGCACGTCAGCGGGCACGCCAGCCAGGAAGAGCTGAAGCTTATCATCAATCTGGTCAAGCCGAAGTATTTCATTCCCATCCACGGTGAATACCGGCAGCTCAAGCTGCACGCCGAATTGGCCGGCTCCATGCACGGGTCAGTCGGCAAAGTGATGATGATTGAGAGTGGCGACATCCTGGAGTTCGACGATCTAGGCGCGCGTAAGGCCGGGCGCATTGCCATTGGCCGCGTTTGCATCGATTCCAACTCCATGGGCGACGTGGTGGAAGACCTGGTCATTCGTGATCGCCGTCACCTTAGCGAAGATGGCATCGTTCTCCCCATCATCGCTATCAACAAGCTGACCGGCAAAGTGGAGAGTGCGCCGGAGATCGTGATGCGCGGCTTCTCTCCCAGCGTGGGTGAGGATGGCTTTCTTGACCAGGCGCGCCAGGCCGTCATGAATACCCTTGAATCTTCCAGTGACGAAGAGAAGGCCGACTACGGCATGATCAAAGAAAAGATCCGTCAGGACCTGAAGCGCTTTATCGTGAAGAACACCTCGCGGCGGCCGCTGATCATGCCGGTGATCCTCGAAATCTAGCCTGCTGCGTTCCGCAATGACCACCGTTCCATGGCAAGGCCGCGGCCCATCCCGTAACGCACGATTGCTGGCCTGGCTGCTCCTGTTGTTGCCCGTCCTCGCAGTTCTCCTGTATCCCGTCGTGCAAGACTACTTGCGCGCTGCCTCATTACTGCAGCGCATCGCCAACCCTGACGCCACCGGATGGATTGCCAACTACGATGTGCATCCGGTTGACGTGCGCGATATGAGTTTCGACTTCAATGGCAAATCAATTCCCGCTCGTATTTATGTTCCATATGGCGTCGGCTCCGCGCCGGGGATTGTGGTAGTTCACGGCATGCACGAGCTGGGAATCAACGAGCCGCGGCTGGTGAACTTTGCGCACTCGCTGGCGGCCAGCGGTTTTTTCGTCCTTACGCCCGAGGTGCCAGGCATCGCCGATTACCGTGTGCAGGGCGAGTCCGCTGATCTTATCGGCACGTCGGCGCGGAGTTTCGCGCAACAACTCGAAGTACAGAGAGTCGGCCTGCTGGCGCTCAGCTTCTCTGGAGGACTGGCGCTGGTGGCAGCCGGCGATCCGCGCTACTCCCAATCCATCGCTTGGGTTGCGACGGTTGGCGCGCACTATGATCTGGCGCACGTTTTGCGCTTCTTCGCCACTGGCGAAGCGATTCGGCCGGACGGATCGGTCGAGCATCTCCCGCCACACGAATATGGGCCGCTCATCGTGGTGTACGACGAGCCACAGGACTTCTTCGTTCCGCAGGATGCGCAGGCTGCGCACGAGGCCATCAGGCTGCTACTCTCCGGCAACGGCAAGGCTTCTGAGGAGTTGACGAAGACGCTGACGCCCGCCGGCCAGGAAACCATGCAGCGCATCTATCACCAGCAGCGCGAGCAATTCACGGCCGCGCTGCTCGCCGAAATTGATAAACGGAAGGCCCAGTTGGCCGCGGCCTCTCCCGCAGGGCATCTCAACTCTTTGCGTATGCCGGTTCTGCTGCTGCATGGCTCCGACGACACCGTGATCCCACCGACAGAGATGCTCTGGCTGGAGCGTGACATTCCAAAGGAGCAACTGCGCGACGCGCTGATCAGTTCCGCGATCACACACGTCGAAGTGGGTAGCAAGCTGGGCTTGCGCAAGCGGCTGGCGCTTGTACACTGGATGGCACTGATGATCCACGAGGCGAGGACGACAGCGGCCGGCAAAGTCAGCACCAAGCTGGCTGGCGAATGGCTTGCTGTCGGCTCAGAAGCAACGCATTAGTCCGTCCATGGTGACACTCGAACAGATCAAACTGGCGCAGCGCCGATTGCGCGGCATTGCCGCACGAACGCCGCTCGTTCCCTACTTCCCGCCCGCCACCGATGATGCTTCAGCGAACCGCTCACAGGGACAACTCTGGCTTAAGCCGGAGAGCTTGCAGCCCATTGGCTCCTTCAAGCTGCGCGGTGCATACAATAAGATCGCATCCTTCACGGAACAAGAACGGCAGCCTGGGGTTATCTCGTATTCCAGCGGCAACCACGCGCAAGGCGTTGCCTACGCGGCGCGCGCCCTGGGGGTGAAGTCGGTCATTGTCATGCCGCGCAATGCTCCGAAAATCAAAGTTGACAGCACCGCCGCGCTGGGAGCGGAGATCGTCACCGTGGGTCCGGCGAGTTCGGAGCGCCTGAAGAAGGCCGAGGAACTGGCTCGTGAGCATGGCTACGCCATCGTGCCTCCCTACAATGACGAGCAGATCATCGCCGGACAAGGCACTGTGGGCCTGGAGATTCTGACCGACTGTCCGGATGTCGATCTCGTGCTCGTGCCGGTGGGTGGAGGTGGGTTAATTAGTGGCGTCGCCACCGCAATCAAACTGAGCGGCTCCAACGCGAAGGTGATCGGGGTTGAACCGGAGTTGGCGAATGACGCGCAGCAGAGTTTCCGCAAAGGCGAGATCGTCGAACTTTCTGCCGAACGCGTCTCCAGCACGCTGGCGGACGGATTGCGCACACAATCCGTAGGGCCGCTGAACTTCGAGCACATTCGCCGGTTCGTGGATGACATCCTCACCGTTACCGAAGACGAGATTCGCACAGCTATGCGACGGATGGTAAGCAATGCGCGCATTGTCGCCGAGCCGAGCGGCGCGGTGACGTTCGCGGCATGGTTATTTCACGGCAACCAACTTCCCGAATCGAAGAAGGCGGTGGCGGTGGTCACGGGAGGCAACGTCGAGCCGCACGTGTTGGCGCAAATACTGAGCGAAGAGCTCGTGTCGAAGGAATTTCAGGAGTAGCCAAGTGTCGTACATCTATCGGTCGTGCCGGAGTTTCTTGCCGCTTCTTCTTGTCATCTGCTTTTATCTCCCCGCCTTCGCGACCGAACGCGGCATCATGTCGCGCGAGGGCGTCATCTACATCACGCCCGACACCTCGTCCGCCAAGCTTTCGAACATTGGACGCGGCCGTGAAGTGGCCATCATCGAACGCACGCCCGGCTGGGTACACGCCGTGGGCACGGTCGATGTCACTACTGAGATCGAATTCGGCGAGGAGGAACGAAACGATCGCAATGTTACCGGTTGGATCGTCGACAAGGGCGTGATCACAACCACCACTCCCGATGGCGAGAAGATCCTGTTCGGGGAAGCCTTCGACTCCGAGATGGAGGCCAGCCGCCGCGGAGGCCGCCGCGGCGCAGCGCAGGACGCCATGCGGCTTTATGCCCGCATCGCCGAGTACTTCCCCACTTCGCCGCTGGCGGCTGAATCGCTCTATCGCGCTGCCGACATTCGCTGGCAGATCGAGGCCGAAGATGCAGCCACTCGCCCGTCGGCGAAAATGCGTGACCCGGCGCTGCGTTTCCAGATGAACGAACAATACATGAAGAAGGTGAACAAGAAATACCCGGGCACCAAGTGGGCCGACCTGGCAGCCTATCGCCTGATCGAAAACAAGCTCTGCGGAGATTGGGAAGCAACCGCGAAATGCCCCGAGATGGAAGCGCAGCTCTACATGAAGTACGCCGAAGACCATCCGCAATCCCCCAAAACGCCGGAGGCCCTCTACAAGGCCGCCTGGCGCTACTCGGCGCTCATCGTGATCTATAAGACCGAGAACCAGCAGAAAAAGGCGGACGATTCCGCTGCGCGCTCGTTGAGCGTCGCCAAAAAAGTAATCGCGCAATACTCCGGCGACACGAACTGGTCCAGCCGGGCCGAGCGTCTGGTATATATGGTTCAGAACAACATGCCCACGTGGGGACCTAGTCTCGAGTAGTTGAAGCGATTCACGGTGGAAGCGCCGGGCTTTGGAGGGTGAGTGAGGACTACGGTTGGTTTGCCACAGTGGAACGAGCGTGCGGAAAACAAGCCCCAAAGGGGCGGTTCAGGCTAGTTCAGGCTAGCCCAGCACGCAGCCGAAAGCGGAGTGCTGGGTAGAGTGGGAAGTTGATCTGAGCCCCGTAGGGGAGGCACAGTTCTCACACGCACTCTTTAGCCCGGCGAAAGCAAGCGCGTCGTCACAATGCGTTCAGCCACGGAGGGCACAGCAACGGACGCCGCAGTTGAGGCCTCGTTCCCGGCCCCGGCACGGCTGAAAGACTGTGGGAAAGAGCGAGTTTCGCAGTGTTTTGAAGGGGCGCAGCTTCAGGTGCGCCGCACGAGTCCTTTACCTTTGTCATCACGAGCAGGCTTCAGCCTGCGAGGGATCTGCTTTTCAACAGTCGCGGAGGCGATTTGAACGATTACCTGTTGTCTATCCTGCTGGGTGTCATCGAAGGTCTAACCGAATTTCTTCCCGTCAGCTCGACGGCGCACCTGCGTATCGCCGAATCCTTCCTTGGCCTTGATCTCGCCAATGGCTACTGGAAGATGTTTTCCATTGTCATCCAGCTGGGCGCGATTCTCTGCTTGCCCATTTATTTCTGGAGCCGGATCGTCGAATTCGTACGCGATTTTCCGAACGGCCCGCGCGGCGATCGCACTGTGCTCGATCATCCCTTAACGCTTACCGCGATCGCTTTCGTGGTGACCGCAATCCCCGCTTTCCTGCTGACCAAGATCATCGGCAAACACCTCGAGAGTCTCACCCTCATGGCGTGGGCGCTGATCATCGGCGGCATTGTGATGTGGGTGGTTGACACCGTTTACGAGCGCTCGAAACATCAGGCCTTCGCGCGCGGTAAACTCACCGAGGACATGGACCAGATGTCCGTCGCGCAGGCGATCTGGATTGGCTTCTGCCAGATCTTTTCAGCCGTCTTCCCCGGGACCTCGCGCTCCATGTCGACCATCACCGCAGGAGAATTGGCCGGCATGAGCCGTCCGGCGGCGCTGGAGTTCTCCTTCTTCCTTTCCATACCGACCATGGTGGTAGCCACCTGCTACGACCTGCTCAAGTCCATGCGACCGCATCACGGCGAGCCTAGCGCCATCGGCACCATGCCCAGCGACGCTCATTCGTGGATCGTGCTGGCCATCGGCTTCGTGGTCTCGTTCATCGTCGCCTACGGAGTGGTGGCTTGGTTCATGAACTGGGTCCGCACCCGCGGATTCACGGTCTTTGCCATCTACCGCATTCTGCTGGGCGCGTTTGTGCTGTGGTGGGTGGCGCGGCTTCCTGGGTAATCCTTGCAATACGTACTCGGTTTTGCAGTCCTTGGTGACGACTTGGCGATTTACCATCAACTGCCACGAATGTGAACAACACACAGAGCAGGAAGCTCGCAGTCGATGGATGCTGGCGCGTCTTCGGTACGAATCTCGAGAACGCAGCCGATTTCTGCATTGACCGTCGCTCGGGAGGAGTCCCCAGCGATTGTCAGCGGCACACCTCCCGGAAGAAGACTTCGGGACAACCATCGGCCGATAACATCCGATACGGCGTCTTCTTCCCGCACGGTCAGGTACAAGCGATCGGCGTCGTCCCACGTTGCGAGGCGGCATCGCTCGCCCTTACTGCAACTTCGCGTACTCAACTTTGGCTTGTTTAAGGACGGGGATGTCAGGGTCAGCGTCTTTCCAGAGGTCAAGAAACTCCAGGTAGGCGTGGCGGGCTTTGGTCTTGTCTCCCGCCAGGACGTAGGCGCGGCCAAGTTGCAGTCGCGTCAAGGCACCCAAAGGGGAATTGACTGCGATGCCGCGGTGGTCCAGAAATTTCTGGAACTCTGCTGCTGCTTCTGCACCCTGATGTAGCAACAAATACGCCTGGCCGCGAACATACGCCGGATAAAGCGAGCCGCCAACCTCGAACTGCGGGGCGGGCGTGCCCAATTCGTACTGCAATGCGGTTCGTAATCCTTCGATGGCTTTCGCGGGATTGTTGCGGCCAAGCTCGATCGAGGCGTCGATGGTCGGCAGCCAGTAGCGGTTGATCATGGTATTGAGCGGAAAGCGATGGGCCAGGTCGTCGCGAATTTTCCGCGCTTGCACGGCATCGCCGGTTCGCGCCAAGGCCAGGGCCGCAAGAGTCTGAACATCCTGGGTCGCAGCCGTGGCCAGCGCGGCGGCAGTCTCCTGCCGTGCACGCACCGTATTCCCGAATTCGGCCTCGCGCAGGGCGGAGTTCATCTGCCATTCAGCGGCTGTTTCTTTCGCGTCGCCGTGCCGGGCCAATTCGATGGCGCGCTGCGATTTTTCGCGGGCGCCGGCGAGACGCCCATAGAAGGCATCGGTATCGGATGCGAAAGAGAGAAGCACGTCCTCTCCCGGCTTGTCCTTCTGCCCGTCGACCTGCCGCTCCATCTCCGCCACGTCGCCTTCATAAAACGCGACCCCATAGCGATTGCCATGCAGGAAAGGGTTGTTAACTTTGTGCGCGATCGCCTCCTGGTACTTGGCCTTCGCGTCCTCCGGGCGGTTTAGCGCCGTGTAGAGACCGACCAGGTTGGTGAAGGCAGCAGCGCTTCCGGGAAAAAGACGCAGGTCTTCCAGGCTGGCGTTCACCGCTGAATCGTATTGGCCCAGGTAGGTGTAATCGACGCCCAGGTTGCCAAACGGTTCATTGTTTCGCGGATAGGTCTGGGCCCACGTCTCATAGATTTGGATCGCTTTCTCCAGTTCACCCGTGACCAGTAGATAGTAGTTGGCCGAGATGCGGAACCTCTCCCGCTCGCTCACCTTGTCGCGCAGATCATAGGCCTTCTGCAGATTCTCACTGGCTAGTCCCGGCTCTCTCAGGTTGGTATACGAGATTCCCAGCGCGGAATACGCGGCAGCGAAATTCGGATCAAGTTCGACCGCCCGCTTGAACGAGGGGACCGCCGCCTCCGGGCCTTTCTCCTGCAGGATCTTTCTTCCCACCGACAACGCCTTCAAGGCTTCAAGAGAGGGCGTAGTGACTTGATCGAGAGGAGCGTCAAACTTGTCTACGCTGCTGAGCGACTCACCAAGCTTCTTGCGCAACCTCGTCGCCGCTTCACCCAGCGCACGGAGAACATGCTCTTTGTTTTCCGCGGTCACTTGTTCCTGCGCCAGAAAGTCGCCCGTCTTGCAATTAATAGCGTCCAGCCCGATCACATACTGGCTGCCTAGGGTTGCAATCGAACCCGCAATGTATGCCTTGCCGTCCGCGCGCTGGCAAAGATCGCGCGCCACCTCCGGCGTCAGCTTGGTATTCGCCGGCTTGGCCATCAGCCTAAGCGTGGCGCGAGTTCTTGCCTCCGACAGGATGTTCAGGAACGGGGATTGTCCCAGTTGCGCCGAGATCGCCTGCTTCAAGGTGTCGTCGAAGACGGCATCTCCGGTGGTGTTGTTGAAGTCAGCCAGCACCACCGTGTCCTGCTCCGTCAGGATCGGGGCCCGGTGCGAGCGCCAGTACAATCCGCCTGCAACGATGGCTACGAGCACCAAAAGTATGGGCGCAAAGATCTTCCAACGAAAGCCGCGATGTTCCTCCATCGCAAACTCGGCTCCAGTCACACCCGCCGTTGCAGATCGCTGCTTGTAGCTGGAACCCCTGCTTGCGACCCCGTCCTGCGCCGCGTCTGCGTTTCCTGGGACAACAGCAGCCAAGTGATGGGACGACTCACTGTCGCGTTTCAGCCGCTGAAGGTCGGCCCGAAGCTCTGAGGCGTGCTGATAGCGCAGGTTGCGGTCCTTCTCCAGCGCCTTACAGATGACTGTCTCCAGTCCCACGGAAATCTGCGTGTTGCCTTGTGACGGCGGCTGTGGCTCATTATGCAGAATGGCGCCGCAGATCTCTCCCGAACTGCCGCCGTCGAATGGCAAGTTGCCCGTCGCCATTTCGTAAAGCACCGCGCCGAATGAGAACAGATCGGTCCGCGCATCCAGTTCCTTCGCGCGCACCTGCTCCGGCGACATGTAGGCCACCGTGCCCAGCATCGCGCCTGGGCTGGTCAGGTGCTCGGTGTCGGAGTCTGATAGGACGGTTTCGGATTCGGGGGCGCCCTTGAACGTCATCTTGGCTAATCCGAAATCGAGAATCTTGCCATGGCCTCGTTCGGTTACGAAGATGTTGGCTGGCTTGATGTCGCGGTGGATGATGCCTTTCGTGTGCGCTGCATCGAGCGCTTCGGCAATATCGATCGCAATCGGAAGCAGTCGCTCTGGCTCCAGCGGCCGCCCGGCGATGCAGTGCTTTAAGGTCTGCCCCTCCAGAAACTCCATGGCGATAAAGGCGCGACCCTTTTGTTCGCCAATGTCGTAAACGGTGCAGATGTTGGGATGGTTCAGCGCCGAGGCGGCTTGGGCCTCCCGCTCAAAACGGGCGAGGGCTTGGGGGTCCTGGGCCACGTCATCGGGCAGAAACTTGAGCGCGACAAAGCGGTGCAACCTTGTGTCTTCGGCTTTGTACACCACGCCCATTCCGCCGCCGCCCAGCTTTTCGAGAATGCGGTAGTGCGAGATGGTTGTCTCGATCATCCTGCCCATACGATCGAAGTGGCATAGTGATGGTAAGAGCGAACTCCCAGGTAGTCAATGCACTGTCTGCACGGCCGCGAGACGCATCTGTTGTCGGCAAGCGAGCTGCACATCTCGATGTAATGCCTCTAGACTTAACCCTATAACGCCCCTTATCTCTACGAATCGGGGCGGTCCCGATTGAATGTCAGTTGGCGAGAACAAGGCATTTCGTTAGCAACCACCGTGTTTGTCGCAACTGCTCCATCACCACCAAATCGATCCTCATCGCTGTGCGTCAGGGGGAGAGACTAGATCGGCAACATCTTCGCGGGTGATTTCTCGCCGCGCCAACCCCGCTTTTTGGCATAATAATTTGGCTCTGGCGTACTAGCAGCCCGAATCGGGCATGCTGCGGGATTAGGCGTCCCTGGTGGGCGACGCGTTGCGTGGCTTTTTCTGCCTGCGCCGGATGGAGCAGGCAGCATGGGTCCTCGCAAGCGGCGTAGTTCTGCGGCAAGACCGTACGCCAAAATGAATATCATCGCGCGCGCCTTTACTCCGACTGCCAACCGGCGGCTCAATGAGCTGATCGGCTTCCTGGTCTTCGTCTTCGCGGTCCTCCTCGTCCTCGCGTTGGTCTCTTACTCGCCACTCGATCCGTCGCTCAACACGGCGGCGAATCCTCCCGCTGGACGTCCCGCGCACAACTGGATCGGCGTGGTCGGGGCCATGGTCAGCGATCTGGCCTGGCAACTCTTCGGGGTTGCCGTCTTCCTCATACCAGTTTTTCTGCTGCTCTATTCGCTGCGCTGGTTCCGCTCGCGGCCCATCAGCTCGCCTTACGCCAAAACCTTAGGCGCGATTGCGTTGTTCACCTTCCTTTCAGGACTGATCGGGCTCCTGCCGTGGAGCCTTCACTGGAAGGCCGCAATCCCTGCCGAAGGCCTGCTCGGCCGCATCGTCGCCGACGCGCTCATTCACTACTTCAACCTCGCCGGTGCGTATCTCATCTGCGTGGCCGTGATCGCGGTCGCGCTCTATCTTTCGACGGCATTTTCCTTCGGAGCAATCCAGATCTGGTCGCAAACCCGCCTGTCGTTTGTCTATGCCGCGCTGGATCGCTTTGCCGACTGGCGCGCCGAACGCGCACGCAAGAAGGCGGCCAGAGAACTGGAGAAGAAGCGCGCCGCCGCCGCCAATGTCAAGCCGGTCGTGACCGCGCAACTGGTTCCGCGGCGCGTCACAGAAGAAGCGGCATCCTCAACTCCACAGCCCGGCGCTGCGTCGGCTTCCGTGCCGCAAACTGCTGCGGCTGGTGGAGGTAAGACCGGCATCGAGCGTACATTCGAAGGCGAAAAAGAGCCCGCCGCCGGGCAAGCCACACCCGGCCACGCAGTCGAATCCGAGCCAGAGTCCGCCGCCGAAGACATCGCGGTCGGAACCCGCGCCGACCTCACGCCGCGAGGCAAGACAACCATGCCGCGTCTGGCAGGCAGCTACAAGCTGCCCTCAACTGCGCTGCTGCACCGTCCCGACGAGCACAGCGCCATCAACGAACTTGAGCTCAAGAACCTCGCCCAGGTGCTGGCGGAAAAGTGCGGCGAGTTCGACGTCCGCGGCCAGGTCGTCCAGATCAATCCTGGCCCCGTGGTCACAACCTTCGAGTTCAAGCCCGAAGCCGGCATTAAGTACAGCCGCGTCACCAGCCTGTGTGACGACCTCTGCCTCGCGCTGCGCGCCGAAAGCATCCTCATCGAGCGCATGGCCGGCAAGTCCACCGTCGGCATCCAGGTGCCCAACCACGAGCGCGAAACCATCTGGTTGCGCGAGGTAGTCGAGTCACAGGAATTCCTCGGCTCGAAATCGAAAATCACGCTGGCCATGGGCAAGGACATCAACGGCCGCATCGTAACCGCCGACCTGAACACCATGCCGCATCTGCTGATTGCGGGCTCAACCGGCTCGGGCAAGAGTGTCGCCATCAACGCCTTCATCATGTCCATCCTCTACAAGGCGACACCCGACCAGGTCCGCCTGATTCTCGTCGACCCAAAGCGGCTGGAGCTGGGCAACTATGAAGGCGTGCCTCACCTGCACACACCCATCATCACCGAGCCCAAACTGGCCTCGAACGCGCTGCGTAACGCGGTGCGCGAGATGGAGCGCCGCCTCAAGCAGCTTGCGGAAAAAGGGGTGCGCAACATCGATCAGTACAACCGGCTATTCGACGACAGCACACCCAGCCTCTTCGAAGACGGCAGCGAGGCGAGGCCGCTGCCCTACATGGTCATCATCATCGACGAGCTGGCCGACCTTATGATGCTCGACGGCCAGAACGTCGAAGCCTCCATCACGCGGCTGGCGCAGATGGCGCGTGCCGTCGGCATTCATCTCATCCTGGCGACGCAGCGTCCGTCGGTCGACGTCATCACCGGCCTTATCAAGGCAAACTTTCCCGCGCGCATGTCGTTCCGCGTGGCCACCAAGATCGACTCGCGCACCATTCTCGACGCCAACGGCGCCGAGGCCTTGCTCGGCCGCGGCGACATGCTTTACCTGCCCAACGGATCGGCGCGAGTCCATCGTGTGCATGCTCCATTCGTCACCGAGA
Source organism: uncultured Acidobacteriaceae bacterium (assembly GCA_963831675.1). Classification (GTDB taxonomy): domain Bacteria; phylum Acidobacteriota; class Terriglobia; order Terriglobales; family Acidobacteriaceae; genus Bog-257. The sequence goes on from CAWHRM010000005.1 coordinate 269,505, forward strand.
AGGAGATCGCGGCCGTCGTCGAGTTCTGGCGCGCCCAGGCCCTGGCGCAATACGAGGAAAACTTCCTGCAAGCTCCACGCGAAGATGGCGAGGATGGCGGCGCTGCCTCCGGTGCCGACGGCGAGGGCGAAGACGAGCACGACGAGCTCTACCAGGACGCGGTGCGCATCGTCTTGGAATACGGCAAGGCTTCCACCTCACTGCTGCAACGGCGTCTGCGCATCGGCTACGGCCGCGCTGCGCACCTCATCGACCTCATGGAGCGTGACGGCATCGTCGGCCCCGCCGATGGCCCCAAGCCGCGTGAGGTCCTGAAGCGCCCTGACTGGCTCAGCGAAGTGGAAGACGCACTGCGCTAGCTAGCCCCTCTCCCCCGCCAAAGCACCCAGACCCAGCCCGCCTCTCCCCCTCTACCGCAAAATCGCTTTTCGGGTTACGATGTGAGCAACTCGGAACATGCAAGGCGAACGTACAGCACCAGCCACGTTCGTGGACAAAGTTGGTTGTTCGGATAGGTCATTTCGCGCGTTGCTTCCTGTTCCTTTTCTCCAGGCCAGAGAATCGCTCAGTCGGATCATGGGGATTTGCCGAAGCACGCAACTTCAGCTTCACAAGGGGACCCGATGAATTCACCCAAGGTCGTCGTATCGCTGGGTTTAATACTGATTTGCGGCTTTATTCTTACTCTGCCAGCTTGCGGCGGCGGCGGGTCCACTCCGAAGCCCCCGGTAGGCGCGCCTACCATTCAGACCGTCATCCTGCCCCAGGGTGCGGTCAATCTGCCGTACGGGGTCAATGGCTCCGGCGCCATTTTGTCGGCAACGGGCGGAACCACCCCTTACACGTGGAGCGTTTCTAGTGGCAGCTTGCCCCCTGGTCTGGCTCTGAACGCCCAGCATGGCGTGATTTCCGGAACCCCTACTACGCTCGGCAACTACCCCTTCACCGTGCAGGTGAACGATGGGGCCAGTATGTCCGTCTCCAAGGCCCTGAGTATTTATATCGAAGGAGTGGTGGTGATTTCTGCCAAGTGCGGCACCAGTCAGGTGTCGAACTTGTGCCCCTCAGGCGCTGCGGGTGTTCCTTACACCAACCCGGATGGCTCACCAGTTACACTGACTGCGAGCGGCGGCCTGCCGCCCTACACCTGGTGCGTGCTTTCCGGTACTCCGGCGGTGTGTGACCCGACCCAGTCTACTTTGCCACCTGGTTTGTCCCTGAATACCGCCACGGGTGTGATTTCCGGAACTCCTACCACCGACGGCACGCCCGCAACCTTCACCGTGCGGGTGATGGACGGCGAGGCAACGCCCGGTGTTCCCGCGCTCGGCAGCTCGAACTTCACCATCACCATTATGTCCGTCGTGGCCAGTTCCTTGCCTACTGGCTACGTCAATGTTCCCTACAGCGCCACCCTCACCGTGGCCGGTGGCATCCCGAACTATACGTGGTGCGTCCTTGCCGGGTCGGTGTGTGACCCGACGCAGGCTGCCTTGCCACCTGGTTTGTCTCTGGACCCCACCACCTGTGTAAGCAGCAAGAAACCCATGTGTACTCTCAAGGGGACCCCCACCAAGTCCGGGCCCTATGCCGCCGTACTGCAGGTTGCTGACGGTGAGAAAAGTCCCGCAACGGCCACGGTGAACCTCAACTTTACGATCTATAGTGGTCCTCCTCTGCTCATCACCACGATGTCGTTGCCCTCAGGCACCGTCGACATTCCCTATAGCGCTACCTTAATGGCCTCAGGCGGAACTCCTCCCTATGTGTCGTGGAGTCTCGCTAGCGGGAGCCTGCCCCCTGGTCTAAACCTCGACCCGAACACCGGGATCATCTCCGGAACGCCTACGTCATCCACCACGTCCAGCTTCACCGTCCAGGTGCAGGATTCTGGGGTGCCGCCGCAGATGGCGACTTCCAATACACTTTCCATCGCCATCAGCCCCCCTCTCACCAATGCCAACCTCACCGGCAACTACGCCTTTACTTTTAACGGGTATAAGAATGGCAATCTCGTTGTCATGGCTGGGTCCTTTGTGGCCAATGGAGATGGGACATTTCAAGCCGTTCTGGATTCGAAGAACAAGCTCTGTGGGGCGGCTGAGCCGCTTTCCTTTACCGGCTGCCTCGACTATAACGACGGCAGTGGTGAACCCAGCGGAAACTTTCCGGTTCCGCAACACATCGTTGCGGCGCAGTCATCGTACTCCATTCAGCCCAACGGGCTGGGGACGATGACCTTGGTCACGGACTTGCCCGCCACCTACAACTTCAGCGTTGCAATCCGTGGCGATGGCAGCGGACGCTTGATCGAGGACAACGTCGATCCCGCCGAACGCGGTTCCGGAGCGATCAAAAAGCAAACTCCGGCCGACTTCGTGATCACCTCCCTGAACGGCACCTTTGTAGAGGGTTTCTCTGGTACGGACAATCAAACCCCACCCGGACGGTACGCTGGCGCTGGAGTCTTCAGGATTCTGAATAGCAACGGGGACATTGACTGCAACAATTTCGGACCCAACGGCTGCCCGGGAGACCAGGACGATAATGGTACTCACTCAAGCTTTACGTTCCTGGGTACATTTTCTACGGACATCGATCAGTCCACCGGTCGGGGTAACTTCGTCAACCTCACCTTCAATCAGGACCACTCCCACGTTTACGCCTATGCCTACTACGTGGTTTCGCGTAATCAGGTGCTCATGGTCTCAACCAATGCGGTCACCAGCGGCAATCCCTTCCCCCTGACCATGTGGACGGTGTTGCGGCAGTTTGCGCGGCCGCCCAACGGGTTCGACAACACCATGCTGAATAACACCAGCGTGGCCGAGTGGAACGCACTGGACACCAACGGCGCCGCCGACGTGACCGCCGGTTTGTTCGTGGGCCAGGGCGTCGCTGGGCACAACTGCCAAGGCCAGGCGTTCGACCCGGCCACCTTCACCTTTGATGAAAACCAGGGCGGAACCGGTATCTCTCCAGCAGTCTTCTTCCGGCACCTACTGTATTGACAATACTACCGCCCGGGTGACGTTGACGAACTTTACGGGAACGTTTGGCGCCTTTCCACCGGTGTTCTACATGGTGGCTGCGGACCAGGCGTTTGTGGTCGGCACCGATCCCGCCGTTACCTCTGGATTCATGGAGCAGCAATGTGAGCAGCTCGACCAGCATGGAGATTGCACCGTCGGCCCTCCATTCACCAACGGCTCGGTGTCCGGCCCCTATGCCGGCGGCACCATCACACCCGTGGTTTCGCCGACCACGGACGCGGTCGTTTCGCTGTTCGCTGACGCCAGCGGCAACATCAACGGCATCGCGAACACAAGTCCTCCCAATGGAGATCAGCCTTTTGTTTACACCTACTCGGTAGACAGTACGGGCAGGGCGCTGCTGCAGCAGGGCGGCAACACCGTGGGCATACTCTACGTTGTCTCGCCGCAGAAGTTTGTGATGCTGCCTGCGGACCCCAACAACCTGTATCCGGCGCTGTCGATCATCGGCCAGTGAGGGGCTGACAAACTGTCGTTAAACCGCGGAGGCGCCCACAACATCGGGCGCCTCCCGTCGTTAAACTGTGTGCGGGGCGCGGTTGACATCCTGTGCGGGCACACCTTCACAGCCTACCGCCCCTTATTCTTGTCATCACGAAGGAGCGTGAGGGAGCCCACGCGACCGAGCGCGACGGAGGGATCTGCTTTCCTCAAGGCCTTGCGAGACTCCTGTGCGGCAGGATGTCAACCAAACCAGACCGGTGCGGGCCTTTGCGCCCTGTCGTGTGGTTACTCTACGCCCCCCGGATTACCAAGGTGGCGTTACCTTCGTAAGTTGACATCAGCCCGCAAAGCGGTAAACTGGCTCCATGAGGTGTTGTGTCTCTCACCCCTTCTGCGCATCCCAACTGGGGGAAAGACAGCCCTCAAGGGCCACCAACCGTCCCTCGACACAGGATCGCGGCATAGTACTAGTTGATTACTCTGAGTCTAGGTCCAGTCCAGAAATGGGACAGATTTTGGCTAGTAAGTCCTTAGAAATGAAGAATTTGATATCTAACTCATTTAGATGGAATAATTTGCGAGCACAATTTTTCAGCGCCTCTTTGTTTTCAATATTTTGCGAAGATAGGGGGGAGGGGGGTATCGACGAATTCGGTTCGTTCATTCCCAAGGATCGTAGAAACAGAAAATGCAAGGAAAAGATTATTGAATGGTAAACAGAAGGCGACGATCATGAAGGTTGTTTCGGTCAACGTGGGTAAGCCGCAATCGCATGAGTGGAAGGGCTTGCGTGTGCACACCGCCATCTTCAAGAGTCCGGTCGAAGGTCCGGTCGGGGTTGGGAAGCTTGACCTCGACGGCGACCAGCAGGGAGACCTCACGGTCCACGGCGGCCCGGACAAGGCGGTGTACGCGTATCCTCACGAACACTACTCCTACTGGCAAGCCCAGCTCCCCGACTATTCGTTTACCCTTGGCAACTTCGGCGAGAACCTTACCACCTCGGGTCTGTCGGAGGAGACCATCCACATCGGCGATCAACTGCAAATTGGCACCGCTCTATTTACGGTGACGCAGCCTCGTAGCCCCTGCTACAAGCTGGGCGTCCGCTTCCATCGCGACGACATGACGAAGCGTTTTTATGAGAGCCGGCGCTTCGGGTTTTATCTGCGTGTGCTGCGCGAAGGCACCCTCCAGGCAGGCGCGGACGTCGCCGTTGTGAGTCGCGATCCCAATGCCGTCAGCGTCGCGGATGTGGCAAGGCTCTACACTGGAGACAGCGGCGATCCGGCCTTGCTCGAGCGTGCTGTGAAGCTCAGCACTCTTCCCGCTGGCTGGCGCCACGCCCTGCAAGAGCGGCTCGCAGGCCGTCAACTCCGATGATGGCGACTAAGCTATCGTTTTGATGTCGCAGGTTTTAGCTACTTATCTTATCGTCGATGGCACTTCACGGCCATCCTAAGTGGGAAACTATCCCCAAAACGGGGAAAACCTCGGGAACTCTGTTGCAAAGTTTTGCAGACCAATCCTCTCGCGTATATATATTTCAATGAGTTGCGGGGGAAACGAAATTGCATTCACACACGTCACAGGTCTCCTGGATGAGTGTGCACCACTTTGGCGTCGTCGAGGAGAATCTGGGCAAGGAGCGATCTCTTGGTCGCGACCTGCTCCTTGCGCAGTACGACCCTTCGGTGAACACCCTTTCGGTGTTCTTGTAGCAGTCCTCGCGAGTCAAGACTCTCAACCACGGAGGTAGTAACTTGAATAGGAAACTAGGATGGTCGCTCTTGCTGGCCATCGCTCTCTGCAGTTTGCCCGCAATGGCAGACACCTTGTACAGCAACTTTGGTTCTGGCGGCAACCTTTACAATTGCTGCACCGGATGGACGGTATCTGGTACAGGCACCATCGGAACCAGCTTTACCTCAGCCAACGAATTCCAAGTCACGACAGGTGGAAGCGTCGGCGAAATCGACGTCGCGGTCGGCCTTGTGGTAGGGCCCGATTCGTTCTATCTCACCATTGCGTCCGATAACGGCGGCCAGCCGGGAGCGGCGCTGGCCACGTTTAGCAACCTGAACAGCAACGGGAACAACTTCGGAAGTTGCTGCAACTTCACCTCCATCACGGGCATTTCGGGGCTCAACCTGAACACCGGCACCAACTACTGGATGGTGATCGGTCCCAGCAGCACGAGCAGCGCCACCTGGGAAGCGTGGGACTTCAGTAACAGTGCCACAGGCATTGACGAATATTCTACGGATGGTGGCAAGACCTGGAACAGCAACGGTAACCAGCCGCAAGGCGCCTTCCAGATACTGGGCGGCGGTGGCGGCGGTGGAACCACTCCCGAGCCAACTTCTCTGCTGTTGTTCGGCACCGGATTGGTCGGAGCGTTCGGAGCCTTCCGGCGCAAGATGAAACTCTAGACCCTCTCTTTTTAAGTCTTGAAGAAGCCGGAGCCAACCAGCTCCGGCTTCTTTTTGGGCCGAGACTCTGCCGTTTGGTGACTGGGTTGAGGCTCGGACCGACCAGCGCGAACCACCTCTCGCAACAATTCCCAAGAAGTCGGCCGCATCCGTAATAATGGCTCGATCACCATGGGCCTGAACTCCATCGATCTGGCGCTGATCGCGGTCTACCTGCTGGGCATCACGCTCTTCGGGCTGCGCTTTCGCAAACGGCAGCGCTCGCTGCGCGACTACTTCCTCGCCGACCGCGACATTCCGTGGTGGGCCATCTCACTTTCCATCGTTGCCGCCGAAACCAGTACCCTCACCATCATCAGCGTTCCGGGTCTTGCCTACGACACCAATTTCACCTTCCTGCAACTGGTGATGGGCTATCTCGTGGGACGCGTCATCATCAGTTACCTGCTGCTGCCACATTACTTTCGCGGCGATCTCTACACCGCGTACCAACTCATCGAGCGCCGCTTTGGCAACCGGCTGCGCTCGCTGACAGCAGGCCTGTTTCTTGGCACTCGCGCCGCCGCGGAAGGAGTCCGCGTCTTCGCCGTGGCAATTGTCGTCGGCATCGCACTCGGGCCGATGCTTGGCAGCGTTGGCGAATTCCAGCGCGATGTAATCTCCATCGGCATCGTTACCCTGCTCACGCTGCTGTACACCTTCGAAGGCGGCATGACCGCGGTCATCTGGACGGACGTAGTGCAGCTGTTCATCTACGTCGGTGGAACGCTGGTTGGCTTCTTCACCATCCTGCATCTTGTTCCCGGCGGTTGGAGCGCCATCCACGCTGCGGCTGCCAGCGCCGGCAAGTTCCGCGTCTTCGACTTCACCCCCGATTTCTACCGCACCTACACCTTCTGGTCGGGCGTGATCGGCGGAGCGTTTCTGACCACGGCCAGCCATGGCACGGACCAACTGATCGTGCAGCGGCTGCTCGCGGCGCGCAGCGAGGCGCAATCGAAGCTGGCACTGCTGAGCAGCGGTGTCGCCGTCTTCTTTCAGTTCTCGCTCTTCCTGCTGATCGGCGCCATGCTGTGGGTCTTCTATCGCCTCTCGCCGCCCGCCAACTCCGTCGGCAAGACGGACCGCATCTTTCCCACGTTCATTGTGACCCACATGCCGCACGGGATTTCCGGCCTCCTGATCGCGGCGATTCTTGCGGCCGCCATGTCAAACCTGAGTGCCGCGCTTAATGCGCTGTCGTCCACCACCATCGTCGACTTCTACATGCGCCACAGGCCCGGCGCATCCGAGCGCCGGCGCGTTCTGCTTTCGCGCGTGGCAACAATCGTGTGGGGATTGGTACTGTTCGCTCTGGCCATCCTCTCGCGTCGCGGCGGCAAAGTAGTCGAGGTCGGACTCAGCATCGCCTCGGTCGCATACGGCGCGTTGCTGGGAGTCTTCCTGCTCGGAGTTCTCACGCGCCGTGCCAGCGAACGCGGCAGCATGATCGGCATGGGAGTGGGATTCTGCGTCAACTTGTACATCTGGCAGGGCAGCGCGGTTTTGATCTGGCTGCAACACACGACTGGCCTTCCTTTCGCGGCACTGGCGTTATCGCGCAGCATTCCCTTCACCTGGTACGTGCCGATCGGCAGCGTCATCACCTTTGCCATCGGGTATAGTTCCAGTCTGTTGTTCCCGTCACCTGACGACGCCGCCACACATGCCCCAGCCGACTCATAACAGATCCGCTCCCAAGCTCTCGCGCGATCTTGGGGTCAGCCACGCCAGCGCGATCGTTGTCGGCACCATCATCGGCAGCGGCATTTTTCTGGTGCCGGCGGAGATGATGCAGGCCGTCGGCTCGGCGCGGCTCGTCTATCTTGCCTGGATTGTTGGCGGTGTGCTGTCGCTTGCGGGCGCCATCACCTACGCCGAGCTTGGCGCGATGAAGCCGCAAGCCGGAGGCGAATATGTCTACATTCGCGACGCCTATGGGCCGCTGCCCGGCTTTCTCTACGCCTGGACGTGGTTCGCCATCGCCAAGCCCGCTTCCATCGCAACCCTCACCGTAGGATTCGTGCGCATCCTGGGAACGTTTCCCGTGTTCGCGTTCTTCAATCAGAATGCAGTGCGCTCGCCCTTCGCCATCAGCTATGGGCAACTGGTGGCCATCGCAGCCGCCACACTGATTACCGGGCTGAACTACATCGGCATCAAGCGCGCCGGCGACTTCCAGGTGGTTTTCACGCTGCTGAAAATCGCCATCATCCTCGTCATAGCATTCGTGGCATTCACCGCCGACAGCGGCACGTGGCGAAACTTCGAGACCAGCTTCCTCGGCGCGACCGGCGGGTTTGCCGGCTTCATGGCCGCGCTCATTGCGGCTCTCTGGGCCTACGATGGATGGAACGATCTGAACATGGTCAGCGGCGAAATCCGCGATCCGGGCCGCACTATTCCAATCGCACTCATCGCCGGAGTGGGTGCGGTCGCCGTGCTCTACATGCTGACCAATGCCGCGGTGCAATATGTTCTTCCGGCGGTCAATATCGCTGCCTCTCAACGACCCGCTTCGGAGGCCACCGCCGTCGCGGTGGGAGCGTGGGGAGCGGCCATCGTCTCAGCCGGCATGGCGCTGTCCATGCTGGTGGCTCTGAACGGGACCATCATGAGCGGAGCGCGCGTGCCCTTCGCCATGGCCCGCGACGGCTACTTCTTCAAGGCGATGGCGGAAGTGCATCCCGTGTTTCACACGCCCTCGGTCGCGCTCATTGTCCAGTTGGTGCTGTCGGTCATCCTGCTGCTGTTCGCGGGAAGCTTTCGCCAACTTTTTTCGCTGGCCATCTTCGCCGAGTGGCTCTTCTACATGACCGCCACCAGCACGGTCTTCGTTCTGCGCCGGAAGGAGCCGAATGCGCCGCGTCCCTACCGGACCTGGGGATATCCCTTCGTGCCCGCTCTGTTCGTTGCGGCCGCCGCGGTTCTGCTGTACTACACGTTCACCGAGAATGTCAGAAATTCCGCGTGGGGCGTGGCGGTAATTCTGGCGGGTGTGCCGATTTACCTGTATTTCGTGGGAAAGAAGAAGCGAGCCATTAACACTTAGCACTGTTAACCATTCACTAATATTGTTGCTCTCCGCCGTCATTCCCAATCTGGGGACGGGATTATTATCCACTTGATAACCCCTCCCCCTCCGCGTACTACCCAGAATCAACAACTTAGACAAAAAATCCCGCCAAAATATAGATTCCCAAGGGCTTACACGTAAAATTTTGAGCGGCAATGACTTACGGGACAAAATCGGCGCCCCATTTGACCATTGGACAGTATTACGCTGCGGCGTGGGATGGCGAGTTGGTTATCAGAACTGACTTCCAGTTTTCAAAGATCAGGAGCGCCAGGAGGCAGCCGTTTCCGTCCCACAGCGCGTAGAGACACTAAACCCGCTGCCGCCAGTGTACCGTCGCAGCCGCCGAAGTCAAGTTACGAAAGTACATGTATAAGTCTCGAAATCCTTACCATCCCTCCAGCGCGAAAGGTACCCTGCTAAAGCAAGGTTAGTGCGAGTCATCAGGTCGGGGAATAGAGTGGCGAGAAGGTCGTTTTCCGTTACGAGATTTATCTCGATGACGGCCCGAGCTCTGTTGGATAAGCTTTCGACATGGATTTGCAATGAATGTGCAGTTGGCCAATGTGATCAGCGACCTCACCGGGGTCACGGGGATGGCGATTCTGCGGGCGCTGGTGAACGGGAAGCGCGATCCGCGACAACTGGCGGAGCTGAAACATAAGCAGATTCGCGCCAGCCGCGAGGAAATTGCGCGCAGTCTGGAAGGCCACTGAGTTTCTGGAGAGAGTGTCCATGGGCCTGCGGCGCACCCATGACAATGAAAAACCTACACATGTTTTTCGACAGAGCGCAGCCGAAGGGTCCCAGGCTACGTTTGTACCGCCCTGCGGGCTGGGTCATGCTCTCCCGGGCAGCGAGCAATAAAGCTCAGATTCCTTGATCACGGGACCGTACCATGGTGTCTGACCAACGTAATCAAGGAGAATTGAATGATATCCAAGAAGCTATTTGCTTTCGTCCTGGGCTCGCTCGTTGTGCTCGCTCTGTCCCTGCCGGTAATGGCCCAGAGCACCACACAATCCAGCAGCACGACCACGACACAGACTCCAGCTCCTGCTCAGACGCAGAGTACCACCACCACGACTACCCAGGATCCGGCGGCTGCGCCGCAGGCCGCAACAACTCAGACCACCGATACCACCACGAAGTACAACAAGCACCACAAAGTGAAGCAGACTGACACCACAACCAGCACGACCACGCCGGCGGCCGATCAGGTGAAGCAGACCGACACGACGACCACCACAACCATGCCGGCGCCCGAGAAGGTGCAAAAAGACACTACAACAACGACAACCACCACAACCGATCCCCCGAAGGAATAATCGCGGGCAGTCGGTCGAAATCTTCCTGGGCGGATACCCACCCTCTCCACTCCCGCGATGGAAGAAAACTGTCGCCTTAACCTATTGCGGTGACCGGATGTTTTGCCGTGCGGTGGTTGTTCCCACTCAAGCTTTCGTGGCTTGGGTGGGTTTTTCGATTGGGTTCAACGAAGCCGCACGGGGGCAACGTCCCGATTCGGGATCAAGCCAAGGCTCATTCCAGCAGGTGGTCAGTTCTGCTCAGACCTCAGCTGGCCACGAGACTACAAAAAGAATAGCTCTCAAAAAGGCTCCAGAAGAGCCGGATTTCGAGCTTGACGAGGGCCAAGGAGAAACATGAAAACCAGTACGAAAGACAAGCTCAAAGGCAGCTTCCACGAAATGAAGGGAACCATCAAGGAAGGGGTCGGAAAGGTCACCAATGACCGCGCCCTGAAAGCCGAAGGTAAAGCCGAAAAAACGGCCGGCAAAGTTCAACAGCGGATAGGCAATGCTAAAGAAACCGTCGCCAGGTTGAAAGGAAAGCTCAAAGATCTAACGACTGCGTAGGTCATTCAGAAACCAATGGCCAAGAGGTAAAAAGGCCGCAGCGGTAGAAACAACGCAAAAGCGATCAAACCTACATTTATTTATTACTTGCTCACACGAACGGGCGGACACATCTCGGCATGTGCCCGCCTTCGGCGCCCAGTGTTGCTGATGCGAAGTTATCCGCCAATCAGTCAGCATGGTTCGGCCCCGTTCACCAACGTCGGATCGTGGCATGCGTCTCAGGACCGCGCCGGATGCCACGCTCGCCTAGGCCGCGGACTTGCGCGATCCGCTACCAGCAGCACGACTCCGGCGGCGCAAAGCACGCCCGCAACTACGGGAGGGAGTTTGTCATCGCTATGCGTGGTGACGCCTACGGAGGCGTCTCTGAGCTTGACACTGTGGGAATGGCTGGTGGGAACCGGCACGAGGAACGCCAGAATTCCCAGCACAAGCACGACAATTCCGATCCAGGCTAGTGGACGCATTTATTCCTCCCGTGAGTGCTGAGTAAGCTTTGTAGATGAACCGGAGTTCCTTCAGGCTATTGCCCCGCGGACTCCGAGATACATGGCGGGGACGGACTACCGCTGGCGCGATGGAGCCGATTGTCCTGAGGCCGACAACAAACGTAGGAAGTGCGCGTCCTGGCGAAAAGCGCCGTTGGTAATCTCGCAACACCGTTCTCGCGGCGCAGCGGCACACGTCGGACACGGCACGGACAAGGTTTGAACTGCGGTGAGATCGGTGATTTCCATGCTCAGACCATTCTCCTTTTGATACATACTGCGTCACTTGAGGTGATGCCGGAATACCTAAACTGCATTATTCGTCTGTTTCGGTAATTGAGGGCGGGAGGCTTTCAAGGGGCACGGCTTCAGCCGTGCCGTCACGGGGTGCGTGGTGAGTTGGGCTTCAGCCCCTGAGGGCACTCGCACTTGGTCTCCAAACCGAAGTCCCTCAGCGGCTGAAGCCATCATAATAAAGGCAGCTCTACGGCACGGCTGAAGCCGTGCCCCTTCAAAGCGTCAGTCCCTGATGGAATAATCCAGGCTAAAAGCTTGTTTGTTTCAAAAACCCGCTTCCCAGCGAGCCGGGGTTAAAGCCCGTGCTCAAAGCCGCGATTTTTTGCGGGCCTGAAGGCCCGCGCTTCCACCGGGAAGACGCTGGACCAGTATTCATGAAACAAGCTAACAAGCTCTACGCAATTTTCTTCTGGGTCCGCTCCACGCTCTTACCCCAGTCCCATACTTGTTTTTCGGCTTCTCGCCTTGCGATTCCGTAGGTTTGCTGGATTTTCGCCGAGAGCTGCTCGCGTTTGCCGGATATCTGCTGGAGATCGTCATCGCTGAGCTTGCCCCAGTTTTCCTTTGCAGAACCCATCAGTTGTTCCCACTTGCTTTCCACTTGTTCCCAATTCATGTGTGTCTCCTTAGGTTAATTACCGCTATTTATCTTGTCCCCACACTGACAACCCAGCCGGTCAGATCGCCGTCTCGAATCGGATACCGCCGTCGCATGAACGGTCGGCTCCGGTTCGCCGGCCCACTCGTTAGTTGTGAGTGTAGGACTGCGAAGGCTGCGCTTGAGGCTGCGGCCCTTTGCGAACGGCCCGCACGGCATCCGTGAGGGCCAGAACGAGCGTAGCCAGCCATGCATAAGCGACGTAAATTCCCCAGTGGTCCATTGCTTCGGCCTCTCTATTTCATCGATATAGACACTCGTACCTTCGGGCGCTACAACTCGCACCGAAGTGAGATCGATCTCAAGCTGCAACCGGCGCCTAGCCCTTGGTGTGCGACCTTCTCAAAGTGACGCGGTGCGCGTCGCGCTTCTGCTTCTTCTTGGCTCTCAGGGCATCGGCACGCTTGTCCGCGACGCCATCGCGAGAAGCATTCTGTCTGGGAAGCGCCTGCGCCTCGGCCGGGGCTGCTGTTGGTTCCGGGACTTCCATTCCTGGGGTGGCCATGTCTTTCTCCTTTTTGGGTAAGAATGAAACCATAAGTGCGATCGCTGGTTCGGTTCGATCTATTGCGGTGCCCTCTGCCGGCGCGGATGAGCACCGTTGAGACCGGCTCCGATGACGTTCTTCGGGCTATTTGGCGTGCAGGAGTTCCATGAGTTCGGTCTCTGCCTGGCTCCAATCCTCGTCAGCACGGTTGTGGGTCCTGCCGCGAGACTCGAAGATCTGGTAAGCGCGGGTCCGTATCTCGTCCTCCGAGAAGGTGCTGGGGGAATTTTCCTTGTAAGGTTTTGCTTTTGGGGAAGGGCCAGACTTCTGCCCGGTTTGGACTTTAGGATTAGACACTTCGACTCCTGGACTATCACACAACTAAGAGGAGAAAACTCCAGAGCGGCTGACCTAGTTCAGGGGTCTGAATGAGAGGTAGGACATCTCTCTCACCTTCAATGGTACGCTGACTGACTGGCATTGTCCATGCAGGGGTTGAGCGGCGCGCCCCTGTCGTCCCTGAAGCCGCACCATTCTAGGGGGAACCAGGATGGATTATTCATCAGGGACTGCCGCTTTGAAGGGGCACGGCTTCAGCCGTGCCGTAAAGCTGCCTTTCTTAGGATGGCTTTAGCCGCTGAGGGACTTCGGTTTGGAGACCAAGTGCGAATGCCCTCAGGGGCTGAAGCCCAACGCACCACGCACCCGTGACGGCACGGCTGAAGCCGTGCCCCTTCAAAGCTTCCCGCCCTCAACTACCGAAACAGACGAATAGTGCAGTCTAGGGTTATCGCACGCCGCAGCCGAAAGCTTCTGTGGCTTCAGTTCGTACCCGGGGCTGAAGCCACCGGCATCGGGGAAATCGAGACGAGATAGGCCGAGATCAAGAGATTGCTTAGGCCGTTGCCTTGCGCGCTCCCACTACCAGCAATACGACTCCGGCGGCGCATAGCACACCGCCGATTGCGGGAGAGAGCTTCTCGCTGCTGTGAGTGGTGACACCGATGGAAGCATCTCCCACGGTGACGCCATGGGAATGGCTGGTGGGAACCGGCACGATGAACGCCAGAATCCCCAGTGCGAGCACGACAATTCCGATCCAGGCTAGTGGACGCATGAATCCTCCATGAGTCTTGTAGGATGCACTTGAGAGCCTCGGCGTCGCCCTGCTTCTGCCGTCTGCAACAAAAATCGTGGGCTGTCCCACCCCGGGTCCTCGCCTGGGGGGCGGGGTCTTTCACCGCCTCTGCGAAAGGGTGGGAGCCGCCCCTGCAGAAAGGGCGTCACGATCATAGCCAGCACGCGGTCGCTACTTCTTGGATACGCTCTTCAAGAAGGCGCCTGATTTGCCAACGTCCAGAAGCTGCTGCGGATCGATACGACCGAACAACTCGATCAGCTTGGCGACGATGCCGGTCCAACCGGTCTGGTGACTGGCTCCCAGGCCGGCGCCGTTATCGCCGTGAAAATATTCGTAGAAGAGTAAGTTGTCCCTCCACAGCGGATCGGTCTGGAACTTCTCCGTGCCTCCGAAGACCGGCCGCCGGCCGGACTTGTCCCGCAGGAAGATACGGGTCAGTCGATTGGCAATCTCGTGGGCGACCTCGAACAGGTTCATCAATTTGCCGGAGCCGGTCGGACACTCGATCTTGAAGTTGTCGCCGTAGTAAAGATAGAACGACAACAGAGAGCGGATCAGCAGCGCGTTCACCGGCATCCATATCGGCCCACGCCAGTTGGAGTTGCCGCCGAACATGCCCGAGTCCGATTCAGCCGGTAGATAGTTCACCCGGTACTCCTGTCCCGCGACGTTCACGATGTAGGGATGGTCCTGGTGGTAGCGGGAGAGCGCCCGGATGCCGTAGGGACTGAGGAATTCGTTCTCGTCCAGCATGCGCGACAGGATCCGGCGCAAGCGCTCCTCAGTGACCAGCGCCGCAATACCGCGATCGGCATATCCCAAATGACCGACCCCGGTTGCATGAATGCTTTTGCGCAGTTCGGGCATACGCTCCATACGTTCCCGCAGCTTGTTTAGCACTCGCGGGCACCGTTCGCGCTGCCACGGCTCGATCACGGCAGTGGCACACAAGGGCAGCAAGCCAACCATGGAGCGTACCTTGAGCCGCCTGGCGCTGCCATCCGGAAGGCGCAGGACGTCGTAGTAGAAACCGTCCTCCTCGTCCCACATACCCTCAGGCCCCATCTGATTCATGGCGACCGCGATCCAAATGAAATGCTCCGCGAACTTCAGGGCCATGTCTTCATAGAAAGGATCGTAGGACGCCAATTCGATGGCGATTTCCAGCATGTTCTGGGCGAACAAGGAAACCCACGCTGTGCCGTCGGCCTGCTCCAGGCTGCCACCGGTGGGCAGCGGGGCGCTGCGGTCGAAGACCCCGATGTTATCCAGCCCAAGGAAGCCGCCCTCGAACAGGTTCTTGCCAAAGCGGTCTTTGCGGTTCACCCACCAACTGAAGTTCAGCATCAGCTTGGCAAACGAGCGCTTCAGGAACTCGATATCGCCTTTGCCGTGCAGCGCCTGTTCCGTGCGGTAAAGGAAGATCGTTGCCCAGGCGTGTACCGGCGGATTGACGTCGCTGAAGTTCCACTCGTAGGCCGGGATCTGGCCCGTCGGATGGATGAAAAACTCCTGCAGCATCAGGTCGAGCTGTTCTTTAGCGAAATCCGTATCGACCGTGGAGAGTGCGATGGTGTGGAACGCCAGGTCCCACGCCGCATACCAGGGATATTCCCACTTGTCGGGCATGGAGATGACGTGCTGATTGATCATGTGGAACCATTCGCGGTTTCGCATGAAGCGACCGCCCGGCTTCATGGGATCGACGCCGTGTTCTTCCAGCCATTTGTCCACATCAAAGAAGAAAAACTGTTTGGACCACAGCATCCCGGCCAGCGCCTGGCGCATGACCAGGGCCTCGTCTTCACCGACGTTGGCTGGGGTTATGGATTTGTAGAACTCATCCGCCTCACCCTGGCGAGTCTGCAGGATTTGAGCAAAGCTCTTGAAGGGATCGCCCATGGCCGCAGGCGCCAGATCGCTCAGCCGCAGGCGGATGGTCGTGGTCTTTCCTGCGCCCACATTCACCTGATAGTGTGCAGCCAATTTCGTCCCCGTTTTCGCGGGGTTGACTGCATTGTGGTTTCCTTGAACCACGTAGTTGTTGATCCCATCTTTTACGTAGGGAGTGGGATTGGGCGTGCCAAAGAGCCGCTCGTTGTTGGTCTCGTTTTCCGTGAACAGCAGCGGAACGTCTCCCTCGCAGTACAGATAGCGTTCCCCGAGGTCGGCGTGCGATGCCGCAACCGCCTGTACGCCTTTCTGAGCGGAGACCTGCTTCAGGGACGGCTTGGGTGTACCGGGCCACCATGTCCAGATGTTGCGAAACCACAGGGTCGGCAGGACATGCAGCGTGGCCGGCTCCGGCCCTCGATTACTTACGCTGATCTGAATGAGCAGATCTTCTGGCGACTGCTTGGCATATTCCACGAAAACATCGAAGTAGCGGTCTTCGTTGAAGACGCCGGTCTCCAGCAGTTCATACTCCATGTCGCCACGGTTGCGCCGCTTGTTGGTCTCGATGAGATCGCTGTAGGGATATGCCGCCTGCGGATACTTGTACAGGTACTTCATGTACGAGTGGGTCGGCGTGCTGTCGAGGTAGAAGTAATATTCCTTGACGTCTTCGCCGTGGTTGGCTTCGCTGTTCGTCAGTCCGAACATGCGTTCTTTGAGGATAGGATCTTTGCCATTCCACAGGGCCACGCTGAAACACAGAAGCTGCTGGTCATCGCTGATGCCGGCCAGGCCATCCTCGCCCCAGTGATAGGCGCGGGACCGGGACTGGTCATGCGTGAAGTAGTCCCAGGCATTACCGTCCTGGCTGTAGTCCTCGCGGACCGTCCCCCACTGCCGCTCGCTGAGATACGGGCCCCACTTTCTCCAGGGAGTTTTGGCTGTACGGGCTTCTTCGAGTCTGGCAACTTCCGGAATTTGAGGCATGCTTACTCTCTTTCTTGCTTAGCAGGCTGTGGTGAAAGTCCGAACTGAAAAATCAGCGCCTAAAGGCGCGTTGATTTTGCGACCTTTACGGCACGCCTAAAGGCGTGCCCTGATACAAAGCTGGCTTTCACCACGGGCTGTTAGGCCAACTATCCTAAACCGAAATGGGTGGCGGCCCAAGACCACACCCTCGCAATTACAGACAATTCCTGAGCGGAATCTCCATTCTAGCTCCTGACCATCTCGTAAACGGCCAGTTCAGCTGCGCAACCAGAGGCCGCCAGTCCCAGACGAACACCAACATGACCGGGCCCATACATCGTAACCGCCCTCTGAGCGATGCACAATGCGATTGATAAAACTCGATTACCGATTGTCACATTCCATTGATCTAACCTCCTTTTTTGACGCCGCAGGCATGCTTCCACCCCCGCCTAATCAAAACGAAAACGTGCCGGACTATTACCCGCTACAATGAGATATGCACAAGTATCGGCTGGTGAGAACAGGGTCCGAAGTGCGGATCTTCGTCGATGGAAATCCCAGGCTAACGGTTGACGCAAATAAGCGAAATGAAATGCGCGACTACATGAAGTCAGTCGGCCTCA
Source organism: uncultured Acidobacteriaceae bacterium (assembly GCA_963831675.1). Lineage (GTDB taxonomy): Bacteria > Acidobacteriota > Terriglobia > Terriglobales > Acidobacteriaceae > Bog-257. The sequence goes on from CAWHRM010000005.1 coordinate 286,991, forward strand.
CACCCGACGAGATCAATCAGAAGGTCCACGAACTCTACATCACCAACACCACCGAATTCCTCGCCGGCCACTAACTCCCCGTTCGAGCGGCAAGTTCCTTCCTGCGGCCGGTCAGCTCCATAGCTTACCGGCAAGCCAATAGTCGACGCTGAATTTCCCGGGCCCGGAGCAGATCAGCCAGACCAGGAAAAGCACGTACAGGACTTCCGGAAGGTAAAGGAACTCGTCGAGCCAGTTGAGAGGCGAGAGTCCTTTGGGCATGGCGGAAAGCTTCGTCGTCAGGATGGCGACCAGCATGTCGACCAGCAGAGCCGCGCTGGCCAAGCTCGAAAGAAAGCCCACCGCCAGTAGACATCCGCCGAAGAACTCCACGGCCGAGACGAAATAGGTCATCAGGCGCGGATACGGGACCTTGGCCTCGACCAGTGTTTCGTACATGGCCCGCTTCCGGCTGGCCACAAAGAGTTTGTTGGCGCCGGAGATGGCGAAGAACAGCCCGAGCGCAACCCGCACCAGAAGGATCGCGTATGGTTCCAGGTCCCCGCTTCCTGACAGCACAAACCGGGCCAAACGCTCCCACTCCATCGGTTGATTCTCCCCCGGAAAACGTCCTGAAATCATACCGCGAAGAGGTCGCGACCGGACTGTTCAGGCACTCGCGATCGGGTGTTTAGGGTTCGGCGTAGTAACCTTCGCGGGTCTGCACCAGGAGTTCCTTGTTGGTGGTGGTCAGCGTGATCTTGTGATAGCCCGGACCGGCGACGGCTTTGTCGGGCGTGTAAGCCAGGCTGTACTGGTTGCGCAGCTCCAGCTCGATCTCGGAGTAAATCTGGTCGATGGGCTGCTTCTTGGACACTTCGAAGAAACGGCCGCCGGTTTCGCGCGAGATGCGTTCCAGGACTTTCTTGCCGTCGGGATGTGACGATTGTTGCGGATATCCGCCGCCGGGACCGCGGCCCATTCCCCCACCTCCAACCCCGACTCCACCCACTCCGGCACCCCAACCGCCGTGATGACCGCCGGGAAAGCCCTGGCGCCCGTACGCTTCGGGATCGGCGTAGAGGATGGAATACACCAGCGTGTTGGCGCGCTGTGCGGTTTCGATGGCGCGGTCCAAACTGACCCTGCTGCCAGTATCCACTCCGTCGGAAAGAATGATGAGCGCCTTGCGGCCCTGCAGCTTTTTGGTCTCTTCGTCGGCAGCGAGAAAAACCGCGTCGTACAGTGTGGTACCTCCGCTCATATGGCGGCCGCCGCCACCACCGCCGCTTGGATATCCTCCTCCTCCGCTGGCGCCTCCGCCTCCATAACCTGGTGCGGACCGCGGATTGTCAAGTTTATCCAGGGCGGCTTCCAGTTTTGGGCGCGAGGAGGTCAGGTCCTGCAACAGTTCGACGTCCCAATCGAAGTGAATGACGAAGGCCTTGTCTTCGTCGGGCCGCATCAGGTTGTTGAGGAAACTGTAGCTGGAAGTGCGCTCCTGCTCGATCAGGCGCCGCTGGCTCATGCTGGTGTCCACCAGCAGCCCGAGGCTGAGCGGAAGGTCGGTCTCTTTGGTGAAATAGTGGATACTCTGCGGTTGGCCATCCTGCTGAAGCTTGAAGTCGTCTTTCGTGAGGTTGTTGACGATTTGCCCGTGCTTGTCGCGAACACTGGCCAGAACGCTGACCACTTTGACATCGGAGGAGAAGGTTGCCGTCGGTGTGTCTTGGGCCAGCAGGCTCCACGTCAGCAGAGCTGCCGCCGCCAGCGTGATGGAAATTCGTATGTACGGCCGGTTCAGCAAGTGAATTGGTTTGCGCGCGATCAATGGGATGGTTTGCATTGCTGACTAAGTTTAGCGAAGGCCTCCTTACGCACCTCGCCAGAAGCTAAACCCGCAATCTCTTACCGGCGGGAGCGGGGATCACGAACGGCCTGCACGGTTACGGGATGAGCTGCCTTGATTCGCAAGTGCAACAAAGCTGCGAGGTCGAGCGTGACACATGCCAACCCTACCATGGTTGGCGACAGCGCCCACGAGGCCTCCAGCAAGTTGCGGAATTTTTGCACCAGGGAATCCATTTTCTCTGCCGACCGCGTTATTTGACTGCATCCACGTAAACCCTCTTGCCACCAGGAAGTTGCCGAATCAAAAATGCCGCAAAAGTTCTGGAACTTAGACGGCCAAAACGTTGAAAGGGCGGCGCCGCCGATGCGCAGCGCCTTACCGCAACGCTGAATCCCGGCCCTAGCAACCGGTGCCGCCGCTACGCGGCTCATCTCAATCTCCCACTTTACCCGGGGTTTGCACCCCGGGCTCAAAGCGCCGCCGCCGCTTCGCGGCTGATTCCTGCGTTTCTTCGGCGGATGTTCCACCGACAGACTCCATTCTTAGTTTGCGACACAGTCTCCGAAGCCCAACTCTCCACGCACCATTGAAGAGTCTGCTGAAAAAGTCGAACTGTGAGCGTTTTGTATCAGGGCACGACCCTTCGGCTTCGCTCAGGGCAGGCTTTCAGTCGTGCCGATAAGTCGTTTATTTTTGTCATCCCGAGCGGGCTTCAGCCCGCGAGGGATCTGCTTTTCGGACTCTTTCAGCACACTCTGACGCCGTGCCCCTTCCATGCTTTCTGCCGGCACCTCCTGACGTCGTGAATAATCCAGACTAGGCCTGCGGTCGCCGCCTCCCGTTGCGCACCCGCGCCACTTCTGTCATAAACTGTATGCAGCACTCTCTCATCCCTTAGAAAGATGTAGCTCATAATGTCATCCAACGGCTTTCATAGCAGCACTTCGCGTTTCAGCAACCTGCGGTCGCTGTTCAGCGTGTTCTCCAGCGATCTGGCCATCGACCTGGGAACGGCGAACACGCTGGTGTACGCACGCGGCAAGGGCATCGTGGTAAACGAGCCTTCCATTGTCGCGATCAACAAAAACACGGGTGAAGTAGAAGCGGTGGGCAAAGAGGCCAAGGAGATGCTGGGCCGCACGCCTGGCAACATCGTCGCCATCAAGCCTATGAAAGACGGCGTGATTGCCGACTTCAAAGTCACCGAGAAGATGCTGAACTACTTCATCCAGAAGGCGCACAACCGCAAGATGCTGGTGCATCCCCGCATCGTGATCGGAGTGCCCTCGGAGATCACGCAGGTGGAAAAACGCGCGGTCATGGACTCGGCTTATCGCGCCAAAGCCAGCGAGGTGCATCTGGTCGAGCAGGCGATGGTGGCCGCGATCGGTGCGGGGCTGCCCATCACCGAGCCCAGCGGCAACATGGTGGTGGACATCGGCGGCGGCACTACCGATATCGCGGTGATTTCGCTGAGCGGCATCGTGTATTCGCGCTCGGTGCGCATGGCGGGCAATCAGATGGACGAGTCCATCATGAATTACCTGAAGCGCAAGTACAATCTGCTGATCGGCGAGCGCACGGCGGAGCAGATCAAGATCGAGATTGGCTCCGCGTATCCGCTGGACAAGCCGCTGACCATGGAGATCAAGGGTCGCAACCTGATTGAAGGCGTGCCCAAGACGATCACAATCGACGACAGCGAGATTCGCGAGTCGCTCAGCGAATGCGTTTCCACCATCATGAATGCGATTCGGGTCGCGCTGGAGCGCACCCCTCCGGAGTTGTCCGCCGACATCAGCGACCGCGGTATCGTGCTGACCGGCGGAGGCGCGCTGGTGAAGAACCTTGACAAACGCATTCGGGAGGAGACCGGCCTGCCGGTCTCGATTGCCGACGATCCGCTGTGCAGCGTGGTGCTGGGCACGGGAAAAATGTTGAGCGACTTCAAGCTGCTGCGTAAGATCTCGATTGACTAGTTAGGTCGCGCCGGGCTTCAGCGCCGCATTGGATAGCTGGCTTGAAGGGGCACGGCTTCAGAGGCTGCGGAAAAACTTGAATGCTGATGGTTTTGAAGGGGCGCACCTTTAGGTACAGGTCCTTTATTCTTGTCATCCCGAGCGGGCTTCAGCCCGCGAGGGATCTGCTTTTCGGACTTTTTCAGCAGCCGCTTCAGCCGTGCCGTAACCGAGTCGATCATGCGTGGGCTTTTAGCCCTCTGAGGGAACTCCGGTTATCGGAGAGCAGGCAGTTCCCTCGGGGCTAAGCCTACTCTAAACGGGCCCGCAACGGCACGGTTGAAGCCATGCCCTTTCATGGACCCAGGACCTGGCCCACTCGGCCGGAGCAGCTATGGAAACTTTTCTCGGCCGCTATAAGAACCTGATCGTGCTGGCGGCCATTCTGTTTGCCCAGATCATTGGACTGGCGGTGCAGGTGCGCCGCCCATCGCAACTGGGCGACACCCGCCTCATCCGGCTGTGGGCGATTTCTGCGGTAACTCCGATTGAGAGTGGGGTACTGCATGCGCAAAGGTGGTTGCACAGCGGGTGGACGAACTATGTGTATTTTCGCGGCATTCGCCGGGAGAACCGCGAGCTGCGCGCCCAGATCGAGCGCATGAAGATCGAGGACGCACGGCTCAGCGAAGATGCCCGCATGGCGCGGCGGGTCCAGACCCTGCTGGGGTTCAAGCAGCAGTACGTTGAGAATACCGTCGCGGCCCAGGTGATCGGCACCAGCGGCAGTGAGCAGTCGCGCGTGCTCTACCTTGACAAGGGCTCGAACGACGGAATCAAAACCGACATGGCGGTCATTACTCCCACCGGCATCGTCGGCAAGATCGTGCAGGTGTTTCCCACTTCCTCGCAGGTCCGCCTCATCAACGATCAATTCAGCGGAGTGGGAACGGTGCTGAAGGACACGCGCCTGCAAGGCATTCTCAAGGGCTCGCAAAACGGGGCGACCACGCTGCAATACATTATGAGCGACGAAAAGGTAGAGCCCGGCGAAGACGTCCTCACCAGCGGCGGCGATCGCGTCTTTCCCAAAGGTTTGCCGGTGGGCAAAGTTGTTTCGGTTGAGCCCGGCAAAGACCTGTTTCTCAACATCCGCGTGGTCCCTTCAGCCCGTCTCGATCAGCTCGAAGAGGTACTGGTCGTAACCAAAATCACGGAGAAGCTGCCGGACGCCAAGGATCTCGCGCCAATTCGCGCAGCGGATATTCTTGCCGAGCGCCTGCCCACCGTCCCAACCAAGCCTGGAAACGATGCTGCCGGTAACCCAAAACCCGCGGCCGCGAACGCTGGCGCCGCTGCTCCTGCCGGGACTGGGAGACTCGTCCCGCGACCGGAACGGCTTCTGCCAACAAACCCGTGGCCGGCACTCCGACGGCGCCCGGCGCCAAGCCCGGCGCAGCCGTTACACCTCATAGCACCCAGGGACCGACAACGACAACCGGAACGGGGGCTTCGAAGCCGGCTACGGTGTCCGGCACCAGGCCATTGAACGGTGCGGCAACCGGTGCGACGACCACTCCGCCCAAGCCAAAGCCTGCGACATCTACAGGATCTGCCACGACGGCAGCTCCAACCAACAACACCTCTGGCGAGAATCCAAAACCAGCCGGCGGTAACACTGCGACACCGGCGCTCAGGAAGGCCCAGTCCGCCCCGGAGCGGACGCCGAGCGCTAATCCCGAGCAACCCGCCAAGCCACCAGTTACAGATCAGCCCCAGCCATGAGCACTCGAGTCATGCCATTCCGCGGGAGCTACACATCGCGAGAGCAGGTCGCTGTCTACGATTTCACATGGCCGGCGCTCATCTTCATCCCCATTGTGGCCGTGCTGATCCAGATCTTCATCCCGGTGAAGGTGCGCTACTTCCCCATCATCGATCTGCCGTTCCTGGTGACCATCTTCTTTGCTGTCGCGCGCCGCAATCCCGTCAGCGGTTGTCTGACGGGCTGCGTGATTGGCCTGATGCAGGACCTGTTTGCCGGCCCCAGCCATCCGCTGGGAATGTACGGAATTGCTCTGACCATCATCGGATACCTGGGTTCCTCGCTGGGTTTGAAGATTGACGTCGAGAATCCCGGCTCGCGTTTCTTAATCACCTACATCTTTTTCGTGCTGCATCAGGGAATCTATTACGGCGTGGCGCATGGGCTGTTGCGGCAGGCGCAGCAATGGAACTGGAGCCATGTGGCCATATCGGCGCTGGCCAATGCGGTGATTGGGCTGTTCGTTTTTGCGCTTCTGGATCGGTTCAAACAACGCTAAGAGAAAGCCGGTCTTAAGCCTTGGTCACGCTTGCTCGAGGAGCAGACTCAGCCGTTGCTTCACCTCCGGCCACTCCGCTTCCACGATCGAATAGCGCGCCGAGTTGCGAGCGATGTGGTCAGCCGCCATTCGATGCGCCCGGAGAATTCCTTCGAACTTCCCGCCGATGCGTTCGATGGCAGCCCGCGAACGCCGGTTGCGCTCGTCTGAGTGCAGGCAGACCCGAAGCACCTGCCAGGTTTCGAAGGCGTGGGCCAGCATGAGCAGCTTGGCTTCGGTGTTGGCCGCCGTCCGGAGTGCCGAGCGGGTCAGCCAGGTGTAGCCGATCTCACAGGCGTCGGGGAATGGGCGGCCATGCCGCGGATGGCCCGGAGGCCACAACCATCGCTCCAGGTCAAAGAAGCGGGTGGAGCCGATGACCACCCCGTCCTCCACGCGGACGATCGCGAACGGCACTGCACTGCCGGCGTCGCGCCAGGCCAGCGCGGTGTCGATGTAGCTGGTCGCCGCGACTTTGCCCTGCGGGACTGGACTCCACTGGTAGAGGGAAGGGTCAGCCGCCGAAGCGGCTACCAGGCCGTCAACGTGGCGGTGGTCAAGCGGTTCGAGACGAACGTGCCCGCCGGGCAGAACAATGTCCTCTGTTCCCACGCTGCCAGTATGCAGTGCTCCGCTAGGTTACCGCAATCGAACGTACGACTCGTCGCGTAGAGCGGCAGTGTGGCGTCCTTCAAGTTCGCCGCCTAAGTGTCGTGCAGGTTGCGCGAAAAGTAGCACAGTGAGCGTTTTGTATCAGGGCACGACTTCACAGGCCGCTGAAAAGCCCCATTGACAGCTTCGCTCTGAAGGGGCGCGTCTTTAGACGCGCCATTAAGCCTTTTATTTTTGTCATCCCGAACGGGCTTTTAGCCCGCGAGGGATCTGCTGTTCGGATTTTTCCAGCAGCCTGCAACGCGTTTCAGCCCCGACGCAGGCGCGTCGAGAAAAATGCGCGCCTGCGCGGACCAATCGGCTGCCCGCCATAGGATTGTGCCGTTTCCGTTGAGAACCCGCACGCCGCCAGTTGATCCAGGAGTGTGCCCGTATCGAAGAGCCGTACCCGGGGGACTTCACTTCCACGCCGGTAGAACTCGTCGACTCGCCGGAAGGTTTCGATGCTCCTGACCAGCGTCCGCGAACTATGGTCTTCCTCGGTGTCGGCCAATACGGCCCAATCCTCGCCTGAGCTCCAATATCGGGTCGCCAGCGAAGGCCCACCGAGCTCGATGACATCGAAGATAAGCATCCCGCCGCCCACTGGCAGAACCTCAGACGCCGCGCGAAAAAAACTTCCGACGCGAGCGTCCGCGTCCACATCTTCCGCGTGGTAGGTTAACGGCTCTCCCAACGCAACAATGGCCTCACAAGCGGGAATCGGCGTCTCATAAGTGGACCCTTGGATAAAGCGCGCTCCCGGGGCGGCGTTCCGGGCAATCGCCAGCAGTTCCGCGGAGATGTCGATCCCGGTCACTTCAAAGCCGGCCTCGACCAGCGCTGCGCTTAACGGCCCTGCTCCGCAGCCGGCGTCCACCACCCTCCGGATTGGGACTGGAGCACACTTGAGCCGTCGAACAATTTCAGGGGCAGCCCCTCGTGCGAGCGCTCCGAAAGCCGCCGCCTGAATGTACGCCAGGTCCTGCTGGTAAAGCGGCCCCATAGAGACGCAGTCTATCGCGTTGATGACAATTGCTGGGGATGGGAGTCTCGCGACCGGGTATGGTCGGGTCTGGACCCGGGAAGGTCTGTACCGGGTGTGCCTTGTTGCTCTGTGTGCTTGGAGCTTGCTAAAACGTGGGCAAGTCGCAGCAGTCCTTTTAGAATCAATGATTTGCGTAAAATTGCCCGCAAATTCATTGATCGCAAAGGACTTACTTGCAAATAGCTTCAGAAATCGTGAAAGTCCAGCGGTAATGGTTGGCCGTCTTCGTCTACGGCAATTACCGGCGCACCAGGAGAGGATCCCGGCTGGCGTGACTGCTTTTCTTCTTTTCGGAAAGTTTTCTTCTGGGCCTTTTCGGCCTGCCGCTCCTGGCGGGCGCGTTCTTTAGCGCGCTTGGTAAATGTCGTTCGTGAGCTTCCGGCCACGGAGTACCTCCCGTTGGTTGTGATTGCAAAGGAACCCCAGGGTTTGCCCGGGGTCCCAATTCGTTAGAACTTACGCCAATTGGACGTTTTCGGCTTGCAACCCCTTGGGGCCGCTGACCACCTTGAACTGCACCGCCTGGCCTTCTTGCAGGCTGCGGAAGCCCTCGGCTTGAATCGCAGAGTGATGAACGAAAACGTCGTCGCCATTCTCGCGGCTGATGAAACCAAAGCCCTTAGCGTCGTTAAACCACTTCACTGTACCTTTTTCCACGTTGTTATCCTTTAACCTAAATGTGTTCTTGCAAAAGCATGTCAGGTGACTTGGAGTGGCAAACGCGGACGAGCCCGGCGGGTGAAACTCAAAATCGCAAGTCAAACTTTGCGAGATACTGATTTGGATGGTATCACACTCTCAACGATGCAGGGAAAAAATACACAGCGCCGGGAGTGGGCCGTGATCCACGGTTGGGTCGAACTTTACCGATAGTGTTCAAGGTAAAACAGCGCTCCAAAGGCCAGCGCCAAAGCGGCGGCTGGAAATGTCAATGGTCTCGCGCTTCGCAAGGGCTGCCTCCAGTCCGCCGTGGCGAGGAAAAGCAGGACCATCGGTACCAGCGCCACGATTGACAGCTGAAAGATGTGTGCCGCCGCGCCCTCGTCCGGCTGAGGCGCCTGAAAATACCCGCTAAGCACCGCAAGCAGCGCTATAGCAGACAGGACGATCAGGACTTTGCCGCTAACCCGGTTGAGTTGCTGTACACCCATGGCATCCTTCCTCTCCGGCTCATTTTCACCGATCCGATTTCGTCTTCGCTATCTTCCCTGGCTTCTTCTCATCCCAGGAACCAGCAAGTATTGCATCATGATGCCACAGATTTTGCGCCGGATGTTGCGCGTCGGAGACCCTTCCTGACCTGCAGAAAACCTGGCATGTGCTAATCTCTTCCCCGCAATTCTTCATCATCAACGAGGCGCGCATGAGCCAGCAAGAGCACAACCTCCAGATGGACTATATCGAGTTGCCGGCCACCGATATCGAAGCGACCAAGCGTTTTTACAGCCAGGTGTTTGGCTGGCAGTTCACCGACTACGGACCCGGTTACACCAGCTTCAACGACGGCCGCCTGGGCGGCGGCTTCAACGGCGAGGCGCAACCTGCGGGCGCGGACGGCGGCGCCAAGACGCGGGGCGTGCTGGTCGTCATCTACGCCACCTCGCTGGACGAGATCTACCGGAAAGTGAAAGAGGCGGGCGGGAAAATCGTGCGCGAGACCTTCGAGTTTCCCGGCGGCAAGCGCTTCCACTTCGCCGACCCCAACGGCAACGAGCTGGCGGTGTGGAGTGAGTAGCCGGTTCGGCGAAAAGCGAGCAGCCAAGAGCGAAAGGCGACGAGATCGCGTGAGTACCAAACTCAATGCGCTGCTCATTCGAAGCATTGTCGTCGGCGCTCTCGGCGGCCTGCTCTTCGGATTCGACACCGCGGTCATCGCCGGCACCACGCAACAGCTCACCCAGGTCTTTCACCTGACCGCCGAACGAGCTGGGCTTCACGGTGTCGATCGCGCTGCTGGGGACGATCCTCGGGGCCATGTTCTCGGGCATCCTGGGCGATCATCTGGGCGGGCGCGAGAGCTTGCGCATTCTGGCAGCCTGCTACGTGGTCTCCGCTCTGGGCTGCGCCTTCGCCTGGAGCTGGCCGTCGCTGCTGGTCTTCCGCTTCATTGGCGGACTCGGCATTGGCGGCTCCTCAGTCCTGGGGCCGGTGTACATTGCCGAGATCGCTCCTGCCCGCTGGCGCGGTCTGCTGGTCGGCTGCTTCCAGGTCAACATCGTCATCGGCATCCTGGTCGCCTATCTCAGCAACTATCTGATCGGGCTGGCCAGCTTCGGCATGAACGAGTGGCGCTGGCAGCTTGGTATCGCGGCCGCTCCCGCTGTCCTGTTCCTCATCATGCTGTTCAGCATTCCCCGCAGCGCGCGCTGGCTGGTTACCAAGAACCGTATCCCCGAAGCACGTGATGTTCTTGAACGGTTGGGCTCGCCGGACGGACAGAGCGAACTCGATGACATCGTCGCGTCGATTCACGTTGACGGAGTCGCTCACTCCGAGCCGCTCTTCCAGCGTAAGTATCTGTTCCCGATCTACCTCGCTTTCACCGTCGCCGCCTTCAATCAACTGGCGGGAATCAATGCCATCCTGTATTACCTCAACTACATCTTCGCCATGGCCGGCTTCAATAAGGTATCGGGCGACCTGCAGGCGGTAGCCGTAGGCGCGATGAACCTGGTGGCGACGCTGGTAGGGATGTCGCTCATCGACAAGCTTGGGCCGCAAGACGCTGTTGCTGATAGGCGCTGTCGGCATGACGTTCTGCCTGAGCGGTGTAGCTGTAATCTTCTTCAGTGGCCAGCACCAGGGCCTGCTGGTGTGGTTCCTCGTCGCCTATATCGCGTTCTTCGCCATCTCTGAAGGCGCCGTCATCTGGGTGTACATCAGTGAAGTGTTTCCCAACCGGGTGCGCTCCAAGGGCCAGAGCCTGGGCAGTTCGACGCACTGGATCATGAACTTCGCCATCTCTCTCGTCTTTCCGTTCTTCGCCACGCGCTTTGGGGGTGGCTATCCGTTTGTCTTCTTTGCCGCCATGATGGCGCTGATGTTTTTCGTTGTGCTGTTCACCTTCCCCGAGACCAAGGGCGTGACGCTGGAGGAGATGCAGCACAAGCTGGGGATTGAATACTAGGGGCCTAGCGTCAGAGGGCAGGGGCCAGGATCGGGAGAGGTCCGAGTCACACGCATCCGTGAGCTGGATCACTGACAAGCTTTCTCGGCTTCGTGGAGACTAGACGTGAAGGATGCGGAGGAGCGCCTGCTCCCAGAGCATCCTCGAGAGTTGAACTGAATGTCTGCTGCTGTGCTTTTGTTTTGGGCCTCCCTTCTCAGCTTTCCATGCGCCGTTCTCTCCTGTGTTTCTCCGCTTCCCGGTTTTGGATTTCGGGCGTACGATTCTGCCGAACGCTGCCTCGCGAAATTCGCTGGAGCCAATTTCGAATGAAGCTCTCTCTTCGGCTGCTTGCTATCGTCCTTACTGCTTGTTGCGCATTCGCGCAGTCCTCGTCGGCCCCTCCCGATCCCTACAAGCCTGTCCTCGATCGCCTGCAATCCATCACCGTCATTCCCTTGGCGACTTGGCAGGTGCACGCGGCTGATCTCCCGCACGGAGAAGATCCGGCGCTCAGCACCTCGGACTGGCAGCAAGTGAAGCTGAAGGAGGACTGGCAAGGCTCGCGTTGGTTGCGGCAGATATTTGAAGTTCCGGCGCAGTTGAACGGTTACAGCCTGCAAGGCGCGCGCATCACGCTCGACTTGCACGTGAGCAGCGACGATGCGATCCAGGTGAGCGTGTTCGCAAACGGATCGATGGTGGCGCGCACCGACGAGGATGGGCAGGTGCCGATCACGCTCCTCGAGAACGCGCAGCCCGGGCAGAAGCTTGTGCTCGCGGTTCGCGTTCTGGACTCTGGCGGTGGCGGCTGCTGTGGCGGCAATTCGACCCGTATCGAGCACGCCGAGTTGCGAATCGAGCCGCCCGCCAACCGTCCCGATCCCGCGCTGATGCGGCTGCGAAATTCTTTCCGCGGAGCCGCTCATCGCCGCTTATCCCGACGGCAAGGCCGAGCGCCAGCAGCAACTTGACGCCGCGGTGAAGGCCATCGATCTCGGCGCGCTCGATCGTGGCGATCAGCAGGCTTTCGATGCCTCGCTGCGCGACGCGCAGTCGAAGCTTGACGGGCTGCGGCCTTACATGAAGCAGTTCAATATCGCGGCGGTCGGCAACAGCCACATCGACATGGCATGGCTGTGGCCGTGGACGGAAACGGTCGAGGTCGTTCGCAACACCTTCGGCACCGCGCTCGAACTGATGCGCGAGTATCCCGACTTCAAGTTCACCGCCAGCGCGGCGCAGGCTTACGAATGGATCGAAGAAAAATATCCCGCGATGTTCCGCGAGATCCAGCAGCGAGTGAAGGAAGGCCGCTGGGAGGTCATCGGCGGCATGTGGGTCGAGCCCGACCTCAACATGCCCGACGGCGAATCGCTGGTGCGGCAGATTCTTTACGGCAAGCGCTACTTCCAGCAGAAGTTCGGCGTGGACATCAACATCGGCTGGAACCCGGACTCCTTCGGCTACAACTGGCAGCTGCCGCAAATCTACAAGCGCTCGGGCATCGACTACTTCGTCACCCAGAAGCTGCTGTGGGCCTCCGAGTTCACCAAGTTCCCTTATCGCCTGTTCTGGTGGCAAGCGCCCGACGGCAGCCGTCTGCTGACCTACTTTCCCAGCGACTACGCCAACCGGATTGATCCGCAGAAGATGGCGCGCGACTCGGGTATTTATGGGCCGATGATGTGGAACTATAACGGCGGAACCAACTCGGCTCCGGCGGGCGCGTTGGACACGATGTACCTGTACGGCGTCGGCGATCACGGCGGTGGGCCGACCCGTGTGGATCTTGACACCGCGCTGCGCTGGCAACAGTTACCCCAGCAAGTCCAAAAGCGGGACTCGCCGGGGGACTCGAAGCAGTCACCCGATGTCGTTTATCCGCAGCTCACCTTCTCGACCGCAGCGCAATACTTCGCCGATCTGGAGAAAAACAAGAGCGAGCTGAAGATTCCTACCTGGGATGGCGAGCTGTACTTCCAGTACCACCGCGGCGTGCAGACCACGCAGTCGGAGGAAAAGCGAGGCAACCGGCAGAACGAAGAATTGGTGTTGAACGCGGAAAAAGTTGCCTCGATCGAGACGCTGTTCGGCGGGAGTTGGCCGACGCAGAATTTCGACACCGCCTGGAAGGACATCCTGTTCAACCAGTTTCACGACATCCTGCCGGGCTCGGGCATTCACATCAACTACGTGGACGCGGCGCGCCGTTACGCGGTCGCTTCGCGCATCGACCGCGACATGATTCGCGCCGGGCTGAACGACATCGCGTCGCGGGTGAAGTCGGACGGAGTGAGCGTGCTGGTGTTCAATCCGCTGTCATGGGCGCGGACGGAGGAAGTCGAAGCTGACGTGCAACTCCCGGCCGACGTTCAAGCACTTTGCGGTTGGAGGACGCCGAAGGTCCGGTCGCGTTTGAGGTTGTCGCCGCCAACGCAGAGAACAACTGGATGCGACTGCGCCTCCTGGCGAAGAATGTGCCGGCAACCGGCTACAAGTTGATCAGGATCGTGCCGGATGCGAGCCCAACGCCAGTAAAGACGACTTTGATCGCTACGGCCGATTCGATGGAGAACGAGTTTGTCCGCCTCGAAGGTCGATCCCAAGACCGGCTGCATCACCAGCCTCTTCGACAAGCGCAGCAACACCGAAGCGCTGGCTCTGCCGGTCGCGAGCGAAGGGTCGCCCGCGGCGTCGCCCGACGGACTGCCGTGCGGCAATCTTCTGCAGGCTTTTGTGGACAAGCCCAAGCGCTGGGACGCGTGGAACATTGACGCCGACTTCGTCAAGCAGCATACGGACCTGATGCAGGCCGACGAGGTGAAGCTGGTGGAGAACACGCCACTGCGCGCGGTCATTCGCGTCAAGCACCACTTCCAGAAGTCAAGTTTCGTGCAGGACATCACCATGTACCCCGGCGTGCCGCGGGTTGACGTGCACATGCAGGCCGACTGGCACGAGCAGCACATCCTGCTGAAGGTTGCGTTCCCGGTGAGCGCGCGCAGTGACCATGCGACCTACGAGATTCCCTACGGCAGCGTCGAGCGGCCGACCACGCGCAACACTCCCGCCGAGCAGGCGCAGTTCGAGGTGCCGGCGCTGCGCTGGGCCGACATCTCCGACGCCACCCTCTCGCCAAGGGGCGAGAAGGGCGGGCACCCAGCGAGAGGGTGGGTTCCATGCACGGTTTCAGCCTGCTGAACGACAGCAAGTACGGCTACGATGCCCGGGACAATGTGCTGCGCTTGTCGTTGCTGCGCTCGCCCACGTGGCCCGATCCCGAAACCGACCAGGGACAGCACGAGTTCACCTACTCGCTGTATCCGCACGGCGGGACGTGGCGCGAGGCGCTCACCGTGCAACAGGGCTACGAGCTGAACTATCCGCTGATGGCGGTCACGACCGGCCAGCATCCGGGTCCGCTGCCGGCAGAGATGTCATTCTTCGGGACGGCAGAGGACAACGTGGTGATCACCGCGATCAAACAGGCCGCCGACGGCGACGGTCTGATCGTTCGCTTCTACGAGTGGGCGGGGAAGAAAGGCGATGTCCATCTGAAGTTGCCGCAGGCGGGCACGGCTGCTTGGGAGACGAATTTGATGGAGGTCGTGCAGAGTCCGCTCGCGCTGGACGCGAGCGGCAAAACGCTGGCTGTGCCGACCAATCCGTACGAGATCAAGACGGTGAAGGTGAGGTTCGGAGCTCGTTGAGCTTGTGCAAGAATAGGAGCACGCTCCACAATTGATATTGCCACGGGAATTCCTTGCCGCTTCCCCCGCTTTATTAGCTCGACCAGTGCTACAGTGAGTCAAGAGACATAGCCTAGATGGCAACAGCTACAGAAAAGCCGCATCATCGTCCGGTTGCTGCATACACCAGCTTGGACCAGTTCGTACCCGATGAGCTGCGCGAAATCGGTGACCCGCAAACGGCGTTACCGCGGATCGCAAAGGACGAACGGCTGACGGCATTGATCGGGTCCATCGTTCCCAGGATTCCCACGACTCACGACCTCTACCTGGGCGATTCCCGCCGCCGATTGGCTGTGATCCCAGCCGACAGCGTACATCTGGTTGTCACGTCTCCCCCCTACTGGACGCTGAAGGAGTACCGCCAGTGTGACGGGCAGCTAGGGTACATCGAGGACTATGAGCAGTTCCTGTCCGAACTTGATACGGTCTGGCAGGAATGCTGGCGTGTGTTGCTGCCGGGAGGGCGTTTGGTTGTTGTGGTCGGGGACGTCTGCCTGTCGCGTCGCAAGAACGGCGGCAGGCACACCGTTGTTCCACTTCACGCTTCAATTCAGGAGCACTGCCGGCGCATCGGCTTTGACAATCTGGCCCCGATCATCTGGCACAAGATTGCAAATGCAAGTTACGAAGTGGAGAACGGGTCGGGATTTCTTGGCAAGCCTTACGAGCCAAACGCGGTGATAAAGAACGACATCGAATACATTCTGATGGAACGTAAACCCGGCGCCTATCGGAAACCCTCGGTTGGCGCACGCATCCTGAGCGTTATATCCGTCGAGAACCACCAGAAATGGTTTCAGCAGATATGGCTGGACGTCACGGGGGCCTCGACGAAACAGCACCCCGCGCCGTTTCCTCTGGAGCTTGCAGAGCGTCTCATCCGGATGTTCAGCTTCGTCGACGATACTGTACTCGATCCGTTTCTAGGCACCGGAACCACCAGCTTGGCGGCGGCGACATGGGGGCGAAACAGCATCGGCGTCGAACTCGATCCGCATTACTTTGAGATGGCCGTTGCCCGGCTGGCTAACAGCACCGCCGATCTATTTGCGGCGGTACACGTCAATACCCATCTTCGAGAAAGTTCGTCACCAAAGCGGTAGGGAGCGCGAAGCTGGTCTACGGTGTCGAGCCAAAGCGTCGAGTGTACAGATCGCAAATCCGGCCAATAAAGCAGTCATAGTGAATCGGGCTACTGGGTTGCGGGGCCAATTCACCAGTTATCAGTTTCGCGTGGTCTCGGCCGTCATAATCCAATACGAACACCGCTATCGCTTCCGGCTGGTCGTTCGGCTCGTCTGGAAAGCTGCGCAAGGGAATGTCAGCAAATATCTTTACCGTGGCTTTGACTACCCGCTCCATGTCGAACTTGGGCCGCACCAAGCCTTTCGCAAAACCATCAGGATTCTCATACGCTGGGGAGCAATTAATAACTACAATGGCCGCTGCAATACACTCCCGTCGGTGATTGTGGATGTGATTGGAATAGGCAATGAGGTCGCCGTAGCGGTTCCAACGCGCTTTTCCGTGGGCAGCCATGATCGTCTTATTTTCTACCGCCGCCCGCGCTTCGGATGCCGCTTCCTCACGCAGTACTAGATCGACGTTACGTGATGCGACTCTCGTCCGTACGTCGGCGTTCTTCGCCGAGGTAATTTTCCCGATCAGCAAATGTTTTGAGATTGGCGGGCAGCGTTGTCGCAGGTCGTCAAGAATGAAGTCTGACAGTGCGTTCGAGTTGGCCTGTGACCTGGGGTTGAAGCCCAGATGCGCATTGACCCAATCGACGTATGCTTGTGGCGCGGGCAAATTCACATCTTACCGCGGTAGGCATCGTTTGATACTTGACTAGTGAGATGCAGGCCGCTAAACCCGCCTTTGTGATCCTCCCTGCCGCTGCCACATAATAATCGAACTCCCATGCCCTTTACCCTTCTCGACTGGTCGGCCATTGTTGGATATCTCGCGATCACGCTGGTGATGGGATTGTGGTTTCGACGGCGGTCGAGCCGCAGCGTGGACGACTACTTCGTCTCTGGCCGGCGGGTGAACTGGTGGCTGGCCGGGACTTCGATGGTGGCGACTACGTTCGCCGCCGACACGCCGCTGGTCGTCACCGGCCTGGTGTACTCGCAGGGAATTTCCGGCAACTGGCTGTGGTGGGCCTTTTTGCTGTCGGGCATGATGACGGTGTTCCTGTTCGCCCGGCTGTGGCGCCGCTCCGGCCTGCTCACCGACGTGCAGTTCGCCGAGATCCGCTACTCCGGTAAGCCGGCGGCGTTCCTGCGCGGCTTTCGCGCGATCTATCTCGGGCTGCTGATGAACTGCGTCATCCTCGGCTGGGTGACGAAAGCGATGACCAGCATCGTCAGCACCACGCTGGCGGGCACGCCGATGCTGACCAACATCAGCGGCTTCATGAGCGCGCACTTCGGGTCGGTGTGGAGCGGCAACGATGGAGCGGCGCTGGCCATCTGCGTCTTCTTCCTGATTCCGTTTACCGGGCTGTACGTGGCGCTGGGCGGGCTTTGGGGCGTGCTGTGGACCGACCTCTTCCAGTTCGTGCTGAAGATGTCGATCGTGATCGCGGTCGCCTACTTCGCGGTCGTCGCCTGTGGAGGCATGACGGCCATGCTCGCCAGCCTGCGACAGATCCAAGCCAGGCCGGGGCGAACGCTGCGAATCCGCTGGGATTCTTGCCCGACTTCTCGCGCGGCCCGACCGCCGAACCGCTGTGGATGGTCCCGGTGGCAAGCTTTCTGGTGTTCATCGGACTGCAGTGGTGGGCGTTCTGGTATCCGGGAGCGGAGCCGGGCGGCGGCGGCTACATCGCGCAACGCATCTTCAGCGCGCGCGATGAGAAGCAAGGACTGCTATCGGTGCTGTGGTTCAACATCGCGCATTACGCCATCCGGCCGTGGCCGTGGATCATCACCGGCCTCGCGGTGATCGTTCTGTATCCCGGCCTGCAGCATCCCGAGAGCGGTTACATGATGGTGCTGAACGAGCATCTGCCGCACCAGTATCGCGGCATCGCCATCGCCGGTTTCCTGGCGGCGTTCATGTCCACCATCGCCACGCAACTGAACTGGGGCGCGTCGTATCTGGTTAACGACTTCTATCGGCGCTTTCTGCGGAAGAGTGCGTCTGAGCAGCACTACGTGCTGGTCTCGCGGCTGTGCACGGTGTTGCTGGTTATCGTTTCGGCCTGGGTGTCGGTCGAGCTGGGCGTCCATCGCATCAGGATGGCAAGTGGTGCTGCAGATTGGCGCGGGCACGGGCGCGGTGTACATCCTGCGCTGGTACTGGTGGCGCATCAATGCCTGGAGCGAGATCTCGGCGATGGCCTGTTCGCTGCTGGTGACGGTCGTTCTGAATCGCTGGCAACCATTTACCGGCACCAGCTCGCTGGTCTTCGCTAAAGGCGCGTTGGCGACGACCATCGCGACCACCATCGTGTGGCTCACGGTCACGCTGCTGACCAAGCCCGAGCCTGACGAAGTTCTGCTGCGCTTTTATCGGCATGTCCGGCCGGACGTTCGTGGATGGAAACGCATCGCATCGCAAGCGCCGGAGCTGCCACCGTATCGAGATCTGGGACCGAACTTGTTGGCCTGGGCGATCGGCTGCGCCATGATCTACCTGTGCCTGTTCGGCGCAGGGAAAGCTGTTGCTTCATCAGGCTGCGACGGGCTGGCTCTTATTGGCTGGATCGGCGATTTGCGCGGTGCTGCTTTACCGAGGCGTGGTTCGCAACTTCACGGTTGAACCTCAGGAAAAGAGGCCAGGCGTTCCAAATCGGAACGAAACCGCGACCAGGTCACGACTCTAGCCGGGATTATTCATCAGGGCCTGACGCTTTGAAGGGGCACGGCTTCAGCCGTGCCGTAGAGCTGCCTTTCTTATGATGGCTTTAGCCGCTGAGGGACTTCGATTTGGAGACCAAGTGCGAGTGTCCTCAGGGGCTGAAGCCCAACTCCACCACGCACCCGTGACGGCGCGGCTGAAGCCGTGCCCCTTCAAAGCTTTCCGCCCTCAGCCACCGAAACAGATGAATAATGCCGGCTAGGAGCTAACGTGGGAATAGAATTAAAGAGGTTGAAGATAAAAATGGGGGAGTCTTCAAGCTCCCCCGCTAGAAGCGACAGAGGCGATATCACCTTGTAGGATTCGCCGGCCGAGCGATTGGTTGCACAAAATGCAAGAAATGGCAGTATCTTCGCAGATAGACGGCGTTCCCGAGGCGGCCCGGATCGCAGGCGCGGAGGAGTGCAGCGCCACCATCGACGGCGTGACGTGGCGTTACTGGCACGCAGGCTCGGGTCCGCCACTGCTGCTGATCCACGGGTTCCTGGGCTATTCGTTCTCGTGGCGGTTTAATGTCGCGCCATTGGCGGAGCACTTCTCCGTCTATGCCATGGACCTGCCGGGCTGCGGCTTCTCGCAACGTACCCAGGACCCGGAATGCACGCTCGCCGGCGATGCGGAGAGGATCGTGCGCTTCATGGACCAGCTGGGCATCCAGGATGCCGACTTGGTGGGTTCGTCGCGCGGAGGCGGGTTGTCCGTCGTTCTGGGCGACTTGCTGGCAAGACGGAACATGCTGGATCGCATCCGCCGGCTGGTGCTGGTTTCGCCGATCAATCCCTGGTCGAGTAATGGACGCCTGCTCACACGCATGCTGGCCACTTCGCTGGGCGGCGACTGTCGTGATTGCACGTCCTGCCCAATTTGCACATCGTGCTGACGCGATACTTTAAGCGTCTGTACGGCGACCCGAAACGCATCTCTCCGGGAAGCATTGAAGGCTACAAGGCGGGCCTCGATGTTGCCGGAAGCTTTGAACATTTGCTGCGCATTGTGAGGTCCTGGCATGACGACCTTGCGCTGATCGAGCGATCGTTGCCCGCCATCAGCGGGGTTCCCACCCTGGTGCTGTGGGGTTCGCGCGACAAGGCGGTGTATCCCTCTTCGATCCATCGGCTGCAGCGCCCGCTGAAAAACAGTGCCCTGATTCTGATGAAGGGAGTCGGCCATCTTCCCTATGAAGAGGTGCCGGAGGAGTTCAATCGCATCCTCTGCGACTTTCTTTTGCACGATACTCCTGCGACGCCGCTTGAGATCGCCGCTGGTTCGCCGGTTGCGGTTTCGGCCTCGCAACCAGGA
Source organism: uncultured Acidobacteriaceae bacterium (assembly GCA_963831675.1). Classification (GTDB taxonomy): domain Bacteria; phylum Acidobacteriota; class Terriglobia; order Terriglobales; family Acidobacteriaceae; genus Bog-257. Next base: position 306,869 of record CAWHRM010000005.1, read on the forward strand.
CGGGACCTGAACATCCAGCTTCAGAGGCTGCCGGAAGAAGGTGCCTTGCAGGATGAAACTAACCTTGAGAAAGACTGGCAACGCTAGAAACTTGCAGGGCAGTGCATTTGAGCGCAATATGGCGTCGCAGAGTCGCCGCAGAGGGTTTCCGAAGATGCAGCGGGACGTGAGCCGAAACGCGGCCACGTGCTGATTCGCACCTTCCGTGGAGATGCAGGAATTCGGCCGGAAGGAGAGCCACACTATGAGCTTCAGATCGTTATTAAAGGTTTTATCGATAGCTGCGGTCGCGGGACTACTGCTGTCGGCGGCGTGGGCGCAGACTGCAAGTAAGACGGGCCCCAAGTATGACGTCAAGAATGAAGTGAAAATCAAAGGCGTCATAGAAGAGATTCGCGAGGTGCCAGGTCCGTTTGAGGGAACCCATTTGGTGGTGAAGACCGACACCAATACGGTCGTGGTGCACGTGGCTCCGAGTGACTTCTTGAAGGAGATTGACACCGCGTTCAACAAGGGAGAGCAGGTCGAGATAGTGGGCTGCAAGGCGCCGGACGCGCCCGAGAACGAGATCCTGGCCCGCGAAATCACGGTCGGTCAAAACACCACCACACTGCGCGATGACAAGGGTGTCCCGGTCTGGGCGGGCTGGAAGCCTAGCGGCAAGTAGAGATGAGTGGATAGTGGATAGATGGATAGTCTGCGGCGGTTTTTCGTTGCAGGTGGAAAAGAGAATTCCTGTCCACGATCCACTTCCGGGTAGTTACTTTTCAACCCGCAGAAATTCACCACTGGTGGCATTCACAGCGATCCGCAGCTTGGCTTCATCCCGGTTGCTGCCGTAAATCACGTGCCACACCAATTCGTTTTTCTGAGGATCCCATTCCAAGACGAAGAACACCGGCTGCTGGGGATCTTTCGCAGTTAACTTTTCGCCGCCATGCTTCTGCGCGACCTCGTAGGCCTGGTCGCTGTCAACCTTGACAAAACCGAGGTCAAAAACCTGGGTTGAGCTGTTGTTCGGGTTCCAGGAATCCTCGGGGGAGAAGCTTACGCCCTGCTCCGGGGCATCGGGTCCAACCAGGCCAGACCAGATAAACATCTTCATGGCACGCCGGGAAGCCGAAGCGAACGAGGCGCGCCACAGGCCGGCTTTGCCTTCACTCGCGGGAGCGTCGGGGGTGAACTGCGATTGCAGCCGGAAGGGCTTGGCGTCGGCGGCCCATCCCCGGGCCGAGGGATACATCTTCTGGAAGGCCACGCGGCCGGTCTGGTATTCCGCCGGTTTCGGCGGCGCCTTCGCGGCCGATCGAGGGTGAGATTCCGGGCTGGTCTCGGTCTTCTTGCTCGACGAGCAGGCGGCGAGCAGTAACAATGCGAGAAATACGGCAGTGGTCTTTTTCATGAGTCCCGTCCTCGGCAAGCAGCCTAATTAAGATTAGTGAGGCTCGCACAATATAGCGATATTTTGTAACGTTTGTCATCACGAGCACAGCCGAGGGGATCCCTATTGCATCCGTGAGGTTTTGAGGCACGATAAAGGTTCTTGGACTGCGCCCGCTCGCAACGCGATCATGCTTGGCTCAAAATGACAGGAGCAGATTGGTGTCGCCACTACGTGGCTCGGATATTCGAACCCTGTTTACCCGGGGCTTGCGCCCCGGGCTCAAATCGCCGTCGCCGCTGCGCGGCTGGAGTCCGCCACGCATTGTTTCCTTCTTCCCAAGCAGATTCGTAATTCGAGATGAAAAACACCCACCCCGCTGTCATCCTGAGTGGAGGCGGCCCGTTTTGGCCGCCGGAATCGAAGGACCCCTACGGGGTCCGTAAAGTTTCGGGAGACGATAGGGGTTCTTCGACTGCGCGTGCTCGCTGCGCGATCGTGCTTCGCTCAGAATGACAAGGGAACTGCAGCCGTTGGCGACGTGATCGCGCTTCGCTCAGAATGACAGGGAACTGCACAGTTTAGCGACGTGATCGTGCTTCGCTCAGAATGACAGAGGGAGCTGAGTGCGCTTTAGGACTGGAGTGCCTCACTCACGCCAGCTCACTGCCATCGCCGTGCAGCTCACGCAATTGTTTTGGAGGACGCGCGGGAGTGTCTTGGTTGGCCGAGGGCTGTGTCGGGATTAGGGCTGCTTCGCCGATTAAATCGTCCAGCGATTCCAGCCAAAGCATCTGAGACTGGAAGACCCGTCCGAAGTTGCGCGAGGCGGCAATCGCCACTTCTTCCAGGGTCAACGATTTCTGCAACTCTCGCTGCATGGAAGTGACGGGCCTGCCGGTGATGCCGCAGGGAACGATAAGCGAGAAGAACTCGAGGTCGGTGGTGACGTTGAGGGCGAAGCCGTGGGTGGTAACCCCGCGCGAGATGTGCACTCCGATGGCGGCAATCTTGCCCTCCGGCTTGTTACGCAGGGCGTAGGTCCACACTCCGGTCAGACCCTTGATCCGCTGCGCACCGATGCCGAAGTCGCCGCAGGTGCGGATCAGGACCTCCTCCAGCCGCCGCACGAACTCCACCGCGCCCAGCCTGGGCTCGAAGCTGCGCAAATCGAAGATGGGATATGCCACCAGTTGCCCCGGTCCGTGGAAGGTCACATCGCCGCCGCGGTCAATGTCGAATAGCTCAACTCCTTTTTGCGCCAGAAACTCGGGTGGGGCGAGCACGTTGTTCAACTGCGCGTTGCGGCCCAGAGTAATTACCGGCGGATGCTGCAGCAGCAGGAGAGTGTTCTCGATGCGGCCGGCCTTACGCAGCTCCATCAGCGTGCGTTGGAGTTGTAGAGCCGTTCCGTACGGCACCAGGCCGAGATGGAGGACGTGGATGACCATGGCTCGTTCTTAGCTATCAGCCGTCAGCTATCAGCTTACGGCATTTTGGCGGACGCGATTGGCTTCTTGCGGTTCGCTTTTCGCGTGCCGCGCCGAGCTGCAATTTGGATGATCGCGGACGATGGTAGGGAGCAAAGCAGTCCCAAAGTTGCAACCCTTGCCGCCACTATCGCCCGCCTCTCAGTGCTATGCTGAATCCGGCCCCACGCCCATGAAGCGCGATGTAGAAGATCCTCCCATCAGCACCGAACCTGCGGCGGAATCGCGCCCTTTAGGGCGACGGCTGGTCGGCAGTGCCTTATTCGCCCTGCTGATCGTGGTGGCGGCGGTGGCAGGCGCGGCCTCAGGGCTGCTGCTGGTTTATTCCACCGATCTTCCTCAGGTCACCGAACTCGAACACTATCGTCCCAGCTACCATCACGCAGCTCTATGACGACCAGGACCGCGTGATCGGGCAGTTCGCCTTGCAGCGGCGCGTCATCGACAGCTACAACGATTTCCCCAAGGTGCTGCGCGACGCGCTGATCTCGACCGAAGACAAGGACTTTGAGGAGCATTGGGGAGTCGATGTGTGGCGCGTGTTTGGCGCGGCCTGGCGCGACATTCTGCTGGAGCAGCCGCGCCCAGGGCGCTTCGACGCTCACCATGCAGCTGTCGCGCAACCTGTTTCTCTCGCCCGACCGCAACTTCCGGCGCAAGATGCAGGAGGTGATGCTCGTCCATCCAGATCGAGCGCCGCTTCACCAAGCCGCAGATCTTCACGCTGTACGCCAACCAGATTTACCTCGGCCACGGCGTTTACGGTTTCGAGGCCGGGCGCGAATTACTACTTCAGCAAGAAGGCCAAAGACCTGACGCTGGAAGAAGCCGCAGTGCTCGCCGGGCCTGCCCAAAGCGCCGAATTACTACTCGCCGATCAACAATCCCGAGCGCTCGCTGCGCCGCCGCAACCTGGTCATCAACAACATGCTGGAGGACGGCAAGATCACCGCCGCCGAAGCGCAACGCGCCAAGAACGCGCCGCTGCAGCTCAATGTTCAGGCTGAGCCCAACGACATTGCGCCGTATTTTGTGGAGGAAATCCGCCAGTACCTGGAGAAGAAATACGGAACGCAGGAGGTGCACGAAGGCGGACTGCGGGTTTACACCTCGCTGAATCTGGAGATGCAGCGCGCCGCCCAGCAGGCGGTGCGCGACGGGCTCGCCGCCTACGAGCGGCGTCACGGATGGAAGGGCAACCTGCTGAATATCGTTGCGAATGGCGATTCGCTCGCGACCTATCACCACGTCGATTGGGACAACGAGCATCGCGCCCGGCAGCTACGTTCACGCGCTGGTGACCGAGGTCGAACCGCATAGCGGCGACGGTGAAGTTCGGCAACTACGAGGCGCGCCTTGGGCCGGAAGAGATCAAGTGGACGCACCACACTTCGCGCGCAGCAGTTTCTCACCCCCGGCGACCTGGTGTACGTCAAGGTCGACGAGCTGAACGGCAGCGACAGCCACGTTTCGCTGGAGCAGGAGTCGGGAGTGCAGGGCGCGCTGCTGGCGCTCGACAATTCCACCGGCGACGTCAAGGCGATGGTCGGCGGCCGCGACTTCGAGGAGTCCAAGTTCAATCGCGCCACCCAGGCGCTGCGGCAGGTCGGTTCGTCGTTCAAGCCGTACATCTACACCGCCGCCATCGACCAGGGACTCACGCCCGACGACACCGTGCTCGACGCGCCCATCACGCTTCAACACGCCGTCAGGTCCTGTACACGCCGCACAACTATGACGGCAAGTTCGAAGGCGTGATCACCTTCCGCCACGCGCTGGCCGAGTCGCGCAACATTCCCGCGCTCAAGGTGACCGAGCGCGTCGGCGGCATCAAGACGGTCATCGAGTACGCGCGCAAGTTCGGCATCACTTCGCCCCTGCCGGCGTATCTGCCGATCGCGCTGGGTGCGGCCGACATCACGCTGGCCGAGCAGACCGCCGCCTTCACCACGTTTCCCAACGACGGCGTGCGCGTGATGCCGCGCTACATTCGCAAGGTCACCGACTACGACGGCCGGGTGCTGGAAGAGAATTATCCCGAGGTGCGGGACGTGGTCAGCGCGCGCACGGCGCGCATCATGGTCAGCATGTTGCGCGAGGTGATTCTGCACGGCACCGGCTTTGCCGCCAGCAAGCTGAATCATCCGCTGGGCGGCAAGACGGGAACGACCAACGACTTCACCGACGCATGGTTTGTCGGCTTTTCGCCGTCGCTGACCTGCGGCGTCTGGGTGGGCTTCGACGAGAAGAAGACGCTGGGCAACAAGGAAACTGGCGCCATGGCCGCGCTGCCCATCTGGATCGACTTCATGCGAGTGGCGCTTGAAGGGACGCGAGTCGGAAGATTTTGCCGCGCCGCCGCCTACGACTCCAGCGCGGTCGCGCAAAAGGTGGACACGCCAGACGTGCGGCCGCCGGCGATAGCGAGGCGCACTGATGCGGCGCTTCTTCCGCTACGTGGTGCGCGTGCTGGTGCTGGTCGTCGTGTTCATGGTTTCGGCGCTGACCGCGATGCGCTTCGCGATTCACGGCCGTCAGACCACGATTCCCAAGCTCGTCGGCATGACGTCCCATGCAGGCTGAGCGCGTGCTCAGCCGATCACGGGCTGGTGCTCGATCAGGGCGACCGTTTCTTCAGCTCCGATGTGCCTCCGGGCCGGATCATGTCGCAGGTCCCCGCGCCGGGCGAGCAGGTGCGGCGTGGCTGGCACGTGCGCGTCGCGGAAAGCATGGGACCGCAGCGCGTCGTGATTCCTGATCTCATCGGCGGCAGCGAGCGCGCCGCCGAAATCAACATCCGCCGTCGCGGTCTCGAGCTGGGCAGTGTCGCCACCGCAACCATTCCCGGTGCGCCGACCGATCAGATCGTCGCGCAGAGCCCGCCGGCCAATGCCGTGAATGTCTCCGCGCCCACGGATCAGCGTCCTGCTGGCTGCACCCGAGGACCGTGACTCGTTCGTCATGCCCGACCTCGTCGGGCCGCAGCGAAGACGACGCGGTCAACGAAATCGTCGGCGCCGGTCTGCGGGTGGGACGCATCGCCAGCCAGCCTCCTCCGCCGGCCGATAGCAGTCCCTCCGCAACCGTGCCCTCCGGCACGCGCATGGTGGTAAGGACCATTCCCGGGCCGGGCCAGCGAGTTTACGAAGGCCAGAACATCTCGCTGGAGGTTACCCAATAGCGCGGTTGGCCTTGGCGGTCCGCTCATTAGCGCTTACGTTCTTGCCTACGTCTCGCCACTTCCATTCCGAAAGCTGAGGCCGCAATCGAGTCACTCAGTGCTAGAAGATGCGCAAGGACGCAATGGCGAAAGGCGAGTAGCCGAAAGGCCGGAACCCTCGGTGTGGAAAACTTGGCACGAGGGTTACCATCACGGCAATTGTCACGGAGGCGTGGGCAAGATATTCTGCGGACGTAGATTTTTTCTCGCGCCATGGCGAACCTGTTCGAACCACCGCGGTACATTGCAGTCGAAGGCCCCATCCGAGTCGGCAAGAGCACGCTCTGCCGGGTGATCGCCGAAACCCTGCATGCCCAGCGCATCAGCGAGCCCGAGCACAATCCCTTTCTGCGGCCGTTCTACGATGGCGAGCGCGGAGCGGCCTTCCAGGCCCAGTTTGCCTTCCTGATTGCGCGCTACGAGCAGCTTGGCGGCCTGGACGTGAAACACAACCCCAACAAGACCTACGTCGCCGACTACATCTTCGAAAAGGACAAGCTGTTTGCCTGCCTGAATCTCGGCGACCATGAGCTGGAGGTTTACAACCGCTACTACGAACTGTTTCGGCAGAATGTGCCTACGCCCGACCTTGTCATTTACCTGCAAGCCACGCCCGAGGTGCTGAAGAAGCGGCTGAAGAAAAAGAACGCGCCCGGCGAGAAGGCCATCAGCGACGATTATCTGGAAGAGGTGGTGAAGGCTTATGAACACTTCTTCTTCCACTACACGTCTTCGGACCTGCTGATCGTGAACACGTCGGAGATTGATTTCGTGGAGCGCAGCGAAGACTTGCAGGCGTTGCTGCGGCGCGTCAGCGAGCCAATTCGCGGCACCCAGTATTTCTTGCCTCTTGGGCCGGACGAACACGCAGCGCGGGCCTAGCTTTCGGTTTCACCAACTTTTCATCCTTTAACACATGCTAGTTGACGTCGCTTTGCGCTATGCTCCTTCCATCCCCAGAAGGAGGCCGCTATGGGCGTGCTATTTCAGGCCTTTTATTGGAACTGTCCCCAGGAGGAGTCGCAGGACGGAACCTGGTGGAACTTCCTTGCCGGCAAGATTCCCGAACTGCAGGAGGCCGGCATTCACTGCGCTATGGCTGCCTCCCGCGTGCAAAGCCGCCAACACGGGCGGGCCGACGATGGGCTACGATCCCTACGACTATTTCGATCTCGGCGACTTCAACCAGAAGGGCCGCACCAAAACCTGGTTCGGCAACCAGGCCGAACTGGTAGCGCTGATCAATGCGGCGCACGCGGCAAACATGCAGGTCTATGCCGATATGGTGATCGATCACAACTACGGCGGCGACGCGCAGGAGACGAATCCCATCGATGGCCAGACACGCTGGACGAAGTTCAATCCCGCCAGCGGCAAGTTCCCGCGCGACTGGCAGTGCTTCCATCCGTCGCCGTACGAGATCTTCGACGAAATGAGCTTCGGCGACATGCCCGACCTCTGCCACCGCCATCCCCTGGTTTACCAGGGGATCATTCAGGCAGCGCAGTGGATGGTGGAGACCATCGGCTTCGACGGCTTCCGTTTCGATTTCGTCAAAGGCTATGCGCCCTGGATGGTGCAGTCGATCGCCGAGATGCGCTACCTGAAACGGGCGGCAGATAATTTTTATACCTTCTGCGTGGGCGAGTGCTGGGACAACACCCGCACCATCGACGACTGGCTCGGCGAGGTTAACAGCTACACGGACAATCCCGTCTCAGCGTTCGATTTTCCGCTGCACTACCGCTTGAAGGACTTGTGCGATACCTACGGCTTCAGTCTGAGCACGCTTGCCACCCCTGGCACCGTCATACAGGACCAGCCGTCGCAAGCGGTCACGTTCGTCGACAACCATGACACGATTCGCGATCCCAACAGCGCTATCAACCACGACAAGCTGCTGGCCTACAGCTTCATCCTCACCCATGAAGGCTACCCCAGCGTCTTCTGGATGGATTGGTACACCTACGGTTTGGCGAAGAGTGGCAGCGCCAACGGTATCGCTGCGCTGGTGGCGGCCCACGAGCACTATGCCGGCGGCGCGACGCAGGTGCTGTATGCGGACGACAACCTCTACATCATGCAACGTACCGGCACCGGCGCCAGCGGCCAGTTTGGGCTGGTCTACGTCTTGAACAACCGCGGCGACGGCTGGAACGGAACAACGGTGCAAACCCAGTGGTCGAATGTGCGGTTCGAGCCAGTGGCGTATGGAGGGTACGACACGAGTCGGCCAACTCCGAGGACAACCGCATCCGACGGCCATGCTGACTTTTGGGCCGGTCCGCGGGGATGGGCGGTCTATGCGCCGCAGATGTAGGTCGCTTCAACGGGCGTTGCCTTCTTACCCCACGAGCACGGCGCCGCCGTTCACGTTGAATACCTCCCCGGTGACGAAGCCGGCATATGGCGTGCACAGGAACAGGATGGGGGCTGCGATCTCGTCGGGCGTGCCAACGCGGCCCAGCGGGATTTTCGCGAAGATCTCCGCCTGGCGGGCCTGGATCGCTCAGGGCGCCCGCCGTCATATCCGTCTCCACCCAGCCCGGCGCGACACAATTCACGTAAATGCCGTTGGGCGCAAGTTCGGTGGAGAGCCCCTTGACCATGCTGATGATCGCGCCTTTGGTGGCTGCGTAATCGACGTGGCCGTCCTCGCCGCGCTGTCCGGCGGTTGAGCTGATCATCACAATGTGCCCGCCCCGCGCCTGCCGCTTCATCTGCGCTACCGCATGCTTCACCACCGCAAAGGCGCTGTCAAGGTTGACAGCGAGAGTGGTGCGCCACTGCTCATCGGTCATCTGGTCGACGTCCACGCCTTCTGGCCAGATGCCGTGATTGACGACCAGCGCATCGAGCGACCCGAAGCGCTCGACGGCGGCGTGCACCAGAGGTCCGGCGTTGGTGGTGCCGGTAAGATCGGCCCATACCGCATGGCAGCGGTCGGCGCCGCATTCCTTCTCGATCCTCCGCGCCTCCGCCAGCGCCCGAACGTAATTGAAGACGACACGAGCGCCGGCACGGACGAACAGGCGCACCGTCGCTGCCCCGATGCCGCGCGAGCCACCGGTGATGAGGGCAACTTTTCCATCGAGTGCCAATGTGACGTTGGATGGCATGGTTCAAGAAACTTAGCACATGGTCTTGCTCGTGGGTAAGATGGTACGCGGGTGACCCAAGCCTGCGACGACCTTGCCAGGAGGATCGGAATGGACATTGAAGCGATCCGGCAGTACTGCCTCCGGTTTCCGCACACCACGGAAATCGTGCAGTGGGGTGCGGACCTGTGCTTCAAGGTGGACGGCAAGCTGTTCGTGGTCGCCGCCATCGAGATGGTGCCGCAACGGGTGTCGTTCAAATGCACGCCCGAGAACTTCGCGGAACTGTGCGAGCGGACGGAAATCATCCCGGCGCCCTACATGGCGCGGGCGCAGTGGGTCAGCCTGTTGCGCCTCAATGCGGTGCCTGATGACGAGCTCCGCGACCTGATAGCAGAGTCGTATCGGTTGGTGTGGGAGCGGCTTCCCAAAAAGCGGCAGGCGGAACTTGAGAGCGGTGTGGCGCAGAAACTGAAGCTGCCAAGGAAGGCCGCCAAGCGAAAGCCTGTGTCACGCAAAGCATCGGGTAAGGCCAAGGGCGTTGGTGCGAGAAGCAAACGATGACCGGGTACTTCGCTGCGGTCGCGAGACGGCAGACTCCGAAGCGCGGCAGTCTCACCGGGAGAACCACTGTCGAGTCGCTCAATTCTGGATATCGGGTACTGGTTCAGCTCCTCTTTTGCGGACTGCTGTTGGCGATTTCCGTTTCTGCGGCGGCTCAATCCGCGGAGCCGAGCAGTTCACGACAGCCTGCTTCGGATGGGACTGCGGCACTGGAGCGCGACTTCTTCGCCGCCATCCGCGAAGGCGATGCCAAGAAGATCCTTTCGTATGTTCCAGAGCCGGGCATCAACGTTGGGTCGCGAGCAGAGCATGTGAACCGTGCCGAAGTCGAACAGCAGTTTGCCCAGCACCGCGGCCTCTACTGCAAGCTGTTCGATTCGTCTTGCATCCAGTCTCCCATCAAGCCCGACGCCGGCGGACGCCCCTGTTCCTATCGCGAGTTGCTGACCAATTCGGAAAAAGTCCGCACCGCCGCAACCGACGCGGTCCGCGGGGGAGTGCACCAGGCAATCCTGGTGGCGGAGGTGAAAAACGATCAGTGTCCGGGCCTCGGTCTGATCGACTTCATCTTTAATGAAGGTCACAGTGGGTGGAAGCTGTTCTCAATGCCGTAACGAGCAGATCCAGTTGACGTTTCCGGGCTGCGCCAAGCGGCAGGATAGGGAAGGCGCTCGTGGGGGGTCAGTATGATCATGCTGGCCCACTACCAAAGTTGCTTCAGGCTTTGCGCCTTGCGCACAGGTTTGTTAGATTGGAAGAGTTGAGTCTCAAGCTGGGCGCTTAACTCAGCGGTAGAGTGCCATCTTCACACGGTGGAAGTCACAGGTTCGAATCCTGTAGCGCCCACCAACATATCAATCACCTACAAATCATCGTGCCCCTCCGCATTGCTCCGGGCTGACGCCGAAAATGACCTAGCGCATGAGGTAACGAACGGCTCCGTTGGGCGCGCATTCGCTATTGCAGCAGTTGCAACGAACGCAGCGTAGGCAGCAAGTCGGGAAGCAGGTCCGCCATGGCGTGTAGCAGAACAATCAGGGCGAAGTTGCGCGTGCGGGCCCATAGAGTGCCGAAGAAGAAGCCGGCGACAGACGTGATCACGATGGAACAGCCAACCGCCATGAGGAAGGGAGGATGAGGAGGTAGCCCCTCCTGCGTCAATCCCGTGCGGAGATACAAACCAGGCGCGTGTGCCAGACCGAAGAGCAGAGACATGAGAACGATGCCCCCGAGTTCTGACCGGAGTACGCGGGAAAGCCTCGACTGCAATAACACCCGAAAGAAGAACTCCTCGACAATGCCAGCCTCAATCGCCAGCCACACAAAGACAACGGGAAACCCGATCATCAACTTCGAAGCCGGAAGATGCGCCTGCAAAATGTCGTGTAGGCCGCGACCAAAAACTGCCTGAAAACCGATCACGAGTAGGGACACGGCCAGCAAAGTGATCATGTCGCGCCGGCGAAAGGAAATTGGCATCAGGGAGCGCAGCGTGTAGCCGAAAGATGAAATCAGGATCCACGCAGGAAGGATCACAAAAAAAGCCAACTTGGCAACGACGATGGCCACCGCATTGGCTGGATCGGCGGGCATGATTCTGCGGATGGCACTGTTGCCCCACGCAATGTAAGCCGCTAAAGGCAGCAGATACGCCAACAACATGGCCAGCTCTCTCGCGGGATTTACAACACGATAGTTGAGGGGCGCGGCGCCGATGGTCAGCAGCCAGGCGACGAACGGAAAAGCACCGCCCAGTATGCCGAGAATGAACAGCGGCTCCGCCACATCGAAGTGCCAGGCGCGATTCATGCCGAACAACGACACGGCATACAAGAGCAGATAACCGGTCAGCAGCGCAGGACCTATGTGCTTGTAACGGCTTTCCATTGCTATGCGTCCGCTCGAGGATCAATCATGACGTTACTGAATACGCATGGCTTATTCGGTTTGTTCCAGATCCGGTCGGTGAAAAGCAAGCGCAACTCCGACTGCGCTATTCTTGATGCATGCAAGTCCGCGTGCTCTACCTGGGGATGCTGCGCGATATTGCCGGCCGCGATCATGAAGCTGTCGAGTTGGCTGAAGGCTCGCGCCTGAGCGATCTCTTTGCAGAGATGGAACAGCGCTTTCCCAAGCTGCAAGGATTTCGCAGTTCCCTCGCCCTGGCACTAAATCAGGAGTACACGGATGGCACTGCCGAATTGCATAACAACGACGAAGTGGCTCTGATCCCTCCCGTGAGTGGTGGCTCGACAGACGACGCTTCGACTGCCGAAGCTCCTCTGCCGCTGATCTCGGAGCATGCACGACTGGTGGGCGAGCCGATCAAGACGGCCTCAATCCTGTCTGCAATCAAGCGTCCGGAAGACGGCGCGGTGGCGATCTTCGACGGCATCGTGCGCAACCACTCCCGCGGCCGCCGCACGCTGTATCTCGACTACACGGCTTACGAGCCGATGGCGCTGCGACAGATGGAGCAGCTCGCGCAGCAGGCGTTGGCCAGCTACGCCATCCGCGATCTTCGTCTGGTGCATCGGCTGGGGCGGTTACAGATCGGCGAAAGCAGCGTCTATATCGCAGTCGCGTCGGCGCATCGCGCGGCGGCTTTCGACGCCTGCCGCTGGTTGATCGATACATTGAAGACCACGGTGCCCATCTGGAAGAAAGAATATTTCGAAGACGGCGCGGTGTGGGCCGACGGCGAACCTTTTCCGCCGGAAGTTCCGCGCGCCGGCGGGAAGCGCGTCAAAGTAGCAGAACCGGGGTTTCTAGCTAAGGAATGTCTATCACGAGCCAGATTTCCATGCGTCGCATGGCACAGGTCTGCGCTGCTTGCGGTTGTGTGCTGTCGGCGCCGCTTGCGCCACTCCGCTCTGCGCGACGTCGCAGAGCACCGTTCCGCATCCGCCGGATTCGCTGAAGCCGCAGCAGTCTCGAGCGGCTGTCCCACATCCTCCCGAACCCGCCAGAAACAGACAGCGCAACTCAACCCGACGATCAGCCCGGCACTACCTTCAAGGTGAATGTGAAGCTGGTGAACGTCTTCACCACCGTGACCGACGCAGGGGGACGCCGGTGTCGTCGCTGAAGCAGGAAGACTTCCAGGTCTTCGAGGATGGCAAGCCGCAGCAGATCGCGGTCTTCCATCGCGAATCGGAGTTGCCGCTTGTCGATCGTGGTGGCCATCGATACCAGCCTCAGCACGCGCGGCGATCAGAAGCTGGAACTGGAGTCGGCGCGCCGCTTCGCGCACGCCATTCTGCGTCCCATCGACGGCCTGTCGCTGTTCCAGTTCAGCGAGATCGTCGACCAGGTCACGCCGTTCACCGCCGACGTGCGCGTCATCGATCGCGCCATCAACCGCGTGCACTCGCGGCGCCGCGACCGCGCTGTACGACACGCTCTATCTCGGCTCGGATGCGCTGCTGGAGCGGCGCGGCCGCAAGGTCATGGTGGTGATCACCGACGGCGGCGACACCGTCAGCAAGACCAGCTACCAGGAGGCGGTTCGCGAGGCCCAGGAGGCCGAGGTCATTCTCTACAGCATCATCATCGTGCCCATCGAGAACAGCGCCGGCCGCGACATCGGCGGCGAGCATGCGCTCATCCAGCTTTCGCGCGATACCGGCGGCAAGTATTTTTACGCCAGCGGCATGGAGCAACTGGATGCCGCCTTCCGCCAGATCAGCGACGAGCTGCGCACGCAGTATCTGATCGCCTACTACCCCAGCGCGCGACTTGCCGATTCGGATTTTCGCCGCATCGAGATCAAGATCGATCCGGCGACCAAAGACTATCCCAATCCCGCCGAGCTTGCAGGTGCGCCACCGCACCGGCTACTACACGATGCCCTCGAAATAGTCTGCTTCCGGCCTGTTAGCTTCTCAAGGTAAAGGCGCGCCAGGCGTCTCTAGAGTGCGTCTCATC
>CAWHRM010000006.1:0-113762 GCA_963831675.1 uncultured Acidobacteriaceae bacterium
AGCGCCCAATTCATTTTGCGGAGACCACTCTGGCGCTGGAATGGGGCTAAGATTGCCACTGCGGCAATCGCAATGTGACAGTAACTTCGGTTTGAACTCGGATCCCATCGAGTGCCGGCCGCGGTGGAATTGTACTGGGCGGTTGTCGTTCTGCGGAAATGCTCACCTTTCTTCGGAGAAACTTGTGGGTCAATCGCGTTAAGTGGACCGCTAAACTAAACTAAAAGCGGTCTTGGATCGGCTTATTCCTGGGGCCTACTGCTGTTGTTCCAAGCGCTCCCACTTCTTCACCAACTTCATGATCCATGGTTCGCTGGGTCTTAAATGAAACCGGCCGGTGGCGCTGGCGGGAAACTGCTTGAATGCTCGCACATAGCTGTCGAAATAAAATCGGAAACGCCGGATATCGTCAGTGCTTCACCCGGGGAACGCCGACGACGCATGTCAGAAACGCGGCCATCAGCCGAATCGAGACCGGGCGCCGGCGACCGAGCAGCCACAGCAGGGTCGCCATCAAGGCAAGCTTGGGGATGTACCAGTAGCGCAATCCCGACTCAGGCGACAGGAAAAGGTTCCATTGGTGGTAGACCGGTTCCACAGTCGGGAATGTAAGCGCCGCCGCAAACACCAACAAAGCAAAAAAAATGAAGCAGCGTAGCTCCGGGCTTCCACCCAGCAGCGCGTAGAAACAGACGAGCGCCGTCACCAGCGTTACCACGACAGCCAGGGCCGTTACCCTCGCGGGTCGCGGGACATTTGGTCGAGGGGTCGATTACTTCCCTGGAAGATGGGCAGAACGATCTGTCCGGCCACGATTCGCACGAACTTGCTGGGGCTGGCGCCAAGTATCGTATTGAGACGGGCGCCGGCGGCTGTGAGTAGGGTGAGTCCTTGCAGCAGCGCACATGCAGCGAGAAGCGAAACCTGGACCCAGCGCCAGCGCATTCGGGCCGGAGTTGGCTTACCTTCGCCGAGCGATGAATCAGTAGCGGGAGCACGGTTCGCGCCAGCGCGACCCCCAGCAGAAGCATGCCCATGGGAGTGGTGAGCGCGCACAGCACCAGCGCAACCACATCGAAAACCTTGCCCCATCGCGAGCGCGGCGCGTCGGCAATAAGAACCGCGAGCATGCGAGCACCGCCAGTTGCGATTGCGAGTCGGTGATGATGGCGTGCACTTCGCTGGAATCGGGAACAAACAGGTACAGCAATGCCAACACGCAGCGCAGTGGGCGTGGGCCGATGTTGCGCATGCGGTTGGAAACCAGAAACAAAGGTGGAAGGGCTTCGACGGCCAAAGCAATCAGATTGAATACCAGCGGAACGTACACCAATGGCACCCATAGGCCGATCGCAGCCACCAGACGGGGAAACACCTGCAGATAGCCGTCGCGTGCGAAGAGCAGCGCCCTCAGACCGCCGTGGTTGTAGGCGTCCGCGAACCATACCACGCCGTCTTCGGCCCAGAGCTGGGCATGGAAAACTGCGTCGGGGCGGCGCAAAACCAGCAGTGTGCTGGTCACCGCGATGGCGAAGGCCCAAAATCCTGCGGACGCTGGCGATGTCCTGGATGGCGCTGATGCCCCTCGCTCACTCCGTGTAGCCACAAGTTCCATGAGATGAGTTGCAGCGCTTCGCCCCAACATGGTAGCCCGCCATTGTACTGTCCGGCTGCTTGCGTAAGCTTGATATTGTAAGAAAGGCAGCTCGTCAAAGATTGCGACGCAACCCTTTCTTGATTGGAAGTTTCACCTATTGCTTGTGGCCTTGTGCCGATTCACTGCTGCTTTTCCTCGGCTTCGTGCAACAGTTCGGCGGCCTGTTCGCGCAGCAGGGGCAGGCCAGAAACCTTCTGGAATACCGCGACTTTGTTCTTGTGCCGCAACATTCCCTTGCCACCTTCATGATCGAGGAGCACGACGTAATCGGCAATATCCGGCTTGTTGTTCGGCATCACCTGCGGACAGCGCTCGCCAAAGGTCTTGATGATCTCGGCCGTTTGCGGACGTGCGCCGCCGTGGGTCCCGGCGCCCCAAGCGCCGTTGGCGCCGCCTCCTGCGCCGAACATCTCCCACGATTGGCTGTCAGTTATGAAGAGGCCCAGCTTGTCAGCTGTCGTCGCTGGTTGTGGAGGGGCAGTTTGTTGGGTTTGTGAAAGCGAGATGTGCGCGAGAAGCAAACAAAGCAGAAGAGCACATATCGGCCGGCCAGTGGAATGCACGATTCCTCCGATAGGCAGCAGCTAGCGCCAGTGGCGGTGGCGCAGAATCCCGATTGCGGCTGCAGGTTGGGAGCAAGATCATTCTCTCTCCTCGTCGGCAGTTGTGCAACGACGAAATTGGAGTTATGAGCGAAATAGCCCGGCAGTCACGATCCGATAGGGGTCGCTTCGGCAAGCTGGCGCTCACAAACAAAAGCAGGTCCCTCCACTCGGGCTGAAGCCCTCGGTCGGGATGACAGCGTGAAGGTCGGAATGACAGCGTGAAGGTCAGAATGACAGCGTGAAGGTCGGGATGACAGCGTGAACGTCGAGATGACAGTGGAGAGGCATGGAGAGCGGCAGTCGCGATAACCGCACAGAAAGCAGGTCCCTCGACTCCTCGCTTCGCTCGTCGCTCGGGATGACAGTGTGAACGTCGGGATGACAGCGTGGATGTCGAGATGACAGTGGAGGAGGATGGAGCGCGGCGGTTCGCGATCACCGCACAGAAAGCAGGTCCCTCGACTCCTCGCTTCGCTCGTCGCTCGGGATGACAGCTTTTGAAAACTGAAGCCCTCGCCCGGGATGATAGTCTTGAAACTCGAGAACCAGGAGTCGCTGAGAGACATACGAAATAAATGCTGTCATCCCGACCGAGGACTTTAGTCCGAGTGGAGGGACCTGCTGTTTCCCCCCGGCGCATGCTCAGTGCGGAGAGGACTTGCTGTTGTCCACCTCGCGCACCCTCAGACAAACTGGTTTGTCCCACTCGGCGGAGAGGTCTTCCCACGTAGGATTGTTTCGTTCGATGAGGGCCACTTTCTTCTCGCGTCGCCAGCGCTTGAGTTGCTTCTCGCGGCGGATGGCAGCGTCAACCCAATCAAAGCACTCGAAGAAGACCAGCCGATGCACTCTGTATTCGCTGGTGAATCCGCCGAGTTCTCCACTGCGGTGTTCCCGCACGCGCGCCCGCAGACGGCTGGTGATTCCGACGTACAGAACCCGCGACTTGCTGGCGAGGATGTAAACGTAATAAGGGCGCTGGTCCCGCTGCATACTCATAGCATCTCTCGTTCCGTTATGCCGCGCTGTGACGGCTCTCACGTATGTGAGTAACAGCAGGTCCCTCCACTCGGGCTGAAGCCCTCGGTCGGGATGACAGCGTGAACTCGGGATGACAGTGGCGGAGGATGGAGCGCATCAGTTGCGATCACCACACAGAAAGCAGGTCCCCCTCCGACAACCTGGCGCTCACAATCAAAAGCAGGTCCCTCCACTCGGGCTGAAGCCCTCGGTCGGGATGACAGCGTGGACGTCGGGATGACAGCGGAAGGGGGGATGGAGCGCGGCGGTCGCGAGGACCGCACAGAAAGCAGGTCCCTCGACTCCTCGCTTCGCTCGTCGCTCGGGATGACAGAGTTGGATCTGAAGCCCTCGGTCGGGATGACAGAGTGAACGTCGGGATGACAGAGTGAAGGTCGGGATGACAGCGTGGACGTCGGGATGACAGCGGAAGGGGGATGGAGCGCGGCGGTCGCGAGGACCGCACAGAAAGCAGGTCCCTCGACTCCTCGCTTCGCTCGTCGCTCGGGATGACAGAGTTGGATGTGAAGCCCTCGGTCGGGATGACAGTGGAGGAAGGTGGAGCTACTGCGGCGACCTGCTATCCTAAAAACACCTGCGGTTTTTTCCGGAGTTTACGGCCTGATGCTGCGCACCTTTTTGTCTGCTATCGTCATTCTTATGAGCCTGACCGCCGATGCCCAGTTAACCCTTACGCCGCCTGCCGCGATTACCGATCCCACGAAGCTGCAAAGCAAAACCGTGTCCGACTTGCAGACCTTCTCCATCGAGAAGCTGTACATGACGCGCCTGGTTGGGGGCACGACGTGGTCGCCCGACGGCAAGCAGATCGCGTTTGTCTCCAACCTGAGCGGGCGCAACAACCTGTGGCTGGTGCCTGCGACCGGGGGATGGCCGATGCAGTTGACCATCAGCGATCAGCGGCAGTCGCAGCCGGCGTGGTCGCCTGACGGAACGTGGATCGCCTACATCTCAGACCACGATGGCGATGAGCAGTGGGACGTGTTTCTGGTCTCGCCCAAGACCGGCGACGTAGTGAACCTGACGGTCTCGCCGGAGAGTGGAGACGAAGAGCCGACCTGGTCGCCCGATGGGCGGCAGCTGGCGTACGTCACCAAGCCGAAGACGGGCTCGAGCTTTGAGATTGAGCTGATGGACGTGGCCACGCGCCATGTGCGGCACCTGACGCCGAACACGCCCAAGGAACTGAGCAACACGCATCCCATTTTCTCGCGCGATGGCAAGTTTATCGTCTATACGCAATCGCATGCGACGGGCAACGATTCGAATATCTTTCTGCTCGATCTCGCCAGCGGGCAGAGCACGAAGCTGACGCCGCATGAGGGCGAACACAATTACCAGGCGGATGACATCTCGCCGGATGGCAAGACGCTGCTCATTACTTCCGACGCGGGCAATGGCTACTACAATGTGGGACTGCTCGATGTCGCGACCAGGAAGATTGACTGGCTGACCAATGACAAGTGGCAGATCGGGGCAGGCACGTTTTCGCCCGATGGCAAGTCGCTCACCTGGACCGCGGAGGTTGACGGTAACAGCTACATCTATCTCTACGACCTCGCGAGCAGGCACGCCGAAGCGCTGCCGGTGAAGCCGGGTGTGAATACGCTGGGCGGCAATCCGCTGCCGTACTCGCGTGATGGCTCCAAGCTGCTGTACTACCATGAGGGCGCCGACGCTCCGCAGCGACGCGTGGGTGTACGACTTTGCTTCGAAGCAGTCGCAGCAGGTGACGCACTCGCTGGTGGCAGGGCTGCGCAGCGCCGACATGGTGGAGCCGTATCTGGTGCACTATCCCAGCGGCGACGGCAAATGGACGATCTCGGCGCTGGCTTACGTGCCGAACAACATCCAGCGCGACGGGAAGTATCCGGCGATCGTGTACATCCACGGCGGTCCGGCGGCGCAGTCGGTCAACTCGTTCAACCGGTTTGTGCAGTACATCGTGAACCAGGGTTACGTGGTGATTGCGCCGAACTATCGCGGCTCGACGGGCTACGGCAAGGAGTTCACCGAGGGCAATCGCGGCGATCCCGGCGGAGGCGACTTGCGCGACAATCTCGATGCCGCGGAGTGGATCAAGAAGAGCGGCTTCGTCGATCCCAAGAAGCTGATTGTGATGGGCGGCAGCTATGGCGGCTACATGACGATGATGGCGGTGACCAAAGCGCCCGAGTTGTGGGCGGCGGGAGTCGCTATCGTGCCCTTCGTGAACTGGTTCACCGAGATTGCCAACGAAGATCCGCTGCTGCAGCAATACGATCATGCGTGGTGGGGCGATCCGGTGAAGAACAAGGCGCTGTATGAGGATCGCTCGCCGATCAATTTTGTGGAGCAGATCAAAGCGCCGCTGCTGTTGCTGGCGGGAGGCAACGATCCGCGCTGCCCGAAGGAAGAGGCGCAACAGGTGGCCGACGCTGTCAAGAAGCGCGGCGGCTCAGTGAAGTTGAAGATTTATGAGAATGAGGGCCACGGCTTCGCGCGCGTCGAGAACCAGATCGATGCCTACCAGAAGGTATCGGACTTCCTGAAGGTGCACGTGCCTTCGCCGGGCTGCGGTTGCTCGATTTACGAGTAGCCGACTAGCAATTAGCAGCTAGCGATTCGCCGATTGCCGCCGACTACGGATGCCGGCTCAGCGAAAATTCGGCACAATCGTCCCCTGAGAAGGGCCGTGCTGATGTGCCCGCAGCCGCTGCGGGAACGAGGCACAACTAGAACCTTTCACGCGCGCTATCGCACTTGGCGCACGCCGCAGAACCCGCCGATTTACGCCTTGGCGTAGTAGGCGACGTTCTTCTCGATGAACTCCTGCTTGTCGGCCGGGACCTCGTCCACGATGAAAATCGAATTGGTCGGGCACACCGGAACGCAGGCGCCGCAATCGATGCAGCCTTCCGGATCAACGTAGAGCTGGGTGGCCGCCTCGAAGGGCTCCTCGTCCTTTTTGGGGTGAATGCAGTCGGTCGGGCAAGCGTCGACGCAAAGCTCATCTTTGGTACAGGTATCAGTGATTACGTATGCCATGATTACGATCTCCGATTTGGAATTCTGCCTGCCGCCCTCACCGCGCGACAGTGGCGATTGATTCTTTCGCCACCTTCACTGTACAAAGATGGCAACCATTGAGGCGGTGACGCCGGTCACTGGCCTGTTGTGACCGAGCGCACAATGGGGTTTCCTGAGGGTTTCCTGAGGCAGGTTGAGTTCTTCGCTGGATCAGATCTGGACGATAGCTATTCCGGGTCGGGACTGCCGATATCGGCGACCACCTTCCATGAGCCGTCGCGCTGCTTTCGCCACGTGGTCATATAACTTCCGTGCGAGGTGTGCGGCTTGCCGTCGTCTGCCGTGAACTTCGCCTCGTAGCGTCCTATGGTGTATCCCACCGGACCGTTGCCGACGAACTCGGCTTTGGTTGGTTCCCAGGTGAGCTGAAAGCCGGGAGCATTGAAGTCTTTGGCCATTCCGGCGCGAATCTGTTCCAGACCAACCAGAGGCTCGGCATGCAGCAGCACCGCATTCGGGGCCATGAAGGACATCCATCCTTCGAGACGTTTGGCGGCAGTGGCTTTGGCGAAGTCGCGGTCGGCCTGCATGAGGACGCTGGTGTCGCGGTCGGCGGCGAGGGCGATGGAGGAGAGTAGAGCAACGCAAAGAAAAAGACGCAGAGCGGTTTTCATGGAACGCCTCCAGCAAGCAGCAACAGAAGGAAATAGCGAGGTGGTTATTATAGGGGTCCTTCGACTCGCTGCGCTCGCTCAGGATGACAGTAATAAAGTGGGCGCTGGACGCGGCGCTAAAGCGCCGCTCTACCCGGCGCGACCTGTTAGCGCAGGGTGCCGACGCGGCCGACCGGCCAGTAGCCGAAGACGGCTTTGCCGTAGATGAAGTCCTCGTCCACCGGGCCAAAGTCGCGGCTGTCGTTGGAGAGATTGCGATGGTCGCCAAGCACGAAGTAGGCGTGGGGCGGCACTACCGACTCAGGATAGGAGCGCACATCCTCGTATTGCTCGGGTACGTAGGGTTCGTTCAGGCGGTGTCCATTCACGAAGACCACGCCATCTTCGATCCTGACCTGGTCACCGGCAAGAGCGATCACACGCTTGATGTAGCTCTTGGCGGGGTCTCGCGGATAGCGGAAGACGATGACATCGCCGCGCGCGATCGGCTCCAGCTTGTAGACGAACTTGTTGATGAAGACGCGCTCCTGGTCCTGGAGCGTCGGCATCATGCTGGTGCCTTCGACCTTGACCGGCTGGTACAGGAAGATGATGAAGAATGCCGAAACCGCCAGCGAGATCAGAACATCGCGCAGCCAGCCCGAAAGCAGACTGTGGGTGCGTGGAGGCGGCGGCCGGAAGGCGGACGAGTTGTCGTCGATTGGATCCATTGCACTGTTTAGACGGGCTGTCTACGAGTATAGTTTCGGCGGCGGGAAGAAGGAAATGCCGAGGTTTGGGTTAATGGCAAAGCTCCGCTAGAATACAGCAAAAGGATCCCGAGGGAATGCCAACCATGAAGAAGCCCGCTCTGCTTGCGCTGCTCGCTTTGGTGGCCGTCGTTTCTTTCGCTCAGGGAGACCACGTGCCTGCCTACAATGACCATCCTCTGCGTGCGGGAGATGCGTCTCCCATCCTGCCGAAGGACCAGCTCTGGGGTGAAGCCTTCAAGTATCCGTACCAGGTACAGTCTTACGAGCTGGCGGCGAAGATTCCCAGCGTCCTGTATCAGCTGCCGTGCTACTGCTACTGCGAACGCATCGGACACAACAGCCTGCACAGCTGTTTTGAAAGCACACACGGAGCACACTGTGGTATCTGCATGAAAGAGCTGTTCTACGCCTACGAGCAGACGAAGCTGAAGAAGACGCCGGCGCAGATTCGCGCCGGGATCATCAGGGGCGACTGGAAGTCGGTTGACCTGGAAGCGGTGGCCAAGAACGACTAAGTCTTTGTCCTGCCTCGGCCCATGTTGGGGTGGTTGACGCAGTCTCAACTTGGGGGTATAACTCAGCAACGAACAACCTACAGGGGATTTTGGGTTTTCCACAGCCTTAGGCAGCGCTGGGTCGGGAACAACCCAAGGGAAATCATCGGATGAAGAAAAAAGCCGCACAAAAGCTTAAGAAAATAGCTGCCAAGTCTAAGAAAAATAGCGACTTACTATTATCCTCGACAGGTTCGGAAGGCAAGTCCCACGGAAGTGGCCCCATGCGGCTCGCGACGACCCTCGTTTTGCACAGGCTGTGCAAAACTACGAGGCTGGCTTGAAAGCGCTTGCAGGCCCACAAGTACGACCGGGCCAAGCCATTTTTTGAGAAGGCGATTGCGGGACCGAGTCCCGAACTGGCCGATCGCGCGTCGGTTCATCTGGCTAGTTGCAACCAGCAACTCAGCCGGGCCTCAACGTCAACCTTCAAGACGCCGGAAGAGCAATTTGATTATGCCGTTTCGCTCATGAACATGGGCGATTACATGGCGGCTCGGGAAAACTTCGAGCTGCTGACCAAGAAGGCTCCCAAGCTCGACTTCATCTGGTACGGTATGGCGGTGCTAAATTGCCTGACCGGCCATTTTCCCGAGGCGCTTACAAGCTTGAATGAGGCCATACGTCTGAACCCAGCCAACCGGTTCCAGGCCCGGAACGATGCCGACTTCAAGGGCCTGGCCGACGATCCGCGATTCACCGAACTGCTTTATCCTGATACCAGCGCCGATGTCCCGCCTGAGCCCGAAAAATGGCACTTTTAGCCGGCGCAGATAGATTGACACGATGCAAAACCCTTCCCCATCCGCCGAGCCACGCGCCTTAAGAGTTGTTGCCATGGGCGGCGGGACCGGTCTGTCGACGGTGCTGCACGGTTTGAAGCAATACGTGACGCCGGCCGGCGAGTGGTCCGTGGGCAGCGGACTTCCCGGTATTGCCGATTTGTCCGCCATCGTAACCGTCAGCGATGACGGAGGTTCGAGCGGGCGTCTCCGCAAAGAGCTGAATGTCCCGGCTCCCGGCGATGTGCGCAATTGCATCGTGGCGCTCTCCGAGGATGAGGCGCTGCTGTCGCGGCTCTTCCAGTATCGCTTTCCCGCCGGCGAAGGTTTGGGCGGCCACAATTTCGGCAATCTGTTTCTCTCCGCGATGATGGCCATCACCGGGGACTTCAGCCAGGCGGTGGAGCATTCGTCAGCCATTCTGGCCACGCGTGGCCACATCTATCCCGCGACCACCAGCAACGCGCAGTTGTACGCGATCATGGACGACGGCTCGATCGTGCGCGGCGAGACCAACATTACGGCCAGCCAGCGCCGGATCGTCGAGCTGCGCATGTCGCCCGCCAACGCCAGGCCGCTGCCGATGTCGCTGGAGGCGATCGAGAACGCCGACCTGATCACCATTGGCCCGGGATCGCTGTTCACCAGCCTGGTGCCGAACCTGCTGGTGCGCGGCGTATCGAAGGCGATTGCCGATTCGCGCGCGGTGAAGGTGTTTGTCTGCAACTTGATGACGCAGGCCAACGAGAGCCTGGGGTTGTCGGCCTCCGATCACATTCGCGCGCTCTACAAACACGCCCGCCACCAGTTCTTCGACTATGCCCTGGTCAATCGCACTCCTGCGTCTCCGGAGCTGGCCGTGAAGTATGCGGAGAAGCAGCAGTCGCAGATCGAGGCCGACGTGGAACAGATCGAGGCCCTGGGCGTGAAGGCAGTCCTGGGCGAATACCTGCTGGAAGCGGTGGACGCGAAGGAAGGGCGGATCGCCCGTCACGATACCCACCAGGTTGCGCATGATCTGCTGCGGCTTATGATGGAGTTGCGGGAGTCGCGCGTGACCGCGGTCGGCCGGGAATTATAGCTTTTGCCGCACATCTGAGATCGACATGCCAAAGCGAACCTCTACCTCCAAGTCCGCGCAGACGAAGTCTGAAGGGTTCGCCATCGCGATTCTGGCCGCCGGCAAGGGAACGCGGCTGAAGTCGCGACACCCCAAGGTGCTGCACGAGATTGCCGGCAAGCCGTTGCTGGCCCATGCTGTGGCTGCGGCCAGCCAGGTTGTTGCACCGCGAAACATTTTTGCCATCATTGGATACCAGGCGGAGCGGGTACGCGAAGCGCTGGGTGCGACCGGCATCAACTTCGTGCTGCAGCCCGAGCAGCGCGGCACGGGGCACGCCATGATGGCGGCGCGTGAGGCCTTGCGGAGCTTCGAAACCGTTCTCGTGCTGTCGGGCGACGTTCCTTTGATCCAGCCGGAAACCATCACGCGGGTGCGCGACTTTCACCACGCCAACCACGCGGCGATGACCATCCTCACCGCCGAGCCCGCAGACCCGACTGGCTACGGCCGGATTTTCCGCAAGCTCAGGAAGGGAAGGGAGACCGACGAGGTCGAACGCATCGTCGAGCAGAAGGCGCTACGGGGCAGGGAAGCGGAGCAACGCGAAATCAACTCCGGCATCTACGCCTTCGCAACCAAGCCGCTCTACGCTCACATCGGCAAAGTGACCACCGACAACGCGCACCAGGAGTTTTACCTCACCGACATGGCGGAGCTTCTGCGCCAGGCCGGCGAGAAGGTGGTGGCGGTTCGCGCGTCCGATTCGAGCGAGGTATTGGGCGTCAACACCCGCGTGGAGCTGGCGCAACTCGATGCCAAGCTGCGGGACAAGAAGGCCCGCGAATTGATGGAAGCGGGCACAACCATCTTCCGCCCGGAAACGTGCGACATTGACGCCGACGTCGAGATCGGGACCGACACGGTGATCGAGCCTTTCGTGCAGCTCATCGGCCAGACGAAGATCGGCGCTGACTGCCGCATCCGTTCGTATTCCATCATCACCAATTGCGAGATTGGAGACGGCGTGCTGGTTCGACCGGGCTGCATCCTGGAAGACTCGGTCGTGCGCAGCGGAGCGCAACTTGGACCGTACTCACATCTGCGGCCCGGCAGCGATATCGGCGAAGGCGCGCACGTCGGCAACTTCGTCGAGACCAAGAAGACACGTCTGGGCAAAGGGTCGAAGGCGAACCACCTGACCTATCTTGGAGACTCCGAGATCGGCGAGAACGTGAACGTTGGCGCGGGCACTATCACCTGCAACTACGACGGCGTGAACAAGCACCAGACGGTGATTGACGACGGCGCGTTCATCGGCAGCGACGCCACGCTGGTCGCTCCGGTGCGAATTGGCCGAGGCGCGTATGTTGGCGCAGCTTCGTGCATTACCCAGGATGTGCCCGACGATGCGCTGGCGATTGGCCGCGGACGCCAGGTTACGAAAGAAGGTTGGGCGGCGGAGCGGCGAGCCAAGGTGAAGAAGACCACCAGAGCCTTAGCCGCGGCTTCGCCTGGATGAAGCCACGATTCTCCTGAGCAGACAAAAAAGGAGGCGCGAAGGCCTCCCTTTCCACGTTCAAGCACAAAGTTACTGGCTGGGCTGGGCATGTCCGTCTGGACCGTGATCGGTGTTGCCAGCTTGAAGGTGACGACCTGTTCAGCCGGGATCTGAAGGTCCTTGTTGCCGGTGAAAGCTGCGCCAGCAGTGCCAGCGCCCGCACCGACCAGTCCGCCAATCAAAGCGCCCTTGCCGCCACCGGCAATGCCGCCAATCAGAGCGCCGGCCCCGGTGCCGCCACCAACGGCGACAGCGGTGCGCTTGCCCTTACCTTTTACGCTGACCGTATAGTTCGAGGTCTGGATGTTTTCAGGGGCGCCCCCGACGTTGATTGCAGTCAGGGTGACCGTCAACACGCCTTCTCCCTTAAACTTCCCGGGAGACTTGGACTGGACCACGGTGCCGGTCACACCTGCACCGGCTGGAATCGCAACTTCACCGTGGACGGCGACCGCACGCGCCAGCGAACCGGTGAAGGTGTCCCCGTCGTGGGCCGTCTTCGTATCCAGAGTGCTCCCCATCCGAACCACAATGCTTGCGCCGGCAGGAACCACCAGAGGCGGCGGAGGCGGAGGCGGCTCGGGCGCGGGGCGGCGCCATCTGCTGCGCGGGCTGCTGCGCCATCTGCTGATTTTGCGCGGGCGCCATTTGCTGGGCAGGTTGTTGCTGCGCGGGCGCCATCTGACCGCCGGCTGGCTGGTTCGCCTGGGCCTGACTCGACGTGTCGGTTGTCGCCGGCGGATTCTGGCTTTGTTCTTTCTTGCTGCAGGCCGCTAAGACTTAGGGCGAGAATCGCGCCGAGCAGGAGCGCTGAAATTCGAGAACGCATGAGTTAGTTTCCTTTCGTTGTGACACTGATGAGAATGTCTCCAGCCGCCCGGCGCAAGAAGTCAACCGATCCTGCGCGCCCGAACTATAGCCACGCCAGGACTCCGTAAGAAGACGAACGCCAGCGGACAAGCTGGTCCCGGCCATCGAGGGGACTAAGAAATTGTAGCGCGTTTCCCCGGTCCTTGGCCTGACTCAGTTTGACTCTGCGGAACCTCAGGCTCTGCCTGCTGCAGAGGCGAGGCCTTCTCGCGCAGCGCGAAATAACCGAGCGCGCCAGAAATGACCGAGGCGGCCAGCACCGCCGTTTTTGCCTCTGCCAGGTACAGATCAGTATTGAAGGCCAACGAGCTGATAAAGATCGAAACCGTGAATCCAATGCCTGCCAGCATGCCAACCGCACCGATTTGCCGCCAGCTCACCGCATTGGGAAGCTGGGCAAGACGCCAGCGCACCGCCAACTTGGAGAAGCCCATAACGCCAAGCGGCTTGCCGACGACCAGTCCAAGCAAGATACCCCAGGCGACGTGGCTGGTCAGCAACTCGCGGGCGATTCCTGCTGAAAAAGTTACTCCTGCATTGGCCAGAGCAAACAGCGGCAGCACCAGGAACGACACCCAGTCGTTCAACTGACGAGTCAAGCGTTCCGAAGTCGACTCCGTGCTCTGTACCAGTTGCTCGAAAGAACCCAGAAGGTTCTTGGCCGTCGTCTCATCGCCGTTCGCCAGCGCTTTGCGAAAGCGCACGACCATGCCGGCACCGACTTCCTGAAACTCCTTCAGGGAGAACGACGCAGTTGTCGGAACCATGAACCCCAGGATCACGCCCGCGATGGTGGCATGAATTCCGGATCGCAGGATGGCCACCCAGAAGCCCACCGCCAGCACGAAATACAGGATGGGTTGCGAAATCCCCAATCGCAGGAGCAGCAAAGATCAGGCCCAACAGGACAAGCCCCACAATCAGTGCACTCAGATCGAGCGATCCGCTGTAGAAGATCGCAATTACCGCGATCGCGCCGATATCGTCGGCAATGGCCAGCGACAGCAGGAAAATCTTCAGCTCCGACGGCACCCCCTTCATGATCCCCAACACGCCCAGGGAGAATGCGATGTCGGTCGCCATCGGAATGCCCCAGCCGTGCTGGCCATCCCGTCCGTAGTTCAGCACTGCATACACCAGCGCCGGAACGATCATGCCTCCCAGTGCGGCAAAGATAGGCAGCGCAGCCCGGCGCATGTCGGCGAGTTCGCCATGCACGATTTCATGCTTGATCTCCATGCCGACGAGGAAGAAAAAGATCGCCATCAGGGCGTCGTTGATCCACTCGTGTACTGGCAGCTGAAGCTTCGAAAGCGTCAGCTGCATCTCCCAGACGTGGTGGTAGGACTCCCGCCAGGGCGAGTTGGCCCACACCAGGGCGGCGATGGCGGCCGCCAGCAAAAGAACGCTGCTGATGCCTTGAATGTGAATGAATTCCTGGACGGGCATGACCACCGCGCGTGTGACCAGCGACTCACGCCGCTTGATCTGCAGTGCTCCGAAAGTACGAGGAGGGATTCCCATAGGTTGTTATCGGCGCGCCAATTTCGTGTCCGCGCACTGCCAGTAATTCAATCCGTAAATGCGCTCCGCGTCAACGGGCGAAGCGATGCAGATCGAGTTACGAATTTATGTGGTGATGCACGCGGTTGGGCTATGCTGATTGACGCATGAATGCAGTCATACGCAACGTCCTGCTGGTATTTGCCGCTCTGCTGCCGATCGTGAACCCCTTCGGCATGGCGCCTATCTTCGCCGAAATGACGCTGGGCTATTCCGTGAAGATTCGTCGCACCGTGGCCATGCGGGTTGCGGTCAATGGCGCAGTGCTGCTGGTCGCGTCGCTGTTCGTCGGCTCCTACATCCTGCAGTTCTTCGGAGTCAGCCTGGCGGCGGTGCAATTTGGCGGCGGTTTGGTGGTGACGGTCGCGGGCTGGCGCATCCTGAATCGCCAGGATGACCTGAAGGACCGCCAGCTCGACTCTCAGCCCAGCGACGACCGAATCCTCTCGCAAGCGTTTTATCCGCTCACCATGCCGCTCACGGTCGGGCCGGGCTCCATCGCGGTCGCTCTCACGTTGGGCAGCAATCTGCACGAAGAAGGCCATCTGCAATTGATCGTCAGCGCGCTGGCGGCGGTGATCGGGATTCTGCTGATCGGCGCTGACCATCTTCTTGTGCTATCGCTTTTCGGACGAATTGGAGCGTCTGTTGGGACCGACAGGCACAAGCATCCTCATTCGCTTGTCGGCTTTCATCCTGGTCTGCATTGGCATTCAGATCATGTTCAACGGCCTGGACGATTTTTATCACTACCTCCTTACCAGCCCGAAGTAGCGCCGGCTTTCGTAGAATGAAAGTGTATGGGTGTTTTCGGCAGATTTCTTATCGCGCTTCTGTTTGTGGCTTCGCTCGTCGCCTGCTCCCGCAAACCCGCCGGCCAACGTTATGAACTGCAAGGCCGAGTGGTCGCGGTCGATTCCGGCGCGCACGAACTCACGATTGCTCACAAAGACATTCCCGGCCTGATGGAGGGAATGACGATGCCGTTTCCGGTGAGCGACAAGGACGCGTGGGTGTTCAAGTCCATCGCGCCCGGCGACCAGGTCCACGCCACGCTGGTGCTTAGCGATCACGCCGAGTTGCAAGACGTCACTTTCACCCGGCACAGCGACGCTGAGATCGAGGGCGGCTCGGCGCTTCGCATTCCACAACCCGGCGACGAGGTGCCCGACTTCGCGCTGGTCAACCAGAATGGCAAGACCATCCAGCTTCCAGCAGTTCCGCGGCAAGCCGCTGCTGCTGACCTTCATCTACACGCGATGCCCATTTCCCGACTATTGCCCGCGGATGAGCAACAACTTCTCCCAGGTCATGCAGCAGTTGCAGAAGGACCCGCAAGCATTCGGCCAGGCGCAACTGCTGAGCATCAGCATCGATCCGGAGAACGACAAGCCTGCGGTGCTGCGCAGCTACGGCGAGCGCTACGTCGGACGTGTCGATCCCAAGTTTGCGCATTGGGAGTTTGCTTCGGGCTCGCCCGAACAAGTGCGCAAGGCCGCCGACTTCTTTGGACTAGCCTACAACCAGAAGGATGATCAGATCGTCCACGGGCTGGTCACGGTGCTGATCGGCAAGGACGGGAAGGTGGTCAAGGTATACTCTGGGAACGATTGGAAGCCCGAGGCGGTTGCCGCCGATTTCGTTGCCGCCACTGGTGCTTGATTGCGAGGAGCTTACATGGCAGATAGCTACGGTCCTATAGCAAAGCTGAACGAACTGATCAAGGGCATCGACTTTGCGATGCTGACCACCATCCGTCCCAACGGAAGTTTGCATAGCTGTCCCATGGCAACTGCCGAGGTCCACGGCGATGGGGCGCTTTGGTTTTTTAGCGGCAACAAAAGCGAGAAGGTTGAAGCCATCAAGAGCGACCCGCGGGTGAACCTCGCCTTTTCCGACCCCGGCAGTCAACGCTATGTCTCGATCACCGGCAGCGCCGAGCCGCTCCGCGACCACGTCAAGGCGAAGGAACTATGGAGCCCTCGCTACGAAAAGTGGTTTTCCAAGGGACTCGACGATCCCAACCTCATCCTGCTGAGGATCCAGGTTCGAGACGCCGAATACTGGGATGGAGCCGTCGGCCGCATGGTGCAGCTCGCCGGTTTCGCCAATCAGCCGTGACCGGTGATATCTTCTTTTCCCGTGGCCAACAAAAAACGCATTGCGGTCATTCCCGGAGATGGCATCGGCAAGGAAGTCATTCCCAACGCCATCGAAGTCATTCGCGCCAGCGGCGCGCCCGTCGAGTTCACCAGCTTCGATTGGGGCGCCGACCGCTACCTGATCGACGGCACCACCATTCCGGCCGATGGCTTCCAGATGCTGGCGCGCGACTTCGACGCCATCTTCGTCGGTGCGCTGGGCGATCCGCGCGTGCCCACCAACATTCACGCCAAGGAAATCCTGCTGGGCATGCGCTTCAAGATGGACCTCTACGCCAACGTGCGTCCGGTGCGCCTGCTCGACGCGTCGCTGTGTCCGCTGAAGAATGTGACGCCTGACGACGTCAACTTCACCGTCATTCGCGAGAACACCGAAGGCGTGTACATGGATATGGGCGGCAACTTCAAGCTCGGCACGCCCGACGAGGTCGCCACCCAGGAGGACATCAACACGCGCAGGGGCGTGGAGCGCGTCATCCGCTTCGCCTTCGAGTACGCGCGCGCCAATGGCCGCAAGAAAGTCTTGATGTCCGACAAGTCGAACGTGATGACCTTCGCCGGCGGCCTGTGGCAGCGCGTCTTCAAGGAAGTCGCGAAGGAATTTCCCGACATCCAGACGCAACACATGTACGTGGACGCGCTTTGCCTGCAGATGGTGCGCGAGCCGCGCTCGCTCGACGTGATCGTCACCAACAACATGTTCGGCGACATCGTCACCGACCTCGCCGCCGCGCTGCAGGGCGGACTGGGCATGGCGGCGAGCGGCAACATCCATCCCGGGCGCACCTCGATGTTCGAGCCGGTGCACGGCTCGGCGCCGCCGATTGCGGGAAAGAACATCGCCAATCCGATGGGCTCGATTCTGACCGCCGCGATGATGCTGGCGCATCTCGGCCTCAACACCGAAGCGCAGAAGATCGAGAACGCCGTGCTCGAAGCTGTCCGCGCAGAAGAAGACGACCGTGGATGTTGGCGGACCACTCGGCACGCGCGAGTGCGCGGCGTGGATCGCCGAGCGAGTGGGGAAGTAGTGCGTGTCCGCCGTGCGCTTTCGACAAGCCGGGGATCGCACGCCATCGTCCTGGAAAAGATCGAAGCTACTGCCGGCAAGTAGGAACGGGGACCCCGAGCCAGGTTTTCTCACGCGTTAGGATTGAAGACGCGGATTGCCCAAAACGCCAGCATGGCAACCAGGGCCGATGCCGGGATGGTGAGGATCCACGCCCACACGATTTGCCTTGCAATGCCCCAGCGCACCGCCGAGATGCGGTGCGTAGTACCGACACCGACGATCGCGCCGGTGATGGTGTGGGTGGTGCTGACCGGAATTCCTGCCAGCGCGGTGCCGAAGAGCGTGATCGCGCCGGCCGCTTCGGCGCAGAACCCGCCCACCGGCTTCAGCTTGGTGATCTTCGAGCCCATGGTGTGCACGATGCGCCATCCGCCGAAGTAGGTGCCGAGCGCGATTGCGGAGTGCGCCGCCAGAATGATGGGCCAGTGCCAGTGTCCCCAGTTGGCTTCGAAGTCGTGCTTGCTCAGGACCCCCGCGGTGTAGAGCGCGCCGGCCACGATGCCCATGGTCTTCTGCGCGTCGTTGCCGCCGTGTCCCAGGCTGTAGGCGGCAGCCGAGAGCAGTTGCAGCTTGCGGAAGAGCCGGTCCACCTGGCGCGGCGACTTGCGCTGGAAGATCCAGGAAATTGCCACCATGAAGCCGAAGCCCAGGATGAACCCGATTACCGGCGCCAGCACAATAAAGATCAGGGTCTTGGTCCAGCCGTGGGGAATGATGACACGCGGGCGCGGCGCTCCAACCGTGCAGGATGGCGGCGCGCGCGATCGCCGCTCCGGCGTAGCCGCCTATCAGCGCGTGGGAGGACGAGGTTGGCAGGCCCAGCAGCCAGGTCACCACGTCCCACACGATCGCACCCACCAGTCCCGCCAGCACCACGTACTGGGTGACGATGTCGAGGCGGATCATGCCGCTGCCGATGGTCTTGGCCACCGCCGTACCGAGAAAGAACGCGGCCAGGAAGTTGAAGACGGCCGCCCAAACCACGGCCAGTCGAGGCGAAAGCACGCGGGTGGAGACCACGGTCGCGATGCTGTTGGCCGCGTCGTGAAATCCGTTCAGGAAGTCGAAGATCAGCGCGGTAACGACGGTGACGATCAGCAGTACCAAGACCGGGCTCACGAGCGCACGTCCTCGGCTGAATTTTGGTTCGAATGCACGGCTTGGCGCCTCAAGCGTTCTTCAGGACGACGCTTTCCAGTACGTTGGCGACGTCTTCCGCCTTGTCGCTGGCTTCCTCCAGGATTTCCAGAAGCTCCTTCAGCTTGATCAGCGTGATGGGATCGTAACCGCCGTCGAAGAGCCGGCCGATGGCTTCACGGCTAACCTGGTCGGCTTCGTTCTCCAGCCGGTTCACTTCCACGCAGTGCTCCAGCAGATGATGGTTCTTGTTCAGCAGAAGCAACCGCCTTCTTCAGCTCCTCCGCCTGTTTGAGGATGATTCCAGCCAGGATCTTGGCCGATGGCGACGGCTGCGTGATCTTGTAGGTCAGCAGGCGGTCACTGGCGCTGAAAACGAAGTCGAGAACGTCGTCGAGCGACGAGGCCAGCAGGTGAATGTCTTCGCGGTCGAAGGGGGTGATGAAGGTCTGGTTCAGCTTGATCAGGATCCGGTGGGTCATGTCGTCGCCGCGGTGCTCGATCTCCTTGATCTTCTGTACGGCGGCGGGCACCTGCTCGTAGTCGTAGTTGTGCAGCAGGTCGGACAAGACTTGCGCGCCTTCGACCACGTTGCCCGCGATTTCCGCGAACATGTCGAAGAACTTCGTGTCACGCGGGATGAGGCGTGGCATGACAGGCTCCAACGGCAGCGAGTGGTTGTCGGGAGATCCATGTTGTGGGTATAGGATGACGTAATTATTACAGTCTGATGAAACAGCTAAACTATCGCATGCGGCTGGGAGCATGGTCAAACCAGGGAGGGGAGATGGCATCACAGATGGTTGTGACGCCATTTCGGCGTTAGCTGCCTGCCAGCTTGCCCGCCGCATTGCTGAACAACCGGCGCAGAGCACGTACCACCCAGCGAGTCAGCAGCACAACGCACGATCAGCAAGAACGGCGACGACGGCTGCGGTGAAGTACGGATGCTGAACGGCCAGCCACGAGAGTGAGACGGCGGCAGCATCTTCTCCCAGACTCAGAGCAATGTTCGAGATCGGCTCCGGTGAAGGGGTTACGGCAGCGCGTAGGGCGGTTTTTCCACCATGCGCGGCGAAGGCGATCAGGCCGCCGAGGGCGGCGGAAGCCAACTGCATTCCCAGTGAGAGATGTGAGGTCGCAGCGTAGGCGACCAGCGCTGCAACCGGCACACGAATGAAGGTCTGCAAGGCATTCCAAAGCAGGTCGAACGCCGGTATTTTATCGGCAACAAACTCCAGCCCGAACATAGCCAGCGAGACGCCGATGATCCACCAGGACTGCATCATACGCAGTGCCGGCGGCAGGGTGATGATGCCGGTACGTGCCAACAACCCCAGCGTGCCGATGGTGGCATAGACGTTGAGTCCAGCGGCGAAGCTGGTGCCCGCCAACATCGCGATGGTCTGGTCGGTGTTGAAATTCACAACACTTTCGATGCCGGAGCAGAGCGCTGGTCAAAGATTTTGTGATGCCAGCAGAAGAGAGGTCAGGCGCAAGCAAAAGGGCCGCTTACCGCGGCCCTAAAGCGGAGTTAGCGTGAATTAGAGAGTGGACTCGATCTCGAATCCCCAAGCTTCCAAAAGAGGCTCGGGAATGTACTTGGAGTTCTTGTTCTTCCGCGCCCATTCACGCAAACGAGTGGAACGAATGTACTGGTCGGGCTGGAGCTTGAACTCCTTAACGACCTGTTCGAACTCGGTGATGGTGGGCACAACCGGCCCGATTGGTTCCGGTTTGCCCCAGTTAGGATTGCCGCGTCGTTTTGCCATAGTTCAGTTTCTCTCTGCCTTTAGAATTCAAGATTTGGATTACGTACCGGGCCCACGGACGTGTTCGCCGCCACTTGTATCTAATTGGATTCACTGTGCTTCTACAACGATTCAGGGCGCCGTTTCAGGTTTTCCCAGGGCCCAACACACGAGGGAAGGGTTCAAAAGTGTCCAATGAGACTGCTCACTATAACCCGGTTTTGACCTGCAATTCAAGTAAAAACTGCAACTTCCTGCACCCTGTTCCGGGAGAGGCACTATCCTCTCAATCGGTGGTATCCATCCTAGAATCAGACGGATAGACATCAAAAAAGTAAGCGTACGTCACGCTAGAAGCCTATAAGCCGCAGAAAGAAAGTCACTTGTGGCCTGTGGATAACCAAGTCGTCCGCTCGGTTCCGCGGCGTGAGGGGGCAAGAAAAGACGGAGCACCGGGCCACGGCGCTCCGTTGCGGTTTCGCGTCAGGAATTAAGGCAACAGAACGGTATCCACAACGTGAATCACGCCATTGGATTGGAAGACATTGGCGATGGTCACAGTGGATATGCCACCCTTCTCGTCAGTCAGGATGATGTGCTTGCCCTGCATCGAAGCCGTCAGGGTCTCGCCATTGACGGTCTTCAGCATCGCCTTGCCGCCGCCGTCCTTGATCTGCTTGGCCAGGTCGTTGGAGCTGACCTTTCCCGCAACTACATGGTAAGTAAGCACCTTGACCAGTTGGTCCTTGTTTTCCGGCTTCAGCAGCATCTCGACCGTCCCCGCAGGCAGCTTGCTGAAGGCTTCGTTGGTGGGAGCGAACACGGTAAACGGGCCGGGGCTCTCCAGCGTGTCAACCAGCCCAGCCGCCTTCACCGCCGCTACTAAGGTGGTGTGGTCTTTGGAGTTAACGGCGTTCTGTACGATGTTCTTGGTGGGGTACATGGCAGCCCCGCCAACCATCGGGTCGGAAGCGGCAACCGCGGTTAGAGCCACTACCATGGCAAACAGCACAACCAGAATGTTTTTCTTCATATCTCCTCATCTCTCTTCGAGCGCGTTAAGTTGATTTTCGATCGCTCGGGTTAGGTACGGGTTGAAAACACGACTGGATTGCCGGTCGTGCTTTCACCCCTGAGGAGTGGATTCGAGTCGCGGCCGCAGGATTCCTCTCAGGAAAATCTATTATCGTGACAGGAAATTCAGCGGCCTGAAAGTTAGCCGTCGATAAAAACGAGTCTGACGAGGATGGGTTCGGTCAGTTGACAGCGGAAGATCGCAAAGTCGCGCGAATTACTGCACGGTCAGAGTTCCGCTGCTCGACTGGTTGTCCAGGCTGGCCTGAATGGTGACCGTCCCCGAGCTGACGGCGGTTGCCAGACCAGAGCTGTTCACCGTGGCCACCGCTGTGTTGCTGGAGGTCCAGGTCGCAATGTTGGTGACACCAATGCCAAGGGTGCCGTCGGCCAACGTTGCCGACGCCGTGAACTGGACTTGCGACCCCGAGGTTGTTGTCTGGGTTCCCGGACTCACGGCCAGACTTTGTATGTGGACGGTAGCCACGGTCAAAGTGGAGTTGTTGGAGATCACCGAGCCCGACTTTGCCGAGATGGTGGTGGAGGACAGCTTGGTGCCAGACGGCAGACTCGAGGCTGCGGTTGCGATTCCGGTATTGGCGATGGTGGCGACACTGGCGTTAGACGAGTTCCACGTAACCTGCGTCGTAACGTCACCTGTCGAGTTGTTGCCGAAAGTACCTTGCGCCGTGAACGCTGCGGTGCCGCTAGTCAGAACATAGAAACTTTGCGGCGATATCGTTATCGCAACGATAGTGTTCTTCCCCGGAAAGAACTGGCCGCAACTGGAGAGTAGCAGAGCGACCAAGACTCCTGCGCAGAATCTGGCGATGAATAAGAGGCGATTCACAATACGTATCCTACCATCCGCCGCGTGGGAACCGGCATGGTACAGTCACTGACGCCGGATCGCGAATCCCGTTAGCGGACAATTTTCTTCTGTCTCTTATTGGGATTTGGGTCTAAGCGCGAGCAGCCCGAATTCGAAGCCCGAAATTCGACACTTGAATCCACCCGCCATCCACGATCCGTTGCCCACGGCTGCCGCGCCCGGACTTCTCCGCCAGGTTGGTCTGTTCGATGCCACCATGATCGTCATGGGTGGCATTATCGGCGCAGGCATCTTCATCAATCCGTACGTCGTTGCGCAGCAATTGCACACTCCGGTGCTGATTCTCGGCGTGTGGATCGCCGGCGGAGTCGTTGCCATCCTGGGCGCTTTATCTACGCCGAGCTGGCGGCACGCATGCCTCAAGTCGGCGGCCAGTACGCCTACTTGCGCGAAGCCTTCCATCCCATGGTGGGATTTCTCTATGGATGGGTCCTGCTGCTGGTGATTGAAGCCGGAGGTATGGCGGCCGTGACCGTCACCTTTGCGCGATATTTCCTGGAGCTGACGGGATGGCAGGCTCACGGAGCGCACGATCGTCGTCTGCTACGCTGGCGGTGCTGACGTTGATCAACTGTCTCGGGGTCAAGCTGGGCAGCCGGGTGCAAAGCGTGCTGATGGTGATGAAGATCGGCGCCATCGCTGACCCTGATTGCAGCGGGCTTGTTTCTGGTGCGAACATCCTCATCCGCTGTTGCATCCCGTGCTCGATCGCAAACCGTCGCTCGACCTGATCACCGCCATTGGTGCGGCCATGGTTCCGGTGCTGTTCGCGTTCGGCGGATGGCAGACGGCGAATTTCATTGCCGCGGAGGTGAAAGATCCGGCGAGAAATTTGTCGCGCGCGCTGGTGATGGGCGTGGCCGGGGTGATCGTGCTCTACGTCGGCGTGAATTTCGTTTGTGTTCGCACGCTGGGACCGCAAGGGCTGGCAGCGACGACGGTTCCGGCGACGTCCGTCATGCGGATCGCCATGGGCGACGCGGGCGCGCGGCTGATCGCGTTGGGCATCGCGGTCTCGACCCTCGGCTTTCTGAGCCAGTCGATTCTGACTGCGCCGCGAGTGTATTTCGCCATGGCACGCGATAAGCTATTTTTCCAGAGCGTCGCCAAAGTGACCAAGCGGACCCACGTTCCGGTGATGGCGATTGTCGTGCAAAGTGTGTGGACGCTGGTGGTCGCGCTTTCCGGTCGCTACGAGCAGATCCTGAACTATGTTGTGTCTATGGACTTCATTTTCTTCGGCCTGACTGGCGCGAGCTTGTTTGTGTTTCGCAGAAGGGAAGGGCCGACGGTCGCCGAAGGCTACCGCGTCCCGTGGCATCCCTTCACGACGGGCCTGTTCGTTCTGGTCTGCTGGCTGGTGGTGGCGAATACGATTTATAAATATCCGAGGAACACTCTGCTCGGCATGGCGATTCTGCTGCTGGGTGTGCCGGCGTATGCCTTTTGGGCTGCGAAGCAGAAAACACAGAACGGGAGACACTGATGTCATCGCGCGCGCAAAGCGGTTCGCCGTACATGCAATTTGCCAAGCTGCGCTCCGGCGCCAAGTACAGCTTGGCGGCAAGTGGCGATCATGAGCTATCCCCTGGCGGAGTTACCCGTGCGGCTTCAAGACCTGGAGATCAACGGAACCGATGTCTTACGGCTACGCGCCATTGCAGGAACGGCTGGCCAAGCTGAACGGAGTGCAACCCGAGTGCGTCGTAGCTGCCGCCGGTACCTCGATGGCGAACCATCTGGCGATGGCGGCAACGGTCGAGCCAGGCGACGAAGTCCTGGTCGAGCACCCGACCTACGAGCTTCTGGTGAGCACGTTGCAGTACCTGGGCGCGAGCATTCGCTATTTCGAGCGCCGGATGGAAGATGGATTTCGCATCGATCCGGAAGAGGTCGAACGGCAGATCACGCCGCGCACCAGGCTGATCGCCATTACTAACCTGCACAATCCGAGCGGCGCATTTGCTGACGAGGCGACGTTGCGTGCATTGGGCGACATCGCGAAACACGCCAATGCGCTGGTGCTGGTCGATGAAGTCTATCTGGAAGCCATGTTCGAGCAGCGGCCCCTTCCAGCGCTGCATCTTGGGGAACAGTTTCTGGTTACCAGCAGCTTGACCAAAGCGTACGGACTGAGCGGTCTGCGATGTGGCTGGGTGCTGGCCGCTCCAGAGTTGGCGCAGCGCATGTGGCACATCAACGATCTTTACGGCGTGAACGCGGCCCATCCGGCCGAGCTGCTGAGCGTGATCGCACTCGACCAATCTCGATCGAGTAGCCGCCCGCGCCAAGCAACTACTGGAGGCGAACCGCCAAGCGCTGGATGCAGTTTCTGGCGTCGCGCAACGATCTCGAATACTACCGGCCGGAATTCGGCACCATCATCTTTCCCAAGCTGTCACGCGGCAGCGTGGAGGATCTTTTTCGCTTGCTGACGGAGAAATACGAAACCAGCGTGGTGCCGGGAAGTTACTTCGACATGCCACAACATTTCCGGGTTGGCCTTGGTGGCGATCCGGAGATGACCCGCGAAGGATTGAAGCGGCTGGGGATGGCGCTGGATGAACTGCGATGAAAGACCAGCGCGCGTCTGTGGGATGGTGACTCCAAGAATCGGCAGCCCTGATCTTCTTGCCACTCAATGTGGCCAGCGTGCCAACGCCCGCTAAACCTTGCGCTTCGCTGCGCCCGGCTTTGCCAGCCCTACAGAAACTGCGATACTTGAACTACAGTCGCGTGTTTCTTCCGCTCGGTTTCGTCCGAGGCTAAAGCCTCGGTAGCCAGGTAACGGCGGGAAGTGGACCTGAAGGTCCGCACTACCCGGACTGGGGTCTCCGAGGCCCGCACCAATTTGCCAATGAGCGACTTCCTACAGGCCGTGCAGGAACGCGTCGTCATCTACGACGGCGCCATGGGCACCAGCATTCAAGCTCGCAACCCCAGTGTGGACGACTACTGGGGCAAAGAGGGCTGCAACGAACTGCTGGTGCTGAGCCGGCCCGACATCATCAAGGACATTCACGCCGCGTTCTTCAGCGTTGGCTGCCGATGTCGTCGAGACGGACACCTTCGGCGCGACGCGCGTCGTCCTGGCCGAATACGACCTGCAAGACAAGGTACACGAGATCAACTTGGCCGCCGCGAAGCTGGCGCGCGAGGTGGCCGCGAGCTTTTCGAATGGACGCAAGCGCTTCGTCGCAGGCTCCATGGGACCGACGACCAAGCTGCCTTCGCTGGGGCACATCAGCTTCGACGACATGGCCGCCTCGTACACCGAGCAGGCAGTCGCGCTCATCGAAGGCGGAGTCGACGTTCTGCTGCTCGAAACCTGCCAGGACATTCTGCAGGCGAAGGCCGGATTGGTCGGCATCTTCGACGCGCTGAAGAAGACGGGCAAGAACATTCCCGTGCAGGTGCAGGTCACGCTGGAAGCCACCGGCACCATGCTGCTGGGCACCGAGATCGGCGCAGCGCTCACCACGCTCGAAATGTTCGACGTTGCCGCTATCGGCCTGAACTGCGCGACCGGGCCGAAGGAGATGAACGACGCCGTTCGTCATCTCGGCGCGAATTCGCCGAAGCATGTTTCGGTGCTGCCCAACGCAGGCCTGCCGCAGAACCAGGGCGGACGCGCGGTGTACCTGCTGCAACCGCAGGAGCTGGCCGACTATCACAAGCAGTTCATCACCGAGTATGGCGTGCGCATTGTGGGCGGCTGCTGCGGCACCACGCCCGAGCACCTGAAGGCGGTCGCGGAAACCTGCGCCAACCTCGAGCCCGCGAAGCGTGAGGTGAAAGTTGCGGGCGCCGCCGCCAGCGCGTACTCCATGGTGCCGCTCGACCTCGATCCCAAGCCGCTGATCGTGGCCGAGGAGATGAACACCACCACCCGCGTCGAGCACTTCAAGAACATGGTGCGGACGCAGAACTACGACGCGATCCTCACCCTGGCCAAGAAGCTGGTCAACGAAGGCTCGCACATGCTCGACCTGTGCTGCGCCATCGTGGGCGAGGACGAGAAGGGCTACATCAGCAATATCCTGGAGAAGATCGCCACCCGTGTGCCCGCGCCCATCACCGTGGATTCCACCGAGGCTGACGTCGTCGAGGAAGCGCTGAAGCGCATCCCGGGCAAGGCGATCATCAACTCCATCAACCTGGAAGATGGCGAGAAGCGCACCGCGAAAGTCCTGCCGATGGCCAAACGCTACGGCGCGGCCGTCATCGCGTTGACCATCGACGAAGACGGCATGGCGCTGACCGCGGAGAAGAAGCTGGCCATCGCCAAGCGCATCTTCGATCTGGCGGTGAACAAGTACGGCATTCGCCCGGTGGATTTGATTTTCGACGCGCTGACGCTGCCCATCTCGACCGGCCAGGAAGATTACCGCACTGCCGGCATCGAAACACTGAAGGCGGTGAAGGCGATCAAGAGGGAGCTGCCCGAGGTCAAGACCATCCTCGGCGTCAGCAACATTTCGTTCGGTCTGAATGCTTATTCGCGCCGCATTCTGAACAGCGTTTTCATGCACGAAGCGGTGGACCACGGCCTCGACATGGCCATCGTTAACTACAGCAAAATCTATCCGTTATACAAGATTCCTGAAGCGGAAGTTGATCTGGCGCGCAAGCTGATCTACTACGATCAGTCCAACGGCGATCCGCTTGCAGGCTTACATGGCGCACTTTGCCGGAACCAAGGGCAAGGAGGAGACGACCACGGCCCACGTGGACACGCTTTCGATCGAGGACAAGCTGAAGTGGGCGATCATTAACGGCGAGAAGACCGTCGGCGAGGG
The DNA here is from genome assembly GCA_963831675.1 of uncultured Acidobacteriaceae bacterium. Classification (GTDB taxonomy): domain Bacteria; phylum Acidobacteriota; class Terriglobia; order Terriglobales; family Acidobacteriaceae; genus Bog-257. The sequence goes on from CAWHRM010000006.1 coordinate 27,016, forward strand.
CGCGAACAAGAAGTCGCTCGCCGAGCTGCTGGAAGAGGCGCTGGTCAATTACACGCCGCTCGATCTCATCAACAACATCCTGCTCGACGGCATGAGGACGGTCGGTGACCTGTTCGGCGCGCGCAAGATGCAGTTGCCGTCGGTGCTCGACTCGGCCGGCGTGATGAAGGCGGCGGTCGCGTACCTCGAGCCGAAGATGGAGAAGAAGGAGGGCAGCCAGAAGGCTACCATCGTGCTCGCGACGGTGAAGGGCGACGTCCACGATATCGGCAAGAACCTGGTGGACATCATCCTCACCAACAACGGCTATCGCGTGGTGAACCTCGGCATCAAGCAGCCGTCGGACAGCATCATCAAGGCCGCGCTGGCGGAGAAGGCCGACGCCATCGGGCTGAGCGGGCTGCTGGTGAAGTCCACGCTGGAGATGAAGTACGTGGTGCAGGACCTGCAACACCAGAAGCTGGAGTTCCCGGTGATCTGCGGCGGCGCTGCGCTCACGCGCAAGTACGTGGAGGACGATCTGCGCCGCGAATACGGCGGCGGCGTGTTCTACGCCGACGATGCATTTGCCGGGCTGCACATTATGGAGGACCTCGCCTCGCCGAATGGCGCGCGCGAGAAGCGCATCGCCGAGGGCAAGGTGGTGAAGGAGTTCGCCCGCGCAGCGGTCGTTGGGCGGCAATGGCGACGGCGCGACCGCGCCCAACATCGAGGTTGCGCCTGCGCCCAACATTCCGCAGCCGCCGTTCTGGGGCGTGCGCGTGCTGAAGCCGCAGGATTTCGATCTGCGCGAGATCTTCCAGTACATCAACGAGACGGCGCTGTTCAAGAACCAGTGGCAGTTGAAGACCGCATCGCAGGAAGATTACGGACGGCTGGTCGAGACCAAGTACCGGCCCATCCTGCAAAAGCTCGAAGAAGAAGTGATTGCCGCGGGCTGGTTCGAGCCGAAGGTGGTGTACGGATACTTCGGCGCGCAGGGCGATGGCAACGACGTCATCGTGTACAACCTGCCCGAAGGCTGGAAGCAGGGCGACGCGGTCCCGGCCGAGACGCTGCGCTTCACCTTCCCGCGCCAGCGCGAAGGGCGGGGGTTGTGCATCTCCGACTTCTTCCTGCCGAAGAGCAGCGGGAAGATGGACGTGCTCGGCATGTCGTGCGTGACCATTGGCGCAACCGCTTCGCACGAGACGCAGAAGCTGTTCGAGGGCGGAGAGTACACCAAGTATCTCTACCTGCACGGACTGAGCGTGGAATCAGCCGAGGCGCTGGCGGAGTTGTCGCACAAACGCATTCGCGAGGAGTTGGGAATTGCGGGCGAGGATTCGCCGCACATCCGCGACCTGTTCCATCAGAAGTATCGCGGCTCGCGCTATTCGTTTGGATATCCTGCGTGCCCGAATCTCGAGGACCAGACGAAGCTGTTCGCGCTGCTGCATCCCGACGAGACCATCGGCGTGCATCTGACGACCGGGTTCCTGCTCGATCCCGAGCAGAGCACGTCGGCCATCATCGTGCATCATCCGGCGGCGAAGTATTTCGTGGCCTGAAGTTGCAGCGAAGACGTGCCACCAAAACCTCACTTGCACGCGTATGTGCAAGTTTGCTATATTTGCACGTATGCGTGCAATTGCACACAAACAGCCTTTTGCCGTCATTACTGCGGACGTGATCGGCTCGCGGCAGATCGAGGCGTTTCGCAGGAAGCGGGACCAGAAGCTACGTCCGCTCTCCAGGATCCACGTCCGCGAGAAACTGATTCTGTCGGATTACGCGGTCACCGCGTGGGATGAATTTCAGGCGATCCTGCGCAGCCCTTCCCTGGCGCCGCGCGTTATCCTCGATCTCCGTCGCCGTTTCTATCCCATGCAACTCTGGATCGCGGTGGGGATTGGGCGGGTAAGCGAACCCCACAAGAAGCCGGTGAATCTGTTTGCCGGTGGCGAGGCTTTCGAACGCGCCCGTGCGGCGGCCGACGGGCTCAAGGCCGACAAGACTGGCAAGGGCCATCGGCTTACCAGCTTCGTCTCAGGGGATTCCATATTCGACCTGACGGCGAATACCATCTATCGCCTGCACGACACGTTATTGCAGGATGTGTCGGTCAAGCAGTGGGAGACCATTCTGGCGCAAGTCAATACCGGCAGCCAGGAACTCGCAGCGAAGAAGCTGAAGGTTAACATATCAACCATATCGAGAAACCTGCGCCGGGGGCACTTCTGGGAGATGGAGGAGACTTGCCAGGCGATGGAAAGAATAATCGAAGCCCATTTCACGATTGCACGCTAGCGTGCAAATATGAGGTTTTTGCACTCCAGCGTGCAATCTGATAGACATTGCACAATATCATGCAACTCGACGCTCCGCATATTCCTGGCCATCCTGCTCGCACATCTGCTGGCGGATTTTCCGCTCCAGACCGACGCGATGGTTGCCGCCAAGAAGAACCAGAGGCTGCCTTTTCTCAAGCATGGATTGCTTCATTTCGTTACCCTGCTTGTGGTGCTGGCGCTATTCACGGATGTTCCTCTTTGGTCGGTGCGGACCGTGGTTCTGCTTGCCGCTTATGTCGTGCTGCATATTGTCCTGGACTTGGGTAAAAGCCAGGTGGTTCGCAGGAAAATCGCTCGCGATTCCGTTTGGCTGTTCTTGTGGGACCAGGCGCTTCATCTGGCAGCAATCCTGGCGCTCACCTGGACATTCACAAAGTATCGTTGGACCGATGTACGGGCAGCCATCGCCTGGTCGGAGATCGAACAATTGCACGTCCTGGCGATTGCCGTGCTCTATGTGGCGGTGATCTTCGGGGGCGGATACCTGGTTCGATATCTTACCCGCTCTCTGACGTTGCAGCTGCCTCATAGCGAAGAAGAAAGTGCCGCCGACATCCGCAATGCGGGTCTCTATATCGGATGGCTGGAACGATTTCTGGTGCTGACCGCAGTGCTGGTACAGTCTCCCGCCATGATCGGGCTGATCTTGACTGGCAAGTCGATTGCTCGGTTTCCCGAGCTCAAGGGGGCAAGGTTCGCCGAGTATTTCCTGATCGGCACTTTTCTCAGCATCAGCCTCGCTCTGCTGGGTGGTATTGTCCTGTCGCGGGTTCTGTTTGGTGCTGTTTCTTTCAAATAGGCCTGTGCAGAGCACGGCGGCCACAACTTCGGCACTGCATGGCCGCTACTGAATCGCCACGTGCTCCAGAATTGCGTTCTCGCACGCGCTTGATCCTGTTCTGCGAACGGGGCACCATCAGTTGTTGGCGGTCCTTGTGCGCGACGTAGGTTCCCACTCCAAATCCGATCACCGATCCCGCAAACACGTCAGCAGGGAAGTGCACGCCTCCGGTTACGCGGGTTGTGCTGACGGCGGTTGCCGCGCCGTACATCAGCAGACGCATGGGCCAGTTTGGATACTCGTGCGCCATAACCGAGGCGAGCGTCCAGGCAAGGGTCGCATGTCCTGAAGGAAACGAGCCGGCAGTCCAATTGCCGGAGAAGAATTTTCCATCGCCCTGACCGGTGTAGGGACGTTGCCGCGCCAGGATAGCCTTCAGTGCAGCATACAGAATGACGCTGTCGACGCTGGCTTCGGCGCTGCGTATGCCGGTATCGATGGCGTGGTCGTTGTGGGTGATCAATCCCGTGATGAAGATTCCTCCGGCCGCCGCGCCCAGACCGTACACGCCGGCATTGGAGATATTAATGCTGGTGTTGTGCCAACTGGGTGAGACTTGGTGCAGCACGCTTTCGTCGTTCGCGATCAAGACGCTGGTGGCACCGATAGCCAGGAAGTCCCACTTAAGGGCGCTTACCGAGAACGGCGACTTGAGGATGTGGAGTTCGTCCTCGCCAATCGTTTTGACCGCAGTGCCCAATGAGTCGGCAAAAGATTTTGAGTCATGTTTCTGAGGCGCCGGCGGCTCATCCAGCAGGCTCGTGCCGGCGGTTGCGACAGTCGTTGCGGCATCGGCGTCAGCCGGTTGCTCCAACCCTAGCGCACCCGGACACGTTGTTGTGAGCAGTGCCAGTAGGAGAGCGGCCAACCAAATCGAGTAGGGACTGCGTTTAGGGTTAACAACGTTAGTTACTGGCGGCAGTTGCAGGTCACGGGCTCCAACTCCGTATTCCGTCATTCGGGACTCCACGGAAAGACTAGCGTTTGTGTTTGATTCCCCTCTATTGGCCAAAGTCTGGCAATGTTAACGCAATCAGATCGATTTAGTTTCGTCCTCGGCAACTGCCGATCGTCCACAAAAGTGCCCCGGGGACGGGAGTAGCGCGGCCAGGGCCGCAAATAAGACTGCTGCGCAGTACGCAGAAAGCCGCGCCAGGCCAGCTCTGCGGCGGTTGTGCGCTGTGAACTTCGCTTTGTGACGTATGCCACAGACTGAATGTTCATACCTCAGCAGAATCAAGTGTGGAGGGTACAGTGTTTGACATCGTGGAAGCGCGCCAGCTCGCGCGAAATATCAAGCTGTTTGTGATCAGGGCCCCGCGGATCGCAAAGAAGCAGCGGCCGGGTCAGTTCATCATTCTGCGGCTGGATGAGTCCGGTGAGCGCATCCCGCTCACTATCGCCGACGCCGATCCCAAGGCTGGCACTATCACCATCTGCGTGCAAGCCATTGGCAAGACCACCATGCTGATGAATTTGCTGGAGACAGGCGACTCCATCCTTGACGTGGTCGGGCCGCTGGGCAAGCCCTCCGAGATTGAAAAGTTCGGGACCACGGTGGTGGTCAGCGGCAGCGTTGGCACCGCGATGGCGTATCCCACAGCGCGCGAGCTGAAGCGGGCAGGGAACAAGGTCATCTCCATCGTGGGCGCGCGCAGCAAAGATCTGCTGGTGCTGGAAGACGAGGTCCGCGAGGTCAGCGACGAAACCTACATCCTTACCGACGATGGCAGTTGGGGCGAACCCGGCCTGGTTACGGAGCGGCTGAAGAAGGTTCTCGAGTCCGGCAAGGTCGATTACGTGTTGGCAGTCGGCCCGGTGCCGATGATGCGCGCGGTAGCGAATCTTACGGCCCCGCTGGGAATCAAGACCATCGTCAGTTTGAACTCCATCATGGTGGATGGCACAGGGATGTGCGGCGGGTGCCGCGTGCTGGTCAACAACAGCAGTCAATTTGCCTGCGTCGACGGTCCCGAGTTCGATGCCACGCAAGTCAATTTCGAGGTCCTGATGCAACGCAACAACATGTACCGCGAGCAGGAGCGATGCAGCATTGAGCGGTTGCAGGCCGATCCGGAGGCTGAGGTAAGAAATCTGCGAGAGAGTATGGCGATGCGCCGCGAATGCGCCGCCATCGCGGCGGGGGTGTTCGATGAGCAATAAAGTTCCCAGTAATAATCCGCTACCTAACAAAGAACGCATCAAGCTGCCGCGCCAGCGAGTCCCCGAGCAGGATGCCCAGGTGCGCGCGCACAACTTCTGCGAAGTCAACCTCGGCTTTCCGGTCGAGCAGGCGCGTCAGGAATCGCTGCGCTGCATCGAATGTCCCAAGCCTGGTTGTGTCGAGAAGTGCCCGGTCTCGGTGAACGTGCGAGCGGTCATCGATCTCATACTGGCGGGTGATTACCTCGGCGCGGCCTCGAAGGTGCGCGAAGACAACGCTCTGCCTGCCATCACCGGACGCGTCTGCCCGGTCGAAGATCAGTGCGAGTCCGGATGTGTGCTGGGCAACAAGGGCGAGCCGGTAGGAATTGCCTACCTGGAGCGTTTTGTGGCCGATTGGGAGCGTGAGACCGGCCAATTCGGATCGCCTGTTTCAGCCCCCGCGACCGGCAAAAAGGTTGGACTAATCGGCAGCGGCCCCGCCAGCCTGGCGTGCGCCGGCGATCTCATCCAGATGGGACACCAGGTGCATGTCTTCGAAGCTCTGCACGAACTTGGTGGCGTGCTGGTGTACGGCATCCCTGAATTTCGGCTTCCTAAAGACATCGTGCGGCACGAGATTGAGGTCCTGCGCCGTCGCGGCGTGGTATTCGAGACCAACGTCGTGGTCGGCAGGACCGTGACCATCGACGAATTGATGAACGACGAAGGCTTTGACGCCATCTTTATCGCCACGGGTGCTGGCCTGCCGAAGTTCCTGAAAGTTCCCGGCGAGCACTTCAACGGTGTGTATTCGGCCAACGAGTTTCTGACCCGGGTGAACCTGATGCGGGCTTATCTCTTCCCCGAGTACGACGAACCTCTGTATCCCTGCAAGGACCGCGACGTGATCGTCGTCGGCGGCGGCAACACCGCCATGGATGCGGTGCGCAGCGCACTGCGCCTGGGCGCGAAGAGCGCGAGCATCTACTACCGCCGCACCGAGAAGGAAATGCCGGCCCGTGTGGAAGAAGTGCACCACGCCAAGGATGAGGGTGTTCACTTCGAGATGCTGGTGAATCCGGTCGAGTTCCTCGGCGACGAAAAGGGCAATCTCACCGCCGTGAAGTGCATTCGTCAGGAACTGGGCGAGCCTGATGATTCGGGACGCCGCAGTCCGGTGCCGATCAAAGGCTCGGAATTCGTTACGCCGTGCCAGGTGGCGATTATTGCCGCCGGTACCTCGGCGAATCCTCTGATCCAGTCGACGACGCCAGGGCTGGCGGTCACCAAGCGCGGATATATCTCGGCCAATGATGACACTCTCGCAACCTCGAAGCCGGGAGTATTTGCCGGCGGCGACATCGTGACCGGCGGCGCAACTGTGATCCTGGCGATGGGTGCTGGACGCAAGGCGGCGAAGGCGATCAACGCGTACCTGACGGGCGCGCCGAAAGAGAATGTGCAGGAGCAGGCCAGCGCGAGCGTTTCCGCTGACTAAAGCCCGCTCGCCGGTGACGGAGCAGAGATGAAGAACATTCTGCTTATCTGCCTGGTTCTGGTGTGCTACCCAACGGCTCACGCGCAAGGGAAGGCTGCGAATTCGCCCCCTGTCCCGCAGAAACACTGCGCCGTCGCCGATGATGACTCGGCTTTGAGGCAAATCGCCGAGCAATGGAAAGATGGGTATAACAAGGGAAACGCCGCTCAGGTCGCTGCGCTCTATGCTGAAGACGCGACTTACCTGACCCAACATTTCGTTACCGGCATCGTGCAGGGACGCGCCGCCATCCAGGCGTACGTACAACGCGGAGTCGATGCCGGGTATCGCATCGACTCCATCCAGGTCCTCTCGACCAGGTGTTCAGGAGACTTTGCCTACACGATAGCGCGGTACGAATCCACGAACAGTGGGCAGAAGGCATTCGGGGTGAATCTCCTTGTGCTCAGGAAGGCCGGCGACGGATGGCTGATCGTTGCTCACGAGTCCGCCGTGCCCGATCCCGCCACGGCGATCCAACACCTGGATACGAAGGCCGGGCATTGACCTCCGGATTGCCGGTACACCGTTTAACGAACATCCAAGTGTGATGTTCGTCCTAGCAAAACAAGGCAGGAATGGATAAGATTTTCCTGATAGCGTGGCATCTTTCTCCCCCGTGCGTAAACAGTTAGTTCACCTCTCATTGCAGTGCTCAGCACGTCAAAATCCCAGGAGGCAAGCCATGGCACACAAAACCAAAGTCCCCTCCACCTCGAATCTGGGATCCTTGGAATTGACCGAGGAAATCGTTCGGATGCGCGCCTACGAGCTGTTTGAACAGCGCGGTGGTCAGCACGGACACGATTTGGAAGATTGGCTCCAAGCTGAGGCGGAGGTACTGGGGAAGAAGCCCGGTGCATCTGCCGATCAGACGGAACTCGTGCGCGACGCCGCAGAGGCGGCCTGAGCGAACCCTGCGAGGGAACGCGCGTTCCATAATATTGAATAGCTAGGGAAATTCTGATCAAGTCACGACGAAATCCCGTCAGCGGCTAAAGAGGCTGCTGAAAAAGTCCCAAAAGCAGATCCCTCGCGGGCTGAAGCCCCTCGGGATGACAAAAATAAAAGGCTTAACGGCGCGTCTAAAGACGCGCCCCTTCAAAGCGAGGCTGTCAATGGGGGTTTTCAGCGGCCTCTAAAGCCGCAGTGATTTTGCGGAACTTACGGACGGTCTGAAGACCGTCCCCTTCAAGAACCAGACTTAATCAGAGCTTCCTAGACTTCATGCTGGCAGGGCGTCGCGCGGCCTGGTTCGGGGGGCAGGGAACAGGTATGTCCCTCAAGGTCCAGTCTGGTCAGGTTGCTCAGCAGACAAGACGCTCTACGCCGCTGCGCGGCGTCGCTGCCTTCTAAGCAGGCCGACGGCCAGAGCCGTTACGCCCATCGCCACGCCAACTCCCACGGCGATGCTCTTGATGCAGGGGCCAGACCGCTTTCGTGCGGCTTTAATGTGCTCCGGCCGAACACCCATCCCAACCACCCTTGCCAGCACATGCTGTATTCCAGGTATCTGCACCGCGGCCTTAAGTTGCCAGGGCGCCCGCGCCAGACCGGGATTCTCAAATATCTTCTGGAACCCCTTGTGGGCGAAGACTTGGATCTGTTGCGTTACGAACGTGGGAAACTCCCGGCGGAGCTGCACCTGAGCCAGCCAGTACTCCGTGATCCGCCCCTCGCGCAAAGGGTCGGCCAGCAGGTTTGCGGTCGCCACCGCGTCCTGAATGGCCAGGTTAATGCCGACGCCTCCGGCCGGCGACATGGCGTGCGCGGCATCGCCAATGCACAGCAGCCCGGGACGATACCACTGCCGCAGTCGGTTGATCTGCACCGTAAGCAGTTTGATTTGCTCCCAGTCCTGTAGCTCGTCAACGCGATCGCCAAGATAGGGAGCGATCTGGCGAATGATCTGGCGGAATCTATCCAGGCCTTGGCTCTGTACCTCCGGAAGGGAACCCTTGCGAATCACCAACCCAGCCTGAAAGTAATCGCCGCGATTAATGAGGATTAGGACGCGGCCATAGTTGATGTTGCCCAGCAGTTGCTCGGGATCGCTGGTGTGGCGGCTTATGTGGAACCACAGCACATCGATGGGCACACCGCGCTCGATCACCTCGAACTGAGCAGCCCGGCGCGTGGTGGAGTGGCGGCCATCGCAGCCGATCACAAGGTCAGCCCGAATTTGTACAGGCCCACTGGGCGTCTGCGCTTGGACTCCGCGGACTCTGTCTCCTTCATAAAGCAGGTCAACGCATTCATGCTGCATTTCAAGATGAAAGTTGGGGAACTTCTTTGCGCAGCCCGAAAGGAAATTGAGGAAATCCCATTGCGGCATCAGCGCGACGAACTTGCAATGCGTCGGGAGACGGCTGAAATCGGCGGCCTTAAAGGCGAAATCCCCGAACACGCCGCCGACCGAGGTCAGCTCCTGGTGCGGTACCTGCAGGAATTCCTGCAGCAAACCGAGTTCGTACAACACATCCATCGTCGAGGGATGGACGGTGTCGCCGCGAAAATCGCGATTGAAGTCCTGGTGCTTCTCCAGCACCGTGACTTCGACGCCGGCACGCGCCAGCAGATACCCCAGCATCACGCCGGCCGGTCCGCCGCCGACCACACAACACGTGGTTTGTAATGTCTGATCTGGCATGGGTGCAGTTTACAAAAAGCCGGACAGTTCGAACAGTGGCTATGGCAGTTTCACATTTCGTGCATAGGGTGGAGCACCGCTTCAGCGGTGCAGTTAGATTCGGAGATGAACCGGCTTTAGCGCCTGAAGGCCGGTTCCTATCGGCTCGTTGACGCGGCGCTGAAGCGCCGCACTACCCGAAGTCTCTGACACGGCCGATTTTTCTCTGCGACTCTGTGGTGGCTTTTACTTCACCCACAGCGCTGCCGAGCCCGCCTACCCACTCCAGATTGCGATTGTGGTCCACGCCCATCATCATGCCGCGGCCCATGCGCACCAGCGGCAGCACCGGCGTAAGTTCGCCGCCCTCGGGCCAGACGATACATCATGCGAATCTCCATCTGCGTCGGCCCGTGCGGCGTCTGGATGACCGGCTCAAAGTGCACCCGCTCCTGCAGGATGTAGTTGTGGCGCTGATCCAGCGGGATGGCATCAATGTCGGCCTGCGTGGGCGCAAACTTGATTCCCACTCCGGCGAACGAGTACAGCGGCTTGAGCAGGTAATTCTGGTTATCGAGCGGTACGGCGCGGACCTGGTCGAGGAAGACGTCTTCGGTACACACGGGTGCTTGAGGTGCGGAATGGAGAACTTGCTGATGCGGAAGTACCAGTTGGGATGGCCGGCCCATTCGACGTCAAGCTCGTCGCGCAGATCGAAGGGCAGCGTGACTGCTTTGCGCTCCAGTTCGTCCACGATGCAGCGGTTGTAGATGCGGCGGACCTCGATCTCGCGGCCATCCTTCGCGTAGAAGAGCTTGTCGCCGCGCTTCTTCAGCGACAGGATGTCGACGATGGCGATGCCCAGCTCGCGCTGCGTCACCAGAAAATCGGGCAGCGTCTTCTGGTGGTCGGGATCGATCTCCATCAGGATGACGTTCTCGGGATCGTGATCGGCGACGATCAACTCGCGCATCAGCTTCCAGTACGAATCGCGATCATGCCCGCACAGATAAATGCCAAGATCGCGCGACAGATCGTAGGACTCAATGTATTGCTGCGCCGACAGCTGCTGGTATCCGTAGAGGGAAGGGAAGGCCTGCAGCTCGACCAGCTTGGGCTCCAACTCGCCACTCGCATTGCGCACCACGCCGAAGTCCACCTGCACGAACATCGGCAGGGGAGCCTCGTTGGGCACGTTGTATTGCGGCGGAACGGACGCGTCCGATGCGCGGAGGTACTCGGGATTGTCGACCAGTTGCGAAACCAATTCGCGGCCGTACTGCGCCATCTGGTCGAGCAGGGTCTTGGGAACGAAGCACGGCGTCTCGGAGACGCGAAAGCCGATGTGCGTGCCGCAGGCCTTGTCCAGCGCACTCCAGGAACTGGCGGTACTTCTCGGGCGTGTAGTTGCGGTTGAATTCCTCGCGCAGGGCGGGAATCATGGTCAGGCCTCGATGAGGAAGCGGCCCTTTTCCATGATCTGCCGGCCGTCAACCCAGATGTCGAAATGCGTCCCGACCACGTCGATGTGCGTGCTGGAATACCAATCCGCGCCGGTGTGTGCGCCGTAGGGATTGCCGAAGGCGATGTGGATGCCGGGAAATTTTTCGTCCTGCAGGATCTGCCCGATGACGTGCTTCAGCTCGAGGTTGGTGCCGATGGCGAACTCGCCCACCAGGTCGCTGTTCTCGTCGGTGTGGGTGTAGGCCCAGAACTCCTGCTCCAGCACCTTGTTGTCGCTGAAGACCTCGGTGATGCGGTTGTTCTTGACTCGGATGGTCAGCGGCTGGCGTGCCAGGTCGGGATACTTCTCGCAGAGATAGTCGCCGACCACGCCGTCGACGACGTAGGTTCCGTTCACTTCGCCGGGCGTGGTGAAGACTTCGCCGCCGGGCAGGTTGCCCCACTTGTCGCGACTGATGATGCCGCTGGTCTTGACCCAGCGGTAGTTAGGGTTCAGGGTGGCGGTGAAGTCGCTGCCCGCCGGATTCCTGGCCCGGATCTCCTTCGCTTGGCCGACGATCTCGATGACTTTCTTGCTGAGTGCGTCCACGTGGTTGAAGTCGGCGCGCATGCCTTCGAGCATGATCTGGTGATTGATGTTCACCATGTGGGCGTGCCGCATCTTGCGACGGTTGACGATGTCGGTCATCTGCATGCGCGACTTCAATTCGTTGCTGCTGTGCGCGCACGGCGAAGATGCTGACCTCGCTGGTCTCCATGTCGTCGGCGATTTCGGCCGGCAAGTCGGTCAGCGGACGCGGCGCCAGGTCTTCCAGCACGAAGGCTTTGAACGGCGACCCGACCTGCAGCAACTCCTGCGCAATGCTGGCTGCGATCTCACGGCAGTCGTTGTCGGTGATGACGGTGACCTTCTCCGACGGCTGAATGCGCAGGCAGGTGTTCACCGCGTTATGCGCGCCCGGAGAAAGTTCGGGATCGAATGTGGTTTTGGTGAGATCGGTGAGAACGGGTTGGGTCAACGAACAATCCTTTCCAACTGCAGAGCTTCTAATGTCCCGCCGCGGTCGCCTCGAAAGACCCCGACTCGCGTCTCGGCGACCATGTAGTCCACAACTTTCTTCAGATCGCCGGTCTGCTCGAACACCTTCAACTGCCGGTCGGCGCCGGTGCCCATCTTCAGCATCTGGTGAATGTAATTGATCTCGTCGCGCGAGCCAAGCTCTTCCACCACATCGTCGATCAGGTCGAGATACTCCAGCATCAAGTGCCGCAGGGGGACTTCTTCTTCCTTGCCGAAGTCAATCAGCTTGCCGTCAAGCCCGTAACGCGAGGCGCGAAACTTGTTCTCCATGATCAGCGCGCGACTATAGATGCGATAGCTCTTATTCGACGCATGCAGCTTGTACAGCATGGCGACCGTCGCCTGAATCAGCGCGGCGATGGCCATGGTCTCGTCCAGCCGCATCGGAATGTCGCAGACCCGCACTTCCAGCGTGTGGAAGAATGGATGCGGGCGAATGTCCCACCAGATCTTCTTGCCGTTGTCGATGCAGTTGGTCTTGACCAGCAGATTGATAAAGGTCTCGTAGTCGGCCCAGTTGGCAAAGACGTCAGGAATGCCGGTGCGCGGGAAGCGCTCGAAAACCTTGGAGCGGTACGACTTGAATCCCGTCGGCATGCCCATCCAGAAAGGCGAATTGGTGGACAGCGCCAGGATGTGCGGCAGAAAATACCGCATCGAGTTCATGATGTGGATGGCGGTGTTGCGGTCCTCGATGCCGACGTGCACGTGCAGGCCAAAGACCAGATTGGCGCGCGCGATCAGCTGCATTTCTTCCACCACCTGGCGGTAGCGCTCGTCGGGATAAATCTCCTGCACCTTCCAGTCGGCGAAGGGATGGGTACTGGCGGCGGCGAGCAACATGCCATTCTCGCTGGCCAGCGTGATCATCTCGCGGCGCAGCGCCTGAATGTCTTCGCGCGCTTCCTTGATGTCGCGGCAGACCTTAGTTCCGACTTCGATGACCGCCTGATGCATCTCTGGCTTGACCGCTTCGTGCAGCGCCCGCTTGGCCTTGGGAAGGATCTCGGAGGCGATGTGCGAGCGGAGATCGCGCGTCTCCGGATCGATCGTCTGATATTCCTCTTCAATCCCGATGCTGAGGCTTGGCCGGTCCATCTATTACCCTTTCGCTGCGCGCGCGCTTGCCTTCCTGGGTGCAGCAGCTTTTTTTGGAGCTGCCGACTTCGTGCTGGCAGCCGCTTCGTCGTAATAGCCGTTCAGGAACGCGCTCCAGCGATATTCCGGCGAGAGGCCCGAATGCTGTTTGGCCTTGCGCACGGCCAGATCCGCCACGTTATTCACGATCCAGTCGAAATTCTCCTGTCCGACCGAGTTTACATCAGCGTCGGGCGCGGGATTCATGAAGTCGATGGCGTAGGGTATGCCGTCCTCGCAGGCGAACTCGACGGTGTTCAGGTCGTAGCCCAGCGCCCGGCAGAGGGTAAGCGAATCGCGCTCCACGCGCTCCAGCAGCTTGGGATCGATTGGCGGCGGGTTCTTCACGTAGCGCTCGTGATGCGGCGCCGATGGGTCGTAGTGCATGATGTGCACCTTCTCCTGGCCGACCACGTAGCAGCGGAAGTATTCCTTGAACTTGACACCGCGCTGCAGCGTCATGCAGAGATCGCGGCTCTGGTCGTAGGCGCGGAAGAACTCTTCCGGCGAGTTTACCTTGTAGACGTCCTTCCATCCACCGCCGTCGAAGGGCTTCAGGAACGCGGGAAATCCGACGTAGCCGAAGATGCTGTCCCACGGCATGGGATACTGCAGGTTGCGCATGGAGTGATCCGTCGTTCCCGGCGGATGCTGCTTGTGCGGCAGCAGGACCGTCTCCGGGATTGCAACCCCCAGTTTCTGGCCCAGCGCAAAGTTGAAGAACTTGTCGTCGGCGCTCCACCAGAACGGATTGTTGATGACGATTGTGCCGGACAGGGCCGCATTCTTGAGGTAGCCGCGATAGAAGGGAATGTCGTGCGAGATGCGGTCGACGATGACATGGTAGGGAGACGGTTCCGCCATGCGCACTTCGCCGACGGTGGCCAGTTCGGCCTGAATATCAGGCTCGCCCATGGAGTTGATCTTGTCGACCAGCGCCGGCGGGAAAGTGGTCTCCATGCCAAAAATGATTCCGATTTTCTTCACGGCTGCTCCTTCGTCGGGGAACACGTGTCCCGCCTTCGCCCGATTGCCAATACTGTTGGAAATCCCAAAAAAGAAGCGCTGGGAGCGCTTCGCTCAGCCGTTTTCATTTTAAGCGAAAAAATAGCGATTTGTAAGCGCTTAATGCCCCAAGTCCGTGGGCTAATTTTGGCGCATGTCGGCTGGAGCGTACGGCAAGTCTATGGCACACTTGACCCGGGGTAAAATGAAGTCATGAGTCCAGAGGTTTCCGACCTTCTAAGACGGGCACTTGCCCTCTCTGTTGAAGAGCGCGCAGCGTTAGCTAACACACTGCTCGACAGTCTTGAAGACACCGATGAATCTGTCCAAGCGGCTTGGGACGAGGAAGTGGCGCGTCGGATGGAAGACCTGAAAGTGGGCAAAGCCGTGACCGTCCCTTGGGAAGAACTGCATCGCGAGTTGTTGGCCATGGTGAATGAGCGCTAAACTTGTTGAGTACCACCAGCCCACCAACCCCTCGACATTGCCCTAGTCCTTGCCCTTCGCCGGGCGTCCAAACTTGTCGGCAAACAGATAGTGGCTCTGCAACTCAGAGAACGCCCGCGTCTTCTCCCGGGTGCCGTCGCCCAGAATCCGTACCACCGCCAGCTTCATGTTGTCGTACAGAATCGAGGTGGGAACGCCGCCGAAGTAGGCAAAGGCCTGAACGTGGCCTTCCAGAAACGCTTCCGTCGTCTCTGCCGTCGTGTCGGGAACAGCCACGCCCGGCGCGATAGGGGTGCTCATCTTGTACTGCTGCGCAAAACTTGAAGCGGCAGCGGCGAGAATGAGTAGGGTGAGCCTCAAGTAGGTCCGAGGCAGATTGCGAGTGCGCATTCGTCGTTCATTTCCTTTCGCTTGCGTTTCGTGGTGATAGGCAACCGGCGCAGCCCGTGAGCGATCTGCAAACGTAATAGCTTAAAAGGGGTGCTGTAATTTGATATTAGCCTGACGCGCTTTTTCGAGGCAACTTGGCCGTGCGAATCGAACTTCTCTAGCCTCGGCCGGGAATTGGCGAGGCCATAATTTGCCGCCTCATACTTGGGATTGCTGTTGATATCAGGCCGAGTCGTGAGTAATCAGGCCCGCTCGACAACAGCCATTGGAAGCCACTTGGGCGTGTCGCAGATGCGGCGATTCACGGTTGGTTCCGAGTCACTCTGCCGAAGCCGTGCAGTTGCCCACTGAACTGGTTGATTTTCGGGAATTGAAATCAGCGGGCTGGGCCCACTGATTCACATGTAAAATATTGAAAATAAAAGACTTGGTGGAGGCGGCGGGAGTTGGACTGTGCTGGCGTATTGCAAACAAAGAAGTTATTGAAAATTAAACACGCGCAAAACGCCGAAGACGCCGAAATTGTCCTATTCACACACGTATCACACACGCGACTTAACCCGGTGCGGTGCGCAGCAAGCGATCAAACTCCTGCTTGACGATCCGATAGCATTCACACGCGGTAGCTTCGAGCCCCGGCCGATTCACGATCTTGATATGTCCCCGTGAATACCGGATCAGTCCTGCATCTTGCAGATGCTTCGCGGCCACCGTCACGCTCTCCCGGCGTCCTCCCAGCATGTGGGAAAGGAACTCTTGCGTCATCAGGATCTCATCGGATTGTATGAGGTCGTGGCTCAACAGCAGCCAGCGGCACAGGCGCTTCTCCTCCGAGTGGAGGCGGTTGCAGACCGCGGTCTGGGAGATCTGGGTAATGAGCGCCTGGGTATAGCGCAGCAATAAGCGCTGTACTGCGCCACCTCTCGCGAACTCCTCTTGCAGCAGCTTCGCCTTCAAGCGGAGCGCGTCACCAGCGATTTGCGCGATCGCGCGGTTGGGTGTGGTGTCGCCGCCCAGGAACAGAGCGACCCCCACGACGCTGTCATTTCCGACCAGACCCATCTCAGCTGTCGAACCATTTTCCATGGTGTAGAGCAGAGAGACGACACATGTAGTGGGGAAATAAACGTACTCTTGGGGACCGCCCGACTCATAGACCACCTCGCCGAGAGCAAAAGTCAGGGGCTGCAGATTGGGCGCGAGGCGCTCGCGCTCCTCTCCGGGAAGGGCCCGGAGGAGTCGGTTATCATTCGCCACGTGCTTTGCAGACAGAGACACGAGTCGCTCGCCCCAACGACTGTTGGGCAAGAGTCTGCCATATTTTGCTCTTAGTGTCCAATCTGTGCGCTAGCGTACAGACAGGGTGAGCTTGGGTCGCGAAGATGCTTGCACGCAAACGGCGCTCGTGGGGAAAGGGTTTCATTTTATCGTCCGTAATTCTCACGGAGCAATCACCTAGGAGGGACTTACGATGCCCACAATCACGCAATTCGTAGCGACAAATGAACTTCCTCTACCTCGTATACCCCTTCGTAGATTTACGGCCGTGTTCGTCGCTGGCGGGGAATTTACGGAGTGCCATTCGGCCGTGAATATCAGTCTCCACGCCTTAACCCCAACTGGTACGGTGCTCGCACATTCGGTGAGGTCCACCGACGGAAAAGGAGCATTCGAGTGGGGTGTACAAATCAAAAGGGTAACCGACGGCACGACGCTAGTAGCGGTGGCTACAGATACGGTCACGCTAGCATCTGTGAACGCACCAACGACAGTTGTGGGCCCCTAGTAATTCCTGTGGGGCCTATCCCTGTAAGGGATTTGCTGGGCGCCACACGTATTCGCGGTTCTTGCGAATCAGTGGGAATCAGAATTTGATGGTCGATGGAGAATTAGTGGGAGGCACAGGAGATTAAATTTTTTTATTGGGGGTTAACTGCTATGCCGCGACTCGTTGGTAAGTTTCCATGGGCAGTTGTCTTATGCAAGTTTAACGATCACCCGGAAGAGCCACAAGCCCCCCAGTTCTTCCGCGATTTGTTTGTCAATGCCGGTACGACGGGATTATTCGATTACTGGCGTAATGTGTCATACGGCAACCTAGACCTCACCGGCTCAGAAGTTTTTGGTTGGTTTCGCGCGGACCACTCTAGTCAGGAGATCAGCACGCTGACCTTTCCAAGAGATCGATCTAAGTTATTTGCATGGGGGCTAGACGTCGCAAGGGCAAATAACATCAATCTTTCGCCTTTCTTCGGCACAATCATAGCTTTCAATGTGCCTGTGGATTCCGGCGCAATCTCGCTCGGAGATGGCCGGGTATGTCTAAGCTTGAATACCTGGAACGATACCTTCGCAGCCCACGAGATGGGCCATGGCTTCGGTTGGGTTCACTCTTTTGGAGCTCCGTTTGCCGGGAGCCAGAATGTAGCCGAGTACGGAGACCATTGGGATATCATGAGCGCTCTAAGCGTGGTGACCGAGAGGTCTTCTCGGTTTCCCCCGGCCGGTCCAGGCTCTAATGCGCCGTTCCGCGATGCGTCCGGATGGATACCCCCAGAACGCGTCACTGAAGTAACAGATTTTTTCGGGAACGTCCTTCTGACTAGCCTCACAGCACCGGGCTCGAAGGGGTCATTGATGGCGAAGATCTTCGCCTTCCCGACAGCCGATGGACACCCGGATCGGCCTCATTACTTCACCGTCGAATATCGACAACCGACGGGATTCGATGCAGGATTGTCAAGTGACCTCATTTTGATACACGAGGTACGGCCGGACGGCAACTCATATCTTATGTGGCAGCCGGCGGGACCCCAATCGCCCGCTGGCAAGGACTTCTTAGTTTCTGGCGAGACCTTCAGCGATCCTGTAAACCGTGTGCGCGTTACTGTTTCAGAGATTAACCCAGCATCGGCCACAGCCATGATCCAGATCATATCGGGTCGTCACAATTTGCCGCACAATAGCAGCAGCAATTTCATCCAAGGCTCCTTCGGCCTGATCGGCAATTTCGAGCTGGTGGTGCCCACGGGCACGAAACTTCTGCACTTCTTTCGAGACAATGATGCTGTAGGCTTGCCATGGCATGGTCCGGTCACGGTGCACGATTTCACCTTCGGGCCGGGTGGAGGCACGGTGGGCGGCATTCCAGTCGAACCAACGGCTGTGTCACTGCTGGAGAGCAACTTCAATCAACCTGGCAACTTAGAACTTGTGGCTGTCGTTACGCCCACTATAGGCGACAACCGATTGGTCCATTTCTTCCGCGACAGCGGTGGTTGGCATGGGCCCTTCGACATCGTGGCGGATGGCAAGCCCGTCACCGGCGTGACAGGCGATCCATCGTTCCTTCAGGGTTCATTTGGCAGGCAAGGCAATTTCGAGATGGTAGTGCCGATGGGCAAGAAACTTCTGCACTTCTTTCGAGACAATGATGCTGTAGGCTTGCCATGGCATGGTCCGGTCACGGTGCACGATTTCATGTTCGGATCGGGTGGTGGAGGCACTGTGGGCGGCATTCCAGTCGAACCAACGGCTGTGTCACTGCTGGAGAGCAACTTCAATCAACCTGGCAACTTAGAACTTGTGGCTGTCGTTACGCCCACTATAGGAGACAACCGATTGGTCCATTTCTTCCGCGACACGGGCGGCTGGCATGGACCTAACGATATCGTTGCCGATGGTAGCCCCATCACCGGGGTGACCGGCCATCCATCGTTTATTCAGGGCTCATTTGGCAGGCAGGGCAATTTCGAGATGGTGGTGCCGATGGGCAGGAAACTTCTGCACTTTTTCCGAGACAATGACGGTGTAGGCTTCCCATGGCACGGTCCGGTTACGGTGCACGATTTCACGTTAGGGCCGGGTGGAGGCCCTGTGGGCGGCATTCCGGTCGAACCAACAGCTGTGTCCCTGTTGGAGAGCAACTTCAATCAACCTGGGAACTTAGAACTTGTGGCTGTCCTCACACCAACTGTGGGAGACGATCGATTGGCCCACTTCTTCCGCGACACCGGTGGCTGGCATGGGCCCATCGACATCGTGGCGGATGGAACGCCCGTCACCGGCGTGACTGGATTCTAGGTACGCCTTTGATGTAAGCGGCGAAAGATAAAACATCTAGCCGAGCGCCCGTTCTTCGTACCGAGGGTAGATCAATGAAAGATGTAGTCCAATGACGTACAAGCTTAGTGCCCCCACTTATTCGCGGATGTTGCCAATAAGTGGGAATCACAACTTGACGGCCGCAATTTCGGAAACCTTAAACTTCGTGAAGGGATCACTTAAGCAAGGAGAATAAAATGTCTCAGTCTTTTCGCATCGTAAGACGTGGGGTTCGCGGCCGGGTGCGCCAGAATTTCAATACGTCAGCCATCAGGTCACATGCTTCGGTTGTACATATAACAGCTGGTGAAATCATCCCTCCCGATCCCACCGTCCAGGGTCTATTTGGTCAGGCTGGTGAACCGGGTCAAAACTTCAGATACAACCTCGGCGATGCGAACGTCTGGGTCAGCAACATATCTCCACACGCCTCTGATCATTTCGATGGTGAGCCTCCAGGAGTAGAGTTTATCTTGAACGTGGACTTTCCTTCGCCTATCGATGTTGCCATTACGATTACGGTCGAGGACAATTTCCCACTTGAGATAGAAGCCTTGTAATGCGAACGGTCCGTCGAAAACTGTGAAGCGTTCTCAGCCTGGGCGGAATTGTAATGAGCGGACTGGAGCCCGCTGATTTCCTTGTAAGATATTGGAAAATAAACAACTTGGTGGAGGCGGCGGGAGTTGAACCCGCGTCCGAAAATGCTGCCAGCAAAGAGACTACATACTTAGTCTCGTTCCGGCGCCGGTTGCCCGGCACTCTCGCCAACCGCGCTCAGAACGGACAAGAAACGCGGCCGGCCAGCCTGAAGGTCTCGCCCCGAACTCCCAGACGTAGAGTTCAAGGCCAGCTCACTGTGCGACGCCCTTTCTCAGCCCATGAGCAAAGCCGAGGAGGACGGCAACTTAACTAATTAAGCTGCGTATGCCAGTGTTTGGTTGGCAATTGTGTTTTTGCACACGATTACGGATGCATGCACTCCGGTATGCCTCTTTACCGCAATCACTTCCGTCGAAGCCGTGACGCCCCCGAAGTGAAACACGATCCTCTTCACTGTAGCAGCAAGCGCAGGGAAGTCAATCGCACTTATATAGATGCTGTCGCGCAAAGCATCGACTCTGAGGCCGATTCCTGCATCCCACCGCCAGCGAAATCATCCAAACCTTTTGCGCGCCTGATAGTCTCATACGTGCGAATGACCCAGCGAATGACGTGCCCTTTTCGATGCTGTTGTCGGGAGACCATCTCGTGATCCCCGACTGCATCTCTTTCAACTCCATCCCGCACACCGCACGCATCTTCAGCGATTTTCTTTCCTACTCTCCCGCGATTCGCCAGTTCTTTCCCACACCGCCGGACGCCGAGCACATCGCCGCGTTCGCCAAGTCGGTGCCGCGCGACCCGGAACGCCAGGCCCGTGTTGCCGCTGCGCTGGAGAAGCAGAACCGCAACTGGGGAGCGTCGCCGCAGACGTTGCGCAACATTCAGCGGCTGGGCGAAGGCGCTTACGCCGTAGTCACCGGTCAGCAGGTGGGACTCTTCGGCGGCCCGCTGATGTCGCTGTTCAAGATCGCGTCCGCGCTTGCGCTGGCCAAACAGGTGGAGCAGTTGGGCATCGATTGCGTGCCGGTGTTCTGGCTCGCCACCGAAGATCACGACCTCGACGAGGTCAACCAGACGCTGTTCCTGACGCACGACTTTCAGCTGGTTCCCTTCAAGGCCAACACCGCCGGCACTGCCGGCTCTCCGGTGGCGCACATTCGTTTCGCGGAAGGAACCAACGCGCTTGTTGCTGAAGCCGCGAAGCTGCTGGGCGAATCGCTCGCCGCCGACTATCTGCGCGAGAGCTATGTGGAGGGAGAGACCTTTTCCAACGCCTTCGCCAAGCTTTACACCCGCATCTTTGCTGAGCACGGGCTCATCCTGCTCGATCCTGCGGATCCTGAGCTGCATCGTATCGCCACACCGTTGTTTGTGGACGCGCTGCGCCGCTCCGCCGAACTCGACCAGGCAGTGCTGGAGCGCAATCGCGAACTGCGCGACGCCAACTACCACGAACAAGTGAAGGTCACACCCGAATCCACTCCGCTGTTCGCGCTGGTTGAGGGCGCGCGCCTCCCGGTTCACCGCAAGAATGGCGCCTACGCGATCGGCAAAGACCGACTGTCTGGCGAAGACCTGGAAAAGCGCATCGCGGCTACGCCGGAGAATTTCAGCGCCAATGTGTTACTGCGGCCGGTGCTGCAGGATTACTGGCTGCCGACCCTTGGCCTACTTCGGCGGACCGGCTGAAGTGGCCTATTTCGCGCAAGCGGCTGTGCTCTACGAAAAGCTGCTGGGCCGCATCACGCCCATCCTTCCGCGCATGAGCGCAACCTTGATTGAGCCGCGCATCGAGCGGCTGCTGCTGAAGTACGAGGTGGAGCTGCCGGAGCTGTTTCACGGCGAGTGTCAACTGCGTGATTGCCTTGCTGCGCGTTCGCTGCCTGCCGAGCTGAAGGAAAACTTTGAGCTGGCGCGGCGGGGAATCGAGATAAACATGCACCGCGTTAGTGAATCTCTGCGCAAGCTCGATCCCACGCTGGTGGAAGCGGCTGAACGCGCCGCCAGCAAGGTGCGCTATCAGGTGGACCGCCTGGAGAAGCGCGCCGCCCAGGCCGAGTTGCGCCGCACCGAGATCCTGGCGCGACATGCCGCCCAAATCGAGAACGCGCTCTACCCTAACAAATCGCTGCAAGAGCGCGAAATTGCCGCGCTGTATTTCTACGCCCACCACGGTCCCGAGCTGATCAACCACCTCATCGACCTGGCCCAGACACGATGCCCCGAGCACAAAGTGCTGACCTTGGGCATAAGTAATCCACCAAGGCAGGTTACCTTCCTCTGAAATGTGACTAAAGTACAGTTACCCTACCTGTACCTCCGTAACTTGACTGCGGCCAGCCGACCGCTACACTCACTACGTGAGGCTTAGTGTCTCTACCGCCCCGCGCAGGGCGAAAGCGGCCCCGTCGGGAGGCCGATCTTTGAAACAGCGCCCGGTGATCAATTGTCGGTTGCCAGTTTGCGATAGGGAGATGATTACTATTCCGTTAATAGAAGCTCCTTCCACTCGCGTGCTGAAAGCGTCGGTGGGATGACAATGCATGTTAAGTGACTGCGGATCAATAAGTTACGTATAAACCTAAGGGGCTCAAAATTTGCCGGGAAAAAGTCTGTAATCCTATGATTCTAAATAACGAGGGGAGGGGGGGAGGGGTAACTAGAGTGATAGCTGGCAAGTATCGAAACGGGAAAAGCTGTACTGAGCGGAAATAATTATTGAGTGGTTAACAGCGAATGAGAGCGGCCACGATTGAACCTGACGCAAATCCCGTTCGGCAGGTTCAAAGCGCCCTCGATTTCTCCTGCGCCAGCTCGAGGATCGGCTGGAGCCGGCGACCTTGTGAGAATGAACGGGCTGAGTGCTGACCGCTGATGGCCAACGGTCACATTCTTACGCGCGATTGAGCATCATCAGGGCAAACAGCAGCGGAAGGTAGATCACTGAGGCTTGAAGCAGATGACGGGCGCGCACTTTCGACTGCGGAACCACGGGCGCGAGCTTCATGGTCCACATGCGCAGGCTGAACCAGAACATGCCGAGACCGAGCAGCAGGGCGCCGGCAAAGTAGGTCCATCCCGACATGCCGATCAGCGCGGGAGCGAGCGATACCGGCAGCAGCGCCAGCGCGTACATCACGATGGCAAAGGCAGTAGAACGGCCGTCGCTTTCGACCACCGGCAACATGCGGATGCGCGCGTTCTCGTAATCCTCGCGATACAGCCACGCGATGGAGTGGAAGTGCGGGAACTGCCAGAAGAAGACGATGGCGAAGAGCACCAATGCTTCCGCATCGAGGTGGCCGCGAACTGCCGTCCAGCCAAGTACCGGAGGCATCGCGCCGGGAAACGCGCCCAGAAAGGTGCAAATCGGATGCACGCGCTTCATCGGCGTGTACACGACGAGGTAGCTGAAAGAGGTCAACGCAGCCAGTGTAGCCGTCAGCCAGTTGGTTGTGATTCCGAGATACAAAACGCCGCCGATGGTCATACCGAAAGCAACGATCGATCCATGCAGCAGGCTCATGCTGCCGGTGACCAGCGGACGCTGTGCCGTGCGGCGCATCAGAGCATCGACATCGCGCTCCAGTACCTCATTGATGGCAGCCGTGCCTCCGCTAACCAGTCCGATGCCGATCAGCGCGTGCAGCAGCGTCCACGAGAGCAACGGCACCCCAGACTTGGCGGCAGCGAAGTAAGCGCCGGCCCAGGCCGTCATCACGATCAGGGTCGTTATGCGCAACTTGATGAGCACGGAGTAGTCGTGGGCAAGCGCGGCGATGCCCACGCGAGGGACAGCGAGCGGCTGGCTGGCGCTGCTCATGCAGTGATGGCCTTGTTGGTGACGGTACGAGTTGCGGTCTCGGTGATTCGAGCGTTGATCATGCGATGGCTCTGGATGGCAAGGACGACACTGATCGCCAGTACCAACGCTCCACACGCCACATGTGCCACGGTGCTGATCACGATGATCGGTCGGGCTGCATGCGTATGGCCGTAGCCTTCAGGCGCGTCAGGTAGGCAGCGAAGCCCAAGCCGAGTTGCAACATTAACAGCGCCAGCAGAAATTGCGACGGCCTACGAAGATGTTCGACGGCGCCGTAGCGCGTCAGCACGCGAACGATGATCCAGCAAAGCAGTGCCGTGACCACGCACGCGCCAATCAGATGAGGCACCAGCTTCATGCCGGAGTGACGAAATGCCGCGCCAAGAATCAGTTGCAGCCAGACGCAGCAGGCTGCCATCGCGGCGAGGACTCGCGTGCCGGGAATCAGACGCTCGGTGATGCGATCGCAATCCTGGAGCCATCCGCGGCTGGTGAACAATGCCATCGCGATCGCCACGCAAAAGATCATCTGGCCAAGCGTGGCGTGGGCCGTGGAAATCGACCACGGCAGGAAGTTCAGGACCGTGATGCCGCCCAGAATTCCCTGGCCAACAACCGCGGCCAGCGCAATCCAGCCCAGCACCCGCATCCATTTGCGCTGCTCGACGCGTTGCGTCCAAATCGCCATCGCGATGATCAGCAAGCCGATGAACTCCGCAATCATGCGGTGCGTGTGCTCGTACTTCATCCCGCCCACCATCGGCGGAAGCTTGTACAAAGAACCGAAGGAAGTCGGCCAATCCGGCACCGACAGGCCAGCATCATTGCTGGTAACCAGAGCGCCGGCGACGATCAGGATGAATGTGGCCCCGGCAACGAAGACGGCGAAGCGATGGTAGGCCGGGTTATAAGAAATGGTTCGCGAGGTCAGAACAAGCTCCTGTCAACGTTGCGTCCACGCAAAGCGACAACGCTCTGTTGTGGGGCGATGTTTGAACGAGTTCGGTTGATAATGCGGCCCAAATCAGCGGCTAACGCCTTTCCTGGAGTGGCGTTGGTGGCGATATTGTACCAAAAGGACTGCATCGTCACGGATGACAGGCAAAGACTTTTTCTCAGAGTTCCACTTCCTCAAGTTCCGGCTTGGGCGGCGGAATACTGTGCAGCGCCTCGATCATAGCGTCGGCAAACTCGCTGGTGCCAGCTGTCCCGCCAACGTCGCGCGTGAGGTGCTTCTTCTCGGTATAGACCTTCTCGATTGCCGCGCGAATGTGGTTGGCCGCATTCTCCTCGCCCAGGTGGCGAAGCATGAGGATGCCCGAGCGCAGCACTGCTGTCGGGTTGGCGATGTCTTTGCCCGCAATGTCAGGCGCCGAGCCGTGCACCGCTTCGAAGATGGCGCACTCGTGTCCGAAGTTCGCGCCTGGCACCAAGCCGAGCCCTCCAACGAATGCGGCGCACAAATCGGAGATGATGTCGCCGTAGAGGTTCTCCAGCAGCAGGACGTCGTACTGATAAGGGTTCATCACCAGCTGCATGCAGGTGTTGTCCACAATGTGCTCGCCGTACGTGATCTCCGGATAGTCCTTCGACACGTTGCGCGAGCAGCGGATGAACAGCCCATCCGACAGCTTCATGATGTTGGCTTTGTGGATGGCGTGGATCTTCTTGCGATGCACGCGGCGCGCATATGCGAAGGCAAACTTGGCGATGCGCGTGGACGCCTTTTCGGTGATGATCTTCAAGCTCTCGACCACGCCGGGAACGACTTCGTGCTCGATGCCGGAGTACAAGCCTTCGGTATTTTCGCGAATCACGATGAGGTCAACGCCGGGATAGCGCGTGGGCACAGCAGGAAGATTGCGGATCGGCCGGAAGTTGGCGAACAGCTCGAACTGCCTGCGCAGCGCGACATTGATGCTGGAGAATCCGCCGCCGATTGGCGTCGTCACCGGCCCTTTCAGCCCGATACGTGTGCGCTCGATCGACTCCGTCAGTTCTCTGGGAATGTATTCCTTATATTTCTCGTAGGCTTCGGCGCCGGCGGCGTAGCTCTCCCATTCAAACTTGACGCCGGTGGCTTCCAGGATGCGGACGGTCGCTTTCACCACCTCAGGTCCGATCCCATCGCCCGGAATTAACGTAACGTTATATGCCATTCGATCTCGTGTGAGTGCCGGAGTCAGTCCCCGGACTTGGCTTTGGCGGAGGCGCCTTCTTTGGTATCGAGCAGTTCCTTCAGCTCGGACATGAACTCGCGCACATCTTTGAAGTCGAGGTAAACCGAAGCGAACCGCACATAGGCAACCTTATCGATACGCTTCAGGCGGTTCATGATCAGCTCGCCGATCTCGCTGGTCTTGCGCTCGCGGTCCGGCGAGACTCCACCACGAATCCCTCGGCATCGTTGACGATCTGCTCCAGTTTGCCCATGGAGACGGGACGCTTCTCGCACGCCCGCAGCAGCCCGTTCAGGACTTTTTGCCGTTCGAACTTCTCGCGCCGGCCATCTTTCTTCACCACCATGTAAGGGATCTCGTCGATCCGTTCGTAGGTGGTGAAGCGTTTCTCGCACTTCAGGCATTCGCGACGGCGGCGAATGGACTCGCCTTCCTTGCTTTCGCGCGAATCGACCACCTTGTCGTTTTCAAAGCCGCAGAACGGACATTTCATGGATGAGAAAGATGCAGACAGACAGCCTGCAATTCGATTGTAACAGGCGAAATCGGCCATACCTTGCGACGAACTGAACCACGGCGACTCCATGTTCGAACTCCAGAGAAATTCTGAATAAGTCCCGACGAATCCCGCAGCGGCTAAAGGCGCAATGATTTTGCGGAGCTTACGGACGGCCTCAAGGCCGTCCCCTTCAAACCCGGACTTAATCAGAGCTTCCCTAGTACTTCCCCCGAAACAGATACACCAACTCGATCATCAGGATGATGACGACCATCAGCTCCAGCACGAAGCCACGGCTCTGGTGGAATTCATCGATAAGGACGCGATAAAGGCCCTCCGCGGTTTGCAGTTTCTCCTTTACCAGGTTCTTGTATTCGGGAACACCCACTTTGGCCGCAGCAAGCCGATAGAAGCGCGCCGAGAACATGTCGCTGACAAACTTAATCGCGGTATCGGCGCGCTCGACCAGTTCCGTAACCTCGACGGTCACACTATTCAGACGCGAAGCCTCGGCGCGCATCCGCCAACGGCGCCACAGACCTGCGCGATGTTTAAGCGAGCGATAGACGCCAGCGCAGCTCGCGCGTCAGCAATTCGTCATAGTGGCGAAACTCCAGCAACTGCGAATTGGCGTATTCCAGTATCTGCACCGAAGTTTCGGCTCCGGACGGTGTGTCATAAACCAGCGCCGCATTCCATCCAACCACCACGAGATCGCTGGGGGTAATACGACAGGCTGGCTTGCAGCACGTCATCGATTTCGCAGCGCGCCAATGAGGTCTGCTCGCCGCGAACCATCTGTGCGATCTTCGGGCCATGTTGCGCCAGCAGATCGGCGCCGGACGGTTGCCCAGGAACTTCGCTCAACAGGAAGATGTAGTAATCCTCAGCCAACCATTCCTTGTAAAGACGCACCAAAGCGGGCGCGATTCGTTCCAGCCGTCCTCGAATGACTTGTTGCGCCTGGTGTTCAAGCTCGGCGTTCGGAACCCAACGGGCTGCCATTCGCACCAGGCCCTCCCAGTCTGCTTCAAACTCCAACTCGAACAGCACGCTGATGACGCCGTAGTCGTAATACTTGACTTGCGGGGTGAGAGTTTCGCCGCTGCTCAGAACTACCGGCCCAAGCCGCTCAACCACTGGCGGCTTCTCAAAGCGGACGTACTCAGGAGTGGCATGCTTGAAACTCGGTTCAACTCGTTTTGCACCGAGGATCTCGCGCAGCTCTTCCAGCCTGATCTCCTCACACACGTCGTGGAGGATAACGCCAAGGATAGATCCTTTCATTTTCACAACCGTCCGGCTGGCGGCCAAGGTCGATGCGCTCCCATGCCGTCGTCACCGTCGCAGACTCCGCGGGATCCATAACGTAAAACGCGTGCGAAAACGTCGTCTCTTTCAGGCACCAGCCTACCGCCCCATGAACCGTACCGCCCTACACCTGCCCCCTGCCCCTCAAGCGATCCTTTAATTTCAATAAGTTACATATCGAATCATTCGTAAATTCTTGCGTTGTAAGGGCTTATACGTATGCAATAGAGCTGGAAGGACTTATCGCTCCTCTTCTTGCCCCCGCATGCGCGGTGCGCCTCGGAGGCAACCAACATAGTTCCTGAGCGGACACACCCCTCCTCGTCCTCAGTGACGACCTTACCGGTAAGCGCGATGGTCCGCAAGCGCCTGCGTCACCCTTCGATGTGACAATGGCGAGGGACCAATCCGTTTATCGTGGCGGGAACAGGAACTTCAGCATAGGAGCGACGCGTTGCGCCCACGCCCACTCGGAATGCTCGGCGCCCTGCGCTTCCATGTAGCCGAGATCTTTGCCGCGCTTCCAACCCTTGCGGATCAAATCTCGTTTCAAAGCGCGCGCGTCCGGCAGGGCCCGGCGGCCCTCGCGGGTACCGATGTCGAGCCAGATCCGCAGCTCCGGCTTCCTCTGGATCTGAGCGACCGTTCGAAGAATTGCCCGGCTATGCCACCACACGGACGGCGACATCACGGCGAGCTTGCTGAACATCCAGGTGTAGCGCAGCCCGAGGTAGAGGGAAACCAACCCGCCCAGCGACGATCCGCCCAGGCCGCAGTTTTCGGCGCCGGGCAGCGTGCGGTAGCTGTGATCGATGAACGGTTTCAGCTCTTCCACCAGCATCTGGCCGTAGCCATCGGCCTGCCCGCCACCCAGACGCTTGTCCTCAAGCGGCGTGTACTCATCGATGCGGTGTACACCGGTGTTGTAGATGCCGACGATGATCAGCGGATCGATCTGCTGGCTCGCGATCAGTTCGTCGGCCGTCTCGCCCAAGCGCCAGTAGTTTCCTTTAATGAACGACGTCTCGGGGTCGAACAGGTTCTGGCCGTCCTGCATGAAGAGAACGGGATAGCGCCGCTCGGGCTGGGCGTCGTACATGGGCGGCACATAGACGACCAGGTCGCGCTTCTCGTCTTCCACTTTCGAGGCAAACTGGTGGTGCAACCGGAGACGGGACTTCAGGTCGCCGGGCGTGACAGCGGGTGCGTTGTTCATGTCGGTGGAAACGGGCATACGATGAGTTGCCTACTAAGAACTTTCTGCAAGCCGTACGTCGACATTGCGGCCGTAAAGCTCTTGGGCCTCGAAAGCAAGCGTGTCGGTTCCATCTACTGCGCGGGCCCGCCGCTTCCGGCGATGTACTGGTTGAAATGATCGATTGCCTGCTGGCTGTACTGCCCAACTTCGATAAGGTAGCCGTCCGGGTCTCGCATGTAACATCGCAGTTCGTGGCCGTGATTGTCGAGAGGTTCGGTCAGGAAATGGGCGCCCTTCGCCTTCCATTGCGAGTAGCAAGCCCAAATATCGGCAACTCGCAGGTTCAGGAAGCTGTTCACGGTGTTCAGGTCCCGAGGAGCTTCGAGGAACACCTCGGGCTTGTCGGGCGTTGGACCACCTCCCGAATTGAGAATAATCCAGGAGTTGGCCAGCTTGATGTAACAGGGATTCTCCAGCTTTACAATTTTTCCTCCCAGGGTTCCAACGTAGAACTCCCTGGACTTCGCCTGGTCCGTTACGGTCAGGAAGTGAGTAACGAAAAATCCGTCTTGGGCGATTGGAGCGTCGGGCAGATTCATAGGGCG
The DNA here is from genome assembly GCA_963831675.1 of uncultured Acidobacteriaceae bacterium. Taxonomy (GTDB): domain Bacteria; phylum Acidobacteriota; class Terriglobia; order Terriglobales; family Acidobacteriaceae; genus Bog-257. The sequence continues at coordinate 56,354 of CAWHRM010000006.1, forward strand.
GATCCGTCCTCATTCTGTAGAATGATGGTTCTTTAGATTACCAAACCCCAATTCTGCTGCAACCGAAAGGCGCAAACACTTTGAATCGCGAATATCACCGTTGGTGGTCGAACGACCTGCAACGCGACATGGAAATGCTGGTCTTCGGCCACGACGGCACCAAGGTCCTGGTCTTTCCCACGTCCCAGGGCCGTTTCTTCGAGTACGAAGACAACAAGATGATTGCCGCTGTCGCCGACCGGCTGGAGGCCGGCCAGCTGCAGATCTACTGCGTGGACAGCGTGGACAGCGAAAGCTGGTACAACAAGCGGGCGCATCCCTATTGGCGCGTGCAGCGGCATCTGCAGTACGAGGGTTACATCCTCAACGACGTGCTGCCGCTGATGTGGCACAAGAACTGGACGCCGCGCACCATCGTGACCGGCTGCAGCTTCGGCGCTTATCACGCCGTCAACTTCGCCTTCCGTCATCCCGACAAGGTCACCGGTTGCGTCAGCATGGGCGGCTCCTTCGACATCAAGAACTTCCTCGATGGCTGGTACAGCGAGGACGTGTACTTCAACAATCCACCCGACTACCTGGCGAACTGCACCGACGGCTGGCGCTACAACCACATGCGCACCGTGCTCTCGACCGGCGAGTGGGACATGTGCTGGGAGAAGAACGAACAGATGGCGGCGATTATGCGCGCGCGCGGCATTCGGCACGAGCTGTACGTTTGGGGCGACCAGAGCTATCACGATTGGCCGTGGTGGCGACCGATGGCAAGAGCTTACCTGGAGTAGGGTTTTTCCAGCGCGGATTGTTCAGTTAGAGGCCGCCCGCTATCCGCTGCGGCGAACACGCCTCGGGGAGGAGGCCGTCTTCCGCTCCGGCCTTCACGCGCCGCCTTGCCGGCGGCGCAAGCCTCCGCTCCAGACGCCCTCCTCCCCGACAAATCTCAGCTCTTCTCCATACTCAACTGGTCTACTTTTACTCCGCCCCACCGGTCTAGCTTTACTCCGCCCTTGACAGTGTGACGGCATCCCACGCTTCTCCGATTCGAGGATGAGGTGCCAGGCGACTGTGCCCACCCCCCAGCTACTGTGGAGTCGCCAACTACAGCTGAGGAAGTGGAGGTCGTGTCCACCGTACCAGCGTTTCAAGCCTCGGGTCAGCATGAAAAGAAACGCGCGCACGAGGTTCACGCCGGTGAGAGAAAATACCAGACGATATCCTCGTGATTCGAAGGTCCCACTCATCCGAACACCGCGGATGAGTGGGGCACCCGATTTTCCCCCTCTGAGTTGAAAAGGCGGGCCACCCGTCTGTTGCGAACTCCCCAGGTCTCTGACCCCGCGAGACCCGGGCCACCCCCGCCTCAAAACCCTGACTTGTTCAAGCAGACGCAGCCCCTCGGCTGACCTGGGATCGGCTTGCAACCGAAACTGTTGAGTGTACACACGCCAGCCTTGTGCATTTTGTCGCAATCTCTAAAACGTGTGCACTCGCAAAGCAACTCACTGCAAGTAAAGTTGGAGGTACCGTCGGAAATACCGCCGTCGGGTGGCTGGCCGAAATACAGGCCGCTCAAGTCATTAAACGCTCCCAGTTGGAATTTGCTGCCGGTCATTCCTAGCTTCCTTGCCAGATCACTCATCGGCATCTCGCCCGTTGCGAAAAGAACCCTTACACGGCTGTAATCAATATCGTCAGCCACGTTGTAGACCGTCCCAGTGCGAGTTAAGTCGATGAGCAAGGGCTTTTCCGCCGATTGGCTCGCTAGTGTCTGAGGCGTCAGTTCAACCTGTTTGACTGACCCATGCTTACAGCCGAAAGCTAAAGCTGGCGACGAAAGGGTCACTGCGAAGGAGATTTTCTTTATTGTCCGAGCCTTTCTGCACGCACTTTGGGCTCGGCAATGTGCCGGTCTGCACGGATCGCCAGCGCGGCCGTTGCTGCGCCTAAGCCGGGGCCGAAGATCAAATTTCGAAGTTGCCTTGGGTTCGCCATTGACGTTCTCCTTTCGAATGTTGAGGGTTGGTTCTAAGGGCCACGGCACTGACGGGGTCCGGGGTCTCGAACCGCGCGAGACCCGGGCCACCCGGCATTTCGAATGCTGACTTCCAGTTAATTGCGCCTAACCACCGTCAGACCGAAATCTGGGAAGACAAATTCTGTCCAGGTTTCTGTCAAGCTTGCGGCCCGCACTCCTCTGCGCTCTTGTAGGAAGTGTGGCCATCGCGACCGTGATGAGGGCACCGCTCGGGACCTTGTATCGTTATTAGGCCGGTGTCATGGGTGCAAAGTAGGGGGTGTCGGGTCGTAGCGGAAGTTCACGACGCCGTCACCCACCACCCCCGAAAAGGGCAAGATAAAGCACACGCTATCTTCGAGATGAAGCTCTGCGCCACTTTCTAGGGCGACCACCACACCCATTGCCACCGCGACCGCCGGAACTTGGCCGCCCCCCACGGCGAACGATCGTTGCACATTCGTTTGCCCGAGAACTTCCTCGTCCGGTCCGGACAGGTCAGTTACAAGCGGAAAGTTATCCACCGTATTCACCACCACCTCCTGGCCCACGAAATCGGGCGTCTCGCCGACCGACACGAAGCACCATAAAGTTACGGCGCCGTTTGCGGTTATTGTGGCGACCTCTATGGGCACCTGGAAACTGTAGGTGAAGGTGGAACCGACCACTGGCGCCGGGAAGGGAATCAGATAAATCCAGCTGTGTAACCAGAAGTGTTCTTTGGGATGGCCATCGACCGGGCCTCCAACCATTTGGCCGCCAAAAAAGATCTCAGCCATATCACGGAGAATCAATGTGCGAATGGAGCCTGTGGTTCCAGGTGGGATTATGTCGTCCCCCTCATGGGCGCGTCCCATCTGGACACTACCCGAGAATCCAAACCAGGGGTTATTCCTCGGCGGAAGGAACCTCGCCGGGGCGACGGGGAGAGACAGCACCGAGCCGAGGCGCGGTGGGCGGAAGGAGGTTTGGGCAGCGACCGGCTGAACCGGGGCCATTGTGAGTTTCTTCAGTTCGGCCGTGAGGTGGTCGCGCCGCGACTCGATCTGGCGATACGTCGCGTTGGCATCCTGGCCGGAGGCCACCAGACGATCTCGCAACGGAGTGAAGTTTCGAAGTTGTGCGCCACAACGTATCAACGCCGCCTTGAGGAGCACCCGCTCCGGGAGGCCCTTTAGGTTGACGGGGGGCCGGGAGGACTGCGTGGCATTCTTACTCATAATCCGTACTCCTTTTGGTTTGACCAGCCTGCGTTTTCCATTCAGTGCGGAGTCTAGCCCAAAGGCAGACAGGGTCAAATCGCGCGAACCCGGGCCACCCGGGGATAGTGTCACGCTCCGCTGCCTCAAAACCCTGCCTTGTTCAAGCAGGCGCAGCCCGTCGGCTGACCTGGGATCCGCTTGCAACCGAAACTGTTGAGTGTACACACGCCAGCCTTGTGCATTTTGTCGCAATCTCTAAAACGTGTGCACACGCAAAGCAACTCGCTGCAAGTAAAGTTGGAGGTACCGCCGGAAATACCGCCGTCGGGTGGCTGGCCAAAATACGGGCCGCTCAAATCACTAAACGCTCCCAGTTGGAAGTTGCTACCGGTCATTCCCAGCTTCCTTGCCAGATCACTCATCCCCATCTCGCCCGTTGCGAAAAGAACCCGTACACGGCTGTAATCAATATTGTCAGCCACGTTGTAGACTGTCCCGGTGCGAGTTAAGTCTATGAGCAAAGGCTTATCTGCCGATTGGCTCGCTAGTGTCTGAGGCGTCAGTTCAACCTGTTTGATTGACCCATGCTTGCAGCCGAACGCTAAAGCTAATGAGAAAAGGGTCACTGCTAAGATGATTTCTTTCATCGTTCGAGCCTTTCTGCACGCACGTTGGGCTCGGCAATGTGCCGGTCTGCGTGGATCGCCAGCGCGGTCGTTGCTGCCCAAGCCTAGGCCGAAGATCAAATTTCGAAGTTGCCTTGGGTTCGCCATTGACGTTCTCCTTTCGAATGTTGAGGGTTGGTTCCATCACCGCCGCGACGGACTTCTGTCGAGGCGGGAGCGAATTTCACGATGGGCTTGGGAGCCAACCGTGCGGCACACAATCTGCTGGTACGCCACCCATTCTTCTTGTGGTTGGGTGGGATAGTTTGGTCTCATGTTCCTTCCGGTTCTGGCTCCCAACAGCTCGACACGATAGTCGCGCTCTATTTCTTGAAGCAGAGAAAACGATTAGTTCATAGCCAGAAACTGCTGCGCGCGCCGCAAGCTAGGGTCGTCCGGGGGGCATTGTGAGCAAATCTCGACGACTTTGGCGTAGTAGCCCTTAGCGAGCCCGGGCTGGTTTGCAGATTCGGCGGCTTGCGCCGCGCCGTAAATCGCGTGGAAACGGTTGGGGGCTGACTTCAACGAGGTCTGGAACGCGGCGAGCGCGAGTGCAGGCTGTTTCGTCTCCATAAGCAGGTCGGCCAGCAGCTCGCGGGCGGGAAGCACAGGCCCAGGTGTGACAGGACTTTTTTCCGTCGCGTCTTCCATTTCCACGGCGGAGCGCATCAACCGCAACGCTTCGTCGTCTTGTCCTTGCGTGTGCGCCAGCAAAGCCGCTGCTTCACGACGCTGAATTTCCACCTGCCCTGCCCAATACTTCGCGGTGGGGTCAGGACTGGCGTCGAGCTTGCTCTTCATGAGCTGAATTTGAGCGAGGTCCTGCTGCGCCCCGGCCACATCGCCGCGATGCGCGGCACCCAAGGCGCGGGCCCACCAGGTGATGGCTTCCGCGGCAGGGCCAGCGGTAGAACGCGGCTTCAGGGCAGCCGCACCAGCCCAATCTTGGCGCTCAATCGTGAAGCGGGCTGGAATCGCGGCGAGCGCATATTCGGCGATCAAACCCGCTGGCTTGACCTTCGTGACTGCGCCGGCCTCGTCCACCACGCGGCGAGCTGCGCCTTCTTGTCCGGTCTGCAGATACGAATAGACAAGATAATCCATGGCGTGCAGGCGCTGATCCCAGGCGCCTTCCATGTGCCATTCGGTTTCATAGTCGCGGGCGGCAGCGGCCGAGGCAAGATTGGACGCGATGGCTTCCTGCCACAGTCCCAGCCGGACGAAAATGTGCGACGGCATGTGCTGGGCATGCGGGACGCTAGGCGCGATCTTGGCATAACTGCGTGCCGCAGGCAGGGCACGCTCGGCGAGCACCGGATTGTCGTAGCTGTGGATGATGTAATGCGCCACGCCGGGATGGTTGGGCTGCTCGGCGTAGACTCTCTCGAGAATCTCGCCTGCCTTTTTCTGGTTGGCGTAAGTCTTGTCCGTGGGCGGCGCGGTGGCCAGGAGTGCGAGGGCATAGAAAATGGAGGCTTCGCGATCGTTGGCGTAACGCGGGGCCACTTGCTGCATCGCTTTTTCGTACGCCAGGGCACGCGTGCGATGGTCAGTTTTGTCGTAGTTGTCGTAAAAAGCGGCGATGGCAGCGATATAGTCACGCTCGCGCGCGGTGTTTCCAGTAATTGATTGTGCTTGTGCGACGGCGGCGTGCCCCTTCTTGAGCGACTCGGTGTCGGGAGTCACCGGCCAAAGCGGATGCCACAAGCTCATGGCCACGCCCCACCAGGCCATACTGCAGGTGGGATCGGTCTCCGCAATGGATTGGAAAGCTTTACCCGCCTCCTCGTACCAGAACGAGTGGAGCACGGCAATAGCATGCTCAAATTGCGGTTGCACAGCCGGTGAACAGGAGGTTGGGAAGTGAACTGTGCCAACCTGTCCCATGTCACCGAAATGCGGATGGCTGTGTTGTTCGTCAGCGCGGCCAGGCAGTGAGATCAGAGAGAGGGTAACGGCGAGAGTGAGCCAATATCGGAAAAGCATGTTGCGCCCCACGTGCCGCCGGTGCGCCTTGTCGCGGAAATCAGCGGCTTCATTGGCGGAAATCTTAAGACTGCATTTGGGCCTGGACAAGTTCTAAAATCGGACTAGGCACATCCGGTTCTTCACAGCGGATGTTTGTCGGCCCATCTCAAGCGCTTGCTCTCCGACGCTTCCGGCACGCCCGTGCAATGTCCACCAACGGACTCCACATGAACCACCGAGGGAAGGCTCGAACTAATGCTGGAGGTCCCTGCAGGGCGACCTCCCCGCGACCTACCGCGACCTGATAGTCCATTAAACCTGCCCATACGCGGTACAGCGCGGAAACCTCCGCTCGCACAATCAAGTCTGAATCAAAACCCGGAGGCTTCAAACATGCTGAGACATCCCCCGGCTCCAGGATGAGCCACAACCTTCGTCCTTTGCGGCCAGCGAAGTCGAACTGCACCACAGTACGTCCTGGCGGGAACTCACGATGGTCAACGCGCTGATGCATCTTCCACAGCAACAACGCGGGATCCAACTCATCGGGACTGGGGTTGGCGAAAACCCATTTGATTGCCCACGTGCCCAAGTGCGTAATCACGTCCATCAGATCGCTTCCCGCTTCGGTGAGAATATACTCCGTAACGTTCGGCCGCGCGCCCGTGTGCCGTTCGATGACTCCCCTGTCCTCGAGATGCCGGAGACGCGCAACGAGGAGCGATCGCGAGATGCCGGGCAAACCCCGCTGGAGTTCGTTGAAGTGGCGGCTGCCGAACAGTAGCTCGCGCACGATCAGTGGCGTCCAACGGTCGGCAAGAATCTCACATGCGCGAGCAACAGGGCAGTACTGGTGATACTTGAACATACGCCAATCGTCCTCCATCTCCAGCTATTGTTCTAGTCCAAAAATCGGACTAGATGCGGTCCGATTCTAGGATCTCTGCGGCATTTCTACGAGTGGCGCGAACAGACCATGTCGTAACCTATTTGAACCGGACGTAATGCTCCCAGTAGCGTTGGCTCGTCACATTGGCCAGCTACCGGCTGTGGGGTACGTGAGGCGAGGTTCTGAGTGAGTCGTCAGCTAACAGGAACCATTCTAGCCAGCGCCTTCACTTGAATTATCCGTCCAAATGATCGCAGCGCGAGGTCCCGCGGGAAAGGGTTCAGCTCTTCATGGATGACTTCCCTATTGCAAGAAGCGGCGAGAGTCGCGCCCCGTTTGTGGTCAATACACGGTCAATGATTTGCCCACTTCTGCCGGTTCAGCTATGCTGAACCGCTCTTGGTTCCACTCACGATAAGAACCTCAGCCGGGAAACTTATCCCACGGTCTGTGGAGTACTCACAAAGAGCATCGAGCACCTGGCGCTTCACTTCAGTCACCTGCTCCCTGGAGAGCTTGGCGATCTTTTCCCGAAGCTTCTCGGACATCTCGCATCGCAGTATCCAATAGTCTTCCACTGAGATCGGCGCTTGTATGGTGAATTGCAAGAGGCGCTCGGAGGGAGCAATCGCTCCGGCCTCGGTAAGAACCTCCACTAACTTGCCAGGACGGGCAAAGCGAAATGCGTCGGGAGCATCCGGCGCAAGTGGTGGCGATTCTGCATACCGATCTATGACTCGCGACAGGGTGTAGTGGAAAGGATTTTTATCAGCGAAATGCCAGACGGCCAAGGCCAGTTTCCGCCCGGGCTTGAGCACTCTCAATATCTCGCGGACCGCGTCAACAGGAGAGGGAAAGAACATCACGCCGAAGCGGCTGATCACGGCATCGAAGGTATCAGCTGGAAATGGTAGATGGTCTGCAAAGGCGACGTCAAACTGTGCATTCTGTAATCCAAGACGGTCGGCTGCTCGACGAGCGGCTGCCACCATCTCGGGAATGGGATCGATCCCAAAGATCGTGCCTTCAGGTCCGACCAAGGCAGCCAGGCTCAATGCCGGCTCTCCCGGCCCCGTGGCAATGTCCAGAACCGCGTACTGACTACCGACGTGAGCATCTTCGGCAAGAGCTTGCGTAATCGGCGCAAACATATGCCGGATGATTTCGCTGTGCTTCTCCCAGAAGGGAGCGGAACCGCTCCATCGGTTGATAACCTCTTGGTCAGGTTGCATGAGCAGAAGTATAGATACTTCGCGTCATTTCGGGCCTTTCGTGTGGTGAATACACGGTCAACGATTTGGTCACGGCGACTACGGTGTTCGGACCAAACCATAAATGTGCGGTACTTACTTAGCCGGAACCGAAAGGTCCTCCATACGAGCGCCCTTCTTGGCAACGTAGAAGGCCAGGTGCCTTTGCAGGCGCGCTGTTGCTGGCATTCTTCACGTTGTGCACTTCGCCGGCCGTGGTGCTGAACGCCTCGCCTGCCTTCAGGGTCACGGCGGGCTTGCCCTGAGCCTCGAGGATCACCGCGCCCTCCTGGATGTATACGATCTCGTTGCCGGATTGTGTATGCTTGCCGCTTTCTGCGCCGGGTGGCACGATGCGCTGCACCAAGATGCCTTCCCACCCCGGCGCGCCCTTCAGTGTCGTTCGTCGCAGCACGGTGCCGGCTTTCAAATTGTCTTGTGCGCTCATCATCTGCTACCCAGCGATCCCAGCGCGACCCCTAGTGCCAATGCGACCCCAACCAACAAGTTGATGCGCTTCATGGAGGCTCCTTTCGTAAGTCAGCGCGTACTAACACAGAAGATCGGCCTAGGTGCGGGATGCAAATTAAACAACCGCCAAAACGTGCGCGAGTGCTCGCTATAATGCGACAATGCTTCGGTGCCAACTTCAAGATGGAAATCCTGCCTGAAAGGAACACCTCGATGAAACGCTGTTTTGCAAGCTTCGCGATTCTGGTCTTGCTGGCTCTTCCGGGTCTTGCGCAGCAATCTGCCGCTACCCCGCCGCAGCCGTCCACCCATCACGCCGCCAAGACTCCGCCGCCCTCCGCCGATGCCATCTGGGCTGACCTCATGGAAGGCAATAAGCGGTTCATGGCCGGCAAGCCCAAGGCCCGCCAGTTGGTCAGTCTTCGTGAAAGCCTCGCAAGCAGTCAGCATCCCAACGTAATCGTGTTGGCGTGCTCCGACAGCCGTGTGGCGCCGGAGTTGGTCTTCGACAAGAGTCTCGGCGAACTGTTCGTTGTGCGCTCAGCTGGGAATATTGCTGACGCCGTCGGCGTGGGCAGCATCGAGTATGCGGTGGAACATCTGGGCAGTAGCGTGCTGGTTGTTATGGGCCACACCAAATGTGGGGCCGTGAGCGCGGCTTGCTCGGGCGAAAAGATGCCGTCCGCGAACCTGCAAACCATCGTGGACAAGATCGATCCTGCGGTTGCTATCGCAGCCAAATCCGCGAAAGGCGATGCGCTGATCGAAGATGCGATCGTGCAGAACGTCCATCAGAGCGCTAAGGACGTGCTCGCCAGCAGCAAGATCCTGCAGGATGCTGTGGCCAAGAAGAAACTCAAAGTGATTGAGGCTGAATATCAGTTGGATAGCGGCGCCGTGGTGCGGCTGGACAAGCCGGAGCAATGATTTTTCAGAACGACTTTGTTCCACTGGCTTTTGCATTGCACGGAAGGGTCCGCCATCACTGGCATCGGTGCAAGGGAGTTCACATAGGATGGGTTCCGTTTGGCTACGTGCCGATCGTTTACGTCGACATCGCCTTCAACAAAGCCGTAATAGGGTGAATGTCGGGGCGCCAAGGACGTGAACAGGCATAAGACGAAGCTTGATCGTACCGCGTGGCGGGCGGAATGGTTTCTTGCCGTCAGCCTGGCGACCTGTTTCGCCTTCGCAGTTGCAGGCACGGCACTCCAATCCGCCCTCGCCAATCCCCTCGTGCTTGCGTTTGTGTTTTTCTGGCTCTTCGCCGTGATCCTCGGCTCTGCGATGTCGGTCGTGCGCCAGGCCGAGCACATCGCCATGCTTCTGGGCGAACCTTACGGTACGCTGATCCTCACCCTGTCGGTGACGTTCATCGAAGTCATGAGCATCTCGGCTGTCATGCTGCACGGAGAGAACAATCCCAGTCTCGTGCGTGACACCTTGATGGCCGTGATCATGATCATTCTCAACGGGATGGTCGGCTTATCGCTTCTGGTCGGTGGATGGAAACACCGGGAACAACACTACAACCTCCAGGGCGCCAACGCCTACCTCGGTGTCATCATACCCCTGGCCGTCCTGGCGCTGATCCTGCCGGATTACACGGTAACCACGTCTGGCCCGACGCTTTCTCTTGAGCAGGAGTGGACGCTCGCCTTGATGGCGATCGGCCTCTATGTAGTCTTCCTGGCGGTACAGACCGGACGGCATCGCGGCTATTTCAGGATGAGCGACATGGATGCAACGGAGGAGCACAAGGCGGCGTCTTCGGGCACAGGTTCGCTGCCGTACCATGTCGCGCTGTTGACGTTCTACATATTGCCGGTCATTTACCTGGCCGAACAGCTGGCCCATCCCGTCGATTATGTCACCGAGACACTGCACGGACCGCAGGCCCTGAGCGGGGTTGTGATTGCGCTTCTGGTGGCAACGCCGGAGGCAATCGGGGCCGTTCGGGCGGCGCTGGCGAACCAGATGCAGCGTTCGATCAACATCTTTCTGGGGTCGGTGCTGTCGACAATCGGACTGACCGTCCCAGCCATGCTGGTGGTAAGCAACGCGACTAGTCACCCGATTGTCCTGGGGGTGGAACATGCCAACATGGTGCTTTTGGTATTGACTCTTGGCCTCAGCATCCTCACCTTTGCCAGTGGACGTACCAACGTGCTGCAAGGCGTCGTCCACTTGTTGTTGTTCGTCACCTTTCTGCTCCTGCTCGTGCAGGGCTGAAGGCGCACGCCTGGGGAAAACCGCCAGCTTTTTCTCCAATCGATCCACCACAGCTTTGCGGGTGTGGGTACTCAGGTTGTCCATGACCAGATGGATGGTATCGGCCTCCGGATAGCTCGCGGCGATATCCAGCAGGTAATCGGCAAACTGGGCCGAGCAGCGAGTCGGAGTCACCTTGGTGAAGTGCCGTCCCGCCTTGGGCTCGATGCCGCAAAACACGTTGGCGGTTCCGCAACGCTTGTATTCATAGTCTCGTCTGGCAGCTCTTCCCGGCTTCATCGCGATCGGGGAACGGGTGTCGGCATGCAGCACCACCGGCTTCTCGTCGATGCAGACCACCGGTGCACGCTCGCAAAAAGGTTTTTCATACAGCTCCAGCACGTCCTCCATGCGGGCGATGTACTCCTCGTCCAACTCCGCCACGCACCACATTTTTTTCCCGCCACGGCTTCAGGTCGTGGCTTTCCAGCAGGACCCGGATGGTTTCTCGCCCGACCCGTGGTACCAACTTGCGGCCCACGCACTGGCGCTGCAAGAATCCGGCACGCGCGTCTACGAAGTCGCGGCGGGAATGGTTCAGCCGTTCATGGACGACCTTCTGAGCACGAGGCGAGAGTCGCGTCTTTCGTGCGGTTAATGCACGGTCAATCAATTGCCCACTTCTAATGGTTCTACGTTTTGTGCACCCCTAACCAAAGATTCAATAAGCTCCTTGTTTTCGACGCGACGTGTCAACTCCCGTCGCCCCGACCGTATCTTCCGTTGCGACTGCGATCCTGCGGGCTCCAGCCCGCTGATTTCAATCCCGAAGATCAATCAGTGCAGCGCGCACTTGTCCAGCTGTGACAAAATGCCGTGACCTGGGTTGGTTTCGTTTACCCGGGTTTTGACAAACCTGGAACGCGGGCATAACCTGAAATCCCTCACCACTATCAGAATCAGGAGATAAGCATGAAGAAGATGCTGTGCGTTGTTCTGTGGTTTCTCCCCGTGATGATGGTTGCGCAAAGTCCATTCGATGGCACCTGGAAGACCAACCTAGCGGAATCCAAGCTGTCGCAAAAGCCTTACGTGTTTTCGGTGAACAATGGGATGTACGATTGCGAAAGCTGCGTCCCCAAAATCAAGAGCGTAAAGGCTGATGGTCAAGACCAGCCCGTCACTGGCCAGGCCTTCGACACGCTCGCGGTACAGATTGTCGACGCGAACACAGTTCACTTCACCGGGAAGAAAGCGGGCAAGCCGGAGTTCGAGCAGACCAGGACTGTTTCTGATGAAGGAAAGACACTCACGGTTTCGAGCACCAACCATCCCGCCGACGGTAGCCCGTCCTTCAAGGCGGAAAGCAAGTGGGCGCGGGTTTCCAAGGGACCGGCCGGTTCCAATGCCATCTCTGGTTCCTGGCGTATCCAGAACGTGAATGAAGACGCCGCCGGGCTCACCAGCACCTGGAAGGGCGGGGGCGATTCGCTGAGCATGACCACCCCGACCGGCGAGAGCTGGGAGGCCAAGCTCGATGGCAAAGAATACCCGGTGAAAGGTATCTATGCGAATGAGACTGTGTCGGTGAAGCCGACAGGAGACCGCTCCATCGAAGTGACTTACAAACGCGATGGCAAACCGTGGACGGTGGAGAAGATCACGGTCTCGCCCGACGGAAAGACGATGACCACCGTCGCCGACAACAAGCGAACGGGAAGGGTCTCGACGTTCGTCGACGAAAAGCAATAGCGAAAGTTGAATACGGGGACTCGACTGATGGCCGCTTCCCGCTTTGAGGCGGGAAGCGCGCTCCTTCCGAAGCGCGTGGCTCGGAGCGAGTCGCGCATTCGTCAACAGGCGGTCAATGATTCGCTCGCTTCTGTTGGTTCGGCGTTTTGTGCGTCTCTAGAGATGTTCCCTGTTTCCGACGCGACGGGAAAGCTCAACTCCCGCCGCCTCCATCAACCTTCTTTTCATTTCACTCCCGCCAAATGCGGCGACGAGCGGCAAACTCGCCGTTTCCGTTGCAAAAGAGTCAGAAACCTAATTAACGGGCTCACCGAATTACCAGCACTTCCCTGATGTTGTCCCGCCCGAGGAAAAACTTGATGGAAGAGTATTCGCGGAAGAGGTTCTCGACATGCCGGTTGTTGAAGATGCGTTGCAGCCGGAAAGCCCGGGCCGGTTGCAGCTCCAGCGTGTCTTTGGAGGCGATGTTGTAGCGGTAAAAGGGAGCGTCTGGACCGGCATCCTTGGTGTGGAAGAAGGCGAACAGGATTCCGCCTGGCTTCATGGCCACTTGGACGCGATCGATTAGCGGCTTCACCAATGGTTCCGGGAGGAAGTCGGCCAGGTCCCAGAACATGACGGCATCGAAATCTTCCCGCTCGAAGTTCAGGTTTTCGTCGAAATAACGGTGCACATCAATGGTGGAACCGCCGTCGCCGTTGGGAATGACGAGCGATTTGTCCGTGGCGCCGCGCAGCACGTCTTCCTGGTGGAACTTGTGGCCCAGCCCGGTCATGAACGTAATATTGGCTGGAGACGTGGAGCCCAGGTCGAGGACTTTCAATCCTTCTTCGCGCGAGATGGTGCGGATGAATTCGTTGAAGCCGGTCGAGCGGCGGCTGATCTTCTCACCGGGGACGAACTCGTCCTCCACGCCCCGCCGGCCAGAGCCACCGAATATCTTGCTGAAGATGCCAGGAGCCACTGCGCTCCATTGTATGGGTAGCGTGGCAGGCCCATCAATCTTTCTGTCGCCGAGGCAGACTCGGACTCTGTGTCTCCGGGAGCGATGGAGAGACGATTTTGGGGCGCATCTCAGGATGCGCCCCGTCCAGGAGGCAGCTAGAACTTCTTCGGTTCCAGCAGCGACCCTTGCGAGGAAGTGGGCGGCGGGAGCGGCCGTGGCCAGCGTAGCTTGCGGCGGCCTGGTCTCGATCTTGGGCGTGGGCTCCGGCTTCTGGATATCAATGGTGCCTTTGAAGAAGGCGCCGTCTTCGATGGAAATGCGCGCCGTTGCGATATCGCCCGTCAGCGATGCGCTCTTGCGCAGCTCCACGCGGTCGCTGGCGTGAATGTCGCCATCGACGCGACCGTGCAAAATCACACTGCGGGCCTCGATATTGGCGCGCACGCGCCCGTTGGGGCCGACGGTGAGACTCTGACCGCGCAGCGCGATCGAGCCCTCGACTTCACCATCCACAACCAAATCTTCACTGCCGGAAAGTTCTCCCTTCACCACGACTGACTTGCCGATGGTGGCAACCTCGCTGGTGCGCGTGCTTTCACGCACAGGTTCGGCGGGACGTAGCGGCGCGGCTGTAGCTGGGTTCGTGAGGGAGCCGATGGTGCTCGGCTCGGTGGCGGGTGTTGTAACGTCGTCTTCTCTTCGCGATGACTTCCACATGTTGAGCTCCGTCAGGCGGTTGCAGCGCCGGCCAGTGGGCGTCCGCGGCGCGCGTCCTTGGGCGCGCCTAAACCACTGGCAAGAGGATACCCAACCAGAAGCACAGTCGCAAATCCTTTTGCCAGCAGACATGCGAATTTCCGATAAGTTTCGGGCGACTCCCGGCCAATCTCGTGGTGGTTGCGCGTCACCGATATGTGGTGGCGGCTCCCGTATAATTGCAGGTTTCGTATCGCTCTCGTCGTGGCGCAAGCAAATCTACCGGCGAGAGATGCAGGACTCATACCATGACGCAAATTGAGCTGATTCTGGCCCGTGAGATTCTCGATTCACGCGGCAACCCCACCGTTGAAGCCGATGTCATTCTGGAAAGTGGAGCGCGGGGACGCGCCGCCGTTCCCAGCGGAGCCTCCACCGGTGAGCATGAAGCCTGGAGCTGCGCGACGGCGACAAGGGCCGCTTCGCCGGCAAGGGCGTTCTCAAGGCGGTGCACAACGTCAACGAGGTGATCGCGCCCGAAGCTGGAAGGCATGGATGCCAGCGAGCAGCGCGAACTTGACAACGCGATGCTCGCACTCGATGGCACGCCGACCAAGAGCAAGCTGGGGGCGAATGCGATCCTCGCAGTTTCGATGGCGGCGGCGCGCGCCATGGCCGACCACCTCGGCATCGAGCTCTACCAGTACCTGGGCGGATTCACTGCCAGCCTGCTGCCTACGCCGATGATGAACATCCTCAACGGTGGCGCGCATGCCGACAACAATGTGGACTTCCAGGAATTCATGATCATGCCGGTCGGCGCCACCTCCTTCAGCGAAGCGTTGCGCTGGGGCGTCGAGACCTTCCACGTCCTCAAGGGCGTGCTGAAGAAGCGCGGCTACAACACCGCGGTCGGCGATGAGGGTGGCTTCGCGCCGTCGGTGAAGTCGAACACGGAAGCGATCGAGGTCGTTCTAGAAGCCATCACTCAGGCGGGCTACAAGCCGGGCGAGCAGATTGGCATCGCGCTCGATCCCGCGGCCAGCGAGTTCTACGACTCGGCGAAGAAGAAGTACGTCTTCAAGAAGTCGGACAAGAGTGCGCATAGTAGCGAGCAGATGGTGAAGTTCTGGGCTGACTGGGTACGGCAGTACCCGATCGTTTCGCTCGAAGACGGGCTGGCGGAAGGGGATTGGAAGGGATGGGAGATCCTGACCTCTGAGCTTGGAAGCAAGATTCAGTTGGTTGGCGACGATATCTTCGTTACCAATATCGGAATGCTGCAACGGGGTATCGACTCCGGCGTAGCCAACTCGATTCTGATCAAGCTCAACCAGATCGGCTCGGTCAGCGAGACCATCGACGCGATCAACCTGGCACGCGAGAACCGCTACACCGCGGTCATCTCGCACCGCTCCGGCGAGACCGAAGATACGTTCATCGCCGATCTCGCCGTCGCGACCGGTGCAGGACAGATCAAAACCGGCTCCGCCTCGCGCACCGACCGTATCTGCAAATACAACCAGTTGCTGCGGATTGAAGAAGAGCTTGGCCCGGCCGCGCGCTTCCTCGGCCTGAAGGCGTTGAATTATCGCGGCAAGCTAGCGGGGAAGAAGAGCAGTGGGTAGTGGCTACTGGATAGTTGTTAGTGGACGCGGTTGGTTGTCACTTGGACCCTTTTTCCCGGCCTAATAGGGATTGAGCTGTTTTGAGCATCCGATATTAGAGGGGTTTTGGTGCGCTGATGAAACCGTACGAAATCTCGTGTGTAGTCGTGCCTCTTAGTCAGTGGTTCGATTGCCCCAGCAGTTTATTGAAACTCGAACCTGGCCTGTATAATCGCGGCGATGGACTCTGAAATCATCTTTGCTGTCGAGGAATCACCCGAGGGCGGGTACGAGGCCCGCGCGCTCGGATACTCCATTTTTACGCAGGGTGACTCGCTCGACGAATTGCGGGAGATGGTCCGTGATGCGGTGCACTGCTTTTTCGAGCCGGAGGAGATGCCTGAGATAATCAGGCTGCACTTTGTGCACGATGAGGTAATCACGGCTTGAAACTGCCGCGCGACCTGAGCGGCTCTGAGTTTTCAAAGCTGCTTCGTCGCTACGGATACGAGCCGACGCGTCAAGCCGGCAGTCACATTCGTCTCACGTCCAACGTTCGCGGTAAGCAGCACCACATCGTCGTTCCTGCGCATAACAGCCTTAGGGTCGGCACTCTGGCTGGCATTTCTCAAGGATGTGTCCGCTTATTTGGGAATACCTCGAACCGAACTGGAGCGCGAACTCTTCGGATCTTAACCAAAGTCATGAACGACACGGATACGTGCCTGTGAATGCTCCCAAACCTCTCGTCCTCATCATCCTCGATGGCTGGGGTTACGCACCGCCGTCCAAGGCGAACGCCATCTCGCTGGCGCGCAAGCCGAATTACGACCGCCTGCTCGCCGAATTTCCCAACACGCTGATCCACACCAGCGGGCGCTACGTCGGCCTGCCTACCGGGCCAGATGGGTAACAGTGAGGTCGGGCATCTCAATATCGGCGCCGGTCGCGTCGTCTACATGGACATCACCAAGATCGATCTCATGATCGAGAATGGCGAGTTCTCCACCAACCCGGTGCTGCTCGACGCCATGGCCAAGGCGCGCATCGGCGACCGCCGACTGCACCTGTTCGGGCTGCTGTCGGACGGCGGGGTGCACTCGCACCAGAACCATCTGTACGCGCTGCTGCGCATGGCCAAGCAGAACGGCGTGGAGCGCGTCTTCGTGCACTGCTTCATGGATGGGCGCGACACGCTGCCGACCAACGGCGCGGGCTACATCGAGCAGTTGCAGCAGAAGATGCGCGAGTATGGCGTCGGCAAGATCGCCAGCGTCAGCGGCCGTTACTACGCCATGGACCGCGACAAGAAGTGGGACCGCGAGAAGAAAGCCTTCGACGCGATGGTCTTTGGCGATGCCGAGGGTGGCCGCTACACCGACCCGGTGCAGGGCGTGAAGGACTCGTACAACCGCGGAGTCACTGACGAGTTCATCATTCCGTTTGTCGTCACCGACGATCGCGGCGAGCCTGTGGCCACGATTCGCGACGGCGACGTCTGCATCAACTTCAACTTCCGCGCCGACCGCGCGCGGCAGATCACACGCTGCCTGTGCCGCAACAGCCACTTCACGCCGCAGGACGGCCGCGAACTGGAAGGCTGGGAAGAGCTCGACCACATGATCCCGCGCGACCGCGTGCCCAAAGACTTGACCTACATCTGCATGACCCGCTACGACAAAAACTTCACCCTGCCGGTGGTCTCGCCGCCGGAGTCGTTGACCAACATTCTGGCAAACGTGATGGCGAACCTCAACCTGCGCAACCTGCGCGTGGCCGAAACCGAGAAGTATGCGCACGTAACCTATTTCTTCAACGGCGGCGTGGAGACGCCGTTTCCCGGTGAAGATCGTGTGCTGGTGCAGTCTCCGAAGGTCGCGACCTACGACCTGAAGCCGGAGATGTCGGCGCAGGGAGTCGCCGACGCCGTGGTGAAGGCCATCCAAGACAACACCTTCGACGTGATGGTGGTGAACTTCGCCAACGCCGACATGGTGGGACACTCGGGCAAGATTCCGCCAACCATCACTGCCGTCGAGACGGTTGACGCCTGCCTCGGCCAAATCGAGACTGCACTGCGCCAGCGCGGCGGAGCGATGATCGTCACCGCCGACCACGGCAATGCTGAGCAGATGATCGATCCTGAGACGGGAGGCCCGCAGACCGCGCACACCACCAATCCGGTGCCGTTCATCGTGGCGACGGAGCACGCAGTCACGCCGGCAAACTTTAAGGGCGACGCCCGCCGCTTCACGCTCCGTCCCGATGGCGCATTGCAGGACATCGCACCCACGATGCTCGGCATCCTCGGCGTTGCTCAGCCGAAGGAGATGACGGGGCATGATCTGCGGGTGATGGCGGAGTCAAAGAAGTAGTTCACCACAGAGGCACAGAGAATTCCCCTTGAGTAGTTCAGGTGTTGGTGCAGGTGGGATGAAGCGGCAACGCCTCCAGCTGGCGCCAGCTCGTTTCTTGAGGTCTGGCGGCAACGCGGGCGCTGAAGCGCCGCTCTACCCGTACCACAGGACAACACGAATTCGAAGACTGATCCATCGGATCTTCCGAGGTTCTTAAGGCTTACATCTTCTTTCTGTGTCTCAGTGCCTTTGTGGTTCCTGATAATCTTCCTTCGTGAAGCTCCTTATTGCTGTTCATCACCGCTTCGAGTTGTGGCAAATGCCGACGTGGTTTTCCGAGCGACTGCGTGGCGAATTTCCGCAGCTCGAGGTGGTACACCTTCCCAATTACGACCGCGTAACAGAAGAGATTGCCGACGCTGATATCGCAATTTCCTGGTCGCTCCGCGGCGAACAGATCAAGGTCGCAAAGAAACTGCGCTGGATTCATTCCACGGCTGCCGCGGTGCATCAGCTCATGACGCCGGAGTTGGTCGCCAGCGATATCGTCGTGACCAATGCGCGCGATGTGCATGGGCCGGTTGTGGCTGAGCATGCCATCGCGCTGGTCTTCGCCCTGGCCAAGCGGTTGCCGCAGGCTGTGAAACATCAGCAGGAAAAACATTGGGCTCAGCAAGACTTGTGGAATGCCCAGCCGCGTCCGCGCGAGCTGAGCGGCGCGACCATGGTCATCGTCGGTGCTCGGCGGGATTGGCAGACCGCTCGCGAAGCTGGCGAAGGCTCTTGGTATGCGCGTGATTGCGGTGCGCGAACACCCGGAGCGGGGAAGCGAAGTGGCCGACACCATCTACGGCTTCAGCGAACTCGACCGGGCGCTGAGCGAAGGCGATTTCGTCGTGCTGGCTGTGCCGGTTACGCCGAAGACCCATCATCTGATGAATGCGACGCGACTCGCACAGCTCAAGCCAGACGCTTATCTGATCAATGTGGGCCGGGGCGTGTTGATTGACGAAGAGGCGCTGGTGCAGGCGCTTCGCGGGAGAAGCTTCGCTGGCGCAGCGCTTGACGTCACCACCGAGGAACCACTACCGCCCGAGTCTCCGCTGTGGCACATGGAAAATGTTTTCATCACACCCCACATTGCGGGACTTACCGAGCGAATGTGGGAGCGCCATCACGTGCACTACACCGAAAACCTGCGCCATTATCTGGCTGGCGAGCCGTTATTGTGGGTGGTGGACAAGCAGCGTGGGTATTAACGATGAGGTGCTGAGCTATTCAGGATTTTGGTGCCGAAGAAGGGACTCGAACCCCCACACCCTTGCGGGTACATGGACCTGAACCATGCGCGTCTGCCAATTCCGCCACTTCGGCACGGGTGGAAGCGAGTGCGACACTCAACTCGCCGTTCAGGAAGCAGATTTCATTGTACAGGCGTGAAAGTTGACGGAGTTCGCAATTCGCTGGTTCGCCCAACAAACCGTAGAGAAGCGGCGTACAAGCGAAGAAGCGAGACACCGGCGACTTCAACTCGCCGCGCGCCGCTCCTGCACTCGCCGGCTGCCGTGCGACTCCGTATTCTTTCAGCTTGTTGTGCAGCGTCTTCAGGCTGATGCCGAGGATCTCAGCGGCACGCGTTTTATTGTTGTTGGTCGCTTCCAGGGTCTTCAGAATTAGCAGGCGTTCGGCCTCGTCGACCGTGGTGCCTACCCCGAGGCGCACCGCATTGGCTTCCTGCACGGGAGCGCGCGGAATCACCTGTCCGAAGCCCGGCGGCAGGTGTTGGGGCTCGATCACGCCCCGTCGCACACGATGACAGCCCGCTCCAGTGTGTTGCGCAACTCACGCACGTTGCCCGGCCAGGCATGTGCTTGGAAGGCGCTCATTACCGGCTCGGTGACGCCGGCGACGTTGCGGTCGTGCTTCTCGTTCATCTCCGCCAGCAGCGCCTGCACCAAGTGCGGGCAGATCGTCCTTGTGCTCGCGCAGGGGCGGCATGTGAATGTTGAAGACGTTCAAGCGATAGAAAAGGTCGTTGCGCAGCTGTCCTTGGGCGACCGCCTCTTCCGGAGGCTTTGTTGGTCGCGGCCAGCACGCGCACATCGACCGAGGTCTCCGCTCTTGCTGCCCAGGCGGCGCAACTTGCGATCTTCCAGCACGCGCAGCAGCTTGGCCTGGGTGGCGATCGGCATCTCGCCGATTTCGTCCAGCAGCAGGGTGCCGCCTTCGGCCAGTTCGAAGCAGCCGGTGCGGCGCTCCAGCGCGCCGGTGAATGCGCCTTTCTCGTGGCCGAAGATTTCGCTTTCGATCAGCGTCTCCGGAATCGCGGCGCAGTTGATGGCGACGAACGGCTTCGGCTTGCGATTGCTGAGCGAATGAATGGTGCGCGCGACCAGTTCCTTGCCGGTTCCGCTCTCTCCGGTGATGAGCACGGACGCCGTGCTCGGCGCCACCATCTCGACCAAGCGAAAAACGTCCTGCATTTTCTTGGAGGGTCCCACCAGCGAACCTAATACGCCGACGTCGCGAAGCTTGCGGCGGCTGATTTCCAGTTCGCGTTCGGTGCCGCGGATGCGCGCGGCGTTTTGCAGAATATTGCGCAAGCCGGGTGGGATTGACCGGTTTTTCGATGAAGTCGAAGGCGCCGTTCTTCATGGCGGAGACCGCCGAATCCACGCTGCCCTGCGCGGTCAGGAGAATGACGGCGACTTGCTGCGGTTGCGCGGCGATATTCTCCAGCAGTTCCATGCCGTCCATGCGCGGCATCTTCAAATCGGTGATGACGATGGCCGGGTTCCAGGACTCGACCTTCTCGCAGTCCTTCGACGCCGTCGCTGGCGGTCTCGGTGTCGTAGCCCCAGGCGCGGATCAGCTCCGCCAAGTCCGGTGCGTTCGTTTTCCTCGTCTTCAACGATCAGAACTTTTTCCTGAGTCATGGGGAACAGACACCTCACGTGGTTGAATTCGGGCCAGACATACCGCTCGGGATCCGCAAGAGACAGTTAGATGCGGACAGCCGCCTTAGAGTCGATTTACCAGCCAGTAACGAAGTATCAAGTGAAAGGGCGCGGGGCACGAGGTGACTCCGTCTAAAGTAACATCTTGGGCATGTGCTCAGGGTCATAGTGACGAAATCGGGCTAATCATGACGATTCACTGGAGCGTTCATTTGGACCGACGTTTGGAAGCCGCAAATAACTGAGTTTGAGCGGCATTGACGCGCCCATGCGGCAGAGCGTGCCCGGTTCCGCGGGGGCGGGGCGGGTACAAAACCAGTAAACAGGGGATTACAACTTCAGTAAACCCACAAAGCAAATGCTTTGTTAATCTTCCGTGTTGCTGTACAATCCTTCTCGATACTAAGCAGGCCGAAAATTCCTGCATTTGTACAGCACAATAGAACCCGAGCTAGGCCACTCTGGTCACGGTACTGCTAGAGTTCCGGAGGATTAGGAATGTCATCTCATCGCGAGGTATTACCAAAACGCTTTTTTGCGACAACTGTTGCAATCGCGTTTGCACTGTGTCTGTTGGCCCCAAGCCGCGGCACAGGCCACCATTCAACCGAAGGCCGAGATCTATGGCGGCTATTCGTGGATGCACCCGAACGGATATTACGGGCTGTTCCAAAACGACTATCAAAACGAAGGACATCGTCGACGGTTTTGACCTGTCCGGCACCTATTATCTACCGAACGCCAACAACCTCGGTTTGGTGATCGACGGGAGCGGCCACTTCAACAAGAGCCAGGGCACCGGTGTTGGTTATATTCTCGGTGGTTTGCAGTACAAGTACCACACCGATACCTTTTCTCCGTTTGTCCGCGCTTTTGTTGGACTGCGGACCTTTCCCCACCAGACCCGTCACAGTGGCGCGTCGCCGTGGGCGGCGGCGGCGGCTTTGATCTCTCCGTAACGCCGCGGTTCTCCATCCGCCTCGCGCAGGTCGATTACATCTACTCCAACTACAGCCAGCGGTTCCTTAGCGGCCACGACACGCAGTGGAACAGCATTCGCCTGGCGGCCGGCGTGATTGTGAATCTCGGCAGCTATTACAACCCGCCATTGTCCTGCACCGCCTCGGCCACGCCGACCGAGGTTTTTGCGCCAGACCCGGTGAAGGTCACCACCACGGGCACCGGCTTCAACCCGAAGCATAAGATCACCTACGCTTGGTCCACTAATGGTGGCAGGGTGCGCCGATGGAAGCTCGCAGGCGGCAACCGTCGACACTACCGGGGTGGCGGCGGGCGACTACTCGGCGAATTCGACCATCACCGACGTCGACCCCAAGTTTAAGAATCTTGACTCTGGCCATCATTTGAACTGGTTGGGTAAGCCAGACCCCATCCCGCCGGCGACGTGCTCGGCGAACTTCACCGATCAAGCAGCCGCAGCCGCCGGTCGTGAGCTGCTCGGCGAATCCGACCACGATCGCCATTGGCGAGTCCGTCGACCATCACCATGACAGCCACCGATCCGCAGGGATGGCCGATGACCTATAGCTGGTCGTCCACCGGCGGCACGCTGAGCGGCAGCGGCACCACGGCCACGCTGACCGCGACCAACTGCGGATGCGGGCAACACCATCACGGTGACCGGCACGGCGACGACTAAGCGCACCGGCGGGAACCCGGCCACTCTGAGCAGCAGTTGCACGGCGCAGTCAACGTGCCTGCGGTCAGTAAGTGCGCCATCATCGAGGATTGGGGCGAGTGTACCTTCGAGAAGAACCCCAAGAAGCCGTGGCGCGTAGACAACGATTGCAAGGACACGCTCGACAAACTTGTCTCTGCGGCTGCAGCAGATGCCCAATGGCAAGCTGGACATTGTGGGCTACACCGACGAATAAGGAAGTCGTCAACGAGCAGACCCTGGGTTCGCAGCGCTCCGTCAACGTCAAGTACTACCTGACCACGGATGGGCCCGAACAAGGCCGATGCCAGCCGTATCCAGCCTCGCCAGGGCGGCACCAAGGGTAAGGCGACTCACTTCTACTTCGTCCCCGAGGGCACTCTGTGCGGCGGGCAACTGGAAGAGGGCACCATGGTTGACGAAACCCAGGTGCAGCCGCAGTCGCGTATGGCGCTGCTCCGAAGAAGCCACAAAGCTAAGGCCAAGCCTGCTGCGCCTCCCGCGCAGTAGTCGAGGTGCCGTAGCTCGAACTCAAGCCGGTGAGAGGCATGCCTCTCGCCGGCTTTTTCTGAGCCCTGCCGGCGTATTTCCCGCCCGGGCAGTTATGTGGAGGATACGTGGGTTTTTGACAAGATGCACGGCTCAGCGGCTCGAGGTATGATCTTCAGGAGGCGCCATTTTTCATTCCTCTTCACAAAGCAAGGCAGGTGGGATTCTGTTCTATGCGTAAGCTATCGGGTTTGTTGCCAAGCTGGTCTCTCTGCGTCGGAATGCTGTTCACCGTTTTTTCCTTTGCCTCGGATTGGCAATTGATCGGGCCGGAAGGCGGCAATGTGCGCAGTCTCGCCTACGATCCCAGCGATCCCAATCGCATCCTGCTGGGCACCAGCGCAGGACAACTCTTCGTTTCCAAGGACGGCGGAAATTCGTGGGCGCTGTTTGCCCATCTCGGCCCGGGCGACGATTACGTCTTCGACCACATCGTCTTTGACCCCACCAATCCAGCGACCATTTATGCGGCGGCGTGGGGCCTGTTCAACGACAACGACGGAGGCGTCTTCCGTTCCGATGACGGCGGCCGCTACCTGGCGAGAGCTGATGGGGGTGCACGGCAAGTCGATCCGCGCCCTGGCGATGGCGCCCAGCGACCACAACACGCTGGTGATTGGCGCGCTGGATGGAGTTTTCCGCTCCCGCGACGGCGGGGCAACCTGGGAGCGCATTTCGCCGGAGAATCACGCTGGCCATTGAGAACCACTCCTCGCTGAGGAACTTCGTCTCGGTTGCCATCGATCCGCAGAATCCCGACGTCATCTACGCCGGCACGCGACACCTGCCGTGGAAGACCACGGACGGCGGGGCCACCTGGCACAACCTTAAGGAGGGAATCCTGGACGATTCCGACGTGTTCAGCATCATCGTCGATCCCAAGGTGCCGTCACGGGTCTATGCCAGCGCCTGCTCGGGCATCTACAAGAGCGACAACGGCGCCGAACTTTTTCATCGCGTGCAGGGACTTCCGCATTCCGCCATCCGCACCCGGGTGTTGAAACAGGATCCGCAGCGTCCCTCGATCGTTTATGCCGGCACCACCGGCGGACTCTGGAAGACGCTGGACGGCGGCGCCAAGTGGACGCTGGTTTCGGCACCTGACGTCATCGTGAATGACGTGCTGATCGATCCCCGCGATCCCGATCGAGTGCTGGTGGCGACCGACCTGCGCGGAGTTCTGGTCAGCAACGACGGTTTCGCGCACTATACCACGTCGAACCGGGGCTTTCCCATCGCGTGGTGGGCGGTGTGATCGCGGACCGCAAGGATCCCAACCGGCTTTACGTCGGTGTGGCTGAATGACAAGGACAACGGCGGCTTCTTCGTCTCCGACGATGCCGGCAAAAGCTGGCGGCAGTCGAGTCGCGGCCTGGACGAGCGCGACATCCTGAGCCTGCAGCAGGCGGACAACGGCGTGTTGTTCGCCGGCACCAATCACGGCATCTTCTCGCTGGCGTCGTCTGAGCGCTTCCTGGCAGCCGGCGAAGATGATTTGGGGCGCGGTGCCAGAGTGGCAGCCCAAGCCCGAGGCCGAAACCGGAGCCGAAGCCGGCGGCGACCAAAGCGAAGTCGTCGAAAGGAACGGCGACGTCGCGCGCAAAGGCTCTGTTGCAGCCAAGCCGAAGGTTCCGCCGGAGCCAGTGATTCCGGTGGACACGGCGCCCCGCGTACGCGCTCCTGCAGATGGGCGAGAAAGCCTGGTTTGCGGCCACCGACGAGGGATTGTTCATCAGCGTGGACCAGGGACAGAAGTGGTACGGCCGCCGATCGAGGGAGAGCAGCAACTTCAGTGCGGTGAACAGCTACGAGGACGGCACAGTGACGCTGGCGGGCACAGCAGGAGCCTACCTATCCCATGACGGCGGGAGAACCTGGACCGCGGTTAACCTTCCCAAGTACGTGAGCGGCGTCTACAACCTGACGGTGACACCGGGTTCGGTGCTATGGCTGGGGACCCGCCAGGGCGCAATGCGCTCAGACCGATGGCGGACAGAGCTGGCACTACATGCTGAACGGTCTGCCCAGGGACGACGTGCTGGCAGTGTACTATGACGCCGCTGGCCAGCGCCTGCTGGCAACCGCTCTCCATTCTCATGGCGTGTTTGAGAGCAAGGATGGCGGGCAGAGCTGGCAGCGCACGCCAGAAGCCAACGTGTCGATACGCTCCGCTATCAACTTTCAGGGGCGCCTGCTGGCGGCCTCGGCCCACAACGGCCTGGTGCTGGAGCAAGGTAGCGTTTCGGCTTCGGAGTCGGCGCGCGCCGCTGACGGGAACTCGTCAGCGACCCGGGAGTAGAGAAAATCGTCGGTTGGTGGTGACGCGCTTCAGGTGCTCCGCAAAGCAAGCAATTGATTGAGAAACCGGGAAGGGCTTAGCAGCCTTTCCCGGTTTCTTTTTGCGACGATTCCTTGACTCGATCTTGGTGAAAGCAAGTCGCGAAGGTCGAAACGCCTGGAAAGAGTTTCCCGTTTCGGTTCTTCCTCTTTCTATCCTTCCAGAGTGGGAAACTCGCGAAAACCATGATCTGGCAAGGCCTTACGCCTCGTGCGGGCAGGGACCCCGTTTCAATCTGGGCCAGAGGCGGAGTCGCTCGCTTGCAAGTTTACTGGCCGAAACTGCGGAAGCACACCTGAAATGAAGGGCTTCGACGCCAATGCCTGCTTTGGCAGCAGCCGTGCTCTTACAAAACGTTCGGAAGCGAAGAGGCAGCGGACGGAGTGAAATGAGCGCGCAAGGACCTATCAATCTGGCCAAGCAAACTGCGGGAACCTTGCCGGAGCCCGATGACATACTGGTACCCTTCCTCCGTGACGCTCCCAGCGAAACGATATCCTCCAGGGACGAACGCCGGGAGAGTCATACTGGATCGCCGCGCTCCCTCCAGGACAACCTGCGCGGCGACGTCGCCACCCTGCATGAACTGGCCAATAGCATCACCGCGGTACTCATCCAGGCCCAGGTGCTGGAATGGAAGCTGCCTCCCTACAGTCGGTTGAAGCGCCCGGCGAGGGAGATCGAGCGTCATGCCCAGCGCAGCGGTGCGCTGCTGAAGCGCCTGCTTCGCCAGTGGGAAGCGAACCCAGCCGAAGAGGCCAGCCAAGAGTTATGCAAGCCGGTTTCATCCTTGCGTGGAACCATGGCTGCGGTAGCGGCCCGGGGGCCGGAAGCGACTGCGCAAGGGCAGGAGAAACTGCCGCCCGTGACGCCGGCCGTCGTCGACCCCCCGTTCTCACTTTCCTCCCGAAACAGAACTCACAAGGTCGTGTGACCCATGCACTAGCAGCGGGTTTCCCGAAAGAGGAAGAATAGCCATGAGTACTGAAGCCCAAATGAAGACGGCGCCGCCTTGCGGCTGCGCCGCCGGAGAAGGGAAGCGCCACGTGCTTACGGCAGAAACGATTGCACCCCACGAGCCCACCACGGAAACCAACCTATTGAACCTATTGATCGTCGATGACGAGCGCTCGATGCGCGAGTCCTGCCGCGAGGTGGCCCAGTCGCTGGGCTTCAACACCCAGGTGGCCGACTCGCCCGAGCATGCCTATCACGCCCTCGATACCTGCCCTGTGGACGTTGTTCTGCTCGACCTGCGGCTGCCGGGAACCAGCGGCCTGGAGGTGCTGCGCGAGCTCAAGCGGCGCCGTCCCGAAGCCCTGGCCATCGTGATGACCGGCTTCGCCACCGTGCAGTCGGCGGTGCAGGCGATGAAACTCGGCGCCTACGACTACATCACCAAGCCGTTCAATTTCGACGAGCTGCGCCTGGTGCTGGAGCGGGTGACCTCGCACCTGAAGCTCACCAGCGAAAACCGTCTCCTGCGCGAGCAGTTGAAGGCGAAGCACGGTTTTGGCTCGCTGGTCGGCCACGCTCCCGAGATGGAGAAGCTGTATCGCATCATCGCCAAGGCCGCGCACAGCACGCATCCGGTGCTGATTCTGGGCGAAAGCGGCACCGGCAAGGAACTGGTGGCGCGCTCCATCCACTACTCCGGTCCCTATCGTGACAAGCCGTTCATCCCGGTCGACTGCGGGTCGCTGGTGCCCACGCTGATTGAGAGCGAGCTGTTCGGCTACGTGCGCGGCGCCTTCACCGGCGCGGTGCGCGCCAAGGACGGCTTGCTGGCCACGGCCGAAGGCGGCACCGTCTTCCTGGACGAAGTTGGCGAGCTGCCGGTCGACCTGCAGGCCAAGCTGCTGCGCGCCATCCAGGAGAAGGAAATCCGGCCGGTGGGCGGCACGCGGGCGGTGCCCATCAACGTGCGCATCCTGGCGGCCACCAATCGCGACCTCGACACTGCGGTGCAGCCAGGGCACCTTCCGCCGCGATCTCTATTTCCGTCTGAACGTGCTTACCCTGCGCATCCCCCCGCTGCGCGAGCGCAAGACAGGACATCCCCCTGCTGATTGGCAACATCCTGGAGCGGATCAATGGCGCCACCCAGATGCAGCACACCATCGGCGACGATGCCCTGAGGCTGATGCTGGCCTACGACTGGCCGGGCAACGTGCGCGAGCTGGAAAACTGCGTGGAGCGCGCCTGCACCACCTGTTCCTTCTCCACCATCCACGTCGCCGATTTGCCGACCGGGCTGCGGAACTTCCAGGGCGTTCCCCAAGCGCGGACGTCCAGAGTTCCGATCCGGAAGCCATAACCCCGCTGGACCAGGTCGAGAAGCAGGCCATTCTGCATGCCATTGAAGTGCTGAAGGGCGACAAGCTGGAAGCCGCGCGCCGCCTTGGCATCGGCAAAACCACGCTGTATCGCAAACTGAAAGAATACGGCTCGACGGTCTGAGCGCCGGGGCGTAGGGACTGGGACTCGCAAACGGCCGCATCGCTGTGGCACCGCTGAAGTGTGTCCACGACGGGCGGCAGGGAGGAAAAATCATGATTCTGTTAGTTACGGCATCTTCTCGCGCTCAGGAATGCGCCGCTGCGCTGGAGCAGGGCACCGGCCAAAAGACGCAGGTGGCCGCATCGGTGCCACAGGCGGTCACCCGGCTGCGCAACGCCGAATATGAGGCGCTGGCCATCGACCAGTCGTTGCTGGAGGCCGACTTCCGCGCTCTGGATACTTTGTTGAACCATGCCGGCACCGCCATGCCGATGTACGTCAACCTGTCGCTGCACAGCACCGAGCGGGTGGTGCGCGAGACGCAAGTGGCGCTGCGGCGGGCGGAAAATGAAAAACGGGCAGCGCTGCGCACCGTCGAGCGCGACCTGCGCAATCAGCTGCGGAGCGAGGTCACAGGCATCCTGCTGACCTCCCAGCTGGCGTTGCGCAACCCCGCCCTTCCGGCCGATGTCGTCGCCAAGCTGCAATTGGTGCAAGACATGGCCGAGAAGATGCGTGTGCGGCTGCATGTGGTGTGAAAGCCGTCAGCTGTCGGCCACCAGCCGTCCGCGATCTGCGTTCAGCTTTCACGATTCGGCCTTTGCGGAAGGTGTGCGGTTCAAGAGAGACTGAGCCACGAATTCAGCCGGGTCAACACAGGTCGCTTTCCTTTGCCGTCGCCAGGCCCCACACCGAAGATCGGCGTTCCTCCGTGTGACTCCGTGGCCGGCAATTTAGTTAGCCGCTTTCCACGAATCCCACCACGATTTCCCGCTCGCGTGGGCCGTCAAGCTCCACCAGGATGACTCTCTGCCACGTGCCCAGCAGAAGCAGGCCGCGTTCCACCATCATGCTTACCGAGGTCCCAATCAGCGTTGACAGGATGTGGTCGGGCACATGCATTGGGTTGTGCGGGTGGCGGTAAGAGAGCTTGGGAACCATGTGCTCGAAGGCGTCGAGCATGTCCAGGTCGGTGCCCGGATCGAGATCGGCCGTGGTCAGCGCCGCCGTGGTGTGCAGCAAATTCAACTGACAGATGCCGGTTTTCTCGGGATGCTGCTTCCACAGTACCTGTTCGAGCTGCTCGGTGATGTCCACAATTTCGCGCTTCTTGTGGGTCTTGATCATGAGACGATGCATTACTCACCTCCTCCACCCCATCACGCGCAAAAGCGGCGCGTGATGGGGGCCCCGGCTACTTGCCCGGCGTAAACAACTCCAACCGCACGCGCCAAGTGACTGACTCCCCGGGCTGGAGGAGGACCATCCCGGTGTGGGTCTTTCCCCAGTCTTTACTGTACGGGTCGGGCAGGTTGAACTGGGGTTCGATAGCGACAAAATTCTTATTTGGCGGCGCATAGACCTGTATGGACTTGATGCTGGCAGCCAGTGTCGTCAACCGCAAGCCGAACTTTGCCGCGGGATCGACGATCTCCGAAACCGTGCTGCCGTCCTGGTTGCGGATCAGGTCAGAGAAGTTGTCGTCGAGGTATTGCGTGCCCAACGGCCGGCCGCCGGGCGCGCTGAAGTCATACGGCGTGTCCTTCACCGAAACGCGCTCGCCGGTTACAAACGAATCGTCGTAGTTGTTCATGATGGCGCGAGTTTCACTCGGCAAATGCAACCGCACCTGCTGGCGATCGCCGCTGGGCAAGACAAAATAAGGATGCCAGCCAATACCCATCGGCAGTGGCGCATGTCCAACGTTGGTTGCAGTGACCGTCATCTCGAACGCGCCGTTCTGCAAGCTCGTCTCGACCTTTACGTCGGTGTCCGACAACCAATGGCCACCGAAGTTGCCGGCGTGGAGCGTGGCGGAAACCGTTGCTTCGTTTGGGCGGCTCTGCTGCGCGACATCCTGGAACTTCGAGCGCAGCATCAAGCCATGGATGGCATGCTTTTCGGCGCCGGGCTTGTTGCCGCTCCAATTGGCGGGCAAGGTGACGGTCTTGCCCGCAACGATTGCGGTGATTGTCTTTCCGTCAGGCGAAACGGTGCCGCGAATGCGGTTAGCGAAGGGCAGAAGAATGGCGCCGCCAATCTTGAACACCTCGTTGCCGAATTGGTCATCGCCCTTGTCCAGCAACTCCTGGGCTTCCGGCAGGGGAGGGGAATTCAACAGGTTGATCTCGCCTTTCCCGGGAAGGAAAGCCTTGATCTGCAACACGGCCATGCCACGGCCGGGGAGCACCGTGGCCTCCAGGAACTGCGGCTTGGATGCATCAGACGAACGAGGCCGCTGGAGGACTACTACTCGTTCTCCTCCGATGGATACCGCCTGTTCCTTGCTGTCTGCCCCTGGTTTTTGTTGACCAGACATGCTGGCGGGCCAGGCGCAGGCCAGCAGCATGACGAGGATGGATAGACGTATGAGTGCCTTGGGCGTGTAGGTTTCTTTTTTCATGGCGGTTTGTGCGCGAGTCATTTCAGCTTTGACGCGTTGAGACCTCGGCGCACCATGATACTTGTTTGGGGGACGATTGGAAAACGGAGGCAGAGAGAGGGAGCGGGAGAGTTCGGGGCGTCAGGTCCTCACAACGAGTCTGGGGATTCGCGGAGCCGCGATGCGGCCAATCGGTCTCCGCCCCATCCCGGCCTGTCACAACCCCAGGTGATTTGGCTCACAGACCCAATGTTCGCTTCCCGTCTAGCCTAAGTTGTTGTCGGGGTCCCATGAATCGCGGGTTTTTCAAGATCGTCTCGCGGGGCGCGAAGCGCTTGTCCGTCGAGGCAGGTCTGAGGCTTCCCTGCCACGGCAGGTGCCTGTTGCCCTCGCCCGCACAAAGGATTCGTCCATGCCTATAGTCAACGCTTTCTCCAATGAAATTGTCCGCGAGTTTTCCATCGAAGAGCTTGAGCAGGCCGCGCGCTTGATGCGCGGTTACGACCTGGTCGCGCTGTGCGCCGCCGGCTCCGGCCACTCGGGAGGCACGCTCTCCATGATGGAAATCGTGGCTGCGCTCTACCTGAAGGTGGCCAAACACGATCCCAGCAATCCCGACTGGAAGCAGCGCGACCGCATCATCTGGTCCGGCGGACACAAAGCGCCCGCGCTCTATCTCGGGCTGGGATTCGCCGGCTATTTCCCCATTGAAGACATCGTCACCCTGCGCAAACTCTACTCGCCCTTCCAGGGACACCCGCACCGGCTGAAGCTGCCGGGCGTCGAGGTGTCGAGCGGCTCGCTGGGGCAGGGCCTCAGCATCGCGGTCGGCATGGCGATCGCGGGCAAACTTGACAACGACACTCACACCGTCTTCTGCATCATGGGCGATGGCGAGCAGCAGGAAGGCAATATCTGGGAAGCGGTGATGGAGGCGTCGCACTACAAGCTTGACAACCTGGTGGGCATCATCGATCGCAACCGTTTGCAGATCGACGGCTGGGTGAAGGACGTGATGAACGTCGAGCCGCTGGACGAGCGTTATCGCAGCTTTGGCTGGGAGGTCATCGAGATCGACGGTCACGACATCGGGCAGGTCGTGGATGCTCTGCAGAAAGCCAAGAGCGTTCCGGCTGTCGGCAAGCCGACGGTGATCATTGCCAACACGGTGAAGGGTAAGGGCGTCAGTTTCATGGAAAACATCGCCGGATGGCACGGCAAAGCCCCGAGCTACGACGAGATGGTGAAAGCGCTGGAGGAGCTTGGGCTCAAGAACGTCATCGCCTACGACGCTCTGCTGAAGAAGGCGAAGGAGTATCAGAACGAAGTGGACGCCACGCTTGCGGCCAAGACG
Source organism: uncultured Acidobacteriaceae bacterium (assembly GCA_963831675.1). GTDB lineage: Bacteria > Acidobacteriota > Terriglobia > Terriglobales > Acidobacteriaceae > Bog-257. The sequence goes on from CAWHRM010000006.1 coordinate 88,140, forward strand.
CCGAGCTTCTCGCGCGATTACTGGTGGAACAGCACTACCCGGATGAAAGTGAAGATGGAGCCCACGCGCAAGGGCTTCGGGCAGTCGCTGCAGAATCATGGCGACGACGAGCGGGTCGTCTGCCTCGGGCTCGACATCTCCGGCTCGATCACGATCAGCGACTTCTACTCCGGCAAGCCCGAACGCAAGGACCGCTGGATCAGCATGGGCATCGCCGAGCAGTCGGCGACTGCAGCGGCCGTCGGGACTGGCGCGGGAAGGGAAGCTGCCGGTCTTCGGGACGTACGGAACGTTCGCCGCGGCACGCAATCTGGACCAGATCCGAGTCTCGGTTTGCTACGGCAATTTCAACGTGATGATTGCCGGCGCGCACGGCGGCGTTTCGGTGGGCCCGGATGGCGCCACGCACCAGGCGCTGGAAGACCTGTTCGCCATGTGCGGGCTGCCGAACATGTCTGTCGTGGTCCCGTGCGACGCGATCGAGACGCGCAAGGCGACCGACTACCTGCTGCTGCAGCACGTTGGACCCAAGTACATTCGCTTTGCGCGCGAGGCCACGCCCATCGTCACCCGCGAAGAGACGCCATTTGTATTCGGAATGGCAAACGTGATCCGGCTGCGCCGCGAAGCCCCCGAGATGCTTGACGCGTTCGAAACCGTGCTCGCGCCGAATTACATCGACGAGCACGAAGACCTGAGCATCATCGCCTGCGGGCCGATGGTGCCTGAAGCGATGCGCGCGGCATGGATCCTGAAGCAGGAATTCGGCTACGAGACACGCGTTGTCAACATGCATACCATGAAGCCGATCGACGAGACGGCGGTCATTCGCGCTGCCAAAGAGACGGGCGTGGTTGTGACCGCGGAAGAGCACCAGATTGGAGCACTGGCATGGCGCGTCAGCGGGATTCTGACGGAAAGCCCGGAGCTTTATGGAGTGCCGGTCATCACCGGCGCCATCGGCGTGAAGGACCGATTCGGTGATTCCGGCGCGCCCTGGGAGCTGATCAAGGAATTCGAAGTCAGCGCCGAGCACATCGCGCAGAAGGCGGTGGAGTTGCTCGCCATCGCCAAAATGAAGACCAGGAAGGAAGAGGAAAGGTTCCAGCTCACGCACTGAGTCAGCAGGGTGGTCGATACTCGCTCCGCCAATCGGCGGAGCCTTGTTTGACCAGCGGCTACGCGGGCTCGATGGCAGGCGCTATGTCCGGCGGCGCGAAGGGTTCCGCTGGAAGAACCTCCCCGGGTATCTCAGCCGAATGCGAATCATCTTCCGCGAGCGCGACATAGGCGCCCAAGCGCGCCAGATGCAGGATGTCAGCGCCGGCGAAGTATACGAGCACGATCACTGCCATGATCAGCATGATCCAGCCGGGAGCGAGATGATGTACCAGTTTCAGCGGAGCGACCACGGCCACCAACATCGTTGCGGCCCACACTAGACGAAGCGTCGCAAACCCAATTCCCAGTCCGAACAAACGCCCAGCCTGGCGGGAAGAAAAGTCCACGGATTGCGCCATCGCCTGGTCCGCTCGAGCACGCTTGCGAATGCAGAACAGCTGCGCCAGTCCCAAGAACCAGTTCAGCACGATTCCAAACGTCCATGCCAGACCGATCCCGAAGGCAAGAAAGAAGGCAGCTCGCACAGCGCGCTCCTGGTTGGCCATGATGAGGCCGGCCATGAGAGAGACCAGCACCGCCATTAGCGCGATCAGCGTCCAGGATGCCCGCAGTAGATTGAGCATGAAGATCGATTTGAATTCCCAGCTCATGGTTTGCGGTTCTTCTTCAGTGCCGAACATTGTGACCAGGCGCCGAAGCGTTGCCGCCCGCCCTGCCGTTGCCGCGAAGGACCAGAGCATCATCAGGCCTGCGATGAGTATCACTTGCTCCCAGACGAAACGGTTGAGGCTGCCTCGGAAGACGTGCCGCGCGATTCCCTGCAACAACTGTGGCTGAAACGTGCCCAGCAGGAATTCATCACGAGGAGAAATCTTGAGGCTGTCAAGGAAAAGGACTGCAGAGATGATTGCCAGGCCCCAGGCCGCAAGACCAAAGCACCAGCGCCAGGTCAGTTCGGCCGCGATCAGCGCCGGTTCGTGCCAGAGGGCGGCGAAACCGTCCTGGAATGGCGAATGCGCAGTGGGCGGCATGGGGTCAGGATAACAGCTTCGATGCAGGCGTCATTCCTAATTACCAATAGGCCGTCATCCTGAGCGGAGGGTTCGGCCGCCCCGCGGACGAACCGGAGTCGAAGGACCCCTATACAGAGAGTGAGGCCTTGCAAGCGATACGCTTCATTTCCGTTGCAGCTCTTCCGGTTCCGGCACGTGGCTCATCGTGAGCGCACGGGCCAGCTCCGCCGGTGTATCCACCAGCACGTCCGGAGGGACCTGCTGCAGGCTTTGAGGAGCGAACCCGTAAGTGACGCCGACGCTCCATAGTCCGGCATTGCGGGCAGTGAGGATGTCCACTTCAGAGTCGCCCACCATTACCGTCTCTTCCGCCGTCGCACCGGCTTCGCGCATCAGGGTGTTCGCGCCAAAAGGGTCAGGCTTCTTGGTTTCGAAGCTGTTGCCGCCATACACCTGGAAGAAGCTGCCGGCCAGCCCGAGTCCCGCCAGGATGCCCTGAGAGGCTCTTACCGGCTTATTGGTGAGCACCGCCAGCTTGCGCTCGCCACCGCCAATCTCCCGCACAGCCTTCTCGATTCCCTTGTACGGATAAGTGTTGTCAAGCTTATGATCGCGATAATAGGCAAGGAAGTAGTTCAGCGCGTCCTGCAGGAATTCCCCATCGGCGGGGTCGCCAAGCGCCCGGCGGATGAGCATGGGTGCACCGTCGCCGATGTACGTCCCGATGACCTGAATGGGCAGTTCCTTGCGGCCATAGTGGCGCAGCATGGCATTGACCGAAGTGGCCAGATCGAGTTCTGAATCGATCAGCGTGCCGTCGAGATCAAAGATGACGAGCTTGATTTTCCCTAACGGAATGGGACGAACAATGCGTATCATTGCCTTCCAGTATAGCCATTCGACTCGGTTCCAAGAGAAGCTTGGATAGCGGAAAGGCCGAAGAAAAAGAGCGCGCCGAACATTTATAAGTCGGGTTTGAGCTATGTTCGCTTCAGTCACGCGTCTTCGCGTTGGATCGTTGAGGTATATTCCGGCCTTCATGTGGCGGACATTTCTGACTCAGCGGCAGGTCATTCGGGCGCCAGGGTTTCTCGGGGGAAGACTCCTGGTAGACGCTCGGCGCACGTTCTGGACCTTGACCGTATGGGAAAGCGAGCGCACCATGAAGGCATTCCGCGGTTCCGGACCGCATGCCGAAGTGATGCCGCGGCTTGCGGAATGGTGTGATGAAGCCTCTTACGCCCATTGGATTCCGTCTGTCGCGTCGGTCCCAACCTGGCAGGAAGCATACGAGCGATTAGTGGGCGAGGGTCGGCTTTCTCGCGTGGCCCATCCTTCGCCCGATCACGAAGCCCGACGTTTTACAAAGCCCCGCCTCAGCCCGCTGATTGGGCAGGACCTGAAACCGGCAGGATCGAGCAAGGGTTTGGAGAGAAGCGACTTCGGTTGATCGACTCGCGCTGTCGCTGGTTCTCTGAGTAGCGGTATTCGGTTGAAAGCCCAATCCCGACTACAATAGAAGGATGTTAAGGGCGTGACCAAGCCCGGCATTCAGAGTGTGTGTGGAGCTCGATTTGCGAAATTGCGGTGGGAGAAGGAGGACCTAAACTTACCTCTACTCCAGCCCGCAAAGGCGGAATTTGTTTTAGCCGCGGGCGTTGGCCCGGGGTAAGCGGGAAAATCGACCGAGTCCCTTTAGAGACGGCGCAGTTCTCACACAGACGCTTCACCCCTGAGGGAATGGATGGCAACCACCAAAGTTCAGCCTAAAATTGCAACCGCGACAGCTGCTCCCACCGACAAATACGAAGGGCTAAGCAGGCAGCAGTTGATCCAGATTTACCGTCTGATGTATCTCTCCCGCCGGCTCGACGATCGCGAAATCCTGCTTAAGCGGCAGCAAAAGATTTTCTTCCAGATTTCAGGCGCAGGACACGAGGCGCTGCTGGTTGCCGCCGGCATGGTGCTGCGGCCCGGCTATGACTGGTTTTACCCCTACTATCGCGATCGCGCACTCTGCCTGACGCTGGGTATGACGCCTTTCGAGCAGTTGCTGGAAGCCGTAGGCGCGGCTGACGATCCCAACTCCGGCGGCCGCCAGATGCCATCGCACTGGGGACACAAGAAGCTGAACATCGTCACCCAGTCTTCGCCGACGGGCACGCAGTTCTTGCAGGCCGTGGGCTGCGCCGAGGCGGGGCGCTACTTCAGCCGTCATCCCGAGGCGGCGCAGACGGCGAATGGCGATTATCGCCAATTCAAGGACGTGGTTTTCCACGGAGACGAAGTGACTTATGTCTCCTCGGGCGACGGCACCACCAGCGAGGGAGAGTTCTGGGAGTCGCTGAACACCGCGTCAAACCTCAAGCTGCCGGTGCTGTATCTGATCGAAGACAACGAATACGCCATCTCGGTTCCGGTGGAAGTCGGGACTGCCGGCGGCAACATCAGCAAGCTGGTGCGAGGATTCCCGAATTTCCATTTCTCCGAGGTCGATGGTACTGATCCGCTCGCCAGTTACGCCGCGCTGCAAGACGGCGGTCGAATACATCCGCAGCGGCAACGGCCCGGCGTTCGTGCATGGGCATGTGATCCGGCCCTACTCCCACTCGCTCTCCGATGACGAAAAGCTCTACCGGCCGGACTCGGAGCGCAATCAGGAGGTGGAGCGCGATCCCATTACGCGTTTCCAACTGTTCCTGGTGCGCGAAAGCATTCTGGACGAAAAGGGAATTGATGAGTTGGAGAAAGACGTAAACGCGGAGATCCAGGAGGCCAGCGACCGCGCGGTGGCGGCCGCGTTGCCCGCGCCGGACTCGTACAAGTTGTTCGTGTATTCGCCCGATCTCGATCCCACGTCTTCCGCGTTTCAGACGGAGGCGGTGCATCCGGCGCCCTCGCAGACCGGGACTGCGAATCCCGAGAAGACCATGGCTGACCTCATCAACGCCTGCCTCAAAGACGAGATGGCGCCGCGATCCCCGGATCGTCATGTTCGGCGAAGATGTGGCCGATTGCAGCCGTGAGGAATATCTCAAAGACAAGCAGGTGAAGGGCAAAGGCGGCGTTTTTAAGCTGACGGCCGGACTGCAAACCGAATACGGTTACGAGCGCGTGTTCAACTCGCCGCTGGCGGAGGCGAACATCGTGGGCCGCGCAGTGGGCATGGCGACCCGCGGTCTGAAGCCGGTGGTGGAAATCCAGTTCTTCGACTACATCTGGCCGGCGATGCATCAGCTCCGCAACGAGCTGCCGCTCATACGCTGGCGCTCGAACAATGCTTTCTCCTCGCCCGCCGTGGTGCGAGTAGCGATTGGCGGCTATCTCACCGGCGGCTCCATCTACCACTCGCAGTGCGGCGAAAGCATCTTCACCCATACGCCGGGCATGCGCGTGGTGTTTCCCTCGAATGCGCTCGACGCCAACGGATTGCTGCGAACCGCGATCCGCTGCGACGATCCAGTCATGTTCCTGGAGCACAAGCGGCTCTACCGCGAGACCTTCGGCCGCGCGCCCTATCCCGGGCCGGACTACATGGTCCCATTCGGCAAGGCGAAGATTGTCCGGCCGGGCCACGACATGACCGTCATCACCTACGGAGCAGTCGTTCCGCGGGCACTGCAGGCGGCGCAGCGCATCGAGCGCGAGCACGGCGTGAGCGTGGAGCTGATCGATCTGCGCACGCTCAGTCCCTATGACTGGGAGGCGATTGCAACCTCCGTTGCGAAGACCAGCCGCGTCCTGGTGGCGCATGAGGACATGCTGAGCTGGGGCTATGGCGCGGAGATTGCAGCCCGCATCGCCGACGAACTGTTCGACCATCTTGACGCTCCGGTGAAGCGGGTGGCGGCGAAAGATACGTTCGTCGCCTATCAGCCGATCCTGGAGGATGAAATCCTGCCGCAGGCGGAGCATCTGTACCAGGCAATGGAGAAGTTGGCGAATTATTGAGGAGTATTGGCCCTCGTTACTCTGTCATCCGAGCGACGAGGTCGCTGTGGCGACTGAGAAGTCGAGGGACAGCCTTTACCGGCAGCAAGCCTTGCAGAATAATCCTGCGCTTCGCAGAAGAGACAACCCATGAACCTACGTGCGGTTTGCTTCATTGACATGCCGTTCGGAAAGAAGCCGGATCTGGCGAGTGGCATGGAGGTCGATTTCGACCAGATCTATGAAGTCGGGATTGAACCGGCCATCGTCAAAGCCGGACTGGAACCTGTTCGCGGCGACCGTGAGCGTACAGGTGGAATCATTCACGCTCCGATGTTCGCGCGATTGCTCCTGTCCGATTATGTCGTGGCCGACCTCACGCTGGCGAACCCAAATGTTTTCTACGAACTCGGCATCCGGCACACGGCGCGACCCTTCACCACGGTGCCGATCTTCGCTGCGATCCACGCGCTCCCGTTCGATGTGAGCCTGGTGCGGGCCATCCCTTATACCCTGGAAAATGGCAAGTTAACCGCTGATGCTGCCGCGAAACTCCAGGCTGACCTGGGCGCGCGCTTGGACCAGGCGATTCACGGAGCAGCTTCGCAAGACAGTCCCATCTTTCAGCTCATCCCGAAATTCCCCAAGATCGACCTTCCCCATGAAGTCACGGAGATTTTTCAAGACCAGGTCCAGCACTCGGAGGAGTTCAGGAAACAACTGGCTGACGCTCGAGCGAAGGCTTCGGATGCAGAGCGACTTGCTGCGCTAAATGACATCCGGCGCGCCCTCGGAGACCTGAAGCTGGCGCAGAACGAAGTTCTGGTCGATCTGATGCTTTCGTTTCGCGACGTAAGCTCTTGGCAGGACATGGTAAGTCTTTCAGATGAGTTTCCGGACCATCTCAAGTCGAATGCGATGGTTCGTCAGCAACGCGCCTGGGCCCTGAACCGCCGCAATAATCCTGGCGATCGGGTGGAAGCACAGCAGATTCTCGAGAAGCTCATCCAGGAGAAGGGCGCGGACCCGGAGACGCAGGGAATTCTGGGTCGGGTCCACAAAGACCGGTACCGGGAGCTGAAGAAGAAGAAAAGCTTCTGGCCGCGGCGGCGCTCGATGATGCGATCGAGGCATACACCAAGGGGTTTGAAAGTGATCCGCGCGATTATTTTCCGGGTATCAATGCGATTACGCTTCTCATAGAGAAGGGAGATCCCGAAGCATTGAAGCAGGCGGACCGACTGGTGCCGCTGGTAAGTTTTGCGGTCGCGCGTCGTGGAGGTGCTTCGTCGAGTGACTATTGGGATCTCGCTACGATTTTCGAACTGGGCGCGATCGGCAACGATTGGGTCATGGTGATGCGGGTCCTGCCGAAGATGCTGGCAGCGGGAAAGGCGTCTTGGGTGATTAAGACTACCTGGGACAACCTGCTGCTCTTGAAGTCAGCCAGAGAACGCGCGGGCCAGAGCACAGCGGAGCTCGAAGAGGTTCTACAGCACATGGAAGAGCGCTACAACGAACTTCGTGGCGAAGAAGCCAAAACCGAGGCCTCCTAGACCTACCCGCCAGCTCCGAACTGCCGCCTACCTTCCTTTGCTCCCCCACAACCAATCGATGGCCATGGGCCCGGCGCCGCTCCAGATCAAGGAAAACGCAATCGCTGCGCAAGCCAGGGGGAACTCAAAGCCACCATTTTTCGAGAACAGTCCGTGGGGCAAATGTACCTTCAGGATTGCTACCAGCATGTCAACGAAGATTGCGAGAGCGGCCAGTCGTGTGAGAAACCCAATCACCAGCAGGATACCGCCACCGAATTCGGCCGCCACCGTAAGGTAGCCCATCCATGCAGGAATTCCCATATGCTGCAGCATTTCCATGAACTGCGACATTCCTCCGGCGATTTTCTGCCAGCCATGAGCGATCATGATAGCGCCCAAGGCCAGCCGCAGCACGAGCAGGCCGAGGGGTTGCAGGCGGTTTAGGAAGTTCAATCAATCCTCCTGAGCGATCAGAGCTGCGTCGCGGCGCTTCTGGATGGCTTCCATGCCATAACTCTTACCAACATCATTCTGCCTTATCCCGTGGCCTAGGTTAGAAAAGAAGTGGGGATTTAGCCTCGCCCAAATTCGGGGTGAACCAACAGGATAAACACCCCCAAGGTTCTCGCAAGCTTGCGAGAGTGGCCTACGGCAGGTGGCGCATCAGGTCGACTCCGACTGCAGTTGCGTCAGCGCCGCTCTGATTCACGGCCAGAAACAGCGCGGCGTCCTTGAACGGATTGAGAAGGATAACGCTGCTGAAGCCGTCGGTCCCGCCGTTCTTCAGGATGATGGTTTTCGTGCCTTGCTGCGGGTTCCCCTCAACGTTGACCCAGGCCATGGCTTGCTTATTCCGCCCGTTGGGCATGGTGTAAATGGGTTTCTGGGCAAGCTGCATGGCTGAGGTCAGCTCAGGTGGCACGGGCTTGCCGTCCACTTCTTTGTGGCCCAGGTTTGCTCCTCCGAAGTGCAGCATGTCGCGCGCGGTGGAGCGCAACCCTCCGGCCGCGTACCAGGCATAGATCGGCCAGGGAGGAGCATCTGCGCCGTTCCTGAGATGCCCCTTGGCCATGCGTTTCATTTGTTCCGGGCTTGGCCGCAGCTCGGTGTCCGGCATGTTGAGAGGCTTCAGGATCTCGGCATTGAGCTGCTGTTCCCAGAGCTGGCCGGTCGCCTTGGCGACCAGGTAACTTAACAGGCCGATACCGGCGTTGGAATAGAGATAGGGTGCCGGCAATTTGGTAGCAGGGGTCCATTTGGAAACCCAGGTCAGGAAGTCCCGGGTCGTGTAGTGCTCGATACTCCGCTTCCACAATGGGCCCTTGGGCAGGTTGGTCGGGTCGTCGGGCAGGCCTGACGTGAAGTCGGCCAGCTCCAGCGGCGTCATCCGTTGCGCCCCGGGCTGAAGCTTGAAGTCGCTCGGCATGTATTGTTGGGCGGGGACATCGGCGACCATCTGATTGCGGTTGAGGGCGAGTGCGAAAAGTGTCGTCGTGAAGGTCTTGCTGCACGAGCCGATCTCCACCAGCGTGTCGGGTGTAAAGGGAGCTCCTTCATCGGTCGCTTTGCCGTAAGGGAAGAAGTAATCGTGGCCATGGCTGGAGACTCCGACAATGGCTCCGGGCACCTGATGCTGGGTCATGTACGCCTGCATGATACCGTCCACCACCTGCTTGATCCTGGCTTCGTCGCCTGAGGCTCCAGGGCCTGCATTTGCTTGTTGGGCAATAGACAGCAGAGCTGTGAGCACCATGCCAACGATGACAGCCCAAGGTTGTGTCCGACGACAATCCATGACTCGCTCCGTGGTCGAAATCGGTTGAGGAAAAACAGCATAGACCCGGGTAACGCAACGGGCAACTGCTTTCAGCGACGTCGTATAATGAAGAGATACCCACTCGACGAAATTGCGTTCTGTAGGGTGCCGGAACGAGATTCGCGAGTGGGAAAAGTCAGACCGTCATGGAATTCAAGCTAGTCAGTTCGTACAAGCCGCAGGGCGACCAGGGAAGGGCCATCGAGTCACTGACGCGGGGCGATCTTCGATGGCGACAAGCACCAGGTGCTGCTGGGCGTCACCGGCTCGGGCAAGACCTTCTCGATGGCCAAGGTCATCGAGGAGGTCAATCGTCCCGCGCTGATCCTGGCGCACAACAAGACGCTGGCGGCGCAGCTTTATCACGAGTTCAAGTCGTTCTTCCCGCACAATGCGGTCGAGTACTTCGTCTCCTATTACGACTATTACCAGCCGGAGGCCTACATTCCGGCGGGCGACGTTTACATCGAGAAGGAAGCCACGGTCAACGACGAGCTCGACAAGCTGCGGCTGTCGGCCACCAAGTCGCTGTTCGAGCGCCGCGACTGCATCATCGTCGCGTCGGTGAGCTGCATCTACGGCCTGGGATCGCCGGAAGCTTATTACGGCATGCTGCTGTTCCTGGAGAAGGGACAGAAGATCAAGCGCGACGACATCGTCCGCAAGCTGGTCGAGATCCTCTACGAGCGCACCGACGGCGATTTCCGGCGCGGGACGTTTCGGGTGCGCGGCGACATCATCGAGATTTTCCCCACCTACGACGACAACGCCTATCGCATCGAGCTGTGGGGCGATGAGGTGGAATCGCTGGCGCAGATCGATCCGCTGTTCGGGACGGTGAAGCAGAAGTACGCGCGCCTGCCGATTTATCCCAAGACGCACTACGTGATGAAGCCGGAGCGCAAGAACGCGGCAGTCGCAGTCCATCCTGGAAGAGCTGGCGTGGTGGGAGACGGAACTGGAGAAGCAGGGACGGATGGTGGAGGCGCAGCGCGTTCATCAGCGCACGCGCTTCGATCTGGAGATGATCAAGGAGATGGGCTACTGCCACGGCATCGAGAACTACTCGCGCCACTTCACCGGACGCCTGCCGGGCGAGCCGCCGCCGACCCTGCTGGATTACGTGCCGCGCGACTACCTGCTGTTCATCGACGAATCGCACCAGACGATTCCGCAGTTGCACGGCATGTGGCATGGCGACCGCTCGCGCAAGCAGAACCTGATCGAGTACGGCTTCCGCCTGCCCAGCGCGCTGGACAATCGTCCGCTGCACGTTCGAGGAATTCGAGCATCGCGTCAATCAGGCGGTGTATGTTTCGGCGACGCCCGGACCCTATGAGCTGACGAAGTCGGCCGGCGTGGTGGTGGAGCAGATCATCCGTCCCACCGGCCTGATCGATCCCGAGGTCGAAGTGCGTCCGGTGAAGGGGCAGATCGACGATCTGCTGCACGAGATCCGCGCAGCGCGCGGAGAAGAACGAGCGCGTGCTGGTGACGACGCTGACCAAGCGCATGGCCGAGGACCTGGCCGAGTACTACAGCGAGGTCGGAGTCCGCTGCCGCTACATGCACTCGGAGATCGAGACGCTGGAGCGCATCAAGATCCTGCGCGATCTGCGCAAGGGCGAGTTCGATGTGCTGATCGGCATCAACCTGCTGCGCGAAGGGCTCGATCTGCCGGAGGTCTCGCTGGTGGCGATTCTCGATGCCGACAAGGAAGGCTTCCTGCGTTCGGCGGGATCGCTGATCCAGACCATCGGCCGCTGCGCGCGCCATCTGAACGGCCGCGCCATCCTCTACGCCGACAAGATGACCGACTCGATGAAGAAGGCGATCGACGAGACCAATCGCCGCCGCGCCATTCAGCACGCCTACAACGAGGAGCACGGCATTACGCCGGAGACCATTGTGCGCCCGCTGGATATGACGCTGGTGGCCGTCGCCGACGCCGATTACGCAGATCTGACCAACGAGGCGGACGGGCTGCCCGAGTTCAGCTCGCAGGAGGAACTGGACGGCTACATCGCGAAGCTGGAAAGCGATATGCGCGAAGCGGCCAAACGCTTCGAGTTCGAACATGCCGCCAAGTTGCGCGACACGATCCGCGACCTGCGGACCAAAGAATTCATGTTTACCTGAAGCCCGAAGTCGCCACCGCAAATCGGCGGCCGGCCGCCTTTTCACAGCCGCTCTAGTTGGTGATGATCATCATCGGCTGCTGCAGGGCGCACGAAGTAGTGCAATTCGGGTCCTGCGGAGGGGCCGCAACGTTGGTCACCACCGCGTCGTTGGACGTCTGAATGATGCTGGTGGACGACTGGTTGGCCACGTAGACCTTGGTGGACGTTGGTTCCGACGCAATCCAGCCCGGAGTCGAACCCGCAGGCAAAGAGATGTTTCTCAGCGCAGCGAAGCTGGTCGCGCTGACGTCGGTCACGTTATCGGACCCGGAATTCGAAACATAGAACCGGGTGCCGTCAGGCAGCGCAGTGACCGATACCGGTGCAGTCCCGACCGTCGCCGTCCCCAGCAGCGGAATAGCAGGAGAGTTGCTGAAGTTGATGTTCGACGCGTCGAAAACACTGACCGTGTTGCTGCCGCTGTTGGTCACATACAGGCGCACCAGATTGGGGTCGTAGTAAGCGAACGTCGGCTTCACCCCGAGCGGAACCGAGGGCACCGTGCTGTAGTTTGCGGTGGAAATGATGTTCAGGGCCCCGGGATTCACTCCATCGCCCTCGGCGACGACAAAGATATATGTCGCCATCCGCGCTGGATGCCAGAAAGACGGGATTCAGGCCGATGCCATTGGCCATGGAAAAAATCGCTTTAATCGACTGCGAGGGCGGATCGTACACCCAGACACTGTTGTCGCCCTGAGTGATGATGAATATGCGGCCGCCTCCTGCCGCCTTGCACCATGGCAATCGGATCCGCCCATTGAGCATCACCGGCGGAGCGGTTACCAGGCACGTCGTGTTGTTGACAGACAACGTTGCGGTACTGATCGTGCTGATCGAACCGGAGCCCTGGACAGAGTGAATTGGGGCGGACGCAGAGTTCAGAACGTACATCACGCCAGCCTGCGCGGAAGTGACCGCCACCGGGTGAGACCCAGTCGGCAGATTGATGGTGGTCACAACACCGGTCAGGTTTACGTTAAACTCGCTGACGGAGTCGGCGTTGCCGTTGCTTACAAACATTGCGGCCGCAGAAGTACTCAGAAAAGATTCGTAGTTCGATCCCAACCCGGTGCTCTGAAGCTGGGTAATGGTGTCGCCCGAAACGTTGAGCTGCATGGTCGAACTGTTGCCCGTGGGATTGTAGCTGACTACGTAGGCGTAATGGTTGGTTTGCGGTTGTCCGCCGGGACCGATGATGGGATTGGCAACCGGACGGTATTGGTCGCCACAACCTAATTCCGCCAACAGGATAAAAGCCGCAACCACGAAAAATCCGGTTCTACGCGAAAATCTCATCCACACTCCCGACAGTGAATCGCCAGCAACTTTCAGAATGCAATCAGGAAAATAACATTGTATAGGCTGCGCGCGTCTTCGGTATAGGCGTCGGCCGCTTACTTTGGATGAACCCTCGCTGGAGGTAATGGTTGCGAGATGCTTCCAGGAAACCGATCGGTGGCGGGTGACCAGGTCCACAAAAGTAAAGAGCCCTGCCGCCAGGGCAGGGCTCCGGAATTCGTATCTGGCCGTTCTCAAACGCTGAAAGAAGATCCGCAACCGCAAGTGCTCTTCACATTCGGGTTGTCGAACTTGAAGCCCGCGCCCTCGAGCGTCTCAACGTAGTCGACGCTGACGCCTTTCAGGTACATCAGCGAGGTCGCGTCAACATAGACCTTCAGCCCGTCAAAATCGAAGGTCTTGTCCATCATGCCGGCGCCATTCTCAAACGACATCGAATAGGAGAACCCGGAGCAACCTCCGCCGACCACGCCCACGCGCAGTCCTGCCGGTACGGGGTTCTGCTGGGCCATGATCTCTTTCACTTTCGCGATCGCTGTGCCGGTGAGATCCAGGGGCTTGCTGTCAACAGCGGGCGCGGTGGTGGTTGGTGTAGTGGTTGTAGTCGCCATTCTTTTCTCCTCAGAAGCTACCGGAAATTATAGCAAATCATCCGTGATGTTGTGTCCGGCCTCGTCAATATTGTGTCCGGCATCAAACACAGCAATGCTTACGAATCGGTCCATTCACTTGGATGCCCGGCAACTGCGTTGCGTTGCAGGATTTACGGCGTCCGCAATCCTGCAGGGGGAACCAGAGTTGCCGGTTGCTTCAGGCGACAAATTATTTGACTACCCAGGAAAAGCCGGGTCTATAATGGATGCCACTTGAGGGCTCCAACCCGGCGGGCATCGCAGAATTCCGTCGGGCGCGGGCCGGTTCCTTCGAACCGAGGTGGCAAATGTCTATGATCACGATGTTGCTGATCGTCTGGGGTGTACTGACCGCGGTGCTCGTCCTGCTCCTGATTTACCGCAGCACCCTCACCCTGCACGAAGACGATCAACTCTTCCTCGACGACGCCAGTGCCACTCTCCGCGCTGAACAGGAGCAGCTTCAGCTTCGGATGAAAAAGGTAACGCCGTACGTGCGCATCCTGGGCGCCTTGTCAGGGGTGCTCATTCTTGTGATTGCCGGCATTGCGGTCTGGCAGCAGATTAATCGGTCGTACTGACCGCGCCCACGGGCCGCCCCAGTCGGTGAAGGTGGCGTCCTGCATGATGTTTCAAGGGGTGTGGCTTCAGCTGCGCCCAAAACTGGCTCTCTTTGATTTTTGTGATCACGAAGGAGCACGAGGGAGCGGAGCGACCGAGCTCGACTGGGGGATCTGCCTTTCTCCTACCCTTGCCGAGCGCCCGTTGCCAGCATGTCAATAAAGCCAGGTAGCTCCGACCCGGAGCCGGACGACCCGTAGTACCGTTCCGATTCGACCGCAACCAAGGCACTGCTCCTCTGCTTCGGGCCACACGCTTCCCTCTGCTAAAATCGAATCATCGTTCATGAGGCTGGCAACCGAGTGGGGAATCCAGTTTTCTGGCGGTGCTTGGCCGCGTTTCCCGCAGGATCGAATCGCGCGTTCGGCCTTCATCGCGTCAGCGGCGTTGTTCTCACGATCATCCGTCGCGTAGCCTCGAAACCCCGCTTCCCGAAGGGCGGTCAATCGAAGCGCTGCAGAAGAAGAAGCGATTCGGTATGGTGCGCATCTTTGTAAGTAAGCGTCTGAATGGGACTCCGGACCACTATTAATGCGCTTGCCCGCGGCCGCGCCGTCGGACCAATCCCGCGCTACTCATCGAGGTAAGAATGGCAACCCAAGAGATTAATAACCGCATACTTGAATTTCCTGCAAAGCCGGGGAGCGATTCGGAAGAAGAAGAAATCGCCGAATGGATTGAAGCCTTCGACCAGGTGGTGCACGAGGATGGTACCAACCGTGGCTGCGAGCTGCTCGAGGCCTTGATCGAGCATGCTCAAGCTTCTGGAGTGGACGTCCCTATTCAGTTGAACACGCCCTACGTCAACACCATTCCCGTCGAGGAAGAAGTGCCGTATCCCGGCGATCGCCAACTGGAGCGGCGCCTCAAGAGCCTGACTCGGTGGAATGCGATGGCGATGGTGCATCGCCAGAACAAGAAGGACCCGGGGATCGGCGGTCACATCTCGACCTACTCGTCGCTGGCAACCCTGCTGGAAGTGGGTTTCAATCATTTTTTCCACGCCCGCTACGGAGATCAACCGGGCGACTTCATTTACTTCCAGGGGCATGCTTCTCCCGGTGTCTACGCCCGGGCCTACCTGCTGGGACGAATTGGCGATGAGCAGGTGCAGAACTTCCGCCACGAATTGCGCGGTCTTCCGGCGCTGTCGTCGTATCCCCATCCCTGGCTGATGCCCGATTTCTGGAGGTTCCCCACGGTTTCGATGGGGCTCGGGCCGCTCAACGCTCTCTACCAGGCGCGCTTCATGCGTTACCTGGAGAACCGCAATCTCATCCCCAAGACACCGCGCAAGGTGTGGGCGTTCGTCGGCGATGGCGAGACCGACGAGCCGGAGTCGATGGGCTCGCTCACTCTGGGCTCGCGCGAGAAGCTTGACAACCTGATCTTCGTGGTCAATTGCAACCTGCAGCGTCTCGATGGGCCGGTGCGCGGCAACGGCAAGATCATTCAGGAGCTGGAAGCGGCCTTCCGCGGCGCCGGTTGGAACGTCATTAAGGTGATGTGGGGCAGCGATTGGGACCCTCTGTTTGCCCGCGACAAGTCCGGCCTGCTGGTCAAGCGTCTGGGCGAAGTCGTGGACGGCGAATACCAGACCTACAAGGTGAAAGGCGGGGCGTACATTCGCCGCGAGTTCTTCGGCAAGTATCCTGAGTTGCTGGAGATGGTGTCGGACATGAGCGATGAAGAGTTGCATCGTCTGACCCGCGGTGGCCACGATCCGCAAAAGGTTTACAACGCCTACAAGCGCGCCGTGGAACATGTAGGGTCGCCCACCGTGATTCTGGCGCACACGGTGAAGGGCTACGGCCTCGGTTCAGCCGAAGCCCGCAATGCGACCCATCAGGAGAAGAAGCTGGCCGATCAGGCCCTGATCGCGTTTCGCTCGCGATTTGCCATTCCGGTGCCCGAGATCGCCGCAAAAGAGGGACGTCTCTATCGTCCGCCCGACGACAGCCCTGAGATCGTCTACGCGAAAAAGCGCCGCGAGGAACTTGGCGGATTTTTGCTCATCCGCGACGTTCCTCCGCCGAGCTTCCAGGCTCCGCCGCTGACTGAATTCGCCGACTCGCTGGCTGGATCGAAGGGCCGCGCTGTCTCCACCACCATGGGTTTCGTCAGCATGTTGCGGCAGCTGCATGAAGGATCCTAACGTCGGCAAGCTGATCGTCCCCATCATTCCCGACGAAGGCCGCACCTTCGGCATGGAGTCCATCATTCGACAGGTGGGCATCTACGCCAGCCAGGGACAGCTCTACAAACCGCACGATCAGGACATGCTCCTCTATTACCGCGAAGAGAAAGACGGGCAGATCCTGGAAGAGGGAATCACCGAAGCCGGCTCCATGGCTTCCTTCACCGCCGCCGGAACGGCCTACGCAAATTACAAGGTCCCAACCATTCCGTTCTTCACCTATTACTCGATGTTCGGGTTCCAGCGCATTGGCGACATGGTTTGGGCCTTTGCCGATTCTCGCGGCAAGGGGTTCATGATGGGCGGCACCGCCGGAAGGACCACGCTTGCCGGCGAGGGTTTGCAGCATCAGGACGGTCATAGCCTGGTGCTCTCCAGCACCGTCCCCACCTGCCACAGCTACGATCCCGCCTACGTATATGAAATCGCGGTGATCGTTCAGGACGGCATCCGCCGCATGTATCAGGAACTGGAAGACCGCTTCTACTACATCACCATCTACAACGAAGATTACGCCATGCCGGAAATGCCGCAGGGGTGCGAGGAAGGCATTCTCCGCGGCATTTACAAATATCAGGCAGCTCCCGCGGGCAAGGCAGCGCTGCAACTGTTCGGTAGCGGGCCCATCCTGAATGAAGCGCTGCGCGCGCAAAGTATTCTGGCGGAGAAGTATGGCGTGCTGGCCGACGTCTGGAGCGTAACCAGCTACAACGAGTTGCGGCGCGACGCGCTGGCCACCGAGCGCTGGAACCGGCTGCATCCCGCCCAACCGGAAAAGCCTCCCTACATCGTGACTGCGCTGGCCGGCGCCGAAGGACCGATCGTTGCCGCTACCGATTTCATGAAGGTTGTTCCCGACCAGTTAGCGCCGTGGCTGCCGGGACGCCTGGTCACACTGGGCACCGACGGCTTCGGACGCAGCGACAATCGCGAATATCTGCGGCGTCACTTCGAAGTGAACGCCGAGTCAATCGTGGCGGCAGCCCTGTCGCGACTGGCGCGCGATGGCAAGTTCGATGTGCAGCGGGCGCAGAAGGCATTCGAGGAACTCGGCGTGGACAGCGAAAAGATCGATCCCGCTATCGCGTAGTTCTGACCCTCTTCAGCGGTTGCGCTTTAGATGGTCGCCGACAGCTGATATTTCGCTGCACACGGTTCGACAATCCGGCGTCGGCCGTGGCCCGGGTTGGCTTCATAACGCGTTTGTATCAAGCCAAACGATTCCAGCAGATCGATATCGCGGCTCACTGCCCGCGCGTCGCGTTTCAAGCCAGCGGCGAGGTCGGAAACAGGTAATGCTTTGGTTGCGACCCGGAGAAGCCGAACCCGCTCGGCCGAGAGCACGCGCAGCATGTCGCTCACATCCTCGAAGGTGACAGTGATCTCCGGTGCGATGGGTTCGCCGCGATCGAGCTTGCGAGCGTTCTCGCGCGCGCGCCGGAAGAAACCTGCGGCGCCATCGGTCGTCACCCGAACCTTAGTTTTCTTGTTCATCTTCTCGCCTCCAGAGTTCTCTAACTTCCCGCTCAAATCGGTCGACTAGCAATTCGTACGAGGAAAACTCGATAGTTTGTGTCTCGCCCAGGTAGTGTCGATGATGCCGATTGTGGCTATTGTCATAACCCAGCACGCGCCCGTTATCGACCACGCACACCAGTGGATTGACATAAGCCAGGCTATACTTCACCACTCTGTCACCCTGAAACCAGACCTCCTCCTTAAGGATCGCGCCGCGCCGTTTGCCCGTGAGGTAAGAAGTCTGCGCGACCCTCTTTTCCGGTCTGGGGACCTTCTCGCTTTTCTCGCGCTTCACTTAGGGATGTTATCACAGTTAGGATATATGTAGTCCTATCTGTTTCGCTGCTTGGGGAGGAGGTAAGGGCCTGACGGGAATCTGTCTCGCAAATCGTTTTGTATCATATCAGGGCACGGCTTCACCCGTGCCGCGAGGGCAACCCAAGAACCCGGGCTTTAGCCCCTGATGCGACCCGAACGTGGGGCCGGTCAGTCTGAACTCAGAACGTGAACGCCAGGCCGCCGCGGATGCTGCGCGCCGATTGCGTCAAATACACGGTCTTGCCGTCCGGCCCAACCACCGGCACGTAGCCTTGCGCCAGCAGGTTGCGCAGGTCAATCAGCGCTTCCATGTTGAGCGGCATGCCGTGTATATGCGGCAGCGGTTGCCGCACAAAAAGATTGAAGAACGGGTCTGCCTGTCCAGCCGAAGCGTTGAACAGATCAACCTCGGTCAAGGTATTATCGCCGCTCGTCCAGCGGTACGACGCGATCCATCGCGCCCCACAGTGGGGAATGCCGCCATTCAGTTTCAGCGCCGCCGTATGCCGCCAGCCATGTTCCAGGCTGTTCCTGACGGAGCCCCAATTCAGATAGGGCTGTTCCAGGTCGAGCGCGCCGCCGTATGCGTAGTCCGCGGTGGCCGTCATGCCATTGGAAAACCTGTGCTGCAAGACCAGCCGCACCCCTTGAGCCTCCAGCAGGCCGCCATTGAAGCTGAACGTCCCGGAGTAGACGTCGGGCAGAATGTCGCCCGGCTGCGTGCCGATGTCGCCGACCCCGAGCAATGCCGGGTCCTTGATGCGATCGTTAAAATACGCAATCTGGACCTTATTGTTGCCGGCGCGCTGCGACAGGGAAACCTCGTGGTGATGAGCATTCTCCAGCAGGGGCAGGCCATCCACCATGGTCATGCGCGGGCCACTCTCGCTCAAGTCGGCGGGAGCGGAGTCGAAGCCTTTACTGCCACGGGTGTTGGGTTCCTCGGTGGTGTAACGGTATTCCAGAATCAGGTTCCCGGTGAGATGGAGAGCGGCCGTTGCCGCGGGTCGAAACCCGTTTACTTCCCGGCCCAGAAACTCGATGGCCTCTGCATCGCCGCCGTACTGGAAATCCACCAAATCCCCAAGCGAGAAGCCGTCGGTGTACGACATAGCCAGTGCCTGCAGGGCACCCCCATGCGGGACCGCGTCGGAGGTAGAGAAGCGGCGCACGGTGAGAGCGATCGCGGGCGTCCAGCCGTCTTCATTTTGCCGTTGATAGGAGACGCGAACCAGTCCGTCCGGCACTCCGCCCGCGGGATATCCCAAATCTCCCGTCAGGCCGATGACCGCGGTATGGAAAATCGAGCGCTCAACGTTGAAGGCCGTTCCCAGGTCGGCGGAACTGCCGTAGCCTTCGTTGGAGCCGCCTGCCATGAATGCCAGGCTGCCTTTCGTGCCGTGGTCTTGCTGCGCAGACTCGACGACTACCGCCGCCCCACCCTCAAAGCGCAGGATCGGGCGATTGGCGGTCGAGCGCAGCGTCCACTTCCAGCTGTCGTCCTCGTCGCTGCTGCGCTTCAACTCCGGCATCATGCGAATCGCTTCGAACAGCGTGTTCAGCGTGATGTTGAGCACCTTACTGGCCCCCGAAGCGAGGGCTACATCTTCGCGCAGGGTCGGCATGAAAGAGGGAGCCGAAACCCGCAGGTCATAGCTGCCCGCCTGCAACCCGTCCACGTGAAAAAATCCCTGACCGTCGGTAAACGCGACCAGGTGTTGCCCGGCATTGCCTGCTACTTCGACGGTTGCGCCCATTTGCGCGACGCCGGACGAGTCCCTGACGCGTCCCGATATCGAGCCGGGTGACACCCCAGCCGCAGCGGCAACGCACAGCGAGATCGCTACCGCCAAAGTTGCCAGTATGCGAGTCATCGTCTCACCTCCCGACAGAGGCTTCCGGGACCAAAACCCTGCGGCCCGAGCTTGCTTTCGCGGGCCGGCAAATCATGAACGTTACTCGACCGCAAACTTCACCGAAGGCGCAATTTGCTGCTTCGAAACATTGTCGGCAACTTTCACGGTCAGCTTGTAGATGCCCGGCTGGAAGCTGGTCAGGGCCAGGCTCTTTTCCAGCGTGATCTGATCGCCTACGTTGCCCATCTTGTCCGTCGACTCCGAAGCGTGCAGCACGGCCTGATTACTGGCCACGTTCACGATTTCGTATTCTATGTTGGCCGACGCTTTCTTGGTTTTGTCGTCTGTCTGCAGATTATAGACCTGCATCCACAGATTCATGCGCTGCTCGCGCTTGAACTTGGCAGGCTGGCCGTTGGGCCCGTCCAGGTGCGGATAGGCGAACTTGGTTTCGCCGATCACGAAGCTGCCCGAGCCGACGTTCTTGCTGGGCACCTTCTCCATGTGGTCCGCCAGGATCATCGAGGAAGACGCCAGCTTGTCGTCGAAGAACTCCGGCACCGGGACGCCGCGGCTCCAGGTTCCCACCCGGTCGCCGTTGACATCCTTCACCACCACATCGAAGCGGTAGCGTCCCGGACGCAACGGAATGGCCTTCCAGTACAGCGAGGAGTGTTCCATGGTTTTTTCCAGCAGCTCCGAAGGAACGTCCACCTGCACGGTGTCCTCAAAGGTTTGCACAACTTTTCCGGTTAATCCTGAGACCCGCCCGAAGATGTTGACCGTGCCCCGCTGAATGCCGTCCTTGCTGACAAAGGTAATGTCCTTGTTCTTGATCTGGATCGTCACCGGCACCAGAACGGTGTCGCCGGTCACCTTCACGAAATCGGTCTGCACCTCAAACGGCATCAGGTTCACGTTGATCTTGTGGCTGACGACTTCCTCCAGGTCCTTGAACTTCACCTTGGGCGCCTGCTGGATCTTCGCCAGCAGCTCCATCTTGTCGAACTCATTATTGCTCTGCAGACCCGACTCCGGACCCGGGTTGGCGGCGCCGTGCCGATGTTGGAAATACGTTGTCCCTTGTTGGCCATGCCCATCTGCTCGTACAGGGTCAGGCCCGCGCCCGGTACGTTCAGCAGCGCATCCTTTTCGTTGGGATCGATCGTCAGGTGATAGTCGTTGCAGGTGCAGGTGTCAACGAATTCCAGAATGACTTCCTGGCCGACTCCTTCGATGTAGCGATAGCGCCAATCCTCGAAGGGATAGGTCGAAGTCTCGCCTCCGCCTTCTTCGAGCGGCCGTTCGTAGCTGCCACCCGAAGGATGCGAATCGATCTCGTCAGGCGGGCCGTACGCGATATAAATGCGGCCGCGGTCGGTTCTCCAGCCCGCCTTGCCTGCGGCGAAGTGTTCATTGGCGTAAGCGATGCGCCGGTAGTGCTCTTCTTTGTACTCGTTCTCCGGGGTGTCGGGAGTAGGATCGCGGCGCAGCCAGAACTGCTCGATGAACGCGTCGCGTTCCTCGTCGTTCGACAACTGCTTGAACGCCGACATTTCTTCCGGCGTGATGATCCAGCGCACGTCCTCGTTCAGCCACTTCTTGTAGGTGGCGCTCAATTCCTGCTTCAGGGCCTTGGAATTGGCTTTCTTTTGCTTCGCCGTCAGCGGACGCTTTAAGGGATCCCCCTGCTGCTGATCG
This sequence comes from uncultured Acidobacteriaceae bacterium, assembly GCA_963831675.1. Classification (GTDB taxonomy): domain Bacteria; phylum Acidobacteriota; class Terriglobia; order Terriglobales; family Acidobacteriaceae; genus Bog-257. Next base: position 109,884 of record CAWHRM010000006.1, read on the forward strand.
CCGGCGGCTTGCCCTTGATCCTTCGTGGAAGCATCCGCGGCTTTGCCCGACTGGCCGGCAGGATTCGCCGATTTGTCATCGGGCGCTGCAGCAGAGCTGGGCGGCGGCGCCAGAGATGTAGGCGTCTGAGGTGCCGGTGCCTGGGCTGCCGGTGCCTGAGCTGCAGGCGTCTGGCTTGCTGGACTGGAATTCTGGTCCGTCGGCTGAGGGGAACTTTGAGCCATCGCAAGCACGCTGGCCACAAAAACGGTCAGCAGCAGCGAAAAAAACGTGCGAAACCCGCATAACTTCATGGGCAAAAACAAACTCCTGAAGCAACAGCAAGGACCTCTAAATTGTATGTTTTCGCAACCTTGAAAGCAAGGCTGCTGGTCCCAAATCGGCAACTCCCTGCGCAACATTTTTCCCACCACCGTAGCCACAAAGCACTGACTGGGGAGCAGGCTCTGTAAAAAGTCAGAAGTACCCTCTTTCTACCAACCCTGCAGCCAACAAAAGTCGCTGCGCATTTATCGGCCGGCTGGCAAAGACCGCGTGGCGGTCGGACAAGGGTGTCTCCTCCAGGATTCCCTCCCACCAAGTTGCTATCCCCGACTGCTCCTGGGAGCGGCTATAATCGGATATTCGGGAGAGTTTTGGAAACCGCTGCCGTACGCGAATGCTACAGCCCCTGCGGTTTCCTGTTGACTGCTAACGCCGGAAAATATCCCAAGCCGTTGCTCTCCTGAGGAACCCTGGGCCGTCTCATTTCGTACTATGTGGCAGAGCAGTGGTGCGCCCGGAGCAGCGGTTTCCCGATCGAGGATTGATGAAGAGCTGGAAGAAGATTGCACTCATTGCCGGCGGCGTCGTGGTTCTGCTGGCCATCGTCGGCTTCACCGTCCAACAGAGTCGCAAAGGCGTGGTGACGGTACAGACCGGGAAAGTGGTCCGCGAGGACATCACATCGATTGTGACGGCTTCGGGAGAGATCAAGCCCAAGGTCTACGTCAATATCGGCGCCAACGCGTTCGCCAAGGTCACGCACTTGTACGTTAAGGAAGGCGACCGGGTCAAGAAGGGGCAGATGCTGGCCACCCTGGACAATATTCAGTCCTCGGCCGATGTTGCGGCCAATGAGGCGTCCCTGAATGCCTCTCGCACCGATGCCGTGGCCTCGGTTGCCGCGGTCAACACCGCGTCGGCTGACCTGAATCAGGCGGAGGCGGAATACGATCGCGCCAAGCTTGACTACGATCGCAACAAAGCGCTTTACGACAACCAACTGATCGCCAAGGCAGACTACGACACCAAGAAAGCCGCCTTCGCCACCGCGACCGCGCAGCTCGGACAGGCCAAGGCCAAGCTGGCGCAAGCCAAGGCCCAGCAGGATTCCGCGCAAACTCACATACGGGTGAACGCGGCCAACCTTCGCCGGGTGACCGACGTGCTCAGCAAGACCGAATATGTGGCGCCGTTCGACGGCGTCATTACCAACCTGCCGGTGCGCGAAGGTGAGACGGTGGTGGTTGGGATCCAGAATTCGCCCGGCAGCACCCTGATGACGATCGCCGACACTTCGTTGATGACCGCCGAGGTGAAGGTGGACGAAACCGACATCGTCAATGTGAAGGTGGGCCAGCCTGCCGAGGTCTCCATCGACGCCATTCCCAATCAGAAGTTCAAGGGCATCGTCTCCGAGATCGGCAGAAACGCGGTCCTGCGCTCCACCGGAGTTTCTACCGCCCAAACCACCTCCAGCGGCCAGGAAGCCAAGGATTTTAAGGTGGTGGTGGCGCTCCAGGATCCCCCGCCCAACCTGCTTCCGGGATTATCGGCCACGGCCCGTATCACCACCGCAACCCGCACCACGGCCCTGGCTATTCCCATCCAGGCGCTGACCATTCGCCAGCGTGGGGAGCTTGAGCCGGAGAAGAAGGGCAAGGCCAAAGCCGCGCAGCCGTCCCCAGCCGCCAGCGCCAAGGCCAAGGAAGAGTTACAAGGCGTATTCGTTATTTCGAACAAAAAGGATGCCGTCTTCGTACCTGTGACCACGGGTATCAGCGGCACCACCGACATTGAGGTGACGCAGGGATTGAAGGAAGGCGACGAGATCGTCACTGGTAGCTACAAAGTCCTCCGTACCCTGCGCAACGGCGCCAGCGTGAAAATCGATAACACCACGGCCCCGAAGAAGGAAGAGTCAGAATCCTAGCTGTCGATTCAGCAACCGGCCGTACGGCAGGAAGACAGGCAGTCCGCACTCATGACGAACCCGGACCAGCTACCCCCTGAGGAGAAGAAGATGGCAACACAATTGGCGAGCTTGCCCGACGCGCAACCCGTGGCCGCTCCTGACGATTGCATTATCTGCACTGAGGACCTGTGGAAGACCTACGACATGGGATCGGAGCAGCAGGTCCATGCCCTGCGCGGCGTGAGCATCCGCATCCAGCGCGACGAGTACGTTGCCATCATGGGACCCTCAGGTTCCGGCAAGTCCACTCTGATGAACCTGATTGGTTGCCTTGACACCCCCAGCAAAGGCAACTACTGGCTGAACGGCCAGTTGGTCAGCGAGCTCGACGATGACGAGCTGGCCCGCATCCGCAACAAGGAGATCGGGTTCGTCTTTCAGACCTTCAACCTGCTGGCCCGCGCCACCTCGCTGCACAACGTGGAGCTGCCGCTGATCTATGCCGGCATTCCTGCGGAAGAGCGTATCGAGCGCGCCAAGCAGTCGCTCACCGCGGTTGGCATGGGCGACCGCATGAACCACAAGCCGAATGAGCTCTCTGGCGGCCAGCGCCAGCGCGTTGCCATCGCTCGCGCCCTGGTCAACAGCCCATCGATCATTCTCGCCGACGAGCCCACCGGCAACCTCGATTCGCAGACCGGCGTTGAGATCATGGCGCTGTTTGACAGGCTCCACGAGCAGGGCAACAACATCGTTCTCGTCACCCACGAGCACGACATCGCCGAGTACGCCCATCGCATCATTCATATCCGCGACGGCCAGGTCTTCAGCGACCAGAAGACCGCCAGAGCGTAACGCAATTTGGCGGCGGACATCCTGCCTTGAAGGGGTCCGTCAGCGGATTCGCCGACGCTGCCTGGGTTGGTGCTCGTGACGTCAGCAGCAACCGGTTTGGTGTCGGGCGTTTTTTTTCACCAGTGGCAGGACCTGCGCCTGGGTTTATCATTTCGAGGATGGAACTCTCCGTGCCTCTCCGCCGTTCTCTGCTGACGTTTCTGTTCCTCGCTGGCGCGGTCTCCCTGGCCGTGGCGCAGTATGACATGCCGCTAAGCCATAGCCAGGAGGACACCAAGTCTGCCGACGTGCGCGAACTGGTTTCCAAGTATTGCCGTCTGGACTACGAAGGAGCGCGACTGGACGCCGGGAGTTGGTCGAGGTTTGTGCCCGTGGTCTCATGGAGAAGCAATCCTGAGTACGCGGAGATCAACGTAATCGCCCGTTACTCGGTCGATTCCGAGCCCGCGTCCGATCGCGGGAAATACACGGTCAACGTCCAATACCGGTTGCTTGGGAGCTACAACCTGACCACAGGTTACATCCGCGAGGCGCCCGGCTCCGTGCAAACTGTGCAATACACCGTAACCGACACCAATGGCGAGTTGCGAATCTCGGATTCTGAGAACACCCTTCCTCATCCCTCGCGAGCCGCTATGCTCAAATGGCTGAATGAAAAGCTAGCCGCCGCCCAGGACGAGCCGGCCAAGATGCGCTACCAAGACGCCCTGCGCCAGTTGCAGGCCCAACCCGCCTCGCCCTTCGCGAAGTAGCACGCTTAATCCGCCTCTGAGTTGAAAAGGCCTGACATCCGGGAGGCTCGCCGATTGGGGTCCCGCTCAAACAGGACCGCTGGGCACCGAAATGCC
>CAWHRM010000007.1:0-182574 GCA_963831675.1 uncultured Acidobacteriaceae bacterium
TATGCGCGCCGCCGGGCGGCTCGGGAACGACTTCGTCGCAAAGGCCCAGCTCAAGATTGTCCTGGGCGGTGATGCGTAACGCCGCCGCTGCCAGCTCCTTCTTGCTGGAATCGCGCCACATGATGGCCGCGCAGCCCTCGGGCGAGATAACCGAATAGATGCTGTTTTCCAGCATCAGCACGCGATCGGCAACAGCAATCGCCAAAGCGCCGCCGCTTCCACCCTCTCCCGTTACGGCCGCGATAAAGGGCACACGCAGCCGCGCCATTTCACGCAGGTTGCGGGCAATGGCTTCGGCCTGGCCACGCTCTTCCGCACCCAGTCCAGGATAAGCGCCTTGCACATCGATCAGCGTGATCAGCGGTCGCCGCCACTTCTCGGCGAACTTCATGATGCGCAGTGCCTTGCGATAGCCTTCGGGATTCGGCTGGCCAAAGTTGCGATAGAGCCGCTGCTTGGTGTCGCGTCCCTTTTGCGTGGCCAGGATGGCTACTTCCCGGCCTCGAAAATGCGCCATACCGCCGACCATGGCGGCATCGTCGCCAAAGGCGCGGTCGCCGTGGATTTCGCTGAAGTCGGGGAAAATCCGCTCGATGTAATCCAGGGGATAAGGGCGTTGAGAATGGCGCGCCAGCTCGGCGCGTTCCCAGGCTGTTAGTTTGCCGGACATCTGGCGTTTGAGGGCCTCGACCCGCTCGATTGCCTCTTGCAACTGGCGATGCGCATCTTTGTTGTCTCCCGCAACGCCCTTCAGTTGCTCGATCTGGTTCTCGACACGTTCCAATTCGTTTTGCACCTTTGAGGCAGCTTCCATAGCAATATCTTTCGCCACTGAGATTCGCTGTAGACGGCTTGCACCGCGGAGATACAGTAGTCAATCGCCGGCAAAATCCCTGAGGACAACTCGCGTTCGCGCCGCACAGCGGCACCGGTTTCGGTGGAGTCGCTCAATCAACTACCCGCACGCTGCCGCGGCCGCACAACTCTTCCACGCGATGGATGAACGCCCTGTCCGGCATCACATTATAGCCCTCAGCTTCCATCACCACGGTGAAGTCTCCCTTGCGCTCCAGGTCGAAGAGCACTCGGGCCTCGCCTTTGCGCTCCTGGCAGAGCGCGTGAAGCTCGTCAATCGCGTGCCGGAGAGACGTTCTCCACCGGCACCTTGATTCGCAAGTGATGAGGCAGTTTGGGCTGGGCCTGTTCCAGGGGAGTGACGTCGCCGATCATGAGTTTCGCATTGGAGCCCTCTTCGACTCGCACCCCGCCCTTGACCAGTACCGGTACGCTGAGGCGCAACTTGTCCGCGAGCCGCCGGTAGTTGTCCGCGAAGCAAAGGATGTCCACCGAGCCATTCATGTCCTCGAGCTGGCCCTGCGCGTAGAGGTCGCCCTTCTTCGACTTGGCGACGCGGATATTCCGCAATACGCCACCGATCAGGATTTCGTCCCTGCCGGTGGAAGACTTGAGGCCGGCAACTTCGCTGGTGGTGAGCGCGCTGAAGTCCAGTAACTTCTCGTGATACTTCTCCAGCGGATGCCCGGTGATAAAGAAGCCGAGAATTTCCTTTTCATGCGCCAGGCGCTCGTGCTCATCCCAGTCGGGAGTATTGGGCAGCGGTTTCTCGGTGGCATGAGCCTCGTCGTCCTGCTGGAAGACGCCGAACGAGACCATGCTGGCCAAGCGCCGCGTCTTTCTGGGTCTTGGCAGCGTGTTCCATGGCGTTGTCGGCCACGGCCATCAACTGTGCACGGCGGCCCAGCGCATCCATGGCGCCGCTCTTGATCAGCGACTCGATGACTCGCTTGTTGAGCAGGTGCAGATCGACTTTCTCGCAGAACTGGAAGATCGATGTGAACTTGCCCACCGCCTTGCGCGCCGCCACGATGGACTCTATGGCATTGTGGCCGACGTTTTTGACCGCTGCCAGGCCGAACCGAATTGCCTCGCCATGCGGTGTGAAGTACGCATCGCTTACGTTGACGTCCGGTGGCTCCACGGCGATGCCCATCTCGCGGCACTCGTTGATGTACTTCACTACGTCGTCCGTGCTGCCGGATACCGAGGTCAGCAGCGCAGCCATGAACTCCACCGGGTAGTGTGTCTTGAGGTAAGCCGTCTGGTAGGCGAGCAGCGCGTACGCCGCAGAATGCGACTTGTTGAAGCCGTAGCCCGCGAACTGCTCCATCAGGTCGAAGAGCTTTTCGATTTTCTTCGGAGGATGGCCGCGCTCGACCGCACCACGCACGAACCGCTCGCGCTGTTTGGCCATCGCCTCGGGATCTTTCTTGCCCATGGCGCGGCGCAGCAGATCGGCCTCACCCAGCGAGTAGCCAGCCAGGTGATTGGCGATCTGCATCACCTGCTCCTGATAGACGATGACCCCGAAGGTTTCCTTCAGGTGCGGCTCCAACTCCGGCAGTTCGTATTCGATCTTCTTGCGTCCCCACTTGCGCTCGACGAAGTCTTCGATCATGCCGCCCTGGATTGGCCCCGGCCGATAGAGCGAATTCAAGGCCGTCAGGTCTTCGACGCAAGTTGGCTTGTAGCGCCGCAACACGTCGCGCATGCCATGCGATTCAAACTGGAAGACACCCGAGGTCAATCCGGTGTGAAAGACCTTCTCGTACGTCATCTTGTCGTCGAGTTCAAGCTTCGGCAGGTCGAGCCGCTCGCCACGGGTCTGCGCGATGAGCCGCAGCGCGTCATCAATGATGGTGAGCGTGGTGAGCCCGAGGAAGTCCATCTTCAGCAGGCCCAGCTTCTCGACCGCCTTCATGTCATAGGCGGTGACGATTTCGTCGTTCTTGGTGCGATGCAGTGGGACCAGGTCGGTCAGCGGCTGCGGCGAGATCACCACACCGGCCGCGTGTACGCCCGAGTTGCGCACCAGACCTTCGAGCCGCTTGGCGGTGTCGATCAGCTCCTTGGTCTGCGGTTCGTTTTCGTACGCGGCGGCAAGCTGCGGCGAATCCTTCAGCGCCTGGTCGATGGTGATGTTGAGCGTGGGAGGAATCATCTTGCCAATCCGGTCCACGTCGGCGTAGGGGATGTCCATGGCGCGGCCGGAATCCTTGATTGCCGCCTTGGCCGCCATGGTGCCGAAGGTGATGATCTGCGCCACTTGGTCGCGGCCGTACTTCTGGGTGACGTAATCGATGACCTCGCCGCGGCGATTCATGCAGAAGTCGATGTCAATGTCGGGCAGGCTGATGCGCTCAGGATTGAGGAAGCGCTCGAACAGCAGCTCATTCTGCAGCGGATCGATGTCGGTGATGCCCAGCGCGTAGGCCACCAGCGCTCCCGCGGCCGATCCGCGGCCCGGGCCAACGGGAATGTTTCTCTCCTTCGCGTAACGGATGAAGTCCCAGACGATGAGGAAATATCCCGGATACTGCATCTGCCGGATGATGTCGATCTCGCGCGCCAGACGCTGCTCATACTCCGCGAGCGAATGCTTCAAGCGGCCTGCCGCCTGGAGCTCGCGCAGCGTGTTGAGCCGCTTCGCGAATCCTTCACGCGTGATGTGCTCGAAGTAGTCGGGAAGCGAATATCCTGATGGGACTTCGAACTGTGGGAATGGGTCGTGCACCTTTTCCAGCCGCACATTGCAGCGCTCGGCGATCTCCAGCGTGCGCTCCAGCACCCGCTCGTGTCCGCTGAAGACCTGCGCCATCTCCGCCGCGCTCTTTACGTAAAACTGATTGCCATGAAACTTGAGCCGGTTTGTGTCGTTGATGGATTTGCCGGTTTGAATGCAGACCATCACGTCCTGCGCGTGGGAGTCGTCCTCGCAGAGGTAGTGGCTGTCATTGGTTGCCACCAGCGGGAGTCCGAGTTCCTTCTCCAGCTTCAGCAGGTTCGGTTGAATACGTTTCTCTTCCGGGATTCCCTGGTCCTGGATCTCGAGATAGAAATTCCCTTTGCCGAAGATGTCGTTGAAGGTCATCGCGGCTGCCCGCGCAGCTTCGTACTTACCTTCCGTCAAGCTCTCCGCAACCTCGCCCTTGAGGCACGCGGACAGACCGATCAGCCCTTTCGAATGCTCGGCCAGGAACCGCTTGCTCACGCGCGGCTTGTAGTAGAAGCCGTGCAGCGACGCCTCGGAAACAATCTTGACCAGGTTGCGATAACCTTCATCGTTCTCGGCAAGCACGACAAGATGGTTGTAGGTGTCGCCCTCTGGCGCTGCACGATGGTCTTCCTTCTTGCAGATGTACAGCTCGCAACCCAGGATCGGTTTCACACCCGCTTCCTTGGCTGCATTATGAAATGCCACCGCGCCGAAGATGTTGCCGTGGTCCGTCACCGCCACGGCGGGCATGTCCAGGTTCTTGACGCGAGCCACGAGGCGCTCGATTTCGCACGCGCCGTCGAGCAAAGAGTAGTCAGTATGCAGATGAAGATGGACGAATTGGGATTGCGACATTCGGAGCCTGAGCCTGCTGTTTCTATTCTATGCGCTCGATGCGGCGACTGCGGCCTGAGGAAGATGTGGAAAAGAAGGGCAAAACCCTTGCCGCGGATCGTTCGGACGTCGCGGATTTCTTCGTGTTCCGACGGTGGCTTCTATTCCTGTGGCGGGATGTGGCCGGTCGGCGTTCCCGGTGAGATCAGTCGCCCACCGGTGATTGCCTGGCCTGGAGGCGTCTGGCGCGAAACCGGTGGGCCTTCTCGCCTCCCATGCATTCTATAGGCGAAGATCACGGCCAGCAGAGGTGCAGCCAACAGCAATCCCCAGAAACCGAACGCCAGGCCCAGCAATAGCGGAACAATCAGCGACGCCCAGATAGGGACCCGCGCGGTGCGGCGCATAATCACCGGCTGCAGCAGTAGTCCGTCCACGACGACGATCGCTCCGTAGAGGATGATCACGTAGAGAAATTGCTCGAAGCCACTGGCGAACAAAGCGACCATCGCCGGTCCCATGACCGCCATCACCGGGCCGAAGTGCGGAATGAATTGCAGCAGCGCTGCGAGAATCGCCCAGAACGGCGCCCACGGCACGTGCAGATAATCAAGCCCGACCCACCACAGCGCACCGACAGCGGCCGCGTCGTAGCACTGCGCGACCAACCATCGCCGCAGCGCTCCTCCCGTGATATTCATGTGGCGCGCAAACTGCATTACTGGTTTGATGCCCGCACGTTCCAGGCGGTCTCGAAAGCCATGCTACACTCAACTTTACAGCCAACCGGAGAGTTTTCCGCATGAAATTTGGCGTCATCATCTTCCCTGGTTCCAATTGCGACCACGATGCATATTGGGCCATCGCGGAAGTGGCTCGCCAGCCCGTTACCTTCCTCTGGCACGACTCGCCCGACCTGCAAGGCTGCGACGCGATCATCATTCCTGGCGGCTTCGCTTATGGAGACTACCTGCGGACGGGCGCCATCGCCAAGTTCTCTCCGGTGATGGAGTCAGTGCGCAAGTTCGCCGCCGATGGCGGGCTGGTGCTCGGCATCTGCAACGGCTTCCAGATCCTCTGCGAGGCTGGACTGCTGCCTGGAGCGCTCCTGCGTAACGCCGGATTGAAGTACGTCTGCAAGCCGGTGCACATTCGTGTGGAGAGCACCAACACGCCCTTCACGCAGCAACTGAACAAGGGCGAAGTGCTGGAGATTCCCATCGGCCATATGGAAGGGAACTATTTCTGCGATGACGCGACTCTGTCGGAGCTGAAAGACCAGGACCGTATCATCTTCCGTTACACGACCCCAGGCGGCGAAGTCACCGCGGACGCCAATCCGAATGGCTCCGTCGAGAACATCGCCGGCATCTGTAGCGAAGGTCGCAACGTCCTGGGGATGATGCCGCATCCTGAGCGTGCCGCGGCGCCTGAGTTGGGCATGATCGATGGCGCCAGGCTATTCCACTCGCTGGTCACGGCGATGGTGGCAAAGTAGCCGTCTGCTATCACAGGTTCGCCTGACAACTTCAGCCGAAAAATTGGGATAAAGACGCGAAGGACGCCAGGTTCCTGAGATCTGGCGTCCGTTCACGTCTCTGCTGTGGGGTTTTGGTCGCTGATGCCTAATGAGATAGCACGCCGCTGGCCAAATGATTATTTAGTTCGCGACATCCCATTAAACCAGCAATCTCCAAGGCTTACGGAACCGGAGCAATGTTCGACCTGCAAGCAAATCCTAGCCAAAGCTATCCTTATGGATAGCGAGAACTATCCGTTCTGTTAGTAATCACGGGCGGCGTGACAGCAAAAGCTCGTGCTCACGGCTCCAGTCTCAAATGATGCACTCCGGCCTGCTGCACCGCTTCCTGCGAGAACGGCAACTGGAAGGTGCGTCCGTGGTAGTAGGCATCCCATTGATCGTCATAGTGCTCGTCGAAAATGTTGCCCGACTGACCGTTCACGATGTTCAGGGTTGAATGGTCGAGGTCGGAAAAGTCAACCGTGAGGCGCTCGGACGGCCCGAAGTGCTTGGCGACTTGCTTCACGGTTTCACCATCGCCCGAGAGCGGCTGGCTTCCCGGCCCCGCGCCCTTCTTGAGAATAGGGAAGTGACTCCAGAAGGGATGCTCGATGTCCACGCGATGCACGCGTCCCCACGTCCACAGGCCGAGCGACCGCGGAGTGTCCGCATCCTCCACCGCACCTTGCACGGCGGCCGTGAGCAGCTCGTCGTAGTTGGCATAGCCTTCCGGCAGCCAGCGCGCAGGCTGATGGGCCAGCACGTTTTCCAGCCACACCGGACTCATGAACCAGCGATACTGTTTCCACTCGTCGCCGACCTTCGGCTTGAGCAGCAACTCCTGCAGCTTCTTGCGCGAGTAATAGGCGATGGTGGGCGCGGCTGAGTCGGTAGCCATGGTTCCGTCCCAGTTGCGCATCAGGTCGGCGGCCTGCTTCACGCGTGGCGACGCGTTCGGCGTGTGATCGACGGCATAGACAAAGCGTTCGGCACAGTAACGATCAAACTCGGAAAGGATGTCCGTCTGGATGGCGAGCATGTCCGCCGGCGCGAACTTCTTCTTGGCGTTCAGCAGCTTGTAAATGCGCTCGGTTCGGTAAGGTGCGATCCACTCAATGCTGAGCAGGTAGGGATAGCCGTCGGGCGTCACGCGTCCATTGGCGGTGGCGATAATGCCCGAAGGCGGGTCGTACACGCTGGGCAGTTGCTCGAAGGGCACGTATCCCGTCCACTCGTGCGAGTCGTCGTCGCCCGGCACCGGGACCGAACCGTCCCCTGCGGCACGAATCGGGACCGCTCCCGTTGCCTGATATCCGATGTGCCCGTCCACGTCGGCATAGACAACATTCTGTCCGGGTGCGCCAAAGTGCGAGAACGCCGCGCGAAACTCCTGCCAGTTCTTCGCTGAGTCCACGTCAAAAAAGACTGTGCTGGAGATGCTCGGATCGTAGATCACCCACTTCAGCGCGAGTTGCCGCTTCTCTCCCGGAACGATGTCGGTGATGATAGGGCCGTGCCGCGTGGTCACGACATCCAGTCTTGACTTCCGGCTTGCCCTTCACTTCGATGATTTCCTGGCGATGCTCGGGCTTTACCCAGCCCTGCGGGGTGAGGTATTCGCCCTTATCGTTGAACTTCTCGATGTAGACATCTTCGACGTTGGGGCCGAGATTGGTGAAGCCCCACGCGATGTCGCGATTGTGTCCCACAATGACGAACGGCACGCCCGGCAGCGTGACCCCGGCGACATCGAAATCGCCCGCCGTGAGTTGCGCCTCGTACCAGACGTTGGGAATTCGCAGGTCGAGGTGCATATCGTTGGACAGCAGCGGCTTGCCCGATGCGGTGTGCGCGCCTGAGACGACCCAGTTATTGGAACCGGGACGGACGCGCTCATCCGTAGCTTCGCTTTGCAGGGGAGCCCGGCCTGGAGCGTCGAAGGGCGCGTTGAATAGTCTTCGACTATTCCTGTCATCCCGAGCGAGCGCAGCGAGTCGAGGGATCTGCTTCTTGGTTTCGTCCGGAGTGAGGCGGCTGGTTTTCTTCCCGCGCCGCGCCGCCGGATCCTCTTCCTCGTCCGGTGTCGTCTGCGACGGAATCTCGTTCTCGATTGAGGGGCTTTCTGCTCCCGGAGGATGATCGCGCCACGAGGAATTCACGAACAGGTCCGCGGTCAGCTCCGGCCCCAGCTTGGCCAGGACCTTTTCCTTGAAGAGTTTGTCCTTGTAGAGGTAATGGTTGAGAAACTCAGTCATGGACAAGCCGACCAGCGCCGAGTCTTCCACCGTCCACACGTGAGGGAAATAGGTGAGGAACCGGAACTCCAGCGGCAGCGTCTTCTGGTGCTGCGCAATGTAGGCGTTGACCCCAGCGGCGTAGGCTTCAAATTGCGCCCGCTGTGCGGCCGGCATAACGGCCACGGATCGCTCTGCAACCTGTCGCAATCCCAGGATGCGCTGCTCACGATCGATCTTGATGTACTCCGGGCCCAGCACCGCGGACAGTTCGCCCGCGGCGAAACGCCGCGCCATGTCCATCTGCCACAGCCGATCCTGCGCGGTGATGTATCCCTGCGCGAAAAGCAGGTCGTTCAGGTTTGACGCCGCGATGTGCGGAACCCCAAGCGGGTCGTAGGTCACGCCGACCGGACTAGTGAGTCCTGCGAGATGGATGGTTCCGTCTACCTGGGGCAGCGCGGCTCGCACCGCGCGGTAAAACCAGAAATCGAAGCCGAGGAAGGCGATCAGCAGCAGTACCAGGACCGCTACAACTGCGCGAAAGATGAATTTACGGTTGGATGGCCGGGCGGGTGGAGCAATCGTCGTAGATACCATGGAAACTTCGATTGTAACCAACTTCGGGGCGGAGAACAGGGTCAGCAATCCCCGCTGGCGGTGCTATGCTGATATCAAACGTACGCCCCATGCTCCAGAAACGGATCGACGATCAGCCAACCATCTCGCGCGAGATGATGCGCGAGGCCGAGGACATCTTTCACCGGCACCTGAAGCGCGTCGGCCTGAAGCACACTGGCCAGCGCGACACCATACTGCGAACGTTTCTGGATACCCGTGACCACCTCTCCACCGACGAGCTATACCGCCTGGTCAAGAAGCAGAACGAGCGCATCGGCTTCACCACTGTGTATCGCACGCTCAAGCTGCTGGCGGAGTGCGGTCTGGCGAGCGAGGTCGCGTTCAACGATGGGATAGCGCGCTACGAGCACCAGTATCAGCGGCGCAATCACCACCACATGGTTTGCACGGAGTGTGGAACTTCGGTTGAGTTTTTTGCCCGCGGTATCGAACGCATCGAGCAGGAGATTGGCCGCAAGAATAAGTACCTACCGACCCGCCATACGTTTCAGATTTACGGGATTTGCGACAAATGCCAGAAGAAGCAGAAGCGGGTTGCATCCTGAAGTTGTTTTGCAGGTGCATACCTTGTAGGTAAGCTCGCTATAAGTTCTTGTACTTTTTGTCATCCCAAGCCGACTTTAGTCGGTGCGGGATCTGCTTTTCCGGGTTTTTCAGCAAACTTTGAAGCCGCGTCACATCAACCGGAGCTGAAGCTCGCACTACCGAAATGCTCACCCTCACCGAAGCTGCGGAACAAATTCGTACCCGCCGGCTGTCTCCGGTTGAACTCACGCGCGAGTGCCTGTCTCGCATCGAGCGGATGAATCCCACTCTAAATGCGTTCATCACGGTCACGAGCGATCTCGCGTTGGAGCAGGCGCGGAGGGCTGAATCTGAAGTGATGGCAGGGAACTGGCGGGGGGCGCTGCACGGCATCCCGATCGCATTAAAGGACCTGCTCGACACGGCAGGTGTGCGCACCACGGCAGCCAGCAACCAGTTCCGCGACCGCATTCCGGCGAACGACGCTGAGCTGGTTCGGCAGTTGAAGGCTGCAGGAGCGGTCATCGTCGGCAAGCTGAACCTGCACGAGTTCGCCTTCGGAATGAGCGGCATCGTCAGCGCGTTTGGCCCGGTCGAAGAATCCGTGGAATGTCGAGCGCATCACCGGTGGCTCATCATCCGGCTCGGCCGCAGCCGTTGCCACGGGAATGTGCGTAGCCTCCATCGGCACAGATACTGCCGGCTCCATCCGCTGTCCGTCAGCGCTGTGCGGAATTGTGGGACTTCGCCCGAGCGCGGGAACGCTGAGCGCCGAGGGCATGATCCCGCTGGCGCGCTCGTTTGACACCGCCGGACCCATGACCCGGACCGTGCGCGATGCGGCGGTTCTGTTTCACGCCCTGGCTGGATCGCCGCCGATAGCATTGGATGACGGCGTGTCTGCGCTGAAGATCGGGATTCCGCGCGAGGGTTTCTTCGACGATCTTGAGCCCGATGTCGCGCGCTGTGTCGAATGCGCGCTTGCCATCATCCAAAAGCTGGTTGCCGAAGTTCGCGACGTGCAACTCGAGGTCGCTCGGCGTCGCACCGTGTTCAACGCGGAGATCTACGAGTATCACGAGGAGATGGTCACCAGGACTCCCGAGCTCTACGATGCGCACACCCTGCCTCGGGTCCAGAAATGTGCCGGCATCAGTGCGACAGACTACATCCGCGCCCGCCGCGAGTTGCAGGCCCAGAGACGCACGGCGGAATCCGTATTCGAGCAAGTGGATGTGGTCGTCACTCCTACCACGCCGGTTGCAGCGCCCCTACTCTCCGCTCTGCTGCCGTTGGGAGAGCCCGACCTGCGAGACTTCGAGACCAAATATCTTCTGCGCAACACCTCGCCCTTCAGTGTCCTCTATTGGCCCAGCGTTTCCGTGCCGTGTGGAGTAACGCGTGAAGGCTTGCCAGTGGGAATGCAGATCTCGGGCAAGCCGGGAGCGGATGCCACGGTGCTGCGCCTGGCTTACGCTTACGAACAGGCAACCGAGTGGCACAAGCGAGTGCCGTCGTTGGCGGAGAGGGTCAGCTAAACCCTACAAACACTGGCTCGGGGACCAGCTTGATCCCAAACTCCTCGAACACGCGGGACTGAATTTCATCTTTCAGAGCGACGATCGCGGCCGCTGTGGCGCCGCCACGATTGATGATCGCCAGCGCGTGCTTGCGCGAGATGCCGGCTGCCCCCTTGGTGAAGCCTTTTGCAAAGCCGGCATGCTCGACCAGCCAGGCTGCCGGCAACTTGCGGAAGCCGTCGGCTGCGGGATAGCTGGGCAACTGCAGTCCGCGCGATCGCAAACGGGACGATAGCTCATCGAAGGTCGCTTGCGGTACCACCGGATTCTTGAAGAACGAGCCTGCGCTGCGAGCGTCGTCATCACCGGGAACAATCAGCATGGCTTTGCGATGACGAATTTCGCGCACCGCCGCCCGCACCTCAGCCAGGGTCGGTTCGCTTACGCGATCGGCAAGAAACCTCTGCAGATCCTCATAACGAAGGCTTGGCTTCGCTCCCTCATGCAGCTCGTAGGAGACCTGCAGAATGACGTAGCGGTCGCGCTCAGTCGTATTGAAGATGCTGGAGCGATAGGCAAACCTGCACTCCTCGGTCGATAGCGCCTTGGTTTCAAGCGAGCGCAAATCGAGAACCCGCACCTCGCGAATCGTCTCCGAGACCTCCTGCCCGTACGCACCTACGTTTTGCACCGGTGTGCCGCCAACCGAGCCGGGAATTCCACTGAGACACTCCAGCCCCGCACAGTTTGCCTCGACCGTGCGCGCCACCAGGGCGTCCCAAGCTACCCCCGCGCCGGCGATAAAGACTACGCTCCCACGCGGCGCAGTAAAGCGCGACACGTCGGTGATGCCCATCTTGAGCACTAATCCTGAGAAGCCTGCGTCGGCGACTACAAGATTGCTGCCCCCGCCCAGAACGAATAGCGGCAGTTGCCGCGAGCGCGCAAACTCCACCGCTTCGATGACCTCAACTTCGCTTCGCGCCTCAGCGAAGTAACGCGCCGGGCCCCCGACCCCGAGAGTCGTGAGCGGAGCCAGAGCAACCTGTTCGCGGATCAGCATGGGACGTATGGTTTTATTTTGCGCCCGTCTGGAACGCCTTGATCACGATGTCGTTCGGCTGGTTGCCCACCGGGATCAGCGTCACCAGCGCGCGGTCGGCGCTGATCTTGGAATTGTCGCGCGTCTTCACCGTGCGCACCACGGCAACATCTCCCGAGCGCGAATCCACCACCAGCAGGTGCCCTTCATCCGGTGTCAAGGCAAGCGCGTCAGGATGGCTGCCCACCTGCACAGCGCCGATCACGCGGCCTTCGTCGATGGCGTAGACGCTGACCGTGTCCGACCCGAAGTTGCTCACATACAGCAGACTGTTGTCGGAGGTAACGATGCCATGCACGGGACTATTGCCGATCAGATAGCTGCCGCCGACCTCGTTGTTGCCGGTCTCCACGATGGAGAAATTGTTGCCGTCGAAGTTGCTGACGAACAACTCGCCGCCGTCGGGCTTGAGCGCAAGCTGAATCGGAAGCTTGCCCACATCCAGCAGCGTCAGCAGCCGGTCGGACTTCAAGTCGATCGATGCAAGCTGGTTCGAGCCGGGACATGCCACGAACGCCTTTGCTGTTATCGGGCAGGATCACCAGGTCCTGCGGTTGCTGGCAGACCGGCACCGTGCTGCGCACCGCAAGCTTGTCCGGTGTCAAGGATGGAGACGCTGTTGTCGGCTCGATTGCTGACCACAACCAGCTTCCCATCGGGCGAGACCTTCGCCAGACCCGGCGCGCCGCCCACACCGAATGGTCGCAATGACCGCGCGCTTGGCGAGATCGATCACCGAAACGTTCGCCGAGCCCGAATTGGCCACGTAGGCGCGCTTGCCGTCGGCTGAAACCGAGACAAAGTATGGCGCGCGATGGACGCCAATCGTCGCGACCACTTCGTTGCGCTCGGCGTCAATGACGCTGATTTGTTGGACTCGGCGTTGGCAACGTAGATTTCGTTGCGCGTGGGATTGGCGGCGACGCCGGTCGGGCCCGCGCCCACCGCAATCGTCTTCACGTTGCTTGAGCTGCAGCAGATCGAGAACGCTGACCGAGTTGCTCTTGCCGTTGGTGACGTAAGCGTATTCGTGGTAGCCGGGATCGACCGTCTTGCGCTGACGACACGCCGTCGATGCCCAGCGCGAGCCAAAGCACAGCAGCGCGACCACGTTGCAGCGGCTTGACTTGTCGCATCAGCGAGCGGCGGCCGATCCCGCGCCCGCCGGAACCGGGCTGGGACGGCGCGCTCCAGGGTTGGCGACAGGATCGGCGACGGTGCGCTCCAGTACTTTGGCGATTTCGCGGACCTCGGCCATGAGGTGCGTCGAACTGCTCGGGGAAGAGCGACTGCTTGCCATCGCTGAGCGCGCGGTCGGGATCGGGGTGGACTTCGATGATGAGCCCATCGGCTCCGACCGCAACCGCCGCGCGCGACAGCGGCGTGACCTTGTTGCGCTTGCCGGTGCCGTGGCTGGGATCGACGATGATGGGCAGATGGCTCAGCCGCTGCACCGCGGGCACCACGCTGAGATCGAGCGTGTTGCGAGTGTGGTCGGCGAAGGTGCGCACGCCGCGCTCGCACAGCACCACGTTGTAGTTGCCCTCGCTCATGATGTATTCGGCGGCCATCAGGAATTCTTCCACGCGTCGCCGACATGCCGCGCTTCAGCAGCACCGGCTTGCGCGCTCGTCCGGCGCGCTTCAGCAGCGAGAAGTTCTGCATGTTGCGCGCGCCAATCTGGATCATGTCGGCATACTTCTCCACCAGGTCGAGCGATTCGTTGTCGATGGCTTCGGTAACGATCAGCAGGCCGAAGCGGTCGCGGACTTCCGCCAGGATCTTCAGGCCATCTTCCGCCAGACCCTGAAACGTGTAGGGCGAGGTGCGCGGCTTGTAGGCGCCGCCGCGGAAGAACTGCGCTCCGGCGCGGGCGACACATTCGGCAGTGGCCAGCGCCTGCTCGCGGTCTCAATGGCGCACGGGCCGGCCATCACCGCCACTTCGTCACCGCCGAAGGTCGCGTCCGTGCCGGCGAAGCGGATGACGGTGTCTTCTTCCTTCACGTCGCGGCTCACCAGCTTGTACGGCTTGCTGACGCGGATGACTTCCTGCACCCCAACCATCTCGTCGAAGGTGCCGGGATCGAGCTCCATCTCGTTGCCGGTGATGCCGATGGCGGTGCGTTGCGCTCCAGGAATGGAATGCGCGCGAAGGCCCAGCGACTCGATCTTCTCGCAGACGCTCCGCACCTGCTCTTCGGTGGCGTGCGCCTTCATCACAATAAGCATGGGAACCCCTTGTACGTGCCAAATAGTGTATCGCGGAACGCGCTAAAGACGGGAAGGAAAACGACCAGCGCATCGGACTGCTACAGGTCTGCTCCACTGTTTTCCCTGGAGTATTATGGGCGATCCTGCAACTTGCCACAGCCGAGGTTTTTCCGTACGCTGAAGGCCATGGAAGTACATTTCACCCCTGAGCAGGAAGCGCAGCTTGCGCAGATCGCCACCAAAGCCGGGACCGCTCCCGAGCGATTGGTAACCAACGTTGTTACCCGCTATCTCGACGAAGAAGCCCGCTTTCTTGCTACTGTGGAAAAAGGTATAGCGGCAGCCGAACGTGGTGAATTCATCGAAGAAGAAGAGATGGACGCTCGACTTGAAGCCATGTTCAGGCCCTGATGCGCATCCGTTGGACCGTCCCAGCCGCCGACGATTTACACAACATTAAGGACTATCTGCAGCAGAACTACCCGCATTTCGCAGAGCCGACCGTGCGGACAATCTACCAGCGCATACGTTCCCTGAAACCTCACCCAACCGGGGCAGACCCGGCCACCGCAGCGGCACAAGAGAACTGGCACTGACGCCGCTTCCCTACGTCGTGGTCTATTCACTGAAGGATGACGCAGTCGAAATCCTGCATATCTATCATGGTGCGCAGGACTGGCGGTAATGTTATTGAGTGCGAACCAGGCTCAGGTTAATCCCCTTGTTCTCCGGGGCTAGCGCCCCGCTCTCAAATCGAAGCCGCCACTCGGCGGCTCGTTTGGCGTGCTCCATTTAGAATCAGGCGTTCATGGCAGGCGATTCCGAGAAGATAGAAAAAGACATTCTGAAGCTGCTGCCTCCTCCGAAGCGGCCGCCCAAGACTGACCTCGCGTCGGATCGGCATTCACACTTCGACGGCGGGCGGAGTGAGAACTCGCCGCGGAGCGCGCCTACCGCCTGGGCTGCAATGCCTTCCAGATTTTCTCTTCCAGCCCTCGGCAGTGGAAGCCGTACGAGCTGTCGCGCCCGCAGTGCGACGAGATGTCACGCCTGCGCCGGCGCTACGGACTGACGCCGCTGGTCATTCACGCCAACTACCTGGTCAATCTGGCGGGTGGCAATCCGGAGTTCCACGCCAAATCGATCGCCGCCTTTCGCGGCGAAGTCGAGCGCGCGCTCGCACTCTCCGCCGAATTTCTTGTGCTGCATCCCGGGTCGTTCCGCGGCGCCAGCCGGGAAGAAGGCTTGCAGCGGGTCGCGCTGGCCATCGAGCAGGCGGTGGACGGCCTCGACCTTAAAGCGGGCAAGCTGCGCATCCTCATCGAGAACACCGCCGGATCGGAGTTCTCGCTCGGCGGCAACTTCGAACAGGTTGCGGAGTTGCTGTATCTGTTGGGTGGCTTCGTGCCCTCAGGCGCGTGCATCGACACCTGCCACACGCACGTCGCGGGCTACGACATCGTGAGCCAGGAAGGATTCGACGACACGCTCGACCAACTCGACCGCACGGTTGGCCTGAAGAATGTTTACGTCTGGCACTGCAACGATGCCAAGGCGGCCCGCGGATCGAAGCTCGACCGCCATCAGCACATCGGGAAGGGAAGCATCGGCCTGAAGCCGTTTCGCCGTCTGCTCAATGACCCACGCCTCGCGCACGCGGCGTTCATCGCCGAAACGCCGATCGACGAGCCGCTGGACGACCTGACGAACGTGAATGCGCTGAAGCGCTGGTGGCGAAGCGGAAACGCGGAAACATGCAGTCGCGAAGCCGGAGAGCAACGAGCTCCCGTCTGCGTCGCTGAAGTAAGAGGTCAGTCAGCCTGCGTGCGACGGAGCTCAGCGGCGCGATTCTAGCCGCTGTAAAAGTGGCGAACCGGTTGCACCGCCGAAGCGATCTGTCGCTCATCGCGGTAGTGAGATTGTAGTCGGTACTTATGGCCGGAGCATCCAAGAAATCAAGGACAACCTGCCGAGATTCAAGTCCAATCACCCGCCGAACCACGAGTACCGCCGCACCGAGAGTCGCAACGGCGACAGCGGCGCTCGTCCCGACCGCTACGATCCCGCAGGCGATCGAGCAGAAGTGGTTTGAGCGCTGGGCGCAGAATCCCGACCTCTATCGCGCCGAACCGCCAACCACGGCGCGCAAGAAGTATTACGTGCTCGAGATGCTGCCCTATCCCTCGGGCGCGCTGCACATGGGACACGTGCGCAACTACTCCATCGGCGATGCCCTGGCGCGCTACATGTGGATGAAGGGCTACAACGTGCTTCA
Organism: uncultured Acidobacteriaceae bacterium; assembly: GCA_963831675.1. GTDB lineage: Bacteria > Acidobacteriota > Terriglobia > Terriglobales > Acidobacteriaceae > Bog-257. The sequence goes on from CAWHRM010000007.1 coordinate 16,442, forward strand.
TCCCATGGGCTGGGACTCCTTCGGCCTGCCCGCGGAGAACGCGGCCATCCAGAACCAGACTCCGCCGAAGCGAGTGGACGCTGGGCAACATCGCCAAGATGAAGGCGCAGATGAAGCGTCTGGGCTTCGCCTACGACTGGTCGACCGAAGTCACCACCTGCCTGCCGGAGTATTACCGCTGGAACCAGTGGTTCTTCCTGAAGTTTCTGGAGCGCGGGCTGGCCTATCGCAAGAAGAGCAAGGTCAACTGGTGTCCGCAGTGCGCCACGGTGCTGGCCAACGAGCAGGTGCTGCCCAACGGTTGCTGCTGGCGGCACGAGACCACGCTGGTGGAGCAGCGCGAACTCGAGCAGTGGTTCCTGCGCATCACCGACTACGCTGACGAACTGTTGCGGGCCTTAGATAAGCTGCCAGAGTGGCCGGAAAAAGTCCGCACCATGCAGCGCAACTGGATCGGCCGCAGCGAAGGCACGCTGGTGGATTTCAAACTCGACGGCCCGGCAGGCGGGGCCGGCGACAAGATCTCTGTCTTCACCACGCGCGTCGACACCATCTTCGGCGCAACCTCGCTGCAGCTTGCGCCCGAGCATCCGATCGTGACGGACATGACGGCTGACAATCCTGAGTTACTCGCTAAGGTCGAGGACCTGAAGACCGAGCAGCGCAAGGCGAAGGAAGCGGGTGACATTGGCGCCATCGAGAAGCACGGCGTCTTCACCGAGCGCTATGGGATCAATCCGTTCAATGGCGAACAGATGCCCATCTGGGTGGCGAATTACGTTCTGCTCGATTACGGCACCGGTGCCATCATGTCGGTTCCTGCGCACGACGAGCGCGATTACGAATTCGCCAAAAAATACGATCTCGACATTCGTGTTGTCATCCTGCCGCGCCGCGAAGGCGACGCTCCCGATGGCTCGCCCGACGAGCCCGTGTTGCCGTTTACGGAAAGCAACAGCCTGCTGATCAACTCCGGCGAGTTCAGCGGACTGCCCAGCCAGGAAGCTATCGTGAAAATGTCGAAGTTCGCGGAGGAACATGGCTTCGGCAAGGCAACCATAACCTATCGCTTGAAGGACTGGGGAATCAGCCGCCAGCGCTATTGGGGCACCCCGATTCCGATCATCTACTGCCCCGCCTGCGGCATTGTGCCCGTGCCCGAGAAGGACTTGCCGGTCCTGCTGCCGGACAACGTTGACATCACGCAGGCCGGCGGCTCGCCGCTGGGCAGGGTGCCGGAGTTTGTCAACGTAAGCTGCCCCAAGTGTGGCGGCCCGGCGCGCCGCGAGACCGATACCATGGACACCTTCGTCGATTCGTCCTGGTACTTCTATCGCTACACCAATCCCGTGCTCGATACCAGGCCGCTTGACTCTGACACTGTGGGATATTGGTTTCCCATCGACCAGTACATCGGCGGAGTCGAGCACGCCATTCTGCATCTCATCTACTCGCGCTTCTGGACCAAGGTAATGCGCGACATGGGAATCGTCACCAACGACGAGCCGGTCGAGCGCCTGTTCACCCAGGGCATGGTGATCAAGGGCGGCGCCAAAATGTCGAAGAGCCTGGGCAACGTGGTCTCGCCCGACGACATGGTGGAGCGCTACGGCGCGGATGCAACCCGCATGTACACCCTGTTTGCCTCGCCGCCCGACCGCGATCTCGATTGGCAGGATGCCGGTGTCGAAGGCGTCAGCCGGTTCCTGTCGCGCGTGTATCGCTTCGTTGTGCGCAATGCCCGTCCGAACGACAAGGCTTGGACCAGTCGCGATGGTGGTGGCCAGCTTTCGTCGTCGGCGCGCCATATGCAGCGCAAGTTGCACCAGACCATCCGGCGCGTGACCGAAGACTTTGGCGGCCGTTGGCACTTCAACACCTCGATCGCCGCCATCATGGAGCTGACCAACGAGCTCTACGCTTACGAGGACAGCGTGCATCGCGGCGAACCGGCCGCACCACTGGCGCTGCTTGCCGACGCCCAGCGCAAGCTGGTGCTGATGCTGGCCCCCTTCGCGCCGTATCTCGCGCACGAGTTGTGGGAGATGCTGGGCGAGACCTCCGGTCTCTTGCGCGCGCCCTGGCCGCGATACGATCCCGCACTGGCGAAGGAAGAGGAGGTCGAAATCGCGCTCCAGGTGAATGGCAAGATCCGCAGCCGTATCAAAGTTCCCGCCAGTGCGACTGAGGATCAGTACCGCGAGTTAGCCCTTAGCGATGAGAAGATGAGGTCCGATCTCGATGGTAAATCGGTGGTCAAGGTGATCGTAGCCCCGGGGCGACTTGTAAATGTGGTGGCAAAGGTGATGCCGCCCGTCTCTTGGAAACCGTGACACTTGTCTCGCCGATACGATGAAGCGGAAGGATGAAATCGTAGAAGAAGTGCGTGCGACAAGAGAGGCATACGCCGCCCAGTTCGACTACGAACTGAAGCGAATGTTCGAGGACTTGAAAGCCAAGGAGGTGCGGACTTCTGCGCGACTCACTCGCTTGCAACCCTCAAAACGGCATCCACTGCTGCTCTTAGAGCCCAAAGTTCTCAGGACCATCGGCGAAGAATCCAAGGGCAAGGGCACAGACCGCATTACGTCGCCACAGATCGATCGAATCATCAAGGCAGCACGTGCGAAGAAGAAGCGCTGAAAATTCGCCCCGACTCGGCCCTACTCGAACTCCTTCAACTCCTCTGGATGCCGCTTCAACTGCCGTCTCCAGAAGAAATAGAAGGGCGCACCGAGAAACACGATGGCAATTCCAATCAGCGTTTCTTTCGGACGGGTGACCACCGAATTCAGCGCCCAAGCGCCCGCCATGAATAAATACAGCGCCGGAAGATACGGATATCCAGTGCAGCGATAGGGGCGCGGAGCGTCGGGCCGGGTGCGTCGCAGCACGAACAGTCCCGCCACGGCGGCTACGTACGATAGCACCATCATGAACATCACGTAGGTGTAAAGCTGGTCGAAGCTGCCGCTGAGCGCCAGCACCGCCGCCCAGGCGCTAAGCGCGACCAGGCTGAAAGCCGGCGTGCGATAGCGCGGATGCACGCGCCCCATCGCGTGAAAGAATGCTCCGTCGCGCGCCATGGCGAACGAGACTCGCGCACTGCTGAGGATGGCGCACGACATGGCGCCGAAGCAGGACAGAGCGATGGTGGCGCTCAGCCAGCGCGCAGCGTTGGACGAAAACAGCGTAACCGCGGCAGCGTGCGCAATGGTTTCTTCCTGCGCTACGCGCGTGATCGGCAGCGCATAAAGATACACGGCGTTCACCGTCAGATAGATGACGCCGACCAGCAGCACGCCCATTACCATCGCGCGCGGCAGCACGCGCTGCGGATTCTTGATTTCGCCTGCGACCCACGTAATGTAGACCCAGCCATCGAAAGCCCAGAACACGCCGATCAGCGCCACGCCGAATCCGGAAATCACATGCGCCATCGTGACCGGTTGGTCGGCGGGAAGGCTGACGGCATAGTTCGACCAGTTTCCATGGCCGATCGCGAGGCCGAGCAGAACGAATGCTGCGATGGCCGCGAACTTGGCCCAGGTTGCAACGTTGATCAGCGCCGACCCTCGCTTCAGGCCGAGCACGTTGATCGTGGTCAGCAAGACAATCGAGCAGATGGAAACGACGTGACCACGCGTGAGCGTCCAACCCAGGATGGTTGCGAGCGGCGCATGCGCTGACGCGAACGGAAGCACCGCTCCAAAGTATTCGGCGAAGCCCACGGCAAGCGCCGCGATGGTTCCGCTCTGGCCGACGGTAAAGATCATCCAGCCGTAAAGAAATGCCGGAAACTCGCCATAGGCTTCACGCAGGAAAACGTATTGACCACCGGCTTCGGGGAACATCGCGGCCATCTCGGCAAAGGCGAAGCAAGCCAGCAGCGTTATCACTCCGCCGGCCAGCCATATGCCGAGGAAGAACAACGGTGTGCGTACGGCAGAGGCGATCGGTCCGGCGGTCAGGAAGATGCCCGAGCCGATGATGCCGCCGACCAGTAGCATCACCGAATCCATGAGCGAGAGGCCGCGGACCAGCGAGGGTTCGTGCTTGGCTGGCGCTTGCTGCAATGTCGCCGGGCGCGTCATGGATCAGCCGATGCCGAGGTCTTCGGGCACTTCCAGCGGCGTGCCGCAGACCCGGCAAATCACGGCGGAGCAGTCGCCGCAGGTGAGCGGGTCATCGACTTCCCGCGCGCAGTTCGGACAATACAGCCCGGAGTGACCATGCCCGTTCGTAGGTTTGCGAGAAGGTTGAGCCATCGGTTCCGGAGACTGTAGCATAGACCTTCGAAATCCGCGAGAACAGGACGCGATGACCGACAACAAGACCATTACCGCCGACGAGCGCTTGCGCCAGGAATTCAACCAATGGGCCGAGCAGGGCCGCGGCGAGGAGATGGAACAGCACCACATCAGTATTACCCAGCAAACCCTGGCGCTGATGGGCCTCAAACCGGGCCAGCGCGTGCTCGATCTCGGTTGCGGCGCGGGATGGGCCACTCGGCTCATGGCGCGGACCGTTGGCGCGGGAGAGCGGCCCGGACTGGCGATCGGGCTTGATGTTTCCGATGAGATGATTCGCCGCGCGCGTGCCAACTCCACAGATCACGACAATGTGATGTTCGTGGTTGGCTCGGCTCAGCGCATTCCATGGGAAGAAAACTTCTTCGACAAGGTGCTCTCGGTCGAGTCTTTCTATTACTACGCCGACCAGGAGCGCGCCCTGGCCGAACTGTTTCGCGCGATGGCGCCGCGCGGCGAGCTGTTCATCCTGATCAATCTCTACAAAGACAATCCCTACTCGCTACGCTGGGTTACCGAGCTGAAGGTCCCCGTACAAGTGCGCTCTGAGCAGGAGTACATCGACCTGCTGAAGGCGCACACCTTTGAAGAGGTGCGCGCGGTGCGCATCCCCGATCTGACGACGACTCCGGAGCAGTACAGCGGCAAGTGGTTCAAGAATGCCGAAGAGTTGCGCGAGTTCAAGCGCATTGGAGCGTTGCTGCTGGTCGCGCGCAAGCCCGACTTCCTCTCGCCTCCGCCGGGCTACGAGGTGTACTAGCGCTGCATTATTTTTTCTCGATCAGCCGCGCCGTGAACACTGCCCCATCGCGGTCATCGTGCAGCTTGATGGGGAAGATGAGCACGTTCCAATTCCAGTGCGTGCTTTTAGCCGGGAGATGGGATGTGCCGCGCAGGCCGCGTCGATCAACGTAGGTTTCGCGCGTGTCGGCCACCGTGCGCACGATCTCGCGCCACTCATCCCCAAGGTTCGGAAACTGCTCAAACAGATTCTTGCCTACAAACCACGCGCGCTTGTGGCCATTCATGGCGGCGAAGTAGTCGTTGACATATTGCCAGTTGCCGTCGCGATCGAGAATTTCCAGCACGATATCGTCCGCCATCGCCATCGAAATCCGCGAATAATAAAAGTCGCGCGCGTCCACCACCACCGGACGGCCGCGCTTCTTGGCCTCGAACGAGCGCAACGCCGCTACCAGATCGTCAACCGAGCTGTATCCCTTCAACAGATGCATGTCGGCAATGCCGCCAAACTTGCGCTCCAAGGTGGCCGACAGAATGATGATGGGGACCTGCGGTCGCTTGCGTCGCAAGGTCTGGGCCACGTCCGTCCCGAACCGGCCGGCGCCGAGATGGTAGTCGAGCACCGCGATATCGATGACCTGCAGTTTGGCTTCGGCCTCTTCGATGGAGCTGGACGTGACTACCTGGTATCCCTTCTGGCGCAGGATGGCGGAGCGCAAAACCAGGTTTTCCTCGCGGTCGTCGAGGAGCAACACGCGAATGGGAGCAGCCACTGCCGCCTGCGGTCCTGCGACGTGTGGAGGAGCAACTGGAGTCGAGGTGTCGTCGCTCATCGTTATGCAGTCACACCCAGCCCGCTACGCTCCGCTAACCCGCAGCGCGTTTGCTGAGCAACAAAGTCTTTAGACGACGGGCGCTGACATGCTGGTACTACGGTTCGTGCTTTTCGGGATCGCTATGGCGGCCAGCCATCAGGCTTCGAACCGTTTTCGCAAGCTCTGGCAGTTTAGTGAAGACGCCGACCGCCCGCAACCATTGTTTGTGGTCGAATGCCGGGGAACCGCTGACCATTGCTCCTGCCGGGATATCTCCGTGGGTGCCGCTCTGAGCGGTTACGACCACCCCATCGCCGATGGTGCAATGTCCCGCGACCCCGACTTGCCCGGCAAGGATGACGTTCCTGCCTACCACCGTCGAACCCGCGAGGCCCACCTGCGCGCAAAGCAAGGTATGCTCGCCGACCGCCGAGCCGTGCCCCACCTGCGCCAGGTTGTCGATCTTAACGCCTCGTCCAATGCGGGTTTCGCCAATGCTGGCACGGTCGACGCAGGCATTCGCCTGCACCTCGACGTCGTTCTCCAGCACCGTTGGGCCGGATTGCGTGATCTTTTCCCAGCGGTCTCCGTCGCGCGCAAACCCAAAGCCGTCGCAACCCACCACCGCGCCGTTTTGCAGGATGACGTTATCGCCGAGGGTGCAGAACTCGCGCACCACCGAATGCGCGTGCGCAAAAAAGTTGTCGCCAATCCGGGCGCCACGATAAATGACAACGTGCGGCAACAACACCGCGTTGTCGCCAATCTCGACGTCTTCGTCGATGACCACGTATGCGCCGACGTGGGCGTTTGCACCCAGCTTCGCGCTTGCCGCAATCACCGCCGTGGGATGTATTCTGGCGCTGTACTGCGGGGCTTTGTAGAACAGGTCGATGGCGCGCGCGAAGGCGAGGTACGGATTCTTGCTGCGTAGCATGCCGCCGGCGATGGCAGGAAAGTCCTCGGAAACAATCACCGCGGAGGCAGCCGTGGTCTTGGCGGCCGCGGCGTACTTTGGGTTGGCGACGAAGGTGATGTGCCCGGCAACAGCCTCTTCAATTCCGGCAACCCCGGTAATCTCGGCCTCGGGATCTCCATTTTCGAGCGTGGCGCCGAGCACCGATGCGATTTCAGAAAGCTTCATAAGGGCCTGTCCATCGGTTTGTAAAACCATGGGGAATTTCATACCGGAAGGAGCCAATCTTCCGGCATTGCAGGATTCGCCAGAAGAAAGTCTCCATAGACCCAGATCAAGGCGTCATCGTAAAGCTTGGTAAGCGTTTCCTTTCTAGGTCCGGCGGGGCCCCAAGGCTGAAGGTCCGAGTCTAGCTCGCAGAACGCAGAATTGTTCGCTCCCGCTGTAGCGATCTCCTGTGCTCTTACGAGAACCGCTGCCAAAATGGTCTGATCGAACGGACCAAGTTCCAGTTTCAAGTATGAAAGTTCTGCACACCTTTCCAGCATCGCCTGGCTAAGGTCAAAGATTTCGAGTCCTGGTTCGTGCTTCAGTGAAGTAAGAACATTGTCGAGGTTGGACAAATCCTTCCTAATCCTTGATTCCATCTTGTCAAGGACGCGCCTGGTGTTCTCGTCTTCGGGACTGCTGACTACTTGTTCGCGTTTGGCCCAGCGCAGAAAGTTCCGCACACGATCGGCTGTGGAACGCAGTTGAAAATTCTCCTGAAGTGGACGGCGAGCTTCCGATATGCAAATGGAAGGCAAGTAGAGTTCGATTTCCCCAGTCGAGGCACGGGCCAGAAGTTCGACTGCATCGGGGATCTTATAGTGGGCCGGTGCAGCATAAGCAACCAGCCAATTCGTCTCCACGAACACGTGGCGCATACTAGCTGGCTCGTAGTTCCCGTGGGCCAGCAGCACGAACCACCCCACCCACCAAGGCAGGGAGCACATGTTCCACCAGCGCTTCTCGAGCCTCAGGGGAGAAATCGCGAACTACATGCGTAGAAGCGAGTTCCTCGAGCCGCGCTTGGACATCACGCTCAAATGCAAATCCCTGTTCGCTGCTGGAGGCGTTATCTCTGCTTGGCGGGCGATCGGCGTTAGATGGAAACAACGTCCGGGGAACATCGAACTCGCCGACTAATTTGATCGAATCTTCCGAGAACGATGTGAAGCTATCGTGATAGATCGCAAGCCGTTTTGGAGAGACGATCAGGCCTAGCGGAACGCCCATACCCAACATATACCTTTTGAGGGTCGATTCGGCCTGCTGCAAGCTTGTCAGCGACTGCTTTGCTTCAACCACCAGCCGCCGCCGCGGCGAATCTTCTTCGCTGACGATGATGTCCGGTTCGAAATCCATATCAGGATGTTATTCCTCCTACGTATACATCACAAGGTAAGTCAAATTCTTCACGTGAACATCGGTACTTGCAGTGTGTCTTCGGGACGCCGCCCGCGGCCCCGCGATTTCTTGTCGCCGATCACCGCCAGCACCGTCATCTCCGTCAGCGCCGAACGCGGTACAAAGATACGCTGCGTGTTGGAGCGGGTATCGGGCGGAATAATCGAGAATCCCTCAATCCCCTCCTGCAGCAGGGCGTTTGGCATGATGCCTTCGATGCTCTCGTTGTCGCGGAAGCGCAGCCGCACCCAGAGCCCTTCCATCCGTGGACGCGACGTAAACGTTTTGCGGGTGAGCGATTCGGAATCGCCAAACTCACGCACGAAGTACACGCCCTTGATGTCGCGCAGGTCAATCAAAACCACATTGCCGGCGGTATTCAGCAGCTCAAGCTTGCCCTCCAAGAGGAACGACGCGCTCACGTAGCCGTTCACGCTGTCGCGGTCCATCTTGCGGACGATCACTTTCTTGTGGGTCGTGGCCATGGCTGCCCGGCAAGTCCTGTCAGCCCGATTGTCGCACTTTTGCCCAAAAAGTGCCCCAGGCAAACTCCGTTAGCTCTTAGCCCTTAGCTGTTAGCCCTTAGTAAACCCCGTCTGCTGACTGCTAATAACGAACGGCGAAGAGCGAAGAGCGAAGAGCGGCTTTCTCATCGCCCTTCCCACGAATGTTCCAGTCCCTTGATCAGTGCCCACATTGCGCGGTTCAGCGGCGTCGGCACGCCATATTTCTCGCCCCACTTCACGATTGCGCCATTCATGAAATCGACTTCCGTAGTCCGCTGCGCCAACACATCCTGCAACATGCTGGCCTTGTGCTGGCCGGGAGCATTCGCTCCCTTGGCCACCAGAGCGCGCGGATCACCGTGGAGCTCGATGCCCAACGCTTTCGCCACCGATTCACCTTCCTGTATCAACGCCTCGAACAGCTCGCCCGTTGGCGGGAAGCGCGACGCAGCGCCGTGATGCAACCGGGTCAGAGCGCCCACCGGATTGGTCGCGGCGTTGAAGATCAGCTTCGTCCATTGCGCGCCGCGCGCGTCGGCCAGCGCGATGGTGTTCATGCCGCTGCGCGTGATGAATCCGGCCAGTTCCTCCACCCGCTCCATCGGTGTGTTCGACGGCTCGAACGGCCCAATCCAGGTATCGCCCTTGATGTCGAATCCGATGTGCCCGGGCTCCGCGACGTGCCCGGCGGGAAAGGTGGTTCCCCGGATCACGTACTTCACCTGCTCGGCGATGAGCTCCTCATTGCCGGCGCCGTTCTGCACCGAGCACACCGCGCTATTGTGATCGAAGCAGCGCGCCGCCGCCTGGATCGCCCGCGCAGTGTGGATCGCTTTCGTCGCCACAATTCCGTAGTCACACACTGGAAGCAGGGTCGCATCGGTGCTCGCCTTCGCCAGCTTCACATGTATCTCCGCGGCGCCGGAGAGCCGAAGTCCATTGCGATTGATCGCATCGATATGCGCCTGCGAAGTGTCGAACGCATACACCTCAACCTCGCCGCCGCTCGCCAGGTGCGCGGCGAAGAGGCTCCCTATCGCGCCGCATCCCACGATGAGCACTTTCTTCATCGCAGCCCCTCGGTCGGCCGCGCCTCTCGCCCCGAATAGAATTTCCACGGAATATCGCTCAGGTTTTCACCCTCGGCTTCACCTATACGGAAGGTGTCCTGCGTGTAAAGGCATACCTTGCCATCCTGATCGATAACTTGCGGATGTAGGGAAAATATCATGTTCTGCTTTAACTCAATTTGACTCTTCGCCCCGATCGCCGGATGCTCCAGCATCGTGGTTCCAATCGAGTGCCCCGACAGATGTCCGAGCGAAAATCCGTGGCGGGCAAACGTCTCCGCGACGACCTTGTGCACATCGCAGGCGAGCACTCCTTCGTGCATCAACTTGCGCGCCGCCTCCATCGCCTCGGGATAGGCCTCGGCCATCTGCTGCGTGCGCTTGCTCGGCTGCCCCGCGATGAGCGCGCGCGAGAACTCCACCCAATATCCTCCCGCGCCGGTGATCTCCAGCGAGTACAGCATAAGGTCGCGCTCGCCGACGCGACGGGGCCCCGGAACTTTGAAGTGCGCTTCCGCCTCACCGTTCTCGCCCGAGAGCACGATGTTCATCATGCGTGGACCGGCGCCGCGCGCGAAGAAAACCTCGACTGCGGGCGCCATAATTTCGGCCTCGGTCTTCCCAGCTTCGAATCCTTTCAACAAAGCCCAGAAGCCTTCGTGGATGATGTCCATCGCGTCGCGAACTTCGGCGAGTTCCTCCTCGCTCTTCACCGCGCGCGCCATATCGAAGTGGAAGTCAAACGGTACGATCTCGAACTTGCCCTGCTGCAATTCGCGGTAATCGCGCACCGGCATGATGTAGTCGAGCCCGTACACCGCGACGCGTTTCCAGCCTTCGTCCTGCGCACGCTCGCGCAGCCAGCGCCCAGGAACTTCGGCCCACACTTTTTCCTGCACGAACGGTTTCTTCTTGTCGCCGATCCACCGCGCCTCTTGCGGGAACACCAGCACCGGGTCGCCATGCAACGGGATGACCACATACACGTAGCGGTGCACGATCTCGAAGCCGGAGGCGTAGAAGACCGCTCCCTCAAAGCCGGCATATTGATTGCCGCAGACAAGGAGCGCGTCGACATTCTGTTCGCGCATCGCTGCGCGAATGTTGAGGTATCGGCGCTGCACTTCGGCTTGCGTGGGCAAGTCAATCTCTCCTGAATTCGAAGATCATTCACCACGGAGACACGGAGGACACGGAGTTCTGCTTTCTGTCAAAACCATCTCACAAATCATTCCGGGGAATGCCACCTGAAGTTAATGCGCTCCGCACAATTCCCCCGCCGTCAGCGCGTACACCTTCGTAATCTCCACCAGCGTCTTGATCGCGACCTTCTCGCCTTCATGATCGCGCGGCCCGCTCGACGGTCCGTAATTCACCGTCGGGCAGTCGAACCTCGACAGCACCGACGCATCCGAGCACCACAGTACAGTGTCGCGCTCCGGCGGCGTACCGATGACCTGCTGATGATTACGCCCGATGGCCTGCACCATCTCGTGGCTCTCATCAATCGTCGCGCCGGGAACCGAGACGGAGGTTTCAAACTCCAACCCATACTCGGGATATTTCTTCTTCATCGCGAGAAACAATTTCTTCGCCGCACGTCGCGCATCGGTCATGCTGATAGTCGGCGGCACGCGTATATCGAGAAACAAGTCGGCCCGCTCAGGCGTTCGGCTGGCGCGCCACGGATGTCCTGCCTGCATGCATCCGAGGTTGACGAACCCCGGACGCCCCGCCCAGCGCGCCTGCTCCTGCCACTCTGGAATCCAGCACATCACGTCTTCCAGCACCTGATGCATGCGGCGAATGGCGTTCTGCTCTTCCTTGCCGGGCGCGAACGCGGAGTGCACATAATTGCCTGCCAGTCCAAAGCGCACCCACATCGAGCCGGCGTGCTCCAGCACCAGCTTCATGTCGGTAGGCTCGCCCAGAATGCACATGTCGGGCAGCACGCCATGGCTCGCCAGATAATGCGTGCCCGCGCCGTAGCCGCGATATTCCCTGCCCTGGAACTCGCCCCACTGCGTCTTCTCGATTTCGCCGCACACCGCGCCCAGAATGATGTCGCCCTCAAGCTTGACGCCCGCCTCGAGCAGCGCCTTCACCGCGTGCATATAGCACACCAGCGCCCCCTTCATGTTGTAAATCCCGAGGCCGTAGATCATGCCATCCTTCACCACCGCGTGCGGTTTGTAGCCGATGCCCCCGAGGAACTCTTCCTCGCCCGTATTCGATGTATCCATGTGCCCATTGAACATCAGGCATTTGCCATTGCTGTCGCCTTCAAGCCGGCCGATCACGTTGGCGCGCCCATCCTCCACCTGCTGCCACGTGACGGTCAGTCCCAGCCGCTGGAACGCCGCGCGCATGTACCCCGCCATGTTGAGCTCCGCGCCCGTCGGGCTGGGAATCTCGATCACGTCGCAGCACATGGCGACAATCTCTTCCTCGCGTATGCGACCGAGGATCGCCGCTCTCATGCGGTCGTCAAGCGCAGGTTTGTTGGCAGCTATAGCCATGTGCTTGCGCCCTTGGTCTCGCGAGCGGTGCGGAGCGTGCGGAAATCGTCAGGAAACGAGCACAGCTTCTCGTTGCCGTCGCCCGTGATCCAGAAATTGTCTTCCAGGCGGAGGCCACCGCCGCCCGGCCAATAAATACCGGGCTCGATGGCCAGCACCATGTCTTTGCGAATCGTCCCAGTGCCGGCCTGGTGAGCGTACGGCGGCTCGTGCGCGCGAGCTCCCACACCGTGGCACACCGGATGCGATGGCTGTCCGGGATATCCTGCTTCGGCAATGCGCGCGCGAATGAGCCGGTCGAGGCCCGGCAGGCTCGCACCGTCCTTCGCATAAGCCGCGGCTTCGTGGAAGACTGCGAGCAGCAGATCGAGTAGCTTGTGATACTCCGGCGTGAGCTCGCCGGGGCAGAGGTTCTTGGTCAGGTCGTTCCAGTAGCCGTCCACGCAAACCCAGATCTCGAACAGCGTGGGCTCGTGCGGCTGCACCGGACGATCGCTGGTCGCGGTGAAGGTCTGAATGCCTTTGCCCGACCACACCAGCGTGAACGCTCGCGCCATCTCGACTTTGCCTTTGAAGCCGATACCTCGGGAATGCACGTAGCCCTCGAAGATGGCGGCAACCTGGCTCTCCTTCATGCCCGGGCGCAGGCGTTCAAAGGTGTATTCCATAGCGAGCGCGGCCAGCTCGTTGGCCAGCTTCATGCGCTCGATCTCCTGTCCGGTCTTGATGGCGCGCGCCTCTGCCAGCAGGGCCGAGGCATCCACCACTTCCCGTACCACCGGCTTGAACGCATCGAACCATGGCTGCGTCCACGTGGTCGGCTCGCCCACCATGCGGTCCGCGCTCTGCGTGCCCTGCGAAAGCTCCAACCCGATCTTGCCGGTGAGCCCACGCTCCCTCAGCACGCGCAATGCGACCTCCAGCGAACGAAACGTCGGCGGCCGTGGATCGCGCTCATCATAGCTCTTGAATAGCCGGATGTCCTGCGTCCAGGCGGTACGGCGCGCGTCCTCTTCCTGCGGCTCGATGGCAATCAGTGTTGCCTCGCCTTCGCGCGGGAAGACCGCGACGTCGTAACCTTTCATGCACCAATAGTTGGTGAGATACACGATGTTGTCGGGCGCGCGCACCACCAGCGCTTCCAGGTCCTGCTGCTTCATCAGCTCGCGGACCCGCTGCAGTTTCGTTTCGTCGATCGCGTAGGCCATGGTAGTCGATAGTGGATGGTGAATCGTGACCAGTGGTTGCAGCTTGTTTTATAAAATTGTCATCCCGAGCGTTGCCTGAACCCTTGGCCGGCCCATGGGACGAATATTCACCACGGAGGGCACGGAGTTCTTGGCTTATATTAACGAAACTCTGAGCAAGTCCAGTTCCTTGAAGGGGACGGCCTTTTAGGCCGTCCGTATGTTCCGCAAAATCATTGCGGCTTTACAGGCTGCTGACAAAGTCGCACTGTGAGCGTTTTGTATCAGGGCACGACCCTTCGGCTTCGCTCAGGGCAGGCTTTCAGTCGTGCCGATAAGTCGTTTACTTTTGTCATCCCGAGCGGGCTTCAGTCCGCGAGGGATCTGCTTTTCGGATTTTTTCAGCAGCCTCTTTAGCCCCTGAGGGCCCCCGGACTGACTCAGTCAGAGTTTCCTTAAGTCTTCTCCGTGATCTCCGTGGTGAATTCTGATGTTTGATAGCTTACGGGCCGAGCGGGCCCACTATCCACCGCACTCCCAACTCGCCTCTTTGCCCTTCACCAGCCGGTACAGCGCGGTATGCAATGGCGCGGGAACTCCCGCGCGCCGGGCCTCGCGCGCAATTGCCCCGCCCAGAAACTCCACCTCCGTCGGGCAACGATGGCGGACATCATACAGCATCGACGGCGGATGGTTGGTCTGCGCCCCGATGCAGTTCATCGTCCACGGATCTTCGTGCAACTCGATACCGAGCGCAGCCGCCACCTGCTTGCCTTCCTCGATCAGTTGGTGCAGCAGGTGGCCGAGATCGGCGAACTCCGCCTCCGCCGCAAAGTGCGGAGAGTGTGGCAGCTCAGTCAGCGCCGATACGCTGTTCACCGACGCGTTAAAGATCAGCTTCGACCACTGCGCCGGCCGGGCATTGTGCAGCGCCTCCGCCTTCAGCCCGGAAGCATTGACCAGCGCCGCCAACTCTTCCACCATTTCGAACGGCGTATTCGTAGGCTCGAATGGCCCCATCCAGGTCGCCGTGTTCAGTTCGTAGTGCACGTGATCGTCGGCCAGACGCGTACCGCTCATGAAGGTGGTGCCGCGAATCACGTAGCCCTCCGGCATCAGGCTGGCAATGATTTCTTCGCCGCCCAGGCCGTTTTGCGCCGACAGAACCGCGCCATTACGAAACAAATGAGCGACCGGCGCCAAGGCCTCGTGCGTCTGACTCGCCTTGGTAGCCACGATGCCGAAATCAAACTGCGGCAGCTCGTCCGGATTGGTCGCAGCTTTCAAGTCGGCATGAAATTCGTTGTGCCCGCTCACGCGAATCCCCCGCTGGTTGATGCTGCGCGCATGTTCCTCGCGCCGGACCAGCGCCCACACCTCAGCCACCCGCGCCAGATGCGCGGCATACAGGCTGCCGATCGCGCCCGCCCCGACAATTAGGATGCGTTTCAATTTTCTTATCTACCACAGAGGCACAGAGACACGGAGAAAAAAGCAGAAAGAACCTGGTCACCACGGAGAACACGGAGGGCACGGAGTCCCAACTCACCCCTGTCATCCTGAGCGGAGGTTCGGTCGCCTGGGCGACCGAACCGGAGTCGAAGGACCACTATAGCTGCCATGAAGCTCGGTTCGACCATAGGGATGCTTCGACTCCGCCTGCCCAAAATCGGGGCAGGCTCCGCTCAGCATGACAACCGGTTCTTGTAACCAAGAAGATCGCCTTTTCCTGTGTCTCTATGTCTCTGTGGTAGAGCACCGAAGAAATCAAGAAATCAACTCCGTGATCTCCGCGTCCTCCGTGGTGAAAAGGTTCTTCGTTCCGCCTGCTTCCGTTTTCTCTGTGCCTCTGTGTCTCTGTGGTAAACGTTATCTGTGTTTCTGTGGTGAACCTTAACGTTCAACCCTCACATTAGCTCCCAACTCCCCGCGCCGCTTCTTCTGGATCGACTCAAACAACGTGCTGGCGTTGTTGTGTGAATCGTCAATAATGATGCCCTCCCCAAACAACGCATCCTGCAGCGCGGCGCTGATCGCATGGAGCGGCGCGCCTCCGCCTTCGCCCATACCCTTCGCGCCACTGTAGCTGTGCGGCGACGGCGTCTCGATGTTGCCGTACTTCACATTCGGCATGTTGACTGCCGTGATCGGCGTGTAATCGCTGAAGGTGCTGGTCAGCATGTTGCCGTTTTCGTCGTAGGCGCAGTTCTCCATCAGCGCCGCGCCAATGCCGTGCGCCGTCGCCCCGTGCACCTGTCCGGCCACGATCATGGGATTAATCACCTTGCCGCAATCGTCCACCGCCGCGTAATCGAGAACCTTCGGGATGTACGTCTCCTGGTCAATCTCGATCACCGCAATATGCAACTGCGAGGAATAGGTCAGCGTCAAGTTACCGTATTTCCGCGCCACGTCCGGCACATGAAAGGGCGCGCGCCAGGTGTAGCGGCAGTTTAGCGTGATGGAGCGCAATCCATCGGGAACGACAGCGGTATTTACGTTGGCAAGATTGGCGAGGCCAATATAGGGAATCGCTTTCTCGCTGCCGCGCACCCGTACCTCCGGCCCCTGCTTGCCGACTCCAAACTCCATCTCGTCTTCACTCGCCTGCAGCGCGAACGCCGCCAGCTTCTTCATCTCGGCCTTCAGCAGTTGCACCGCGCCGTGCACCGCCGACAGCCCCGACACCGCAAACTGGCTGGCGTAGGTTCCGCTATGCCCGGTGTGGACATTGCGCTCGGTATCGAAGCCCACGCGCACGTTCACCATCTCCGGGCCTATGTTCAGGATGTCGGCCACCACCTGCGACACTGTCGTCTCGTGACCCTGCCCCTGCGGCACCGAGCCGACCGCGACGATCACTTCGCCATAGATGTCAAGTTTCGCGTTGGCGGCCTGCGAGTTGCCCGAAAACGGCGCTTGCGGATTGACGATCTGCGCTTGCCCAAAATTGTTGGTGCCCGAATCGAGCGTCGTTCCGATGCCGATCCCTAACCACCGGCCTTCGCCCTGCGCTTTCGCGCGCTCAGCCTGCCACTTGTCCCAGCCAATCAGTTCCTTCGCCACCTTCAACATGCCGGGATAATTCCCCGAGTCATAAATGCAGCCATTCGGCGTGGTGTAAGGAAATTCCTCCGGACGAATGTAATTGCGCAGGCGCATCTCGTCGGCCGGAATGTTCAGCTCGTGCGCGCAGATGTCGAGCACCCGCTCCAGAAACCACAAGTGCTGCATGCGCGAATAGCCGCGGTTCGGTCCGACCGGACACTTGTTGGTGACCACCTGGCTGAAATCGATGCGCAGGTTCTTCAGCCGATAAGTTGCGGGCGTCACCTGCGACCAGATCACGCAGCCCAGCGGCTCGTAGCGCGGATACGCGCCGCAATCGTCAATGTGCCGGGAGGCGACAGCGAGAATCACGCCATCCTTGTCCAGCGCCACCCGCGTATCGCGAAACGTGCGCTCGTTGCCATGCGCGCTCCCTACCATGTGCTCGGAGCGCGTCTCCGTCCACTTGATGGGCGCGCCATTCGCCTTGCGCGACGCCAGCGCGCACATCGCCATCTGTGGATAGTTCGTGATCTTGATGCCAAAGCTGCCGCCGATGTCGTGGGTCTGCACCCGCACCTGGTCCATGCGCAGATGCAACGCGGGCGCGAGCAACTGAATGCCGATGGTGGGAAATGAGTTGTTGCTCCAGAAGTAGAGGCGCTGATCGTTGTCGTCCCACTGCGCGATGACCGCGTTGTTCTCCAGCGGCGTGCTGGAGAAGCGATGCATATGCAGGTGATCAATATGGATCACGTGTGCCGGTTCGGCGAAGGCCTTCTCCACCTCGCCATACTCGAACACGCCGTTCCACACCACGTTGGTCCCCATGGCGTCATGCAGGATGGTCTTGTCGGTGGCCGCAACCTCGCCATCGACCACGGCATCCAGCGGCTCGTAGTCCACGCGCACCAGCTCGGCCGCGTCTTCTGCGATTGCCGGGGTTTCGGCGACGATGGCCGCCACGGGTTCGCCTTGATAGCGCACGCGCTCCACCGCCATCGGATAGTCAAGAATCTTGTTGCTGGGTGAAGGCCCAATCTCGAAGAAGGGATCGATGAGCTTGGTGATCTCCTGGCCGGTCAGCGTGCACACCACGCCGGGGAGCGCCTCGGCTTCAGAGACATCGACGCCTGTGATCCGGGCATGAGCAAACGGCGAGCGCACGAACACCAGATGCAGCATCCCCAGCATCTTGATGTCGTCCACAAACTTGCCTTTGCCGCGGACCAGACGTGCGTCTTCCTTGCGCCGCAGCGATTGCCCGACCCAGCCGCCGGTCTCGTTCTGAGTTGTGGTTGCCATCGTTGTCGTTCGCGAAGCACTCATCTCAATCGTTCCGCGAGGCCTTCATCTCACGAATTTGTGTTCCGCGCGGTGGAAAAGCGGGCCTTTAGGCCCGCGTCAAGCTCGCTTTTGAAAGAGCGCGCCTTCAGGCGCGCCGTTACGTCCTCATTGTTTTTTGTCATCACGAGCGGACTTCAGTCCGCGAGGGATCTGCTTCCTCGTCAACCTGTGCAGTCTCATTCTTTGGCAGCGTCTCCGCCGGGGCTAAAGTCCCGCCCAGCGGAATGTCGGGAGTCGCCGGGCTGAAGCCGGGCGCTTCCACCGCTGGGGCAGACGCTTCCACCGCAGACGCAGGGATGCCCACCGCAGGCTGCGACGCTTCCATCGTCGACATCACGGTTTCCGCCACGGGTTGCGGAGCCTCCACTACAGCCTGCGCCGCCGGCATGGTCAGCGCCCATCGCAGCCCATCAATCAGTTTCTGGATGTTCTTCTTTCCCACCGGCTCGAGCATGCCGCCGGCCATCGAAGCCAGCTTGCCGAACACGTTGGCCTCGCCTTGCCACGCAACTTGCGTGCTCTCCGGCAGAGGCGAGAGATCGAATCCGGCGCTGATCGTGATCTGGCTACCCACGGCGGTGCCGTGGCCTTTGTACAGCGCCCGCCGCGGGCGCGTCGCCTCAGCCAGCTCCATCTTGATTTCCGCCGTGCCGCGAATGTTGCCCACTCCCACCCGTACCTTGACGGTGAAGTGGGTCGCATCCTGCACCGTCATACTCTCGAAATCCGGCAGCAGCGGCCCGAACTTGTTGGGGTCGGAGAGAAAATCGAAGACCTCGTCCGGACTGCGCGGCGAGGTGAACTCGCCCGTAAACTTGATGGCCACTACTCACTCCTCGATCTAGTCGCATGCCGTGCTGCTGACTTGTCGATGCCCGGGTAGAGCCGGCCTTCAGGCCGGCGGCCAGCCGCTATCTTTTATCATCTCGAGCGGGCTTCAGCCCGCGTCACATCTTCAGCTGCGGCCTCGATCGCCTTAAAAATATTCTGATATCCGGTACAGCGGCAGGTATTGCCCGCGATACCTTTACGAATCTCGCTCTCGCTCGGCTGCGGATGCTCATCCAGCAACTGCAGCGTGCTCATCAGAAACCCGGGCGTGCAGTAGCCACACTGAAATCCGTGACAATCGCTGAAGGCCTGCTGCACCGGATGCAGCTCGCCATCCTTCGCCAGGCCTTCCACCGTGAGCACCTCGCCACCATCCGCCTGAAACGCAAACACCGTGCACGACTTCACGCTCTTGCCATTCAGCAGCACGGTGCAGGCGCCGCAGTAGCTGGTGTCGCATCCGATGTGCGTGCCCGTCAGGCTCAGCTCCTCGCGCAGCAACTGCACCAGCAGCGTGCGCGGCTCCACCTCGCGCGAGTAGGACTTGCCGTTCACTTTCACGCTGACCCGCACCCGCGCAATCTCCTCAGGCATAAAGATGCGCGACCTCCACCTGTTCTCCGCGGGCGCGTTTCAGCGCGGCTTCCACCGCAAGCTTCGCCAGCACGCCGGCGGCATGGCGCTTGTACTCGGCTGAGCCGCGCATGTCGCCTTGCGGCTCGGCAATGTCCATCACTGCCTGGCCCACACTCGCTACAAGTTGCGGCGTGACTTGCTGTCCGCGCAGCGCATCTTCCGCCGCCGTGACGCGCGTCGCCGTCAGGCCAAGCACGCCAAGATAAATTCGCGCGTCTCTGCAGGTCTGCGCGTCGTTCATCGTAAGCTGCACCGCCACGCTGGCGCTGGCGTACACCGGCGCGCAGCGCTTCAGCGCAATGTACGCTCCGCCGCTGCGCTCCGACTGCAGCGGGACCGTAATCTCGGTCACCACTTCGGCCGGTTGCAACGCACTCGTGTAGGCGTCCAGGATGAACTCACCAATATCGATACTGCGTTCGCCATTTGGGCCAAGCGTCTTCACGGTCGCGCCGGTGGCCAGCAGCACCGGCGCCCAATCGCCCGGTCGGATCGGCTTCTGCGATGGAGCCGCCAATCGTTCCCAGGTTGCGCACCTGCGGATCGGCAATTCCTGCGGCGCAGTCGCGCAGAATGGAAATCCGCGCGGCCTCCGCGGAGGCCGCAATCTCGGCATGTCGCGTCATCGCTCCGAAACGCAGCGCTCCGTTGCGGTGGATGTACGAGGTCTGCGGGATGAAGTTGAGATCGACCAGATACCGCGGCGCCGACAGCCGCAGCTTCATCAGCGGGATCAGGCTCTGGCCGCCCGCCAGCAGCTTGGCTTCTTCGCCGAGTTCGCCGAGCAGCGACACCGCTTCCGGGTACGACTCCGCCCGCCGATATGCAAATGCCCGAGGATACATCCCGCCTCCACGACGGTATTACGGCCTGCTCAAAGAAGCGTCAAACGTCTTCTGAAGCGGCGCAGCTTTCGCCGTGCCGTTGAGTCCGTTCTTCTCGTTATCCATTGATTCTTGTCATCCCGAGTGGGCTTCAGCCCGCGAGGGATCCGCTTTTGTGGTTCCTGGTAAGTTGTTTGCGCGAACCTGCGTCCGCGGTTGGTAAGCTTATCGCAAATTGAGGCGCTTTGCAGGCGTGAGCGAGCGGCTTTTTTGCGAGCGGGAGCCTGCAGCCCAAATCCTGAGCGAGCGAAGCGAGCCGAAGGATCTGATTGCCGCGTTTTGCAGGTTGAGATAACGGTCCTTCCTGCTGTGTCGTCCTGAGCGAGAAGCGCAGCTCCTTACTGTTCTGTCATCCTGAGCGAAGGGCGCATCTCCGCATGATTTGTCATCCTGAGCGGAGGCGGCCCGCACCGCGAGCCGCCGGAGTCGAAGGACCCCTATATTGCTCATTCACTTTCCCCTGGACTTATTTTTCGACGAAGCGGCAAGTCGAAGGATGCCCATCGCTGCCACGAAGCTCGGCTTAACTATAGGGGTCCTTCGACCGCGTTCGGGATGACAGGAGCGTGGGGTCGGTTTATCGGTATCAGGTATATTGGCCTCTGGGTTCGGCTTCATGCGCGAACCCCATCCATGCCAGACCTGGTTACACCCGACGAATTCCGCGCCGCCCTTGGCCGCTTCGCCACCGGCGTCACCGTCATTACCGTCGAGACCACCGCCGGCGACGTGCACGGCATGACCGCCAGCGCGTTCTGTTCCGTATCGCTGCGCCCGCCGCTGGTGCTGGTCTGCGTCGACCACCTGGCCGAGACCTACCTCCATCTTCGCGAGCGCCGCCAGTTTGGGGTCAGCATCCTGCGAGAGGAACAGGAAGCGCTCTCGGAATTCTTCGCCGATCCGGAGCGCAATCCTGACGCGGGCTATCGCCTGGGCATCAAGTACCGCCCGATGAAGAGCGGCATTCCGGTGTTGCGAGACGCCCTGGGCAATCTCGATTGCTCGATCGTCAGCGCCCACGATGCCGGCGACCACACAATTTTTGTCGGAGAAGTGCGGGAAGTGACGGTGGCCGAAGGCGCGCCGCTGCTGTACTTCCGCGGACGCTATCGCATGTGCGCTGTACCCCAGGAACCGTAGTCTATTTATCGAGCCTCGCAGAATCGAGTGACATTCTCATTTGCGCTTGTCATCACGAGCGCAGCGAGGGATCCGCTGTCGTCGGTTAGCGAGAAAAGCAGATTCTCTGGGCCGGATCGGGCGCTCGCAATGAGAACTCGTGAATCATGGCCTGCCCTTTGGTCAGCCCGTGTGTCACTATAATTTCCGCTTCCTAATAAGAGGGAAGTGAATCACGGCGGGCCGAACTGGCAACTGGCAACCGCCAACCGGCAACTGCTTCTTACGAAGGCGCGCCCTTCTCCAGCGCCTGCTGGAATTTCTGCGCTGCCTCCAACTCCTCGCCCTCGACGCTGGACGGAATCAACGACGGTACATCCGCCGGGCAGGCCTTCAGGGCGGCACAAATATTTACCGCGTGTGCCAGCTGGGCTTGCAGTCCAGGATTCAAGGCCGCATCCTCGGGCGCGTCCAAAATCACCATCTGCACCAGGATGTCCTTGCCGATATGCCGCTCCAGCATGTCCTTGTAGTCGCCGATGTCCACCGTCCGCACCACGATGGGCCGGCCGGAACTGGTCCGCGGATTGCTCGTTTGGAAGTCGATGATGCGGTGGTCCAATTCATTGCCGTAGGGAGAGGACAGGTTGCTCAGAACGCTCACCACGATGGGCTTGGGACGGGGCTTCAGTTTGTTGCAACCCCCCATCAGAAAAAATGCCGACACCAATAGCATGGCAAGGAAAAATCTGCGACTTCGCTGCATGCTGACATCATACCGTAGCCGGACTTTCCGGCTGCCATCGGCGGGGATGAGGATCGAAACCGTCGCCGGAAGCCGCCGGCTCCGCGAGGCAACACCTTGATTTCCGGCAGGGCTGCGCGATGCTGACGGCTCTGCGAGGTGCCAAGGGTCGCCCCCGGCAGGGCTGCAGGCTGAAATTCACGGGTCTTGAACCCCTGCCAGGACGGCGTAAACTGTCTTCATGCCCAAGCGAAAACTTCGGATCGTCCGGCGCGTCAAGAACATGCCTGTGCTCGGAATGTGCGAACTCTGCAATATGCAGTTCCCGGCGCATCAACCTCTCAGCGGACAGGCGGAAGCGCAGGCTGCTATCCAACAGCAGTTCAATGCGCACAAATGCGAGCGTGAGAACTCCGGCCCAGCCGCTGCAGCGCCCGACCCTGCGGAAAAGACAGAATAACGCTCCCCGTTTGAGCGTCTGTCATCCTGAGTGTTAGATGGGCCTGCGACGCACCCATAGGGATGAAAAACTGTCATCCTTCAACCTCTGTCATCCTGAGCGAGCGCAGCTCTTTGATGTGTTGTCATCCTGAGCGAGGAGCATCAGCGACGAGTCGAAGGACCCCTATTGCTGCTCAAGACTGTCCCTGGAACGTAGCTCTCACCGGCTTCCCGTACCAGGCGCAGCTCTTTGATGTGTTGTCATCCTGAGCGAGGAGCGTCAGCGACGAGTCGAAGGACCCCTATTGCTGCTCAAGACTGTCCCTGGAACGTAGCTCTCACCGGCTTCTCGTACCAGACGCAGCTCAAGTCCTTCCACTGCGGATTGGTTTTCTCGAGGAGCGCAATCTTCTTCTCGCGCCTCCAGCCCTTCAACTGCTTTTCGCGAGCGATGGCCCGGTGAACTTCGCCATGGGTTTCGTAATATAAGAGCCGGTCAACGTCATGTTTGGCGGTGAACCCGCGGAACGTATGGTCCTTGTGCTGGCGCACCCGAAAGACCAGATTGCTGGTAACACCGACATACAAAGTACCGCTGAGGCTGCCCAGAATGTAAACCGAGTAGCGGTGCTGGCGCTCTCTACGCATGGTTTCTGCCGGCTATAGGGGTCCTTCGACTGCGTTCGGCCGCGGCGCGGCCTTCACTCCGCTCAGGATGACAGAGGTGGTGGGTTTGAGCGGTGACGTGTGACCGCAGCGAACGTGACGTCGTACGCGCTACTTATGTTTTGTCATCCTGAGTGTCACATGGGCCTGCGGCCCACCCATAGGGATGAAAAACCGCTGTCATCCTTCAACCGCTGTCATCCTGAGCGAGCGCAGCGAGTCGAAGGACCCCTATGTTGCTCAGTCACTTTTCCCCGGCGCGTTTTTCGACGGAGCGAGCAGCGCAACTCTTTATGTTTGCCATTCTGAGCGAGGAGCGTTCCCCTGTTTATGCTTTGTCATCCTGAGTATCCATGGGCTTGCGGCCCACCTATAGGGATGAAAAACCGCTGTCATCCTGAGCGAGCGCAGCGAGTCGAAGGACCCCTATACTGCTCGTTCACTTTCCCCTGGCCTGTTTTTCGGCCGATCGGCAAGTCGAAGAACCCGCCCAGAACGAAGCCGAGCGAGGAGCGCAGCTCTTTACGTTTTGTCATCCTGAGCGAGCGCAGCGAGTCGAAGGACCCCTATATTGCTCATTCACTTTCTTCTGGGCTGTTTTTCGACGCGATGACGAGTAGACGAGCCCCGAGCGAAGCCGAAGAGACCCCTATACTCGTAAATGCCCTGGTTACGCTGTCATCCCGACCGAGGACTTCAGTCCGGACGAGATTCCGGTTCATAACTCCTCCTCAACATCTTTCTACAGGCGCCGCTGTTTACCGATCCATCATCTCCCCTCTGAGCATTTCTGCTCAGACGAATTCAGGTTCGAAATACTAACCTTAGGTTTATCCGGAATCTCAGGGCACACACGAAAGAGGATAGACCATGTTCAATTCAGGCTTCTTGTTCGCACCGAACGTATGCCGGTGTTGGTGCTGGTGTTGCTAGCGGCCATGCTTTCGGGATGTAGCTCCAAGCAGGAACAGGCGCTGGATCAGGCCAAGAAGCAGGCGGCTGCAACCGGGCAGGCGCAGCAGGTGGTTTCTGTAGACAAGCATGGGACCACGACGACGACGGTGGTGCAGCCGCCGGAGGCCGGGCAGACGGACGTGGCGATATCCACCACGGTGACACCGCTCACGGCCGGGGAACCCGTCCCAGTACCCTCGGGACCGACGGTGTCCGCGGTGCCGCAACCGGTCAGCGTGAGCATCCCGGCGGGCACGACGCTGGCGATCCGGATCGATCAGCGCATCAGCGTAAAAACCAGCCGCACCGGGGATAGGTTTACCGGCGAGATGGTGGACCCGGTGCTGGCCAGCGACAACAGTGTGCTGGTGCCGCAGGGTGCGCTCGTGGGTGGCGTGGTGGATGCGTCGCATCGCCGGGGACACTTCAAAGGCAGATCCCTGCTCGAGCTGCGCTTGACCTCACTGACGATGAATGGGACCCAGTATCCGCTGGCGACGCGGGACCTGTCGCGCAGCAAGAAGGGTAAGGGCAGACGTTCGACGGCCTTGATTGCCGGAGGCTCGGGGCTCGGCATGCTGGTGGGTGGCGTGGCCTCCGGAGGCGTAGGGCTGGTGGTGGGCGGCTTGGTGGGTGGTGGCGCTGGGACCGCCGTCGCAGGATTGACCGGCAACCGGGATATCGAGATCCCCGCGGAGTCGGTTGTGACCTTCAAGCTGGCTGACGATCTGGTGGTAGAGCCGGGAGAGTAGTGTGAACTGCCCTGGGCCTTTACTCTGCCCACTCTGCCTGTAGGCTGGCCCACCCGCCGCGCTGCGAAAGCGCGACGGGCCGGTGAAGAATCGGCCCCGAAGCACCGGCTGAATCCGCCGATATTCACTTCGCAGACGCTCCTCCATTCTCCATGATCGGTCATCCGGAGGGGGAGCGCAGCGACGAGTCAAAGGCCCCTTGTCGTCGCTCGACTCTGTAAATATGCTTCAACGTTAAATTATTTTTATCGGGAAAATAGGCCCGCTCCTGGCTGCGCAAAGCAGCGGATTCTATTCCGCGGTCGTGCCGTTTGCCGCATGACAATTGTCATCGCGCAGGGCTGACATTCCACACTACTGTTCCGCTGGAAACTTTTCGATGATGGATTGCGTAGTCAGTTAGAAAGGAAGCAATCTGCCCGTGCCCCGATTCACACAACCGCAACAATCGCCCGTGCCCTTCCCAAATCCACCAGGGGAAAGCGATACTAGAGGCATTCATCTCTCGGGGAGCCGAAGCAATTCCATGCAGGACCTGAAGGACGAGCTGGCATCGCTGCGCATCGATCGCGAAGCGCCGCGCCGCGCGAAATGGCGAATTCCTGTTCTACTACTGATGCTCGCCTTGGTGGCGGCTGGGACGTACTATTACTTGCCCCAGATTCGGCACTCCTTCTCCAAGCTGGGCGCACTGGAAGTGGAGACCGTTCAGGCCAGTCTCGAAAACAGCTCTGGGCCCAACGCCGGCACCCCAATCCTTACCGCTTCAGGATACCTGGTAGCGCGCCGGCAGTCGGTGGTGTCGTCGCGGATCCAGGGAGTGATCTCCGACTTGCGGGTGGAAGAAGGCAGCGTCGTCAAGGAAGGCGATGTGCTGGCGACGCTGGACAATGCCGACTACCTGGCCGCCATCGCCAAGGCCAAAGCTGACATCGAGTATGCCAAGGCTGACCTGGCCGAGGCCCAGCGCCAGGAACGCATTCAGGACAAGTTACACCGCGAAGGGGTAACGTCACAGGACGCCCTCGACGCCGCCAAAGCCAAGGTAGCGCTGGCGGCTGCAGCGATCGAGCAGAACAAGGCGAACCTGCAGGTACAGCAGGCCAATCTCAGCTTCACCACCATTCGCGCTCCCTTCGCCGGCATCGTAGTCAAGAAGATGACGGAGGCAGGGGAGAGCGTTGCCCCTATTCCCCCGGGCGTCAATATCTCTACATCCTCGGGAGCTATCGTCGCCATTGCCGACATGAACTCCCTGGAAGCGGAGGTTGACGTCAACGAGTCCAACGTCGCGCAGCTACAGGCGGGCCAGCCTGCCGAGGTCCAGGTGCAGGCTATTCCTAACCATACCTACAAGGGAGTACTGCGCCAAGTCATCCCCACGGCAGACCGAACCAAGGCAACGGTGACGGTGAAGGTGTCCATCCTCGACAAAGACAAGTATCTGAAGCCGGAGATGAGCTGTAATGTCACCTTCCTCCAGCCGCAGAAGGCTACGGAGAAGAAGGACACACTACCGCAGCGCATCGTTACCATTCCCAAGGATGCGGTAGCGACAAGGGACGGTAAGCCGGTAGTCTTCCAGGTTGAGGGCAGCAAGGTCCACCAGCTTCCCGTGACTACGGGCGCTGATCTCCATGGCCAAGTCATTGTCAATAGCGGGCTGGGAGGATCGGAGACGCTGGTGAATAATCCGCCGCAGACCTTGAAGGACGGGGATACGGTGAAGGTAAAGGGATAGCGAAGGTATGGAAGGGGAGTCCGTAAGCAAAAGAGAGTCTCGACATACAAGACCCTATCGGAAAGCTATACCCCGGAACGAATAGAGTGGCGTTAGAGTTGACTTGTAAAGCTCAGGTGATGAACCTGAAGCGAAGACTACTAGAGCTTAGATGCTATTTCGCTGTGACACCATTTTGCTACATTGCGCAACTCGTAGAATGCCATTTAAACGCGTCTGCAGGCCCGTAGGCGAGACTTTAGGTCATGGGACGACTCTAGCTATGGCAAAGTCGAGATTGTCGCTGTAATGGCCTCTAGACGCGAAATGCGAGGGATTGCGATTTCTGGATTTTGAGCTTCAGATCGAAGGGCTGTGCCGCTCAAAGCTATAGATTAGAGAATCGATAGACATTGGAGACATCATGACTACAGCGGAAGCGACGGCTACAACCACTGCCGTCAGCGTACAGAACGTGCGCAAGGTCTACCAGCGCGATAGCCTGCAGATCAAAGTGCTGGACGGCATCAATCTCGAGGTGCCGCAAGGCGAGTTCGTGGCGCTGATGGGCCCGTCGGGCTCGGGCAAGACGACGCTGCTGAACCTGATCGCCGGCATCGACCGCGGCACCTCGGGACGGGTCGTCGTCGCCGGCACCGACCTGGGGCCGCTGTCGGAAGGCGAGCTGGCCAAGTGGCGCAGCCGCAATATCGGCTTCATCTTCCAGTTCTACAACCTCATCCCCGTGCTGAACGCGGTGGAGAATGTCGAGCTGCCGCTGCTGCTGACTCCGCTCTCCAAGCGCGAGCGTCGCGAGCGCGCCATGACCGCGCTGCGCATCGTCGGACTCTCGCGACCGCTCCAAGCATTATCCCCGCCAGCTTTCCGGCGGACAGGAGCAGCGTGTCGCCATCGCGCGCGCGGTGGTCACCGATCCTACGGTCCTGGTCGCCGACGAGCCTACCGGCGATCTCGATCACCAGAGCGCGGAGGAAATTCTGACGCTGATGGAGACCTTCAACCAGGACTTCGACAAGACCATCGTCATGGTGACCCACGATCCGCGCGCGCGCCGCGCGGGCGCACGTGCAGCATCATCTGGACAAGGGAGTGCTGACCAACTGACTATGAAATTCGCACCGCTGGTTCTGAAGCATCTTCGCAAGAACTGGATTCGCACCCTCAGCACGGTGCTGGCGATGGCGGTCTGCATCTTCCTGATCTGCACTCTGCAGACGGTGGTGGACGCGGTGAACTATGGCTTGTCGCTGGGCAACGCCTCGCGCCTGGTGACCCGCCATTACGTGAGCCTGGTCTTCAACCTGCCCAACTCCTACAAGAACAAGATCGCCGCCATCCCCGGCGTGCAAGAACACCACCATCGTCAACTGGTTTGGCGGCATCTACCGCGATCCTCAAGAACTTCTTCGCCAACATTGCGGTCGAGCCGGAACCGTTTCTGCAGATCTATCCCGAGATCATGCTGCCGGAAGACCAGAAGCAGGCATGGTTTCACGATGGACGAGGCTGCATCATCGGCCGCAAGCTGGCGGAGAAATTCGGCTGGAAGATCGGCGACACTTTCGAGTTGGAGAGCTTCATCCCTCCCTACCGCGTGGGCAAGCCCTTCGACTTTGTGGTCGATGGCATCTACGACACCGATCCCACGAAGTATCCCGCCTACCGACCTGAACTCGATGTACTTCAACTACAAGTATCTCTACGAAGCTACCGGGCAGAGGGCCGGCATCGGCACCATGACCTCGCTGATCGACGATCCCAAGAACGCGGGCCGCATCAGCAAGGCCATCGACGCGGAGTTTGAGAACAGCGATGCCCAGACCAAGACCGAAACCGAGCAGGCGTTTCGTGCCAGCTTCATCGCCATGGCCGGAAACCTGGCGTTGCTGCTCAACGGCATCGGACTGGCCGTGGCGTTCACCATTCTGCTGGTAACGGCCAACACCATGAGCATCGCCGTCCGCGAGCGGCAGCAGGAGATTGGCGTGCTGAAGACGCTGGGCTTCCCCAGCGGACTGGTCATGGCGCTGATCCTGATCGAAGCTCTGCTGCTGGGAGCCATGGGTGGCGCTCTTGGCCTGCTTCTTCGCCGATGGCATGATCCATGCCCTGCCCAGCATTCCCTTCGTCGGCGATGTGGTGCGTCAGTTCCCGGGACTTGGGCTGTCGCCCAAACTGGTTGCCTATGGACTGGGGAGTGCCTTGCTGCTGGGACTGCTGGCCGGATTTGTTCCGGCAATGCTGGCGTATCGCGCGCGGATTACGGAAGTGTTGAGGCAGGTGTGAAGGCAGCAATTAGCAATTAGCAATTAGCCAGTCAGCGCTTCGGGGCGACGGCACGTAGGACGCTGAGAGGTCTGTTGACATACTTTTTGTACCTCTGTGATGAATGATGGAATGCTATTTAACTTTAACGTTGAAGTATTGTTGGGAATCTGGCGACTGATACAAAGCAAGAACATAATTACTCTTTGCTAATTGCTAATTGCTAACTGCTAATTGCTCATTTACTGAGGTCCTCTGATGGCGCTTCCTCTCAGCTATAACGTTCGCAATCTGCGCTCGCGCTGGAAGGTCACGCTGCTGGCCATCTTCGGCATTGCTCTGGTGGTGGCGGCCTTTGTGACCATTCTGTCCATGGCCCGCGGCTTCAACATCGCGCTTGAGCTCCACCGGTTCCGACAACAATGCCATCGTCACCCAGCGTGGCTCCATGTCGGAGCTGACCTCGTGGATCGACATCGGCCACGCCAACCTCATCGCGGTCGATCCGCGGGTGGCGCGCGGCGCCGACGGCAAGCCGCTGGCCTCCTGCGAGGTCGTGGTCATTACCACCCGCCCCAAGAAAGGCACCAACATCCCCATCAACATTACCTTCCGCGGGGTGACGCCCACCGCCTTCAAAGTGCGCAACAACATCAAGATTGTCGAGGGCAGAATGCTTCACGCCCGGGCTGTACGAAGTGATCGTCGGCAAGAAGATTGCCGACCGGGTAAGCGGGGTGGACATCGGCTCGACCATCAACATTCAGCGCAAGAACTGGAAGGTCGTGGGCCTGTTCACCGCCGACGACAGCTCATTCGAGAGCGAGATCTGGGGCGACTATGACGCCATGGCGCCGGCCATCGGGCGCAATGGCGGATGCGAATCGCTGACCGTGCGGCTGACCAACCCATCGGTGCTGGCGTCCTTCGACAAAGATCTGCGCGCCAATCCGCAGATGCAGGTGCAGGCCGACTCGGAGCAAAAGTACTACGAGAACCTGGCCGGAAGCGTGGCTACGGCGCTGATCGTGCTGGCGTCGTTCGTCGCCGTGGTGATGGGCATCGGCGCGGTGTTTGGCGCGATGAACACCATGTATGCCATCGTGTCGCAGCGCACCCGCGAGATCGGGACCCTGCGCGCGCTGGGCTTTTCGCGCTTCAGCATCCTGATTTCGTT
Organism: uncultured Acidobacteriaceae bacterium; assembly: GCA_963831675.1. Taxonomy (GTDB): domain Bacteria; phylum Acidobacteriota; class Terriglobia; order Terriglobales; family Acidobacteriaceae; genus Bog-257. The sequence goes on from CAWHRM010000007.1 coordinate 46,564, forward strand.
TGTGATGGAATCGGTGCTGCTCGCCATTCTTGGCGGCGCTGATTGGCTGCCTGGTGGCGCTGCCGATGAACGGCTTCACCGCCGCCACCGGAACCAACTCCTTCAGCGAACTGGCGTTCGCCTTCAAGGTCACGCCTGGGCTGCTGCTGATCGGGATCGGCTTCGCGGTGCTGATGGGCCTGGTCGGCGGACTGCTGCCGGCGTTGCGCGCCTCAAGAATGCCGATTACGAGGGCGTTGCGGGAGGCGTAGAAAAGCAGTGGACAGCGGACAGTGGTTAGTGGGTAGTTTTCGAGTTTCCAGTTTCAAACAAGGTTGTGAGGTTGTCATCCGGAGGCCGACCTCGCCCAGGTTGATTAGGGAGGCCCGCGTAAAAGTAGAGAAACCCGCGTTTTTAGCGCGGGCCTCTTATGTGGATAAGCTGGGGGGAGGGGCCAATCCTACAACAGAACGCGTCGTCCCAAGAAGACTGCTCCCACGAGCAGGCCTGGCACCCATGCAGCCATGGGCCCTGGCTCATTGACTGGCACCGGCTTCGGGTTTCCTACGAACCCTGAGAGGCCTCCATTCGCAGCCAGGTGGCCTGCGAAGAAACCGCTCCCGTTTCCTCCGGAACTCAAGACTTCAAAGTAGGCCAGTGTGAGGTTGCTTAGACTGGTAAGCTGGAAATCAAACGTACAGCCCGCACCGTGGTTAACGCAATCGCCACCACTCGATCCACCGTTCTTGCCAGTGTCGAAGATGTATTGGAACTTTCCCCAGCCATCCTGGTTGCCGGGGCCTCCAAGACTGTAGTTACCGATCTCACCGCCGGCACTCACCAGGCTGACATTTACACCAGGTATGGTATTGAATCCGAACGTGTCAAATACGTATCCATTCAGCAGGCTGGTGACGGTAAACATAGCGTTGTTCCCGCTTACGCTCAGCGTTACCTCGGCGCATGGGACCGCCAGACTGCATGGCACATTCGCAGGGGAGTTCGTACCGGTAAGGTTCCAGGAAAAAGAATCAGCGCTGGCAAGGCTGGAGAAACCAGCCATGCACCACAGCAGCATCACCGCCACCCACATTGGTTGTTTGCGCACTGCCGCTCCTCGCAATACTTAATCATCAACATCCATAGGTCACTAACGACTTCTAATCATTTAAGCTTAGCATGTCAACATATATTTTGTTTTTTTAGGTAGAAATATCGATTAGATTTTCACAAGCATCAAGGTAGGATAAAACTACTCCTCACTAGCGCTATAGCAACCAGCATCTATAGATTGCGGACACTTACTTCATAGATCAGACTTAGGTCTGGTATAGACAAATCTGCTGCGATACCTTCCGGCGATAGGACAACCCAGTACTTGGTGGACAGAGTCGGCCTGGCTTCAAGGAGTGACTTCTTGCGGCGGGCCAGAAGCATAGCTTTCTTCTTTGGTCTTATGAACACAAAGATGGCAGGATAGTGGGCCACAACTAGCATTATAGTATCGAGTACAATAGACTCCTAGAGGCCAGCTTAACTTAGGACTTAGGTCTGGGTCGTAGTTGGCCAGATCGTTACTTCATACCGGATGGACGCCAGGGACCTGCCGGATAGCTAACCTGTGTCGATTGCTGCGTTCCCTGAAGAAGAGCGGGCAACTAAGCCGTGAAGATAGAAAATGAGTAGAGGATGCCGCTTGGTGCTATGAGTCACACCACAGATAGCTTATTTGCGGTCCTCATGAATACATACAAATGCAATATAAGTACCGGCAAGAAAGTGTTATCAGTAGGTGAAGCTGTAGCGGTCGTAATGGGTCCCACGGATTGGGAGGGACCCCAACAACACGGCGAGGTTAAGTCACTGAGAGTAGAACCGGAGCCCGGAAGCGAGACAGACTTCCGGTTTCTCGCTGGAAACTTGAAACTCTGAAACTACCCACTAACCTCTGCTCTTAGATTCCCAGCCCCGTCACCCGCCATCCCGCGCCATGGACCTTGTGGCGGATGTTGAGGGTGATGAGCAGCGCGGTCATGGCTTCCACGATGCGGGCGTTTTCCAGCTTGCCGCCATCGATGGCACGCACGCCGGGAATCTTGGTTGCCAGCTCGGACGCGACCTGGCGCGCGCTCTCGTCGTCGCTGCACACGATGACATCGCAGTCCACGGGCTGATCGCCTTGAAGTACGGTGGCGGAAAGGCTGTGGAACGCTGCGGCCACGGCAACATTCTTGCCGACGATCTCGGCTGCCTGCTCAGCGGCCGAACCTTGCCAGACGCCCAACAGGCGAGTGGGCCGCCCACCAACGGCAGCAGCCAGCGGAACGGTCGCGTCGATCAGGACGGTGCCAGGACGGAAGGAAGGCTTGAGTTGCTTCAGCAAGTCGGCCTGCCCGGCGAAGGGAACGGTGAGCACCACGGTGTCACACATCTTGACGGCGGTGGCGTTGTCCGCGGCTTCCACGCTGGCGAGAGGTCCGATGGCCTCGGCAATTTTGGCGGCCGCCGCGCGGGCGCGTTCGGCGTCGCGCGAGCCGATGATCACGGCTTCCCCGGCACGCGCCCAGCGCAGCGCCAGGCCCGAACCTTCCGGCCCGGTGCCTCCGACGATGGCGATCATGCCTGGATATCCATACTCGTTGTGACCCGCATTTCCTGGGTGGAGCACGTCTTCAAGAGGCTGCTGAAAAAGTCCGAAAAGCAGATGCCTCGCGGGCAGAAGCCCGCTCGGGGTGACAAAAACAAACGACTTATCGGCACGACTGAAGTCATGCCCTGATACAAAACGCTCACAGTGCGATTTTTTCAGCAGCCTTTAAAGGCGTGCTCCACCCTCCCGCATCAATCTCAACTGGGTTTTCGGCTGAGTCCGCCATCGGATAAATGTATTTCGTGTACACCGTGTTGCGCTGGGCGGGAATGCGGCCCAGTTCCAGAATTCGCTCCTGAAATTCCGCGGTCGAGACGTACTGCCCGGCGGTCGCGCCCGCCAGCCGCGAGATGTTCTCCTCGAACAACGTGCCACCGTAATCGTCGGCACCGGCCAGCAGCGACAGTTGCGAAACCTCGCGGCCAAGCTTTACCCACGAGACTTGAATGTGGTTGATGGCGCCGGCGAGCATCACGCGAGCCAGGGCGTGCACCTTCAGATGCTCTTCCAGGGTTGCACCCGCGCGAGCCAGGCCCTGCGCAAACAGCAGTGTGTTGTCGTGGATGAAGCCCAGGGGCACGAATTCGGTAAAGCCTCCGGTGCGCGACTGGATCTCGCGCAAGAGCAGCAACTGGTTCACCCAGTGCCCCGGCGTCTCGGTGTGGCCGTACATCATGGTGGAAGTGCTGCGAATGCCGCAGTGGTGGGCGGTTTCGATGACCTCACGCCATTGCGCCGTGCTCAACTTGTTGGCCGATAGTGTGTGGCGCACGCGGTCGTCGAGAATTTCGGCGGCGGTGCCGGGCAGGGTGTCGAGCCCATTTTCCTTCAACATTAAAAGATAATCGCGAACGGTCATGCCGGTGAGTTCGACGCCGTAAACCATCTCCATGGGAGAAAAGGCGTGAGCGTGCATTTTGGGCGTGGCCGACTTCACCGCGCGCAGGATGTCGCGGTAGTAAAACGACGGCAGGTTGCGGGGCAGGCCACCCTGAATGCAGACCTCGGTCGCGCCCCAAAGTTCGGCTTCGCGCGACTTCTGTGCGACCTCATCGAGCGAGAGGAAGTAAGCGGTTTCGTCGCGGGGGCCGACGCTGAAGGCGCAGAACTTGCATCCCACGAAGCAAACGTTGGTGAAATTGATGTTGCGGGTGACCACGTAGGTGATCACGTCGCCGACCAGGCGCTGCCGGATTTCGTTAGCAGCAACCACCAGGCCGAGGAGGTCGTCGCCGGCGGAGCGGGCGAGCAGGAGAGACTCGTCGCGAGTGAGGATGCCGCCATCGAGGGTGGACAGGACTTTTTCCAGCACAGTCCGTGTTTGGGGTGAGACACGGTGCCGGACACTGTCCCACGTAGCGGTTTGGAGTGTCTGCAGATTGGCCCAAGTCATGTCGCGCATAGTTACTACCGGAACAAATCCTTCTCTGCCGGGCGCACCAATTGCCGCGCCGTGCCCTTGCCGCGGCGATACGGATACCCACGAATTATACAAGCCGGAACGCGCGCATCTTTGCCGCAAACCAGGCCGGCGACGGATGCCAACTCGTCGGCAACAGCCTCCTCGGTGGCGTGCATTTTATAGCCATAGCGATCGCGCTTGCCGCGATAATCGCGGATCACCTGCATACCGGCAGCACCGATCGCAACGTCGCACAGACCCTCACGCCAGGGGCGGCCGAAGCTGTCCGCAACGATCACGGGGATGTGAAGCCCGGTACGCTTTTTGAGTTGCTTATGAATTTGCGCCGCGGAGCGGTCGGCGTCGGCGGGCAGCAAGACGGCGCTCTTTCCGCCATCGACGTTGGAAACGTCTACCCCGCTGTTGGCGCAGACCAGCCCCTGCTGGGTTTCGGTGATGAGGATGTGCTTTTTGCGGACGACGCGCTTGGCCTCGCGCAATGCCAACTGCAATAGCCGGGCGTCGGCGCCGTTGTTGCCGGCAAGACTTTTTGCGGCAGCGGATGGCTTCACCGAATCGAGCGCCACGGTACGGCCCTCCGCCTTGGAGACGATCTTGTGCTTGACCACCAGGATGTCGCCCTGGTGAAAGCGCAAACCGCCGAGGGCAAGCGCGTCCACAATGAGGTTGGCGACGGAATCGTCCGCGAAGACGTCGCGAATGCCGAGCACGGGGAGGGCGTGAAGTTCGCCAAGGTTAATTGGAGTGTGGGTTTGCATCAGACGGCGGTTTGCCATTGGGCCTCGTTGTTTGCGCCGAGCGCCCATGACCGCAGCAGCCGTTGCGCGTTGGTGCTGCCATCACGCCGTAGCAGCAGGTCGAGTTCGTGTGGGTTGTCGATGTCCAAGCCGATGCCGGGCATCTCAAGGATGACCAGTTCCTTGCCGGTTTTGCGCATCGCCTCACAGTGCGGCAGGAAGCTGTCGTTGCCGAAGCGCAGCGGGATGAGCGACGCCGGCCGGCGCAGAATGCAGTTGCTGCCGCGGCGATCGTAGGCCGGCACGAAGACCGCGCCTGCGGGGGGCGCTGCGTCCAACACGCGATGCAGTTCGTCGCTGGTGATGAGCGGAATGTCGCCCGGCACGACGATCGTGGTGTCGTACCCGCGCTCCTCACACCAGGCAGTGGCCATCTCGATGGCGGCGGTCTCGCTTTCGTTGCGGGTGTCCTCGATGACGCCGAAGCCAAACTCGCGGGCGAGAGTCTGGGCGCGGGCGTCGCCGGTGACCAACGCCACGTCGATGCGGCCGAGCACGCCCGACGCGGCGGTCATCACGTCGCGCAGCATGGCCTCCGCCAGTTGGGAACGTTGCGATTGGGTAAGAGCGTTGGCCAGGCGCTGCTTCGCCGTCGTGAGGCTCTTCACCGGGATGAGTAGAATGCCGGGCATGATTGGTTTTCCGTCAGTTCGGGCTTACGCCTCGCCAGTCGGGTGTCGCCGGGTGAAGCCGGCTCGGGACTATCTAAACCTCTGACCCAGGACTTACGTCCTGGGCTACGTTTGTTCCGCCCTGCGGGCTGGCGTTTCTGCAACCCCTCGGGTGTCGCCGGCTGAAGCCGGCTCGGGACTATCTAAACCTCTGACCCAGGACTTACGTCCTGGGCTACGTTTGTTCCGCCCTTCGGGCTGGCGTTTCTGCAACCTCCGCGAGTGTCGCCAGCTGAAGCGGGCTTGGATAAGAAGCGCAAAAGACCTTTACGACGCGCCTGAAGGCGCGCGCCTTCAAAACCCACTTCCAAAGTACCTTAGAGGCCGGCTCGCCATTTCGTGGCACAAGCATCCAGAGTAAACCGCGCCAGCGCCCGCTTGTCGTCGAGCGAGTGCATGATCGTGTTGGTACAAAGGACGCGAAAGCCCGGAGTGCCCATCGTGGAAGCGGCCGCCTGGTCGGCGCGGTCGGCGATCAGTACATCCAAGAAATCCTCGTACGCTTTGGCCACTCCTGCGATCGTACTCGGCCAGCCCATCCTCTTCATCAGCGCGCCTGCCGGGCCGGAGACCGCCGCTCCTCCAACGATCAGGACTCACCGCCGCAATCGGAGCCTTGGTTTGCCGCAAGGCATCGCGAACTCCCGGCACTGCCAGGATCGGGCCAATGCTGGTGACCGGATTGCTCGGCGCGAAGATGACCGTCGCAGCCGCTTCGATGCTTTCGATCACTCCCGGCGCGGGATGCGCGCGATGCGCACCCACGAAGCGCACTCTGTGAACCTCTATCTGATGCCGCTCGCGCACAAAGTATTCCTGAAATGTCAGCGTGCCCCTGGCAGTGTCGAGCACAGTCGAAATCCGGTCGTCGGACATGGGCAGGACACGCGCCCGAATGCCAAGCTTGGCGGCAAGTTCGGCAGTCGCCTGGCTCAGCGATTTACCTGATCTGAGCAGCGCGGTGCGCGTGAGATGAGTCGCAAGGTCCAGATCGTCCGAGCGAGAACCACGACGGTTGCCCGAGTTGTTTCATGCGTTCGAGGCAGCGGAAGCTGTCGTTGTCCACGCCCCAACCACGGTCGCTGCTGAGCAAGCCCGAGAGACCGTACAGCACGGAGTCCACGTCAGGCGAGACGTGCAGACCCCACCATTCGAGGTCGTCACCGGTGTTCACGATGACGGTGAGATCTTCCGGCGCAACCACCTGGTGCAAACCCTGCACCAGTTTTGCGCCGCCGGTGCCGCCGGTGAAAACGAGGATCATTAGGCGGTCCTCGCATAACGATCGTGACCCATCACAGCCGTCATCCGGTCGGCCAACGGTCCGCCGCGCGCAAGGACGCGCGGTATGAACTCGGGATACACCGGCAGGCGCTGCTTCAGAATCTGTCCGGCTGCCTCGGTTCGGCGCTGCAGGTCCCGCAGGTGTGGCCAGGGCGCTTCGGGATTGATGTAGTCGGGGGTGAGCGGTGAGACCCCGCCCCAATCGTTGATGCCGGCTTCGAGCAGCCGCTCGTATCCGTCGTGGGTGAGGTTGGGCGGGGCCTGGAGGTTCATGTCGCCCAATAGCAGGCGCGCAACGGCGATGGTGCGCAGCATGTCGCCCGTGTCCGGTTCGGGCCACGCCGCCATCGGAATGGGCGGCTTGACGCGGAAATTCTGGATGATGACTTCCTGGATGTGGCCGTAGTGCTCATGCAGGCGCTTGATGGCGAGCAGCGACTCGACGCGGTCGCGCATGGTTTCGCCAATGCCGATGAGGATGCCGGTGGTGAACGGGACGCCGAGCCTGCCGGCATCTTCGATGGTCTTGAGGCGCAGCGCGGGAAGCTTGTCGGGCGTCTGCCCGGCTGGATGCGCTTGCGGCAGGTGAGTGCTGGTGCTCTCCAGCATCAGCCCCAGGCTGGGATTAGTGGCGCGCAGGCGCTCGATCCAGTTGGCGCTGAGCAGGCCGGGATTGGCGTGCGGCAGCAGGCGCGTTTCGCGCAGCACCAGCTCGCACATCGCTTCGAGATAATGCAGCGTACTGCGGTAGCCGAGGCGGCGCAGGGTCTCGCGCATCTCGGGGAAGAGTGTCTCCGGCTTGTCGCCGAGGGAGAACAATGCCTCGGTGCAGCCCAGCTTTTCGCCCTGTTGCGCGACCGCGAGCACTTCGTCCGGCGTCATGGTATGCGCGCCGGGTTCGCCGGGATCGCGGCGATAGGTGCAGTATCCACAGTAGTCGCGGCAGAGATTGGTTAGCGGAATGAAAACCTTACGCGAGTAGGTGATGACGCCAGGGCGGAATTGTTCTTTCAGCGCGCGCGCGGTGGCAAGTAGTTCGGGTAGGGTTTGGTCATTGCAGGTCAGCAGTTGGACAGCAATTTCGGGCGACAGTGGATGACCGTGGCGGAGGTCGTGGAGATGTTTCACCAGGTATGCCTTCTCATCCGCGGTCCCGCGCCGCAATGTATTTTCCTTTAACATCGAAGTGTTAGAATCCGACACACACGGCTGCCGCGCTCCGGATGGTGCCAGCCCTAATTCTTAACCACTCTTTTCGCCTTTCGCGCAGGCGGCTTGCTGGATTGCCGGGCCGGCGCTTTCTTTGCCTGCGCTCCTGCCATGGGCAGGTCTTTCATCTCGGCGGCGCGCCACAGGTACCAACTGGCCACGCTGCGATAGGGACGCCAGCGCTCGCCGTAGGCCAGCAACTCTTTGGGCTTGGGCAGCTCGGCAAGCTTGTGGATTTTGGCGAAACCCTTGCGGATGCCGTAGTCGTCGACGGCCAGCACGTCGGGACGCGCCAAGCGAAACAGCAGCAGCATCTCGACCGTCCAGCGGCCGACACCGCGGACGCTGTCGAGGCGCTCAATCAGCTCCTCGTCGCTCATGCGGTTGGCCTGCTTCACGGTGGGCACGGTGCCGTCGAGGGTCTTGGCCGCGAGATCGCGGATGGCCAGCATCTTGGCGCGCGACAGCCCGGCCGAGCGCAGGTATTCCTCCGAGGCCGCGAGGATCTGTTCCGGAGAAGGGAAGCCGTCCACCAATCCGCGACGGGTGCGGATGCGTTTGTTGTTTTCCGGGAAGAGCGCTTTCACGCGCGCGGTGATGGTGGCCGCGACCTTGCCGTTGAGCTGCTGATAGATGATGGACTCCAGCAGCGCCTCGAAGATGTTCTGCGTGGTCTCCTGCTGCAAATGGCAGGGGCCGTAGCGGGCAATAATGCGGGCCAGCTTGCGGTCAACCCGCGAGAGATGGTCGCAGGCGGCGGTGTGATCGAGTTTCTTGGGCATGGTCAGTAGTTAGTTGCCAGTAGCCAGTAGCCAGTGTTCCTTTGTTAGTACCCGAAGCACAGGATCATCTCGTAGTCGGCGCCCGGGATGCAAGCCCATGGGAACTGGCAACTGGCTGACTACTGGTTCGGACCTGTTTCATGGCCTATCGAATCAAGGCTGGACGCCTGCATAAACCGGTATTGCCTCACGCAGGACGTTCTTGTAAACCATGCCACCCTTCATCACAAATGCGACGCGCCGAACCGCCGTGATGTCCTGCAACGGGTCGCCATTGAGGGCAATGATGTCGGCTTGCAGGCCTGGCGCGATGGAGCCGATCTGGCCGGCCATGCCAAGCGCTTCCGCCCCCAGCGAGTTGGCGGAGACCATCGCCGCCATCGGGTCCACTCCGCAGTCGCGCACGCGGTCGATGAACTCCTCGGCGTTGCGTCCGTGCGAGCCGGCCACCGCGTCGGTGCCAAAAACGATTTTCAGTCCTTGAATTTTCATGGCGCGCCGCATGAACTCGTGGTAAATCGGGATCAAGGTCTCCATGCTCGCGAACCCTTCCAAGGAAGCGGGGTAGCCAGGTGTGCCGACAAAACTTTTCTTATTCAGTAGATAGTTCTCCCATACCAATCCGGCCTGGGGACCCAGATAGGTGCCCTTGGCGGCCATCAATTTCAGATCGTCGTCGGTCGCCCGTACGCCGTGTTCGATCTGGGTGCAGCCGGCCAGAGTCGCGGCGCGAACTGCATCCTCGTAGGCATGCACGAGGGTGCGCAGCCCCTGTTTTTTCGCTTCGTCGCAGGCCGCATTCAGTTGCTCCTGAGAAAGCATCATCGCGGGCCGGTGGAGGCTATAGTTGGCGAAGATTTTGATCAGGTCGGCGCCGGCGTCCTTTTGCTTGCGCACGAAGGCGCGGATTTCCTCCGGCGTCCCGGTCTGCTCGCCCCGTCCCATGAGCGGTTGGACGGCGGTCAGGATGCGCGGGCCGGGGAGCATGCCCCTGGCGATGGCATCGCGCAAAGCAACATCGGCGGGCGCGCCCACGCTTTGCACGGTGGTGAAGCCCGCCATCAGGGTCACCCAGGCATTTGAGGCTGCGGCGTACGCGGCCTCCTCAGGGTCCGCTCCTGGGCCCGCCAGCTTTCCATCCTTGCCGAAGAACCAGCTCAGGTGCACATGCGCGTCAATCCAGCCCGGCAAGACGGTCAAGCCACGCAGGTCGTAGTCCACCGGGCCGGCCTTGGGATCAATGGCGACAATCTTCGAGCCTTCGATCACGATGCGAGTGTCGTGCAGCACCCCGCCCTTGCCGTCGAGCACCGTGCCGGCGGCAATCACGATGCGTTTGCCCGGCGCAGGGGTTGGGGAAGACCCTGGTTGCGCCAGGGCGGAGACGCCAGCCATGCAGAAGATGCCAAGAATGAGCTTCGCGGATTGCAACATCATCCTCCCTCGGTTCGGGGCGCTTCGTCGAAATCCGTTCACCACGGAGGACACGGAGGTTCGTAAGCCTCAATGACCGGGAAAGTCCGCGTTGTCCGCGCTAATCTGCGCCAAGGAAATTCTGATTAAGTCGCGACGAATCCCTCAGCAGCTTAAAGAGCCTGCTGAAAGAGTCCGAAAAGCAGATCCCTCGCGGGCTGAAGCCCGCTCGGGGTGACAAAAATAAACCACTTATCGGCACGACTGAAAGCCTGCCCTGAGCGAAGCCGAAGGGTCGTGCCCTGATACGAAACGCTCACAGTGCGATTTTTTCAGCAGCCTGTTAAAGCCGCAATGATTTGCGGAATTCACGGACGGCCTGAAGGCCGTCCCCTTCAAAAACCAGACCTAATCAAAGATTGCTTAAGAGTCCTCTTGCTTCGCCTCGGATGCCTCCATGGCCTCGCTCTCCAGTGCGAGGAGGGTTTCGTCGTCTACGTTCCACTTCTTCAGGATGGGAAAAATGACGCGGCTGGCAAATCCGGCGCGCACCAGCATGCGGAAGACGCGGGCCGCCTGCCTCTGGTCCGCAGGCTTGACTACGCGCTTGCGCCGCAGGAACTGGCGCGCCAGTTGCTCCTCGTTCACATCGCCATAGGCCGCGCCCACCACGCTGTCGATGATGTCGCCGTGCACGCCCTTGGTCTTCAGGTCCTGCACCACGCGCATGCGTCCGAATTTCTCGTTCTCCTTGCGGAAGCGGGCGTAACTCTCGGCAAAGCTGGTGTCGTTAAGGTAGTGGTGCATCTTCAAACGGGCGACCACGACCTCGACCAGCAACTCGCCGTGCGGCTGATCGCCTACGCGGCGGCGCATCAGGCGCTTGATTTCAGCCACGGTGCGCATCTGTCGCGCCAGCGCTCGAGTGGCATATTCATAAAGCGACTCCTCGTCGTAGGTCTTCTTGGCGCGAGTGAACGGCATGAGGGAATTCTAGCAATTAGCAACTGCGAGGCAGAGAAAAAGGGCATCCCGTTGCCGGGATGCCCTGAGTTATTTAGCGCACGGAGCTTCGGGCTCCGTTAGCTGTCACCGAATCTAGTGGCAATTGGAGAACTTCGCGGAAGCAATCTGGGTGCTCCAATCGAAATTCTGCGTAACCATGTAGTACTCGGTGGTGTACCAGAAGGTACAGCCGCCCATGCCGTCGTTGGTGTCGATCCGCATGGAGCTGTAGTCGCCCCAGCGGTTGGAGGTATCAGGTTGCGAGCCGCTGCCGGCCACCACCTGCACCTCAGGTTCTAACTGCCCGAGGCCCAGGGGATCGTTGACCTGACGTCCGGCTAGATAGATGGACGGGTACATGTCGCTGCTGGACTCGCTATAACCCACCAGGATGTCGCCGACCTTGTCCCTGGCCATCGAACTCATCCAGCGCCATTCGGAATTGGGGGCATAGGTCCCCTGCTGGAAGATGCCGAGACTGGTAACCGGGATGTTCTTGATTGGTGCCGTGAACTCGTACCAGCGCACGCCGCCCTGACCGCCACTAGCCTGCACAGAGTGGCTTATCAGCCAGTGCTGCGCGGGAACCGGTTTCGGCGGGGTTGCGAGGACATTGGCAAGGGGCGGGTCCTCCCAGTAGGCAAAGCGGTACATCAGGGCACCGGAGAGGGTGTCAAGTTGGTCGCCGACACCTTTCTGCGGAACGCAAGCCCCAAAGTTGCAGAGCGCAGTGAACGGGGCAACAGCGATCTGTTGAGAGTTATTGTCACCGGTGAAGATGGCGCCTTTCGACCAGTCATTCGGGTCGACGATGTGGACGGAATACAGGGACAGATGGGAGAGGTCCACGTCACCCAGGCTGCCAATCCCGAACTGGTCCTCACCCGCCGGAGGAGCAGTGATGGAATCACGGTCGGCGGGCATTATAGTGTCCTCGTTGCCCGAGTATTGGTGGCAAATCTGCTCCGCCGACCGGTCACCAGCGAGCAGTTTGGTGCGGTTGTAGATGCACCATACTCCACCGACGAAGCCGCCGCCGCCGGGGCCAAAGTTGTTGTAGCCTTGCCCATAATCGTTGGTCCAGATTCCCCACTTCGGATAGTCGGGGAAGCCGTTGTTCAAGACCGGGAACTGGTAGAGGTTATAGGTACCGTTCGCGTCGCTGCTGGTGGAAACGGCAACGCAGACACCGTAATTGCCGCTGAAGACGTTCTGGGCTAGCAGCCAGCGATGTGCCGCTACGTCCCACTGCGCGATAATGTCGCCGTCGTTGTTGGCAGCGCAGATCCCGCCGAGATTGGCCCAAATCAGATTACCCAGAATGGCTGGGCCGCAAACCGTGGTGCTCTTGTCGCAAACGGTGTAGGAGACGTTCACCCATTGCACGATCTGAGTGTCGCCTACCGCCATGTTGGTATCGGGAGGAGCATCAGGAACGGAGTAATTGGGGAAGCCGTTGCCGACGCCGAGGAAATCCTTGACGATGGAGTAGTTCGCGCCACCGGGAGGAACGGAGCTCTGTTCCACGGTGTCCACTACCTGCCCGAACGAGCGCTTGGGAACGCGATGCACTGGGTTGGCTTCGTGAAAACCGTACTGTGCGGGCTGCGGCAGCTTGGCGAGGTCGCGTAAGGGCGGCGAGACGGCAAACCGGGTCGCACGTTGAATGTAAGTGTTATTGTCCTGCGCGGCGAGCGGCAGGCCACATAGCAATAGGAGGCCCACGGCGAGCATGGACGCACCGAGAATTCTCGATTTACTCATGGTTTTCCCATTCTCCTTTATCTACTGCAGCTACGGCGGTGCATTCGATTCAGCCTGCACGGAGTAGCTTCGCAACTGGGCAGGTGATTGTTGGTTGGTTGAGCACAGTTTCGTCTTAGCGATTCGTGTTTGAAGCTTGTTTGCTATTTCCTGAGGCAGGCCGAAAGTGCTTCGGCAGATTGGGAGAATTTAACCACAGGCCGGGTTGGAGCGCAACTATTAACCGCGTAGTAAACACGGTGGGAAAAATCGTCCAAAGAAGTTAGCGCCCGACCGGCTTAGCCGCATAAACACCTGCTTTGGTGACGCATTTGCGAGACGAAGCTTCACCGGAAGCCCGCGGGAGCGCCCGGAAGCTTTACTAAAATTCACAAATTTTTTTTGAGGTGCCGAAAAAATATTTTGTGAAGGGGCAAAAAATTGAGGCATCCCGTTGCCGGGATGCCTCGAAGGTTGGTTCAAGTTAGCTCTTGCCGCTAGTTGCAGTTGTCGAACTTAATCTGGTTGAGCCGCGTTTGCCAGGGAGCGGTGCCAGTAGTGGTCAAGTACTCCTGCGCATACCACATGGTGCAATGGTCGACAGGATCCAACGACATGGTGGAGTAGTCGCCCCAGCGATGGGCCGAGCCGGTCTCCGTTCCGCTGCCGGTGGTAAGGGTGATTTCGCCACTCAACTGGCCGAGGGGATCCAGATTGCTGCGTCCGGCCACATTGATGGACGGAAACAGTGAGGAGCTGGAAATGCTGTAGCCGACGGCAAGATTGCCTTTCTTGTCGCGGGCCATGGAAGCCATCCAGCGGTAGTTGCTGTCGGGAGCGAAGGTGCCCGACTGGAACAAGGTTATGGTGCTAGCTTTCCTGATCGGGGCGGTGAACTCATACCATCTGACACCGGCCTGGTTGTTGGAGGCGGTGGCTACGTGGTTAGTGACCCAGTGCTGCGAGGGCGCCGGCAGAGGCGGGGTCGCGAGCACGTTGGCGATAGGCTGGTCCTCCCAGTAGGCGAGGCGATACATCAAGCGATCGCCGAGGGCATCCAGGAAAGAGCCACCGGGCTCGGGAACGCAGGACCGGCTGCTGTCGCAGAACGGGGTGTAGACGGGCACGGTGATCGGGTTGGCCAAACCGCTGCCAGTGACGACCGCGGTCTTGTTGGGGAAGTCGGGCGCCATGGAATAGAGATAGACGTGATTGTTGGTGGCGTCCACATCATAGGAGCCGAGGAAGAACTCCGGCTGACCTGCGGGAGGAGGCGTAGGGGAATCGACGTCAGCCGGCAGGATGCTGTAGTCGTTTCCGGTCAAGTCGGCGGTAATCTCTTCCGCCGTGGGATCGCCGGCCCGCATTTTTACATCGTTGAAGGCATGAAGGCGCGCGTTGATATACGCAGTGCCGCTATTGTTGAAATGGTTGTCGGTGGCGAAGTAGCCAGTGGGCCAGATGCCCCACTTGGGATAGTCATTGATGTCGGTGGTGGAGAACGCGTACAGGTTGTAGCTACCGGTGGCGTCGGCGGTCTGGGACACGGCAGTGCAGAAAAATGCCGGGTTGGTGACTTTGAACTGACTCAGAAGCCAGCGATGGTTGACATGGTCAAACAGGGCAATGGGGTCGCCATTGTTGTTGGATGCGCAAGCTCCGCCGAGGCTGGCAAACAAGCTATTGCCGGGGATGGGGCCGAGCAACGACTGCCCCCGTGTTCTTGTCAAAGACCTGAAGATGCAAGTTGACCCACTCGACGACCTGAGTGTCGCCCACAGCGGCCTCGGTGTCGGGAGGGTAGCAACCGCAAAGGTTATTAATGCCTTCGACGCTCAACCCGGGAATGATGGTGACGGTGGGAAGACCGGCAAAGGCCTGCTCGACCGGATCGACTCCGGATTGTTGGCCGCGACCAGGATGAAAGTCAACGTGACGAGGCGGTTCGGTTTCATGGAAGCCGTATTGAACGGTTGGCGGCAGCTTGGCCAGATCGCGGAGGGGCTGCGAAATGGCAAAGGCTGAAGCTTGGTGTGACGTAATGGTTGGTTGTACGTTATTCTGCGCGAGAAGCGGCAGACAACATAGCAACAGAACGCCCATGGCGAGCATGGATGCGCCGATAATTCTCGATTTGCTCATGGTTTTTCCCATTCTCCTTTTACTACTGCAGCTACGCGATGCATTGGAATCGACTTGCACGCTCGCAACTGGACAAGTGATCGTTGGTTGATTGAGCACAGATTCTACTTGCGATTCGTGGTTACCGGTTGTTTGCTGTTCCCTAAGGCAGGCCGAAGGCGCTTCGGCAGGGTGAGAGGATTTAATCACAGGCTGGGGTGGAAAGCAACTATTAATCACGTAGTAACTATCCCCAAAGCAGATCAGTCGTGGAACTAGGTGCATCGGCGCCAACTCAGTTTTCTGCATGGTACACTCGAAATTCGTTGCGGGAGCGGGCCCAACGGGTTCTCGAGCGGTTCCACATCGCAACGTCCGCCGTGGGTGGAGCCGGCCTTCCGGTCTGCAAAGCTTCCCACGTTTCAGCCAATGCCTGAGTCTTCTCAACTCTCATCAAGGGGACATCGTTTGCGACAGAATTGGTTTGTGATTGGCTCACCTCGCTGGTGGGCGCTCGCCTTGCTTGGGTTGCTGCTGTGCAGCGCAGCCAGTGCCATCGCCCAGCGCACCGTAGAGAAGGACGCCGGCGGCGGCAGAAAAATGGAGTTGGTCTACAACGCCGCCGGCCAGGTGACGGAGCGGCGGATGCTTGGAGCCGATGGAAAAGTCACAGAAAGGACCGAGTACGAGTATCGGCCGGGCTTTTACCAGGCGCAGGAATTGGTTACCACATACTGGCCAAATGGAAAGATCAAGACTGTAGTACGGACCAACTACGACCCCAATTCGAACTTCACTCTGGAGTTTGCCCAAGTCTTCGACGAATCCGGGAAACAGATTGGCGGTCACCGGCTAATCCACGATCCTGAGATGAATGTTTATCACTGTTACGAATGGAACCCGGCGGCGCAGGACTACAAGGAGACTGTATGTCCCGCGGGTGGAGAAGGAGGAGGCGGCGAAAGTCCGGAAGAGGCAAAGAAATACTCTTATGACGAGGTTGTACGGCACCTGGAAACCGCGCGTAAGACGGCCCAGCAGGAGCAGAAGATGCGGAGCCGGCGGCCCATGGCGCCCGACCAGGTTCATCCCGCCATCGTGAACCAAGAAGTCGCACTGGTTGTGCCCGCCCAGATTGGTTCCGGAGACCAGTTTTCGGGCAGTGTGGTGGCCACTCCCGAGCAATATAACGACGTCGCAGGAGTCAAGATGTTCCGGTTCACGTTGCCCTTTACGGCCAGTGGGACGGGCTCGACCTTGATGGACTGGGAGGTTGTGACACCGGGCAGAGAACCACAGCGTGCGGACGGACCTGTGAAGCTGGGGCTGACGCCCGGCTCGTCCCAGCTTAAGCTGACGCTGCAGCAATCGGGAAGCCCGGCGACGGCCGTTTCGCAGGTGCTGGACCTGGCCCAGGTCAAGTCAAAAGCGCAAGCACCGCACTCATTCCAGGCCGCCGCCTTGTGCATGAAAGAACAACTCTGCGCGGTGAGCGGTCCCTTTGGCGGAGACAGCAGCAAGACGTTCATCGCGATTGACGATCGCCCGGCGGCCATCGTAGCGGAGACCCGCTCACTGGCCTATCTGCGCATTCCGGATGGCATGAATGCCGGGGACCATGGCGTGTTCGTGGCTGAAGGGCAGAAGGTGGTTGCTCTACCCGTGATCGTCGGTGAGTTGCTGCTGGACCAGGGCCGGAATCTTTCGCAGGGCCAGGCGCAGGCCTTCAATGTAAGGCTGGAAGGTCCCGGGGAATTGCCCGAGTCCGAATGGCGAGTGGGAAACTTCCCGGCGGAGAATCTTGCGCAAGCCCGCAAGCTGGTTCCGGGATTTGCGCTGCCACGCGAGAATCGAGAAGCCCAGGAGCGGCGAGAGGCGGAACAGAAGCGGGAATCCAAAGAGAAGGGCAAGCCAGGACCACAGGGTGAGGATGAGGGCAGCGGGCAGATCCTGCTGGTCATCAGGAATGCTGCGCCCGAGCGGGTCGCGCTGCGGGGTTCGAAGAACGGCGAATTTGTTTTCCGTTTAGGCAAGCAGTCCTTCGCGCGAGGAGATTTCTCCTATGACTTCGTGGCGGAGGCGAAACAGACGGGGAATTTGGCGGTGAAGGGTTACGTTATCCCGTTCCTGGCGCCGGTGGCGGGGCAGGAGTTTGCCCTGAAGACGGACGCCCCGGGGAAGCAGTAGAGCCAACCTTTACAGCTCGAAATGAGCTTGCATCAAGGGGATCACGTGCAGAAGAAATGGCACTCATTGGCTTCGCGGGTTTTATGGATTCTTGCGCTGGTTGCGCTGCTGGCGTGTAGTGCGGCAACAACGGTTGCCCAGCATACGGTGGTAAAGGACGCCGGCGCGGGCAGGAAGATCGAGCTGGACTACAACGCTGCCGGCAAGGTGACAGAGCAGCGCACCATCGGAGCGGATGGAAAGGTTGAGCAAAAGACCATTTTTGAGTATCTCCCTGGGTACTTCGGCGCGCAGCAAACCGATACTTCGTATTGGCCCAACGGCAAGGTCCGCAAGATCACTCGCAACACCTATGACGAAAGCTCGAACTTCACCGGCGAATTCATCCAGGTATTCGACGAGTCGGGCAAACAGGTTGCCGGCCACAAACTGACACACGATCCCTGGACCGGGATCTACCGCTGCGCGGATTGGAACACGGCTGCGCAAAACTACAAGCCGATCCCATGCCCCGCAGGGGAAGAAGCACAGGGTGGAGAGCAGCAGGTGAAAACGTTCACCTATAACGAGGTGATGCAGAACCTCGAGGCCGCGCGGAAAACAGCCCGCCAGCAGCAAAAGATCGGACACATGATGCCCAAGACCCTGGTCCAGCCGCCGATTACAACCCAGAACAAAGAGGTGGGACTAGTGCTGCCGGCGCAGGTGCATCCCGGCGAGCGGATATCCGGGAGCGTGACCGAGAATCCGGACCAATATGACGGAATGCCGGGAGTAGCGGTTACGCGGGTAGCGGTGCCATTCGAGTCCGCCGGAGAAGCGTCGCGGCTGTGGGGCTGGAATGTCGAGGCGCCCGGCGAAAGCCCGCAGCGTGCCGATGGCCCCATTACGCTGGTTGTTCCACAAGGCGCCGCAGGACTGAACCTCACATTTCGGCAGGCAGGCAATCCCGCCCATTCTGTTTCCAAGTTAGTGAACTTTCCGCAGAGCGCGGCCAAGCAGAAACAACCGGCGGTATTCCAGGCGCCGGCTCTTTGCTTGAAGGGCGAACTGTGTATGGTGAGCGGACCCCTCAGCGGCGATAGCAGCAAGACTTTCGCTGCCTTCGAGAACCGTCCAGCAACCATCGTGGCCGAGACCATTGACACGGCGTACGTGAGCATCCCAGAGCAGACGGAAGCGGGGGCGCGGCCACTCTACATCGCGGACGGAGCGAAGATGATTGCCCTACCCGTGGTGGTGGGCGACTTCTTCATCAAGAACAATGGAAGAGAATTGGCGGCCGGCCGGAACCTGATCGTGTTTCCGACACTGGATGGGCCAGGGGACATACCTGACCCGGAGTGGCGGACGGGAAATTTCCCGGCCACTAATCTGGAGTTGGCGCGCCAGCTTATACCAGGCTTCCAGCCGGCAGAGGGCAAGCGAGAAAAGCACGAGTCAAAGAAACACGAGAAGGGCGAGTCCAAGCAGAAACGCGAGGCGGAAGAAAAGAAGGGTGGAGAAATCCTGCTGGTGATCAAGAACGTCACGCCGGAGCAGATTTCCCTGCGCAGTTCGAAGAACGAGATGCTGGTCTTCCATTTGAGCGACGAAGCTTTCAGCCGGGGCGAGTTCAAGTACGACCTCGTGGTCGAGATGAAGAAGGCGGGTAAGATCGACGTGAAGGGCTACGTCATCCCGTTTCTGGCACCCATTGCCGGACAGGAGTTCACGGTCAAGGCGGACACGGCCGGGCAGTAGTTGGGTTTTGGATCTATTGAGGCTCGCGCAATATAGTGACATTTTGTGATGTTTGTCATCGCCAGCGTCACATGGGCCTGCGGCCCACCCATACGGATGAAAATTAACCACGGAGGCACGGAGATCACGGAGAAAACTCCATGGAGTACGAAAACTCCGTGTCCTCCGTGTCCTCCGTGTCTCCGTGGTGACTGATTTTCGACGGAGCGTGGCGAGGGATCTGGTTTGTGCCCTTCCACCGAAAAGCAGATCCCTCAGTCGCGCTCGGTCGCGCGGCTTCGCACTCCTTCGTGATGACAACGATGAGGAGAGTTATTTGCGGCGCGGCTTTCGAGGCCACACCTCCGAAGCGGAATCTCGCAGGGCACCAATCCAACCCGGTGACTCTGGCCGGGTCACCGGGCTGTTGCCACTTTCGTCGTTTGGGAGCAGGAGGACTTGCAACCCCCGCTCTGAATGGGTTCGCGAGGAAGGGAGTTTAAGTTCCAAATAATTTTGACGTACAGACTTGACTCGCGATTTCCGAAGTGGGAAGCGAGTTATGCGATTGCCTGGCGTTGGCGTTGACAAAGCCGCCCAAGGCCACAGATACTTCTTGAGCTGCCTTAAATATTACTGCAATATAGCTGCCGGAAAGGGTTGTTGCTTGTGATGAACGATTTGACAAACCGTGTGGGCCAAATGCTACTGGGCCCGCTTGAAGTTGAAGTAATGCAAGTCTTGTGGACTGCCGGTGATCTCAGCGTGCGGGACGTGGTGGAAAAGTTGGACCGCAAACTGGCCTACACCACGGTGATGACCACGCTGGATCGGCTGTTCAAGAAGGGTTTGCTGGACCGCCAGAAATCGGAGCGCGCATTTCTTTATACCGCGCGCGTGTCCCACCTGGATTGGGAGCGCCAGCGCGCCGGCGACCTGGTCGCGGGCCTGCTTTCCGGCTCACAACCGTCGCGCGAGCTGCTACTGTCGTCGCTGGTGGACGCAGTCGGTCAGCATGATGTCAACCTGCTGGAACAGTTGGAAGAAAAGATCCGCAGAAAACGCAAAGAGCTTTCCCGGAGGAGCCAGGCTTGAGTCTTAGCTACACTTGGCGGTTGCTGTGTCTGTGCTGCGCCTCGTTTTTTGTGCTGCATCTGGCGATGGCGGTGGCAACGCGACTCAGTGCGGGCACGGCCATCCGTATGGCCGCTCGCATGAAGCCAAGTTCGGCGGCCCGATTCCTGTTCTTCCTGCGAATTGCTCCCATGGCGCTCACGGTTTTCGCGCTGCTGGCTTTCTGCATTCCCAGTTACCTGTGGCTGGAGCCGCAAGCGGCAGGGGAAAAGGTTGGGTTTATCTGCTTCCTCATGGCTGCCCTGGGGGCGGCGATCTGGGCCGTCTCGGTCACGCGCGTGGTTTCTGCGGTGCGGGGAACGGTGCAGTATCTCCACCAGTGCGAACGTAATGGACGCAAGATTCATGTGCCGGGAGAACCCTCGCCGGCGCTGTTGCTCGCCGACGAGGCCCCGGTGTTGGCGGTGGCGGGAGTGGTGCATCCCCGGCTGGTCGTCTCCAAGCGCGTGCTGCGCGGGCTCACGTCGGAGCAGAGACGGGCCGCGTTTCGGCACGAGCAGGCCCATCGCACCTCGCGGGACAACATCAAGCGCTTCCTGATTCTGCTCTCGCCTGACGTGTTTCCGTTCCTGCGCGCTTTTACGGCCCTGGAGCATAGTTGGGCGAAGTTTACCGAGTGGGCCGCGGACGACCAAGCCGTGGAAGGCGATTCCAATCGCGCGCTGTCGCTGGCCTCGGCCTTGGTGACTGTGGCCAAGATGGGCTCCAAGCCCAAGCTTTCCTACCTGTTCAGCTCGTTGGCGGCCGACGATGACGAATTGACCGAGCGCGTGGACCGTTTGCTGCGTCCGCAACCGAATCCCGGCAAGCCGGCGGAAGTCTTGATTCCTTTCCTCACCAGTGCGGGTGCGTTGCTGGCCGGTGCCGTCACTCTTGTGATGTTGTGGCCCGGCAGCCTGTCGGTGGTACACCAGGCGCTGGAACGGCTGGTGCACTAGAAGCAGTTGCCAGTAGTCAGTTGCCAGTCCCTCTGTTCCGCAGCCAATGAGTCGGCGGTACGTTGACGGGAGCCGTTCGAGGCGTCGCACGTCCCGAAATGTCCGTAGCACAAAAATTGGATCGCACGAGAAGGTGGTCTGGTTTTGGGCAGATGGGCTTTGGCACGTGGCGACTGACTACCCGCAATGGCAACTGTGTACCAGCAACTACCCACCGGCAACTGGCAACAGGCTACTGGCTACTGCTGCCAAGCCATCGTTGCACAAAATCCAGCAATGAGGTTGCGGAAATCGTGGCCAGGGCAGCGGCGCGTTGCGCATCCGCGCGCGGTGGTCCGACTGGGTCGGCGATGAGAATGCCTTCCATCCCCAGTCGCGCAGCGGCTTCCATGTCTGAGACAGAATCGCCGATCATCAAGCTGTTGCCCGCCGCGGCGCCGGGGAAGTCCTGGAAGGCCTGCTCGAACATTCCGGTTTGAGGCTTGCGGCAATGGCACTGACCGTTGTCGTGCGGGCAATGGTAGATGGCATCCAACCGAGCGCCGTGTTCTGCAAGGTGCTCACGCAAGCGGTCGTGCAAAGCGAGCAGATCGGCTTCCGAATACAGTCCGAGAGCGATGCCGCGCTGGTTGGTGACGACGATCACGGTACGGCCGGAGCGGTTCAGCCGGGCGATGGCCGGCTCGACTCCGGGCAGCAGTTGGAACTGTTCCCAGGAGGTTACAAAGCCGCCGCCGGCGGGATTGCGGTTTAGCACTCCGTCCCGATCCAGGAAAACGAAATCAATATTTCCGAAATTGCCAGTCCGCTGTGTGCTCATCGGGACTATAATTTCAAACAATAGCAGTCTCCAACAAGGTTCTGGGAAGATCCTCAACTCGTAGTGAACGAGGAGAGTATGACCACTTCTTTGAACCTGGCCAGCGTCTTCAGCGACGCTATCACCGAACACCTTGCCATTATCGGACGGCTGGACGCGCAACGGGAGTGCTTCGAGCGTGTCGCCATTCGCATGACCGACTGCCTGCGTGAAGGGCACAAGATTTTCTGGTGCGGCAATGGCGGCAGCGCCGCCGACGCACAGCATCTGGCGGCTGAACTTGTGGGACGCTTCCGGAGCGAGCGCCGGGCCCTGGCCTCCATCGCTCTAACCGCCGACACCTGTGTGCTGACCGCCATCGCCAATGACTGCGGCTTTGGCGAAGTCTTCGACCGCCAACTGGAGGCACTGTGCGCTCCGGGAGACGTGGTGGTGGCGCTTTCCACTTCGGGCAAGAGCCGCAACATCTGTGCCGCCCTGAAGAGAGCGCGTGAACTGGGCGCTTACACCGTGGCCATGACCGGCGAAAGCGGCGGCCACATGGCAAGCCTCGCCGACCTGTGCCTTCGCGTGGGTTCCAGCGACACGGCGCGCATCCAGGAAGGCCACATCCTGCTGGGGCACATCTTGTGCGAGTGGGTGGAACTCGCCACCTGCATCGATTCTGCCGTTGCAGTGGCCCTGCCGGCAGGTGTGGTGTGATTGCGGAGTTGGGGGAAATTGTCTCGCTGGTCGAGTCGGGCTGGCGCACCGCACCGGTCCTGGTGGTCGGCGATGCGATGCTCGACAAGTACATCTGGGGCGAGGTCGGGCGCATCTCGCCGGAAGCGCCGGTCCCGGTCGTGCGAGCTACTTTGCAGGATGAGAAGCCCGGCGGCGCAGCCAACGTCGCGATGAACCTGGCGGGCCTGGGGGCCTGCGTCACGGTGTGCGGCTTCGCCGGGGGCGATCCCGAGCAGGAGCGGCTGGAGTCGCTGTTGGCCGACGCCGGGGTTGAGCCGTCCCTGACGGCGGTGGCGGGCGCGCCAACAACTACCAAACTGCGGATCCTTTCCGGCAACCAGCAGATGATGCGCCTCGACAGAGAGGGGCCGCGGTTGCACTCGCCCGCCGACTACGCGGACTTGCGAGACCGTGTTCTCACCGCCCTGCCTCGGGCTGCCGTTGTGGTGCTCTCCGATTACGACAAAGGCGTGCTGACGGAGGAGATGTGCGAAGCCATCATCGGGCAGGCGCGCCAGCGCAACATTCCCGTGGTGGTTGATCCCAAGCACCGCAGCTTCGAGCGCTACCGCGGCGCAACCGGAATATGTCCCAATCGAAAGGAGCTGGCGGCGGCCACCGGTGAACCGCCGGAGGACTTGGAGCGGCTGCTCACCGCGGGCCAGGCAATGTTGCGATCGCTGCAATTGGAATTCATGGCAGTGACCCTGGGAGAGAACGGAATTGCCGTGTTGCGCCCGGATTCGCGTCTGCATGCTCCCGCCGTGGTGCGGCAGGTGTATGACGTCTCCGGGGCGGGCGACACCGTCATCGCGGTGTTGGCGCTGGCGATGGCCTGTGGGGTCGCGGTCGAAACTGCGGTTCAGGTCGCCAACCTGGCGGCCGGGATCGTGGTGAGCAAGGTCGGGACCGTTCCCATCCAGCGGGATGAACTGCTGGGCGCGCTCTCGCAGGAACTCGCGTTTCACATGGACGAGAAGGTCTTGCCGCTGAAGCGTCTGCTCTCGCGGGTGTCGGCCTGGCGCTCCGCAGGCCAGCGCCTGGTGTTCACCAACGGCTGCTTCGACATTCTGCACATCGGCCACATCACTTTGCTGGAGCAGGCGCGCCGCATCGGTGACCGGCTGATCGTTGGTCTCAACAGCGATAGCTCGGTACGGCGCGTGAAGGGGCCGCCGCGTCCCATCGTCGGCGAAGGGGAGCGAGCCAGGATCCTGGCGGCCCTCAGCGCGGTGGATGCGGTGGTGCTCTTCGACGAAAGCACTCCGCTGAAGCTGATTGAGGCAATCCGGCCCGACGTTCTGGTGAAGGGCGGTGACTATACCGAAGACAAGATCGTCGGCGCTCGCGAGGTCCGCGCCTGGGGAGGCCGGGTCGAGCTCATGCCTTTGGTTGAGGGGGTGAGCACGACCCGGCTGATGGCGAAGTCGGCGGCGGGAGCGCCCGTGACGGCGTCCATGCCAGTTGTAGCGGTCTGAACCTTACAGCAGTCGAGAGTTGTTGAGTCCAGGTACAGCGGGCCTGAGGCCCATGTTCGGCTGCGCCTTACAAACCAGGCTTCAGCCCTACTGCGTTGCAGTAGGGCTGAAGCCTACGAGGGAGAGGCGGCGTTAACGCGGCGCTAAAGCGCCGCTCTACCCGTGCTCATGGATACAGCAACTCGTGAGCCGCTTTACTCGCAAAGAAAGGCCTGATGCTGCCACCACTATTTTGGTCGGTTCGTGTGCCAACCCTGTTGGTGAGGTATTGGCGCACATGGTTCGGGGAGAAACCCAACGCCGGTCTGCACACAGGCCGCCTGTCCATCATCATCTTCCGGCTGGATGCGATGGGGGACGTAGTAATGACGACGCCGCTTTTTCGGGAACTCAAGCGCGCCTATCCCAAGTCGCATTGTACGGTGGTGGTGCAGAACGCGTTTCGCCCGCTGCTGGTAACCAATCCGCACATCGACGAGATACTCAGCCTACCGAAGATCGGGGCGGCCTGGCTTCCCAGTCGCGGAAAGAAACTTCTGGCCGCGTGGCTGCTTTATTGGCGGTATTTGCGTAAGAAAAGCTACGACCTCGCGATCTCGCCGCGCTGGGACCTGGATGAGCACCTCGCGACCCTGCTGTGCCTGCTGGTGAACGCCACTGCCCGCGTCGGCTATACCGAGAAAGCTTCGCCGCTCAAGCAGCGACTCAATCGCGGATTCGATGCTGCTTTCAGCCACTGTCTGCCTGCGGGCCCGGTCCGTCATGAGGTGGTGCGCAATCTTGCAATCGTGGAAGCGCTTGGAGGGACGGTGCAAGACAGCCGCCTCGAGGTACGGCTTACCGAGCGTGATCGCGAAGTCGCATCGCGGCTGCTGGCGGGCGTGCCGGAGTCGGCCCGAGTGATCGCAATGGGTATTGGCGCGGGCACTGCCGGACGATGCTGGCCCCTGGAGCGTTACGCGGCGTGCGTGTCGCGATTGGCCCGCCGGGTCCGAGTGCAGCCGGTCATCCTTGGTTCGGCGGGCGAACGCACCCACGCATTGAAGCTCGCTGGCTTGCTGGCTGGCGAAGCCATCATCCTGGGCGGTGTGCCCCTGCGTGAAGTCTGCGCCGTTCTGGAGCGCTGCCATCTCTTTATCGGCAACGACAGCGGAAGCGCTCATCTGGCCGCGGCGATGGAGTGCAAGACCATTGTCATCTCGCGGCACCCGCGGAACGGCGATGCGAACCACAGCAACAGTCCGCAGCGTTTCGCGCCCTATTGCAGGGCGATGCGGGTTTTGCAGCCGGCGACCGGATTGGACGCTTGCAAGGGAGCCTGTCAGGCGCCAGGCCCGCACTGCATCGCCGCTGTTTCGGTGGATGAAGTGGTTGCGGCCGCGCACCGGATGCTGGGCGGCGAAGCGGCAATGGCCTGGCGACGCGAGCAGGACGTTCCTTTGAATTGTCATCCCGAGCAGGCCGGCGTAGCACTCGATTTGAATTGTCATCACGAGCGGGCTTCAGCCCGAGAGGGATATGCTCTTGGCGGACTACGAGAGGCGTGTTGGACGGAGAGAAAAGCAGATGCCTCGCTGCGCTCGTCATGACAACTCAAAGTCTTATTGCAACGCAAAACATGAACGCGACTGCTAGCGCGATGTCCCCACCGCAGCCCACAACCCGCTATGGCCGCATCTTCCACGCGGTATGGTCGGGCGCTGCCGCGCGATTGCTTTCCTCGGCCCTGACCCTGCTTTCTCTGCCGCTGGCGGTGCGCTATCTCGGGGCCGAACGTTATGGTGTATGGGCGACGATCGCGTCCACGGCGGTCTGGATCAACCTGCTCGACCTGGGCATCGCCAATACTTTGACCAACCACATCTCGCGCGCTTTTGCATTCGAAGACAAGACGTCTGCCGCGCGATACTTCAGCAACGCCCTGGCGCTCACGGCCGGAGTTTCCGCCTTCGCCGGCATGGCATTTGCGGTTGCTTTTCCGCACATCCATTGGATCGCTCTGTTCAACGTTAGCGGCAACGTGAGCGCGAGCGAGGTACGCTCCACGGCAGCCGTGGCTGCAATCCTGATGCTGGTTGGCCTGCCCTGCAATCTCGCGAGCAAACTATTGGCCGGCTACCAGGAACTGCATCGCAACAACGTTGCAGTTTGCGCGGGCGCCGTCGCCAGTGTTGCCGGATTGGGCCTCGGCATCGTGCTGCGCGTCTCGATGCCGATGTTGTTTGTCATGTCCGTGGGCTGCCTGACCTTCGCCAACTTTGCCACGCTGCTGACGGTAATTTGGTGCAAGCGGTGGCTGCGGCCGCGGTTGTCGCTGGTGGATCGTCACGCGATCAGGGAGCTGCTGAACTCGGGGCTGTCGTTCTTCCTGATTCAGATGGCCGCGGTAGTCGTGTTCAGCTCCGACAACCTGGTGGTGAGCCACTACCTGGGTGCGGCGGAGGTTACGCCTTACAGTGTGACTTGGCGACTGGTGGGACTGGCCGCGCTGCTGCAATCGTTGATCTTTCCTGCGCTGTGGCCGGCGTATGCCGAGGCTTACGCCCGGCACGACTACAGTTGGATACGGCGGACCTTCTCCCTCACGATGAAAGGCACAGTCGGGCTCAATCTTGCTTGCGTGGTTGTGCTCGTGCTGTTTGGCCGGGGGGTGATCCGGGTGTGGGCGGGCCCGGCTGCGGTACCGACCACTTACCTGCTGCTGGCGATGGGCGTGTGGGCGCTGGTCAGCGGATTCATGAGCGTGGAATCCTGTCTGCTGGCGGCTCTGAATCGAATCCGCGAGCAAGCAGTGCTGTCAGTCGTCGCCGCGATCGTGAACATTGCGCTTTCCATTGCGCTGGTGCGGCATATTGGTTCGCTGGGCGTCATCGGCGGGACCATTCTGTCCTATCTTCTTGTACTGGTGGTGCCGCAGAGCATGATTGTGCGCCGGGTGTTCAGGGAAGAATTGGGAGCCGAGGAGGTTCACCACGGAGGCACGGAGATCACGGAGCTTTCTTATCTCGATCGCCGAAGCATCTAGGCGCGGAAGGCGCGCGGCGGCGCACCTCAACAACTCTGAGATTGCTTGCGGACATAGGGCCCTTCGACTCCCCGGTTGCCGTGGCGACCTCGTCGCTCCGGATGACACTGCAAATTCAGGTGGCTACGCATCTTGCAGAACTGGCGGAGAGCTTTCTGTCCAGAGAGTTGCGTACATCTTCCGGCGAAAAGCGGAGAGCGAAGAGCGAAGAGCCAAGGGCGAAAAGCGAAAAGCGAAAAGCGAAAAGCGGTCGTCTCACCCCACCAGAAACGGGTTCGTCTTCCGCTCCTGCCCGATGGTTGTCAGCGGGCCATGCCCGGGAACGACGACGGTCTCATCCGGCAGCGCCAGCACAGGACCGTGCAGCGACTGCATGATCTTCTGGTAGGAGCCACCGGGTAAATCGGTGCGGCCGATCGAGCCGGCGAAGAGGGTGTCGCCCGCGATCAGTTTCTTCTCCGGCGCAAAGTACAGGCAGATGCTGCCCTCGGTGTGGCCGGGGGTGTGCAGCACGTCCGCTGTAAGGCCACCGGCGCTGACCTTATCGCCTGAACTCAAGCTGGCGTCGATGGCAACCTTCTCCGGCGGGCGCATTCCGATCCACGCTGCCTGAACATCCAGCATCTTCAGCAGAGCGCTATCGTTCTGGTTCAGCAGAATGGGTGCGCCAGTCAGTCGCTTCAGCTTGGCCGCACCGCCAATGTGGTCGATGTGCGCGTGAGTAATGACAATCTGCTTTACGGTCAGGCCGTGGCGCTGCACGATGGCCATCACGTTTTCGACATCGTCGCCCGGGTCGATGACCATGGCTTCCTTTGTCTGCTCGTCACCAATGACGGAGCAGTTACATTGCAGCGGACCGACGGGGAATATCTCGTGGATCATGGTTTCAAAACTATCACGAAACCTCCACTGTCATGGCTCCGTTGGTCCACATTAGAATTGTTCCTTCGCAGACATTGACGTAAACTGCACGGTCGTCGGTTTCGCTGCAACCAGCGATTGAAGACGGGCTTGCGCTTGCGTTGACTTGGCTGCCGAAAGTGGATTATGGTTCGCGCTATACGAAGACCAGCGGAGTTTTCACTCATGCGCATTCCAACTCTTTTCGCTTTGCTCATCGTTTGCGGATTGCTGGCTGTTCCCCTTGCTGCCCAGAATGAGGTCCGTCTCACCGTCGGTGTCAACGGAAGCGATGGCGCTCCGGTCCTTGATCTGAAGAAAACCGATTTCTCGGTGCAGGACGCGGGCAAGCCGCGCACTATCGACAGCTTCGTCTCGCCGCAAACTCCCATGCCCGCTCGCAAGCTGGAAGCGAATGAATATTCGAATGCTCCCAATGCGAGCGAGTCAGGCAGTGTCTTTATTGTGCTCGACACCATCGACACTCGCTACGTCGACGAGCGGGATCTGCGGGAGTTGATCCTGAAGTTCCTGGCCCGGGCTGCCGAGGCCAAGCGCGATGTTGCCCTCGCCATCCTCAGCTCCCAAGGGCCTGCATGTCTACCACGATTACCAGACCGACTCAAATGTTTTGCTGGCGGCGCTGATTAAAGCCGGACTGGGTGGCATGAAGGGTGGGACTGTCCCTGCGGGAGTCAACGATGCGGAGGTGAGTGCCGAGGCGGCTCGGCTCACCGCTTTCAGCAAAGGAGATCTTTCCAACGCCACACCGATAGATCAACTGCTGCGCTCGAATGTCGACCTGCCGCTGGTCATGTTTCAGGATGTGGGCCACGCCGCCTACGGACTGCCAGGGCGCAAAGCCCTGGTTTGGGTGACGAACAACGTCCCCTTCGACATCGATCCCAAGAGCTTCCAGTTTGTTTCACCCAAGACACAGAACTCAGGCGTTCCGGTGAATGGGGCGCAAGCCGGTGGCACCAAAGACGTACTGAACGCCGAACAGATCAAGCGTCTGATGCCCGTCTGGCGGCGCAGCATAGGCGATCTTTTCGACGGCGGGGTCGCAGTTTATCCGGTGGAGGCGCACGGCAGTTCCTCCTCTGGTTCTGACGCGTTCAGCATCGCGAGAATGAAATTATTGGCGCAACTGACCGGAGGCAAGGCTTTCTACGGCACCAACGATCCTTTTCCGGAGATTCTCCAGGCCAGTAACGGCAACGTCGCAGGGTACGTCCTGGGGTTGGCAGGAGACACGAATGCTAGCTCCGGAATTCCGTCGCCTGCAAGTGACGGTGATCAAGACGGGATCGGTGGTCAATAGCCCGGCGGGATATTTCCCGGCCGAGGGCAATCCGAAGTCTCGCGCGCCGGACGACATTGCGCTTGGCGCTGCAATCACCTCTGACCTATACCGGCATCGCGTTCACGGTCCAATTCACCGGCAACCAGGATAGCGCCGGCAAGAAGAAAGTCAACATGGTGATTTCGCTGCCCGGAGATTCCGGCGTCCTGAATGAAGCGACGCGAACCGTCGATCTCGCCATCGTTGCTGTCGCCAAAGACGCCAAGGGTGCGACTGTGGGCAAGCTGAGTGAAGGCGCGGGCGGCCAGTTTCCACCCGAGGCGGTGGCGCAAATCAAGGAACTCGGGTTCCAACTGAAGCGCTCCATCGAGGTTCCGGTTGGGGATCTCACCCTGCGCTTCGTCTTGCGCGACAACCAGAACGGGCGCATGGGAAGCCTGATCGTGCCACTGAGCGTGAAGTAGGCCTTAGTAAGGACATTGCCGTTCGACTCAGGTACTGCGGCACGATTGGCGCGACTCCGGTGTACCATGTTGCGTTTGTTCCTCGGAGGTGTCTGTTGCTCGACCGTCGCCGCTTTCTTGCCACCAGCGCTGGATTCGCCGCCGCTCTCACCTTCCGTAGTGATTTGTTGGCACAGCTGCAAAATGTGCCATCCTCATTGCCCGACGCCAACCAATACGCCAACGACGAAGAAGGATATTGGGTCGAGCTGCGCAAGCAGTTCCTGATTCCCGCGGACGAGATCTACTTGAACAATGGCACGGTGGGCTCCAGTCCGGCGCCGGTCTTGCGCGCCATTTTCGACAGCTACACCAGCAGCGAGCAGCTCGACGAGTCCGATCCCGAGGACTATCCCATCTGGGGCTACGCGGCATGGAACCAGTTTCGCGATCCCCTGGCCGCGTTCGTGGGTTGCAACCGCGACGAGATTGCGCTGCTGCGCAACGCCACCGAGGCCAACAGCTATATCGCCAACGGCATCGACATGAAGCCCGGCGACGAAGTGCTGATGACCGACCAGGAGCATCCCGGCGGTGAGCAGCCGTGGCAACTGAAGGCCAAGCGCTACGGCATCGTGGTCAGGAAAGTCACGCTGCCCCGGCCGGTGAAGGACCCGGCCCAGGTGCTGAACCTGTTCAGCGATGCCATCACGCCGCGCACGCGCGTCATTTTCTTCAGCCACGTCACCACCGTCACCGGCGTGGTGCTGCCGGCGAAGGAGTTGTGCGCGCTGGCCCGTACCAAAGGCATTTTGTCAGCGGTGGATGGTGCACATGCGACCGGCATGATGCGCCTGAATCTTCACGACCTCGGGTGCGACCTCTACAGTTCGAGCCCGCACAAGTGGCTGCAGGCAACCAAGGGCTCGGGCTATCTGTATGCGCGCGATGAGGTGATCGATTCCTTATGGGGCACGGTTGTGACCGAAGGCTGGGACGATCGCAAGATACGCGCCGAACGCTTCCAGCGCATCGGGTCTTCGAATGTGCCGGCGCTTTGCGGACTGCGCGCCTCCATCCAACTGGCCAATCAGATCGGCATGGAGCGGATTGAGATGCGCCATCGCGAGCTAGGCGATTACATGCTCGCAGGGATGACGAAGCGCGGCGCCCAGTCGTGGACCTCACCCGATCCCGCGCTGCGCTGCTCCATCGTGACCGTGAACGTGCCGCCCATCCAGAACATGGACGTTGAGACCTGGCTGTGGAAGACGAAGAAGATCCGGGTCCGCGGCGGTGCGCCGTCGAAGCTGCGCTTGTCCACGCCGTACTACGTGAGCAAGAAGGACATTGACCGGTATCTGGACGCGTACGACGAGTACAAGCGGGAGAAGAAGGTGGCGTGAGCTTGCGCTCTGAGTCACCAGAACAGTCATCGCTTTAGTATTTCTGTATTGTCATCACGAGCGGGCTTTAGCACGCAAGGGATCTGCTTTGGGTGGACGGGATGGCTGTGATACAAAGTTAGTCCTCCTATGTCCTCAAGAAGACAGTTTCTGACCAACGCTGCGATTTTGGGTGCCGCTGCTGTTTCTGCTCGCGCCCAGCACCACACTACCGAGCCGGCCGGCAAGCTGCCGCCTTCGTTGGCTGCGCTGCGATCGCGCGCCGCGGAAGCCAAGCCTATCACTGCAGACGAGCGCCGCCAGCGCCTGGAGCGCGCTCGCCAGTTGATGCAGCAGAACAAGATCGACGCCATCTTTCTGTTTGGCGGCACCTCGCTCGTCTATTTCAGCGGCATAGAGTGGTACAACAGCGAGCGCCTGTTCGCTATGGTGCTGCCACAGAAAGGCCCACCGTTTTTTGTTTGTCCTGCATTCGAGGAAGACCGGGCGCGCGAGCAGATCGCCAAAGGCCCGTTCGACGGCGATCCCGACATCCGCACCTGGCAGGAAGACGAGAACCCTTATGAGCGGGTAGCAGAGGGCTTGCGCGCGCGCGGCATCGTCGCCGGCAACTTGGGCATTGAAGAGCGCGTCACCTACGTCTTCAGTTCGGGTCTGGCGCAAGCCGCGCCGCAATTGACGCTTTGCAGCGCCACTCCAGTCACCGCCGGGTGCCGCATGATCAAGAGCGAGCACGAACTGGCGCTCATGCTGCTGGCCAATCAAGTCACACTGGCGGCTTACAAGGCGGCCTACGAGGCCTTGCAACCCGGCATGACGCAGAATGATTTTGCCGCGCTGGTCGAGACCGCGCATTCCCGCCTCGGCTTCCATGGTGACGCCAGCGTCCAGGTGGGCGAGTATTCGGCGCTGCCCCACGGATCGGCTACTCCACAGGTGGTACGGGAAGGCGCCATCCTGCTGATCGACGGCGGTTGCAAAGTGGAAGGCTATGCGTCCGACATCAGCCGCACCTTTGTTCTGGGTAAGCTAGCCGGCCCGTCAGGCGATAAAATGCGCCACGTCTTCGACATTGTTCATCAGGCTCAGGCCGCAGCTCTGGCAGCGGCCCGGCCAGGCGTCGAAGCGCAGTCGGTGGACGCGGCCGCACGCAAAGTGATCACCGCAGCCGGCTTCGGTCCCAACTACGCTCACTTCACGCATCGCGTGGGTCACGGAATCGGAATGGACGGCCACGAGTGGCCATACCTGGTGCGTGGCGACACACTCCCGCTCGCGTCCAATATGTGCTTCAGCGACGAGCCCGGCATCTACATCCGCGGCGAGTTCGGCGTTCGCCTGGAAGATGACATGCACATCACGGGCGACGGAGCCCAACTGTTCACGCCCCAAAGCCCGTCGCTGGAGCATCCGTTCGGGAAGGCGGTCTGAATTGTTGATCTAACCCCCCGAAGCTGCGCTGCAGTTGCGGCGACTTCAGATCTTCTGCTGCAACCGCAACTTCGCCGGCGAGTTCTCATGCTCGCGCGACGAAAGTAGGGCTCTCGTGATTTTGGACTGGATAGACAAAGGCGGTGGGCACCGGTTTGCGTATCTGTTGGGGTTGCGGCGCCCACCTTAGGATTTGGGTTACTGGTATAGACGGATGTCGCGGAAAAAAGTTCGGTCACGCGCCGTAGATTTACACTTCTTCACGAAGGCATAGTGCCGCTACCCGGCTCGGGCTTCGCAGTTCTGACCCTTTGCCATGCCGGAGTTGTACGTATCCAAACGACTGAATGCTGAGTGCTGAGTGCTGAATGCTGATTGCTAGCTTCCCGGCAAAATGATCTTCTCCAGATACTCGATGGGCAGCGGACCCTGATCGAGCGCTTTGTTATGGAATTCCTCCAGGGTAAAG
Source organism: uncultured Acidobacteriaceae bacterium (assembly GCA_963831675.1). Taxonomy (GTDB): domain Bacteria; phylum Acidobacteriota; class Terriglobia; order Terriglobales; family Acidobacteriaceae; genus Bog-257. The sequence continues at coordinate 79,626 of CAWHRM010000007.1, forward strand.
GCGCTACCTTTTGCCGCCTGATATTTCTTGCGCAGCTCCCACCATTGCCTCATGCCCACGAAGTAGGTTGGCAGTTGCGTGGAGCTCAGCTTGGCGCGCCGCAATTTGCCGTCGGCCTCGGCTTGCGTTTGGAAGGTGTCTTTCAACATAAGGTCCATGGCCTGCTGATCGGTCATATTCATGGTTTGCAGGCGAACGTCGAGGATGGTGTTCGACACCGCGCGGAGCGTGATCTTGCGCCGCACTAACCCAAACTTTGGACTGTTGTCCAGATAGCCTTCTTCGGTCATGACGTCGGCAATATATTCCGCCCACCCTTCGACGTACGCTCCGTTGCCGAAGAGGCTGCGCAGCACACGGCGGGTCGGAGGCTCAACGTCGTCGGCGTGCTCGGCCTGCACGTAGTGTCCGGGCAGCGCTTCGTGAATGGTGAGCCACTTCAGGGCATAGTTGTTGTACTCACGCAGCTTGCTCTCGGCCTTGTCTTCCGCCATTTTCGGATCGATGGGGGTCACCCAGTACTGCGCTTCGGCGGTCGGCTCCAGCGGAGGCGCTCCGTGGAAGCCTGCAACGGAGTAAATACCACGCATGAATTCCGGCGTGGGAATGACTTTCAGGTTGTCGCGGCTGCTCAGGCTAACAATTTTCTTTTCACGGATGAACTGCTTGATGCCTTCCAGGTCGGCCTTGACGGCTTCGATCAACTGGTCGCGTTGAGGATGCTCATCGCTGATCTTGTCAAGCACCGCGCCGATGATCTTATTCTCGCGCTCGTGGGCGGGCAGACTGCCGTAATCGTCCTGGCCGGGATACATCTGGTGGTAGAGCGGCAGCGCCAGTTGCAGCATCTCGGCACGGACTGCCTTCAGCTTGGCCTCGGCGTCGGCCAGTACCTGCTCAGGCGTAATCGAGGTCTCCATCACGTAACGGAATTTCTGGTCGTACCATTCCTTGCCCAAACGCCACGTGCGCCCGTTCGCTGGCTCCTTGGCCAGGTCGTTCTTCATCCAATCGCTGAAATCGCTGAGCGACTTTTTGGCCGCGGGTGCGACCTTGTCGTACTGAGCCTTCAGCGGCGATCCCGCTGGAATGTCGGCCGCAACCGAATTCACCAGGTCAATGTTGCCCTCGTTCTCCTCCACCGCAGTCGAAATGAAGATGGGATCGGAATCGGTCAGTTGCGATTTCGCCTGCTGAAGGAAGCGAGGAATCTGACCGATGCGCGAGATGACGTCGCCGACCCGCACTTCCTTCGAGGCATACTCCTGGGTGAGTGGCAGGAACATGGCATTGCCGATCAACTCCACGTAGCCGGTCGGATTGTGTTTGTAGTTCTGGATGTGCTCGAACTCGATCAGGGTAAGCGCGATCTGGTCGTCGATCAGGCGATAGTCGGCAGCGTCCTGCGGGTTGAGCGAAGCGACCGGCGTTTCCGTTTGGAAGCGCTTCCGCCATGCGCGATAGAACTTTTCCTGCGCTGCCACACCTTGCGGGCCGACGTCGTCAAGTTGGGCATCGAGATCAATCGTCTTCCCGGTCTTGGCGTCCTCATGTTTGTGATAACCGGCTTGCGATGCGTTCACCGGAGAGAGCGCCAGCGAATCCTTCACGAACTGGTCCGACATCTGCGCGAATTTTGCGTTGCCCTGAGTATTGGTCTGCTTCATTGTTTGTGCCGTTGTGAAAATAGTGACGAGAGAAAGGAACAGAAGAATGCGCAAAAGGTATTTCATAGCGCCTCGCGGAAAGAATGACCGGTACGCCGGTGAGTTCCGAACCAGCGCCGGCGGCAAGTAGTGCCGGTCACACCCTAAATGCTTTTGCGTTGACTGGCAACAGTGCTACAGTGCGATTGTCCCTTGAAGGGCTTCTCGGTTGCTCATTTCTCCAGACTCAGTTAACTCATATGTCAAGTTTTCATCGGAGGACTTATGCCAAACGATCCCGCAACATGGAATCCACAGACCATGGCGCAACCCGTCCACGATCATCCCGGCGATCCCGATCGGCCGTCGCCGGGGATTGCCTTATGTCTATCCGGCGGCGGGTACCGCGCCATGCTTTTTCATCTTGGCACCCTGTGGCGCTTAAACGAGTTGGAATACCTGCCCAAACTCAACCGCATTTCCAGCGTTTCGGGAGGCTCCATTACCAGTGGCGAGCTGGCGATGAACTGGAAGAATTTGCAATTCAACGATCAGAATTGCGCAATGAAGTTTGACGAAATGGTGACGCAGCCGATTCGCCGGATGGCTTCGAAGTCGATCGACGTCAGTTCTGTGATCAGCGGGATCTTTGGCGGGGTCTCCAATGAGGTTGCCAAACATTATCGCGACAATCTGTTTGGCAGCGCAACGCTGCAAGACCTGCCCGATGATCCGCGCTTTGTGTTCAACGCGACCAGCCTGCAAACCGGAGTGCTGTGGCGCTTCTCCAAGCCCTACATGGGCGACTGGATCGTCGGGCTGGTCATGAATCCGGTCATTGACCTGGCCACCGCCGTGGCTGCTTCCTCGGCGTTTCCACCGGTACTATCGCCGGCCATCCTGAAGCTCGATCCCAACAGCTTCCACGGCGGCGAGGATCCGCCGCCACCGGGAGTCAAGTATCCTGACTTCCGCCAAACCATCGTGCTCAGCGACGGAGGGGTTTACGACAACCTTGGCCTGGAGACTGCATGGAAGCGCTACACCACGATCCTGGTGAGCGATGGCGGCGCTGCCCTGGGCATGCAGGCCGACCCGGCGCATGAGTGGCTGGGACAGGGTTTTCGCGTGACGGACGTCATCGATAACCAGGTTCGTGCCCTGCGCAAGCGCGCGCTCATTGCGTCGTACGAAAGCGAGGCGCGCGGAGGGACCTACTGGGGAATCGGGACCAACATCGCGAACTACAAGCTGAAGGATGCGCTGCGGTGCGATTTCAGCGTTACCCAAAAGCTCGCGGCGACTCCCACCCGGCTGTCGGCGATGGACGATGGGTTGCAAAAGCAACTGATCGATTGGGGCTATGCCGTGTGTGACGCTGCCATGCGGACCTACGTGGTTCCGCAGGCGCCGGCACCAACCATGTCGCCGTACGGGACGTTCAAGCAGCCGTAGCTAGTCGGCGGCTTCGGGCGCGGCGGCGGAAGTGTGCACCGGGCGCAAGGCCACCGCTCTGCCGCGTTGCCGCCCCCACGCGAAGTAGAGAATTGTCACCAGCACAAGCCAGGGGATGCCGGCCTCCAGAGTCACGCGCATCCCCGGCACCCACCAGGTCGAGATCAGGATGGCCAGTACCGCCAGGCCACCGAGGATGGTCGTCGCGGGGAACCACGGCATTACGGTGAGTGGGGGTGCGCCTTCCGTCTGCCAGTGGCGGCGAAAGCCAAGATGAGTGAGGAAGATGAGCAGCCACGCAAAGAGTCCGCCAAACAGGGCGATGCCGAACATGTAGACATACGCCGACGCGGGAAAAATCAGGGCAAATAGCGTGGCAACCCCCAGACCAGCGCCCGAGACCAGCAGCCCCCGAAACGGCGTGCCGTGGCTGGAGACGCGTCCCAGTACTTCGGGTGCGTAGCCTGCACGGGCCAGCGAGAACACCATGCGCGTTCCCAGGTACAGATTGCAGTTCATGCTGGAGAGCGCTGCGGTCAACACCACAAAGTTAATGACGTGCGCCGCCGCGGGAATGTGCATCAGGTCGAAGACGCGGACAAACGGGCTGACGGTGATGCTTTGCCCCGGTTGGATATGTGTCCAGGGGATGACCCCGACCAGAACGGCGATTGCCCCGACATAAAAAATGACGAGCCGCGCCAGCATACTTCGCATGGCGCGCGGTACGGTGCGTTGCGGGTTTTTGGCTTCGCCTGCGGTGACGGCAACCACTTCCGATCCGATAAAACTGAAGATGACGAATGCCAGCGCTAACCAGACTCCGAGCCAGCCCTTCGGCAGGAATCCTCCGTAGGCACGGAAGTTCTCCAGCCCGATCGGGCGCTGTTGATGGACGCCGAACAGAATTGCCGCGCCCAACAGAATGAAGACAACGATGGCAATGACCTTGACCAGCGAGAACCAGTACTCAAATTCGCCGAAGGCGCCGACGCTGCGCGCATTCACAAAGATGAGCACCGCCGCATAGAACATGACCCACGCCCATGCCGGACTGTGGGGAAACCACCACTGCGTATAAATCGCCGCCGCCACGGCCTCGCCGCCGACGGCGATGGATTGCGCCGCCCAATAGGTATAGCGAATCGCAAAACCTGCCCAGCCCGAGAGGTACAGGTCGGCATAAACGCCGAACGATCCCGCGGTGGGATGTGCGACCGCCATCTCGGCAAGGCAGCCCATCAGCAGCAGAGTGATGCCCGCACCCAGGATGTAGGTCAGAATCACGCCTGGACCGGCGGTGCGAACCGAGAGCGCGCTGCCCAGGAACAGGCCTGTGCCGATTGCGCTGCCGAGCGCCATCATGCTGACCTGGCGTTCGCTGAGCTGGCGAGCCAAGCCGCTCTCATTGGCAATCGCTCGCTCGTGACGTTGGGAGAGGCTTGGCTTACCGCCGTTCATCGCAGGGGCGCCCTTTTTCATCGGAGATACAGCTTACCTCAGCATCCGCAGAACCGCCCCGCTGAACGCGTCGTGCCAGGCGTGGGCAATCATTCCGGGCCGAAGGCTTTTACGCCGCCACGCCAGCAGCCCAAACATCAAACCATAAATCCCAATCAAGACCATACGCGCCACGCCCTCATATCCATGCGACGCTCCGAACACGATTGCGGAGAGCACTATGCCAGCGCAGACCGAGCTCGTGATGGCTGCGAACTGGCGTTGGAGATAGCCGCGGAAGATGATCTCTTCGCAGAAGCCAGCAGTGGCGCTCATGCAAAACCAAACAGCCAGTTCCAGCTTTGTTCCCGGCGTCAGAAATCCGAGTTGCTTGCGCATGCCTTCGATTTTCCCGGCCTGATCGAGGTTCATCAGCTTTGCGCCAAGCCCTAGCACGACCAAGGCACACACCCAAAACGCACCGGCGTATACAACGTCGAGCAAGAAGTCCTCTGTGCTCGCCCAACGTCCACCGACCAGCTCGCGCAGCTTAATGCGTTTGCGAATGCCGAGCCAGGTAATGGCGAGCAGAACCCACTCCCAGGTCATGCCCCAAAGATACTGTGGCAACTTGCTCTGCGCGGCCGGCGGATGGTGGCCGCGCGTACCGTTGAGCGAAGCAAAAAGTAGCACCGCGATCAAAAGCACAGTGTGCCACCACGGCGCGAGCAGGCGCGTTTCGACAGAAGAAGCAGGGCGGATTTCAGGCGGGATTCGTGCGTCCGTGTCCAAGGCAAACCCATCTTATAATGTTCGATTGCGTTGGCATCCCGAAGGGAGGGGTATCGCAATTATGGAAGATGTAGTGATCGTGTCGGCAGTGCGCACGCCGATTGGAAGATTCCAAGGCTCGCTGTCAGACTTCAGCGCGCCGCAACTGGGCGCCATCGTGGTGCGCGAAGCGGTGAAGCGCGCCGGCATCGACCCAAACACCGTGGACGAGTGCATCATGGGCAATGTGGTCTCAGCGGGCCTGGGCCAGAATCCCGCGCGGCAGGCTGCGCTCGGCGGCGGCCTCTCCGACAGCGTCAGCGCGATGACCATCAACAAAGTCTGTGGCTCGGGATTGAAAGCGGTCGCGCTCGGCCAGCAGGCGATCGAGACGGGCAATTCCGCAATCGTGGTTGCCGGCGGCATGGAGAGCATGACCAACGCTCCGTATCTTCTGCCACAAGCGCGCAAAGGGTTCCGCCTGGGCGATCAGAAGGTTGTGGACGCGATGGTGCACGATGGCCTGTGGGACGCCTACAACGACTACCACATGGGCAACACCGGCGAGAACGTCGCCGAGAAATATCACATCACGCGCGAGGAGCAGGACGAATACGCGGTCAACTCGCATCGCAAAGCCATAGCCGCGATCAACGAGTGCCGCTTCAAGGACCAGATCGTGCCGATCGAACTGCCGCGAAGAAGAAGGGCGCGCCACCAGTCTTGTTTGCGAAGGATGAGTCGCCCCGCGAAGACACCACGGCCGAGGTGCTGCGCGCGCTGAAGCCGGCGTTCAAGAAGGATGGCACCGTGACCGCCGGCAACGCTCCGGGCGTCAACGACGGAGCCGCCGCGCTGGTGCTGATGACAGCCGCGAGGGCGAAGGAACTCGGGTTGAAGCCCATGGCGCGCATCGTGGCGCAGGCCAGCAGCGGCATCGCTCCAGCGTGGGTGATGATGGCGCCCGTGGAAACGGTTCGCCAGCTCTGGAAGAAGACGGGATGGAAGAACGAGGAAGTGGATCTCTACGAGATCAACGAGGCGTTCTCCGTGGCCGCAATCGCCGTGACTCGCGAACTCGGGCTCGACTTAAACAAAGTGAACGTAAACGGAGGCGCGGTAGCGCTGGGCCATCCCATCGGCGCCAGCGGAGCTCGGATCCTGACGACCTTGCTGTACGAGATGATTCGCCGTGACGTACACAAAGGGATTGCTGCGCTTTGCCTCGGCGGTGGGAATGCGGTGGGGCTGGCGGTAGAGCGGTAAGGAAGATTCTTCAGCAGCTGGTTTTATCGGCAGCGTAGGGGTCCTGCGCCTCCTCGCTTCGCTCGTCGCGCAGGATGACACAACGAATTCATCACCGGCGAACTGCGAAAAGCCCCAAGTCACCTCGTGATACAGACAAATCTCTTCCTAACCTTTAGAATTTCTTCCGCCGCATAATCTCATGCCTTCAAACTCAGGGAAATACGATGCCATCGTCATCGGTGGCGGGCACAATGGTCTGGTCAACGCTGCTTACCTGGCGAGGGCAGGCAAGAAAGTCCTGGTGCTGGAGCGCCGCCACGTGCTCGGTGGCGCGGCCGTGACGGAAGAGATCGTCCCCGGCTTCAAGTTCTCGGTCTGCTCTTACGTGGTTTCTCTGCTGCGGCCGGAAATCATTCGCGATCTCGATCTTCCGCGGCACGGTCTCGAAATCCTTCCCCTCGACGGCACCTTCACGCCCATGCCGAACGGCGACTACTTGTGGCGCGTCAACGACCACGGTAAGACCATGCGCGAGATCCGGCGGCACTCCAAGTTCGACGCCGAGGCCTACGAAGAGTTTGGCAAGGCGATGCTGCAGATGTGCCGCTTCGTCAAGCCAATTCTCAGCATGGTGCCGCCCGATCCGACTACGCTGAACCCGCGTGACCTGCTGAAGCTGCTCTTCCTGGGCCGCCGATTCACCGGCCTCAGCGGCGAGGACAAATACAACCAGGTGCAGCTGATGACCATGAGCGCCGTCGATTTTCTCGACCAGTGGTTCGAGACCGATGTGCTCAAGGCCACCATGTCGGCGTCGGGAATCATCGGGACATTTCTCGGCGTGCGCTCGCCGGGAACCGCCTACGTGCTGCTTCACCACTATATGGGCGAGATCGATGGCGCATTCCGTGCCTGGGGTTTTGCGCGCGGCGGGACTGGAGCTATTTCGAACGCCATAGCCGACGCGGCGCGCGAACTTGGCGTCGAGATCAAGACGGAGGCCGCGATTGCACAGATCCTGGTGCGCGACGGCAAGGCGGTCGGCGTCGCGACCACGGGTGGCGAGGAATACTATGCACCGGTCATCTCGTCGAGTGTCGACCCGAATCTCACGTTCCTGAAGCTGATCGAGTCCAGGCACCTGAGCGACGAGTTTCGCGATGAGGTGAAACGGTACAAGTATCGCGGCTCATCGGGGAAGGTGAACCTGGCTCTCGACGCGCTTCCTGACTTTACCTGCCTGCCGGGGGAGGGTCATCATCTGCGCGGCGCCGTCTCAATTTCCCCCAGCATTGACTATATGGAGCGTGCCTACGACGACGCCAAGTACGGCAACTACTCCCGCCATCCGTACATTGACATGGTCATCCCCAGCCTCACCGATCCCTCGATTGCGCCGCCCGGCAAGCATGTGATGTCGTGCTTCGTGCAATATGCGCCTTACAAGCTGAAGGAAGGCACATGGGACGAGAAGCGCGGAGCTTTCGGTGACAACGTCATCAATACCATCGCGGAGTTCGCCCCGAATTTGAAGAACATCATCATTGGCCGACAGGTTGTGACGCCGCTCGATCTCGAGCGCGAGTGGGGACTGACCGAAGGCAACATCTTCCAGGGCGAGTTGTCGCTGGAGCAGTTGTTCTTCCTGCGTCCCGTACCCGGCTTTGCGCAGTACAAAACGCCCATCAAGAACCTGTGGATGTGCGGCTCGGCGACGCATCCTGGAGGCGGCATCATGGGAGCGCCCGGCCGTCTGGCGGCGCTGGAGATCCTGAAGCACTCCAAGGGGACGAGCTAGACATGCCCGGGACGCGCGACGTCATCCTCCTCGGTGCGGGGCACAATGGTCTGGTCGCCGCCTTCTATCTCGCCAAAGCCGGGTTCAAGCCCCTGGTCCTCGAACGCCGGCCCATCGTTGGCGGTTGCGCGATTACGGAAGAATTCCATCCCGGATTCCGCTGTTCGAAGCTGGCCCACAGCGCCGCGCCCATCAGGTCTGACATTGTGGGAGACATGGACCTGGCGAAACACGGGTACAAGTCGTATTTGCCGGATGTGTCGGTTCTTTCCCTGTCACCCAGTGGCAAGCCGCTGGTCTTGTACGGCAACGTCGGGAAGTCGCAGCAGGAGATTGCGAAGTTTTCGCAGAAAGACGCCGGAAATTACGGTGAATTCGGGATCTCGCTGGCTCGCATAGGTGAAGTTATCGATCTCCTGCTGACGATGACTCCGCCTGATCTTGATGATCCTGCGTCCGGCAATTTGTGGGAGTTGCTGAAGGCTGGGCGTAAACTGCGCGGCTTGGGCGAGAAAGACCTCTATCGGCTGCTGCGCTGGGGACCGATGGCGGTTGCCGATCTGGCCGCCGAGTGGTTCGAGACGGAGCTGCTGCGCGGTACCATTGCCGCCCAAGGCATCTTTGGTACCTTCCTCGGGCCGTGGTCGGCAGGTTCGACTGCGACCTATCTGTTGCGGACGTCCGCAAATGGCAATCCTGCCGGATCTGCATCCTACATTGTGGAAGGCGCGGGGGCGCTCACCGCAGCCATGGCGTCGGCAGCTACGGAAGCCGGTGCCGAGATTCGCACCTCTTGTGAAGTCGTCAGTATCAAGGTCAAAGATGGGGTGGCGACCGGCATCGTACTGGCCAATGGGGACGAGTTGGACGCCCGCACCGTTATTTCCAATGCCGATCCGAAACGAACGCTGCTGAGCCTTGTCGAACCGCAGCATCTGGAACCGGGCTTTCTGCAGAAGATCCAGCATTACCGTATGAACGGCACGGTTGCGAAGATCAACCTCGCGCTCAACGGATTGCCGAAATTCAACGGAGTAAACGGCGATGCCGGCGTGTTGTCAGGCAGAATCCAGATTTCGCCGGAGATCGATTATCTCGAGCGCGCCTTCGATGCCTCTAAGTATGGGGAGTTTTCCCAACACCCGTACATCGAGGCGACCATTCCCACATTGTGGGACAACTCCCTGGCGCCGACGGACAAGCACGTGATGTCCATCTACATGCAATATGCGCCGCACCAATTGCGCAATGCAGATTGGGATTCGCAGCGCGAAGCGCTGGGGGATACGGTTGTCCGCACTCTGGCGGAATATTCCCCCGATCTGCCTCGGCTGATCGAGGCTGGCGAGGTCATCACCCCCAAGGATCTCGAGGACACATATGGCCTGACCGGTGGGCATATTTTCCACGGCGAGCTGGCGCTTGACCAGTTGTTCACCATGCGTCCATTACTAAACTGGGCGCAATACCGCACCCCCATCCAAGGCCTGTATTTATGCGGGTCGGGTACGCATCCGGGCACCGGATTAAACGGGATGTCCGGCGCCAATGCCGCACGAGAGATCATCCAAGACCTCCGGAAATAAGCTGGTGGCCAGGGAAGTCAATCCTCGGCTCAATCGAGAAGTGGTCCTCCAGTTTTCCCTTGGGAAGGTTGGGCGGCTCGTAGCCAACGCCAGCGTCTAAGCGTTGCTGCACGCTGGTGTGCATGGTTATTGATTTGTCCAGCGGAATGACGCGCCGCGCGCCCAGAGGTATCCTCCACCTAACTTCCTTCGCCAGCTTGTCAAAATGCTTGTGGGGAAGGAACTCGATGGGCCACCACGCTCCGGTCAGAGACTCATGAATTTTTGCAGCGGGATCGGGTTTGGCGTACGGCAATTTTTCGCCGGGCGGCAGCGGCATGCGTCCGAGCACCACCGCGGCGCGCGCTGGATCCACCGCCAGTCCCGCCTGCGAAGCCTCCCGCAACATCCATTCCAGGGTCAGCTTCGACAGTCCGCTCTCCGCTTCGGGATAGCTGCCGCCGATATCGGAGTGGACCCCGGCAAACCACACCTGCTTGATGTCCTGCTGAAACCGGTACTTCCGCTCCCCAGGCTGGAAGGGCGCTCCCCACGGATTGTCGCGGAAGAAACAGCGGCGCTCGTCAATGGAGATGGCGTGGCGCCCAATCTTCATATCGGGATTGCGCGCCGAGAAAGGCAGCGTGACCGGATCATAAACCCATCCTACGGAGCTTACGGTGTCCCACACGCCGACAAAATGCAGCGCGACATCGCGAGAGAAGGCCTTCTTGAAGCGTTCCGCGACATCGAACGTGTTCTTGTGCCGGGCCAACTCCCGGCTGGTGCGCGCGAACATACGCGTGACATACGGAATCAGTCCGTCATTGCCAGGACACAACAGTCCGAACATGTGCAGGCAGCCTGCCAGCGCGCGCGCCGTGTAAGCCCCACGGCTGAACCCGAACAGGTAAATGTCGTCGCCATCACTGTACAAATTCATAAGGTAGCGGTAGGCGTCACCGACATTGGGCATCAGGCCCGCACCGAATGCCATGCCCTTTATCACGCTCCACTCTTCCTCGAGCTTGTTGTTGGCGCTGGGAGCGCCCATGGTGCCCACGCCCGGATGGTAGTAACCGACCTGTTTTTGGTTGATCTCAAGCGTGGCGTACAGCTTCACGACGTTGGAATTGTTGTCGCCGAACTGGTTGCCGGTTCCATCGCAACAGATGACAATGTTCTTCTTGTCGGCCAAGACTAACCTCGATACCTGAGAATGTTTGCAGCCACATCTGGAGTCCGTTTTATATCAAGAGCGGGCACGAGTCGAGCATCAACTTGTGTTGCTGGGCGACTCTCTTCAGCCGGCGTCTGTGGCCGGCTCCAACCCGGCCTTCAAATCCGCTGCCAGCAGGCGATGAAACAGGTGTTCTCCCGCTTCCCGGCGGACGGAGAGCCGTCCTGCGCCATAAGCGTGCGAGCGCAACCCACGTTGCACCGACTCGCAGACTCCCACGTCTTCATCATTCACGCGCTCGCCGACAGCTATGCTCTGCCGGTTGCGTTCCGCAGCGGATTCGCTCACATCGTCGAAATAGAAATCGAAGATCACGGTGCAGCGATTGACGCCATCGGGTAACACAAGGTTAGTGTCCATGTAACCCTGATAGAGGTTGATCATGAAGTTGGGATACTGCCAGAAGTACCACGCGCGGTCGCCGGTACGGGTAGCAGCAGTCGCGGCATCCACTTCCGACGAAACCATCGGGCTCGACTGTAGACAGTAACGGTCCTCAGTCTCGATGGTGTATTGCTTGTATTCGAGGACGCTATTCAACGCCTTGTGCAGATGCGGCACGTGATAGCCGCCGTCAAGATAGTTGTCAACAAATACCTTCCAGTTGCAGTTCAGGCTGTAGGAGCGGCGCTCGAAGAAATGCAGGGAAGCGAGATTCAGCGGAGCAAGGCGAATCGCCAGTCTTCCCAGGAAGCTGGCTAGCGGCGTCGCCTTCGGACCGAGGTTGACAAATACGAACTGCTCCCAGGTGTCCACGCGCGCCGGAACCAGGCCGTTCCGCGAACGATCGAAACCGCACACGCCCTCAAACTCGGGCGCACCCTTCAGCGAGCCGTCCAGTCCGTAACTCCAGCCGTGATACGGGCAGCGCAGAATACCGGCAACTCCTTCCTCTTCCGTCACGACGGCCGCGGCGTGGTGGCGGCAGACGTTGTAGAAAGCGCGCAACTGATTGTCACTTCCACGAACGATTACGAGCGGCTCCCCCGCGACTTCGCTTGTGACGAATCGGCCCGGCTGCTGCAACTGATCGGCGCGGGCCACGACCTGCCAGGTGCGTCCCAAGACCGACTGGCGTTCCAATTCAGCGATGGCTTCGTTCACATACCATGCAGCGGGAATGGTGGATGCCTGCTCAAGCGGGGCCTGGTCGTTATAGGACGCGACGATATCGCGCAGCGACGGCATTGAGCAGTCTCCTACGGGTGGTTGCGAAATGATAGCAGGCGGCCGCCGCACAAAAGAGTGCACAAAACAGTTGACGCCCAGCGCGCGCCGTGTTTCCTTGTCCCAATGCATGCTTCAGCAGACATTGTGGAAATCGTGCGGGCCACTCCGGCTGATGTGGGCGACGTCGCACCGCTTTTCGATGCTTATCGGCAGTTCTATGGCAAGCCTGGCGATGTGGAAGCCGCACGCCGCTTTCTGTTCGCGCGGTTCAGTAAGGACGAGTCGGTGCTATTCGTCGCGCGCCTGGATGCGAAAGCGGTCGGCTTCGTGAATCTTTATCCCGTGTTCTCGTCCGTCAACCTGACGCGGCAGTGGATCCTGAACGACCTGTTCGTCGCCCCGCAAGCGCGGAAGGCGGGTGTGGCCCGTGCCCTGATGGAACGCGCCCGCCAGCTCGCCGAAGCGACACAGGCCAATGGCCTGACCTTGGAAACAGCGATCGACAACCACGCCGCGCAAAAGCTGTATGAGAGCCTGGGCTGGAAGCGCGACGACGAGTTTTATCGCTACTTCCTACCATTGTGACGAGGTGCGGACCAAAGGCTATTGCCCAATCAGTAACCCACCCCCTCCCCCCTTCTTTGTTTAGAATCATGCGATTACGAACTTTTTCCTGGCAACCCATTGATTCCAATAGGTTTACAAGTAACTGTTTTTATTGCAACACTTACGGTCACGTTGCAACCGCACGCTCGTTGGGCGGAGGGCTGGCGACACCTTGGCCGAACTGTCAAAGACCACCCGGCCCAGCGCACTGGGGGGCGGCTCGGGGCCGGAGACACAACAAATCCGTCCTCCTGTTCAGTGATACGCCGGACAGTCATGTCTCCACAAGGGCGCACGTCACGGTCCCACGTGACGATACCAAGAGGCGCTGCGCTATCATTCTCGATCCGGTAAGTGGGACTTCTGCCGATTCCGATGCAACCGGCGTCCACCAGCAACGCGCACCAAGCCACGGCGACTGATCCTCCTGCGCAGCCTAAGCGAGTGCTGGGATTCCGCGACCTGGTGATGTTCTACGTGGTCGCGACCCTCAGCCTGCGCTGGATCGCGGTTGCGGCCAGCGCCGGGCCGAGTTCCATTGTGATCTGGGTCATCGGCCTGGCGACGATTTTCATTCCCCTGGCGCTGTGCGTGATGGAGCTTTCCTCTCGCTATCCGCAGGAAGGCGGCATGTACGTTTGGAGCAAGCGCGCCTTCGGCGACTTCTCCGGCTTCCTCACGGGATGGATCTACTGGACCAGCAACCTCCCATACTTTCCGGCAGTACTGTATTTTGCGGCCAGCAACGCGTTGTACGTCGGCGGGACCAAGTGGCAGCCAGCGCAGCGAAGTCCGGCATTCTTTGTTGCCTTCTCGATGTTCGGAATCGCCCTGGCGCTGGCGCTGAACATCGTTGGTCTGGATATCGGCAAGTGGCTGAGCAACCTGGGCGCGATCGGGACGTGGCTGCCAATCGCACTGCTTTGCGTGGCCGGCGCGCTGGCGTGGTGGAAATTCGGCTCGGCCACCAGCTTCACGGCGTCGTCGATGAAGCCTAGTTTGAACATGGGAAATTTTGGCGTGTGGGCGACGCTGCTCTATGCCTTCAGCGGCGCGGAGTCAGCGTCCTTCATGGGCGATGAGATCAAGAACGCGCGGCATACCATTCCCCGCGGGCTGCTCGCCGCTGGTTTCATCATCACCGCGGGATACATCCTGGGGACCATCGGGGTGTTGGTAGCGCTGCCCAAGGTCAACAGTCTCGAAGGCATCATGCAGGCCATCTCCAGCAGCGCCGAGCGGGTTGGTTGGACGGGCCTCGGGCCGGCGGTCGCGCTGCTGATTTGCGTGTCGAATCTGGGCGGCGTCGGCGCGTATCTTGCGGCGCTGTCGCGAATTCCCTTCGTCGCCGGCATCGATCGCTTTCTGCCGCCGGCCTTTGGGCGCATCCATCCCAAGTGGGGGACGCCATACATTTCGCTCATCGTGCAGGCAATCTGTTGTGCGCTGTTCATCCTGATGGGACAGTTCGGCAGCACGGTCCACGGCGCCTACCAGGTGCTGGTGAGCATGACCATCATCACCAACTTCGTGCCGTATCTGTTCATGTTCGCGGCGATGATTCGCCTGCAGCGCGAGCCCGCTGAGTCAGGCGTCATTCGCGTGCCGGGAGGCAAACCCGTTGCCATCGCGCTGGCGGTCGTTGGGATGCTGACCACGACGGCGGTAATCATAGGCTCGGTGATTCCCGATGCCAGCGAGCCGAATAAGGCACTCGCGGTCGGGAAGATCGTCGTGCTCAGCGCAGTGCTGCTGGGGGGAGGCGTGCTCCTTTACACGTTGGGAAGGCGAAGGGCGCGCGTAAGTAGTGTCGAGCCCTGACAGCCGATGTTTGCGGCAATTAGGCGGTCGAATCACGGGTCTATAATGAGGAATTACCTCAGGAGTCTCCCATCATGAGTGCAACCAACGGCAGCAATGGCAATGGCGCGAGCGTACCGAAACCGCGCGCGGAGTGGATCACGAAACGCCACGACGAGGCGGCGCGCACCGGCGATACCAACATGTCGCAGATGCACTTTGCGCGCAAAGGCCTGCTCACCGAAGAGATGCTCTTCGTCGCCGAGCGCGAGCAGCTCGCGCCCGAGCTGGTCCGCGATGAAGTTGCCGCCGGACGCATGATCATCCCTGCCAACGTGAATCATCCTGAGCTGGAGCCGATGTGCATCGGCGTGGCGTCGAAGTGCAAGATCAACTCCAACATCGGCAACTCGTCGGTCACCAGCAATGTCGACGAGGAGCTGAAGAAGCTGCACACCTCGGTGCACTACGGCGCCGACACGGTGATGGACCTCTCCACCGGCGGCGGCATCCACGAGATCCGCGAAGCCATCCTGCGGCACTCGCCCGTGCCGATCGGCACGGTGCCGATTTACGAGGCGGTCTCGCGGGTGAAGCGCATCGAAGACCTCAACGCCGACATCATGCTCGAAGTCATCGAGGAGCAGGCCGAGCAGGGCGTGGACTACATGACCATCCACGCGGGCGTGCTGGTCGAGTATCTGCCGCTCATCACCAAGCGCATTACCGGCATCGTGAGCCGCGGCGGCGCGATCCTGGCACAGTGGATGGCGCATCATCACAAGCAGAATTTCCTCTACGAGCGCTTCGACGACATCACCAAGATTCTCGCCAAGCACGACGTGAGCTACTCGCTGGGCGACGGACTGCGTCCCGGTTGCATCGCCGACGCCAGCGACGAAGCGCAGTTCGCCGAACTGAAGACGCTGGGCGAGCTGACGACGAAAGCCTGGGAGCGCGACGTGCAGGTCATGATCGAAGGCCCCGGCCACGTGCCGCTCGACAAGATCAAGGAGCAGGTGGAGAAGGAAGTCGAGACTCTGCCACGGCGCGCCGTTCTACACGCTGGGGCCGCTGGTGATCGACATCGCGCCCGGCTACGACCACATCACCTCGGCGATCGGCGCGGCGATGATCGGCTGGTACGGCGCGGCCATGCTCTGCTACGTCACGCCCAAAGAACACCTTGGCCTGCCCAATGACAAGGACGTGAAGGACGGCATCATCGCCTACAAGATCGCGGCCCACGCCGCCGACGTGGCGCGCCATCGTCCCGGAGCGCGGGACCGCGACGACGCCATCAGCTATGCGCGCTACACCTTCGACTGGGACAAGCAGTTTGCGCTGTCGCTCGATCCCGAAACCGCGCGCGCCATGCACGACGAGACGCTGCCCGACGCCTACTACAAAGAAGCGGCGTTCTGCTCGATGTGCGGACCGAAATTCTGCTCCATGAACTACTCGGCCAAGGTGGACGAGTACAACAGGCAGGTGCACGGCGTGGAGAAGAAGGACTATTCGGAGCTGATGAACAAGCTGGTGGCGATCAAGTAGTCGTCAGCTGTCAGCTTTCAGCAAGAGTTGGCTCCTTGCCTCTGTCGTCCTGACCGAGGCCGCGTCCTCCCTGGATGGACACTTAAGCTGTGACCGTTCCTTCTGCTGTAAGAGACCAACCTCACTTGGTCTCAAAAAAAAGTGCCTTCGCCGTCGCAATTACTGCGAACCGGCGCCACTTATGGCGCTCTCCTGTGGAGCGTGCGCCTCGTATAGCTTTAAGTTCTCTGCCTTCCATTGCATGGCATCGTGAATCCGGTTGTAGCCGCTGGGATGGTCGAAGAAAAGAAACTCCTCGACCGGGCCAGGTCTCATCTTCCTATACTCGCCCAGATGTATGGCTCCTTGCGCGAAACCATCCGGCTGACGGCTTGAATTCAAGCCATACATATCGGCTTCGTGCTCCTGCGTCCTGATGTGGGTGTTGAAGACTGGAGTCATGACAAAACCGAAGATCGATAGCAGCAGGATTACCAGCGGTACGACGGCCGGATCGCCAATACTGCGAATCTGCCATTTGTCTCCCCAGCGCTTCAGGCACCAATCCAGCGACCATTTCAGTAACGCGAATCCTAGGAATGTGACAACCGGAAAGAAGAGCAAGAGGTCTTTGTAAATATGGTTGAGGACATAGTGGCCCATTTCGTGACCCATAACGGCTTGTATCTCTTCCGGGGAACCACGGCGCAGAAGGTTGTCATTGATGGTGATGCGCATGGTCTGGCCAAAACCGCTCACGTTGGCGCTCATGCGCGTCGTTTGCTTGGAGGCGTCGATCTGATAGACATCCTTGGCAGAGATTCCATTCGCACGCGCCAGGCTCAGGATAGGTTGGGTCACCTTGGGGTCGTCAAGACGATTAATCTTGTTGAACATAGGTTGGAGATAGACAGGACCAATGAGCACGGTGAAGATGAGGAACAGCATGGTCACCGCCGCGCCCCAGATCCACCAGGTGCGCGGCAGGCGGCGAACGATCCCGAACAGCGCCATCACCAGCAGGCCTCCAAGCACAATGTTGATGAGCAGGAACTTGGTCTGGTCCCACGCCCAGGGACCAAAGGTCTGCGTCGCCAGTCCATACTGGCGCTCGCGACTGTATCCCTCATAGATGGCCAGCGGCGCCCCCAGGACGAACGTAATCACGCAATACTCAGCCCAGTAAATGAAGGTTTGCAGCGGCTTGAAGCGCGTGATGCGCTCCGCCAGGTTGCGCATGGCCGCCGACCAGCGCCAGTTCAGCAGCAACAGCGAAAGCACGGCACCGTAAAGGAAGTCCCAGAGGATGAGCCAGTAGCCACCTTCGAAATACGCGTCGGAGCGGGCGCGCGAGCTGGCGGGCATCTGCGCCATGTAGGCTTCGGTGGCAGCTTCCACGTTGAAGTTGGGCGAAGGCTGGGCCGCGGCAGGGACGGTGGTGACCGACGGCATTTCATTGGCGGCATTACCGCTGGATGGCGTCTGCTGCGCGGCCGCGTTGCAAACTGCGAAACACAGAACAAAACCGACAGGGCGCAAAACGCCCGCGGCGCGAACTCATAGTTGTCCTTTCGTGGAAATGCGTCTGGGGTATATACGAGCGGGCAGCGCAAAGGTTCCCGGCGCGGGCAGACTACTCTGGCGGAGCGTGGGTCCACGGTCCGCGGCTCTTTCGAGTCGGCGTCACTTTCGCTCAAAGTCCGGCTCTGGATAGTTCAGCACTGCATCCGGCAACTGCCAATCCTTGACGGCAGCGGTCAGAACTGCAGACAGGCACAATAGTGGCAACCATTGCGGAGAGCGTTCGCGTTAAACCACTGCTTTTCTCCTTGACCGTACAACTTTTCTTCAATTATCGTCACTCCAAATTTATTCCTGCCATGAGTTGTGGGCATGGCATGATCGACGATCTATCGGCATTCCTAAGAGCCAGCGAAAGCGAGTGGCCTTATTCAAGGCAGACAGACATCCCGGAGGGACCACGTGAGAAAACTTTCCCTGCTACTCTTGGTTTGCATGGTATCCATGCTTGCCTTCAGCCAAACCGACTCTACTACTGCAAGCGATCAGGGTGCTACGGCGCCGCCCATGCTTGGCATCCATTGGGCCAAGGGAGCGCGAGACATACAACCAGCGCGCCGGGGTAGTCCCAACATGACCTACCACGGCGGCAAGATCATGCCGACCGCGAATGTCAACGCAATCTTCTGGGGAACCAGTTGGAACCCGGCTACCGACGCTGGCCTCAAGATATCGGGCACGGACAGTTGGTATCAGGGATTCGGCAACTCCAACTATGCGAAGACCAGCGATGAGTACACGGGCTCGAACGGTCAAGTGGGCCCAACTGTATCCTACGCGGGCCATTACATTGACAACAGCGCGGCCGGGAATGGAAACAATACCAGCGCGATCCTGGCGGAAGTTTGCAAGATGATCACCAATCCCGACCCTACGGGCAATGGATACTATCCCGTCTATGTAGATCTCGGTCGGGGCAACAACGGCTACTGCGCGTATCACAGCGTGGGTACCTGCCACGGCGTCACAGTGCAGTTTGGCTTCTTCTTCAAGCTTGACGGCGATGCCGGCTGCGATCCCGGAGATACCTCGGGGCTGCATTCCCAGGGACTGGCGGCGCTGGCCAATGTCGACGGCCACGAGCTTTCAGAGGCGCGCAGCGATCCCGCGAGCCCAGGCGCGTGGTATGACTCCAGCGGCCAGGAGAACGGTGACAAGTGCGCCTGGACCTTCAATGTTCCTTTGGTCACCTTTTCCAATGGAACGAAATGGAAGATTCAAGGTGAGTGGTCCAATGCAGCCTATAACAATGGCACAGGTTATCCCAACCGGAGCGGACAGAAAGGCTGCGTCGACGGACACTGACGAAAGAAGTTGCAGGTCGTTTGGTAGTATGGGCCTCCGGCACTCCGGGGGCCCGTCTCTTTCCACCCCGGCGTCTTTCTCAGGGATGCTACGCGGACGCTGCATCTTCCTTTACACCCAGCTTCTTGATCAGGCGGTGTAGATAGTTAGGATGCACTCCTAACATGCGTGCGGCTTCGGTGCAGTTGGATCCGGACTTGCGCATGGCCTCTTGAATAAGTCGCTTCTTGAACTCCGAAACTGCATCGTGATAGCCACCCGCTCCATGCTTGACTTCGTCTTCGTTCTGCAGCGTCTCCGGCAAGTCGCTGGGAAGGATAGAGTCGGAAGAACCCATGATCAAAGCATGTTCGATCGCATTTTCTAGTTCGCGTACATTGCCGGGCCAGCTATAGTTCACGAGCAAGGCTCGGGCCTCGGGCGAGATGCCCTTGAACGGCCGTGCCAGCCGCTGCGAATACTTCCGTGCAAAGTGGATGGCAAGCAATGGAATGTCCTGACGATGTTCCCGCAAAGGAGGGACGGAAACCGAAACTACATTCAGGCGATAGAAGAGGTCCTGGCGGAACTCGCGGGTGATGATAGCTTGCTCAAGATCTTTATTGGTTGCCGCCAGCACGCGCGCGTTGAACCGGATGGTGGTTGTGCCGCCAACTCTCTCGAACTCTCTTTCCTGCAGGACGCGAAGGAGTTTCGCCTGTAGCTTGGGATCGAGCTCTGCTATCTCATCCAGGAGGAGTGTGCCGGCGCCAGCCAGTTCCAGCTTACCTCGCTTGCTGACGACCGCGCCGGTAAAGGCGCCCTTCTCATAGCCGAAGAGTTCGCTCTCGATCAAGGTGTCGGGAATGGCGGCGCAGTTGATGGCTATGAACGGCTGGGCGGAGCGACAGCTCTTGGAGTGAATGGCGCGAGCGACGATTTCTTTTCCCACCCCGCTATCGCCGCGAATCAACACCGGCGCATCACCTTTGGCCACCTTGTCGATGGTCTCAGCCAGTTGGCGCATGGACAGACTCTCGCCGATCATGGGCTCGTCGGCGGCCAGTTGCTCGCGCAGTTGCCGGTTCTCGGCTCGCAACGACTCCATGCTCAGGATGCTCTCGAGCGTCACCGCCGCGATGGCGGCTACGGAGCTGACAAAATTCAAATGATCTCGTTCGAAGATGTCGGAGGGTGAGTAGCTGGCAAGATAGATGACGCCGATGGTCTTTTGCAGCGCGACCAGCGGCACGCACAATACCTTCTCGGGCCGCATAGCCTCAGGGGTAAGGTCGGCGACGACCTCGGCACGCTCCCACAGGGTTCGCAGCACAATCTCGCGGCGAACCACGATCTCCGGCCCTTCGCGGTCTTCGCGCTTCCAGGTCACCGTGGAGTTGGGCTGACCCTCAGCGTTGTCGACGATCTGAATTGCGCCGGCATCCGCGGGCACCACCTCAAAGATGAGTTGCAGCACGCCCTTCTGCAGCGACTCGAGGTCGCGTTGGGAATTAATGGCCTTGGCGATCTTGAATAGCGCGTTCAGATCGCGAGCCATGCGGCCAACGTCGGTCACCGGTGTTGGCAGAAGTGGCGTCACCTGGCGGAGGATGGGGGCGGGAAGCTCCTCGAAGACTTCATCCCTCCGGAGACTCTCGTCCTGAGGCGGGAGAATTTCATTGCCATTCCGAAAGACCAGCTCGCACTCCCCAATCGTGATCACGTCTCTGTCGGCTAGAACCCGCTCTCGGACGGGTACGCCGTTGACGAAGGTACCTTGTCCACTTTCGAGGTCGGTGATAGCGACCGCGTCGCCGTGACAGGTGATGAGGCAATGCGTCCCTGCGATTGAAACATCGTAGATGCTCAGTTCATTAGAGGGATCGCTGCCGATGGAGACACGCTCGCCGGTGATAGGGAAGACCACGCCTTTGAGCGGACCGGCGACGGCTTCGAGTCTCTGACCCATTGGGGAGCTCCAGGGAAAAGCTCTTCTTGCAGGAATCGGCCCTTTGCATTGTACCCGACAAGTGGCGCAGAGATCGCCAAAAGCGAGGGAGTCAGCCAAACTTTAGTGCCTATCCTTTTGGATAATCTCTATCCGATTGGGTGAGTGTCGCAGAAGTTCACTGGCAGGTATCGCGGAGCTTTGCCGAGCATCCATAGCCTTCGCAAATCATAGAAAAATAACGTGGATGTTGTCTTTATGATGCCGCTCGACCCCAAGCGGTTTGCAATGGCACCAGCGTTGCACTTGTATTTGCATAGGCGAAACAAGGTTACGAAGAGATAGAAAGTTTCAGTTGTCCGCGAGTGCAGCAGGGGAGCATGAGCGGTGTGGTTGGGAAGCGTGTCAGGTTTCTGGCCGAAAAAGGACCAAGCGCTTCCGGCAAAGGGCAACGCGTCGGCGCCGTTGCCCTTTTGCTCCGCTGCAGCTTTCCAAGAATTGCAGCAGACCAAGAGTTTACTGCCGTAGCCATTTGCGTCTTCACGACTCCAGCGCCAGCGCTCGTAGCCCTAGCGCAATATAGCCGATGAGCGCCGCTGGCAAAAGGGAGCGCGTCTTAGTCCGGGGGCTTGGACGCGCTCCCGCTGAAGCCATTGCCCCCGATGTTGCCACCTGTTACTTCATCCTGCTTACTCCACAGTGTGCCGGTGCGATCTCCCAAGTCGCTTCACTGCGTCTATCATAAGTAGAAGGAGTTGATCTTATGTCGCATCGAACGGTACTGCAGTTCGCTGTGCTCGGCTTCCTGAGTGTCTTCTCGCTACTGATGTTCGGGCAGGAAAACGCCCAAAGCAACCCAACGACGCAGAGCCGGACGGTCACCCACCCTCTGCTGGTGAACTTGACCGGTTGCTTGAAGAAGAGCAGCACATCGGGAGGCTATTACATCGCTGACCAGAATGGCAGGACGTGGGAACTTTCCAGCAAGAACGTGGATCTGGGCAAGCAGGTGTTCCACACCGTAAGCGTCTCCGGACATCCGTCCAACGGGTCGAGGGTGCAGGAGGGGAAGAGTGAACAGGACCAGCAGCCTGAGGGCAACCGAAACCTCAGCTTGGAGGTTACAGAACTGGAGATGGTAAGCCCCAGTTGCACGCGATAGCTTTGCTCAAGGATCTTGTGCGGAGCATTTGGGCAGATTCTGGCAGATTCTGGCAGATTCTTTCGCGGCGGAAAGCCCGCTTCCCAGAGGATACAACTAAAAATAAAGTTTTCCGTGCAGCCCTAAGGGAACCCAGGGCATCTTTGAGGGAGGAAAGGAGCTATGCCTATGTCACGTCGAATGAGGTTCGCCGCATGGTTGGTTCCATTGGTGGTGTTCAGTCTGTGTCCGTTCCTTTTAGCCCAGAGTAATGGAATGCAGAACGATCAGTCCGGCATGAGCCAGAACAATATGGGCGGCGGTCATCAAGCGATGACCGTAACCGGTTGTATAAAGAAGGGCAGTGAGAACGGCGGGTACTACCTCACTACCAAGGACGGCAAGGTCTACGAACTCAGCGGGAAGACTGATTTTTCCGCTCACGTCAACCACACGGTGGTCGTCGCTGGTCATGAAGCGATGATGTCGAAGTCGGACGAGTCGAAGATGGCACAGAGCGAGAAAACCGAAGCTGGTGGCATGCCTTACGCGGACATACATGTCACAACCTTGAAAATGGTCAGCGAAAGCTGCTCGCAGTAGTTCGGGCCGTCGCAACTCTGCGAACCAGCACTTGAAAGATTTGGAACGGAATACGAAAAGAGGCTGATCGCCTCTTTTCGTTTCTTAGTGCCTTGGGCGCAAGAGGTTTACTATCGTCGTTGCGATGCCGGCCGCAGGAAAAACACGACCGAAGGCGAGAGGGGTTGTCAAACCGTGATGGGACGTGCAGCGCCTGGCTTCTGGGAGGCTCGGCTTGCTCCCTTCCTCGATAAATACTGTCTGTTATTGTGCCTGTGCCTGGTGGGAATCGCCTGCGTCCGGGTGATCTCGACGTATTCCGCGCTAAGCCTTACGGTCGATGAGCCGGGTCACTTTGCCTGCGGCCTCGAGTACGTCTCCAGCCATACCTATACTCTCCTGGTAGAGCAGCCGCCTCTATCCCGGGCGATGCAGGCGTTGGGGCCTTATCTGGACGGTTCACGGCCCTTCGGCTTGTCCAACACCCACGACGAGGGACTCACCATACTGGCGCATTCGCGCCATCTCGATCGCACCATCTTTCTGATGCGGTTGGGCAACCTCCCTTTCTTTCTGCTGGCTTGTCTGGTGGTTTGCGCCTGGTCATGGCACATGTTCGGTAAGCCGGTTGCCGTGGTGGCGACTGGTTTGTTCACCCTCTTGCCCACCATGCTGACGGACGCCGGATTGGCCATCACCGACATGTCGCTTGGGGCGACGGTAGGGGCCACCTTCCTCGCCGCTATCCTCTGGGCCGAAAAACCGACATGGTCGCGAGGTGTGCTCATGGGAGTGTGCCTGGCCTTGGCTCTGCTGTCGAAGTTCACTGCACTCGGCTACGTGCCTGTCTCTCTCGGCTTGGCGCTGGGGTGCTATCTAGCCACCAGCAGGCTAGGCTGGCGTCAGTTGGGGGAACTTGCCCGGCAGCGTGCAGCCTCCGGGGCCGTGGCGGCCATCACGACCGGTCTGATCGTATGGGCCGCCTATTGGTTCTCCTTCGGTTTTGTGCCGGGCATCAACCTCAGCCTGCCCGCTCCCGAGTTTTTTCTTGGCATCGGGGACGCCCTCGCACATGATCGTGCGGGACACCCAGGCTTCCTGCTCGGTGAATTCCGTATGACAGGATGGTGGTATTACTTCCCGGTGGCCTTGGCGATCAAGACTCCAATTGCCTTCCTGATCATGTTGGGGATCGGTATCTGGGTGTGCTGGCGAGAGCGCGCTCGCCCTGTGTACTTGTTCCCACTCGCTTTCAGTCTCGGCATTCTGCTTCCGGCCCTGTTCAGCCGGATCGATATCGGCATTCGCCACATCGAGCCGATCTATGTTGGGCTCTCGATCATCGCCGCTTTAGGTTTGGTGCAACTGCTGCAATGGTCGCGCACCGGAGTCGCCTGCGCCCTGACCGCAGGCGTCCTCGTGGTTTGGATGACCGTGTCCGTCGCCGCTCATCACCCCGACTATTTGGCCTATTTCAACGGGTTCGCCGGCAGGAATCCGGACAGAATCCTGGTGGATTCCAACTACGACTGGGGGCAGGACCTCAAGCTCTTGTCCAAGCGCCTGCATGAACTGGGCGTCAGTCAGTTCTCGCTGGTTACGCTCGATGGCGTCATGTACGGCTATTACTTGCAGACCTGGTATGGCCTGCCGCCCGTCAAGGATGTGAATGACGCAGTCCCATCGGTGGGCTGGAACGTGATCAGCCCTACCTTTGCCAAGTCCTTCAGGTTTACGATCCCAAATCGCCCGACCGTGTCCCGCCGTGGTACGAGCAGATCGCTCCCACAGAACGTGTAGGGGGGTTATTGCTCTACAACATTACTCCTGAGGAGCAGAGCCGCTTCGCTCATGAATCTGACTCCAGGCGGACGCAAAGGGAGCCTCATCCGCCGTCAAGCACGGGAGAGCGTTGAACCTAAACGCAGCGATTTCTTGCCAGAGGCCGGGGCGGCGTTCTCGGAGGGGGATTACTTGCACTCCAGGGTTCGTTTACGGCCAGCGGAGGTGAGGGATGGGTCGCGCTTAGGCAACGATGAAACTCTGCACAGCCGGGGGCCATGCGGTTGAGTAAGGAGCTTCCCCGAAACCGGATAGACCCTGGTTGACCGATTGCTTCTGGCTTCCGCCCTGTGGTAACGTCCGCTCTTGCCCTGCTAGCACCGGGAGGAAGAGGAAATGATCGGAATCATTGTCGTTATTGCCATTCTTGCGGTGATCGCCTTTGTGTTGATCGGGATTTACAACAGCCTGGTGCAACTCAGGGTGCGCGCCGATAATGCCTGGGCTGACATTGACGTGCAACTGAAGCGGCGCTACGACCTGATTCCCAACCTGGTGGAAACCGTGAAGGGCTACGCCGCTCACGAAAAGGGCACTTTCGAGAATGTGGCCAGGTTTCGCAGCGCCGCCATGGCGGCAACCACGCCGGCGGAGAAGAGCGAGGCCGAAGGCCAGCTCACTTATGCGTTGCGCGGGCTGCTGGCGGTGGCCGAGGCCTATCCCCAGTTGCGTGCCTCGGAGCAATTCCAGTCGCTGCAAGGTTCGCTGACGGGGCTGGAGGATGCCATCCAGAACGCCCGCCGTTATTACAATGCCGTGGTTCGTGACTTGAATACGAAGATCCAGACGTTTCCCAGCAATATCGTCGCGGGGATGTTTCACATTCAGCTAAAGCAGTTCTTCGATATTACCGATCCGGCGCAGCGCGAACCGGTGGCAGTGAAGTTCTGAGTGACAGCACTTAGCGTTTTAGTATCATTCAAGCAAAGACCAGATGCTAAATGCTAAACGCCAACTGCGGTCGTGCGCTCTAATCGTCCTCTGTGTTGCCTGCTGCGCCTCCGCTTTCGCGCGCGACTGGCGCATCGCGCGTTTCGAGACCCAGATGTCAGTTGCCCGGGACGGCACGGCGGTCGTGACCGAGCGGCTGCAAGTGGCTTTTTTCGGCTCCTATAACGGCATTTATCGCGATATCCCCATTGAGTATCCCGGCCCCCACGGTTCCAATTACACGCTGTTTCTGCGGGTCCTGAGCGTCACCGATGGCGAAGGCAAGGGACTGAAGTACGATTCGCGCACGCAAAATGGCAATCGCCACCTGAAGATCTACATCCCCGGCGCGGAGGACACCTCACGTACCGTCCAGATCACCTACACGGTCCGCAATGCTGTGCGCTGGTTCGACGACTACGACGAACTTTACTGGAATGTGACCGGCAATGACTGGCCAGTGCCGATTGACAGCGCCTCGGCTACCATCAGCTTCCCCGGCAATGCCGCCGGCAATCTGCGAGTGCAAGCGTTTACTGGTGTGTATGGCTCGCAGGAACGCGACGTGGACGTGAAGGTACAGGGCAGCACCGTGCAGGTGGAAGGTACTCGCTCCCTGTCCATGCGCGAAGGGCTGACCGCCGACGTCTACATCAGCAAAGGCGTGCTCTCACAGCCCGGCAAACTTACCCAGGCGATATGGTTCTTGCGCAGCAATCCCATCGTGCTGCTCCCGCTGTGGGCTTTCATCGTGATGTTCTTCCTGTGGTGGACGAAGGGCCGCGATCCCAGGCCCGACATCTCGGTCGCGCCCATGTACGAACCGCCCAAGGACATGACCCCCGCCGAGGTCGGTACCCTGATGGACGACGTCGTGAATCCACGCGACATAACCTCCACGCTCGTGGATCTGGCGGTAAAAGGGTATCTGAAGATCGAAGAGAAAGAAGTGAAGACCCTGCTGTTCGCGCATCGCGATTATGTCTTTCATCTGCTGAAGCCGCAAAGCGAATGGACATCGCTGGAGCCGCACGAGCGAGTCATGCTGAGCCACATGTTCTATGGCGGTGTCACCGAGGTGCATCTCTCCGACCTCAGAAACCAGTTCTACGTTGCTATCCCCACCATGAAAGACAACATCCTGGCGGAGCTCAGAGGCAAAGGGATGTACTCGGTCGATCCTGAGTCCGCGCATGCCTATGTCCTGGCAGGCGTGCTGTTCACGGCGGCTCCATTCATCCTGGCCCAGGTCATCGGCACCGTGTCGTTGCTCGAATCCCCCGGGTTGCTGGCGGCGTCGGCGATCATCGCGGTGCTGGTCATCTTCCTCTTTTCACGGATCATGACCGCGAAATCGCTGAAAGGCGCCCGCACCAAAATCGAGATACTCGGCTTCCAGGAGTTCGTCAACCGGGTGGATGCCGACCGCCTGAAACGCATGCCTCCAGACACGTTCGAGAAGTTTCTGCCCTTCGCAATGGCGTTGGGCATCGAGAACCGCTGGGCCAAGGCATTCCAGGGAATCGTGCAGAATCCGCCCACCTGGTACGTAGGACCGACTCCGTACATGCTGTTCAATCCCATCTTCTTTGCCGGCTCCATGCACGCCATGGCCATGGACGCGCACCAGGCCTTCGTGGCCGCTCCGCGGGCCAGCAGCACCGGCTCAGGATGGGGTGGAGGAGGCTTTGGCGGTGGAGGCTTTAGCGGTGGCGGCTTCGGCGGGGGCGGCGGCGGGGCCTTCTAGCCACCCTGAAGGTGGAAAGCAGTTAGACAACTATCGCAAGTTCTTGCATAGACAGTTAGACCAACTAACATGATCTCAATGACTTACGGTGGAGCCCAAATTGCAAGGAGTGCTACTGCCACTTAGCTCCCTAAATCTAGTGGCTGATCCCCGGCTGGGGTTTAGCATGGTCAACCTTGGCAGGGACATTAGCTGAGGAGTTGATGTTCGGCGTCCTTCTCGTAGTGCTTAGGCTCTGCGGCACAAATTGCACAGCTCGAAGGCGGGGCTTAATTCGAATGCCGGCATACCGCCAACCAACGCTTGTCTGAATTGAACCTAAGGAGGGTTCGATCCTTGAAACTGCGTATCGCTTGCCTCACAATCCTTTGCCTGGTGCTGTCTGCCATTCCAGCTCTAGCGGCCACGTATGACAACGGCCCTATCAACGGCACGACCGATGCTTGGACCATTAACTTTGGTTATGTCGTTAGCGACACCTTCACGGTAGCCGCTGGCGGTGGCTCAGGCTTTAGTGCCGACATCGGCGTCTGGGAATTCCCGGGCGACACGGTGTTGACCGTCGACTGGACTATCACCGCGACCGAGAACGGCATTGGCGTCGGTGGAACCGCCAATGTGACGGACACGTTCATTTCCACCAACCAGTTTGGCTACAGCGTCGACAAGCTCCACTTTAACACTCCTATTGGGCAGTTGAATGCCGGAACCTACTGGCTGAATCTGGCTAATGCGGTCGTCTCAACCGGCGATCCGGTGTTCTGGGATGAGAACAGCGGCGCAGGCTGCGGTGGGTCCGGTTGCCCGTCGGCGGCCTCTGAGAGTGCTGTCGGCACCATTCCTTCGGAAGCTTTCACCGTGAACTACAGCGGCGGCGGCATGGGAACGACGCCTGAGCCCAGCAGCATCATGTTGTTCGGTTCTGGCATCCTCGGCCTTGCTGGCGTACTGCGTCGCAAGCTGTTCTAACTGAATCGACGATCCCTCCCACACGGGTAAGTCGCGAACGGACCCGAAAGCCGGAGCGCAAGCTCCGGCTTTTTCGTCCGAAGGGTACCCCGAAGCGTGGAAAGCGGTTAGACAACTATCGCAACTTCTTGCATAGGCAGTAGGGTCACTACCTTGCTTTCAATCACTTAGGATGGCAGCCCAATTGCACATTAGTGTGCTGCAGTTCAGCTCGCCAACGCTAAGCTGGTCGTCAGGTCGGGGGATATGTATGGGTTTCAGACCTGACGGAGGTATTAGTGAAGAGCTGAAACTGGGCGCTGCTCTCGTGGTCCTTGGCTCTGCGGCGCCAGGTTGCAATCTAATTTTCGAGTCAGGGCGCCACTTTCTGGTGGATTTCTGTACGGCTTGGCCAAAGGCCGTGGTAAACACGGGCGGAAGAGTTTCTTCCTGCAGCCTGAGCTGGGGGTTGAATCAGTAGAGAAAAAGGCGGGGGCTCAATTCGAATGCCGGCATACCCGTCAACAAACGTTTGTCTGAATTGAACCTAAGGAGGGTTCGATCCTTGAAACTGCGTATCGCTTTGCTCACAATTCTGTGCGTGGCGCTAGCTGGGATTCCAGCTTGGGCCGATTATAACAACGGTGGAATCAACGGCAACACAGATGCTTGGACCATCAACTTCGGCTACATCGTCAGCGACACCTATGTGCTCGCCAGCAACACAAACATTACCGGCTTCAGCATCGGGGTGTGGGAGTTCCCGGGCGACACAACGTTGTCGGTGGATTGGTCCGTTGGCCTAACCGAATACGGCAGCGAGATAGCCCACGGCACGGCTGCCGTGACCGACACCTTCATCTCCAGCAACGGCTTTGGCTATAACGTCGACAAGCTCACGGCAAGCGGCCTGAACGTGCCAGAGCTGGGCGGTGTCACCTATTGGCTCAGCCTGCAGAACGCGGTTGTTTCCAGCGGCGACCCGGTATTCTGGGATGAAAACAGCGGCCCGTCGAAGGCCTCTGAGAGCTCCGTCGGCACCATTCCTTCGGAAGCTTTCACCATCAACACCAGCGGCGGCGGCGGCGGCGGAACGACGCCTGAGCCCAGCAGCATCATGCTGTTCGGTTCTGGCATCCTCGGCCTTGCCGGCGTACTGCGTCGCAAGCTGTTCTAACTGAATCGACGATCCCTCCCCCACAGGTAAATCGCGAACAGACCCGAAAGCCGGAGCGCAAGCTCCGGCTTTCAAAATTTATGAGCGCCCAATTCATTTTGCGGAGACCACTCGGGCACTGGAATCGGGTGTAAGATTGCCACTCCGGCTATCGCAATGTGCAGTAACTTCGGTTTGAACTTGCATCCCGATCGAGTGCCGGCCGCGGTGGAATCGCACTGGCGGTCTGTCGTTCTGCGGATGCTTACCTTTCTTCGGAGAAAACTTCTGGGTCAATCGCGTTAAGCGACCGCTAAACTAAACTAAAAGCGGTCTTGGATCGGCTTGTTCCCTGGCCCACCGTCGTTGTTCAGCGTTTCCTACTTCTTTACCAACTTCATGATCCATGGTTCGCCTGGGTTTAAACGAAACTGACCGGTGGCGCCTGGCGGGAGTTGCTCGAACGCTCGCACATAGCTGTCGAAATGAAAATCCGGAAATGCCGGATACCGCCAGTGCTTCACCGCGGCAAACGCCATGATGCATGTCAGAACGGCGGCCATCAGCCGAATCGAGACCGGGCGCCGGCGACCCAGCAGCCACAGCAGGGTCGCCATCAAGGCAAGCTTGGGGATGTACCAGTAGCGCAATCCCGACTCAGGCGACAGGAAAAGGTTCCATTGGTGGTAGACGGGTTCCACGGTCGGGAATGTAAGCGCCGCCGCAAACACCAACAAAGCAAAAAAAATGAAACAGCGTAGCTCCGGGCTTCCACCCAGCAGCGCGTAGAAACAGACGAGCGCCGTCACCAGCGTCACCACGACAGCCAGGGCCGTTACCCTCGCGGGGTCGCTGGACATCTGGTCGAGACGATTACTTCCCTGGAAGATGGGCAGAACGATCTGTCCGGCCACGATTCGCACGAACTTGCTGGGGCTGGCGCCAAGAATCGTATTGAGACGGGCGCCGGCGGCTGTGAGTAGGGTGAGTCCTTGCAGCAGCGCACATGCAGCGAGAAGCGAAACCTGGACCCAGCGCCAGCGCATTTCGGGCCGGAGTCGGCTTGCCTTCGCCGAGCGGTGAATCAGTAGCGGGAGCACGGTTCGGGCCAGCGCGACCGCCAGCAGAAGCATGCCCATGGGAGTGGTGAGCGCGCACAGCACCAGCGCAACCACATCGAAAACCTTGCCCCATCGCGAGCGCGGCGCGTCGGCAATAAGGACCAGACATGCGAGCACCGCCAGTTGCGATTGCGAGTCGGTGATGATGGCGTGCACTTCGCTGGAATCGGGAACAAACAGGTACAGCAATGCCAACACGCAGCGCAGTGGGAGTGGGCCGATGTTGCGCATGCGGTTGGAAACCAGAAACAAAGGTGGAAGGGCTTCGACGGCCAAAGCGATCAGATTGAATACCAGCGGAACGTACACCAATGGCACCCATAGGCCGATCGCAGCCACCAGACGGGGAAACACCTGCAAGTAGCCGTCGCGTGCGAAGAGCAGCGCCCTCAGACCGCCGTGGTTGTAGGCGTCCGCGAACCACACCACGCCGTCTTCGGCCCAGAGCTGGGCATGGAAAACTGCGTCGGGGCGGCGCAAAACCAGCAGTGTGCTGGTCACCGCGATGGCGAAGGCCCAAAATACTGCGGACGCTGGCGATGTCCTGGATGGCGCTGATGCCCCTCGCTCACTCCGTGTAGCCACAAGTTCCATGAGATGAGTTGCAGCGCTTCGCCCCAACATGGTAGCCCGCCATTGTACTGTCCGGCTGCTTGCGTAAGCTTGATATTGTAAGAAAGGCAGCTCGTCAAAGATTGCGACGCAACCCTTTCTTGATTGGAAGTTTCACCTATTGCTTGTGGCCTTGTGCCGATTCACTGCTGCTTTTCCTCGGCTTCGTGCAACAGTTCGGCGGCCTGTTCGCGCAGCAGGGGCAGGCCCGCCTGCTCGATGTCCCACAAGTACGCCCGCAGGCTACGTGGCATAGACCGTTTCCTGGCGGGCTTCAATTTCCTGCCGGAAATAGGGATTGCGGACGGCATCGGCTTCCACGAGATCTACTGGCCGCTGGAAAAGCTGCTCCAGAGCCGCGAGCAGGCCAAAGTAAGTTTTGGCATAGGTGCCCTCGGGCAGCGACTCGAACTCGACCAGGAAATCAAGATCGCTGCGCAGGGGATTGAAATCGTCGCGCAGGGCCGAGCCGAACAGCGCCAGCCGCCGCACACGATATTGACGGCATAGGTCAGCAAGCTGCTTGACTTCGTCAGGAAGTCTCATGCCTACCCCATTGCAGCCATGGACTATGCTGCATAACGCAGGATTTCCACCTCGGCATTGCGCTCCACCGCTGCCTCCCCCTGCTCGTAAACGCGCTGTGCAACAGAGCTGTCCAGATAGTACTCGCCGCAGTTCCCACACACCTCGGCTGGCACATCGCGAACGACTACTACTGTCTTTCCCCGTTCCAGCGTCACGGTCACAGTGCCTGGCCGGGTTTCACCGTTCTTGCAGAGGACGCATTTCATGGTTGCCGCCTGTTTCGGAAATCACTGGACCACAGCTCCGGATCGGGCCGATAGACTGTCACGACGTGACAATTTCCCGTGTCATACTCCTGCGCCACGAGTGCATGAATCGGCAGGTCCCGGACAAATCCCAATAACAGCGTGCTGGGATAGGGCGAATCATCCGGGTAACTCGCGATGACCTCACCCGATCGGATAACGTCCATTATCTCATCGGGCGGGATGCTGCGTTGAAATATGCGCTCAATGGCATGTCTCGAGTAGCGGACCCTCTTACAGTCCACAACCGGGCTCCTTCACGCCACCTGCATATCCCACAGATACGCCTCTAAATCTCTAGCTTACATTTGTGATAAGGCAAAGAGATCTCTGTCGATCTCTCGCAAGCTCCATTTGGGGCACCGATTCCTCGCGCTTCATCTCGTCGTATGTCATCGTGTATCTCCATTCATGTCCATACTGACGCAGGTGGTTCGGCCACTGGGTGGCCAGAGAAGCCCACCCCTACCCCAGCAGCCGGGCCGCTTCCTTGGCAAAGTACGTCAGCACGACGGAGGCGCCCGCACGCTGGATGCACAACAGCGACTCCATCATCACGCGGTCGTGATCAATCCAGCCATTCAGCGCGGCGGCCTTGATCATGGCGTATTCCCCGCTGACCTGATAGGCGGCGAGTGGCACATCGAAGCGCAGGCGCGCCTCGTGCAGCACGTCGAGATACGGCATGGCCGGCTTCACCATGATCATGTCAGCGCCTTCTTCGAGGTCGAGCTCGATCTCCCGCATGGCCTCGCGCAGGTTGGCCGGGTCCATCTGGTAGGAGCGGCGATCGCCGAAGTGCGGCGCCGAGTCGGCCGCCTCGCGGAAGGGGCCGTAGAAGCCGCTGGCAAACTTTGCTGCGTACGAAAGGATGGGAGTGTTCTGGAAG
The DNA here is from genome assembly GCA_963831675.1 of uncultured Acidobacteriaceae bacterium. Lineage (GTDB taxonomy): Bacteria > Acidobacteriota > Terriglobia > Terriglobales > Acidobacteriaceae > Bog-257. The sequence goes on from CAWHRM010000007.1 coordinate 112,512, forward strand.
CCGGCGTCATCGAGGGCGGTGCGAATCGCGTCCACGCGGCCGTCCATCATATCCGAGGGCGCGATGATGTCCATGCCGGCGCGCGCTTGAGAGACTGCGGTCTTGGCCAACAACTCGAGCGTGGGATCGTTCAGGATCTCGTAATTCTCGGCAGCCATGGCGGCGATAGCCGGAGCGGTCGCGACTGCGGCAGCTGATGCCGCGGCTCCAGCTTTTGGAACGCGAATTGCCACCGTTTTCTTACCTTGCGCTTCCAGTTCGTGAATGAACTCGGCCACTTCCTTGCTGGTATCCGCATCTTGGCCCAGCCACGATGCCGCAGTGTCCATGCGACATGTATTCGCACAGGCAGACGTCGCCCATCAGGAGCAGGCCGGGGACCTCGCGCTTGATGGCGCGGGCCGCTTGCTGCACGATACCGTTATCGGCCCAGGCACCCGTGGCAACTTCGTCCTTCGCTTCCGGCAGCCCGAAGAGGATGACGCTGGGTATGCCCAGAGACTTGACCTCGGCACACTCCTTGACCGCTTCATCGACCGAAAGGTTGAAGACGCCCGGCATGGAGCGGACTTCTTTGCGCACGCCTTCACCGGGACAGACGAATAGCGGATAAACAAACCCTTCGGGGCTGAGGCGGGTTTCACGCACGAACGAGCGTAGCGCGTCGGTGCGGCGCAGGCGGCGGGGACGATCGGTTGGGAATGCCATAACTGCAGATTCTAGCACCGGCGGCGGTGGCGGCGGTTGCTCTAGCCGGCAAGGACCCCGGCCGGCAAATGGCGAGTCCCCACTGGTGCGCAGCGGTTGTGTTATCATTGTGTACACACTTAGGGAGCATTCGAATGCAAACCGCAAGAGTTGGTATCCGGGAATTTCGCGAGAAGCTGACAAGTTATCTCGAGTTGTCCATTCCAGTGGCGATCACGCGACACGGGCAAACCGTCGGGTTTTATATCCCCGCCCACCGCAAGCCTGGAGAAGCCGACTTGGAGGCGCTGCGCAGGGCGGGCGAGCGGCTCGACGCCCTCCTGTCATCCGCTGGCGCCAGCGAAGAGGAATTGGTGGCAGATTTCAAAGGTCTTCGCCGGCGAGCACGCAAGGTCAGACGCTGAGATGTTGGTTCTCGACGCCAACATCCTGATTCGCGCCGTCCTGGGTCGGCGCGCCCGAGAGCTCCTCGCCAGCTACGGTGCCGCGCTTGAGTTCTTCACTCCCGACGTTGCATTTGCGGAAGCGCGAGAACACCTGCCACAAATTCTCTCCAAGCATGGCATTCCCGTTCCAGCCGCACTGGAGGTTCTAGCCAAGGTGAGCGACGTGGTGCAGGTAGTCGATGTCGGGACCTATTCTGCCTATGAGGAGATGGCGCGGCAGCGGCTCCAGGGGCGTGATCTGGACGACTGGCCCGTGCTGGCCACGGCGCTCCTCATGCGTTGCCCGATCTGGACGGAAGATATGGACTTCTTTGGTGTCGGTGTTGCTACTTGGACCACAGACCGCGTGGAGCTATTCTTACAAGGCATTAGTGGCCGATAGCGGCCAGCGAATGGTCGGCGGCTGGTCACTTTCGGGAGCTAAGGTGAGCCTATTTGACAACCCGCCTCCCATCGCCGATATTTATGCCGCTTGGGACTACTGATGTCGTCGAGGTCGTGACTGAGAGATGGACAAAACGCTGATCCCCGGTATTATCTCTGGCATCGTGGCGGTTGTCGCCGCGGGTATCGCGATCTGGGGCCAGGTTCGAGTCAAGAAGGTGGAGGCCCAGCTTGCCTCGCAAAAGGCGGAAGCCGACCGGCGAGCCGAGATCGAACGGACCGCGCGGCGATTTCGCGAACCTCTGGGCCGCGCCGCCTACGATCTGCAGAGCCGCATCTTCAACATTGTAAGAGTTGGGTTCCTGGATTTGTATCTCCGCAACGGGGACAAGCGCACGCGCTCTTACGCCACCAAGAACACGCTTTTCGTGGTCGCACAGTATTTTGCCTGGACAGAATTGGTGCGCCGGGAGATCCAGTTCATCGATTTAGGGGCCGACGAGCAAACCCGTAAGCTTTCCGAGCTGCAAGACAGCATTTACACAACCTGGCAGACCGACAAGTACGGCCCGCTGCTGCGCATCTTCGCCGGCGAGCAACGCGCCATCGGCGAGCGCCTCATTCGCGAGGGACCGCGCGGGCCGGAGTGCATGGGGTACGCTTCCTTTCTGGATTCTTATAAGGAACATCGCGACCCGCTGCTGTGCGCGCTGGAAGACGAAATCACATCCCTGAGCACGAACCTTCCGCAAGCGCTGCGACGCCTTACCGCCCTGCAGCATTCCCTCATCGACCTTCTGGCGTTCCTCGATCCCGAGGAAGTGCGTTTTCCCAGGAAGACCCGGACCAAGCTCGAAGTTAGCGTCTAGCCACGCCAAGACTGTTGGTCTAACCATTGCACGCTTAACCGTGCAGCACGTAAGATAGTGCTGCACGAGAAACTTACGATGAAACCAATATCACGTTGAAGCTTGATGCCGACCTGCTGCGAGAGGCGAGGATCATGGCTGCCGAGCAAGGCAGCTCGATAAGCGCCTTGTTGGCTGCGCAACTGGAGAAAGTCGTGCGGGAGCGAAAAGATTACGAGAAGGCCAAGCGCAAGGCCCTGGCCCGGATGCGAAAGGGTTCGATTGGGGCTACAAGCCTCCAGCTTCACGCGACGAACTTCATGAGCGATAAGTGCTTCGGATCCGTCCGCGTCGTGAATCCCTTCTTGCAGCGTGATTAAAGTGCGCACTGCTCCCGAGGACTTCTCGCATACCTTTCTCCGCCTCTGGTTTGACCCGTTCTTCGCCGCCTGATACCTTCAACTGTTCGTCCCACCCGCAAATCTTCCACCAGCGAGAGAGCGCATGGCCATCAAGTTCAACGGCGTCGATTTCATCGAGTACGACACGCTGCTCAACGACGACGAGCGGCTGGTTCGCGACAACACCCGCAAGTTCATCGAAGACAACCTCATTCCCATCATCGAGCTGTGCAATCGTGAAGGCCGCTTCCCCAAAGAGCTGATCAAGCCCATGGGCGAGCTCGGATTCTACGGCGCCAGCCTCAAGGGCTACGGCTGCGCCGGCATGTCGGCGGTCGAGTACGGCTTGATGACGCAGGAGCTGGAACGCGGCGACAGCGGCGTGCGCTCCTTCGTCAGCGTGCAATCGGGACTGTGCATGTATCCCATCTACGCCTTCGGCAGCGAGGAGCAGAAGCAGAAGTACCTACCCAGGATGGCTCTGGGCGAGGTTCTTGGCTGTTTCGGGCTGACCGAACCGGATGCGGGATCGAATCCTTCTGCGATGCGGACGCGCGCCCGCAAGGATGGCGACAGCTACGTGCTGAACGGCGAGAAGATGTGGATCACCTCCGGCTCGATCGCCGACATCGCCATCATCTGGGCGAAGGTTGAAGACGAAGATAATCTCATTCGCGGCTTCATCGTCGAGACCGACCGGCCCGGCTTCAAGGCCGCCGACGTGCATGGCAAGTGGTCGCTGCGCGCTTCGGTGACCTCGAGTCTTTCTCTTCAGGATGTCCGCGTTCCGGCGGAAAACCTCCTGCCGCAATCGGGCGGTCTGAAGTCGCCGCTGAGCTGCCTCAACCAGGCGCGCTACGGCATCGCGTGGGGCGCAATTGGCGCAGCCATGGCTTGCTACGACTGCGCTCTGCAGTACTCGCAATTCCGCAAACAGTTCCACGATGCACCGATCGCCTCGCACCAGCTGGTGCAGGAGAAGCTGGTGTGGATGATCAGCGAGATCACCAAGGCGCAGTTGCTTGCGCTGCAAGTGGGCCGGCTGAAGGACGCGGGCAAGGTGAAGCCGTGGCACATCTCGATGGCCAAGCGCAACAACGTCTGGATGGCCCTGGAATGCGCCCGCATGGCACGCGACATCCTGGGGGCAAATGGCATCGCCGACGAGTATCCCATCTTCCGCCACATGGCCAACCTGGAGTCGGTGAAAACCTACGAGGGCACGCACGACATCCACGCCCTGATCATCGGCGAGCACATCACCGGGCACGCAGCGTTCTGAATGCAGGGGCTATACCCAGGGACAGAAGCGACGGACTAGCACTAAAGAAACCATTCGAGGCGGCCGCTGAACCCGAAGAAAAACGGCCTGACGGGCGTGGTTCGTGGATAGCGACCGGGCAAACGCCTCATCGCTTAAGCCTACGAGCGGTCCCACGCACAAAGAACGCGACCGCGTTATCGCCGAAATGAACGCCCAGGCACGCTCCCGGGCTGCCCTGTATGGGCAAGAGCCGAAGCTGCCGGGACATCACATGTCAACGTGATGTTCGTCCTTGTGAATTCCTCTCCACCCGACTAGATATGGCATAAGAGTGTCCAGTCCATTCTCTGACGTTGGGCGGGCATAACTCGAGGAGGGGTATATGTCCTATGTAGGTTCGCGCCAGGTAAGAAGGTTCGCTTTAATGCTCACTCTTGTCCTCATTCCTGTCACGTATCTTCTGTCAGAATCCGGGAAGGTACAGGTTAACGCCGAGGCATTGAAGCTCTTCGCTCCGCTTCCTGCGGTGATGAACTCGCCCGACAATGTTGTTACGGATGCGAAAGTTAAATTGGGGAGAATACTTTATTACGATCCCCGCCTGTCGGCCAACCAGAAGATCTCCTGTAATACCTGTCATCCGCTTGACGCCTATGGCGCGGAATCCAAGCGCGTGTCAACCGGCCACAAGAACCAACAGGGAAACCGCAACGCGCCTACCGTGTACAACGCTGCGGGGCACTTTGTGCAGTTCTGGGATGGGCGGGCTCCGACCGTCGAGGAGCAGGCAAAAGGTCCGATTACCAACCCAGTTGAAATGGCTATGCCCTCTAACGCCGCGGCTGTCCAGGTGATCAAGTCTATGCCGGAGTACATTGCGCTTTTTCAGACAGCTTTCCCCAATGACAAGGATCCGGTGACTTACGACAATATGGCGTTGGCGATTGGAGCCTTCGAACGCGGACTGGTGACTCCGTCGCGTTGGGACGCCTTCCTCGAGGGTGACCAGTCTGCCCTGACGGGCTCCGAAAAATCCGGCTTCAACACATTTGCCGCAACCGGTTGCCAATGGTGTCACAACGGTGCGTATGTGGGTGGATCTGCATATCAGAAGCTCGGCGTTATGAAACCGTGGCCCAAACAAACCGATCAGGGACGGTACCAGGTGACCAAGGAGGAGGTCGACAAAATGGTCTTCAAGGTCCCCTCGCTGCGGAACATCAAGAAGACGGGACCATACTTTCATGACGGATCGGTTTCGACCCTGGAGCAAGCGATCCGCAACATGGCGGTTCACCAGCGTGGCGTAGAACTTACCGATGCTCAGATAAAGTCGATTGAAACCTGGATGGGTTCGCTGACAGGGGAGATTCCGATGAGTTACATCAAGCTCCCGGAGATGCCGAAGAGCACCGCGCAGACTCCGCGCCCCAATGGGGAGTAAGAAACTGGCAAGTTCGCACGACGGGCCGCGATGGTAAGGATTCGCATCCACCCGGCCCGCCGGCTGCTACCACCCGTTACCGTGACGCCGATCACGAGCCCAAGGTGACAAAAGTCCTCGAACACTTTCAACAAGAGGTGTATCCTTTGCGTTTGTGCTGGGAAGGTCGCGCAGGCACCGTGTCTAGGCTGTCTCGCAAGTCCCAGTGCAGCGATCGGCATGCTTAATCGGCAGTTCTATGTCATAGGTCGTACCGCAAGCCGCGCATAGCCCCGGAGGCCACATGGCGACCAAAGTTCAAACCGAAGAACCGCTTATGCAACATGATCCAACCGCGAACCTGGAAACCGATCTCGCGCTGGAATTCTTGAGGGTGGTTGAGGAAGCGGCCATCGCATCCGCCAAGACCATGGGCCAGGGGGACCGCAAGAATGCCGACCAGGCCGCAACCGAAGCGATGCGACATGTCATGGACTCGGTCCCGATGGACGGCACCATCGTCATCGGCGAGGGCGAACGCGATGAAGCGCCCATGTTGTTTATCGGCGAGAAGGTGGGCAAGCAGGACGGCGGCAATTACGCCGCGGTGGATATCGCTGTCGATCCGCTGGAAGGCACCAACTTGTGCGCCACTGGTTCCCCGGGCGCCATTACCGTGCTGGCGGCTTCGGAGAAAGGCGGGCTTCTGCACGCGCCCGACTGCTACATGGAGAAGATTGTGGTCGGCCCGTCGTGCAAGGGCATGGTCGATCTCGAAGCTCCCGTTTCGCACAACCTGGCGGTGATTGCCAAGGTCCTGGGCCGTCGCATCGAGGACCTGGTCATCATCATCCTTGATCGCCCGCGGCACGAGAAGTTGATTAACGAGATTCGCAAGGCAGGTGCGCGCATCCGGCTCATCAGCGACGGCGATCTTTCGCCGGGAGTTGCCGCCGCCATGCTGGGTTCAGGCGTGCATGCGGTCATGGGCACGGGCGGAGCTCCGGAAGGCGTGCTCACCGCCGCTGCGATTCGCTGTCTCAACGGATACATGGTGGGACGATTGACCGGATATACACCCGAGCAAGGCGAACGAATGAAGGACATGGGCGTCTCCGATCCCAAGCGCATCTATACTGCCGACGACCTGGCTCCAGGCAAGAACATTATCTTCGCGGCGACGGGTGTTACCGAGGGACCGTTGCTAAAGGGTGTGCGCTTTTTCGGCGATGGTATGCGCACTACATCGCTGGTGATGAAGCTCAATAAGGGCAAAGTGCGCTTCATCGAAACCATCCATTTGGACAAGCGCCCCGACGTGAAGGTCCGGATTCCGGAGCGGTAGAGGCGCGACCGCGGTCGGCGGACCTCTCAAACCGGAGGCCTGCTTTACTTGCAGGCTCTGCCGACCGGGGACAGCAGCTGGCGTTCGCGCCCGCAAGCGTCAAGCATGGCCCTTCGGAAGGGCGATTTTGCAGGGCGTCCCACGGTTGTTTTTTCAAAGACAACCCATCATTTACTGCCTCCTTCTTACAAAGAGGAGTAAAATTCTCTTGTAAAGCAATGTAGCTGCGGATGGGAATCGCTCCACCCGGAGAGGCCTTGGTATGAATGTTCATATCAGCTACAAGATTTCCAAGACTGCCGACCTTGAAAAACTGATCAATCAACAAATGGAAAAGCTGGGCCGATATCTGCAAGTATTTCGGCCAGACCTTGTGCACCTCAAAGGGATTGTCGAGGAGAACTCGGCCCGCGAGGGTGCCGTGGTCTCGCTCAACCTGCGGTTGCCGTCGGGACAGATGGCGGCGCAGGAGAAGAGCGCGACTGCGACCGCCGCCATTAGGGCTGCGTTTGATGCTTTGACCGAGCAGCTCAAGAAGCACAAGGAGCTGCTGCGTAGCCATCACAAGCGGCCGCGGGGTCGCGGGCGGGAACGCGCTGTGGCTGGCACGGTTCCGTTCGAGCAGACTTTCGCCGCGGTTAAGCCCGAGACGGTTTCGGCCGGCGACATCTCAAGTTACGTCGACGTGAATCTGCCGCGCCTGAAGCGCTTCATTCAGCGCGAGCTCGATTTCCGGGGAGGTGAGGGACAACTCCTGCCCGGTCAAGTCGCGGTGGATGACGTGGTAGGAGAAACGATCGCCGACGCTCTCAGCGAACGCCACGACCAGCCGGAACGCATAAAGGTGGAGCCCTGGCTGTACCGGCTGGCGAAGCACGCCATTGACCGGCTTAGTGCCGAGAGCGGCGGAGAGCCGTATATTACAGAGGAAAATGTAATTCCCGATCCATCTGCCGATACTCCCGAGGAGCTCGCGGCCCAGCATGAACTGATCAGCCTGGTGGAAACCACCTTGCGCGATGCCGGGCGCAATGAGCGGGAAGCCTTCATCCTGTACACCATCGAAGGTTTCACCGTGGAAGAGATTGCCGATATCACCAACCACAGTGTGGAGGAGGTGCGAGCGTCGATTCGCAGGGCGCGCGAGCACCTGCAGCGAGCCTTGCCCATCCAAGACCCTCTGAAGGAAAAGCTCGTCGCATATGCCGAGAGCGCCTAAGCGATGGTGAGACTCCATACGTCTAATCAATATCAAATCGAAATGAGGAGGGCGGAATGATCACGCGTGATGACATCCGGGAGCTGGCGAATTTTCACTCGCCGGAAGCTTGCGCAGTTACGTTTTACTACCAGCCCGCGACGCCGCTGAACAAGTCGCACCGGGAAGATTCGATCCTGCTTAAGGACCTGGTCCGCAATGCGCTTCGTGAGGCCGAGAAGAAGGGAAGGAATGGCTGCGCACGCGCAGACCTGGACCGCATCAACAGCATGGCCGAGTCGCTGCACGGCAATAGCGGCAAAGCCAAGGCGATCTTTGCCTGCGGCAAACAGGGATTCTGGCGCGAGTTCGATGTTCCCGCGCAGTTGCCCAAGTCGAATGTCCTGTTAAATCAGCGCTTTCATTTGAAGCCGCTGGCTGCGGTACTCGATGGCGTGCACCGCGTGTGCGTGGTCCTGGCCGACCGGGCTAAAGCAAGAGTTTTCGAGATCGTGGACGACAACATTGCCGAGAAGCTGGATTTCGTCAATGAACTTACGCGACGCGGCAAGAGCGACGGCTGGGGCGGCTACGATGCCGGACACGCTGAACGCCGGCAAACGAATGAAGCGATGCAGCACTTTCGGGCAGTGGCCGACTATATCGAGCGCTACTTCGAGCGCGGTGGCTGCGATCGCCTGGTGATTGGCTGCCATGACGACATCTGGTCCGAGTTCCATCCCCAACTGCATTCCAGCGCCAGTCAGCGCCTGGTGGGACATTTCCGCATCGATCCGAAGGCGGCCACGCCGGAACAGGTGAAGCAGATGGCGCTCGAGCAGCTTGCGGAATACGAGGCCGGAGTGAAGCAGGGGCTGATCCACGAGGTGATTGGCGAAGCCCATCGTAACGGTCGTGGCGCCATGGGCCTGCGGCGGGTGCTGCGTTCGCTGGAAGGCGGCGAGGTGCAGACCCTGCTGCTGGGCTCGAATTTCCAGGCGCCAGGCGTGAAGTGTTACCACTGCGGTCACATGGATATTCACGTCGCGCCGACGTGCGCGGTTTGCGGCAAGGAGAACACGGAACTTGAAGACATTGGCGATGCTATTGTGGGGCACTCGATCCGCAACGGCATCGAGATGGTTTACATCGCCGGGGACGAGGAGTTCGATCGCATTGGCCGAATCGCTGCATTGTTGCGCTTCCGCGCCGACCAGAACACTGCAGTGAAGGCTGCCAGCTAGCAGCAAGAACGGCAGTAAGCCGAGAAGGCACAGCCCAGCGCTGTGCCTTTTTTGTTGGGGCCACGTAGTAAAGGGCGCCGTGCTATTCTGCTTGACCGTCAACTGATTTGCCCGGAGACATTCCATGAAAGTTACCCGCCGCGATTTCATCGCCACGACTGCTGTCGGTTCTGCCTCCCTCGTGCTTGATCTGCAAGCCCAGAACAAACCTGACAAAGGTGCGGCGCCAGGCGGGTTGCCGAAGAAGCCGGTCATCGTTTGCGCCGCGAACGGCTACAACTACCTCGACCGTGGCTACGCCGTACTCGCCAGCGGCGGCGACACGCTGGATGCGGTCATGCAGGTCATCACCGGGCCGGAAGACGACCCGAATGACGACAGCGTCGGGCTTGGCGGGCTGCCCGACGAGGACTGCGTGGTCCAGCTCGATGCCTGCTGCATGCATGGACCGACGCGGATGGCAGGTTCAGTCGCAGGCGTCGAGGAGATCAAGAACGTTTCGCTGCTCTCGAAGGCCGTGATGGAACACACGGGCCATGTGATGCTGGTAGGTGAGGGAGCACAGAAGTTCGGGTTCAAGATGGGCTTTCCGCGCGAGAACCTGCTGACCGAGCGGTCGCGCAAGGTTTGGCAGCTATGGCGCGAAACCATGTCCAACGATGACTGGTGGGGCCCGGGGCTGGCCAGCCCGAATTTCAAGTTTCCCCAGTTGATGGGAGACAACGAGTCTGAGCTATACCAGGAGCGTTTACGGAAGATCGAAGAACTCGCGACGAGGCTTGGCATCGAGCCGGAGTTTCGGATGGCGGCGATTGAGCGCGTCCTGAGACCGCCGACAGGCACGATTCATTGTTCCTCGGTGAACGAGAAAGGCGAAATGTCAGGGGCGACGACCACCAGCGGTCTGGCGTGGAAGATTCCCGGCCGCGCGGGCGATTCGCCCATCATCGGCGCAGGCAGTTATACCGATCAGGACGTAGGCTCGGCTGGCGCGACCGGCAACGGCGAAGAAAACATCAAGGTGGTTGGCGCTCATACCATCGTGGAGAACATGCGGCGTGGCATGTCTCCGCAGGAAGCGGGCATGGACGCACTGAAGCGCATCGTGCGCAATTTCAACGGGAACATGCAGAAGTTGGCCTATGTTGACATGAGTTACTATATCCTGCGGAAAGACGGAGCCTACGCGGGAGTCTGTCTGTGGAGCGGCCCCGCCGAGCATCCCCGGCGCTTTGCCGTGCACGACGGAGACGGCAAGCGATATGAGAACGCGGTTGCATTGTTCCAGGGACAGTCATTGGGATGGCCACCCATGCCGGGGAAGAGCAGGCTTGCGCCGGAGCAGAAGCGTTGACCTCCGTAACATCAAGTGTTACGGTCTATCTCAGTGATTAAGTCCTTCCGGCACAAAGGCGTTGAGAGGTTCTTTCTCACTGGCTCGAAAGCGGGCATACAACCAAAACATGCCTCCCGGCTCCGTATTCTGCTGACCACCCTGAATCTGGCATCTACGCCGCTGGATATGAACCGGGAAGGGTGGGGATGGCATCCGCTGAAAGGCACCCTGAGGGGACACTGGGCGGTCACGGTCAGCAGCAATTGGCGATTGACGTTCTCGTTCGACGGGGAGGACGCCATTCTCGTTGATTATTGGGATTACCACTAGGGATGAACATGATGATGCACAATCCAGCCAGTCCGGGGGAACTTCTCCGGGAGTTCATGGGGGAGCGCAGCGTGACCGAGTTGGCCAAGCACATTGGCGTGGCGCGGGCTACGCTGTCGCGCATTCTCAACGGGCGAAATGGGGTGAGCGTGGACCTCAGTATCCGCCTGGGGGAGGCGCTGTCGCTCTCCCCAGATTTCTTCGCCAAGGCGCAGCTCCAGTACGACCTCTGGCGCCGGTCACAAAAGAAACGCCGCAGCATCAAACCGCTTGTCGCGGCTCTCGCTTCCAGGTGAGGAGCAACCGGCCCCTAAACCGCTACCGTAACCGTGGTCTCTGTCCTCATCACCGGCCGGTACATGGTGTCGCGCTCGAAGGGGATGCGGCCGGCTTCGGTGATTAGCCGAATCAAGTCCTGACGGCGCAGCATTTGGGGCGTCGTCGCGCCGGCATCGTGATAGATCTTTTCTTCGACGACGGTGCCGTCAATGTCGTCAGCGCCGAATCGGAGCGTGATCTGGGCCATCTTCGGCGTGACCATCTGCCAATACGACTTAATGTGCGGGAAGTTGTCGAGCACCAAACGCGAAACGGCGATCTGCTTCAGGTCCGACATGCCGGTCGTCTTGGGCAGATGCTGCAGCGGCGTATTGTCGGGATGAAACGCCAGGGGAATGAACGTCTGGAAGCCGTGCGTGTCGTCTTGTAGCGCCCGCAGCTTAAGCAGGTGGTCGACGCGGTCTTCATCATTCTCGATGTGGCCGTACAACATGGTGGCGTTCGACTTCAGGCCGACTTCATGTGCGGTGCGCGCGAGTTCCAGCCATTGGCTGCCGTCAATCTTGTGGTCGCAAATGATGTGCCGCACCCGGTCGGAAAAAATCTCCGCGCCGCCTCCGGGCATGGAATCCAGTCCGGCATCTTTCAACCGGATCAGCACGTCGCGCGGTGTCATCTTGCCGATCTTCGCGAAGAAGGCGATTTCAACCATGGTGAACGCCTTAAGGTGCACCTGGGGGAAGCGCTGCTTCAGGCCGGCAATAAGGTCAGGGTAGTACTGGAACGGCAGGTCGGGATGCAGTCCGCCGACGATGTGGAACTCCGTGATTGCCTCGGTGTAACCCGAAGCGGCGGTGTCCCATGCCTCTTCCAGCGCCATGGTGTAAGCGCCAGGTACGTCCTTCTTGCGTCCGAAGGCACACAGCCGGCACGCGGCCACGCAGACGTTGGTGTAGTTGATGTGCCGGTTGACGTTGAAGTAAGCCGTATCGCCGTGCATGCGCTCGCGAACGTGGTTCGCCAGCCATCCAATCGCCAGGATGTCGCCCGAACGGTAGAGAGCCGAGGCATCGTCAGCCGACAGACGTTCCTGCGACATCACCTTGCCGTGGATGGGGGTTAGCTGCTCATCATCGGTCTGGAAGTCGTGAATTTTCCGGTCGACGGGCATGGGATACGTGGTGGACATCAGTTCAATCATATAGCAGGACTTCGCTAGATCACAGCGAGATGTGATCTGGGTTATCCCTTCGTCCTTGACACCTATCGGGCCGCGGTCTATGTCCGTCCCTTCCAGTAGCCCGCTCGTCTGCGTCCGTGAGCGACGGCCAATACCTGTGTGATCGAAGGAAGGTCACGGTAGACGAACGGCGAAGGGAAACCGCCGGAGCAGATATCTGCGAGTGTTGTGTGCGCTGACGGGCCAGCGCGCCGGGGCTCGGGTGATCGTCTGAATCGCCCGGTTTACTTCCTCCAAGAAATCTGACGCTATTCGTTCATTCTTGGCGTAATACCAATCGAACGCCCCTTCCAACTCCGCGGACGCTTCCTCGTGAAACTCGATTGGTTTAGCCACTGTGGGACAATTTCGCGGTAATCCTTCTGCGCACTTCGGTCCAAGGAATGGTCTTGGCCTTACCGCTGTCCAACTCCTCGATTCGCGAGGCTATATCTCTCTCCCAGGATGCTTCTACATCCTCATCCACGGCTTCATCCAGAGTGTCGAGAAGCGATCCGGCCAGTGCAGCACGAGCCTCAACTGGAAGCGCAAGGGCCTTCTTTAGAAGATCGGCAACTTCTTCGGTCATAGCGTCATTCTAACTCACCGTGTCAGCAGCAGGTCTCCAGCAATGAAGAACAGGAACGCCATCGAGACCAGCCCATTCATGGTGAAAAACGCGGCGTTCAGGCGGCTGAGGTCGTCATGCTTCACCAGTGAGTGTTCATAAACCAAGAGCAGCGCGACAAACACAACCCCGGCGGTGGCAATCTTGCCTAGCCCGAACGCCACCACCATCCACGCCAGCAATAACACTGTGATCACGTGAAAGAGCCGGGCAATTCCCAGCGCGGCGCGAATGCCGAAAGCCTTGGGCACGGAATAGATATTGGCCTCACGATCGAACTCATAGTCCTGGCAGCTATAAAGGATGTCGAAACCCGCGCCCCAGAAGACGACAGCCGCAGTCAAAATCAGAATTCGCGGATCGAGCGAACCTCGGACCGCAATCCAAGCCGCGGCGGGCGCGGTCCCCATGGCGATCCCCAGCACCACATGCGACCAGCGGGTGAATCGCTTGGTGAAGGAATAAAGAAACACGATGGCCAGCGCAACCGGCGACAAATAAAAGGCCAACGGATTCAGCTGATACGCTGCGAAGATCAAAATCGCCGACGTAACCACTACAAACCAGGCCACGAATGACTTGCTGAGCTTTCCCGCGGGAAGAGCGCGAACCCGAGTCCGAGGATTTGCGGCATCAATGGTTGCATCCGCCAAGCGGTTAAACGCCATGGCCGCCGAGCGCGCTGCCACCAGGGCCACGATGATCCACACAGAAGTGTGCACGCTCGGAATACCACGGGCCGCCAGCACTGCGCCCGTCAGGCCAAAGGGGAGCGTCAGCACCGAGTGCTCCCACTTGATCATCTCGAGAGTGGTTCCGACGCTACGGAAAAGGGCCACGGGCTATTTTAACCGGAACGCTTTGCCCTTCGCTCTTTCCCTTTCGCCACCGGGGCTGCGCTGCCGGGTGAAGGCCAGCGTCCGCAGCGCTGGTGCAATAAACTACTTCAATGTTGACCTCTTTCAATCCCCTTGCAGACGTTCCCATCCTCGAAACGGAGCGGCTCAAACTCCGAGGGCATCGCCTGGATGACTTCCCCGATTCCGCCGCGATGTGGGCGGACCCCAGGGTCACACGCTATATCGGCGACAAGGCTCTCAGCGAAGAGGAGTCCTGGACGAAGTTCCTGCGTTACGTTGGACACTGGTCGTTGCTGGGCTTCGGGTACTGGGTGACTGAGGAGAAGGCGACCGGCCATTTTATTGGAGAGATGGGCTTCGCCGACTATAAGCGGGAGTTGCAGCCATCGCTCAAAGGGGTGCCGGAAATCGGATGGGTCCTCGCCTCGCAGGCCCAAGGCAAAGGCTATGCGACAGAAGCTGTTCGTGCGATCACTGCCTGGAGTGACGTTCACTTCGGGCGGGCACGGACTGCTTGCATCATCGCTCCGGAGAACGCTCCCTCCATTCGCGTTGCGATGAAATGTGGATACCGGGAACTCCAGCGCACATCGTACCGCGGACAACCGACCGTGATGTTTGTTCGCGAACCGGAAGCTCCACGGTGATACCGATAACAGCGGATCAACTCAATCCCTGCGGCAGGGGGCGTTGCGACCACTGGCGCTCCCAGGCGGGGACCGTAACGCGCTCGGCGACGAGGGCGGGTTTTCGCGCCCAGCACACCAGGCGCGTGCCGAATGGCAGATTGATGTAGCGGATCAATTGCCGCTCGCAATCGAGCAGCATGACCATTGCGGCATGCGCCCACGCCGGAATCTCAGCCGAGACTCCCCGCAGCGCTATGGACTTCTTGAACATGTTTTTGCCCACGCGTTCGAGGATGGAAGGCAGAAAACCGACAGCCACCAGATACGATACGCGAGAGATCTCGAAGCCGGAATTGTTGAGTTTGCGCCGCAACTCGCTGGCGGTATATCGCCTTTGATGGCCGCGCGCTTCGTCGTCCTCGCCCCAAAGGGCGGGATACGCCGGAACGGTGAGACACAGCGATCCACCGTCTTTCAGCACACGCCGCAGCTCGCGCAGAGCGGCGAGATCGTCAGGAAGGGACTGGAGGATGTCTCCCGCGACGATGGCATCGAACGAGTTCGAAGCCAGAGCAAGCTCTTCAACGCGGGTGCAGATCAGGTCCTGGCAGCCTTCAATCTGCTGAAATGCCAGTACGGGGAGGGAGCTGTGCGCATTGAGGACGCGCATGTAGGGGGAATCGGCGTCCTCCAATTGTGCCGTGCAGCCCAAATCAAGAATGCGTGCTTCGCGCCTGTCGCGCACGGCTTGGACTACTGCATCGCGCAGCAGCTTGCGTCGCGAAATGTACCACCAGGAAGAACTTTCGCGGCGTAACGCTTCGAACTCGAGCTGAGTGTCCATCAAGCGGACCTTTTCGACTTCGTATAACCCATTGTACGAGGTTCCGTGCCTGTGGTCGCAGGCCGTTTATGCCCGGGCGCCGATGTCCCGCACGGCGGACCGGAAGTAATCCAGCGACATCTGCAAGCCGGTATGGAGATCGATCACCGGCTTCCACCCAAGCAGACGCTTTGCCTTGCCGATGTCTGGGCAGCGCTGCTTCGGATCATCCTGTGGCAAGGGCTCGAATCGAACCTGGCTGCTCGCACCCGTAACCCCAAGCACCACCTTGGCACAGTCCAGGATCGTGAACTCGGTAGGGTTGCCAATATTGACCGGCTCACGTTCGTCCGTCTTCGACAAGGCGAGAATTCCAGCAACCTCGTCGCTCACATAGCAGAAGCTACGAGTCTGTGAACCGTCCCCATAAACCGTGAGGTCCTCGCCCAGCAGCGCCTGCTTCATGAAGTTGGAGATCACTCGGCCGTCGTTGAGTTGCAGCCGCGGACCATAGGTGTTGAAGATGCGGACGATTCGCGTGTCTACTTTGTGATATCGGTGATAAGCCATGGTGACGGCTTCGGCAAAGCGCTTGGACTCGTCGTACACCGAGCGAGGTCCGACGGGATTCACGTTACCCCAATAGCTTTCCTTCTGGGGATGCTCCATCGGGTCGCCGTAGCACTCCGAAGTGGAAGCCAACAGGAATTTCGCATTGTACTTCCGCGCCAGATCGAGACAGTTCATCGAACCCAGCGAGCCAACTTGCAGGGTCTCGATTCCGTGATTCAAATAATCGACCGGACTGGCGGGCGACGCGAAGTGGAAAACGTAGTCCAGCCTGCCGCAATCGAAGGGCTGGCACACGTCGTGTTCGAGGAATTCAAAGTTTGCATCGCCACCGAGATGAGCGATGTTCTCCAACCTGCCCGTCAGCAAGTTGTCAGCACAGACCACGGAGTGGCCTTCTTCCATCAAAGCATCGCACAAATGCGATCCTATGAAGCCCGCTCCGCCGGTCACGAGTGCACGCATAAGGCAATTTCTGGATGAAATCCTAGACTAACGTTCCGGGAGCCCCGCCGCAACCTTTGTGATGCTCGTCATAGCGGCTGCCAGTAACCGCCCGTATAATCGCGTGTCAATCAGACACAGGACATTATGGCCGACCGTGAAGCGGATCTCTTAGTAATCGGCGCAGGCATTGTTGGATTGGCTACGGCGCTCGAAGCTGTGCGACGGCTTCCGGCGCTGCGCATTCTGGTCGCAGACAAAGAAGATCACGTTGCTGCTCATCAGACGGGGCACAACAGTGGAGTCATCCACTCCGGTCTCTACTACAAAACCGGCTCGCTGAAAGCGCGGAATTGCGTGGCTGGCGCTGAGTCCATGAAACGCTTCTGTCAGGAGCAGGGAGTCCCGTTCGAGGAGTGCGGCAAGCTGGTGGTCGCTACCAGCCTGGAAGAAGTTTCACGTCTGGAGCAACTGCATCAGCGCGGGATCGCAAATGGCGTGCCTGGACTGCGCATCCTCGGGCGCGACGAATTTCGGGAGATTGAGCCGCACTGCAGTGGAATCCAGGCCCTGCAAGTTCCCACGACCGGTATTGTGGACTACACCATCGTCGCTCAGAAGTACGCCGAGCTGATTACGCGCGCCGGCGGCGAGGTGGTTCTCGATGCGAAGGTAGTAGGCCTGCGCGAAGAGGGCCAAGCGAACCTGGTTGCGACCAGGGCGGGCGATTTCCGTGCACGGTACGTGATCAATTGTGCAGGGCTGTATAGCGATGCTATCGCGCGTATGGCTGGAGTGCATACTGAGTTGGAGATTGTGCCCTTTCGCGGCGAATACTACGAAGTAAAACCGGAACGTCGCCACCTGGTGAAGGCGCTCATCTATCCGGTGCCCGACCCGCGGTTTCCGTTCCTTGGCGTCCACTTCACCCGGCGCGTGAATGGCAGCGTGGAGGCGGGGCCGAACGCGCTGCTGGCGTTGCGGCGCGAAGGATACACGGGAGCCGGCGTCGATCTCAGCGAAGCGATGGAGACGCTGGGTTTTCCCGGCTTCTGGAAGATGGCACGCAAGTATTGGCGGATGGGGCTGGTGGAGCAATACCGCTCCTGGGTCAAGGCCGCGTTTGTCAAGTCTCTACAGAAGATGGTGCCGGAGCTGCAGGAATCCGACCTGGCGCCGGGCGGCTCGGGAGTTCGGGCGCAGGCGGTGGACGGGAATGGCAACCTGCTCGATGATTTCCACTTTGTGCACAGCGGACGCATGATCCACGTCTGCAATGTGCCTTCTCCGGCAGCGACCGCATCGCTCGAGATCGGCAAGGAGATCGTTGACATGCTGGTCCAGCAATTCGACCTCACGCCGAAGGCTGCGAAGCCGGTCACGCGCCAGGATTAGCGATCGGCAATGCAGTTACCGCCGAAACGTGCCCATGTATCCGGCTTCTCCCAGGATGTGACCCTGCATTGCGGCGTCAAGCTCTGAACGCGTCGCTCCGGGCGCAAGGTCGAGCTTTCGGTCCAGCGCATAAAGACGAATGAAGTAACGGTGCGTCTTGCCCGGCGGCGGACACGGCCCGTTGTATCCGATCTTCCTGAAGTCGTTGCGGCCCTGGCGCGCGCCACTGTCCAGTTGCTCGCTCTTCGGGACCGCTTCCGGAAGCGAATGCGCGCTCGCGGGCAAATTCCACAACACCCAATGCACCCAGGTTCCGGCGGGAGCGTCGGGATCGTCTATGATCACGGCAAAACCGGCAGCCTTCGCCGGAGCCCCGCTCCACTCCAGCATCGGCGAGGCATCGGCTGCTTCGCAGGTGAATTTCTTCGGGAATTCTGCGCCGGGCGCGAACGCTGCACTCTTCACCGTGAATGGCATCGCTGAGGTTCCTCCCGCGAGTCGTGTTGTTCTCGCCCCTATTAGTCCATTGGCAAAGACCAGCAAGAACGCGGCAATCGCATGCGTTCTTTTGACTGTCATTTGCTCTCTACCTCTCAGCGGCGCTCTGGATTAGCCGGCCTCCGTTCGACCGATTGCGAAAAACGCGTTGGCCGCAGAGGCGACCGCAACATTGTACGGTAAGCCGCAAGCGCCCTCGCGACGATCACACCAGGAACGTGGCGCACAGCAACGCACCGAAGACCAGCGCCTGCGCGAGTTCGCTGAAGCCGAGCTTGTGCACATCCAGCGGCTGGCGTCCGCGAATGAACCAGAGTGTTCCCCGAAGCAGTACCGGAATAAATGCCAGGGTCACAGGTGTGGGGAACAAGCGAAAACGGCACGCGGCGAGAATGATCCCAATCAGCACGACCTGTCCGGCGAAGAAGGGAAGTCCCTGTTGGAGCTTCTCGTCCATGGTGGTCGCGCGGCCGGAATGAATACGCACCTGCACGAAGTGGATCTGGTCGCCGGCGAACAACCAGTTCGCCAGCCACAGCGCGAGAGCGACCTGGTCGAGCTTGCCCGTCGCAACGTAGTATGCGGCCGCCGACGTTGACGTGAGTCCGATCGCGCCGATGACTTGCGCCGGCATTCGCCCTTTGCGTCCCAGCTTCTTGACTCCTGCCTGCACCACAAACGCAAGGCCCGCAATCCCACCGATTACCAGCAGACCGCGATTGCGGCCGTTCCACAACAGGGTTGCAATGCTGGCTCCGGCGAGCAATCCGATGGCAATCATTACCCGGAACACGAACCCGCGCTCAGCCCGGGTCTGCGCTTTGATAGCCGAGGTACCAAGCCATGCTTCCACTGGAGTGCGCAGCCAGAAGAGCGACATCGCGGCAAGGATGAAAAGCGTCAGGGCGCCGCTGTTAATTCCGGTGCGCAGCGCCACCACCGCGCCGGTCGCCAGTGGAACCAGCAGCATGCCCCACGCGCCATGCTCGCGCGGAACAACCATGGTTCTCAAACGTGATCCATTGACAGTGGTGACGTGTGCAGCCATGGCTTAATCGTAGCTCGCGACACAGATATTGACTGTGACCAAAGTCATGCCTGCCGTTTTCCGACCGCTGCCTCGCGAATCATTTTGTTCGAAGTGCCAGGCTCATAAATGCAGAACGGTTCTTCTGCCAGAAAGTCTCCGGTGGCGGCGAAGGCGCGGGCACGGCATCCCATGCAAACGTGGCGGAACTCGCAGCATCCGCACTTGCCCTTCAGATTGTCGTCATCGCGCAGCGCTTCGAACACGGCGGAGTTGTTCCAGACGTCGGCGAAGGTTTGTTTGCGCAGGTCGCCGGCCAGTGCCGGCAGATATCCGCAAGGGAAGACCTCTCCTTCGTGCGAGAGGAAACATACGCCGGTTCCTGCCAGGCAGCCTTTGGTCATGGCGTTCATGTCGCCGGGGTGACCACCGGGATGCCCAGTATGTCCTACCGGCGGCCCGCCACCCGGCTTCAGGGAGATGCCTGTCGAGCCCGGCATGGTCATGTCCGTTGGGCCAATCTCGGCGGCGCTGACCGGCTTTGCGGCGGGTTGCTCGCGCCCTGCCATGCGGTCGGCGGCGCGGCGCTGGCGTGCGACGCGGAAATAGTGCGGCGCGCAGGTGGCCTTCAACTCGATGCCGCCTTCGAGCGATTGATCGTAAAACCAGTTCAGCATTTGCTCGTATTCTTCGGGAGGAACCATCTGCTCGGCGGCGATATCCACGCCGCAACCGACCGGCACCAGCAGGAAGGTATGCAGAGCGTCGGCGCCGAGGTTGCGCGCGAGTTCAAGCACCGCGGGTAACTGGTGTGCGTTGTGGCGCGCGATGGTGGTGTTGATCTGCACCGAAACGCCAACTTGCTGCAGGTTGCGCATGCCGTAAATGGCCGCATCGAATGCGCCAGGAATGCCGCGGAAGGTGTCGTGGGTGGTCGCATCGGAGCCGTCGAGCGAGATCGAGACGCGCTTGATGCCCGCCTGCTTGATCTTCTGCGCGACGTCTTTGGTCACCAGCGTGCCGTTGGTGGCCAGTGCGACGCGCAGGCCGCGGCTGGTCGCATATTCGGCGAGCTCGAAAATGTCGGCGCGATAAAGCGGTTCGCCACCGCTGAGCACCAGAATGGGGTTTCCGAAGTCGGCAATCTGGGAGATGATGTCCAGCGCTTTTCCGGTTGGCAGATCGCTCGGCGACATCAACTCCGTCGCGGTGGCGCGGCAATGAATGCATCGCAGGTTGCAGCCCTTGGTGACCTCCCAGAAAATCAGCCGCGGCGTATATTCCTTTTTGGCCGGATGTGCATTGCCATTGCCTTGTGTCATGATGGTTTTCCTCTCCCCATTCCCGCGGACCTCAGTCCGTTTCCATAGCTCCACGATAGGATTTTCGCAACCCAAGGGGCCGTGAGTGGCATCACCACATCCTGTGATGTAGGTCACTGGGGCGAGGACTCTTCCGGACATCTACAGCTTCCGGGCTGAAAGCTATCGCATCGGTGCGGCAAATCGGCCGGAGCTAAAGAGTTTGTGTGAGAACCTCTGTCGTCGCTTCGGGACTCTATCTTCCGCAATTCCAGATCTCCTTCTCCTCACCGCATCTTTCGGTAGCTCGAGCACTCACGCAGACGCTAAAGCCCAAACGGAAAAGCCGCTTGGTTCGCGGGCCTGGATTCCCCGCGCTTCCACCGGGTTCCTTATACTACCCCTCCTGTGCTCCTCCTATTTTCAACAACTTAGCCATCATTTGTATCGCAAAATATAGATTCTAAAGCTAGTTAGAGGTAAAATATTGAACGCTTTGGACTTACGACGCATCTTCCTGCGCATTCACTTCAGTAGCCTCTCCCCGCGGAGACTTCTTCGCCGCTTCGGCGATCCCCGAGACCTGTGGCTCACCGGCGATAGCGCCCGGATCGGTGTCCGGCGCTCCCGTCTCGAGGTTCACCGTGGCGGGCTGCTTCTTCCGCGCCTCATCGTTTCGGCGTGCCGCCTCCAAAATGCGGCAAGCCCGCGCCAGCTTCTCTTCCTCCTGGCGCAGCCGACGGCGGTACTTGCGCGCCAACTGCATGGCACGGCGCTTACAGGCTTGGGGATCGCGGTCCCGCAACTCCTCCAGCTCGACGTCGTCCTCGGTCACCAGGTCCTCTCCCGTCCGTTCCACGGTGTCAGGCGAAGTTAGCGGTGGCGGGAAGGCCTGGTCCGGCGGCGTGTTCACATCGAAGCCCTCGGGCAACCCGTGCTCCTGCTCAAAGCCGCGCCACGTGGTCTTGCCGACGTTGTCGAAGCGGGCCGAACTCTCCCAGACCTCCTGCGGCAAGCGCAGGTTGTTGGCTGCCTGCTGCAGGCCATAGAGCATGACCCCGCCGAGGCGCCGGTCGAGCTGGCCGCTAGCCAGGGCGTCCAGCACCTGTTGGAGACCCACTTGCACGGCGTACAGGTCTTCCAGCGGAGGCAGCTCGAGGCGATTGCGCTCGCCGCGGGCCCGGGCCCGCGCCAGCTTCAGGCGGCAACCCCGCTGGCCCAGATGAAAGTAACAGTAGTCGCGGTCGCTCACCGCGGCCGAGCCGCAGCGTCTCCCGTTCTGCTTGATGTGGTGGCAGGTTTTGATAACGACCTTCTTTTCCTTAACGGGCTGGGGTTCCCAATCGACGGCTCCCAACTCCCGTAACCTCGATTCGCGCGAGTTTAGTTGTTGTTTTGTTTCCTGGAGCGCAACTCGCATCTCCTCATAACTAAGTTCAGACATGGATAACTCCTTGGTAAGAATGTTCGCGGGTGCGGGAATGTAGCCTGACCTTCAGAGGCACAAGCTGGAACGCAGACCCTTCGACTCTGCCTAGGGCAGGCGCTGAAAGTCCGCTCTACTGGCCCTTGGCAAACAAGAGCCACACGTATGGTTAGGAATTCGGCAGCGGATCGCGCTGCGCGGATTGCGGGATGGGCCACGCGACGGTCGACCGCCGGAAACGGGTCGAGGGGCGACCCGGCACGATTCGCATCCTCAGTCCGCAATCCCGCTTGGCGGGACGGCCTCAACAGCGACGCCTGGAACCGTGGTTAGCGAGTGTGGCGCGACCGTGGCGCGCTACTTCAACCGTAGTCACTTGGTAGCGGAGGTGTCAACCAAAAAGTGCTAGTTATGACTAGATAAACGTGCCATTTTCCTAAAACGGGAATCCATTTTCCCATCGCAAGTACGTAGGCTGCCTGTCTGGTGTGGAACGCGAACCGGGCGTTCGCCGACGCACAAATCTGACTGGAAGGTTGCACTCCGATGGGGGCAGGTGTACATTTTCGGTCGTCCAGATGGTAGCGGACCAAGGAGGAGGGGCCATGGGATTTATCGCGTGGATTGTGGTTGGACTGATCGCAGGTTGGTTGGCGGGGCAGGTTATGAAGGGCGGGGGCTACGGTGTACTGGTGGACATCATTCTCGGCATCCTGGGAGGCTTTGTCGGCGGCTGGGTCTTCGGGCTTTTGGGAATCTGGCCGGGTGGCGGGATGATCGGCTCCATCATTGTGGCATTTGTCGGCGCGGTGATTTTGGTCTGGCTTTCCCGCTTAATCAAGAAAGCCTGAACCAGACTTGTGACAAACCAGAAATCGCGCTGTGATGGACTCGTCGGCCATGGCAGCGCGATGATCCGCTATGCAGTTGCCAGGTGCCCGACCCAAGCTTCTTGTGGTGGATGGGACAGGCTAGTTCCGCACATTTTCAGGTCCAGGCTGTCGGCAGGCAGGTCTTGATTCTTGCCACACAATCGCGAGAGGTGCGACGGGGTGAGGCGCGGGGCCATTTTCCAAGGACGGAAATCAAGCTTCAACGGCTGCTTGCGGGCGGCGATTTTCTCGACAGGAATCAGCCCTGTGGGCCGCGATCTACCCCACACGATTTCAGGCTTAAGGGGTAATTTCAAACGCGACTCCGCAGCCCCCGCTACACGCCGACCCGGTGCCGCCCAAAGAAGTGGTGCCATACAGGTTCCCGTCGCGATCGAAAACCACGTTGCTGATGGGATTCTGCCCATCCGTACAGGGACGGGTCATGCAGAAGTCATGGAGTGTGGTATACGTCCAGCCGCCATCCGATGGTGTCAACTTGAAAACCGAGCCCACACTGGCGAGACCGCCCTGGTAGGCTGTTCCGAACAGATTGCCGGTCCCATCCAAAAAGAGCCTGTCGTCGGGGCCGACAATCCCAAGGTTGGGGAGCAGGGTATAGGTCCAACCGCCGCCGGCAGGGGTTAGCTCGAGAGCAAAGCCGCCGTTGTTATTCATTGAGACTGTAGTGCTTCCGTAGAGGTTACCCGACGCATCTATGATCAGTCCCCCCACCGGGTACTCTCCACCCTGTGGCATGAAGTCGTGGAGGTTCTGCTCGGTCCAGCCCGAACCCGAGAACGACAACTGGTAAACCGCACCTGACCCGTATAGTCCACCCTGGTTGAACACGCCATAGAGGCTGCCGGCGGCATCAAGGACGACACCACCAAGCGGATTCGCGCCATCCCCATTATTCTGCGCGGAATAAGGGACCGACTCAGTCCAGCCGCCACCGGAGGGTGTCAACTGGTAAACCACACCGGAATTGGTGTCGCCGCCATACTGGGTGGTTCCGTAGATGTTTCCCGCGTGGTCGAAGGTGAGTTCACCCTGGGGGTATGCGCCGTCGTTGCCGCCAGTGAAGCGATACAGCACGCTCTCCGTCCAGGGCGACAGCGCGGAAGCGGGCCTCGACGCTGGTGGCCGCAAGCGGAAAACGGTGCCGCAGCCAAATGAGGAGCAGCCGTTCCCTCCGACTGAAGAAGTGGTGCCATACAGTGTTCCGTCGCTGGCGACGATCACTCTCCCCAGCGGGCCAGCACCGTCACTACCGCCCCTGAAGCTGTAGAGCGGAGTCACAATCCAACCGGAGCCCGCATGCTTCAGCTTGAACACGGTGCCAAAGCCAGCGCCGCCGGCAAAGGTTGTCCCGTAGAGGTTTCCGGCAGCATCGATCGAGAAGCCGCTCCGGGGGTACTCCCCATCGAACCCGCCGGTGAAGTTATGGATGACTTGAAACATTTGTGCGAGAGCCGGTTGGGTTGCGGCCATTGTCAGCCCACAAAGCAGCGCGAGTAGAAAAGCGGAACACGCAGGCGGCTGCTCAAAATGGACGTGGGCCGATACACCGGGTTCCTCATGCTCGTCTCCTTGCCTGGATGTGATGGGTGACATTCGCACGTGTGAGCGAGGTTCGAGTCTAAACCAGCGCGTGGAGGGTTTCCAGCAGAAAGGATAGCTGTCGATAACGGCCAAGTCGTGACCAATTTGAATCAGGCGAATCGGCCAGCATCGGTTACCGCTTGGCGATTTTTCGTTGGTTACTTGCTGGAGGGGCGAGCGTCGCCCGACGAGTCGCGACGATGATCTCGTTGCTTGTCCATGAGAACGGTCCGCCCGCCCAGTCCCCATACCACGCAACTGCCGCAAGACCGGCTTTGGTCAGCAGACGAGCCAGGTGTTGCTGGCTAACAAAGCGGATACGGTTACGCCCTACTCGCTGCACTCCTTGGTCCAACAGGTGATAATGCTCGCGGATGGTTACGATGCCAGTTGTGGGCTCGGCCTGAGCGTCATGGAAAAATGAGACCCGCCCATGCTGGGGCGACTGGAGAGTGCGTCTCGAGTTCCCGGGTGTCCAAGACAGCCAGGCCCGGGCGGCAGGATTGCGAGTTTCAAAGACCAAGCTCCCATCAGGATTGAGGTGACCTGCGGCCACTCGGAGGAGTTCGACAGCATCCTCGTCCGTCAATAGCTGCTGGAACGCGTGGCCGGTCATGGTAATGAAATTAAATTGTTGCGGAAGGCGAAGGCTTTGTCCGTCTGATTTAAGCCAATTAACCTTATCTCCACCGGGCCGCTTCCGAGCGACCCGCAGCATGGCTTCAGACGGGTCGACACCGGTCACGCCCAGGCCTTTTGCCGCGATGCCACAAGCCAGCGCGCCGGTTCCGCAGCCGAGATCGAGCACCGGGCCACCGCCCGCAACGGCTCGGTCAAGGTAGAAATCGTCGCTAGCCGACCACGGATTGAGGCAATCGTAGAGCGATGCAAAGAACTCTTTCTCAAAAACATCTTCAGCCGGCATATACCGTTTTTCGTCCGTCCAATTCGGCGGGCCAAGTCGTAACCAATCCAGCGGGATTACGTACGGTATGGCGATGTTCACGCCAACTATTCGAAGAAGATTGTGCGTCGCCTGTCCTAGTACGGCTTTGCCGGCCCGATCTGCGGAGCACGCACCGGCTTCGCCACGCCGTAGAAAATCGTCACGCCCTGTCCTCCGCAACGTGTCGAGAGCGCCTCCTTGGGAGTGCCGATACAGCTGTCGATGTCCTGCCAGTTGTTCATCACCCAGACGTTCCCCGCCGGGTCGATGCCGAGATCAGTCTGCATCTGTAAGCCGCCACCGACATAGCCGCCGGGAGGAGAAATCTGTTCACCCGTATGCACGCCGGGTGGGCAGTGCTCGGTCCGCACGCCGCATAGCTCCACAATCGGACTGCTCGGCATGGCGAAGTTGGAAATCCAGACGTTATCGTTACCATCCACCACCACCGCCCACGGGCCAGGAAGGCCACCGCCCTTGAACGGCGATCCGGGATATGGCGTACCGTCCGGGCGCAGCAGCGTGACGCTACCGCCGTTCAAGGTGCCTCCTTGCTGTTGCGACATGGTCTTCGTCAGGTAGTCAGAGGCCGCCGCAACCCCTTCGGCCTTCAGGCGCACCCCCATGTCTACAAGGTGGGCCATGCCCAGCACTCCAGTGCCGAAGCGGTTGGTAATCCAGACGTTGCCCTGGCTGTCGATGTTTAGCCCACTATTGTTGATTCCGGTATCGAAGTTCTCGGCCTTGCTCGGGTCAGAGGCGGGAAAGCGCGTCACGTGAGGAAGGCCGCTATTGGAAACCCAGATGCGGTCCTGTTGATCGATAGCGAGGTGAAACGGCGCCATGAAGGACTTGCACGGCTCAGCGCTGTCGCCCTCGCAAACGATCCGGCCCTTCGTTATGTCTCCTTGGGGGAAGTAGACGAGCTGTCTTTTCTCGACCCCCAACACCCAGACGTCTCCCTTCGGCGTAACGATCACACCCTGCATCAGGCCAAGCCGGCCGCCGAAGTTGATTCCCTCAGGTGGCGTCAGAGGCTTGCCGTTCTTGTCGAATACGGAGATGGACTTGCTGCCGTAGCTGGTGAGCCACGCATTGTCGTGGGAATCGACCGCAGCGCCGAAGGTGCCGCCTTCCATGCCGCCCCCCGCGAAACCCGTGGTAATCGGCGAGAGCGGTCTGCCGTTTGGCGCGAACTTGGTCGCGTGTCCCTGCCACAGCGAGTCCTGCCCCTGCCAGCCGATAGTGAAGTTGTCGCCGACCCACAGACTGCCTTCGCTATCGAACATGCACTTACCGCCCGCCACGTATCCTCCGCCCGTGAACTCGAGCGGCAGCACCCACGCGCTGGGCGCCCAGTTGAGGTACGGCATGTAAGGGACCTCGAGCATGTGATTGGCTGGCGAAACTGAATAGAACTGGCGGAGCAGCGCGTAGATTGTGTCCGGCTGGTGCCACGGGAAAAGCGCAATCGACTCTGACGTATTCAGTGTGTCGGTTGGGAGCCCGCCACTCGGAGGCCTGGCTGCTTCAAAAAGACTGCTGCATGCGTCTGCTTTCACCCGAGTGACACAGGCGGAGAGCAGGTCGGCCAGAGTGGCAAAGTTGGCCATCGTGGGCGTTTGACTGCTGTTAAGCGGGTCCTGGATGGCGCCGCCCCATCCGCCGGTCTCGAGATCAACGAAGTTGGGCACGTTCCCCGCGGCAATGCGCAGCTGCAGCGGCGCCGCTTTGATCGACATGCCGTCGATAAATTGGGCGTGCGTCCACACCGACGCGATCGTGGTGAACTCGTTGATCACTACGCGGGCCGGGGGCTTGTTTCCCACAATAGCTAATAGTGCAATCGCCTGGTTGTTGCCTTCCGACTTGTGAGCCGCAGGAATGCCGCCCAATGCTGTTAGGTAGAGGCTCGAACCCGTTGGGGCCCCAACGGTGCGGACTTCGAACCGGCCCTCATTGTCGGCCTTTGTTTGTGCGATTTGCTTGGGTGCGTCAGAACTTGCAGCCCAAAGTGTGACCGTTGATTGAGCGATGGGGGCGCCTCCGCCCAGAACCTGACCTTTAATGGTGTCGGCAGCAAAGGCCGGCGCAGCCAAGAACATGCTGGAGATGGCAAGCGCAGCCAGTGTCAGCTTTACAGTGGTTGTCCGACAATGCATTCCCGGTTCTCTCCTTCAGGCTAGCAGCCGATACCGCCGCGACGACAATCGGCGCGATGAGGTTTGTATGTGGGAGTAGTTCGCACCAATTCTACTTGAGGTCTCCTGTGAGACGGAAAGATAGCTTCCGAGAACAGGCCAAGTCGTAACCAATCCAGCGGGATTACGTACGGTATGGCGATGTATCAACAGTTCGCCGAACCTCAACGGTGCGCAGGAAGAATGGAGCCACGAGGCCCCGGCCACACCTCTCTTGCCTGGAGCGGGTTTTCTATCCCCTAACCACGATCTGCTGATTTACGGTCCGACTCCTCCGGTATGGCAATCGGAGCAGTTCACCGCAGTCAAGTCACCAATATCCACCGGATGTTTGAACGTCTGGGTTGGAATCGAGGCCACCTGCGTACCGCTTTCCTGCTCCTCGATCACGGTGTGGCACGAGTTGCAGTCCTTGCTGATGACTTTGCCATCCTTGCTGACGTGGTTGCCATCGTGGCAGCGGAAGCAGCCCTGAGAGTACATGTGCCCGATGTTGTTGGGATGGGTCTTCCAGTTCACCTTCATGTAGGGGAAGAAGGTGGTGCTGTAGATGCGCTGCAGTTCAACCACCGCGGCTTTGATGTTGTCTGCCTTGGCTGAGGCGACCTGCGGATATTTGTCCTGATAGAACCTGGAAATCTTTTCGGCGATGGCCTGGCGCGCCTCGTCACTGGTCTTGTAGTCAGCCGTCAGCACTTCAACGCCCTGCTGCTTGACGAAAGGCAGGGTGGCATCAATGGAGTGTCCGCTGATGGCGCGGTCCACCGAAACATCCGGTGGCACGTAAATGTGGGTGGGACGGTTGTGACAGTCGATGCAATCCATGCGGCGCTTGTCCGCCTTGTCAATCTGCTGCTGAGTGGGAGGACTGTCCTTGGCGATGTACTCGGTTACCCGGCCGTGGTTGTCTTCAATGCGCACCCAGGGGATTACCTGGCGCTGTTCGTCGGTGGCGAAGTAGGTGACTTTGTTGGCAATGTTCATGTGCCAGTGAATGCCTTCTCCGGCCTGACCGAGGCTGGGGTCGCCGCCGCCGGTCTTGATCAGCAGGCGGATGACGCGCGGGGTGTTCTGCTCATCGTCGCCGTAATGGGTGAAAGTCTTGAGCTGCGCGCCCCAGAATTTCTTCGGCCAGTGACACTGTTCGCAGGTTTGCTGCGCCGGGCGAAGGTTGGCCACCGGCGTGGGGATGGGACGGGGATAGGTGCCGAGCGCGGTGTAATAAACCTGGCGAAGGCCGGAAAGCTTGGATTTCACATACCAGCTCGCACCCGATCCGACGTGACATTCAACGCAAGCCACACGCGCGTGAGGCGAGGCCTCATAGGCGGTGAACTCGGGATGCATGACGGTATGACACAACTGGCCGCAAAAATCCACCGAGTCGGTGAACTCGTAGGCCTGGTAGCTGCCGACCGCGCTCACCAGCGAGAAGATCACCACGAAGCTAAGCAGAAAGGCGACAGTACTGCGTTGCGCTGGATTGTTGAGGTCCAGTTTAGGGAAATGGGGCGGGGCGCCCACGGCGCGCAGCCGGCGGCGGCGTTCGATGACCATGCCGATCGGTATGAGGATCAGCCCAAAGCCCATAATTCCCGGCGCCACCATGTAAGCGAGGATCCCAACGTAGGGAGAGGGGTGGCTGGCGAGGAGGTCAATGAAAACCAGCAGAACGACGTTGGCGAAGGCAACGCCAGCCAGAGCCAGACCGATCAGGCTGATGGGATTCTTAATGAGCCTTTGCGAAACCGGCGGATGATCGCGGAGAGGATCCCTTTGCGTGTCCTCAGTCATGAATCTAGTTGTCCCTTCTTGGTCTCATCCTGGTGTCCTGTAACTGAGGTTCGTTGAATAAATCACGAGCCTTTACTGGCGCTCGACGGCAGCGACCCCAGGGCTAAAGCCCGGATCTTTCTGGGCGTCGCTACGGCACGGCTGAAGCCGTGCCCTTTCAAAGCGCTACTACTTATCCTTCGAACTTCAGTTACAGGACACTAGCAGCCCGTGGTAAAAGTCCAACGCCCAAAACAGCGCCTAAAGGCGCATTCATAACACGGCACTTACGGTATGCCTAAAGGCATACCCTGATACAAATCGTACTTGCATCACAGTGTGCTGGCGCAAACCGTGCACGTTCAGTGTTGCAAGTTACCACACCCAAATCGTATTGCAAAGCCCAAGTGAGGCTCACCCTCCCCCCAAAAGTTGCAGGAGCCGTTCAGCCCGGTTGCTCTCTACTTGCGACTGCCGGCGGGTTCGGACTCCTCCTCCACCCCGGCTTCGGCCGGTTCCGCTTCCTCCTCGGAACCCTTCGCTTTTTCAATCGCGAGCAGGTCCAGCGGATGTTCATGTTCATAATGTTCGATGGACATCTTGCCGTCATACCAGGCCCAATTCATGGGATAGGCGTCGGGATCGAAAATGACACCGTACAGGTGCCACACGACGATCGCGAGGGTGGCGAGAATGGCCTCGTACCAGTGGATCGCGATGACTACATCCACCCACCAGCCCGGCACCAAATTACCGACGCCGACCTTGAACCAGGCCATCAATCCGGTGGCGGCCATCACGAAGATGCCCCACACCAGCGCCCAGTATTCAGCCTTCTCGGCGTAGCTGAAGCGGCGGAACAACGGACGCTGCTCGCTGTAACCCAGGTAGTAGCGGAAGGCGTCACGTACGTCGGTGACATCCTTCCAGTCGGGCAGTATGTCCTTGAACAGACGGCGGCCGTCGGGGGTGGCGATGAGGTACCAGACGTGGTAAAGGCCGACAACGATCATCACAACCCCGGCAGTACGGTGCACGATGCGGCGCACGGCTTCGTTGACGAAAGCCATCGCCAGCCACGACGACGGATAGCGCAACGCGAAGCCCGTCAGCACGAGGGTCAGGAAACTCAGGAGCAGAATCATATGCTGGATGCGCTGCGCCACAGTCATGCGGAAGAGAATTCGGGGCTGGCCGATGCGGCGCAAGATCATCTTCTTGCGGAAGACGATGAGGTTGTGCAACACCATGCCGCCGATGACCGCAACGATCATCCAGATGTAAAACTTGCTGATGTAGGCGATGACTTTGGTGCCGAAGTCAGCTTTTGCCGTGCTGTCAGAATGTACCTTGAAGCTGATGAACTTTTCGTTGGCGCCAGGATGGCATTGGCCACACGTCCTGGCCAAGTTGGCATGATTGATGGTGGAACGCGGGTCCGACGACGGCAGAATGTTATGGGCACTGTGGCAACTGGCGCAATTGGCCACCGTGCTGGAACCCACTCTTGATGCCATCCCGTGATAGCTGGACAGGTAAGAGCTGACGCGCTCTCCAGCGACGCCGAACTCCGCCGACAATTTCACGCTGGCGTGGCAGGAGGCGCAGGTGTTCTGCACATTGGCGGCCGCCACGGCCGACCTGGGATCGTTGGGCGCTTTGATGGTGTGAATGCCATGACAATCCGTGCATACCGGCGCGGCCCAATTGCCGCGGGCAATGGCTTGTCCGTGGATGCTCTGTACGAATTCCTGCCTGACACTGTCGTGACACTTGGCACAAGTTGCGGGCACGTTGAGCTTGGCGATGGGGGACTTGGGATCGTCGGCGGCGAGGATGTCATGGGCACCGTGGCAATCGGTGCATACCGCGGCCTTTTCGGAACCGGCGGCCACCGCCTTACCGTGCACGCTTTCCTGGTAGGAAGCGAAAGGAGCGGAACTGACACCCGAGGATGCCATGACAAACTTCTGCCCGTGGCAGGCTCCGCAGGTCTGAGGGATGTTGTGGCGCGCGACTTTGGAATTGGGGTCGCCTGCCGGAAGGACCTCGTGGACACTGCCATGGCAATCCTGGCATTTGGCCACGTTGGTGTTTCCCGCCGCCGCGGCCTTGGCGTGGATACCGTGATCGTACGCGGCTTGCTGGTCAGCGTGGCAGGTGGCGCAAACCGGTTTGGCGGGCGCAGGCTCGTGCGGAAAGGCCTTGATGTCGGTGTGACAATCGGTGCAGCCAAAGGCGCTGTGAATCGACGCTTTGAATTTGGCGTCATCGACATGCAGGCTGACCGGTTTGCCGTTCTCGTCCTTGGTGAGACTGGAATCGTTATGGCAAGCCAGGCAGTCTTCATTGCTCATCTTGGGGGCGTGTTTCGCCAATGCCCCGGTCGAAAGCAGTAAGGCAAAACACAGAACCAGACTGCAACGCTTCACGGAACTCCTCGCTTTCGCCTGCGCAACCGCTGCGCCGGGCAACACTCAACGATGGCTGAGGAAGGTGGAAAGGGGCAATGAGGGTGCTCACACCGGGGTGTGACAACGGTCACTCTGACTTTGTGACGCCCTCACCGTGCGGGAACAGGGGACGTCAACGCGGGCAATTCGTATTGGTAAGCGAGATGGGAGGCTCGGGATCGACGGAATCAGAAGGAATAGCGCAGCGCCAGGGTGGTGTTGTTGGCGTGAAAGTAGCGCGGCGCCGTGGGTCCCACGAAGGAGCCTTCGCCGTACTGGTAATAGTTCCAGCCGGCCTTGAAGGTGACGTTCTTGTAAACATTCACGTCGACTGCGGCCAGGGGTGACTGATAGGTGGAGGAGAGCGGCCCCAACGGCAACAAGGCGTTGAAGGATGTCGTATTGCCCTGGTTGTCGACAATACTGTATCCCAGGCGCATGGTCACCCGCTCAATGGGGGTGAGCGTGAAGGCAAAGTAGCCGTATTGGGTGTGCGTCTGATAGACGCCAAAGACCTGCATGAGGGAAGAGTCACCCAGACAGGGGGACGATCCTGGCGGAGGCGCCGCACTCTGGAAGCAGAGATCGGTGTTCTGCTGGATGGCGTCAAAGTTATAGGCCAGGTCGAAGCCCCAGCGAGGGTTGGGGTTGATGGTAGCGTTGACCATGGTGACGAAGTTGTGCTGGTTGAAATTGATGCCGGCAGTATCGTTGGTGGCGTGCTCGTAGAGGAAGTTTCCGCCCAGCATGAGCCAGGGGCGCGGAGCATAGGAAATATTGCCTTTGAGGTTGAAGAAGGCGAGAGGATCAATGCGATAGATCCAGTTGTCGGCGCCGCCGAACTGGGCGTCAGCGCTGGCGTGCAAACCACTTCCGTTGCGGAACCAGGCGCCCAGGACCGCGGAGTAGCGGTTGATCTCGGTGGTCGGATTGCCAAATGGCGCGATCTCTCCGATGAAGGTGCAACTGCCGTCGGGGTTCAGCGGCAGTCCAACGCAATTGCCACGATTGGGATTGTTGGGGTAATAGATGTCGCCCAGAGATGCCGAATAGCTGTTCCCCGGCTGAATGATGTAGTTTGCCCAGATGAATCCGGCGCGCACTCCAAAGAAGCGCGAGACATCGTACTGCACCTGGAAGTCGTTCTGCTTAAAGTTCTGGGCGATCAGGTTGGTGTTGATCTCGTTGACCAGGTCGGCCGGGGAGCTGGAGCTGTGCAACAAGGTCGTGCCCGGGAACATGGCTACAGGCGTGAGCAGGGTGGCCGAGCCCGCGCCGGCGGCAGTGAAGAAATTGGAGGTGAGATCGAGGAAACTTCCGGCCACGCTGAAATTGCGGAAGCGGAAGGTTTCCACCAGCCGTAGGTTGTCGCTGATGTGCACCGTCCCCGACACCTCGGCCGAGGAGGAATTCCACTTCGCGCTCGACTTGCTGCCCGCGGTGTTGAAGCCCAGGTTGTTGGTGCGGGTGGTAAGGCCGCTGAAAATTTCGGTGAACGGCGTATTGGACTGCGCGTGGCTGTATTGCCACTGGCCGTTGAAGTCCAGCCAGGGCAGATCGGAGGACCTAACGTTGAGTTGCTCGGTGGGGATGAACGTGCTCACCTGCTGGAACCGGCTGTAATTGAAGTATCCGTTGCAACTGGGATTGGCAATCCCGTTCTTCAGCGGGGCGCTGCACGGACTGCCGCTGTTGAACCAGGGGAGTCCAAACGTGACTTGCGAGCCGTTGGAGAGGGGCCAGGAGTTGAAGCCGTTCAGGTCGTAATCCGTGTCGCCGGCGTAGTACTGAAGCAACTGGGTGTAGCTAAGAGTTGTCTTCTTGGTGACGCGGAAGTCCGCGCCAAAGCGATACCCGTTCAACGTATTGTTGTAGTTCTGATTGATCTGCGCGTCGGTGCCCTCGTGGACGCTACTGAGGGAGGGCCCGATGAAGCGGTTACGGTTGTAATCGAAGCGGAAGGACAGCTTGCGCATGGGGAACAGGACCAGGCCGAAGTTGTACAGATTTTGCCGGTTGTAGTAGCTGTGCGGAGAGTTGAGGATGGGGATGAACGGCGAGCCGGTAGGCGGATTCAGCGGGTTGGCGAACAGGTCGTAATCGAAATAGTTCTGGATGTGCTGGTAGCTGAAGTTCATGTTGTACCAGCGGTATTTCGCCACCCGCACGCGCGCCGCCTGTTCGGGGTCACCGCCCCAGCCGAAGCTGTTGACGGTCAGAGTGTCGAAGATGTCCTGATGGGTCAGCGAGCGCATGGTGAGCGACTGCTCGAGGATGCGGGCGCCCGACTGTAGATTGACCAGCGTGTCGTACATCGGCTGGCTGCCGGTAACTTCGCTGATGCGCCCGCCGAGTTCCACGGACTGGGTGACCTGAAAACCGCCGATTTCCTTGCCTTCGACCGGGGCGGACGAGCCGGAGGAAGCAGGCGGTGAAGCAGGAGGCGGTGAGGTTTGTCCCGAACTCTGGGCAAAGGAGCTGCTCAGCAGGAACAGGCAAGCAACCACCACCGCAAGCCCAAATGAATAAGCGCCGAGATTCCTTGGGACACCCATTGCATGTCTCTCAACTACCGGAAGAACGCCGGATCGAAGTTGGAACCATGGATCTGCGTGTGGCACATCGTGCAAGCCTGATACTTTGCGGACTGGTCGTGATTCGGCCCGATAGGCCGGCCCGCAGCTCCGTTCATGTTTGGCGTGTGGCAGCGCAGACAAAGGAAGTTGACGTTGTTGACCTGGAGCAGGCGCGGATTGGTGGACCCGTGCGGAGTGTGACAGGACAGGCAGCCTTCGTCGGTCTTCACCGGGGCGTGTTCGAAGACAAATGGCCCCATGGTATCGGTGTGGCACTTGGTGCAAACCGCGAACTGGCCAGCGGCGGCGCGAACCTGATGGCCGGTCTGAGTGCCGTGCGGATTGTGGCAGTCGCTGCACTGGATGAGTCCAACATCGACGCGATGACGATAGGGGCGCGCGAACTCCGCCTTCTGCGCGGCATGGCATCCATAGCACAGGTCGGTCTGCGGCTTTACCAGCAGAAAGTTGACATCCTTGGAGCCGTGCGGGCTGTGGCAGGAGGTGCAACTGACGCCATTGGAAAGATGTTCGGACTTGGAAAAGTTCTGGGTTTCCAGGCTGGATTGGTGGCACTTCGTGCAGATCGCCGCCGTCTGCGCCGGACTCAGCGTTTCAAAGCGAACGATCTTGGTGATATCTCCGCCGCCGTCGACGTGGGCCTGCGCCGGTCCGTGGCAAGCCTGGCACCCATGCTGATCGCCTTTGAGTAAAGCCGCGTGCGGAGTGCCGGCAAAATGCTTGTCCCACACTTCCTGATGGCAAGTCTTGCAGATATCGGTCTCGGCGTACTGGCCGACGGCCGAACCAGGGAGCGCAG
Source organism: uncultured Acidobacteriaceae bacterium (assembly GCA_963831675.1). Taxonomy (GTDB): domain Bacteria; phylum Acidobacteriota; class Terriglobia; order Terriglobales; family Acidobacteriaceae; genus Bog-257. The sequence continues at coordinate 147,784 of CAWHRM010000007.1, forward strand.
AGGATGTCTGCGGAGCTGGATTGCTCGCGTGCTCCTGCCCGGTGGCGGTTGCCGTCAAACAGCAAGCCACAAGCAATGCCGACGCGAAGAGAAGATACGGTCTAGAGCCGTTGAGAGTCATCCTTGCTCCTGAATAACTCTTGCGCAATAGCCAGAATCTTGACGGGCCTTGGCTCAACAGCAGCAATGAGCACGGCCAGCCACCCGTGGATTCCGGTAACTATACCCGAACGTCGCGCGGTATACAACCACAGTTGTGCTATTGAATCGGAATCAAGGTACGCACTGGTCGCGGGCGGGCATGTCGGATGACCGCATCAGACGAGGACAGTGCGCCGGTGGAAAACCATCCGGGGACGGTGGACGCGCATGGTGCCGATGCTGCGGACGCGCTCGTAAGCGCCGTGCAGGTCCTGGCTCAACATGCGCACGATCTGGAGGCAAACCTCGGGGTGATTGCGCAGAAACTTGGACAAGTCCTTCCGGCGCACGAAGACGACCTGGGAATTATCCAGCAATTCGGCCGTGATCTCGTAAGGAGTATTGGAAAGAGCGGCACCCAGCCCCAACACTTCTCCGGGGCCCGCCACACGCAGGGTGAGGCGTCTGCCAGTATCGGAGCAGATAGACAGCCTGGCGCGACCATCGCACAAAATGTAAACGCCGCGGACCGGCCTTCCCTCGGCGAACAGTACAGTGTTCCGGGGATACAAATCGGACGATTTGATCTGGTCGAACGCTTTTAGCGACTCGGCGGGCATGTCGCAGAAAAAGCGGTCAGGACGGAAATCGCAAGTGACGCAACTGGACTGCACCGTGGTCTCCATAATCCGGTAATAGTCCTGTTGACCCTATGAATGCTGTGATAGCAGTCACCCTTTTTCGTGACCCTGTTCACAGGAGGCTGCGGAAGCCCTTGCTATCTAGGGGTTGAAGGGGCCCACAATAGGCACAAATCCCCTACGAAGAACAGTAAGGGCATCCACCGGGGGGAAAACGGCAGCCGCCCGACTAGAGAGCGCCTCTGCTGCTATGGCACGACTGCCAAGGCCCGCAAGGCTGCCTTATTGCGGATCAGCAGGGTCGAACCCTTCGACTGTACAATCTGGCGGCGCTTTAAGTCGGCAAACAGCCGGGTCACCGTTTCCCGCGAGGTGCCGATCATCTGTGCGATCTCCTCGTGGGTGAGCGCCAGCTTCAGACGCGGTTCGGACTTGGCAGCCTCGCCGTTCTTGGTACTCCAGTCCAGCAGCAGCTTCGCCAGCTTCTCGGACGCGGAATGGGAGAGTCCCAAGGCGCGGATTTCGCGGCAGGCGCTGTTGTACTTGTCGCTGAGTTGCTCGGCCACCCGGAGACAAGCGTCACTATGCTCCTTGAGGAAGCGCAGGAAATCTTCGCGTTTGACGAAGTTCACCTGGCACGGGTCCACCGTCTCTGCCGTCAATTCGTATGGCTTGCCGCTAACCGAAGCGCTAAGGCCCAGAACTTCGCCGGGCTCGGCGATTTTCAGGATCAGCGTCTTGCCGTCGGTGGAGCAGATGGAAAGCTTCACACGGCCCTTGCATAACACAAAGATGCCGCGAGGGGTCTGCCCTTCGACAAACAGCACTGCACCTTTCGGATACGCGGTAGCGTACTTGATGGTTTCGAACGACTGTAGTGCGGCGGGTGGTAGATCGCAAAAAATATGTTCTGCCCGTATCTTGCAAGCCAGGCAGCTCTCTATGATGTCCAGACCATAAGGTGTAAGCACGACGGAACCCCCTGTACTTCACATCGTATCCCCGTGTGTTACGGCCGGAAGGTGGGGTAAAACCACCTCCGGGGCTAAAACCCTCCAGCCGCCCTGCCGGCTGGTGCTTTGCACCTCGCTGCGTGCCTTGCGTCACTTGCCGCTGTGATGCGGCAACTCGTCGAAAATGCCCATCAACAGCGGCTTACGAGACAGACAGTGAAGGAGTGGCATGGGAGGCTTTCCTCCGGATACACTCCAGCGGAACATTCATGGCGCACATGGAGCAAGTACATACGTCACAAAGGGGTGTGATGTGTGAGAACCCGGCTCGGCGGGGCGGGCCGGCCTTTCCCGTGAATTGTCCCGGAAATCGTGCCACCCAGCCCTGCCTTGGGGGGCGTGGGGTGTCAGGCGCTGACCGGCTGAACGGTCGCAACCTTGTTGGTATCGAGTACCACCGCAATGGCGTGCACCACCGACGCGACGCGCACCGCTGCCAGGATCTTTTCTTCGCTGATACCTTTTTCCCGCAGCGATTTCTCGTGCGAATCAACACAGGCTCCGCAGTTGTTGATCGCCGATACTGCCGTTGCCCAGAGCTCGAAATCCAGCGGATCGATGCCGTGCGTCCGCATCACATTCATCCGCAAGCCGCCGCGCATGGTGGCGTACTTCTGGTTGGAGGTAAGGTGCTTGAAGCGGTAAAAGACATTGTTCATCGCCATGATGGCAGCCGCTCCCTTGGCCGCTTCGAGCGCTTCCGGGGTCAGGTACTTTGCCGCTTCCTCAACTACTGCGGCGACCAATTGTTCATTGCGCGAAGTAACGGCTGAGGCTACGACCGTTCCCCAGAGCTGCTGTCCGGTTAGATCGGTCTGTTGCCGCACCACACTGGAGAAATTCAGTTTGAGGTCTGTGGAATAAGAAGGCAGATTTTCGATGACTTCCTCAAGATTCATGACGCTCCTCGGCAACTCAGTGCTTCGGCTTTAAGGCCCTGAGGTACCTGCCCCGATGTCGCTGCGACCTGCGTATTTCGCTGGTTTGGAGCGAGGTACCTCAGCGGCTAAAGCGGCTTTCATCGATCCCGCTTAACGCGGGCCTTAAAGGCCCGCACTACCCGAACCCGCTCCTCGGATGGCTTTTTCAGCAGCGTCTAAAGCCGCTATGATTGGTTGCAACTTACCGCACGACTGAAGTCGCGCCCGGTTACAGATCTTTGGCAACCGCTGCGCAAGTTTTGCAAATCCCCTGCAGCTCAATACTAACCTTTGCCACTCGGAAGCCGGAAGGAATCGAGCCTCGCACCTTCACCGGCGCCAGCGAATCGACGGGCAGGTCGGCGATGGAGCGGCAGCGCGTGCAAACCAGGTGATGATGAGGATGGCGGTTGGCGTCGATGCGCCACGGGCCATGATGGGGACTGACTTCGTGCAACATGCCGGCATGCACGAAGGTCTTGAGGTTCTTGTAGACCGTCGCGAGTGAGATCGACGGCAAGTCTTGTTTTACCTGCTCGTAGATCTCCTCCGGCGAATAATGTCCGGGTCGTGACACCAGCGCTTCGTAGATTTTTTGCCTCTGGTGTGTCGCCGCCAGGCTGTGCTCGCGGCACAATCGGCGAAACTCGTTGTAAGTCTCCCGGCGCATAATTGTTAGATGATAAAGTCTATCAAAGGATTCGGATTCTCGCAGGCAAATTTCGGATCCGTCGCACTGACACCGCCGGGCAGGTCGAACCCCTGTGGTACTCTCGTTCCTCTGGCAGCGCTGCTTTGATGGGAACCCAAATTACACCCCCAGCCTCTGATTCGCCTGAAACCATGGCTGTTCCTGCCGGGCAAGGCAATGGCCGCGCCAGCGTAGCGCGGGCTGGTTCGCTGTGGTTTGACCTGGCGATCGCACTCGTGGCCGGCCTGCTCTATGCCTTGATCGTGATGGGCCCGGGCCCGCTGAATCCTCGCAATGTGGACTGGGTGACAGTCGATCCGGCTTATCACTACATCGGATGGGAGCTGTTGCGGCAGGACCCGCACCTTCATTGGCCGCTGACTTACACCGACAGGCTGGGTTATCCGCAGGGAGAATCCGTTGCCCTGCTGGACCTGAATCCTTTGCTGGCTGTAATGCTGAGGCCGCTGTCGCCCCTGCTGCCAGAGCCCTTTCAGTATTTCGGCTTCGAAGTAGTTCTGTGCTGCGCGTTGCAGTTCTTCTTCGCGTTCAGGATCTTCCGGCTGGTCCTGGGAACGAACGTGCTGGGAATCGCGCTGTGCAGCGTGTTCTTTCTGCTGGCGCCGCCGCTGACTTATCGCTTCATGGGGCATTACTCGCTCAGCAATCAGTGGCTACTGCTGGCAGCGCTGTTTCTCTTCCTGCGGGTACAGCAGGAGTCGCCGAAAGCGGTGCGCCAGTTTGTGATCGCCGCGACGGTGCTGACGGCGATCTCCGTCGGCATCAATCCCTACATCGCGTTTCAGGTTTTACTGGTGCTGACTGCGGGTGTCGCCAGCCTGCTCTGGCAGAGGAGGGTGACGCTTCCACGGTCCGTGGGCATCATGCTTCTGCTTGGCGCGAGCGGCTTCGTGGTGGCGTATTCACTGGGTCTGGTCATTGAAGGAGGACGTGGCTACACCACGGGTGGCTATCGAGTCTTCTCCCTGAATCTTCTGTCGCCCTTCGATCCTCGCGGCTGGACATCGATTCTCCTGCCGCGGATGCCCGGAGCGACTCCCGGCCAGTACGAGGGCTACAACTACCTGGGCGTTGGGGTTCTGGTCCTCGCACTGATCGTCCTGATCATGGCTGCAGTGCAGCGGCGCAAGCTTCCAGCGCTCAACCTGCGCTGGGCGATACCGCTTCTGCTCTGCTGCCTGGCGCTTACGCTGTTGGCGCTTTCCACGCGAGTGACGCTTGGCTCCAGAACTCTGGTGGACCTCGATCCGGGCGAAAAGCTGTCTCCTTATCTTGCATCGCTGCGGGCAAGCGGGCGGCTGTTCTGGACTCCTTATTACCTGATCCTTGTCGTCGTGCTCGCGGCGCCGTTTTTGTTCCTTAAGAAGCTGTGGGCCAACCTGCTTATCGCGTGTGCGCTGCTCGTCCAGATTGCCGACACCCAATCGCTCCGTCATTGGGTACATATAACGGTTAGCGAAGCACATCCATCGCCGCTCAGGTCGCCGATCTGGTCGACGCTGGGCGCTACTCACGAGAACCTTATCGTCCTTCCGGCCTGGCAATGCGGCGGCAGTGCTGCACCACTCGGGCCCGAGAGTTACCGCTATTTTGGCTTTCTGGCCGTCCAGCAGAAGATGCGAACCAACAGCTATCAATCGGCCCGCTTTACCGAGGTCGCGCGCGACTGGCATTGTCATCAGGCCATCGCAGACTTGTCGCAACAACCGCTCTCGCCAGATTCCGCGTACGTGGTCACTCCTGAGCTGGCGGCTCGCATCGCGCAGGGTCCGACCGGGCCGGGCAAATGTCACGACCTGGATCGCGTGATCCTGTGCTCTACCAGGACGGATTTCGGGCTGAGTCCTGAGCTGATGACTCCGGAGGCCCGCCTGGAGAACGCCATCGCCAATCCCGGCTTTGAAGATGGTGGCGCCTCGCCGTGGTCGCCGGTCTGGGAAGTTGACGCCGGCGCGACCTCTGCGACCGCTCACAGCGGAACGTATAGCCTGGCGGAAAACGGGCTAGGCAGCATGTATCAGGATGTGACCTCCCTGGATCCAGGCGGGGCCTACACCGTTTCTGCCTGGGTCTCGGGCTCTCCTGATGCGACTGCAGAAGCGCAGCTCTCAATTTACGATCCCAGCGACAACGGTACTACTTCTTCGCGGTCCGTCAAGGTCCGACCGGATTGGCGGGAGTTGTCCCGCTCCTTCATTGCCGGACGCGATGGAACCATCCGTCTTCACCTGTTGCGTACGCCGGGTTCGGGGACCGTTTACTGGGATGACATTCACATCTCCCGCGAAAAATAGAGATTGCTGAGAGACAATCGACTTGTGAGTACAGCTCAGACGAACGCGGGACAAGTGGAACGTCTTTCGCGAAGCTCGAGCCGAAGCCGGGCGATAAAATTCATCTTGTTTGTCCTGGCGGCGGCCCTTAGCGCAGCAGCCTTCTTCGCCTTTGACTACTACTACAGCTTGGCGCTTCAAGGGTCTGTGGTCTCAGGAGGCGCGCAGGGCTATTGCTTCGCCCCGCTCGATCCGGTGCGCTTTTATGCGCTCGCCCCGAACTGCTCCTGCATTCGGCTTTGGGGAAAGTCTTCCTATCCAATGTTCACCAACAATCTCGGGTTCCGGGACGACCGGATCCGGGATGTTCCGTTAACCGATGAGAAACCGCGAATCCTCATCCTGGGCGACTCTCATGCCGAAGGCATGACCGCCTGGGAAGATACTTTCGTCGGCCGAATCGCAGCCAGTTTTCCGCAATACGATTTTTTGAACGGAAGCATGGGAGCGTACTCGCCCTCCGACTATCTCAATACCGCGCGCATGGTTTTCCAGAAGGGAATTGAGATCGACGAAGTCATCGTCTTCCTCGACATTTCCGACGCACAGGACGAGGCCGCCCTCTACCGCGACAAAAACGCGACCGGCGCGGTAACCGCTCCCAAGGCAAAAGCCCTGTTGCAGGACCGGTATGGAAAGGTGCGTGAATACATCAACAAGCATTTCCTCATCACCGACGACATTCTTGAGTTCTTCGAACGCAACCTGGTGCGACTGGGCGACTACCATCTCGACCGCGGCGAGGGCAACGAGTTCGATCAGGAACGGGGCGCATGGACGTATCGCAAAGTTTCCGACACCCTGCCTTTCGAAGCGGGTTACGCGCCGCTCGGGCTTGAGGCCGGGATTGCCAAGGAGAAGGCCAAAATGGACATCCTTTGGCAGGAGCTTGCCAGGCGCAACATTCCGATCAGTGTGGTTGTCTATCCGTGGCCAAACCAGCTCGCCCACGACAGCACAGACTCGCGGCAGGTGCGCATCTGGCGGGAGTGGTGCGCAGGGAAGTGCAAGCGCTTCATCTCATTGTTCCCGGCGTTCTTTGAGGTGAAAGCGCAATGCGCGGGGCTGGAGCCGGGTTGCTGGTATTTGGACTACTTCATCTTCGGCGACATCCACTACAACTCCACCGGCAACGCTCTCGTCGCCGAGGTCGTAACGAAAAGCCTGTCGGAAGAGCCTCCGCAAAAACGGGTCGAAACATCCAGCACGAGCCGGGCCATCGGCGGACATGGTACGTCAGAACTCCAAGTGCAGCCGTAGTCCCGGCACCGTCACCGGACCGCGCACCTGGTTATACCCGGGATTGTTGACGTGTTGCAGGTCGAAGGCGAAGAAGGCGCCGCGCCAGATGTGCGTGGTGTAGAAGACTTCCTCGATGGTCTCGCGCCCGGCGGTGAGTCCGCCATCGCCCAGGATAAATCCCAGTCCACCGTTGGCCAGGTACGCCTGGTGGGCCTTCGAGATACCGCTCGACACGAATGCCGCTCCGGTACGATCGAGGCTGCGACGCCAGCGCGTCCCTTTCACGTACACGCCCACCTCGACACCCTCGTTGTCTTCGGTGTAAGCGAAGGACTCGTGTTTGCCCTCATTCCATCCCCAGCGCCCGAAGGCCCAGATATCGCTGGAGACTTCCTGTTCGAAGTTGAACCCGAAGCCGTACTTGACCGTCCCTTGCTTGCGAGTGGCAGTGACATCGGGCGTAGGGGTGAGGTGATCGAGATAGAGCTGCACCGCCTGCTCGTAGTTGCCCATATTGGCGTGATTGACGTAGTTGAGGAGGCGAAGGGTGGTGTCCTTGTTCTTCAGAAGCTTGGGGCGCAGCTCCAGTTCGATGTTCTCGGCGCGGGCGCGGGCTACGTCGGCGTCCAGGTTGGGACCGTTGGCGACTTTCGGCATCAAGACTTCGGCAAAGCGCAGGCCCCAGTTGCGGTCTTCGTAGTCAAAGATGGCCCCGATGGTGTATCCGCGGGTGTCGGCGGCATAGTCCCAGGCACCGTTGTTGGCGATGACCCAGTTCAGAAACTGATAGTGACTGTCGGATCCTCCGACGTTGAGATCGAAGAAATCCGCCAACGAAAACTTCCCCAAACGGACGTCCAACCTTCGCACCGGGACCTGGGTTGCCAGCGAAAACGGGGTTCGCTCGACTTCCATCTTCTCCTTCGATAATGGGACGATCTGCTGCAGCATCAGCCGGGCAATGTAGGGGGCCGAGCCGATGGTCGGATTGCGCACCACATCCAGGTTGGTGAAGCCGGCAAGTCCCAGAGCGCCGCTGATTCCGCCCCATCCTGACTCTTCGACGTCAAGGTAGGCGATGGTGTTGGGAGTGAACTCATAGCCGCTGAAGAGGGTCAGCACGCGCGAGGTGGCGTGCTCCCCGTAGTTCTTAAGGCTGTTGGGTCCGCTGTACTGCGCATAGAAGTCCCCGTGCGCCTGGAAGACGAAGTTCGCCTGGCCGGAAACCCACCACTTCGAGGTTTGCGAGTGTTCGAAGAAGGTGGCGTTGGGAGCAGGGACAGGGGCGGGAGTTTGCGGCTCGGGCGTTGGCTCATCTTGCGCGAAAGCCGGCGATGCAAGCAGAGCGCCATAGAGGAGCACCATGGCTGACAAACGCCACACTTGCCAGGCGCGGCACCGCAGGATTTTTGCGAGGATCGGCAAAGACGCTCACATGACGCTTCCGACCTGATGGAAGACTCGCCGACTGATTCTAGCGGTCAATTATTGCAGACAGATGAATAGGAGATAAGCGCTACGCAGGCTCGCACGATCCTCTGTACAAACCCTACGGTGCGCCGGTGCCAGAACTGCTGCCCTTGCCGAGCAGGTTTTGCAACACCGCGACCTCCGCTTCGACCGCGGTCTTCAGACTGGGTTCCATGTCGGGCGCGAAGAAAGGTGAGTGGTTGGATGGAAGCTTGACGCCACTGGCCTCGGCTTCCTTAAACTTCGCGGGATCGGCCACACCGAGCCAGAAATAGAATGAGGGCACTCCCGCTTCCACGAAATACGAGTAATCCTCAGAAGCCATGATGGGCGGCTCTTTCACCACGTTGTCCGCTCCCAGCGCCTGAATCAGCACCTGGGTCATGCGCTCGGCCAGCTTGGGATCGTTGTACAGCGCATCGGTAGATTCCACCAGTTGTACCAGGGGCGGCTTGGGAGCGTCAGCGGCTTCGGCCTCAGCTTTTGCCACCCGCTCAATGGCCGACAGCAGGTGTTTGCGTACAGCCGGTGTGTAGGAACGCACGGTCAGCCCGAGATGAACTTCGTCAGGGATGATGTTGTTCTTGGTGCCACCCTGAATGTAGCCCACGGTGATGACCGCAGGATTGCCCGGCTTGATTTCGCGCGACACGATGGTCTGTAGGCCCAGGATCACGCGGGCAGCGATCACGATGGGGTCCACCGTGGTCTCGGGATTGGCCCCATGGCCGCCCTTGCCATAGATGGTGATGTTGACGGTGTCGGCGTTCGACGCCGCGTACTCGGGAGTGAATCCGACTTTGCCGGCGGGTAGAGTATTGCCGGTATGGAGCGCGATGCCGACATCAGGCTTGGGGAAGCGCGTAAACAGACCGTCGGCGATCATGTTCTTAGCGCCCATGACGCGTTCTTCCGCGGGCTGCGCCACCAGCATCAGGGTCCCGTGCCAATCCTTTTTGGTTTGCGCCATGATGGTTGCGGTGCCGACCCATGCGGCCATGTGGACGTCGTGTCCGCAGGCGTGCATCACCGGCACGTCGTGCCCAGCGTCGTCTTTGGTGTGCACCGTGCTTGCGTAGGGCAGCCCGGTCTTCTCCTCGACGGGCAGCGCGTCCAGCTCGGTGCGCAGCATGACGGTGGGTCCTGCGCCGTTGCGCAGGATGCCGACCACGCCGGTTCCTCCAATCTTCTCCGTCACCTCATAGCCGAGCTCGCGCAGCTTCGCAGCCAGCTTCGCCGCGGTATTGACCTCGTGCAGCGACAACTCCGGGTGTTGGTGGAGATCCACGTAGAGCGTCTGCACCTGCGGGTAGACGGAATTCACTTCCGAGGTGAGGGAAGAGTTACTTGACGAAGCGGTCTGTGCCCACGAAGTGGACACACCGACGAGCAATACAAACAAGAAGGAAGGTTTCATAGGTCGTAAAGTTAACATAGTCTGATCAGCGGACTGATAAGCCTCACAAATCGCTCTGGGTTGTAACAGGGCACGAGTTCAGTCGTACCGGCACGGCTGAAGAGGCTGCTGAAAAAATCCAAAAAACAGATTTCTCGCGGGCTGAAGAGGGTGTGTGAGAACCGTGCCGCCCCTACGGGGCTCAGATCAACTTCCCACTCTACCCAGCACTCCGCCTTCGGCTGCGTGCTGGGCTAGACTGAACCGCCCCCTTGGGGCTAGTTTTCCACACGCTAGTTCCACTGTCGCAAACCAACCGTAGTTCTCACACACCCTCTGAAGGCCCTGAGGTACCCGCCCGATGTCGCTGAGACGCGCGTGTTTCGCTGGTTTGGAGCGAAGTACCTCAGCGACTAAAGCCGGGCCTCCTCGATCTCGCCTAACGCGGGCCTGAAGGCCCGGACTACCAGAACGACATTCCCCGTTGAGTTTTCCCGCAACCTGTGAAAGCCGAGCCCTGAATAGGATACAAAGTGATTTCTAAATTAGAACAGTTCTACATGATCGCGGTCGGCGGCGCAGGCTCGTCCGGACGTCCAGCATTCGCCAGCGGAACGCGAATCATCACGATCGCCAGAATCAGCAGCACGATGAACCCCGAGAACACGCTGGGGTGCTGGAAGATCACCGGCAACGGCCATTGTTTGTATTTGAAGATCGCGATCACAATCCCCATCAGCGCCTCGCCGGCGATAAATCCCGAAGCGGTCAGCACTCCCGCATTTTCAACGCGGGCTTTTTGTGCATCGTTGAAGTTCCTGCTGTCGCGCATCTTGTCGGTGACCCAGCGGATCATCCCGCCCAGGAAGATGGCGAACGTCGTCTCCAGCGGCAGATACATACCGACGGCGAACAGCATGGGGCTGCGCACTTCCAGCATGATCAGCGCAAATCCCATCAGAACGCCGACCACGATGAGTGGCCATGCCATCTCTCCGCCGACGATGCCCTTGGCCAGCATTGCCATCAGTCCAGCCTGCGGCGCGGGGAGTTGGCGATCGCCAAAGCCGATGCCGCCGCTGTTGAGGTTGGCCTGGTTCAGCAGCATCAGTACAGGCAACAGGGTGAAGCTGGCAACCGCTACTCCCATGAAGTCTCCGATTTGCATCTTGCTCGGAGTGCCGCCGAGAATGTGCCCAACCTTCAAGTCTTGTAGCATCTCGCCGGCGACGGCCGATGACACGCAGACCACGGCTGCGACGCCCAGCACGGCGGCCACCCCGCTCATTCCAGAGACGCCCATGATCACCATCAGCAGGGCGGCAATGACCAGAGTCGCGAGGGTCAAGCCGGAAATAGGATTGTTCGAGGAACCGATCAGGCCAACCAGGTTGCCAGAGACTGCGGCAAAGAAGAAGCCGACGACGATCATCACCAACGCGGCGACGATTCCACCTCGCAGCACACCTGCGTAACTGGTGTAGAGCGCGATCATGCACAGCAGCACCACCGCCAGTCCGCCGAAAACGATCTTGCCATTCAGATCGCGTTCGGTGCGCGCTGTGCTGGCGTGGGCCGCCGCCGACTTCTTCAGATCGGAAACGGCACGCGCCATGCCGGAGCCAAGGCTCTTGCGCATGCGAAACAAGGTGTAGCAGGCGCCGACCAGCATGCCCCCGACGGCGATGGGCCGCACGATGAAGCTCCACACCGCAGCTGCCTGGCCTGCCCAGAAGGCCTCGTCGGGAATGGTCGCTCCAGCCGGAGCAAATTCGGCCACCAGCCTCGGTCCGCCCAGGAAGAGAATCAGCGGAACCAGCAGGCCCCATGCGATGACCCCTCCGGCGAAGTTCAGCGACGCCAGCCGCGGGCCGATGATGTAGCCTACGCCGAGATAAGCCGGACTGATCGCAGGAGCAGAAACGGAGGTCACCGCGCCGGCAGTGAGCTTCGGTGCGGTTGCCGACCGGCCCATGCGTACAAAGCTCTTTCCCAATTGACCGACACTGACAATGAAATCCCTGCTGGGACTGAACAAACTGAACTGGCCCAGCAGGTAAACCGCGCCACCGACTCCCATGTTCGAGAACAGGATCTTCGCGGCCTTGCTGCCTTGCTGTCCGGCCTTATGGATCTCCGAGGCCGCTACCGATTCGGGGAAGGGAAGATCAGGATCTTCCACCATCACTCGGCGCAGCAGGGTCACAAACAGAATGCCCAGCACGCCTCCCACCAGCATCAGCAACGACGACTTTAGATAGGCGTGCTGAAAATCGAAGACCGGCCAGGCTCCGGAAATCACGAACGCCGGAATGGTGAAGATGGCTCCGGCTGCAACCGACTCACCGATGGAGCCGACGGTTCGGGTGATGTTTTCCTCAAGCAGCGAGCCTCGCATGAGGCGCAGCAGGGCCATGCCGATGACCGCCGCTGGATAGGTCGCGGCGATGGTCATGCCCGCGCGCAAACCAAGATAGGCGTTGGCGGCGCCCAGGATAACGGTGAGAATCAGTCCCAGCAGCACGGCCTTGAGGGTGAACTCCGGCATCGTCGTGTTGTCGGGAACGTAAGAGCGGAATTTTTTTGGCGGTGCAGTAACCGTGGCACTCATCTAAGAAGCCTCAGGCGGCGCGGAATATGGCGACGGCGCAAGGTAGCACGTTGGCGGCGTTCGTTACAAGTGTATAGCGGACCAGGCAGCGCTTACCGCGAGCAGAAGCGCAGTGCGGATTGTAATCCCGAATTCACAAGCTTCAGGGCCGAACCTCGTTGGTGCCATTGTCTGCATGTGAGATGTTCCCTGAAAGTATTAGACCTTATGATCACTTTCGGAGAACGTTGACGGCGACAAAGTAAAATCTCGACGCAAAGCAAATTTCTCGCTTGACTTAACCGGCACGATTTGTACAGTTAGTGGCAGCCCTCGTCCGCTCTCAACTCCCCTCGGTAATGGGAGAAACGAGCCGTCCAAGTTCCTGATTGAGCTCGAACGACCCGCTTGATTCTCTGGCCCGAGGGATGCTCTACGTGAATAACATTTTGACTCTATTGTTTGTCTGCGATACGGGTGAGTTCTGCTCTCCCTTTCTCGCTCCTTTGCGGGCCGCTCCCGTTCGCCTGCTGGTAGGGTGCCACCTGGAAGATGCGAAGACGCTGCTCGCGAGTGACCCTCTCGATGCCATCGTTTTCGATCCGGATCACCTGCAAGACAGCCACAGCGTATTGGCCGAATTGAAGCGTGCCGCTCCCCGCACGCCTGTGATCCTGCTGCGCGGCAAAAACCATCACAGCGGTATCAAGCCGCCAGGGGTTGCGGCGGTCTGTCGTGCTGACCCGGCAGACGAAGCGGTACTCAGCACGATTCCGGCATTTCTTGCTTTTATCCTGGGTAAACAGTCGGGGATCGTTCGTGGCGCAAACGGCGAGCCACTCCGCGCCGCTCCGTCAGATCGCTCTCTCCATTGCGTGAAACCAAATTTTCGCGCTGGTGATGCGGCTGCGGCCGTGGTAACGGAGATGCGAGACCCTGAAGAACTCGACGAGGAAGACGTCACTGGTCGAAGGAAGCTGGGCTGACCCGGGATCAGATTGGTAAACAGGGCATGGATTCTGGAGGCCGATCAGCGTCGGCAACCGGCAAGCTCGGCCTCCGGTCCTTCAACTCAGCGGATTAACAAAATAGATCCACGCCCTGAGGGCAGGTTCAACCCCCCGAAAGATGAACTGCAGGGGCGTCCGTCCTATAAGTGTGTGTTAGCGATAGCATCAACGCGCTTCTATATAGCACTGTAAAGCCATTGTAATATCACACTATAGTGTGAGCAGTGACCTTTCGCTCCTACCGCCTCCCGCATCATAATGCTGATTATCGCAGCCGTCATCGCGCTATCGACGCGTTATTGGCGGTTTCCCAGCCGGCCGTCACAAGCCTGATCCCGCGCAGACTGGGGACGCGCAGAGAGGAAGTCCAGTGGCCAAGGAAAAGGCAGAGGACAAAAAGCGAGAGGCCCAACCTGCCGCCAACGCGACCTATAGCGACGGCAATCCCCTCGATGCGGTGCAATATCTCGAAGCCAAACTCATCCTGAAGCCTGATCGCTTTACCTGCGTGGAGAGCTTTCGCGACTTCGGCAGGCGAGTGGAACGCACGGCGAAGCATCTCGGCGTGGCCTACACCCTCAGTCCAAAGGCAAAAGGGAGACCCGAGACTCGCGAGATCGTGTTCGGCGACACGTCCGACTACTGCCTCTACAACCACGCATTTATCCTGCGCCGGCGCATTTCGTACGTAGACGGCTTCGCGGTGGGCGACCCCGAAGTCGTGTTCAAGTTTCGCCATCCCGATCAGCACCTGGCGGCGGCGATGGACGTGCGCCCCAAGATCGCGGGCGAGTACCGCATCAAGTTCAAGATGGAGGCGCTGCCGCTTAAGGACGATGTGGGCGGATTCCGCATTCTGTATTCCCACAACTGCGTATTCGGCTTGAGCCAGATGCATGACGCCGATAAGACCTCGATGGCCACCCTGAGCCGCGTATTTCCAGCGCTGGCCACGCTTGAGCGGTCCGACAGCGAAAGGGTGACGGCGGTGAACCAGGGTATCGTCGAAGAGGTCCTGCTGGAGCTTGGCCAGTTGAGCTTTGGGAAGGGAATCGCCGCGAAGTGTAATGTGGCGCTGTGGCGCACTCGCGGTGAGCATCGGCCGCTGGTGGGCGAATTCGCCTACCAGGCCAGGTTCGATCGCCACAAGGCCATCCACGACAAAGCGAAAAAACTCTGCGAGCAGTTTTTCGTCACGCTGCAGCTCGACCTGAAGGACTGGATCTCGCTCGGCACCACCAAGACCGGAACGGTCTACCGCATGAACGGCAACACTCCGCAGGGTGTTGAATGACACGCTCGCGCTCCGAACCAACCGACAACCGAACTTGTGCAGACAGAAACAGGGAAACCTTATTGACGACGGACACCGCGATTATCTCCGACGTAGCTACAACCCCAGTCCCGCAGGTGGCGGGGATTTGCTGACGGTGATCATACGTGTGTTTGGCGGAGGGAGACCGTTAAACCTCGATGACGACCATGAACCTATTGTTGCGTCAAGGCCCGACCCGATTGCTGAACAGCATGAAACCCTGATCATTCTTCGACCAACATGCACATCCTAGCAAGCACGCACACGCTCGGCCTGGTTTCTCTCGATTTCCTTCCCTTGGACGTCTTCGGCGTTGGTACCTCGATCCTGATTTTCCTCACCCTGATGCACGCTGCGGGGCTCTATGGCGCCAACTGCCACTACAAGTCGTTTGCCCAGAGGCTGCGTGAGCGCCACGGGCGTTCTCTGGAGGCTGCCCTGCTCTTCGGCTGGGTGGTGTTGCTGATGCTGTTGCTGCACATTCTGGAAACCTTCATCTGGGCCTCGGTGGCATACAAGCTTGACCTTATTCCGAGGTTTCGCGATGCCTTCTACTTCTGCGCCAACAGCTACACCACGCTCGGCTATGGCGAGGTGCTACTGCCGCCATCGTGGCGCGAACTCAGTCCCCTCATCGCTATCTCCGGGCTGTTCACCTTTGGATTCACGACGAGCGCCCTGTTTGAATTGGTCGGCGACAACAACAGACTGGTGAAGGAACTGGCGGTAGAGCGCAGAAAACTGAAGCACGGGCTCGTGGACTTTTCCCCGAGCCAATGGGGCGCACCGAAAAAGATCCAGGGACTGAAGCTCAACCAGCTCCGCCCCGCCGAAAAGTCCAAATCCAAGCGTTCCGTTGCCCGAACGAGAAGCAGAAAACAGTTCCGTCGTGGAAAAGCGGCGGCTGCATCGGCGTAAGGGCCGCTACTTGTTCCCTGCAAATCTGAATTACTATGCCGAAGGGAGTTGAAGTTGAACTCGCTCCGATCCAGACTCAAAGCGGAAATTGATGGAGGAAGCGTGATCCAGGGTTGCCGGCCAGCCGTTGCGCCCGTCGAACCGGTGAAGGAATCGCAATGAGAAGCGCTCTGCTGGCTGCGGTATTCCTGCTTACGCCGGTATGGTGCGAGCAAGCGCCTCCCGTGGACGACGCGGCAGCCCAAACCACGCCCGCGCCGGCGACCGACAAGTATGGCGGGCTGACGGCACTGCCCTCGCCCAGCGGCGCAACCGGCTATTTTCGAGTCGAAGAGGCAGTCCGCGGCGACGGAAAAGTCAAGCGCTGGAGCCTGATCTCGCCCATGGGCAATGCCATGTTCGTGCGTGGGGTACAGAACGCCAGCTACGTCTTCATCGACCAGGAGGTCATGCAAGCGCGCTACGGCCCCGACCATACGCCCTGGTTCACCCGTACCTTGAAGCGCATTCAGTCCTGGGGCTTCAACGTCATCGGCGATTACGCGCACCTGGCCTTCTGGCCGGTCGGCAACGGGGCTGGAGGCCCGAGTGGGGCTGCGGTGAAGATGCCCTTCATCCTGATGCTGCGGCCCGCGGTCCAGGCGTCGATCCATCCCGACCGCTGCGGTTATAAGCAGCCGATCAAGGACATCGTCAAAGGCGTTCCCAGCCGATACGGCATCTGGGACGGGACTCCGATGCCTGACACCTTCGATCCCATGTGGCCTGCGTGCGTGAACGCCGACCTAAAGGAAGTGCGGGGCAACTTCTCCGGCGGTGAATTCAAGAACATTCCCTGGATCGTGGGACTCACCACCGAGGATGCCGACTACCTTTGGGCCCTGAAAGGCACGGGCGACAATCCGGTCCGGCCCAAAACGTATCCTCACATGGGCTTCCTGATTGCTGTCGCCAACTTTAGCTACAGCAGCCACATCGATCCAAAACTCCACGCCAAGTACGCCTGGATCGCCTATCTCCAGAAGAAGTACACCAACATTGCCGCGCTGAACGCTGCCTGGGGAAGCGACTACACCAGCTTTGGCGACGATGGCGGTTACGGCGAAGGCACAGGAGTACTCGATGAAGATGGAAGGCACAAGGCGTGGCTGGGCGAAGATCCCTACATGCTGAAGGGAGCCAAGCCGGAGGTGAAGGCCGACCTCGATGCCATGCTCTATCAGTATGCCTACCAGGCCGAGTCCGTCGAGGTGCAGGCCATTCGCGCCTACGACAAGAACCATCTCATCTTCGGCCCCAATGCGCTGGATGGCCCTGGAGGTTTTGGGGCGAGGCCGCAAGTTCTGGCCGCCATGGCCGACGCCGGCGTGGATGTCCTCTACCTCACCTACGAGTCGGTTTATCCACAGAACGTGAAGGTCGCCGCAGCTGCCTACCAGAAGACCGGCAAGCCCATCCTGCTGTGGTATGGACTGAGCGCCAATCAGGATTCTTACTGGCATCCCCAGCCATCCGGCACGGGCGCAGACTATCGCACTCAGGAAAAGCGCGGCCAGGTTTACGCCGATGACCAGCAGTACATCTTCAACGCTCAGGCCGAGGACGGCTCCTATCCCATCGTCGGGGTCAACATCTGGGGCCTGACCGACGACAACCGCAACGAGCACACCAACTGGGGCCTGATCTCCAATCGCGACAACCCCTACGACGGCAAGTGCGCCGTCCGCGCCACCGCGTATAAGGACCCGTTTGGCGCGCGCTGTGGTGGCGAGACGGCCGACTACGGGGACTTCCTGAGCGCAGTCACCGCGGCCAATGCGGCGGTGGTTCGGCAGTTGATCGGGGAGGCGGCACCAGCGCCCAAGACTTCTGGTGGCGCTGCACCGGCTAATGGCCACTGATAGGTCGGCGCGGCTGAGGGAATTTCACGCGAGCCGCGTCACTTGTCAGGGAGCGATGCGGCATAGCAAGTGACAGCATCAAGCGAAGAAAAGGCCGGCACCCAATCCAGGATGCCGGCCGCCGTGATCGTAGCGTTTCAGTTTCACGGCGTGATCTCGAAGATCGTACCCAGGTTATAGGCTCCGCCGTATCCGGTCGTACCGTAAAGATTACCGTTGGCGTCGAGCGTCAAGTTCCTGGGCGAAAGGCCGTCACTGCCGTTGAAGGTATGCAGCGGTGTGCACTTCCACCCGGCTTCGGAGGGTGTCAGCTTGAACACTTCGCCGTAGTAGAACTGAGGAAGATCGCAGCCGCCGTCCGGTCTGCTTTTAAGGTCGCCGCAGCCGTTGGTGGTCGCACCGTAGAGGCTTCCGGCGGCGTCCATCACCAGACGGTCAATAGGTCCCGTCCAGCCGTTATTAATGAGCGTCCAGATGACACTGAATGTCCAATTGCCACCGGAAGGTGTCAGTTTGAAAACGGTCGCTCCGAAGTTGTCTCCGAACGAGGTCGCGCCGTAGAAGTTCCCTGATTCATCCATCGTCAGGCCGGCGAAAGGCCACCCGCCGTCGTGTCCGTCCTGGAAGTTGTAGAGCGTTTTCTTGGTCCAGCCGCCTCCCGACGGCGACAATTGGAAAACCGTGCCGAAGCTGCCGGTACCGCCCGCTTGGGTCGTACCGTAAAGGTTCCCCGATTTGTCGATGACCACAGGCGACGGATAGTTCCCGTCGCTGCCGCCGCTAAAGCTATAAAGCACAGTCTTCGTCCAGCCGCTGCTGGAGGGCGTGAGCTTGTAGATCGTGCCCAAACCATAGTCGCCGCCGTCGTAGGTCGAGCCGTAGATGTTGCCCCCTTGATCGAACACGACATCACCATAGACTCTGTAAGTGGTGTCGAGTTCCAAGGGAGAGAGCACGGTTTCTATCCAGGGATCGAACGGTGAGCGCGGCGGCGTGGCTGGCGGCTTCAAATTAAAGACGCAGCCGTTGCCACTGCATCCTTTTCCTTGTCCCGCCCAACCATAGAGTGCACCTTCCGGGCCCAGGGTCCTGGCGGCTGCGAACCCGGAGAACTGATACAGCAGGTCAAAAAGCCAGCCGGAGCCGCGGTTTGAAAGCTTGAATGCTGTTCCGCTGTTGCAATTCGGGTAACAATAGCCGGCAGTTGTACCGTAGAGGTTTCCTGCCCGATCCATGGTGGCAGCGTTGGGATACTCCCCATCCGCTCCGCCGGTGAAGTTGTACACGATCTGGAAGCCTGCCGCGGGTTCCGCTGGAGTTGAACCTCCAGGAACCTTACAGGCCCAGGGGCCGTCGACCCCGCCGCCTGCTATGTCGAACGCTTCTGAGGGAATCGTGCCCACCGCACTTTCGACGGCCTGCGAGGGACAGCCCGGGGACTGGCAACCCACACCGCTGTTCTCATCCCAAAACACCGGGTTGCCACTGGCGACCGAGGCGTTCGTCAGGTTGAACCAGTAGGTGCCGCCGCCACTTAGTGGCGCAATCAGACCGGTTACCGAGACCTTGTCGATGTTGTAGCCAAACTGATTGGTAGAAACAAACACGTCCGTGAGGTTAGAGCCGCTGGCCGTACCGGAGCCATAGATGGTTCCACCCAACGGCGCGCTGGTGATGGACCAGTCGACTGCAAGGACTTTGTCCCCCGGGAATTCCCAAACCCAGATGTCAAAGCCGCTCACGGAGCTGGCAATAAAGCTGTCGCTGACGATGTAACCGAAGTTAATGGCCCAGGCATCGTTGTTGCCGTTGGCTGGGCCGTTGTCGTAGGCCACCCCATCCGGCAAGCCCGCACCAGTCCGGTTGCGTGGAGAAGCTGCAGATTGGCTCGCCGCTTGCGTTGTGGCTGGACGAGCCAGTCGAGACGCGAAAGCCGGCGACGCTGCTGCCTCTCGCGCCGTGGGTGGGACCGCATTCTGTCCCAAGGCCGGCACGACAGCCAACGCGAAGCCGAGAACGACAATCGCCAACAGCACGGCAAACAGCAGGCCGGTTACTTTCCGCTTCATACGATTCTCCTCGTGGCGGCTGGCATCACAACCACCTTCAGCGCAAATCACTGGGACTCTCGGGGGATGTAGGGTCTTGTTTCTCGCGCGGACTCGCCAGGAGTGGGGTGGGAAAAAGGCCTGAGATCTTTCCCCCGAGGTACAGGGGAGATTGTCAGCCGCGCGGCAACCGGGTGTCTGTGACGTACGCCGCAGGGGCATGTGATGACGCCCAGACCAGAAAAGGCCGGCACCCTGTCCCGGATGCCGGCCTCTATGGGTCTGCAGAATTTGGTAAACCAAAACGAGGAGTTTCAACAGCGCTTGGCGAGGCTGGAGGCGCTTGTCACGAAAAAGTAAGAATGCTAGAGACCTATCCTTCGCGGATGGCAGCAGGCGCTGATGAAGGATGCGTGGCGGAACTCAATCGGGGAGCTCCGCCATTGGATTGACCTGCCTCACTGCTCACCTCGCCGTTACATGCGCCAGTTCGAGCTTGAACGCTTCCGGGGTGACACGTGCCACTCCGGAATAGGGGCTGTCGAGCGAGAGGATGAGAAAGAGGCTGAAGGCCATAATCCCGGCAAGCGCTGCAGTCATGGCCCCTTGTGACAGGATGCTTTCGTGCCCAAAAAAATAGGTGAAGGCAACCAGTAGAACGGCTCCTGAAATCAGCAGCCACCACAAGGAAACGGGAACTGTGCCCCGGCTGGTAAAGAGCCGAACTCTCCGGTAGTCCGAGAGAGCGTTCAGATGTTGAAGGGACTCCGCGTAGTAGGCCTGTATTTGGGGAGTGTCGGGCTGGCCGCTGGCATATACGTCCCAGAGGTTTTGCACTGCCTGCCAGGTGCGCCGGCTGTCGCGACCTTCGGCCATGGCGGGAAATTCATCCTCCGTGACCGAATTCAAATACTCGATCAGCGCGGTACGTATGTTCTTGCGTAGTGGGTCAGGCATGACGGTTGACATGCGAGAAAGGTCCCCTACCTCGTTGGCTTCGTGTTCCAGATTTGAGCCGGCGTCCTTGAAACTGCCCCAGACGACGAAGATGGCGAATGCAACCAGCACGGCGTAGAGCGTCCCAACCATCAAGAAGAAGTAGCTGGCGACCTCGTGGTGCCGCTTTAACCACTCGATGTCAGCGTAGCGGCGGACCAACAGCAATCCCGCCACGGCAACCACCATGGAGGCAGAGATAAGGAGCCCACCGACTAAAGGAGTATCCATTTGGCATTCCTTGAAAACAGAACTGCGATTGGTGCGTGCCAGCACAGCCGGCTTGCGCGCTGAAGTCGGAATTCTACGACGCGCCGCCCCATTGAGAAAGCGGTAAGAGTGTTCTGATCTTCCCAGGAACCCGATTGCCCGCCGCGTACATCCATAGTTGGGATGAAACCTCCCTGCGACGAGGCCGTAATCGGTTCACGCGCCGCGATCTCGCCATGCCATGGCCAAATCGGTTCATGGGTGTTGGCAGGAACAATCCTGGCCTCGAGCATGGCCTTCATCGACAGCACCGTGGTGAATGTCGCGCTGCCGGCATTGCAGACCAGCTTCAGGGCCAACGTGGTGGATGTGCAATGGGTCATCGAATCGTACGGACTGACGCTCTCCGCCTTGATCCTGGTTGGCGGCTCGATGGGCGACTTGTTCGGTCGCCGGCTGATGTTTATGAGCGGCGTTGTCGTATTTGGGATTGCGTCGGCGATCTGCGGCATCGCCTCCGACATTCAGGAGCTGATTCTCGCCCGGGCGGTGCAAGGGGTTGGGGCGGCATTCCTGGTTCCGGGAAGCCTGGCGCTGATCAGCGCATCGTTTGCCGAGAACGAGCGCGGCCGGGCGATCGGTACATGGTCGGGATCGACGGCGATCACAACCGCGATTGGTCCGGTGTTGGGTGGCTGGCTCATCGAGCACCTCTCATGGCGCTGGGCCTTCTTTATCAATGTGCCGCTTGCGGCCGCAGTTTTGGCGATATCGCTGTGGCATATTCCGGAAAGCAGCAGCCGGCGGCAAGGACAAATCGATTGGTGGGGAGCGCTCATGGTCACGGTGTGTCTGGGCGGACTGGTGTTCGGGTTCCTGGAGTCCGCCAGCCTGGGCTGGAGACACCCGTTGGTGGTGGGAAGCCTCGTCGCGGGCGTTGCTGGGCTGATTGGATTTCTGTTCATCGAGGCCAGGACCGTTTCGCCGATGGTGCCGCTGGATCTGTTCCGGTCGCGGGCCTTTCGTGGTGCGAACGTGTTCACGCTATTCTTATATGCGGCGGTTGGCATCTTCTTTTTTGTGCTCCCACTCGATCTCATTCAGGTGCAGGGATACTCGGCGACTGCGGCCGGAGCTGCAGTTTTGCCGCTTATCCTGCTAATGTTCCTCCTGTCTCGCTGGTCGGGAGGACTGGTCGACCGGTACGGAGCGCGACTGCCGCTGATCGCAGGAGCGTCGATCGCGGCGTTTGGATTCTTATTGTTCGCGGTGCCGTCGGTTGGAGGTGGTTATTGGAGTGCGTTCTTTCCCGCCATGGTTGTGCTTGGACTGGGCATGGCTGTCAGCGTGGCGCCTTTGACGACGGTGGTGATGGAGTCCATAGAACTGGACCGCGCGGGAACGGCCTCAGGCATCAACAATGCGGTGGCTCGGGTGGCGAGCCTGCTGGCGATAGCGGTCTTCGGGGTGGTTATGATTGCCGAATTTGGGGCACACTTGAATCGCAGTTTGGCGACTGTTGCCATGCCCGAGAGTCTGCGAAGCGAGTTGCAATCCGAGGCAGCCAGGCTGGGCGCGCTGAAGCCTCCAGCCGGAGTTGAGCCGGCGACCAAGGCCGCGATTGAGTCTGCCATCGTAGTGTCGTTCCTGTTTGGTTTCAGGCTGATGATGTGGATTTGCGCAGCTCTGGCGGTCGCCGGTGCAGTCGTGGCCTGGCGCACGATTCCAACACGCCGGGAGCCGGCGCTCGCGGCCAGTCTGCCAGGGGCGGAATTCGTCGCCAAGGGCTTCGCATCGAGAGTCGAGTAAGCTCATTTTGCTATCTAAGAAAAACATGAACACGGCACAATTGAATCGAGAAAGGTGTACTGCTCGTGGCTAAGCCGACGCTGCTGACTGTCGACGACGATCCTAACGTCCTCAAAGCCATAGAAAGAGATCTGCGCGACCGGTACGCAGAAAACTACCGGATACTGCGCGCCAACTCTGGAGACGCGGGGCTGGGGCTGCTGCGCGAACTCAGGGTGCGGAATGACGCCGTGGCCCTTCTGTTGGCCGATCAGCGCATGCCGCAGATGGATGGCATCGGTTTTCTTAACCAGGCCAAGAAAATCTACCCTGACGCCAAACGCGCCCTGCTCACCGCCTATGCCGACACCGGGGCCGCCATCAATGCCATCAATGAGGTCAACGTTCATTACTTCTTTCTGAAGCCCTGGGACCCGCCAAGCGAGCATCTGTATCCGGTGCTCGACGATCTGTTGGAAGACTGGATGGCCTCGTATCGGCCGCCCTACGAGGGAATCCGCGTGCTGGGTACCCGCTGGTCCTCGAGAGCCTACGAAGTGCGCGATTTCCTGGCCAGAAACCACGTGCCATACCAGTGGATCGACGTTGAGCTCGCCTCGGAAGATCCGGAGGTGAAGCAACTCATCGCTTCCATCGGCGAGGATGCTGCAAAACTGCCGCTGACCCTGTTTCCCGACGGCACCCGCCTGTTTCAATCGACATCGGCGGAACTGGCGGAGAAAGTCGGCCTGAGGACACGGGCCGAAACCCAGTTTTACGATCTGGCCATCGTAGGCGGCGGTCCCGGCGGTTTGGCGGCTGCGGTGTATGGAGCGTCGGAAGGGCTCAAGACGGTGATGATCGACCGCGAGGCTCCTGGCGGACAAGCTGGTTTGAGCTCGCGGATTGAAAACTATCTCGGCTTTCCTTCAGGGCTGAGCGGCGCCGACCTGGCGCGTCGGGGTGTGATGCAGGCGCAGAGGTTTGGAGTGGAAATCATCTCGCCCCAGGAGGTAGTGGAGCTGCGCCGCGAAGGGCCGTATCGCATCCTCAAGCTGGGCGATGGCAACGAGATTTCCTGCCATGCGGTGCTCATCGCCACGGGTGTGCAGTGGCGAAGGCTGGAGGTTCCGGGGATGGACCGTCTGCAGGGCGCGGGTGTGTATTATGGCGGCGGCAGTCAGGAAGCGCTGTCGTACAAGGGGGAATCCGTGTATGTCGTGGGCGGCGCGAATTCAGCCGGCCAGGCGGCGCTGCACTTCGCGCAATATGCGGACAAGGTGGTCATGCTGGTGCGGGGCGACTCGCTTTCGGCAACCATGTCCCGCTACCTCATCGACCAGATCGAGAAAACTCCCAACGTTCAGTTGTGGGCGCATGCCGCGGTGATCGAGGTCCACGGAGAGACCCACCTGGAGGAGATCTCGGTGCAGTGTTCCGACACCAACAGCGTGGAACGAGTGCCGGCCAGCGCGATGTTCATCTACATCGGGGCGCTGCCCCGGACAGACTGGCTCGAAGGAACGGTTGCACGCGATGAACGGGGATTTATTCTTGCAGGACCCGATTTGTTGCAGGATGGCAAGCACCCGACAGGATGGACCCTGGATCGCGAGCCATTCCTGCTGGAAAGCAGCGTTCCGGGCGTCTTCGTTGTGGGCGACGTGCGGCACGGTTCGATCAAGCGCGTCGCCTCGGCGGTCGGCGAGGGAGCGATTGCCGTGCAATTTATTCATCGATATATGGCGAAGGTGTAGGCCCATGCCTGGCGTCTCCAAAGATGAGCTCCGTACTGTCGGTATCTTCCACGATCTTCCGGACGAGCAATTGGACTGGTTTCTGGAGCATGCAACGGAACTTCGCCTGGCGCCGGGGGAAGTATACGTGCGACCCGGTGAGCCTGCGGACCGAATGCTGGTGCTCCTCGAGGGTCAGCTGCAGGGCCGAATCGAAGGGGCGAACGAAAACGTGTTTACCACTGAGGCTGGGACCGTGACGGGTGTGCTGCCGTACTCGCGGATGACCGTTTTTCCCGCGACCGGCCGGGCTGTCCGGCCCTCGCGAGTTCTGACCTTCCCCAAGACACTGTTCGATGATCTTCTCACCCACATGCCGGAACTGGGCCGGCGGCTGGTGGCGACCATGGTCGATCGCACTCGCGAGGTCACGCGAGGCGAGCAACAACGGGACCGCCTGGCTGCGCTGGGAAAGCTTTCGGCCGGTCTTGCCCACGAGTTAAACAATCCCGCGGCTGCGGCGCGTCGAACCGCAGCGCGCCTGCGCACCGTCGTCACCGAATTTCGCAGCGCGGTCAGCAAACTGGAGGGCATCCAGCTTACCGAAGGGGAACGGGCGGCCATCGAACAGTTCGAGGCGTGCTGTTGCGACGAAGCGCCGGAGACTGATGTGCTGAAGGCGAGCCAGCTTGAGGATGAGATCACGGCCATCCTCCACCGGCACGGCATTGAGGATGGCTGGCACTATGCGTCATCGCTGGTCCAGGCCGGAGTCGAACCTGGATCGCTCAATACGATGCTCGACGGGGTGCGCGGCAACGTGGCCGGGCCGGCGCTGAAGCGGGTGTCGGCCATCGTCGAAATCGAGGACCTGCTGGACGAACTGGAGAACAGCTCTTCCCAAATCTCCGACCTGGTCCGGGCCATCAAAGAGTATTCGTACATGGACCAGGCCCCGGTGCAGGACGTCGACGTCAGCAAGGGCCTGGAAAATACGCTGACCATCATGGCGCACAAACTGAAAAAAGGTGTGACCATCAAGCGCGATTACCATGGCACGCCGCTGCTGGTGAATTCCTACGGCAGCGAACTGAATCAGGTGTGGACCAACATCATCGACAACGCCATCGACGCCATGCACGGCCAGGGCGAACTGCGCATCAAGACCTATCCGGAAGGAGATTGCGCCGTGGTGGAAATCGGAGACTCGGGGCCGGGCATCCCGCCCGAGATCCAGTCACGCATCTTCGAACCGTTTTTTACGACCAAGGGGGTTGGAGAAGGAACCGGCTTGGGGCTCGACACCACGCTGCGTATCGTGCGAAAGCACCGTGGCTCCATCAATGTGACCTCGGTCCCCGGCGATACCAGGTTTCAGGTTCGCTTGCCCAGCACTCCTCTGGCGGATTGATGAGCAGACCCCGGGCCGGCAAGTTGATTGCGTTCGCGGCGTGCGACAGGAGCTCAAGCGGCCGATAACCGCTAGCCTTGCGCTGCAACCTTCTGCTCTGCCAGCGGCCGGGCGAAGGCGTTGGTGGGACTGTGCGAGTTGATGGATAGGACCTGCTTGTAATAGTCCATCGCCTTCGCTTTGTCTCCAGACTTCTCGCAGGACTGCGCCAGCAGACTCAAGACGAACGGATCTTTCTGATCGGCCTTCTGAAAGTCGGCAATAGCGGTCTTGTAATCGTCGCCGTAGAAAGCAACGTAGCCGGCTAGATAAGGATAGAAGCGCACCTGGTCGGGGTTGGTGCCTTTATCGAGGATGGCCTTGGCTGCGGCTAGGTGCTTCTGCGCCTCTTCTTTGCGGTCCTGACGCGCTCGGATCCTGGCCAGAGCGCTTTCCCAGCGAAACTCCCAGAGGTCTTTCTCCGCCGCTGTCATGTTGGGTTTGAGCAGCGCTGTCAGGTGTCCGGTCTGGTACCACTGGAATCCGTTGTCTATGTCACCCGACTCGAGATAGATGCGCGCCAGCTCGTTGGCTGTTCCGGCGGCATCGTCAAATTTCTTTTCGGCGTATTGTGCATCGAACACCTGTTGTTCATATTTCGCGGCCCCGCCGGCATCGCGCGTGAAGGCGTAAGAAACCGCCATCGTCCTGAGAGCCTGGTTTTTCTGCTCGGGATTCGCGGTCACGATCGCTTTGGCCAGGTGCACCCGCGCCTGCTGATACTTGCCTTCCAGGTCGAGCGCCATACCCGCGGCCAACTGCGCCTGGTAGAGGTCGGGAGACAGTTGCAGCGCGCGATCGTAGAGCGCCAGGGCCTCATCCTGCCTGCCTTCGCTGTTCAGCTTCTGGCCTTGCTTGACCAGTTCCAGCGCCTCGCTGTCCTTGCTGGAGGGCTGAGGCGCAGAGGATTGCGGCGGGGACGATTGCGCCAGCAGGGAGGTGACGCATAGAAAAAACGCTACGAGCGCATGGAGGACGGACCCGTATTTGAGTGGCATAGCGGGCCAATTATTGCATATTGTCTCGGCAGCGGTGAACGGTTACACTGCGCTGCGAGCGGTCACAACGTAACGTCTGTCGAAACCCCCTTTCCGGGCTGGAAACCTTGAGGTTTCCGCCCGAGGATTTATGAAAAATGGCATTTCACGTCGTGCGTTCGTCAAGACCGGAGCCGGGGGCGTCGCGGCCCCGCGCACTCTGAGCGGAGGGCGAGGGGTGCTCATCGTGCTCTCGCGCTTCGTCGACGGAAGGAAGGCGAAAACGTGATGCAAAGAACGCTCGTTGTTGCGCTGGGTCTTGCGCTAACGATCCTCGTGATTCAGCCGGCGGGAGCCGAAGTCTCCAACAACAATCAGCAGCAACCAGCGCCGGCAGCAGCTCAACCGGGACCCAATCTCACGACCGCGACGGAACCTGCAAAAGAAAAGCCGCCGGCCGACGTTGACCTCGTCTGGGGGTTCAAGATCCCGATGCGCGACGGCGTGCACCTCAACGGCACTGTGTTTAAACCGGCCGGACAGAGTGGCCCGCTGCCGGTGATCTTCACGCTGACACCATATATCTCCGACAGCTACCAGAATCGCGCCTCCTACTTTTCCCAGCACGGATACGTCTTCGTGCTGGTGGATGTACGCGGGCGCGGCAATTCTGAGGGCGTCTTCGACCCATTCGCGCAGGAGCCGCACGACGGCCATGACATTGTGGAGTTCCTTGCTCAGCAGCCGTGGAGCAACGGCAAGGTCACCATGTGGGGAGGCTCGTACGCGGGTTACGACCAGTGGGCCACACTGAAAGAGTTGCCACCGCACCTGGCGACCGTCGTTCCCGTAGCGTCGGCCCACGCCGGCGTAGACTTCCCGTTCTTCAAGGGAATTTGGACCAGCTACGACATGCAGTGGCTCACCTTCACCAGCGGCAAAACGGGCAACGCGAACCTGTTCGGCGAGAGCTCGTTCTGGATCCAGAAGTTTCGTGAGATGTACCTGGGGCAACGGCCCTTCAACACCCTGGACCAGATTGTCGGCAACAGCACGACGGTCTTCCAGAAATGGTTGCAGCATCCCACCTACGACGGCTACTGGCAGGCGATGGCGCCAACGCCAGAGCAGTACGCGAAGATGAACGTCCCTATCCTGACCATCACCGGCGACTACGACGGCGACCAGCCTGGGGCGATGTCGTACTATCGGGAGCACATGAAGTACGGCAACGCCGAGACCAAGGCGAAGCACTACCTCATCATCGGTCCCTGGGACCATCCCGGAACGCGCACTCCGAAGAAAGAAGTCGGAGGGCTGACCTTCGGAGACGCCAGCCTGCTCGACATGAATGACCTTCATCGCCAGTGGTACGACTGGACGCTGAAGAGCGGATCCAAGCCAGAGTTCCTCAAGAAGCGAGTGGCCTATTACGTCGTCGGATCGGGCGCGGAGACCTGGAAGTATGCCGACGACCTGGACTCCATCGCCACCGAGCGCCGCAAGCTGTATCTGACCTCGCAGGCCAGCACCGCGAATGACGTGTTTCACTCCGGGCAGCTGGCGGACCAGCTACCAGCTTCCGCGCCGGACAAGTTTGTCTACGATCCTGGAGACATGCGCCCTGCCGAACTGGAAAAGGAAGACTTCAGCAAGCCGTACACCGACGAGCGTTATGTACTGAACTTGTTCGGCAATGGTGTGGTGTATCACAGCGAGCCGTTTCCGGAAGCAACTGAGATCTCCGGCGAGGTGAAACTCAGCGTGTGGATGGCGATGGATGTGCCCGACACCGATTTCACGGTCACGCTCTACGAGATCCTGCCCGACGGCACCAGCATCCAGTTAACTGGCGACGGATTACGGGCGCGCTATCGCGAGTCGTTGCGGGAGGCCAGGCTGGTCACGCCCGGTCAAATCACGCGCTATGACTTCGACGGCTTCACCTGGTTCTCGAGGCTCGTGTCAAAGGGCAGCCGCCTGCGGCTGGTGCTGAGCTGTATCAACAGCATCTATTTCGAGAAGAACTACAACGCAGGGGGCGACGTGGAAACCGAGTCGGGCAAGGACGCGCGTGTAGCGCACGTCACCGTATATCACGACGCTGAACATCCCAGCGCGCTGGAAGTCCCCATCGTGAAATAAGCCTCCGCTCCCACGCGGGTCGCCCGGCTGTCTCGCCGCACCGGGCCGAGATAGCGGGCCGCTCCGGGGTTGAAGGCCCTCGCTCAGGCGAGGAAGGAGAATCGCGACGCTAGTTTCATCAGCTTGAGCACTCGGTAAACATCAATGTTGACGCCGCGTAACGCCACCTTGATGGCCTTCGCGTCAGCAGTGCCGGCCAACTTGTCCAGCTCTCGGAGCGCGCTGGGGTCAATCCGGCGTACGGAAGAGAAATCCAGGACGACTTCGCCATCCGCGCTGTCCAGTTTCTCACAGGCATCTTGCAAGGCGGGGACCACTGCCTCGCCATCGATTTCGAGCCATACGGGAATCAATGTGTTCGTCATACGCACAACCATTCATCGACAGTTTGTTGTTGAGCTGTACTGCTTGCTTCCACTACGCCTCGACCCCGATAAGCGCTCCAAAACAGCTCGACCAATTCGCTCAACAGAGGCATGCGCGGGTTCGACCGTCCGGAAGGATCGTCGAAGGCAATCTTGACCAAATCGGGCATTGCGGTCTCGAATTCGTCCTTCGAGATCCCGAGTTCCGCGATCGAACGCGGAATCTCCACGCGGTCGAGTAACTGTTCCGTGGCCGCTACAAGTTTCTGTACCTTTTCCTCGACGGTATGACCGCCCAGACCCAGTAAGTCCGCCACCATGGCGTATTTCTTGTGCGCGATGTAGCCCCGCTGATTTGGGGATGGCATGAACTTGGTGGGAACCGAGGCATTGTACGCAATCACATGCGGCAACAGGAGCGCATTGGCCCGGCCATGTGCAACTCCGAACCGCGCGCCGAAAGCATGAGCGAGAGCGTGGTTCACGCCCACCGAGGCGTTGGAAAACGCAATTCCTGCAATGCAGGCGGCATTGTGCATCATGCTGCGCGCCTCTTCATTGTTCGGATTTTCATAAGCGATAGGCAGGTACTTGAAGACCATCCGAATCGCTTGCATGGCGTTGGAGTCGGTGTACGGGGAAGCATAGATCGAAACCCCGGCTTCCAAGGCGTGGGTCAAGCAGTCAATGCCGGTATCGGCGGTAAGGCCTTTCGGCATGGACATGACGAACTGCGGATCGACGATGGCCACGTTCGGAGTCAACGAGTAATCGGCGAGAGTTACCTTGCGGCCGCGCTCTTTGTCGGTCAAGACGGCAAACGGAGTAACTTCACTTCCGGTTCCGCTGGTCGTCGAGATGGCAATGAGTCTCGCCCGGCTGGTTTTTTGGGTGGGATACTGGACCACCCGCTTGCGGAGATCCAGAAACGGCGCGGCCAGTTCCTCCAGATCAGCCTCCGGCGATTCGTACTTGAGTTTCATGATCTTCGCCGCGTCGATCACCGAACCGCCGCCCAGCGCGATGATTTGGTCCGCTTTGTAGAAGTTGAGCGCCTCCACTCCCTGCATTATGACCTTGACCTCGGGCTCCGCATCCGGAATGACCGAGACATGGACGGGCGTTTGCGATGGAAGATAGCGCCGGACAATGTCCACATGGCCGATGCGCTCCAAGGCCGGATTGGTAATGATGATGGTGGAGCGCGACGGGAAATGCCCCAGGTTCTCCACCGCGTTCATGTTGAAGTAGATTTGATCGGGAATGCGGAACCACATATGCGCTTGTGTCCTCCGCGCCACGCGTTTGATGTTGAGGTAGTTGTACACATTCACGTTGTCGGTGGTGCTGTTGCCGCCGCCGGTTCCACATCCGAAGGAGAAGGTGGGGACCATGTCGTTGTAGATGCCACCCAGCGCTCCGATCGACCCCGGCGAATTGACGATGATCCGTCCGGCATTGATCACTTCGCCGAACTTGCGGATGATCTCCTCGTTATTGGAGAAGATGACTGCGGTATGTCCAAGTCCGCCGGCGTGATTTACGTCGATGCACACCTTGAGCGCTTCATCGACCGATTTCGCCCGGTAGGCGGCGAGCAGTGGGAATAGTTTCTCCACCGACAGGGGATGCTTGCGACCTACCCCGTGAATGGGTGCAATCAAGAGTTTCGTATTCGGCTTGACCGTAAGACCGACGGTGCGAGCGATATCGGTGGCCTTCTGGCCGACTGCCAACGGATTCATGAATCCAGTTGTGGGATCGATCACGGTTCGCCCCAGCAGCTTGGCTTCCTCCTCATTGCAGATGTGCGTTCCCAGGTCCTCGAATTTCTTCAGCACAAGGTCATAGATCTCGTCATCGATCACAAGCGTCTGTTCGGACGCGCAAATCGTTCCGTTATCGAACGTCTTGGAGGTGATGATGTCCACCACGGCCATGTTCAGGTCCGCCGTTTTTTCCAGATAGACGGGCGTATTGCCTGGCCCTACACCCAGAGCTGGTTTACCGGAACTGTAGGCGGCTTTGACCATGCCCGGCCCACCGGTCGCGTCCACCAGGCCGATATCTTTGTGATGCATCAGGTAGGCATTGTCCTCCAGCGTGTGCGAATCCAGGCAGGTAAAAACGCCTTCGGGCGCGCCGTGCTTGACCGCCGTCTCATACATGATCCGGACCGCCTCCGAACAACAGTGACTGGCGCTGGGGTGGGGACTGAAAATGACCGCGTTCCGCGTCTTGATGGCCATGATGCATTTGAACAGGACGGTCGAAGTGGGGTTCGTAATCGGCAGCAGCGAGAAAATGACTCCGATCGGTTCGGCCACCTCCACCATTCCGCGCTCCGGAAACTCGCGAATCACGCCGACGGTGGGTTTGTCTTTGACGTAGTTGTAGACAAACTCCGTGGCCACCATGTTCTTAATGGCCTTGTCTTCCAACACGCCGAGTCGGGTCTCTTCAATCGCCAGACGGGCCAGATACTGAGCTTGTTCCAGTCCCGCCAGGACCATTGGTTTGACGATGCGATCGACGTCCTCTTGCGTGCACTGCGTAAAGACGGCCGCGGCAGCCCTGGCTTGCTTGACCAGGCCTTCCAGATAAGGAATCCGTTCTTCACTCAGGCTTGGAATGACTGTGCTGGTACTCACGAGTGCCTCCGGTCCTGCCTCAACTGGCTGCAAGGGCTCCTGGGATGAGAAGCAGAACACTTCTTATCCATGATCTGGCTAGGGCTACCATTGACGCAGTGACGAATGACCTAAGCGGCTGTGATGCCAAACGTGAGGCTGGCGCCAGCCGATGTGAGTGAGGTCCCGACCATTATCAAAACCGGGGAAACGTTTACAATTCTGCCTTGCGTCTTGGGAAGTACTCGAAAACCCCACTAGAAAAGAAAACAGGAGCGAATTGCCGGTCACCACCAAGTATCGCACATTGATCGATGCCCTATTGTCCGCGCCTGCGGAGCGGCCTTTTGTGACCGCGTGGATCGACGAGGACGAACAGGAGACAGCCACCTTCGGCGAGTTTCGCCGCAGGGCACGAGTTCAAGCCCTCCTGCTCGGAGACAACGGCGTTTCTGCCGGCGACCGTGTCGTGCTGATCATGCCGCAAGGCATTTCGCTGATGGCGACCTTTGCCGGAGCCATGCTGCTGGGCGCTGTGCCGGCGATTCTTGCCTATCCGAACTTCAAGGTCGAACCGTCAAAGTATCGCTTCGGATTGGCCGGTGTGACCGCAAATCTTCACGCGAAAGCCGTGGTCATCGACAACCAATTTCCCGATGATCTGCTGGGTCATGTCTCTCTGGGTGATGCGCGACTGCTCCGGGCGGCCGACGCCGGCGCGTTCGGCGGCG
The DNA here is from genome assembly GCA_963831675.1 of uncultured Acidobacteriaceae bacterium. GTDB lineage: Bacteria > Acidobacteriota > Terriglobia > Terriglobales > Acidobacteriaceae > Bog-257. Next base: position 180,462 of record CAWHRM010000007.1, read on the forward strand.
AGAGGGAATTGCCCGAGCCCGGCAACGAGCCGGACTCGCTCGCGTTTATCCAGCACTCTGCAGGAACCACCGGATTGCAGAAAGGCGTGGCGCTGACGCATGGCGCAGTTCTGCGGCACCTTGAACACCTGTCAGCCGTACTGAAGGTCGACGAAGCTCATGACATCGTTTACAGTTGGCTTCCGCTTTATCACGACATGGGCTTGATCGCCTGCTTCATCATGCCGATGGTGTGCCACCTGCACGTCGTGATGCAGTCTCCGCTCGACTGGGTCATGCATCCGGACACCATGCTGCAGATCTTCACCGACCACAAATGCACGCTGGCGTGGCTCCCGAATTTCTCCTTCCAGTTCGTTCCACGCCGCACTCCCCGTGAGCGCTGGTCGAATTACGACATGTCGTCGGCGCGTGCACTCATTAACTGCTCCGAACCCGTGCGCGCCTCGAGTATGAACGAGTTTTACGCCGCGTTTGCGTCCTGCGGGCTGAAACAGTCAGCGCTGCAGGCCTCCTATGCCATGGCTGAGAACGTCTTTGCGGTTACCCAGTCCGGTATTCATGGCGAACGGGGGCCGGAGGTGATTTGGGCCGACGGACAGCGGTTCCGTGCCGAGCATTTCCTCGCACCTGTTCCAGAAGGAACCCCGGGCGCCGTTTCCTTTACTTCGTCAGGCCAATTGCTGCCCGGTAATCGGGTCGAGATCGTCTCCGATTTGGGTGAGGTGCTGCAGAACGGCTACGTAGGCGAGATCGCCATTCAAAGCGACTCTCTGTTTCAGGGATATTACAACCGTCCGGACCTCACCGAGAAAGCGATTCGAGACGGCTGGTATTACACCGGCGACCTCGGCTTCTATCTCGACGGCGAGTTGTATGTCGTCGGCCGCAAGAAAGACCTGCTCATCATCGGTGGTGAGAACATCTACCCGCAGGACATCGAGGAGATTGTCTGCAGCCATCCCGCAATTCACGATGGCCGGTCCATTGCACTGGGAGTGTTCAACGCCGATCTTGGGACGGAAGATATCGTAGTTGTTGCCGAAGTGGAAAAGGAGGAGCTTCTGCAGCAGGCCGACGACATTGAGCGCGAAATTCGCGGCAACATAGTCGCGAACATGGGAGTAGCGGTACGGACAATTTTCCTCAAGCCTCCGAAGTGGATCGTGAAGAGCACCGCCGGAAAAGCGGCGCGCTCCACTACCCGGCAGAAACTGCTGGCGGAGCATCCGGAATTGGCAGTCGAACCCTAGGGAGAAAACTACGCGTGACACCTGAAACACAACAGATGATTGACCAGGTTGCGAAACTCATCCGGAAACCTGGCCTGCAGCTCGACGAGAACACACCGCTGGTTTCGTCAGGCTTGATCGATTCGATGGCGCTGGTGGACCTGCTCTTGAAACTCGAAGACATTACCCACCTGCGCATCCCCGCGGGCAAAGTCCAACCCAAGGACATGAACACCGTGGCATTGATGTTTGCCACGGCGCAGCGCGTTGGCAAACCGCGGAAGCAATAGCTACGTGCTGCAATCGTTCCCAGTAACCGAGCCGAGCGGCTAACCCGTGCAGCGCCGGATGCTTATCTGTGCCGTCGATCCCGAGGACTTTCCTGCCAGACGGAGCACTTGCCTCCCGCAGCAGGCTACACCTGAAGCACATCCCCTTCACGGGCGACCATCTGGTACAACACAGGATTGACAAAGAATCCGATGAAGAGCCGGGAGATCAAGCCTGCCACTATGACGATGGCGAAGGGTTTCTGGGTGTCCGAGCCAATTCCGGTAGCCAGTGCGGCGGGAAGCAGTCCTAGGCAGGCGACGAGGGCGGTCATCGATATGGGACGAAGCCGCAGCAGGGACGCTTCCCGGGTTGCCGTGGGGATGTCCATGCCCTCCTGGCGAAGCTTGTTGATGTAGGAAACCAGAATCACCGCCGTTTCAACCGACACGCCTAATAGCGCCAGCAATCCCAGAACGGATGAAACGCTGAAAGGAGTATGGGTGAGCTTCAGGGCTATGAGAGCGCCCACCGGTTCCGTCATGATGACGCCCAGGGCAATCGTGACCGGGAATTTAAAGTTTCCATACAATGCGAACAAGATCATGAAG
>CAWHRM010000008.1:0-86371 GCA_963831675.1 uncultured Acidobacteriaceae bacterium
GCTTGCGGCCGTCCTGATCGTGCTCGCTGTGGAGGGCCTTTACCTCCTGGCTCCTAACGTCAGACAGAACTTTTCGTCATCGGTCCCCGGCGCTATTTTTTCCGTCATCGGCTGGATTCTGTTGTCTGACAGCCTGAGCCTGTACTTTCAGAAGTTCGCGCATGTCAACAGAACCTATGGCGTGCTCGGGGGTGGCATCGCTCTGCTCGTCTGGCTTTACTGGTCGAGTTTTCTCATTCTGCTGGGGGCGGAACTGAATTCCGAGGTCCTCCGACTACGGGGTTACGCAGAACTTGAGCTCGAAAACGCCTCTGCCCGACGTTCGCTCGAATGCCGCAACCAGTGCCAGGTAGCCGCCTCCTGCGCGTGATCTCCCGTGGGCGGGCGACACCGCTACAATAGATTCATGGCAAAAAGGCCGCGCTATACGCCGAAGCATGCCGAATCTGGCCTCGACGCAAAGTTGCCCGAGATCGAAACCTGGCCCAACCAGTTTCCCGATTACGAAATCGTTATTGACATTCCCGAGTTCACTTCGGTGTGTCCCAAGACCGGCTTGCCCGATTTCGGCACGCTGTGGATCCGCTACATGCCCGACAAAGACTGTCTGGAGCTGAAATCTCTGAAGGAATACCTGACTTGCTACCGCAATCTCGGAATCTTTCAAGAAAATGTCGTCAATCGCGTGCTTGAAGATGTGGTGCGGGCTACCAAGCCAAAGTGGGCCGAAGTCAAAGGGGAGTTCCGTCCGCGCGGCGGCATCGGAACAGTCGTCATTGCACGGTTTCCCCGACCCGAAAGCAGCTAGCGTTTCGCGTTAGTACGTGCCCTCCCGCCGCGTTCCGAAATACTTCCGCACCCCGATCGCGTTGTACTGGCCCCACGGACCGTTCGAGCCCAGCCAGGCCGGTCCCAGCGGCTGATCGCGCGCCCCAAATCGCTGGATCACCGGATGTCCCGTGAACCGCACCTCAAACCGCTTCGGCAAGTCCAGGCCCACGCCCCACGCGAACTCCATTCCAATCCCACTCCACGACCAGGTGTAGAGGTACTGCGGCACATTCTTACCGAACAGGAACGTCGGATCGAAGAAGACCATGACACGCCGCAGAACTGTCTGGCCAAACGGCCGTAGCTCGATCGTCCCTGAGATCATGTAGCGCGCAAACGCGCTGCACTGAGCATTCTTGCCGCCGTACTGCCCGGCGTTGGCCGCACAGAGGTTGGGATCAACCTCGTTGTGCGGGGGAGCCAGGTCGAATTGCGCCCATCCCCAATACCAGTCTTTGGGAAAGAACATTCGCTCCTGAGGCTCTGCCGGCTTCGGCGGGGTCGAGGGCTGCGGCTCAACCGACTGGGTCGAACTTGTCGCGACCTTCGCATCGGCAGCGGGTTGGGCATCTTGTGCCAGCACGATCACGGGAACGACAAGGCAAACAAGGACGAGGAGCAGGCGTTTCATACACTCTCCAGAACCATGAATTGTTTGTACGGCTGCGAAGGGCGAACGAGTGCACCGCCGGGAGAGCAGCGCGCCGAAGATAGCGCTGCCGCAACTTCCTGCAGATTCACCAGTCGCTTTTCTTCTCCACGAGAGATTATCTTGCTAGCCATGGCATGGGAAGCTTTTTTGCATTCGCGTTCAACGGGTTGCCGGGACCGATAGCGAAAAGCGAACGGCGAAAAGCGGACCTCGTGTTATCCTCCGCCCACCTATGTCTTACAAGGCCAACGCCCGGGCCGCGCTGCTGCTGCTGACGGCGCTGAATTTTCTCAACTATATCGATCGCAACGTGCTGTTCGCAGTGCAGCCGTTAATCCAGAAGGAATTCGCCCTCAACGACGAGCAGGTCGGCTTTCTGACTTCCGCTTTTTTCATTTGCTACATGATTGCCGCCCCGCTGATCGTTCCTCTGGCCGATCGCTTCCCGCGCAAGTGGATCATGGCGGCGGGCGCCTTCGTCTGGAGTCTGGCCACTCTGCTGAGCGCGGTCACCCATAACTATGACGAGTTGCTGCTCCGCCACGTGATCGTCGGCATTGGCGAGGCGACTTTCGTTGCCATCTCTCCGGCGTTTCTCTCCGACCTTTTCCCCGAGACCATACGCGGCCGGGTGATGGGCTTCTTCTACATGGCAACACCGGTGGGCAGCGCCCTGGGCTACATCGTCGGCGGGTACCTCGGCCATCATTACGGCTGGCGGACTCCGTTCATGATCTCGGCGCTTCCCGGACTGCTATTAGCGTTCGGTGTGCTGGCACTGCGCGAGCCGGTACGTGGCGCCAGCGATCACGTGGCGGACAGCGTCGAACGCGGCACCGTGCTCGGTCTCTTCCGCAACAAAGCCTACTGGACCATCACTCTCGGCGCGGCCATGATGACCTTCGCCATTGGCGGACTGCAGGTGTGGATGCCGACGTTTCTGACCCGCATCCGGCACGTGCCGCTCGATCGCGCCAACACTGTCTTCGGCGGCATGACCGTGATCGCCGGGACGGTGGCCACTTTGCTTGGTGGATGGCTCGGCGATCGCCTGCTGCGTCGAACGCCTGCCGCTTACCAGCTGATTTCGGCAGTCGGCATGGCACTTTCGATCCCGGCGGTCGTGCTGGCCATCTATTACCCCGGGCCGGGGATGTATCCGGCGATTTTCCTGGGCGAGTTCTTTCTGCTGGTCAACACGGCTCCCCTGAATGCAGCGCTGGTCAATTCGGTCAGTGCTCGCATCCGCGCCACCGCCCTTGCCGTAAACATATTCACCATTCATCTCCTCGGCGACGCTTTTTCGCCCACCCTTATCGGGTACATCTCAGACCGGAGCAATCTTCAGATCGGACTCACCTCCATGGTGGCAGCGGTGGCGCTTTCGGCGGTGGTGCTGTTCTATGGAATGCGCTTCGCTCCGCGGTTGGAAGGGGGAGCAAACTCGCTGGCAGCCGCTAGTGACTCGTCGTTGCGGTAAGCTTTGCCTATGGGAGTTCGCATGTTCTTTCTGGCGATTGCATGCGGCCTTTTGGCCGCGGCCCTTTGGGCGTATCACCATGACGACGAATTACGGCAGAAATCGGCCCTCGTTACCATCGGCGACCCCAACGAGATGGTGCGTGAGATGCTGGGCAGTCCCTCCAGCGATGGACCCTGCGGCGCTCTGACTCCCGTTCCCGCAGGCTGCTCTGACGAGTACATCTATCGCTACTGGTACACGGTTTTCCAGCCGCAATATGAAGTGATCTGGTTTGACCACGCGGGCAAGGTACTGGGTGAGCAGCATGTGCAGGCGCCGTAGAACAGTGGTCATGGAATAGCGGTTAGGGGGCTGTTCAGGCCCGTCATGGGTTCTAAGGCGATGGTCTTACTTCTGATATCATGTAAGCCATGAAGGAAATGAGTGCTACTTTCACCTCGAAAGGCCAACTTGTGGTCCCGGTCGAACTCCGGCGCAAACACGGGATTGAAGCCGGCACCAGGGTCAGGTTTCTCGAAGACCAGTTTGGCCGCATCGTCCTCCAGCCTATTACCGAGGATTACATCGACCGCATCATGGGCTGTCTGGCGGAGGGACCAGACCTGCTGGCCAACTGGGAAAAGGAACACCGTGTGGAAGGCAAGCGCGAAAGATGAAAACCTACGTGTTCGACGCGAGTGCGCTGTTTGCCTTCCTGCAGAAGAGGCGTGGTGCCCTTAAGGTGAACGAACTGCTGAAGGATGCAATGCGGGGGCGCGCCGCAATCTACATGTCAGCCGTGAATTACGGCGAGGTGTACGGCGGGGTCCTTCGTGAGCATGGGCCGGAGCGGGCAGGTGCAACCATGAGCGCTGTGCGTCCGCTGCCCATCAGCTTCTTGGATGCCACGCCGCAAAGGTCATTTCAGGCCGCAGAGGTCAAACTAACGTACAAACTCTACCACCTCGACAGCTTTGCTGCGGCCCTGGCCATGGAATATAAGGGCACGCTGGTAACCAGCGATTCTGACTTCCGCCGGCTCGGTCACAGCTTTCCCATCGTCTGGTTGAAAGCTTAAGAGCGCCACCCTCTATTTCGCGGTGACCGGTTTCGGTCCCGCCTCCCTCACTTCGCGGGGAGCATCGAATTGCTCGAAGTTTTTGGCGAACCGCTGGGACAAGTCGGCGGCCATCTTGTCATACGCTGTCTTGTCCTGCCACGAATAGCGCGGATTCAACAGCTCGGAGGGAACTCCGGGAACCGACTTTGGAATGCTGAAGCCGAAGGACGGCTCGATCTCGAATTCCACGTCCGCGAGCCTGCCTTCGACCATGGCATTGACCATGGCGCGCGTGTAGGGCAGGCTAATGCGCTTGCCGACGCCGTATGGCCCGCCCTGCCAGCCGGTGTTGACCAGCCAGCACTGCGCCCGGTGCTCGCGCAGGCGGCTGCCCAGCATCTCGGCATAGACTTTTGGCGGCAGCGGCATGAACGGCGCGCCGAAGCAGGTGGAGAACGTTGTCTGCGGCTCGGTCACCCCAGCTTCGGTGCCTGCGACCTTCGCAGTGTAGCCCGACATGAAGTGGTACATGGCCTGATCGAGCGTGAGCTTCGAGACCGGCGGCAGCACACCAAACGCATCCGCCGTCAGGAAGACCAGGTTCTTGGGATGTCCGCCAACGCCGGGAATGACGGCATCGTCGATGAACTCCACTGGGTACGCGGCGCGCGTGTTCTCGGTCTTGCTGTCGTCATCGTAGTCGGGAATGCGCGTGACCGGGTCGAGCACAACGTTCTCGAGCACCGAACCAAAACCGAGCGCGTTCCAGATCTGCGGCTCGTTCTCCTGCGAGAGGCGGATGCACTTGGCGTAGCAGCCACCTTCGAAGTTGAAGACCCCGTTGGCGCTCCAGCCATGCTCGTCATCGCCGATGAGCCGGCGGCTGGGATCGGCCGACAGCGTCGTTTTGCCGGTTCCCGATAGTCCGAAGAAGAGCGCGGTCACTCCATCGCCCCCGATATTCGCCGAGCAGTGCATGGGAAAAACGTTGCGCTGGGGCAGAACGAAATTCATCACCCCAAAGATCGACTTCTTCATCTCGCCGGCGTATTCTGTGCCGCCGATGAGCACCAGCTTCTTGGTGAAGTTGACCAGCACGAAAACTTCGGAATTGGTGCCGTCCCGCTTCGGGTCCGCGGTGAAGCTGGGAGCGCTGACAATGGTGAACTCCGGCTTGTGGGTCTTCAGCTCTCCGGGAGTCGGACGAATGAACAACTGCCGCACGAATAGGTTGTGCCAGGCGTATTCGTTGATGACCTGAATCGGGAGCTGGTATTTCGGATCGGCGCCGCTGAAGAGGTCCTGGACAAAAAGCTCCTTGTCCTTCAGGTAATCGAGCACGCGCTCGTAGAGAGCGTCGAACTTATCCGACGGGAATGGCTGATTGGACGGGCCCCAAGCGATTTTGTCAGCCGTGACGGCGTCCTTCACGGTGTATTTGTCTTTGGGCGAACGGCCGGTGCGCTTGCCGGTCTCGGCCACCAGCGAGCCGCGCGCCGCAAGCTCGGATTCGCCGCGACGCAGCGATGCTTCCACCAACGGTGCGGGAGTAAGGTTGCGATGCACTTTCTCCTGGGAGAGCAATTGCGACACCTCGGGAGTCTGCAGGATGGTGGACATAAGAGAGCTCCTTGCGTTGAATAAAAGCGGCAACAGAAATCGACAGCCTACAGAAAAATCAGGGAAATCGCTCGCGGAGTGACGACTACTTCCCCGAGTGAAACACGGCAGGTCCACGGACTGAAATGTCAGCCGGCTACGGCCTGATGGGCTTCGTCCTTCACCGCCTGGAGATGATCGAGAGTTTCCTGCACCGTCAAGGTATACATCTCGCGGCCGTTGTCCTCTCCCGATTCGAGGGCCCACTTCAAGTAGTGTCCGGCTATCTGGACTGCCATGGGATCGCTAATGATATTTCCAGTCTGCTGGTTGTACTCCACCCAAGCTGGGTGCGGCAGTGCAATCCAGACTGGACGATCCCCCACTAGAAACTTGATATCGACCGCATCCGCATGCCGGGTGGCAATGGCCACAACCAGCGCCTGATACCGGCAGTGTACCGGCTTGCCCGCCCAGCGGTCGATGACCTGGAAATCGTCGTACATAGGCTGAATCTAAAACTATAGCCGACACCGTGAGGCGCGGCAATAACTTTAGATCGGCGTTCGGCCCCAGCGCCAGCGGCGGCGCTGCCACCTTTCGGGGATGACTACGCTCGCTCACGCGCCTCGCCGAGCACGACCTTTATGTCCATCTTGCGCTTGTTACGATAGACAGTGACGGTCACAGTGTCGCCGGAGCGGTGCTTATTCATGGTGTTGGCTAGGTCTTGCTGATCGCCGACCGAGTCGCCATCGATAGCAACGATGAGATCGCCACCAATCATGATGGGCGTGGTGCCCAGATAGGCGCGCTGATTGCCGCCCTTCAAGCCGGCGCGTTCCGCGGCACCGCCTGGAACCGTCCGCACAATGAGAATGCCGTAATCGGCGGGCAAACCCATTTCCTGCGCCAGTTCAGGCCCAATCGGTAACGACACGATACCCAGCGAGGGACGCCGCACCGTGCCTAGCGTGATCAGGTCGTTCAGCACTGCCTTCGCGGTGTTAATGGGGATGGCGAAGCCGATGCCCGCGCTTTGGTTCGAACCTCCGGTGGCGATCATGCTGTTGATCCCGATCACATCACCGTGCGAATTAAGCAGGGGACCGCCCGAATTGCCGGGGTTGATGGCGGCGTCGGTCTGAATGGCTTCGTCGATGTAGGCCCCTTCCGGACTGCGGATGGGACGCAGCGAACTGATGATGCCGCGCGTCATGGTGCCGGCGAGTCCGAAGGGATTGCCGATGGCAAAAACCTTTTGGCCGACCTGCAGGCTGCTGGAATCACCGAGCACGGCTGGAACCACAACGGGGGCCTGGATCTGAACCACCGCCAGATCGTGCCCGCGGTCCCGGCCGATGACCACGGCTTTGTACGCCTTCTTGTTGTGCAGCGTGACTTCAACCTGGGAGGCATCCCCGACCACGTGATAGTTGGTCAGGATGTGCCCCTGCTTGTCAATGATGAAACCTGAACCCTGGCCTTGCTCCGGAACCGGCCCGTAGAAGAAATCATAGGCCATCGTCTTGGTCGTGATGTTGACCACGGACGGTATGACCTTGTGATAGACGTCGATGTTGTTCTGTTCCTCGGGGTCCAGCTTCTCCGGGCCGGCGGCCTGGCTGAGCTCGACCTGCGTGGGACGCGCGATCCAGCCTGGCGGGTCTACGTGGTTGTTGTGGGTGGTGAACCAGTAGAAGGCTCCAGCGAGAAGGATACCGAGGACGAAAGGTCGAAAAAATCTCATAACTGTAGTGATCCTGGTGAAGCCACCGATGTTTCCATTCTGGAGTCGCAAGAAACGTTAGACGGACCCCCAACAGAAGTGTACCGAAATACCAGAAATCCGACCGCCTGCAGTCTATTGGGGAAGGCCCTGCAATTCCTGCCAGATCCTATCGACCTGCCGCCCGGTCTCTTCGATCGAGGCGGAATTGTCAATGACATAGTTGGCGTGGCCGGCCTTCTGCTCGTCAGTGAACTGCGCCGCGCTCCGGCGCTCCACTTCAAATCGCGCGATATCGAGCGGCACGTTGGCACGGCGCGCAAAGTGCTCAACCTTTCGGTCGAAGCTGCAGGTGACGACGATGACCTTGTCGAAATCCTTGTTGGCGCCGGCTTCAATGAGTAGCGCCGCCTCAACGACCGCAATCCCATGCGGGTCCTGGCGCTCGACTTCGGACATCCAACTGTTCTGGCGCTTCACGACCTCGGGATGGACGATGGCGTTTAACTCGTCAATCCGGTTCGGGAAGACTATGTTGGCCAGCTTGGAGCGATTGATCGAGCCGTCTTGATTCAGGATCTCGCGGCCAAAGCGGCGGACCACTTCGTCGTAGGTAACAGCGCCGGGCTCGTACAGCTGGTGCGCAAGTCCGTCGGCCTGCAGATAATGCGCGCCGCGCTTGACCATCATGGCCGCGATGGTGGATTTACCACACGCTACGCCGCCGGTAAGCCCTACACGGAGCATGGCAGCTCACTGCCCGACATGGTGGAACGAGGCCGAACGCGCATAGATGGGCATCAAGCCCAAGGCAGTATATACGTTTAGCGTCGATCCTTCGCGGCGCGCTGCTTCAATCCTTACCCGAACCAGGCTCGGGCGCTCACGATATGGCTGGTTGACAGGTACAATTCAGCCTGCAGCCGCTGGAGGAGCCAGAAGCGATGCCTTCAAAGATTCGCAAGCCCAAGCCGTTCCGCGCCACGGCTGCGGTAAAAGCTGCGGCCCGGGCGGCGATTGGGACTCCGCCTCCAACTCGAGCTGAACCCGGCGGCAAGAAGCGGAAATCGAAAACCGACAAGCACAAACCCACGCTGAGCAAGCTGCTGGCAGACGGGAGCGAGTAAGCGCGCTGGGCTTCGCCAGAGCGGCTGCTGTCGGGGTCAGGCTAGTCGGACTCGTTGCTGTAAACCGGCTCGGGAGTTTCGAACGGGCTGTCGAGACCGCCGGTTGTCCCGAAAGCGGTTTCATCGGCAATGTTTTGCAGCGCTTGCTCGAATTCGCGGCTGCGCCAACGTACAACCAGAAGCTCTTTACGCTCCACTCCATGGCCGTGGCAAAGAGGGCAAATGATTTCCTTCTTTTCGGATGGCATGACCAAGGAATACGCCACTCCCTCAACCCGCGCAGTGAGCCACATCACGGAAAACTCTGAGGAGCCCGCGCTCTGTAGCAAACCTCGGTCCCTCGACATTCTTCTGGCGAGAAAGCACATCCCTGTGCGATGCTACCGGCGTCCAGGATTTCGCATCTGAGGTGTCATGTCCATTCAATCGGAACACGAACTGGAACAGCTGCGCGTGGTCGGCAGGATCGTCCGGCTGGCGCTGAACGCCATGTCTGCCGCCGCGGAGCCGGGGGTCACGACGGCGCAGCTCGATGCCGTCTGCGCCCGAGTGTTGGCCGAGCACGAAGCCGTGGCTGCGCCGAAAAAGGTCTACGGATTCCCCGGCGTGGCTTGCATCAGCGTGAACGACGAGGTGGTGCACGGTGTTCCGGGCGAACGCGTTCTACAGGCAGGGCGACCTGGTGAAGCTGGATGTCACGGCAGAGAAAACCGGCTTTTTCGCCGACGCCGCCGTGACCGTGCGCGTCGGTGAAGTCTCCGCCACGGCCGACGCTTTGGCGCGCTGCGCCGAAAGCGCCTTTCGTCAGGCCATGCGCGTGGCCCGGGCGGGTTACTGCATCTACGAGATTGGCCGGGCAGTCGAGCGCGAAGTGCGCCGCAACGGCTTCAGCGTGTTGCACGAGTATTGCGGACACGGCGTGGGACGCACCATCCACGAATATCCCACCGTTCCCAATTATCTTGACTTGAATTATCGTGCGCGGCTGACGGACGGGCTGGTGGTCGCCATCGAGCCGATCATCGCGGCCGGCGGTGGACGCACTTTTCTTGATCGCGACCGCTGGACGGTTCGCACCGCTGACCACAGCCTGGCAGCCCACTACGAGCATACGGTGGTGATCACGCGCGGCGAGCCGCTGCTGGTGACCGCATAACTTTTTGCGAACCAGAATGGTGAGCCAAGTCCTAAAAACACGCCGAACCATGCAGCTTTGCTTAAAATCTGATAATCTGATTATGTGAAAAAGACCGCCATCAGCGTGACCGAGGCTGCGCGTAATTTTGCCGATTGCGTCAACCGCGCTCACTATCAAAACGTCACATTTGTATTGCTCAAGAATGGCTCTCCGGTGGCCCGCCTGGTGCCGGATGATGAGAAGGTTTGTTCCGGCCGGGAGCTGGCCCAGGCTCTGAGCAATACTCAGTTGCCGGAGAACGAAGCCGCAGCCTGGCATCGTGACTTGCAAACCGCCCGCAAAACCCTCAAAGCCCCGAATGACAGATGGCAATAATCCTTGACGCGGATGTCGTCATTCGGGGCGAAAAGGGGACCTTCGACCTCAGGAACTGGCTGGCGTCGCGCCCCAACGATCAATTTGAAATCGCGGCCATCACGGTCGCAGAACTCTGGCGCGGGGTGGAACGGGCTGCAGGATCCCAAAAGGCCCGGCGAGAGCATTATCTTCGCACCATTCTAGGGCCGTTGCCCATCATTCCCTATACCGAGCAAACGGCGTATGAACATGCGCGCATTTGGGCTGCATTGCAGTCTTCCGGCAAGATGATTGGCTTCTACGACCTCATCGTCGGTGCGACCGCTCTGGAACGTCGCAGTGACGTAGCCACGTTCAACAAACGTCACTTTGCTCAAATAAGAGGGTTGAAGGTGATCGAGCCTCGGTAGCTTTGAGGTCGCAATTTGCGACCTCGAAGCTACCGCTCTCCTCTGGACCACACTCGGGTGGCGGCATGGAGAGCGTTTACCTCTGCGCTGTTCCGCTTCGAAAGCCGATCTGGGGAATGCGTCTCGACGGCGGCTTCATCAGTCGCTTGATAGCAGCGACAATGTGATGGATGCTTGCGTCCTGGGTATTCAATCGGCGATCGAGCTCCATCACTTTCGCTGCAAGCTCCCGGTTCGAAGCCAACATCTCGTTGAGTCGCACGAACGCGCGCACCACAAAGACGCTCATCTCCACGGCTCGTGGCGAATTGAGAACACTGGCAGCCATGATGGCGCCGTGTTCGGTGAAAACGAAGGGTGAGTAGCGCCGCCCGCCGCGTCCGCCGTTTGAGGTCGCAGTTTGCGACCTCAAAACTTTATCCTCCGCAGGCGTCAGGCGAAACATAAAACCTTCGGGGAAGCGCTCGGCATTGCGCTTGACCTGCTCGTTCAGGCGTTTGACCGTCACCCGGTAGAGTTCGGCCAGATCGTTATCCAGGAGGACCTTCCGGCTTCGGATAAAAAGTATCCGGCTTTCCACCGGACGCCGAACCATCGCGTTTTCTTTGGCCATGCTACCCAGATCCTACCCACCACAGATTGGCTCTGGGTCCTGAGGTTCTGCCAGCGAACCTTTAGTACGAATACCCGTCCGGTTGTGAGACGGCGCCGACTTCGATTTCCGTATCCACGTAGTCGCGTCCTGCGGCGATGGCCAGCCTGTCCAGTGCCAGCAGCTTCGGATTCTTGACAGTCTCTTCCAAAACTGCGAGCGCCGATTCGGCTGGCAGGCATTCGGTTTCCTCCAACAGCGCGCCCAGCATGACTACGTTGGCAACCTTCGCCGAACCAATCTTGTCCGCGATCTCCGACGCCGGCACGCACACCACGCGCGCCTGGCTGATGGGAAAGTCCTCTGGCAGCTGGTGATGGTTATAGAGGACTAACCCACCGGAGGCCACGCTGGGAGCGAACTTGCGCAGCGAGGGCTCATTCATCGCGATCAGCACTTCAGGCTGCGAAATCAGAGGCGTGCCGATGCGGTCGTGCGAGAGCGTGACGTGGCAATGCGCGCTACCGCTGCGCATCTCGGGACCGTACGAGGGCAGCCAGCACACTTCCATGTGCTCGCGCAGGCCCATCTCGGCAAGCAATTGCCCCATCAGAAGTATTCCCTGGCCCCCGAAGCCGGCAATCTTTACTCTAAGGTCGCGAGTGTGATGATGGCGACGCGCCTCCGGAGCTTCCGGGCCGTCCTCCTCAACTTCGAGCGCTTCGGCGAGCGTCATGTGCGGGACCTTCGCACTCGGCGGCAGGTCTGGCTTGCGATCGCGAAAGACGCCAAGAGGAAAGGTCTTCATCAACGTTTCCCCGACCCACTTGCGCGTAACCACCGGATCCATCTTCAGGATGGTCGGGCACGGCGAGAGAATTTCGACCAGCGAGAAGCCGCCGCCGTTCTTCTGGATCTCCAGCGCCTTCTTCACCGCCTTCTTCGCCTTCATGATGTTCTTCATATCGTTGAGCGCGACCCGCTCGATGTAGGTCGGTGTCTCGAGCGCAGCCAGAAGCTCGGCCACATGCAGCGGCAGACCTTCATTGCTGGGGCGGCGTCCCCAGGGAGACGTCGTGCTCACCTGGCCTACGAGTGTCGTGGGCGCCATCTGTCCACCCGTCATGCCATAGATGGAGTTATTGACGAAGAACACACAAATGTTCTCGCCCCGGTTGGCGGCATGGATGATCTCCGCCGTGCCGATGGCGGCAAGGTCGCCATCGCCTTGATACGACATGACGATGGACTCGGGATGCGCGCGCTTGAGTGCAGTGGCCGCCGCGGGAGCCCGCCCGTGCGCGACTTGAACGTTGCCCACGTCGAAATAGTAGTAGGCGAAGACCGAGCAGCCAACCGGGCTCACCAGGATGGCGCGGTCCTGCAGGCCAAGTTCGGTGAGCGCTTCGGCGATCAGCTTATGCACCACGCCGTGTCCGCAGCCCGGGCAATAGTGCGTCTGCTGCTGCAGTTCGCCCTTGCGTTCGTACCGGTCGTAGAAGGCCGGCGACTTCTCATGGATGACTTCGTAACCGTTCACGATTTCCTCCTCATTCGCCTACACCAGGGTCGAAATGCGCGAAAAAACCTGCGCGGTAACTTCTTCCGCCATGGGCACGTTGCCTCCGGCGCGTCCGTAGAACTCGACTGGCAGCGCGCCGTTGAGCGTCAACTTCACGTCTTCCAGCATCATGCCGGTATTAAGTTCAACCACCATCACCGACTTCACGTGCTGTGCCGTCTCGCGTAACTCGCGCGCCGGGAACGGCCACAGCGTGATAGGACGGAACAGGCCGGCCTTCAGGCCTTGGGCGCGAAGCTGGTCTACCGTGGAACGCAGGACACGCGACACAATGCCGAACCCAACCAGCAGCACGTCAGCGTCTTCTGTCAGATAGTTCTCGCAACGGGTCTCAAGTTCCTGCGCCAGCTGATACTTGGCTTCGAGCTTCTGAACATGGGCTTCCAGAACGTCAGGTTCCAGGAAGATGGAAGAAACCAGGTTCTTGCGCGACTCCGCCGTGCCCTGGACCGCCCAGTCTTTTGCCGGTGGTTCGATGTTGCGTAACTGGATATCCAGCGGCTCCATCATCTGGCCGACATAACCGTCCGTCATAATGACCACAGGATTGCGATAGCGGTCGGCAAGCTCAAAGGCGAGCACCGTGAGGTCGAACATCTCCTGCACCGAGGAAGGCGCAAATACAATATTGCGATAGCAGCCGTGGCCACCACCCTTCACGATGCAGAAGTAGTCGCTCTGCTCGGGCGCGATGTTGCCCAGTCCGGGACCGCCGCGCACCACGTCAACAATCACGCACGGCAATTCCGCGCCGGCAATGTAGGACATGCCTTCCTGCATCAGGCTCATGCCCGGGCCGGACGAAGCGCTCATCACGCGAATTCCCGCCGAGGCCGCGCCGTAGACCATGTTGATGGCCGATACCTCGCTCTCCGCTTGCAAGAAAGTGCCTCCCACTTCGGGTATGAGGCGCGAGGCATATTCGGCGATCTCGCTGGCCGGAGTAATCGGGTATCCATAATAGGCTTTGCAGCCCGCCAGCACTGCGCCTTTGACCACGGCGACGTTTCCCTTACAGAGTTGCCTCATGGGCCACCTCCTGCTTCTGTACCACCGCCCCGCTCACTGCCTTTGCCGGGGGGATCAGCCGGTAAACGATGATGGCTCCAGGCTCCGGGCAGCAGTAGAAGCACGCCCCGCATCCGGTGCAGTCCTGCCCGGTGTATTGCGCGGGATGAACGCCATACTTGCTCAAGTCCGGCGCCAGGAACAGGCACTCGGGAGGACACGACTCGACGCACAAGCCGCAGCCCTTGCATTCTTCAGGATCGATGATTACGTTACCGCGCGGTTGGGATGTCATTCTTACTCTCCTTACCCTCACACCTCGACTGCTTGGGCATTGCGCTGGAACCAGCGCTGGCGCTCGCAGTACTCGTACAGCTCATTGCGAAATTTAGGATGGGCAATCTGGATAAGCGCATCGGCCCGTTGGCGGATGGTGCGTCCGTGCAGATACGCGACGCCGTATTCGGTGACCACGTAGTGCACGTCGGCCCGCGTCGTCAGCACCCCGGCCCCACTCGCCAGCCGCGGCACAATGCGCGACACGGTTTCGCTTTTCGCCGTCGATGGCAACGCGATGATCGGCTTGCCCCACTTGGAACGCGCCGCGCCGCGGATGAAATCGAGCTGCCCTCCGAAGCCGCTATAAAATTGCGGACCGATCGACTCGGCACAAACCTGTCCGGTCAGATCAACCTCGATGGCCGAATTGATGGCCACCATCCGGTCGTTCTGCCCGATGCGGACGATGTCGTTGGTGTAGGCCGAGGGATGAAACTCGAAGATGGGATTTTCATCGATGAAATCGAACAGGGTCTTTGTACCGAGCACAAAACCGAGAATGATTTTGCGCGGCTTGACGTTCTTGCGCTGACCGGTGATGACGCCCGCCTCGATCAGCGGGATCACATTGTCGGAGATCAGCTCGGTGTGGACCCCGAGGTCCTTGCGGTCCATCAGGTTCGGCAGCACCGCGTCGGGAATGCCTCCGATCCCACATTGTAGGACAGAGCCATCTTCGATCAGCGAGGCTACATGCGCCCCAATGCCGTCAAATAACTCGCTGCTGGGCTGCTTCTTCAACTCGCACAGCGGGCGTGAGAGCTCCACGATGGTGTCAATCTCGCTCACGTGGATGAAGCTGTCGCCATAGGTGCGCGGCATCTGCGCGTTCACCTGCGCCACCACGTGATGGGCATACTTGGCGGCGGTAAGGGTGCATTCCACCCCTACGCCGAAGCTGCAATAACCATGCGGGTCGGGGGGCGAAACCTGGATGAAGGCGACGTCGATCGGCACTTCGCCGGTTTCGAACAGGGCCTCGACTTCGCTCAGAAAAATGGGGGTATAGTCGGCGCGGCCGTCATTCACCGCCTCGCGCACGTTGCCGCCGACGAACAGCGCGTTGTGGCGGAAATGCTCCGCCATCTCCGGCGCGCAATACGGTGAGGTGCCGTGGGTAAGCAGGTGCATCACTTCCACGTCCTTCACGAAAGGAGCGCGCACCATCAAGGCTTCCACCAGGGCCTCCGGTTCGGCGCATCCAGGGTGGATATACACCCGCATTCCCGATTCCACGGAGGCCACAGCTTCGTGTGCGGTCTTCAGTTTGCTCCGGTATTGGTCGATCCAGGACATGGGCCTATCTCTCGTTATGCAGTTACGGTTTCAACCTTCACGGTGAGGCCGGCGGTGGCGCGTTCATGTCCCAGAGCTGCGTAGTAAATGGCCAGATTAAAGAACTTGTCGAGCATCTCCAGCAGTTCGAGCTCGCCAAAGATCTCGGCCGGGTGCTCCAATTCGGCATGCTTTTGCATGTAGTCCCACAGGTTTTCGCGCACCAGGCAGATCATCCAAACCACCTGACTGACCGGGACTCCCTGCGCTGCCCGTTGCGCGCCGATTTCCAGATAGCGGCGCTCGACTTCGGCCTCGGTCTTACCCAGCAGCCACTCGCCCAGGTGCCGATACACCTCGTACACCTTCTCGATCAGCTCACTCTCCGGAACGCCGGAGTACGCCGAGCACTTGTTGCAATTGCGGTAGCGGTTGTGCAGGCTGCGGGCCAGCCCGTCGGAATGGTTCTCAATCAGTTTGACCAAGCGGTATGCGAGTAACATGGCTCACCTCTGTCTCCCCCGGCGGTTGCAAAAGGCAGGGTGCAACTGGCTCGGACGGACTCCTCACTCTTACAAGCTAGTGTCCCGCTTTCATGGGCATCCGGGCCGTGATAGCAGTCACCTGAAGCTGTGATCGGAGTCACGAACCCGGACTAGCGGGTTAGTCATGGAAAACAAGGAGGATACGAGGTCATTGAGACTGCTGGCAGTTGCTCGGGCCGGTCACTTCCTTGCTCCTGCGACGGTCCTCTGCGGCCGCCCTCCCAATCTTCCGTTCCTTCGGGAGGCGGCAACTTTGGCCGGACTGGTGGACCCACCACCCAGTGCGCCTAGCCGCGCAGCCATCCAGCGCTTAGAACCGAAGAATCCCCCCAGCAAGGCCGGCAAGTAGAGGTCTACGTTCAGCTTCGGAAAGTGGAGGCCGAAGCCGGATGGCGTGATTTCGATGGGCTCCAGTTGAGAAGGCTTGGCGTTTTCCAGGCCTTGCACCGCATTCGGAGGAAAGGCCACATCCATTTGTGTATTGAGGCCAATCACGATCCGCCCCTTGCCGCGATCGTAATGCGCGGTGATCGCCGAGGGAATACGCTCGCGCTTTCTCTTCGCCCGCTGGTTGGCTAATGCGAATTCATCACGTCTCGCCATGGATCTTCTCCTATTCTCTGCACAATTGCGCCACCCTGGCAGCCAACATTGCTTTGATGCGTGCGATATCCCGGCGGCCAAGCCAGTAGTTCTCCCGTAGTGTCACCGGTCCCTTCGGGCAATTCAGATGGAATATGGCCTCACAGCCATGTCCAATGACATGCACATGGGCCGGACGGTGATCATTCGGATACACCACGACCCTGAATCCGAGCGATCTCAGAATGGTCGGCACCGTGAGTAGATACTATCAGAATCCTAAGCGCTTAGGTTAAATGGCACTGTGAAGCGACAGTTACGGTCCCAAGGCGAATTAGCACCCTAAGGCCAATAACGGCTGCCATGACATTTGTCATTCCACCAGCCTGACAATCCACACTACTGCGCGGTTGTGACATGACCGATGATGGCTACCGTGCTCGAAGAAACCGGGAGCATAGGAGTGAAGGATGTCAACCGCCTTAGCCGAAATGCCACGCAGCGCTCCAGTTCCGCAGCCGCTCAGCGTTGCCACGGTCCGCAATCTTACGAAAAGCTACGGAGCGATCGTCGCTCTGCACAACCTCAACCTGCAGTTGCATGCTGGCGAGCTGCTGGCGCTCCTCGGCCCCAATGGAGCGGGTAAGACAACGCTGGTGCGGATGCTGCTCGGCCTGGCGCGGCCTGACTCGGGCAGCGTCTCCGTATTTGGCGCCGATCCGCATCAGGGCCGGGTGCAGCCTCGTCTGGGCGCGATGCTGCAGGTGGGACGCGTGCCGGAGACGCTGCGGGTGCGCGAGCACATCGACCTGTTCTCGTCCTACTATCCCGCTCCATTGCCGCCGCAGGAAATATTCCAGATCGCCGGCATCGAGGACATCAAGCATCGCCCCTTTGGCGAGCTCTCGGGCGGGCAGAAGCAGCGCGTCTTGTTTGGCATTGCCATCTGCGGCAATCCTGATCTTTTGTTCCTTGACGAGCCCACCGTCGGCCTCGACGTGGAGGCGCGGCGCTTGATGTGGTCGCAGATCCGGACCCTGATCGCGCGCGGCAAAACCGTGCTGCTCACCACCCACTATCTGAACGAGGCCGACGCCCTGGCCGACCGGATTCTGGTGCTGGACAAGGGCGCGATCGTGGCTGAAGGCACGCCCGCGGAGATCAAGGCGCGCGCCATGGGCAAACAGATTCGCTGCACCAGCCGGCTTTCGCTGGAAGAGGTGCGGCAGATTCCTGGCATCCTGAGCGTGAAGGCCGACCGCAACGCCTTCGAGATCCAGGTAAACGCCGCCGAGCCGGTGGTGCGTGAGCTCTTGCAGCGCGACTCCTGGCTCGGCGACCTCGAGGTCACCAACGCCGGTCTGGAAGACGCGTTTCTGGCCCTCACGCAGAACGGAAACGCCGATGCGAAAGGGAGGAACTGACATGGCTGCCACTACATTCCCCACGGTTGCCGTTGCGCCGCAACGCTCGCTGGGGAGGACCATCGCGCTCTACGCCAAAGAGGCGAAGTACGAACTGCTGAAGAACATCCGCATCCCGGTGTATGCGATCTCGACGGTCGCGTTTCCGGTGATGTTTTACGTTCTGTTCGGGATCGTCCTGGGATCGGGAAATCCCGCAAACCGGAACGAGACGGCAACTTATATGCTCGCGACCATGGGCTGTTTCGGCGTGATTGCGGTGGCTCTGTTCGGATTCGGCGTGAGCCTCGCGATCGAGCGCGGCCAGGGCTGGCTGCAAGTGAAGCGCGCTTCGCCCATGCCGGTGTCCGCCTACTTCCTCGGAAAACTATGCTCGGCGATGGTATTCAGCACGGTCATCATGTTGCTGCTGCTCGCCATTGGATTCACCTTCGGCGGGGTGCGCATGCCCATCGCAACCGCGGCTAAACTCGTCGCCATTCTGGTTGCGGGTTCGATCCCGTTCAGCTCAATGGGCATGGCCATCGGTTACTTTGCCAAGCCGAACTCCGCACCCGGCCTGGTCAACCTGATTTACCTGCCCATGTCGTTCTGCTCCGGACTATGGATCCCCCTGTTCCTGTTGCCGCATGGGCTGCGCGTGTTTGCCAGGCTGCTGCCGCCGTATCACCTCAGTCAGTTGGCCCTGAATGCGGTGGGAGTGGTCAATCCAACTCCGGCCTGGGGACACATCGAAGCGCTGATCGCGTTCACGCTGCTCTGCCTGGGTCTGGCGGCATGGGGTTACTGGCGGGACGAGGGGAAAACCTACGGGTGAAGGTAGTGGATAGTGGTGGATAGTGGTTTGTGGATAGTGGATAGCTAAGTAACAAGGTAATGGCCAAATGACGGGTTTTGGCCGACGGCTGATAGCTGACGGCTGCCAGCCAGCAGGAGTACAACATGCACAACATAACGCTGCAATGGATTCTGTGGGCCGTCACCATGGCGGTGTTTCTCGGACTGACGCTGAGCGGTCACACGACACTGCTGGGATTAACCATCACGGCGGTGGCGGTGATCTGGTATACCGTTGTGCCGAAAGCCAGCTCCAGACGACAATAGGGAAGGACGTTGACCGTGGCCATGACCGCCCTGAAAGCAATCTGGTGGAAGCTTTATCCCAACGATGATGAACATCGCTGGATGCCGCTCATCTGGCTGCCGTTCACGGTCTGGTTCTTCGTGGACCCGCTGTGGAAGCACTACGGCCCCTTGGGATGGGTGGCGACCACGCTCGCCGGAATTGTCTTCATTCTGCTCTACCTGCAGGCGTTCTCGCGTCCCGAACCCTACAAGCTGCTGAGCATCTTGGCCATGATCGCCATGGCTGCAGTCTTTATCCCGTTCAACCAGGGCGCAGTTGGACTCCTGATTTACGCAGCGGCAGCCGGTGGTTTCCATACCAATCTTCGTCGAGTGTTCGTGCTGATTGGCCTCGATCTCGCCGTCCTCGGCGTCTACGTCTATCGTCTGAGTCTGCCCATACCCTTCTGGGGCTCCATGCTGCTGCTGATCATTCTGGTGGGATTCGGCAACCATTATGGGGCGCTTAGCCATTGCGCCGCGGAGAAGCTGCGAGTAGCCAATGACGAGATCGAGCACCTGGCCAAAGTGGCAGAACGGGAACGCATCGCGCGCGACCTGCACGATCTGCTGGGCCACACTCTGTCGCTGATCACGCTCAAAGCTGAGTTGGCGCGCAAGCTGGTGGACCGCGATCCGCAGCGCGCCAAACAGGAGATGCAGGACGTGGAGCAGACTTCGCGTGCCGCCCTCGGCGACGTGCGCGAAGCCATCAGCGGTTACCGCGGTCAGGGCCTGGCCGCTGAACTCATCCGGGCGCGGCGGACCCTGGAGACTGCCGGCATCACGGTGGAGTGTGACGCTTGCGAAGTTCCGCTCAGTCCGGCGCAGGAATCGGTGCTGGCTCTCTCGCTCCGCGAGGCTGTGACCAACGTGGTCCGCCATGCCCAGGCGCAGCGTTGCAGCGTCCGCCTGGCCCGCGACCGGCAGACCTGCACACTGGAAATCGCCGACAACGGGCGCGGCGCGGACGCTCCCGAGGGCAACGGCCTGCGCGGTATGCGCGAACGGCTGGAGGCCGTCGGCGGCTCGCTGCAGCGCCGCACCGAAGCCGGAACCCGCCTGGTCATTCATTTGCCTCTCGCCCCAGCCGCCTCCGCTCTGCGAAACTGAGAGCGTGCCGCACACCAAGCGCGACAAAATCCGCGTCGTCATCGCAGAAGACCAGGCCATGGTGCTGGGCGCACTCGCCGCCTTGCTCGAGATGGAAGATGACATCGAGGTCGTCGCCCGCGCCCACAACGGCGACGAAGCTCTGCGCACGGTTCAACAGGCGCGGCCCGATGTCTTCATCACCGATATCGAGATGCCCAGGCTCACCGGTCTGGAAGTCGCGGCCGAACTGAAACGGCGCGCCGTTCCGGTGCGCGTCATCATTCTTACCACCTTCGCGCGCGCTGGATACTTGCGCCGTGCCCTCGATGCGGGAGCGTCAGGATACCTGCTGAAAGACATGCCTGCGGAACAACTTGCCGAAGCGGTACGCCGCGTCCATCGTGGGTTGCGTGTGATTGATCCGCAACTCGCCGCCGAAGCTTGGACCGACGAACCCGATCCGCTCACCGAGCGCGAGCGCCAGGTGCTGCGTCTTGCGGGTGAAGGCATGGCCAGCTCCGACATCGCGATCGAACTGAGCTTGTCGGAAGGGACGGTGCGAAATTATCTCTCGGAAGCAATCAGCAAACTGGGCGCCTCCAACCGCACCGAAGCCGCCCGCATCGCCCGCGCCAAGGGATGGCTGTGAGCAAGGGCGCCCTCCAAATTTAGTGCCGTCAAGGGCTAAACTCCCATCTCTAACACCTCTGCCTTGCCTCCCTCCTACATATTGCGCGGCTTCCCGGGTTGTTGAATCCACACGCACGGGTTGAGCGGCGCTTTTAAAGGGCCGCGTTATTGTCCGCATCTCGTTTCGACCTCCAGCTTGTGTTGCAGTGGGACAAAGTCAGGCAAAGGCAATCCAAGCAGCCGCGTAGCGGCGGCTTTGTGTTAACCGCGGGCGTAAGCCCTGGGTAGGCGTTGATTGCATTCCCCAAGCCCCTTCAGGGGCAGCACAGGTTGGTCTTCTCAAGAAGGTTATGCGGCGACGTTCCATCCGAATCTCGCTCCCAGCCTTCACCAAATACAAGCGGAAGGCCCGAAGGAATTCGAGATGGCGATGGATTACCTAGCAGGTCATGCCTTCCTCGAATTGTGACAGTTGGAGGTAGAATCGGAAAGCAAATGAACACAAGCAGAGTGACTGCGGCAAGAGGTAGACGGTACTGTTTTGTCGCGATGACGTTCCAGAATTTTACGTTCTATGAATGGACTCGTCGCCTTGTCGCTGACACTGGCTTCGAGTGCATCCGAGCCGACGACGAGGTACCGGAGCGTGGGATAAATCTTTGGCAGAAAGTTCAGTCTCTGATCGAAGGGGCGGCGTTAGTCATCGCCGACATCTCAGATGAAAATCCCAACGTTCACATTGAGGTGGGGTATGCAGTAGCCTGCAACAAGCCTTTGGTGTTACTTGTTCGGGAGGGTAGCCAGGTTCCGACAGATCTTCGCGGATTCGAGGTCATCCAGTATAAGAACGACAGGAGCGGTCTTCTGGCCTTGCAGGAAGCACTGCGACAGCAAATCGCTAAGTATGCTGATCCACTCCCGCTTATGCTGCCTGCGGATCCTAAACCTACGTTTATTCTACTTAACCCGAAGTGGCCTGATGCGGTTCCACCCACAGAGCGGCAACAGCCGGCCACTTATGGCGACTACCGTGCCGTCCTATGGATTTCAACAGCGATCGCTTCGGTGTTTGGTGAAGGTTTGGTTCCGGAACTCGTGAATGCATCTTTGCCCCCTGCTGATCCGCACACGTGGAATGCGAACCTCTACGTGGTCGGATCACCAAAGGTCAACCAATATAGTCAGACATTTCTCGACGATTTACAGTGTGACCGCGTACCACGTTGGGGGTGGCAGCGAGCGCAAGATCATTTCGGGATCGTTGGGACCTCGAAGGGCGAACGACCCTTCCCTGTCATGTCAAAGGGCTGCTTCGAATCTGAACCATACGTGGATTACGGTTTGCTGATGCGCGGCCCACATCCGCGCTACCCGAATCGTATCGTGACCGTGATTGCCGGGCCGCGCAGCCTGGGTACACTTGCAGCTTGTATGGCCGCGACGAGATCGGACCTGGTCCGAAATATTGCCAACTCATGTGATCTGACTGATCGATCTCAGACAATCTGGGCTCTGGTTAAAGGAGTCTGCCACCGGCCGTGGCACGTTGACCCCGATGAGGTGGTCATTGTCGACGCTGGTGTTTGCCGGATGGCATTGAGTAGATCGATCTAACAAATCCGCCCAGCGGCGGCACCGGTGCGACACGGAGCTTTTAACACTCCCCGGCAAAACCCGCTCTTTCAGGGGCTAAGAGACTATGTCGCAACTAAGAAATGGAGTCTGTCGATTGCCCGACCGGTTCCCTTCGTTTCTCCCAACCGGCTGCCCCTTCAGACTCTCGCGAATGGGCCCGAGCCCTGGTCACCAGAGTGTGACGGCGGTCACTGACAACCACGGGCAAATCCGTACACTATCTATGTGAGGGTTAGTGTGTCTTCCATTCGCTGGCGGGTGGAAACGGGCCCCGTAGATCCAATGATCTTTGAAATACCGTCGCTTGGCAGTGGCCAGAACGAGAACACTGACCGTTACCGACTGGTTAATGCCACCTTCTTGCGCATGTCGAGAATGGGACAATTTTCGCCCGTAAGTCCTTTGGATGGAAGAATTTGATATCTAACTCCTTTAGATGGAAGAATTTGCGGGGATTTTTTCTTGGCGCCCCTTTGCTTTAAATATCTTGCAAAGGGCATGGGGGAGGGGTATGTAACCAACTAGATAATAGACTGTTGCGAATTGGGAAGAGTCGCTCTTCGAGGATAGATATTACTAGATGGTTAATACATTCGGCTGGCACATTCGGCCATACGCTTGGCCACACCGACCTGACCAACAATCGTGCTTTTAGCGCCCGGAAGGTATAAGCTGCCATGGTTGCAATGGCGCAAGTGACGGAACAGATTTCGCTGCTCGATCAGTTCAAAACTTCGGCGACCGCCGCAGTCGCTACGGTTGAAGTCATTGACCGCACTCCCGCGGTTTTGCGCGATGCCATCCTGCGCGCCGCCGGCGATGCCACGCGAATTCTCTATTCTCCTCCCCACGATCTGCCCGCCACCTTGTTTGCCGATTTCGCAAGCGATCCGCGAGTAGTACCCGACGCCTCTCCCGACCAGATGGTCAACTCCCCCGCGGGTGTAACGGAAGCGTTCGCCGCCGTGGCCAGCACGGGGTCGGTTTGCATCAACGTCAGCCATGAGCGCACCGGCATGGTAAGCCTGCTGGCGCCACTGCAGATCGCCGTCGTGCCGGCGGAGACGATTGTCCCGCAGCCCCGCGATCTGTTCCGCAGCGACGTGCTCGAGGGCAAAGGGCTGACGCGCGACTTCGTCTTTGTCACCGGTCCCAGCGCCACCGCCGACATGGGACCACTGGTGCGCGGCGTCCACGGCCCCCACAAGCTGCACATCATCGTGTTGAGGTGAGCATGGCCACATCCGTGAATCCTGCCGACATCACCCCGCGCCAGGTGGCCAACAAGAGCGACAAGAAACACCTGCTCGATGCCATCCGCATGACCCTGGGCGTGCAGAGCACCGCCATCCGCCATAACACCCAGACCTTCAATCGCAACCGTTATGCCGCCATCGGACGGCTCGCGGACTACGACCAGTTGAAGGACCGGGCGCGCCAGATCAAAGAGCAGGCCATCGCGAACTCGCCGGCGTTGTTGACCCAGCTCGAAGCCAGCGTCCGTGCCAACGGCGGACATTTTTATCTGGCCAAGACCGCGGCGGACGCCAACCAGTACATTCGCGACGTGCTGGTGCGCCACGAAGTGAAACTGGTGGTGAAGGGCAAGAGCATCACTTCGGAAGAGATCAAGCTGAACCACGCGCTGGAGGCCGTGGGCATCACGGTGGCGGAGAGCGACCTGGCGGAGTTCATCCTGCAGGTGGCCGACGAACAGCCTTCGCACATCGTCGCGCCGGCTCTGCATTATTCGCGGGAGCGCATCACCGCGCTGTTCAAACGCAAATTCAACACCGACCTGCCTCTGGATACCGGCGAGGAGCTGACCAAGTTTGCGCGGGAGATCCTGCGTCAGCAGTTTATCGCCGCCGATGCCGGCATCTCCGGTGCCAACCTCATCGCCGCCGATAGCGGCTCCATCATGCTGGTGGAGAGCGAAGGCAACATCCGCATGACCACCACGCTGCCGCCCGTGCACATCGCCATCGCCGGCATCGAGAAAGTCGTGCCTTCGCGCACCGATTTCGCCACCTTCATCGAACTGCTGCCTCGCAGCGGGACGGGCCAGCCCCTGACCTCCTACGTCAGCATTCTGCATCCTCCATTGAAAGCGCTGCCCTTCGTGGCCCCGGGTAAGACTGCCAAGCCGCGCGAGTTCCACATGGTGCTCATCGATAACGGTCGCAGCCGGATGCGCGAGGACCCGGTGCTGCGCGAGGCGCTGTACTGCATCCGCTGTAGCGCGTGCCTGAACTCATGCGCCAATTTCGAAACCGTCGGCGGTCATGCTTTCGGTGGTGAAACCTACTCCGGCGGCATCGGAGGCTCGTGGGAAGCGGGCACCGGCACACTGATGAACGCGCGCTTCAGCGAGTTGTGCACCGCGTGCTCGCGCTGCGTGCCCAACTGCCCGGTCCGAATCGACATTCCGTGGCTGAACGAAAGCTTGCGGCAGCGTATGAACCAGGCGCAAGGCTCTTCGCCGGCTAAGTTTCTTTTCGGCGAAGTAACCGGCAGCGCGCCTGGGGATTCCGTGGCGCCGCTGCAGAAACAGTTCTTCGGGAACTACGACACCTTCGGGAAGTGGGGCACGCGATTCGCTTCTCTTGCCAACGCCTCACTGCACATGCCGGGCGCGCGCGGCGCGATGCAAAGCATCTTTGGCGTCGATCGGCGACGTGAGCTCCCCGCCTTTCCCAAGAGGACATGGGAGCAGCTCTACCACGAGGAGAAGAACGTAAAACAAAGCACCCTTCAGCCCCGCGTGGTGATGCTGGCCGACATCTTCACCAACTACGGCTCGCCCGAACGGGGTATGGCCGCGATTCG
This sequence comes from uncultured Acidobacteriaceae bacterium, assembly GCA_963831675.1. Classification (GTDB taxonomy): domain Bacteria; phylum Acidobacteriota; class Terriglobia; order Terriglobales; family Acidobacteriaceae; genus Bog-257. The sequence continues at coordinate 25,027 of CAWHRM010000008.1, forward strand.
CGTCTTGCGGGCCATCGGTCTCGATGTGGTGCTGAGTCCTGCGATGCCCGATGGGCGCGCCGCCATGTCGCAGGGCATGATGGAGACCGCGACCAAGCAGGCGCGCGCGATTGCGCCGATGCTGCGGCGCTACGTGGACGAAGGAAGGAAGATCGTGGTCCTCGAACCCAGCGTGCTGGCCATGCTGCGCTTCGACTTCAAGCATCTGCTCGACGGCGACGGCACTCAGCCATTGCTAGCGCAGAACAGCTTTGAGGCGCTGGAGTATCTATGGCTGGTGGCGCAGGAGCAACAGCTTGATCTGGCGCGAATATTTCCCGCCAGCCGGTGCCCGCAGGGCACGCGACTGTTCTACCACTCGCATTGCCAGCAGCGGACATGCAATTCCGCAACCCAGACAATCGAGGTACTGCGTGCGGCGGGCTTCGATGTTGTCACCTCGTCGGTGGAGTGCTGCGGCATGGCCGGCAGCTTCGGATACAAGCGCGAATATTACGAGCTGAGCATGGCCGTCGGCGAAGACTTGTTTGCGCAGGTCCGGCGCGCGGAACAGGAAAGCGGTCCGCGCACCCTGGTGGCAAGCGGCACCTCATGCCATGAACAGTTGCTCGCTGGCATGGGGCGCGAGGTATTTCATCCTGCGGAATTGTTGGCGAGTGTAGTTCGGTAGTTCCATCTGCCGGCCAAGCTACACTGGGCGCGTCGCTGGTAGCGGGGCGCATCGCATTACTATATTGGGAAAGCTACAAATCAATGGGTTCTTATACTAGCCTGATAGTGGTTACCCTAGGTTACCAATTTGTTACCGAAGGACTATTTACAAAAACTCGAAATCGCGGCACAATCATTTCGCAGTCAGGCAGTTCTGGGGGAGGGCTGCCTTCCGGGCGCTCTGCGAAATTCGCAGAGCGCTCTTGATTTTTGTGGCGGATCTCGGCTTCGTTCCGCAATCTGGGAATCCGCGTCCAACCCGCGAAAACAGCCCCTTTGCCGCATATGCGTCCTGCCAGGGGCTCGCGCATCTAATCCACAGCGGGGATGATACGATGAAGTACGACCCTGCGCGCCACGGATGACCGGGGCGAACTCGGCCGGAGACCCCTCAGGAGGAAGAATGGCAAGTGAAGCAATTGTAGAAGTGACCGATGCGAATTTTGATCAACTGGTGTTGAAGTCGGAGCAGCCGGTCATCGTGGATTTCTGGGCAACCTGGTGTGGCCCCTGCCGGGCGCTGGCGCCCATCGTGGATGAATTGGCGCAAAGCTATAACGGCCGGGTGAAAGTCGGCAAGATGGACGTTGACAAGAACGCCGCCACCCCGCAGCGCTACGGAGTGCGCGGCATTCCTACGCTGCTGGTTTTTAAAGGTGGGCAGGTGCGCGAGCAGATCGTAGGTTACGTTTCACGCGACGTGATCGAGAAGGCGCTCGACAAGAATTTGTAGTCCCACCGTTCGGATTTTGCAAGGCGCGGCTGCGGCCGCGCCATTGCTTTCTCAGCCGCAGTGAATCACTTAACTTAAACGCATGGCAACGCGAATCGTTTTCGCCGTCTGGCGATCGCTCGGCGACCTTCATCCCTACCTCGCAATCGCCTGCGAGTTGCAAGCTCGCGGGCATCAATGCGTCATTGCCACTCACCATCTTGCTCGCCCCCGCGTCGAGGCCGCTGAACTGGAATTCGCTCCCATGGGTCCGCATCTCGACCCCGATCCCGAAGCGATGAAGAAAGCCATGCACCTGCGGAGCGGTCCGCGCTGTCTAGCGCCGCTCTACCCGTACTCGCTGCGGATTACAGGATTTCCGAAAACCTTATGTACTCCTCAATATTTCCGTAGCACTCCAATCACTCTTCCCTGCACCTGCACTGCGGCGGCGGGAACCATAATCGGCTGCATGGCGGCGTTCGATGGCTGGAGGCGGACCTTGCTGCCTTCGACGTAGATGCGCTTCAGAGTTGCGTCGCTGCCGTTGACCAGCGCGACTACGATCTCGCCATCGCGCGCGGTGCTGGTCTTTTCCACCAACACATAGTCGCCGTTCACGATGTGCTCGTCCTGCATGCTTTCACCGGTCACCTGCAACACGAACACGTCTTTGGAGCGGGTGAAGTCGGAGAGCGAGATGGACTCCGGATTTTCCAGCGCCTCCAGCGGCCGGCCAGCGGCAATACGTCCCATCAGCGGCAGACTCAGGCTGGATTCGGCCGCGGCCGCGGCGGCGACGGCGAACGCCTGCTTCATGCGGCCGCGCGGCTTCAGCAGATCGATGGAGCGGCTGCGATTGTAATCGCGCCGCAGCAATTCCTTCTGCTCGAGATTGGTGATGTGCTTATGCACGGTGGCCAACGAGCTCAAGCCGAGGCCGTCGGCAATCTCCTCGAACGAAGGCGAATAGCCGTTCTTGTCGACGAAGCCGGAGATGAAGTCGTAAACCTGTTTCTGACGCCGAGTGAGAGCCATGGTTCGCGCTCCTCCATTACCATTGTCAGCGAACAAAAGGCGAACCGTCAACAATAATTTCAAAACGAGGTGCTTGGAACGTTACACTGTCAATTTCATCTCGCTCAGGATCTCCTCGACAACGCCAATCGCTTTCGTCAGTTCCTCGTCACTGTTGTAGAAGTGCGGCGAGAAGCGCACGCCCGCCCGAGGACGGTAATCCACCAGCACGTCGCGTTTGAGCAGCTCATTGCAAACCTGCTGCGCGTTGGGCATATCAATCGACACCGTACCGCCGCGGCGCTCCCCATCGCGAGGCGTGTTGACCCGCCATCCGTGCTGGTCGGCCATCTCGATAAGCAGCGCAGTCTGGCGCCTCGATTTCTCGCGGACCATGTCCACGCCAACTTCGGCAATGATCTTCACACCGGGACGCGCAGCCTGCAGCGCAGGAATGTTCGGCGTGCCCTGGGTGAAGCGATAGATGGTCGGCGAGTAGCGCGTCGCTCCAATTTCGAAACCAAACGGGTTCTCGTGACCGATCCATCCCGTGAAGCTCGGCTCCAGTTTCTTCGCCAAGTCCGGCCGCACGTAAAGGTACGCCGTTCCCGGCCCGCCGCACAGCCACTTGAGGACTCCACCCGTGCAGAAATCCACGTTGAGCCGCTGCACGTCGAAAGGCAACGTGCCGGTCGCCTGAAAGGAATCCAGCAGCACGCACGCGCCGACGCGGTGCGCCTTCTCGACAATGGCCTCGACGTCCTGAATGAACGCGCTGCGAAAGATCACGTGCGAGATGGGCACGATGAGCGTCTCGTCGTCGATGGCATCAAGCAGGCGCTCGGTATTGACATGGATGCCGTCGTCGTTGCGCACCATCTCGACGCGCGCGCCGCGCGAGCGTTGCGCCTCCCAGAAATACATGACCGAAGGAAAATTCAGGTCGGTATAAACGACTTTGTTGCGCTTCCCGCTGAAGTCGAGACACGACGCCACCGTCGCCTGGCATGTGGTCACGTTCTGCAGGCACGCCACCGAACCTTGAGGCGCATTCATCAGCGCGCCAATCTCGTCGCCCACCTGGGCCGCCAGCATCCACCACTCGTCCTCCCAGGCGCGAACCCCGCGCATGCTCCACAAATCGGTGTAGTGATGCAGTGCGTCTTCCACCCCGCGCGGCATCGCGCCCAGCGAATTGCTGATCAGGTAGGTGCAGCGGTCGAGGATGGGAAACTCAGAACGGTAGCGTAGAAGCGCGTCAGACATGGGGAACATTGTAGCTGGGTGAAGGCCGCCGTAACCAAATCCAAGGTCGATTAGGTAGTGGTCAGTTTGGATTTCCACAGGGTCGCTTCAGCATCCGGGTTGTGACATGATGGTGCCCATGACACCAAGAATCAAGAGGATTCTCGAAGCGGTATTTTGGTTCGTTCTCGGTCATCTCAGCTGCGCTATCATGCACCACATGCACCACTTTGGCTCGGGGGGATAGCCGGGTTCCAGCCTTTCGGGCTGTTACGAAACCAGGCTCGCCACTACGCGGCTCAGCACGATTTCCCACTTGACCATAGAACGGACGCAAACCTGAGGCACCAGCTCACCAGCGGCCCTTACAACCTATGATAGTATGTGTACATATCGTACATATACGAAAACGTCCGCCTCTTAAAGGAGCCAGGATGCTTTTCGAGTGGGACGAGAGCAAGAGACAGGCAAACCTCGCAAAGCACCACATCGATTTTCAGGATGCCAAAAGAATTTTTGACGGGCCGGTGTTCGAGAAGCCTGAGAGGCGTCACGGTGAAGACCGCATAGTCGCTATCGGCCTGATGGAAGACATTGAAATCGTAGTGGTCTATGTGATGCGCGGCAAACGGCGGCGGATGATTTCAGCCAGGAGGGCACATCGCGATGAAAGGCAAGACTACGCAAACCACTTCAGAAGCGCGGAGCAAGGGCAAGACCGACTTTAAGCGCCTGCGCCGGATGCGAGAGGCGGACATCGACGACTCCGATATTCCCAAGCTGGGTAAATCGTTCTGGAAGACCGCGAAGCTAACCATGCCGGAGCCCAAGGACCGCCTGACCATCCGGGTTGACCATGATGTTGTGGAATGGCTCAAGAAAAAGGGCAGCGGCTACCAGACCCGGATTAACGCCATTTTGCGCTCCTACATGAAGGCGCAATCCGAGGAACGCGCGGATCGCCGGATATGAAGGATGCCACGTTGTAACAGCCGGCCCAAACCCTCTTCCGCCAGGCAGCGATTCGTCTTCGGTCTGTCGTGCCCGGGACACTCAGGTTCTCGTAACTCGCCCACTAGCCTGAAAGGCCGGGGCCGTCACCTTGCGTCGCGCGGAGCCCGACTGGGAGGTCAGTTTCCCCCGCGCTTGCGCATGAAGGCCGGGACCTCCAGATCTTCAGCATCGTAGGTGATGTTCACGCTGCTGCTAGTGGTAGCGATCGGTTCGGGTTCGGCGCTGAACTTGGGGCGAACTTCTTCCTTCGGTTCGGCGTGGCGAACAATCTCAGAAATGTCCTCCAGGTCGTCAGGGAGGTACGAGACCGAATGCGGGCGCTCGGCGGGTTCATAGGGCTCGGGGTCGGCGGAGATTGCCGGCTCGGGCTGGGCCGGTGAAGGCTTCTGCGGTTCGTGTACGGACGGCACTTCGTAGGTAGCGTGTACGCTGGCCGCCGCCACGCTGGCGTTGTGCACCGCATCGGCTGCCGGACTGGGATGCTCCCGCCGCCGCGAAACATCTTTGAAGCCGGTGGCGATCACGGTGATCTTGACTTCGTCTTTCATCTTTTCGTCGAGCACGGCTCCGAAGATGATGTTGGCATCCTCGTGAGCGGCACTTTGAATGATGGTGGAGGCTTCGTTCACCTCGGCCAGCCGCAGCGAACTGGAGCCGGTCACGTTGATGAGGATGCCGCGCGCGCCATCGATTGCGCCCGCTTCCAGAAGCGGCGACGCGATCGCGGCCTGTGCGGCCAGCGTGGCCCGGCCTTCGCCCCGCGCGGTCGCAGTGCCCATCACGGCATAGCCCATACCCGCCATGATGGTTTTCACGTCGGCGAAGTCGCGGTTGATGATGCCGGGAATGGTGATGATGTCGGAGATGCCTTGCACCGCCTGGCGCAGAATGTCGTCGGCGACGCGGAACGACTCGAAGAAGCCGGCGTCTTTGGCAACGGCGAGCAGCTTTTCGTTGGGGATGACGACGGTCGTGTCCACCGAATCGATCAGCTCCTGTAAGCCGCGCTCCGCCTGGTTCTGGCGGCGCTTGCCTTCAAAGGCGAAGGGCTTGGTGACGACCGCGACGGTGAGCGCGCCCATCTCGCTGGCCAGCGAGGCGATGATCGGGGCCGCTCCGGTCCCCGTGCCGCCGCCCAGACCGGTGGTGACGAAGACCATGTCCGCGCCTTCCAGGGCCTCGATGATTTTGTCGGCGTCTTCGAGCGCAGCTCGGCGGCCGACTTCCGGATTGGCGCCCGCGCCCAGGCCGTTGGTCAGCTTGACCCCCAGCTGGATCTTCACCGACGCATTGGAGAGCTTCAGCGCCTGCAGGTCGGTGTTGGCGACCACGAACTCGACACCCTCGAGGTGCGACTCGATCATGCGGTTGACGGCATTGCCGCCGCCGCCGCCGACACCAATGACCCTGATCTTCGCGCTGTTCAGCTGCTCTTCGTTGAAGTGGATGCGGATGTCGTGCTCGGGTTCGTCTCTCTTGCTGAAGTCTTCGATCATTTCTGCTCCGCTGAGCGCCGCTTGCGCGGCGCTGGTCAGGTCTGAAATTGGTTATGCGTGTCTTATTCCCTCGCTGTGTATCAGGGCACCGGCTTCAGAGGCTGCTGCAAAAGTCCGCAAAGTAGATCCCTCGCGGGCTGAAGCTCGCTCGGGATGACAAGAATAAGGAACCTGTACGGCGCACCTAAAGGTGCGCCCCTTCAAAACCATCAGCATTCGAGTTTTCCTGCAGCGGCTAAAGCCGTCATCTTAGGTCGCATCCTACGGCACGACTGAAGTCGTGCCTGATACAAAACGCTCACAATGCGATTTTTCCCGCAACCTGTAAAACCGTGCCCCGTTACAAACCTGTGCTTGAAACAAGCACTATGCGTTTTGCCTTGCGAACAGAGCTTTGAGCTTCGCTCCCAGTCCGCGATCGATATTCATGCGTGCCTGGCGCGCCCGATGTCCGTACAACACCATCCCGATGGCGGTGGAGAATTCCGGTTCCAGCAAGCTTGACGGCAGCTTGGCGATGGGCACGGGATATCCCAGGCGCACCGGCCTGCGCAGAATGTCGTCGGCGACTTCAAGCAGGGAGTTGAGCCGCGATCCGCCTCCGGTGAACACAACGCCCGCGCCCAGCAGATCGTAGATGCCGGCCTGGCGCAGGTGATCGCGCAGAAGCTCCATCAGTTCGCGGGCGCGCGGCTCGAGAATTTCGCCCAGCATGCGTTGCTGCATCATGCGCGAAGGCCGCTCGCCCACCGACGGCACCTCGATCTCATTGCCCAGCGGAATACGGGTCACGACGGCGCAGCCGAACATCTTCTTCATCTCCTCAGCGTCGGGAATCGGCGTGCTGAAGCCAACCCCCACATCGTTGGTGAAATGATCGCCGCCAATGGGGATAACTCCGGTATGAATCACGACGCCTTCGAAGTAAACGATCAGGTCGCTGGATCCCGCGCCGATGTCCAAAAGGCAGACACCGAGTTCGCGCTCGTCGGTTTGAAGCACCGAATCCGCACAGGCAAGCGCCTCGAAGACGGTGTCGTCCACATGAATGCCGGCGCGATTCACCGCCGTCACCACGTTCTGCGCGGCGGTGGTTCCCGCGGTCACCACGTGGGCGCGGACTTCGAGCTTTCGTCCCATCAGCCCGGCGGGATCGTGCACTCCGCCCTGGCCGTCAACGATGAACTCCTGGGGAAGGAGGTGCAGGGGTTCGCGGTCGTCCGGCATGGCAATACTGCGCGCCTTCTCCACCGCCTGGCGCACATCTTCACGGCTGATCTCGCGCGAACGCGACCCCAGCGAAATACCGCCATGGCTGTTGACACCGCGGATGTGCGAGCCCGCAACTCCCACCACCGCATGCTCCACCGGCGCCTGGGCCAGATTTTCGGCCTCTTCCACCGCCTTCTTGATGGAGTTGACCGCCTTATCGAGATCGGCGATGACGCCCTTGCGCAGGCCACGTGAATCGGAAATACCGTGTCCGCGATAACGCAGAGCGTAGTCGTTCATTTCAGCAACGATAACGCAGGTTTTGGCGCTACCGAGATCGATCACCGTAAGCAGGTTTTCTGTCTGGCTTCCCATGGTTTATCGGCGCTTCTTTTTGGCTGTCGCAACCGGCTTGTTGGCTGCGACAGGGTTTGCTTCCGCGGCCGTGTCGCGCTCGATGTTGGGCGGCGTCACCGCATCGGGGTTCACGATGACCTGGTGCTCGTAACGCAGATCCACCGATTGCAATTTCTGGAACTGCGTCCTCCATTCCTGCACATGCGTCACGTAGATTTTGAAGCGCTCCAGAAAATTCGACGAGCCAAGATGCACCAGCACTGCGCCGTGTGGATCGGTGACGGTGGCCTTTACGTCGTCTGGATCGGACAGGTCGATGTCGCTGAGGTCCCGCGAATAATGGGCGCCGCCTGCATCCAACTCCCCAATCAGTCGCAGGTACAGCTTCATGCGCGCCGCCCGGGTCGAAAGCGGCTCCGCGTCGGTCAAGCCTATGATGACGGGGAAGGAATAACTCACCTGAGAATTCGCAGGTTGCTCCATGATCACGCCGTTGGCATCCATCAGCTGGATACGCGAGTTGATCTGGACGAAGGCGACGGGCACACGCTCCTGGATGATCACCTTCAGCCCATGGGGCAGCAAGCGCATCATGGATGCCGATTGCACCCAGGGAATCTCCTCAAGCTGTTTTTTTTGCGCATCCAGAGGGATGAAAAAGATGTTGCGATCGATGTCGCCCGCCATCACATCCATGACCTGTGAGCGGCTGACATTCCTGGTGCCGGAAATGACGATGTCATCGCTGGAACCGATGCGAAAACGCCATGACCGCGTGGCATATTGATGAAGCGCGATCCAACTAAAACCGGCACACCCAACCACCGCGATCGACACCAGCGCGATCTTGAGCCGGCTGGCGGCCCTGCGGGGAAGGGCGCCGCGACGCACCGGAACGCGCTTCTGGCCCCGCAAAAATGGCGGCTCGGCCTCATCGTCGAGGTCGAGCATGCGCGCGTCGAGAGGCGACTCGTCATGGCTGCGCTTACGGACCGGGGACACGCTCGCGACTGCGTCGTCTTCTTCTTCCGGCGTTAGAGTTAAGCTCTTACGTGGCATGAAAACTGGATAAAACAGCCGCAACTTCGGGCAGTCGCCTCACTATAACCGTTTTCTCTCGCGCTGCGGAGACAGACAATCGACAGCATAGGATTCAGTGGCAAACTTGAACCAGAAGAGTAAACTTCTGCTGCTAGCCGCAGAGAGTGCCAGCGAAATATGGCCGGGTAGTGGCGAGGATTGCGATTGACATCGGGCTGCTGTGTGGGGTGGAGGAGCGGCGGCAGCGCATTGAGCCCGGGACGTCAAGAGTCTGTTCTGTTTGAGAACCTCCGCCGTCCCTAACGGGACTCCGGTTCATTTACAACGCTTACCCAGGGCTCACGCGCTGGGCTACGATTGTGACGCCCTTCTGGCTGAGGTCTAAAACCCACAATGACCATGCACGCAGGATCCAAAACCTACAATGACAAGCCCGCAGGGCGATACAAACATAGCCCAGGACGTAAGTCCTGGGTCAGGTTTTGTTAGCGCGACGAGTCCAGCAGGACGGCACATTGGGCACACCGGTCCTTATTCCACGCCGTCAGTACGGGGTGCCGCCCCTTCGGGGCTTTTTTCTTGGCACGTCGCGCCACTGCTGCTAACAAGACCCAGTTCTCACGCACACACCGAAGCCGCGCCCTGATACCAAGTGCTGGCTTATGTGAAGAACATGCGACTCACTGCACTAGCAGGAGCAATCAGCTTACGGTCTTGGCGGTGCGGCTTTCCAATTCCTGCAGAACTTGCGGACCGAGCTGCCAAATGTTTCCCGCGCCGAGAGTGAGGATCATGTCGCCGGGCTTGGCAACATTTGCAGCAATCACGATCGCTTCCGCGAAAGAGGAGACGTGGAGCGCCGTCTGCCCACTGGCTGCGGCGATACGGGCGGCCAGCAGCTCGCTGCTGACTCCCGGGATCGGGGCTTCGCTGGCGGCGTAGATGTCGAGCAGCAGAAGCGAATCGGCATCGCGGAAGGCGGTTGCGAAGTCCTCCAGCAATAGCTGCGTCCGCGAGTAGCGATGCGGCTGAAAAATCACATGGACTTTGCCGAAGCCGCACTGTCGCGCGGCTGCCAGGGTGGCTCGAATCTCGGTGGGATGATGTCCGTAATCGTCGATTACGGTCACACCACAAGCGCTGCCGATCCGCTGGAAGCGGCGGTCTACGCCATTAAAGTTTTCCAGGGCTTCGCGAATGGTTTCCACCGGTACATCCAACCCGATTCCGGTGGCAATCGCGGCGGTGGCGTTCTTAATGTTGTGCTCACCGGGAATGCGCAGGTGAAACTCGCCCAGATCGCTATTGCGATAGCGCACCCGAAAACTGCTTAGGACCGCGCTGTCCTGGTTGCGGAAAGTAGCTTACATCCGTAATCCGAAAGTCGGAGTCCTCACGCGTTCCGTAGGTCAGGATGCGGCGCTGGACTTCCGGCAACAACCTCCGCAGCTCCTCATTGTCATTGCAGGCCACGATCATTCCGTAAAACGGCACGCGATCCATGAATTCGCAGAAGGTTTTCCGCACATCGTCCATGTCGCGATAGCAATCCATGTGCTCGCGATCGATATTGGTTACGACTGCAAGAATCGGCGAGAGCTTGAGGAAGGACCGATCGCTTTCGTCGGCTTCGGCCACAAGGTACTGGGACTTGCCCAGCCTTGCGTTGGAGCCCATCGCGTCCACCCGCCCGCCTACAACTACCGTGGGGTCGAGTCCACCGGCGGCGAGCACGGCGGCAACCATCGAGGTGGTCGTGGTCTTGCCATGCATGCCGCCGATGGCGATGCCGTATTTCAAGCGCATCAATTCGGCCAGCATCTCGGCGCGCTGAATCACCGGAATGTGGCGCTGGTGGGCTGCCAGGACCTCGACATTGTCGCGCGCGATCGCTGAACTGACGACCACCACGTCAGCACCAACAACGTTTTCCGGAGTATGTTCGGCAAAAATTGTGGCTCCCATTTCGGCGAGCCGACTGGTCACAGGGGACGGCTTCTGATCGGAGCCGGAGACGCTGTACCCGAGGTTGAGCAGCACTTCGGCGATGCCGCTCATGCCGATGCCGCCGATGCCGACAAAATGCACGCGTTGGATCTTGGCAAACATGGGGAACAGGTGAGTTTAAAGCAGTGCCAGAGTTGTTGTGTCCCGTTTGGGTAGTGCGGCGCTTCAGCGCCGCGTCCAAGCGCAACCACGATAGCTTCTGAGCTGGGTCAGCCCGTGTACACGGGCTGACCCAGCTCAGATCATAGACCATCATCGTGTAACGCGGGCCTGCAAGGCCCGCACTACCCGGGCCCTACAAGACGGGATCGCCTTAGGCTACCGCCTGCCCGGCCTGGGATGCCAGCAACCCGTGCGGCCAGCGCCGCAATCTCAGCTGCCGCATCGGGATGGGCAAAGCGCCGCACCTCTTCCGCCATGGCGTCGAGCAGCGGCCGATCCTGCAACATCGCGACCATCTCCTTAACCAGGCGTTCGCTGGTGAGCTCCGATTGCGGCAGCAGACGAGCCGCATTCGCGGCGGCGAGCGCGGCAGCGTTGTGGGCCTGGTGGTCGTCGGCCGCGGTTGGCAGGGGAATAAAAATGGCCGACTTGCCGGCCGCCGATACTTCAGCCACGGTGCTGGCTCCGGAGCGGCAAAGCAGCACATCGGCACGGCCAAATGCGCCCGGCATGTCCTCGATGAAGGGTGAAACTTCGGCCGAAATCATGGTGCGCAGGTACACCGCCTGCGCTTCAGCATAATCTCTCTCGCCGGTCTGATGAATGATGTGAATATCGGGCATAGCTTCGCATCAGCCGGGGCAATGCGTCCAGCACCGCTCGATTGATGGCGTGCGCGCCCTGGCTGCCGCCGAAGACCAGCAAGGTGGGACGCGCAGTCCTGGGCCGCGGCGGGACGCTGAAGAACTCGCGCCGAACCGGCACTCCGGTTACATGGCAATTGCGAAAATAATGGCAGGTCGCCGGGAAGTGCACCGCGGCGGCACTCACCGTGGGAGCCACGATGCGGTTGGCAACGCCGGGAACCAGGTTGGGTTCGAATGCCATGGTGGGGACATTCAACACGGCGGCCGCCAGCATCGCCGGCCCGGATGCGTAGCCGCCGACGCCAATCATGACGTCTGGACGAAACTCGCGCACCAACCTGGCCGACTCGACCAGGGCGCGGGGCAAGTCCAGAATCGTCTTTAGGCGGGTTGCAAAATCAACCCGTTTTAGCGCGCCCACCTCGATGACATGCAACTCGAAGCCTGCCGCCGGGACCAGCCGGGTCTCGATGCCGCGCTGCGTCCCAACGAACAGTACCTGGGCCCCGTACTGCGAACGGAGCTGCTGCGCGATGGCCAGCGCAGGAATGACGTGTCCGCCGGTACCGCCTCCAGCCACGATCACGCGCATGGCTAGTCCGTCTGCTGGGTAATGTTGAGGAGCACTCCGACGCTGGCCAGAGTGATGAACAAGGATGATCCACCGTAGGAGATAAAGGGTAGCGGGATACCCTTCGCCGGCATCATCGCAAGCACAACGCTGATGTTGAAAAGCGCCTGCACCACCACCATCGCGGTTATCCCGGTGGCCAGAAACTTGGCAAACATGTCGTTGGTGCGAAGCGCAATGCGGATGCCGCGATAGAGAAAGATTCCGAACAGTACAACCACCAGCAAGGAACCCCACAACCCCAGTTCTTCCGCCGTAACCGCGAAGATGAAATCGGTGTGCGGTTCAGGCAGGTAGAAAAGCTTTTGCTTACCCTCCATCAGGCCCAGGCCAGTGAGGCCTCCGGTGCTGACGGCGATCATCGACTGGATGATGTGGAAGCCCTTGCCTTGCGGGTCCTTGAAGGGATCGAGGAAGGCCTGCACGCGCGCCCAGCGCCACGGTACTCGAACCACCAGGAAGTACAGCGGCAACAGCGAACCAGCCAGGGCAAGCCAGAGATAGCGCAGGTTCATTCCTGCCACGAACAGCACGGAGGCGGAGATGGCCATGCAGGCGATGGCCGTACCCAGGTCCGGCTCCTTGACAATGAGCAATGCGAAAAGAATGGTCGGCGCTGCGGCAGGAACCAGCACCTGCTTCCAATCGGTGATCTGCTGCCAGCGGGACTCCAGGAAGTAAGCGAGATACAGGATGAGCGCCGGTTTCGCCAACTCCGAGGGTTGGAAGGAGAGGCCGCCAGCCTTGATCCAGCGATGCGTATTGTGGGAGTCGCGGAAAAGAAACACAGCGATGAGCAGCAGGCAGGTGAAGCCGAGAAACGTAAATACTACTGTCGGTTTGCGCAATTTCCGGTAGTCGACGTTCATGACTACGAGCATGGCTGCGATGCCGGCTGCTGCCCAGGCCATTTGCCGCAGCAGGAATCCATACGCGGAACCGAAGCGCTCTTTCGCCATCACCGCCGAGGCGCTGAAGACCATCACCAGTCCGATGAAGACAAGCAACAGTGTGACCGTGAACAGCCACCTGTCGACACTGACGCGCTGGGCCATTATTCCGTTCCTCCGCGCATGCCACTCCCCACGTGTTCGCGCTCGTGCTCTCGCGACGCCAGTTGGTGGACCAGTTGCTTGAACGTCCAGCCGCGATGCTCGTAGCTGTCGAACTGGTCGAAGCTGGCACAGGCCGGCGCCAAGAGCACTACGTCGCCCGGAGTCGCCGATTCGCTGGCCCGCTTCACCGCGCTCTCAAGGGTCCCGGCGTTGACAACTTCCGAGCCTCGCACTTGCGATTCAATCTTCGCCGCTGCCGCTCCGATCGTGTACACGCGCTTGACCCGCTCTTTGAGCAACGAATTCAGCATGCTGTAATCGCTCCCTTTGTCCTTGCCGCCAAGAATGAGGTGAATTCGTCCGGGAAACGATTCCAGCGCTTTGATGGTGGCGTCAACATTGGTTGCTTTGGAATCGTTGTAGTACTCGACTCCGCGGACCGTGGCCACATATTCCAGCCGATGCTCGACCGCTTTGAAGGCGCCGATGGCGCGGCGGATTTGTTCGGGCTCGATGCCGGCCAGCATTCCAACGCAGACACCGGCCAGCACGTTCTCGACGTTGTGCGAGCCTTTCAGCGAGATTTCGCTGACCGGCAGGATTGCGCGCTCGCCCGCTCCATCGCGCCAGACGATGTATTCCTCGCGAGCAAAAGCTCCACGCTCGACTTCTTTCACGCGGCTGAACCAGTACACCGGAGCTTTGGTTTTCCCGGCCATCGCAACCGCGGGCTCATTGTCTGCGTTCAGGACTGCGAAATCATTCGCGGTCTGGTTCTCGAAGATGCGTGCCTTGGCGGCTGCGTAGTTCTCGAAGGTGTAATGACGGTCGAGATGGTCGGGCGTGACGTTAAGCACCACCGCGATTGTGCGGATGGAAGCTTTCGATGGTTTCCAGTTGGAAGCTGCTGATCTCGAGCACGATCCAGGTGTCGTCGGTCGCGATCTCGACGAAGCTGATGGCCGGGGTGCCGATGTTTCCGCCGACCAGCGCCTTGCGCCCCGCGCCGGCGATGATCTCGCCAGCCAGGGCCGTGGTGGTGGTCTTGCCGTTGGAGCCGGTGATGGCCACGATGTTGCCCTTCAGAAAGCGCGCAGCCAACTCGACTTCGCCGATCACAGGAATACCCATGGCTCGGGCCTGTACCAGCTGTGGAACATCGAAGGGCACACCCGGGCTGACGACAATCAAGTCCTGATCGCGAAAGGTTCGTTCGCCGTGATGGCCGCATTCGACGTTGATGCCGTGGTCGAGCAGCAGAGGAATCTGCTGCGGCAGTTGCTCTTCCGTCCTGGCATCGGAGACGGCGACTCGCGCTCCCCGCTCCTCCAGGAACAGAGCGCTGGCCACGCCGGACTTGCCCAGCCCGACCACCAGCACGCGTTTGCCTTTCACGTCCATCATGGGATTCCCGGCCCATTGTGCCACGTTTCCCCGGGTCTCTAGCGCAACTTCAAGGTGGTGAGAGCAAAGAGTGCAAACACCAGAGAGGCAATCCAAAAGCGCACAATCACCTTGGACTCGCTCCAGCCCAGCAACTCGAAGTGATGGTGGATGGGCGCCATCTTGAAGATGCGCTTTCGGCGCAGCTTGTAGGAGCCCACCTGCAGGATGACGGAGAGCGCCTCGATCACGAAGATGCCGCCGATAAAGGGCAGCAGCAGTTCCTGCTTGATGATCACGGCCACCGTGCCAATCGCTCCTCCCAGCGCCAGCGACCCTACATCGCCCATGAAGATTTCCGCCGGATGCGCGTTGTACCAGAGAAATCCGATGGCGGAGCCGACCATCGAGCCGCAGAAGATGGTCACCTCCGAAACCTGGGGCATTTTGGAGAGCTCGAGATAGTCGGCGAAAACCGCATGCCCGCTCACGTAGGTGAGGACGCGTAAGCGCTCCGGCGGCAATCACGGTGCAGCCGATCGCCAGGCCGTCGAGGCCGTCGGTCAGGTTCACGGCATTGCTGGAGCCCACGATAATGAGAGCGACGAAGGCGATGAATGGCAGAAAGGCCAAAGGCGACAGATAGCCGTGATGCAGGCGGGTGATCACCAGGTCCGGCCGAAAATGCTTCAGGAAGGGAACAATGAGGCGGGTTGAGTAGAGGCCATGCGTTTCCAGGGCGCTGAGCGTAGCGGCAACCGCAAAGGCCGCCAGAAACTGGTATCCGAGCTTCGCCCGCGCGGTGAGACCGAGGTTGCGGCGATGCACGACCTTCAGGTAATCGTCGGCAAACCCGATCGCTCCAAACGCCAGCGTCGCCGCCACCGCGATCCAGACGAAGCGGTTGCTCAGATCGGCCCACAACAGCGTGGGGACGATCATGCCGACCACGATGAGCACTCCGCCCATGGTGGGTGTCCCGGCTTTCTTCTGGTGGGCCTTCGGGCCATCCTCGCGTATGTACTGGCCGATCTGGAATTCACGCAGACGGCGAACCACGGCCGGGCCGATGATAAGACCGATGAACAGTGCGGTGAGGCTGGCGAACGCGGTGCGGAAGGTCAAATAGCGAAAGATTCGGAACGGACCGATGTGGAAGACGACGAAACCCTTCTGGTAAAGCAACCAATAGAGCAAATTTCTTTCCGTCCTGAATCGTCTGTAAGAACTTCAGTGTGCAGCAACCGTCGCTTTGCCCATCCACACCTCGAGCGCGCGTTCCAGGCGAACTCCCCGCGACGCTTTCAGCAGGACCGCATCCCCGGGCCCGGCTTCCCGGCGCAGCCATTCGCCGGCATCTTCCGGCGTGTTCACAAACTCCGCGCGCATTCCCGCCGCTGACGCTTCTTCCGTCATGGCCTTGGCCAAACCGCGCACGCCGAGCAATACATCGATCCCATGCCCGGCCATGTGCCGGCCGCACTCGCGGTGAAGCGCTTCCGCCGCGGGACCAAGCTCCAGCATTTCGCCCGCAATCACGATGCGGCGTTGCGCCGGAAGCTGCACCAGGGAACGGACCATGCTGTCGAGTGCCTTTGGATTGGAATTGTAGCAATCGTTGATGATGGTTGCGCCTGCGAAGCTGAGGATCTGTCCTCGCTTGTCACCCGCCGATAGCGTGGCCAGCGAGGCGGCGGCTTCGGGTAGCGAAACTCCGTACTGCAAGCCCACTGCAACTGCCGCGAGTGCGTTGTAGATGTTGTGCTCGCCCAGCAAGGGCAGCGTCAGCGTGTGCCTCTTCGCCGTTCCATGCGACGTCGAATTCCGAACCCAGGGAACCGCGGGCCTGGATGTTCCGGGCCGACACATCCGCCGGCTTGTGCACTCCGAAAGTAACGACCTTCCCGTGGAAGTCGCGTCCGAACTGCGAGACGTACTCGTCGTCGGCGTTCAGGACGGCAATCCCGCCCGGCGGGAAGCGACTCAATCAGTTCGTACTTGGCGCGCGCGATTGCGGCGATCGAATCGAAGAACTCGAGGTGCACCGGCGCGACCATGGTCACCACGCCGCAGTTGGGCTGCGCCAGCCTGGCCAGTTCCGTGATTTCACCCGCGTGCGACATGCCCATCTCGATGACCGCGATTTCGTGCTCCGGTTCGAGCTTCAGCAATTGCAAGCGGCATTCCGAAGTGATTGTTAAGATTGCCTTGCGATTTGAGCACGCGATGCCGGGTAGCCAGCACGTGCGCGATGGCTTCCTTGGTCGTGGTCTTGCCCGCCGATCCGGTAACCGCGATGAGCGGCTTGCCCCAGAGCCGGCGCACGCGCCGCGCCCAGACGCTGCAAAGCGACAAGTGGATCCTCCACCACCAGCAGCTTGTCCTGCGCGCTGATATCGTGACAGCTGATCGCTCGCGAACCACGGCACCCACCGCGCCATTGGCCAGCGCCGCCTCGACAAAGTCGTGCCCGTCGAGCCGTTCGCCGCGGACAGCAAAGAACAGCTCTCCCGGCTGCGAGCGTGCGAGAGTCGATGGAGTATCCGCTGGCGACAGCGTCAGGATCGAAGTCGCCGGTGGCCTGCATGAACTCGGCGGCGCGAGAGAGGCTCAGCTTCATGACTTTGCCGACGGCACCGGCTGAGGCGCCCGTAAGCCAGCGCTTCGCAACGCGTTCTGCGCTACCTCGATATCGTCGAACGGCACCGCGCCGGCGCTGGTGACCTGGATCTTCTCGTGGCCTTTTCCGGCGATCAGCACGATATCGCCGGGCTGCGCTTCGTCAATCGCCAGAGCGATGGCCTTGCGGCGGTCCGGCTCCAGCGTGTAGCGCGTGCCGCTGCGCTGCAGCCCCGGCAGCGCGTCGTTCATGATGTCGAGCGGGTTCTCGCTTCGCGGATTGTCGCTGGTCAGGACCACGAAATCGCTGCCTCGTCCCGCCGCCTCTCCCATCAGCGGACGCTTGCTGCGGTCGCGGTCGCCGCCGCATCCGAACACGGTGATCACCCGCCCATGCCCGCCGCGTTGCGCCAGAAAGTCCCGCGCCACCGCGGTCAGGTTGCGCAGCGCATCGTCGGTGTGCGCATAGTCCACGATCACGGTGAAGGGCTGGCCCGACATCGACGCGCTCAAAGCGTCCGGGCACTCGGGTCAAGCTGAGCCGCCGCTTCCGCAATCGCGCTGCGCTCCAGACCTTGCGCGCGTAGGCCGCAGCGGAGGCGGCAATCAGGTTGTAAACATTGACTCGTCCGAGCAGCGGACTCCAGATCGGAATCTCCCCGTCCGGCGTCACCAGGTTGAACCTGACTCCGGCGTTCTCAATGCTCAGATCCTTCGCGTGAAAATCGCCGCTATCGATTCCGTAGGTGATGCACGTCTGTTTGCCTGTCGCAGAGCTTGACCAGCCGCTGGCCGTACTCATCTTCCACGTTGATCACAGCCACCCGTGGCGGCTCGGTACCGGAGCCCTGAAAGAGAATCGCCTTCGACTCGAAGTACTCTTCCATGCGTGCCGTGATAGTCGAGGTGGTCGCGGGTAAGGTTGGTGAAAACCGCAACATCGAACGGCACTGCCGTAAACCCGCTGCTGCTCCAAAGCGTGGGACGACACTTCCATCGCCGCCTCGGTACAGCCCGCCTCGACGGCGCGCGCGAAGATCTGATTCAACTCCAACGCCTCGGGAGTGGTATGCGGCGCGGGTAGCGCGCTCGTCGCCGATGCGATATTCCACCGTGCCCACCAGCGCAGCTTTGCGTCCGCCGGCGCGCAGCATCGCGTTCAGCAGGAACGACGTTGTGGTCTTGCCGTTGGTTCCGGTGATACCGGTGATGCTCAGCCGTTCCGCGGGACGGCCATAGAAATTCGCGCTCAGCCTGGCCAGTGCGCGCCGTCCATGCTGTAACCTGCGCCCACGCGATCCCCGGCCTCGGCGGCACGAGCATCGCTCACCACGGCCACCGCGCCCGCTTGCAGCGCGGCATCGATGTAGCGATTGCCGTCCGTGGTTTCGCCGCGCATGGCGACGAAACACCAGCCCGGCTTCACCCGCCGGCTGTCGTAGTCCAGCCCGGCTATGGGAGGATCGCCCTGCTGCGCCAGATACCTCAGCGCCATCCAGCAGTTGGAGGAAGTTCATTACCGGCATTATAGCTGCGCCCTGTGCAGGTAAATTCTGGCGACGACCACGAAAGAGATGCCGAGAGTCCCTTGCCCGATCGCTCAACGCGCTGCTGGGCCTGCAATTCCGAGGAAAACAATAACCGCGCGGTTCAACCGCAGGATGTCCTCGTCGGCAAGGCGGCCAATGCGCGAGCCCATCTTGGTTCTTGGAACGGTTGTGATCTTGTCGACCATGATTCGGCTGACGGACCGCAAACCATTCCCAGCACTTGGTCGAATTGGCAACCGCACTAAGGGGGCATCGCCGGGATCAGTCGTAAAGCCACACACGGTCAGCGAGTCCGTCGTATCGAAGCGGTCGTCCTGAATGATGACAGCGGGGCAGGGTTTCCCGGCATAGTCTTTGGCCCCTGCGACGGTCCAGATTTCACCGCGCTTCACTCGCCGCCCCAGTCTGAAATGGCATCGATAAAGTCCTGATCTTCTTTTGCGTGCCGGCTATTGGCGACAAGGAGCGACTGCCGGTGGGCCTCTGCAGCAAACTCCGGCGAGCGCACGTCTGGCACCCATATCTGGATGGGCCGCAGGCCTTGCCGGCGCAGCTTCTCGCGATGTGTTTTGACCTTCTCTCGTGATGGCTTGGACCGAGTCCGTGCTGGCATAGATGCCTCCCAACTGGTTACATGTAACCCTAGCAGAGATTCACCCTGCAAAGCCAGCCCACCCACGATCTGCGCATGCCTTGACATTGATGCAATGGAAGTATTACATTTTGAGGAAAGTAATGGGGAGATTATGGAGTCCGCAATCACCGTTAAAGGTCAAGTAACCATTCCCAAAGCAATCCGCGAATTTCTCCACGTTAAGCCAGGTGACAGGCTCAAATTCTTTGTGCATCCCAACGGTACTGTATTTCTCTTGCCCAAGCTTCCGGTCTCGGCGTTGCGAGGGATTGTCAAATCCTCGCGGCGGGCGACTCTTGAAGAGATGGACGAGGCTATCGCGGCGGGTGCCACCGAAAGGTATCGGGCCCTCGCGCGAAAATGATTGGTCTCGATACGAACATCCTGGTTCGGTACTTTGCGCAGGACGACCCAGTGCAGTCGCGCAAAGCCACTGTCGTCATGGAACAGCACCTTACGGAGCAAACCCCAGGGTTCGTTAGTGTCGTCGCACTGACTGAGACAATATGGGTACTGGAACGAGTCTACCGCCGCAGAAAGGAAGAAATTGCCGCTGTTATCGAGCGGGTACTTCAGGCCGATGCGCTGGTCGTGGAGCACGAAGCAGAGGTAGCGACTGCTTTGAGCGCGCTGTGGGAGGGCTATGGCTCGTTTGCGGATGCTCTTATCGGCGCGATCAACGCCAGAGCGGGCTGTTCGCGCACCCTCACCTTCGACCGGAAGGCGCTGCGGCTTCCGGGCTTCGAGCTTCTATAAGCCCTCACAACCATCCTCGCTATCCCAAGAATGAATGTGATTTCAGTGGCTGAAGCGCACGGTAATTTTCTGGCCTGACGGCAGATGGCTACCCGGCGCAGGCCACTGTTGGCGCGCCACGCCGCTGCCGATGGCATTGATTTCCAATCCCGACTGCTGGGCCGTCTCCACCGCCGTACGCAACGGTTTGCCCAGGAATGACGGCACGACGATGCCGCTGTCAACGTCCAGGACCACGGTACCCTTGCCCGCCGCAGCCTGCTCGGCCGGCGTGGGCTGAGGTGTTTCCTGCGCCAACTCCGCTCCGGCGGGCGGTTGCGCAGGTGAAGGTAAAGTCCCAGGCGCCTCCGGACTCGTCGAGCGGGAAGCCGCGGGGGTCGCACCCGGCTGTGTGGTGGCTGCGCTGGAGGCATCGGCGTCCGTCATGGGCAGGCCCGCACCCAGCCGGTCGGAGGACTCATCATTGGAATCTTCGTCCTTGGCGGAAGCCAGCAGGGTTTGCTTTTGCGGGCTCTTGACGTCGGCGTCATGCGGCACATGCATGTACTCGAGCACCTGCTCGGCGATGCGCTTAAAGACCGGCGCCGAGACCTGCCCGCCCTGATGCAGCCCGACTGCCGAATCCAGAATCACGGCAATCGTCACCGCCGGATTGTTCACCGGCGAAAAGCCAATGAACGAAGCGACATACTTCGTCTTGGAATAGCCGCCGGTTGCGGGATCGACCTTCTGCGCCGTGCCGGTCTTGCCGGCCGACGAATATCCGTTGAGGATGGCCCTCCTGGCCGTGCCAAACAGCACCACGCCTTCCATCATCTTCTTCATCTGGGCAGCGGTCATCGAGGACACAACTCGATGCTGCTGCGCCGGGTGAAACACCACCGGTTTCGGAGTTCCGTCCGGAGGAAGCTCGCCCGCCACAATCCGCGGCGGCGTGTAAACGCCATCGTTGGCGATGGTCGAGATCATCGAGATGACCTGGATCGGACTGACGCCAATCTCCTGTCCCATCGAAATGGCGCCGATCGACACCTTCGACCAGCGGTTCACCGGCTTCGTCAATCCCCGAGTCTCGCCGGGAAGCTCGATTCCA
Organism: uncultured Acidobacteriaceae bacterium; assembly: GCA_963831675.1. Lineage (GTDB taxonomy): Bacteria > Acidobacteriota > Terriglobia > Terriglobales > Acidobacteriaceae > Bog-257. The sequence continues at coordinate 46,369 of CAWHRM010000008.1, forward strand.
GTCTGTGCGCCAAACCCGTAATCCCGCAGATAGTGGTACAGCCGTTCCTCACCCAGCCGCATGCCAACCTTGATGGCCGCAACGTCGCTGGAGTGGGCCAGCGCCTCCGCAATGGTGACCACGCCGAGGCTTTCATGATCGTGGATCTTCATGCCGAAAACGTCGATCGAACCATGCTGGCAATCGATCGAGTCTTCCGGCTTCACCACGTGCTGGTCAATCGCGGCCGAATAGGTCACGATCTTGAAGACCGAGCCGGGCTCGTAAACGTCGCTGACGGCGCGGTTCTTCAGCGACTCCTGGGGAACGTTGTTGAAGACGTTGGGATTGAAGGTCGGCCGATTCGCCAGAGCAAGGATCTCGCCGGTGCGCGGGTTCTGCACGATTACGGTTCCGGCAATCGCCTTGGTATCCTCCATGCCGCGTTCTAGCTCGCGTTCCGCGATGTACTGGATGGTCTGGTCGATGGTCAAGACCAGGTTCTGACCAGGATCAGGCGGCTTCTCCACCCGGCCAAACCACTTGCGGCGCGCATCAATCGAGACCAGTTCCTTGCCGGGAATGCCGCGCAGATCGTCATCGAAGACGCGCTCCAGGCCGCCCAGACCTTCATCGTCCATGCCGACGTAGCCGAGGACCTGCGCCGCCAGCTCGCGATCGGGATAAAAGCGCTTCGGCTCCTTGCGAAAATAGATGCCGCGAAGATTCAATTCGCGAATGCGATCGCTGGTCTCGCCATCGACTTTGCGCGCGATGAAGGCGAAGTTGCGCGAAGACTTGATCCGGGCGACGATTTCCTGGGGATCGAGGTTCAGCACCTTGCCCAGGATGGCTGCGGTGGTTTCCGGATCGTGGATTTCGCTGGGGACGGCGAACACGGAGTCAACGTCGATCGACATCGCCAGCGGATGGCCGTAGCGGTCGAAGATGTTCCCCCGGCGAGGCTCGACCGGGATGGTGCGGTTCTGCTGGCGATGGGCCAGTTGCACGAAAAAGCCGTACTTGACAATCTGCAGGCGCACCAGGCGGAAGCCGATGGCCAGGATCCACAGAGAAAGCAGCGCCGCAAGAATGTACAACCTTCGAGTTGGCGTTTTGGGAGCGCTCGCCCGCATTCTCCGGTTCTCTCCCTGGTTCAGGGTTACGTGCCTACATGGAGAAAGCGGTCCGTTGCTGACGGACCGCCGCTTGGGATTCCTGCCTTGGTTTCAACCTGCCTCGCCGCAGCCTAAGGCTCGGGTCGAAACCACCGTGATTCCGCTCGCTTGGGCCAGCACCGGTGTCGAGGGATCTGTGGCGGATTCCATCGCCTGCCATTGCCCGTCCGCGGGTCGCCGCATACCCATCTGTAACGCCAGCTGCTCGATCCGGGACAGGTCCTTCAGCGACGCCGCTTCCAGGCTCAACGCGCGGTTCGATTCCACGATGGCATCGCGCTGCACTTTCAGTTGCTCGATGCGGTAGCCGTACTCGATGGCGCTGAAGTGCTGCCAAAGATAGACCATTACGAACAGGAAGAACACGCTCAAGGTGATGCCGAAGGAAATCATCTCGCGGCGGCGCTTCGGGTCGGCGACCTTCATCACCCGCGAGTTGTCGATGCGCTTGGCAAAATAGATCTCAGGCGTACCGATGAACATGCCGCGCGGCTGCACTGCCGGCTCCGGCTCGCTCCATTCAACAGCCTCTGCCATGGTCGGGAAAAGAACTCCGGCTGCCATCACTCTCTCCTGCCGGACGACCTGGAACTTCGGTCTTTGTCCGGAGCGAATTCTTGAAACGTACGGGCCGAATTCCGGAGACCCGGAAGTTATTCACATTTCTCACAGCTTTTTCCGCAGCTTCAGAACTGCGGGTTCGTGCTTACCAGCTAACCCTCAAACCCGCTCCGCAGCTCGCAATTTCGCGCTGCGCGATCGCGGATTGCGATCGATTTCTTCCTCGTCCGCCGTCACCGGCTTCTTCGTCAGCACCCGGTACAACCCGTCGTGCGCACCATCTCGCAGCGCGTCTTTCACGATGCGGTCTTCCAGCGAATGGAAGCTGATGACCACCAGCCGGCCGCCTGGCCTGAGCACCTGCGGCGCCGCTTCTCTACTCAGCAGCGCCCGCAGGTCGTCAAGTTCACGGTTCACCAGAATTCGGAGTGCCTGGAAAGTGCGTGTCGCGGGATGAATCCTTCGTTCCGCCTGGTTCATTGGCCGGGCCGCGGCCGAAATGACTGCCGCTAGTTGTGCGGTTGTCCTGATCGGCCGCGCCCGAACAATGGCTCTGGCGATTCTCCGCGACCTCCTTTCCTCACCGAATTCGTAAATCGCGTTGGCAAGCTCGCGCTCGTCGAAGCGGTTTACCACTTGTTCGGCGGTCAGCCCGGACTGCGGGTCCATCCGCATATCCAACGGGCCGTCCGCCTGAAAACTGAATCCACGCGCGGCATCCTGCAATTGCATGGAACTGACACCCAGGTCGGCCAGCAGCCCATCCGCGCTGGCCGGCGCCACTCGCTGCGCCACCTCCGCGAACGACGCATGTACCAACTCAACCTGCGGCCAGTCGCCGGCCAGTTCCGCCGGCGGATTGCTCAGCCGCTCCTTCGCGCGTTCCAACGCTGCCGGGTCTTTATCGAAGCCAATCAAATGACCCTGAGCGCCGAGGCGTCTTGCGATTTCCCAACTGTGCCCGCCTAAGCCCAGGGTTGCGTCGATATAGGTCCCGCCACGCCGTACGGCCAGGAATTCGATCGCTGGTTTTAAAAGAACTGCCACATGGCCAAACTTTTTGCCCTCGCCATGTGCGCCCCCAGGGGCGCTGTTGTTCGCTTCTGAAAACCCGTTGTCCATTCACTCCCATTCCGTCGCGAATGGAACCCGAAACCTTACTCGCTCTAAATCCCCAGATGGTCGAGCTCTTGCTCATCCTCAGAAGTAAGCGGCTCCAGCACTTCCTTGCGCAGCGCTTCCGCGTTCTGCACTTCCAGAAACTTCACCCGCCCGCTGACCGCCACTTCGCCCTTCAGGTCGGCCGATTCGCGCAGAATCGAGGGCAGCAGCAGACGGCCTTGCCCGTCCATCTCCACCGACTGGCCGTAGTAGCTGGTCCGCTTCAGCAATCGCTGCTTGGACTTGTTGAAACTGGACACCGCGCTCAACTTGCGCTCGATCTCTTCCCATTCCTGAAGGGGATATACTTTGGCACTCTTGCCATCCCAGCTGGTGATGTAGAATTGCGCGCTGTAGTTCTCGTCGATCAGACGCTTGAATTCCGCGGGCATCTTGAGGCGTCCTTTTTCGTCCAGCCGGGTTAAGTGTGTGCCGCGAAACATAACGTTTGACCCCGGATTGCCGGGCCTGCATTCCTCGAACGGAGGTGACTATCATCGGTCCCACAAGATCTCTGCTATCCGGTTGCAGGGGGTGTTGGGCGACGAAACCATATTTCGGACCACTGGCTCCCACAGATCAGCGCTTTAGTCCACAATCTACCACTATTTACCACTTCCATTGGAGGTATCCTACTCCTAAACCGTTGCGTGTCAAGAGGAAATTGCGCTTTTTTTAGCGTCTGTGGTCTCCGGCCAGTCCCATACAATTCCTAGTGGCATCACAGCCAACCACACACAACAAATTGCGTTTACTCTGAAGGTTCAACTCAGGCAATCTCGCAGAAAACAGGCACAAAGGCATGAGCCAGCGGTTTGAAGCCGAACATTGGATCGCAGCGCCGCTGCCGCGGGTGTTTGCGTTTTTCGCCGATCCGCGCAATCTGCCGCGCATCATGCCGCCTCGGCAGGGCGCAAAGCTGATACAGCTGCATCTGGTTCCACCGCGCTTTCCTGCGGACTTGAACCCGCCCCTGGCGGAGCACATGGCTGGAGTGGGCACCGAGATCGTCTTCAAGTTTTGCGCCATTCCCTACCTGCCGATGCATGAGAAATGGACGGCGCGGATTACTGATTTTTCGCTGAACGAATACTTCCTGGACAGCCAAAAACAAGGCCCCTTCCGGCGATGGGAGCACATCCACTCTTTCGAAGCCAAGACGGTGGATGGACGCGATGGCACCCTGATTCGCGATCAAGTGGACTACGAAGTGGGTTTCGGCGTGATCGGAAGAATGTTGGAGCGGTTATTCTTTCAACCCCTGTTGCGGACGACGTTCGAATATCGCAAGCGGGCGCTGGGTGAAATTTTGGTAGTGGGCTAATTGTGTGTTGCTGCATTAGTGTACCTGTGTGCCATGAATCCAGATGGAAGGAAATTCTAAATAGTAACGGGGGAATACATGAGTGCCAGTGATGCCATCGCGTCTCTTGGGGCCTCCATAACATCTCCAGCTAAACTCGGCTTTATTGGTTATGTTGTCCTCGCGTTTGGAGATCGCATCAAGACATCCAAGTGGGAATTCTTGGTTGTCGCTATGTTCTTCTTCTTACAGGTGGGGCATGACGATTACTTGCGCATCCGACTCAATAAGCTCGCCGAGCGATCATCAAAACGGAATTAGCACTACCGAAATTTTCGCGGTGTAGCCGGCCGCTGTTTGCTCCCCTTCAATCCTGATGAGCACAATTCAGTGAGCCGCGGATGAGGTGTAATCCTGCGTGTCGCTTGGGCCTTCTGAGACTGTGTGAGAACTGTGCCGTCCCTAAAGCCTGGATTATTCATCAGGGCCTGACGCTTTGAAGGGGCACGGCTTCAGCCGTGCCGTAAAGCTGCCTTTCTTATGATGGCTTTAGCCGCTGAGGGACTTCCGTTTGGGGACCAAGTGCGAGTGCCCTCAGGGGCTGAAGCCGACTCACCACGCACCCGTGACGGCACGGCTGAAGCCGTGCCCCTTCAAAGCACACACATTCTTCCGTCCCCCAATAGGGACAAAAAAATAACCACGGAGGCACGGAGTTCACGGAGAAGAATCTATAATCCAACCTCTTTTTTGTTCCGGGGATGAAGCGCGTTCCGTGCCGCTGGGCGTCTCCGATGCAATGCTCTATCCTTTCGCACATGGATGTTTTCGCCCTTACTCGCAAGCTGATCGACATCGAGTCGACCACCGGACAGGAAGCTGCGGTTGGCGCGGCGCTCGCCGACGAACTCACCGCGCTCGGCTACAACGTCGAACCCATACCGGTCGAAGGCGGCCGCTTCAACGTGTGGGCGACACACCCGCGGCATCCGCGACCTGAGCTGGTGCTGTCCACCCACATGGACACAGTGCCGCCCTTCATCTCTTCGTCAGAGACTGCCGAGCGCATCTACGGCCGCGGCTCATGCGACGCCAAGGGCATCATGGTGGCGCAGATCGCAGCCGCCGAGAAGCTGAAGTCCCAGAACGCCTACGTTGGTTTGCTGTTCCTGGTCGGTGAGGAGCGCGACAGTCAAGGCGCCCAGGTTGCCAATCAACAACCGCGCGGAGCTAAGTTCCTCATCAACGGCGAGCCCACGGAGAACAAGCTCGCAGTCGCTTCCAAGGGTACGTTGCGAGTCGAGTTGGTTGCGCGCGGCAAAATGGCGCATTCGGCCTATCCCGAACTTGGCGAATCGGCAATCGAGAAACTGCTCGATGCGCTGGAGAGTGTTCGCAAGCTCCCCCTTCCAGAGAATGCCAAAGCCGGGCCCTGCACCATGAATATCGGCATGATCGAAGGCGGTCGCGCGCCCAACGTGATTCCCGATCACGCCCGCGCCCACCTGCTCTATCGGCTGGTTGGCCCTGCCAATGAATTGCGCCGGCAGATCGCTTCTGCCGCTGGCGGCAAAGCGGAAGCTGAATTCAAGCTTGAAATCCCGTACATGGAATTCACTACCGTTCCCGGCATCGAAACCATGGTCGCTGCCTTTACCACCGACATCCCGGCCCTCACCGCGTGGGGGCAGCCGCTGCTGATCGGCCCCGGCTCCATCCATGTAGCGCATACCGAAGGCGAGTACATTGACAAACGGCATTTGCTGGCGGCCATCGATCTCTACGCGCGAATTGCGGGCGACCTGCTTAGTCACGATTGATGTCGATAGACGACGCTCTGCAATCTTCTTGCAGTAGGCCGCCGTTTCTGATATCCATCTCTGGCCCGCATTCGTGGTCTGACCCGTCATGCCGACCCCATCGTCCCCCGGAAACCCGCAGAAGAAATCGGCCCGCACTGCGGTTCCGGGCTATCGCCTGGACCATGGGTCCCCACTTCCCTTCGGCGCCTCTCTGCATCGTGCCGGGGTGAACTTCTCCATCTTCTCGAAGCACGCCACCGCCTGCACGCTAACGCTCTTCCGGCCTGGGGCGGACGACCCTCTCGTCGAGTTTGTTCTCGATCCGAGTTCCAACCGGACCGGGCAGGTATGGCACGCGTTTGTCGAGGGTCTGGACGCGTGCGCGCAATACGGCTACCGCTTTGACATGCAGCCCAACCCCAACCCGGCCGTGTACCGTTTCAATCCGTCGCAAGTGCTGCTCGATCCAAATGCGCGGGTGCTGTCGGATGGCGGCGAATGGGGCGCGGCCCCACTACTAAAGCGGCCGGATCGAAAAAGCGTAGTGGTGGAGAATCGTTTTGACTGGGGCCACGACCAGCCCCTCAACATTCCTCTGGTTGACACCGTGATTTACGAGGCGCACGTGCGCAGCTTCACGCGCCATCCGTCGTCGGCTGTGGCCCAGGCTGGAACCTTCGCCGGACTGATCGAGAAGATTCCCTACATCAAGAAGCTGGGCGTGACAGCGGTTGAGTTGCTCCCCGTCGCCGAATTCGAGGAATGCGATACGGACCGGGTCAATCCATTCACCGGAGAGCGGCTGCGGAATTTGTGGGGCTACCAAACCACGGCGTTCTGCGCTCCCAACACCGCCTACTCTTCAGCCCGCGGCGAGGACAGGCCGATAAGCGAGTTCAAGCAACTGGTGCGTGCCATGCATCAGGCGGGCCTCGAAGTGATCCTTGACATGGTCTTCAATCACACCGCGGAAGGCGGTCAGGACGGGCCTACCTGGTCGTTCCGCGGTATCGACAATTCAACCTACTACATCGTCGATCCGCAAACCGGCCAGTACATCAACTTCAGCGGATGCGGCAACACGGTGAACTGCAACAATCCCGTGGTGCGTAACTTCATCGCGGATTGCCTTCACTATTGGGTCATGGAAATGCACGTGGATGGATTCCGCTTCGATCTGGCTTCCATTCTTGGACGCGGCGAGGACGGCAGCGGTGCTGAAGAACCCTCCGCTGCTGGAAAGGCTGGCGTACGATCCCATACTGGCCAACACCAAGCTGATCGCCGAAGCCTGGGATGCGGGCGGTCTGTACCAGGTCGGCACCTTTCCCTCGTGGGGACGATGGGCGGAGTGGAATGGCATCTTTCGCGACGATGTACGCAAGTTCGTCAAAGGCGATGCAGGGATGACGTCCGCACTGGCGACCCGTTTGCTGGGCAGCCCCGATTTGTATCTCACCAGCGCACGCGAGCCTTACCACAGCATCAACTTCGTGACCTGCCACGACGGCTTCACCCTGGCCGATCTGGTGTCCTATAACGAGAAGCACAACCTGGCGAACGGGGAGAACAATAAAGACGGCACCGATGCCAACTACAGTTGGAACTGCGGGGCCGAAGGCGCCACTGGCGATCCCTCCATCCTGGCCTTGCGCTTACGCCAGCAGAAGAACTTTGCCGCCATTCTCCTGTTCGCGCATGGCGTTCCCATGATTCTTGCCGGCGACGAAATTGGCCGCACCCAGCAGGGGAACAACAACGCGTACTGCCAGGACAATGAAGTGAGTTGGGTGGACTGGCGCATGGCGGAGAGCAATGCCGGCCTGCTGCGCTTCTTTCAGTTGATGATCGCCTTCCGCAAACGCTCTCCATTGTTGCGTCGGCAGAGCTTTGAGCTTGACGGGGTAGGTGGCTTTCACATTACCTGGCATGGCGTAAAGCGCGTGCAGCCTGACTGGAGTGAAGCCTCTCGCACTGTCGCAATGCAGCTGACCCAGTTGCAACCGAAGGGGCTACGCGACGATGTCCATTTCATTGCCAACGCCTATTCTGGAGAACTCGAGTTCGAATTGCCCCTGATCGGCGAGCGGGAGTGGTTCCGCCTGGTGGATACGGCCCTGGCCTTCTCCGCAGGACATTGCCGAGGAGCACCTGGAGTTTCCTCTGCTCTCGCAGGACAGTTATCCGGTGCAGCCGCATAGCGTGGCTATCTTTGTCGCAAAGTAGGCGGGAGCCGCTAGCCGCCAGAAGCGCCGCCGACGATTTCAAATCTCCCGCTCTCGGGATCGGCAGCCCGGATGGAGCCGTCGCCAATGTCATAGACCCAGCCACGAATTTCCACCTCTCCGCTGAGGACGCGCGAATGTGACGCTGGGATGGCTCTTCAAGTTTTCCATCTGCGCCAGCACGTTGTACTCGGTCATCAGGCGCAGCTTCTCCTCTTCCGCCGCGTCGCAGTGATCGCGCATGATGCGGTGCCGGGCTTCTGCCGCATGACGCATCCATTGCTGCAGCCCCGGCATGCCCTGCGCTTGCTCTGAGTGCAGCAGGCCTTTCATCACCCCACAATCGGTGTGTCCACAGATGACGACCAGCGGCACCTTCAACACCAGCATGGCGTACTCGACTCCGGCTGAAACTCCACCTACAAATTCACTGTAATGCGGCACCAGGTTTCCGGGATTTCGTTCGATGAAAAGCTGGCCCGGCGCCATTTGTGTGATCAGGTTGGGATCGACCCGTGAATCCGCGCAGGTGAGGAATAGGGCGAGGGGTTCCTGCCGGCGTTTCAGGCGCTCGAACATCTCGTGCTGCGCCGGATATACCTCGGTTTGGAATTTCGAAACGCCCTTTATGATTTTCGCTAAGGCTTCCTGACTCTTTGTCATCGACTCTGTCATCCAATTATTCGTTGATCCAGGCACCGCCTGCCATACAAGGTAGACAGTTTACGTGCCTCGGAGGCAATCGCACAGCAATGTTACGGTTCGGAGAATGACACCCCATCCAGCAACCTCAATAGAATCCGAAAACACACAGCGGCCCCATGCGCCGCTTAGGAGGACTTATGGCTACAGCAACCACGGAAGTTCGTTTTTCCAGCAGCATCAAACTCTCGGAAGACACCAAGTCCAAGGTCATTGAAATCCTCAATGCTCGTCTCGCCGACACCGTCGATTTGAAGACGCAGGTGAAGCACGCGCATTGGAACGTGAAGGGCATCCACTTCATGCAATTGCATGAACTGTTCGACTCCGTCGCCAGCCACCTGGAGGATCAGTCGGACCTGATTGCCGAGCGGGTCACGCAGCTCGGAGGCGTTGCCAACGGGACCGCCCGCCAGGCAGCGGCAGACTCATCCATCAGGGAGTATGACTTCAATGCGGTGAAGGGTGAAGACCACGTTCGCGCTTTGGTGGAGCGGCTAGGGACCCTGGCGAACGCCGCCCGCAAAGCCATCGACGACACCGGCAAGCTGGGCGACCAGGCCACCGCTGATGTGTTCACCGAGATCACGCGCGCGGCCGACAAAGACCTGTGGTTCCTGGAAGCGCACCTGCAAGCGTAAGGTACAGCGATCGATCATTCGAGCGAGGGCGATAGCCCTCGCTTTCGCTTTGCGCGGTCGCAGCCGCCGGCGGAAACCTGCCCCTCTCTTCCCTGCTAGACTGATCGTTTATGCCTACAACGACGAACTCGCTGGAGCAAGCCTCCTCTGCCTACCTGCGCTCGGCCATGCACCAGCCGATCCAGTGGCACGAGTGGGGCGAGGAAGCCTTCGCCAAGGCGCAGCGTGAGAACAAGCCTATCCTGCTCGATATTGGTGCGGTATGGTGCCACTGGTGCCACGTGATGGACCGCGAATCCTACGAGAGCGCCGAGACGGCTGACATCATTAACCAGCAATTCATCGCGGTGAAGGTTGACCGCGACGAGCGGCCCGACGTGGACAGCCGTTATCAGCTGGCGGTATCGGCGATCGCGGGCACCGGCGGCTGGCCGCTCACCGTCTTCCTCACGCCCGATGGCCGCCCCTTCTACGGTGGCACCTATTTCCCGCCCGACGACCGTTGGGGGCGTCCAAGCTTCAAGAAGATCCTGCTGGCCATTGCCGATGCCTACCGTGAACGGCGGGACGAGGTGCTGAAGTCGGCCGATGAAGCCATGAACGTGCTGGCCGGCGCTGAGGGCTTTGCCGGACGCCATGCCGATTTTTCGCCGCGGATTGTCGGCATCATGGTGCAGTCGGCGTTGCCCATTTTCGATGAGAAGCATGGCGGCTTCGGCAGCGCGCCGAAGTTCCCTCATCCGGCTGCGCTCGATTTGCTGATGGACTGGTACGTGCGCACCCGCGAAGAGCGGGTTGCAACCGTCATTACAACCACGCTTACCCGCATGGCGAAGGGCGGGGTCTACGATCAGCTCGCAGGCGGCTTCCATCGCTATTCGGTGGATGAGCGCTGGATTGTGCCGCACTTCGAGAAGATGTCGTACGACAACTCCGAGCTGCTGAAGAACTACGTTCACGGCTACCAGGTGTTCGGATTTGAGTTCTACGCGCATGTCGCGCGCGACATCGTCCGCTGGATGGACGAGTGGCTGACCGACCGCGAGCATGGCGGCTTCTACGCGTCGCAGGATGCCGACATCAACCTCGACGATGACGGCGATTACTTTACCTGGACGGTGGAGGAGGCCAAGGCTGTTCTGAGCGAAGATGAGTTTCAGGCGGCTTCCCTGCATTACGACATCAACGAAGCCGGCGAGATGCAGCACAACTCCGCCAAGAATGTTTTGTGGGTGCGCGCGTTGCCGGAAGAGATTGCCTCGCACATGGGTATCGATATCTCCCAAGCGCTCGACCTGCTGGCTTCCGCCAAGACCAAGCTATACGCGGCGCGCCTGGAGCGGCCAACACCGTTCGTTGACAAGACGGTTTACGTGAATTGGAATGCGATGTGCGTTTCGGCCTACCTGCAAGCGTCGCAGGTGCTGGGACTCGAAGACGCGCGCAAATTCGCGCTACGTTCGCTGGACCGCATCCTGTCACGAGCATGGGAACCGGAGCGTGGCTTGTCGCATGTGATCGCCTACGCCGACGCGAAGGCCGAAAAGCGTTTTGTCCGCGGGATGCTCGACGATTACGCCTTTGCCGCGTTGGCCTGCCTCGACGCCTTCGAAGTCACCGGCGACATCAGCTATTTCAAATTTGGGCAGCAGATTGGCGATGAGATGATTCGCCGCTTCGGCGATCCCACCTCGGGCGGCTTCTTCGATACCGAAGCCTCGCTGGAGGAAAAGCTCAAGCTGGGCGCCTTGACGGCGCGGCGCAAGCCTTTTCAGGATGCGCCCACTCCCGCAGGCAATCCCAGCGCGGCGATTGCCTTGCTGCGCCTGCATGCCTACACCGGCGATGCCAAATATCGCGACAAGGCCGAGGACACGCTTGCGGTTTTCGCCGGCGCCGCAGAGCAGTTTGGCATTTACGCCGGCACCTACGGCATTGCCGCGACCTGGATGTCGAAGCCGCACACGCAAGTAGTCGTCGTCGGCGAAGACGATCAGGCACAAGCGCTGCTGAAGGCTGCAATCGCGCCCTTCGCCGTGAACAAATCGGTGGTCCATTTGACCGACAGCGAAGCCGTAGCGCGGAACCTGCCACCGGTCCTGGCGGAAACCGTCCCCAATCTTCCAGCGTTGAAGGACAAAGAGATCGATTGCGATTCTCTGTACGGATTTCACCTGCCGCCCGCCGGTGGAAGGTCCCGAAGAGTTGTCGGCGATGCTGCGGGAAGCGATCTCCGGCAAGTAAGGCTTTGCGGGAAGTTGCCGATGAGAAAAACAGTAGCGGTGGCAGCCTGACAGTGACCGGTAGGCGATACGAAGGAGGGGATGTAGACGGGCGACGAGAACCTGCGTCGCCCGTTCTACGAATACGCTTCGTCCAGCAACTCGACCACGTGCGCTACGCTCGCTTTCAGACCCTTGCGCTTCATCCCCGCCGCGAACTGCAGCATGCAGCCAACGTTCGCCGTCGCCAGAATCTCCGGACTGACGCTGGCGACGTACTCCATCTTCTCGTCGAGGATCTTCATGGAAAGCTCATTCTGGGCGACGTTGTAAACTCCGGCGCTGCCACAACAGGTATCGGGGCGCGGCATTTCAACCAGGTCCACGCCAATCGCCTTCAACAGTTCGCGCGGCGCTTTGCGTACGCCCTGCGCGTGCGCCAGGTGACACGGATCGGCGTACGTCACCCGCTGCGTCAGCTTGCGCTTCGGCTCGATCAGGCCGACCTGCGCGAGATACTCAGTAATATCCCGGACCTTGGCGACGAACTGCTTCGCCCGCTCGGCGTATTCCGGATCATGCTCCAGCAGCCCGGCATACTCCTTCATCGCTGAGCCGCAGCCGGCGGCGTTGCTCACGATGGCGTCGAACTCCGGGCTGAGCATGGCGTCAATGTTCTTGCGCGCCTGAGCGCGTGCCATCTCCAGAAGCCCGGCATGCACGTGAAGCGCTCCACAACAACTCTGACTCTGTGGGACATGCACCTCAATACCGTTTTTGGTCAGCACGCGAATGGTGGCGCGATTCAGTTCCGCAAATGCCACACTCCCGATGCAGCCAATGAGCAAAGCCACACGCCCACGGCGAGTACCTTCGGCGGGATAAACTGCGCCGAGATCGCGGAACGAGAAGTCGCTCTCAATGCGCGGCGATAGAGCGTCCAGTTCGGCGACACCGAGGACCTTCAACAGTCCACTGCTCGCGCGCCAGGCTCTGCAAGCCCGAGCGCTGATAGAAGCGCACGAACTTCGCATGTCTCGCCAGCCGCCGGAACGACGGCAGCACCTGCGCGTAAAAGTGTTGGCGAATTGCACGCTGCAGCCACGGCCGATGGTAGTTCTCCACAATCTGCGAGCGCGCGCGCTCCAGCAGGCTTCCGTACGGCACCCCGGAAGGGCAAGCCGTCTGGCAGTTCAGGCAGCCGAGACAGCGGTCAATGTGGGTGACGAACGAATCGCTCAGCGCCAGCCTGCCTTCGTCCACCTGCACCATCTGGTAAATGCGGCCGCGCGGCGAATCCATCTCCGTGCCCAGCGCGCGATAGGTCGGGCACTGGTCCAGGCACAGTCCGCAGTGAACACACTTGGAGTACAGCTCCCACGTCGGCTTCTCGCCGGGCAGGAAATTCGAGACTGGCTTTTCCGCGACTGGGGCTACTGTGCTCAGAACAGAAACCTCCCGCGATTCAGAATGTCCTTCGGATCAAGCACCTGCTTCACTGCACGCATGCTTTCCGAGGTCGGTTGGCGTCGGCCCGCCAGGACCGTGACGGGATGGCGTCGCTTCGGCCGGACAATGCAGGACTGCCATGCTGACAGTCGCGATGCGAAGCTGGTTTCGTATTCACGACACTGACGTCGACGAAATTCATCAGCTCGAGATCTTCCGACCTTGGACGCCGGCCACAGGGCCACCAGCAGATGACCCACTCCCACCCTTCCGACTGCTGCCAGCGTCAAGCCGTTGGCCGACCAGGGAACTCATGCCAGTCCATCGCAGGACCGCGCTGCACTTCGCGCAGAGGAAGCGTCATCGAGATCGAGCAGCGAACGCGGATCACCGACTAGGTGGACCGCTCAGGCTGCGAGCGGAAAGTCCGACAATCGCCTGCCAGAGACTCGCGTTCGTTCTGCTCCTTCTACTTCGCGAGACCACCCCTGACCCAAGTTCTGCGCGATAGCGCGCCAGTACGGCATCGCTGCCCGCTCGCACGCACGCAGGACCAGCCATGCATCGGCGCGACGCCGCCCGGACCTGCAACCGCGAGGCATCGGGGGAAACCAATTCCAGGCACATTGGCGATCGAGCGGGGAGCGCAAGACGCCGATCGCGAAACCCAAACGCCTCTTAGCGGCACTGGCGAACTCCGCGACGAAGGTCCGCGTCTGCCGCGGTGCGGGAAACAGCTTGAAGCTGGCGCTGGTGATAATCCCCAGCGTTCCCTGGCTGCCGATGAGCAGCTTCATCATGTCGTAGCCGGCGACGTTCTTCACCACGCGCCCGCCGCCCTTGGCCTTGCGGCCATCTCCGGTGACGAAGCGGACGCCGATGCAGTAATCGCGCAGCCCGCCGTAGCCGTGCCGCATGCGGACCGTGCAATCCCGTCGCCAGCGAGCCACCAACCGTGCGCGCGCTCCGGCAGAGGCGGATCGCCGGCGAAGCAGCAGCTTGTCCGCGCGCCACCATCGATCGCAGAGTTGCGCGACCGTACAACCTGCTCCGATGCCAATGGTGAGATCGCCGGGATCGTAATGCTCCACTTCCGTCAGTCGCGACGTGTAGCAGCAGGACATCCACCTGCGGTGGCAGTTCCCGGTTTGCTGTTGGGTGAAGCCTCCGGCGGGAACCACGCTCAGCCCATGCTCATTGGCGAAGCGCAGGATCGCGGCAATTTCGTCCGCCGATCCCGGGCACGACAACCGCCGCGGGAGTCGTTCCCGAGCAATCTGGTCGCGATGCAGCTCCGCCGGATCTTCGACGACATGCTCCGCCCCGCAGATGGCGCGCAGCTCCGCCGCCAGGCGGCTGGCAGTTGTCGCTGTGCTCACATGCCCTCCTGCGCCAGCACCGGATTGCGCGCCGGGCCCGTGATCTCACGGCACATGCGCGGAGTGGGAAACAGCTTCTCCGGATTCAGCACGTCGTCGCCGTTGAAGGCGTTGCGCAGGCTGATCATCACGTCGAGGTCCTGCTCGGTGAACAGCACCGGCATCAGATCGCGCTTCTCCATCCCAACTCCGTGCTCGCCGGTGATGGAGCCGCCGACGGCAATGCAGTACTCCAGTATGTCTTTGCTGGCGGCCAGGACGCGCTCAAGCTGGTCGGGATAGCGGATATCGAACAGGATCAGCGGATGCAGGTTGCCGTCTCCGGCGTGGAAGATGTTGCCGATGATGAGGTCGTACTTCTTCGGCGACCTCCCCGATGTGCCGCAGGGTCGCCGGAATCTTGCTGCGCGGCACCACGCCATCCTGCGTGTAATACGAAGGACTCACCCGTCCCAGCGCACCGAAGGCCGTCTTGCGGCCCTTCCACAGCAGGGCGCGCTCTTCTTCGTCTTGGCGCGGCGCACCTCGCGCGCCTTCTGCTGCAGACAGACAGCGCTGCACCGCTTCCGCCTGCTCTTCCACCGCCTCGCGCAGTCCGTCAAGTTCGATCAGCAGCACCGCCCCGGCATCCAGCGGATAGCCGGCATGGCAGTAGGCCTCGATGGTGCGCAACGTCCATCCATCCAGCATCTCCAGCGCGGCCGGAGTGATGCCTGCGGCGGTAATCGCGGAAACCGTTTGCGCGGCATCGTCCACCGATTCGAAGATGCCCAGCAGGGTTGCAACCTTTTCCGGCTTGCGCAGCAGCTTCACCGTGATGGCGGTCGCAATGCCGATCGTCCCTTCCGAGCCGACAAAGAAACCCGTCATGTCGTAGCCGTAGGATTCGGCAGCCTTGCCGCCGAAATGCACGATCTCGCCGCTGGGCAGCACCACTTCGACTCCGGTGACGTGATTCACGGTGACGCCGTACATCAGGGTGTGCGGTCCGCCGGAGTTCTCGGCGACGTTGCCGCCGATGGTGCAGGCCTTCTGACTGGAAGGATCGGGCGCGAAGTAGAGCCCAAGATGCGAGACATGCTCCGAGAGCTGCAGGTTGACCACGCCGGGCTGCACCACCGCGCGCTGGTTCTCGACATCAACTTCGAGGATGCGGTTCATGCGCGAGAAGGCGATGACGATGCCGCCCGCCTGCGAGATGGCGCCGCCGCTCAGGCCGGTGCCCGCGCCGCGCGCCACCACCGGCATCTTGGCAGAGGAGGCCACGCGCATGATCTGCGAGACCTGTTCGGTTGTCTGCGGGAAGACGACCGCGCCGGGCGTGCTCTTGCGGATGCCGGCGTCGTACTCGTACAGCATGAGGTCTTCAGGACGGTCGAGAACGGCGTCGCGTCCGGCGATCTTCCGCAGATGCTCGACGACCTGAGAGAGTGACATGGCAACCACTTGGCCACTAGCCGCGTGTGATTATAGTCGCCTGCGCAAGGCCGCGTGCTTTTTGGCATCGTGCGCCCTGCTTCCGCTGTCAAACCAATTGCGTGCTGCGAAGACTGCTCAAACAACTCGCCGCGGTGGTTGCGGGGAACCTGCTGTACTTCTTTGTCCTGATGCCACACCTGCCGCCGGCGGGACGCCACCGCCCGTTCCGGATTGATATCGGTCTCGTGGTAGACGCCTGGATGTGCCTGGCTCTTGTACGGGATTATTGAGTGGCTCGATCGAAGGTGGCGGCGTGATGACACAACAGCAGAAGGCCGGAAGCCATGACGGAGGAAGAAAGGCCCGGCTTTTCGTCCCGGCCTCTGTGTCTCTGCGGTGATTCTAGCTTCTAGGAGAGGTCTGATTAGATCTGGTTGTTGAAGGGGACGGCCTTCAGGCCGTCCTTAAGTTCCGCAAAATCATTGCGGCTTTAGCCGCTGAGGGATTTCGTCGTGACTTAATCAGAGTTTCCCTAGAACTCGCGCTCGCTATCCAACCCCTTCAGCATCAGATGAAGATCAAGCTTGCGCTCCTCCATCTGCTTCTTCAACTGCTCCATTTCCTGCTGAAGCTGCGGCGTCCAGTTCTTCATGGACTCATCGATCTCGCGGCGCATCTGTTCAAGCTCTTGCTGGCTGGGCGCGAACTGCGCAAGGTTGTGCTGCATCTGCTCGATGTCCTTCTGCTTCAGCTTCATCGACTTCTCGATCTGCTTCTGCAGGTCCCGCTGCGATGGAAGGGACTTCTGGATTTCCTTCTGCATCTTCGCGATGTCTTTTTGCGACATCTTCGTCGAGCGTTCGATGTCCGCCCGCATTTGCTCCATTTCTTGTTGGCTAGGCTTGATCGTCGCCAGCGTCTCGGTCTGGCGCTGAATTTCTGGACCTAACCTCTCCATTTCTTGCTGCCAAGCCTGCATCTGATCTTCAAAACCGGACCAATCCTTGTCCTGCAACTCGGAGGTGTCGCGAGAACCGGGAACGCGCATAACCAGCGTCTGTTCGTGCTTGTCACGCACCACGGACATCGGTATCTTGCCGGAACGGACGTGCATCGAGCGGCGCCAGTCGGCCATATCGTGCACGGTTTCGTTATTCACCTTCACGATCACGTCTCCGGCTTTGAGCCCAGCAGCTTGCGCCGGACTGCCTTTTTCCACGGAACGCACCAGCACGCCTTGTCCACGGGGAACGCCGAAATAGTCAGCCAGTTGCGGACACATGTTCTCTACCACCACGCCGTGGTGGGACGAAAGAGTGGTGAAGGACGGCACCTCGATGTCTGGCACGTTGATGGCCGGAGGCGCAAAGGCCATAATCGAAGCCGGCGGAAGGTTACGTGCGTGTGCCATGGCGTTGGGCCATGCTCCCAGAGTCACGCTGATCTCTTTCTTCTGGCCATCGCGGACCACCGTCAGGTTCACCGTCTTGCCTGCGGCCGTGCCGTGGATCAGGTCTTGCAATTGCTCCGGGTCCTGCACATTGGATCCGTTAAACTCCACGACTACGTCGTTGTTCTTCAGTCCCGCTTTGGACGCCGGACCATCCTGATCGACATAGGTAATCAGCGCCCCGCTGCTATCGCTCAGTTTTAGCGCGGACACCGTCTGCGGCGTGACCTGTTCAATGCGAACCCCCAAATAGGAGCCTGTGTGCGAATCGGGCCATCCGCCAGGAGCGGGCTGCGGCGCAGCCGATGCAAGCACCGCTGCCGCCATAAAAAATGTAGCTGCCAATCCCGATTTCATGGTCATGGTTCTGCGCATATTACACCAACCCTGTTCTAGTGACACCGCCGAAAATTAATCTGCCCGATGGTCGTGCGGACCCTCAACATCGCGCCGCCGCCATTCAACATCCCTTCCGCAGACATCGCCTTGGGGCCGTAAGTACCGCCAGTTGTGTTGATCCTCAGCGCAGGGAAGTCGGAGAGAATCCCCTTACCGCTGGTCATGTCGGAGGAGGCATGTACCGTGACCGGCATGTTGCCGGGCAAACAGACCGAGACGTCACCCGCTGCGGTGTGCAGTGACGAATCGGTGAAGGCTCCGTGGTTGCCCAGGAACTCAACTGTGATCGGGCCGGCTCCGGTCTCCACCTGTGCTCCCTGGCCCAGGTTGTAGAGCTCGACGCTGCCGCCACCGGTTGAAACCCGGACCCGTCCGTTGGCACTGGCGAGGTGTACACTGCCGCCGCCAGTCTCGGCCTGAACCGTGCCACTCACGTCACCAAAATTGAGATTGCCGCCATCGGTGCTGGCCCGCAGATCGCCATCGCACTTGCGTACCTCGATACCGCCCGCACCGGTTTGAATCGTCAGGCCCTTCACCGTACCTATGTACACCTTGCCGCCGCCGAGGGTCACACGCGCCTGGCCGGAAATGTTGTTGATACGGACATCGCCACTGCCGCTGCTGAGGGTGAAGTCGGCGCCCAAATTGCCACCTTCGACATTACCGCCCCCGGAAGAGATCTTGACCGGGCCGTCCAGATTGTCAAGTCGCACCGCCCCGCCACCCGTCGTGCCCAGGATGGTGGCGGTGAGGGAATTCAGATTGAGCGCTCCGCTACGGGTCTCCACCCGCACCTGTTCGAGTTCCCGCGGCACTTGTACCACAAACTCGGCATTGAACCGGTTCAGGTTCTTGCCCAGCAGCCTGCCTTCGATGAAATTGCGCTCCGCGGTTTTGGCCACCGAAATACGCAACTCCTCGAATTGCCGCTGCGCTGCCTCCTCGGTAGGAGCGAAAGAGCGCTTGCGAATCACATACGAGACGTTCGGCGAGTTGCCTTGTACTTTGACGGAACCCATGTCCGTGTTGACGCGGATCTCGCGGCCCACCGGCATGGTTCCGGTGATCTCTTCGATCCACGCGTTGCCCTCGCGGTAAACCCGCGACTGTTGTGCGCATAGCGGAACCGCAACCGCGATCGCCAGAAGCGCCATTCCTGTCTTCCACCTGTTACCGCCGGCGGCACGCCGGTTGGCAAAGACGCGAGATTGTAGCCTTGCCATTGCCGTTTTCCAAGGACCCTGGTTCAACCTTCCCTCATTTCCGGGAGCGAATAAGAATAATGAAGACACCGTTTCTCAGTAAATGCTGGGCATCGAGGCCAGCATGCGCGTGCACTCGCTGCGGATGTAGTCGCTGGGGTCCTGCTTGGACAACTGCTCCAGCGCCATGCGCACGCTGCTGTCGGCACGCACCGGATCGAGCGCATGAAGCGCGCCGCTGCGCACACCAAGGTTGCTGTCGTCCAGCAGCGACTCCAGCACGGCATTGCGAACCCGAATGTCATCCTTCACATAGGAGCCCAAGCCATCCAGCGCCATCAAGCGCACGCCAGGGTTGCTGTCGTAGCGAAGCGCATAGGTTAGCGTCTCGCGCACCCGGGGATCGTCGGCCTTGCTGGTCAGCGCGTCCACCGAATTCAGGCGGACACCGGAATTCTCATTGCTCTTGGCTGCATAGAGCAGCAGGTCCTGAACTTTGGGATCCGACACCGAGCCCTGAACCGACTCGGGAAGCCGCTTGTCGTATTGAACCTTGACGTTGTCGGTGCCAGGCTCTTTCTCGATGGAGGTGATGCCGCCAATGGACATTTCCGCTGTCCTGGGCTGCAGCGGGACCTTATTGCTCATCGCGCTGTACATGGCGCCAATGCCGCCGCCAAAACCGATAAGGAAGATGAGCGATGCCAGTGCAGGCGAGAACCGTACCTGACGCAGCCAGGCGGCGGGGTCGAATGCAAAACGGTGATACCAGGCGCGATGCTGCTCGGCGGTTTCCAGCGACTCTTGCAGCCGCATACGGGCCGCAGCCAGAAAGCTTGCCGAAGGCTCTTCCACCGGCAGCGCGGCCATTTCCATCTGAAACGCCTGCTGGTCGCTGAGTTCGGCGGCGCAGTCCTTGCAGCGCGTGATGTGCTGCTCTAACTCGTGCCGTGCGTCATCGGCCAACTCGTTGTACAGATACAGGGTAATGTTCTGTTGCACCCATTCACAATTCATCGCTCTAACCTCTACAACCCTTCATTTCGACAACCCTTCGTTTCGTGTCCCGCGGTTCGGCCCGCGTGCACTTCGCCTGCTGCTGCCGCATGTCCTTCAGTGCCGCTCGTAGCTTTTGCGTGCCCCGGAACAACGTATTCTTCGCGGTCTCTTCGGTCGTATTCAACATCTCGCCTATCGTCCTGAGCTTCAGCCCCTGGTAATGCTTCATCTCAAACACCATGCGCTCGCGCGGAGTCAGCTTTTGCAGGGCCTTGGCAATCCGCGCCCCCAACTCGCGCCGCATCAGGTCGCGCTCGGGACTGGCGCCGGAGCGCACGTCCGCCACCTGGTCCAGCAGGTCGTAGCTGCCACCTTCCGAATCCGTCGCCACACCCGAGTCCTCCTTGCGCACCTGCCGTTTGCGCAGAAGATCGAGGCACAGGTTGGTCACGATGCGATAGATCCAGGTGTAGAACGAACATTCGAAACGGAAGTTGCCGATGTTCCGGTAGGCTTTGAGAAAGGCATCCTGGTAGATGTCCTGGGCGTCCTGCTCGGAGCGTGTCAGATGGTAAGCCAGGCGAAGGACCGCGCCATCGTACTGGCGCACCAACTCCTCGAACGCGGCGCGATTGCCACGTTGCGCTTCCCGAATCAGCTCCGTGTCATTCATTCGGCTCCGGGCCTGCCCCACCATCGACCCTCGATCGGAGAGAGTAGAGGACATTTCATCCGCCGCTCGCCACGTCTGAGGAGTGCGGAGCCCTGGGCCAACCGTGAGAGGAACTGCAACCGCTTCGGCCGGCATACTGGTTTCTACCTAGTTTGCAATTAGCAAGCCAATTCTCATGCCTGCAACTACATAGACGGGCCCCGGTAGAAACCGTGAGCGGTCATTATAGACGCTCCTTTAGTTACTTACGTGGGACGAGGCCCGCCGGTTCCTGAACCGGCCGGCGAGGAACCGCAGAATTGCACGACTCGCGTTGCACCTCGTCCGGCTCTTGACCCACTCTGCCTTAGCTAAGTAAACTTAGCTAATGAGTTACACGGTGCATCAGGCCAAGACCAACCTCTCGCGCTTGATCAAAGAGGCGGAAAAGGGCACGGAAGTCGTCATCACTCGCGGCAAGAAGCCGGTCGCGAAGCTGGTGGCGATCCCGAGCGCGTCCAAGAAGCGCATTCCCGACATGTTCAAAGGGCAGCTTTGGTCGGCGCCCGATGCTTTCGACCCGCTTACCGACGAAGAAATGCGCGAATTGGGCTTTGAATGATTGTGCTTTCTGACACTCACGCCCTGCGATGGTGGTTGGACGGGTCAGACAGGCTGTCGACCACGGGGCGCAGCATCTTCGGCAGTAAATTGGATTCCATTGTCATCTCCACCGTCGTACCGTGGGAATTTGCGATCAAAACGAATATTGGGAAACTCAAGATGGAGCCCGTGCTCGCGAGTTGGGGACGCATGCTTGAGATTCAAGGCTTCACCGAGTTGCCCATTACCTCTGAGCACGCCATCCGCGCCGGCCTGTTGCCCTTACATCACAAAGATCCCTTTGACCGTCTGCTCGTCGCCCAGGCCCAGGCCACGGGCTGGCCGATTATCAGCGCCGATCCGGTGTTTGATTCCTACGGCATTCGCCGCATCTGGTAGGTGCTCCACCGCTATCGGGCTACAACCTAGCTCATAAATCGCCTTGTATCAGGGCACGGCTTCAGCCGTGCCGTAAGTCGGCCCCAAAGGATCCGGGCTTCAGCCCCTGAGCGCGTATTTTGCAGGGGCTAAAAGCCCTCGGCTTTGCTAGCCCCGTTCGGCACGACTAAAAGCTTGCCCTGAGCGAAGTCGAAGGGTCGTGCCCTGATACAACCCGAATCGATTTATGAGATAGGTTAGACCAGGTTCTAGTTTCGCGGTCAGTTCACTTGCTTGCCGGGCCGGGCGCGGGATCGGGTAGCGGCCACACCACGGAAACCAGCCATGCCACCGTGATTCCGACCAGGCAGCCGAACAACACTTCAATCATTCGTTGCGCACCTGCCTGAAGGCCGTGACGCCGGGAGTGATATTCCAGTCCGGCGGCGATCACGAAAGCCGCGGAAATCGGCGCCTGGCGCCACATGGTTTGAATGCGGACCCCGTACGAGGTAACCAGCACCGCAACCGCCATGGCGAGCGGTAGAGCTGACGAGCCTGGTTCCTCCAATGGCGATGAACGCGAGGCCAATCGCGCAGCCCACTATCGTATTGATGATGCGGGCGCGGAAGGTCAGGACGGCCGTCTTCAGCTGCGGGTCACTGGTGGCCACCATCGAGCTGATGGCCCAGACCGGGTTGGCCTTGGCCATCTCGTGCACCAGGACCCAGAGCACCGCGGTTGCGAAGAAGATGCTCACGGCATAGTGGATGCCGTGCATTTCGCCCCGGATGATGCGCTCCAGCCGCAATTTTGGGCTTAGTTCCAATGGCCAAACTATAACCCATCGCGGGATTTCAGCCCACTGTTTTTCTCGGACTGGGTCCCCCGCTCTCTGGTGTGAGCGACGCTTGCTCCGGCCTGTATATTTGCCGTATCGGGCGCGAGTGAGCCGCTCCCCGTGCCTCGCATGCCGCTTTCTTAACATGCCTACCCTCTGGATTAGGAGTCACTTTTTCAGCATCCTGCTACCTAGGGCGCCCCCTGACAACGATCACCTTCATTCGACACAAAAAGGCCCGCCTCTTATGAGGCGGGCTGTAAAGCGGGCTGAGTCTTAGCTGCCGTTCTGACAGATGCGGGTAAACGGATAGTTCTGGAAGCTCCACCAGCTGTTCACTGAAGTGTTGGCCGGTGCGTCGAAGTACCGGAGGAAGACCAGATCCTGCAGGTTGTAGGTGAAGCCGTGCAGGACGTAGGGGTAGCCGCCGTAGTTCGCGGTGCCCTCCAGCGGGTCGCCGTTTTCCAGAATCCCGCAAGGTGAGCCGTTCTGGGTCGGATATAACGGGTCGTTGGCCCACTCTCCTACCTCATGCGACAATGCGGAGACGTCTTGCGAGAAATCGCCTGGGTAGTCGATGTAGGTAAAGTGCGAGTAAGTCTGCGCGCCGTTGTTGCTGTGATAGCCGCCGATGCAGCAGCCACCCTGGGTCAAGTACGTGTCGGTCGTCTCGAAAATCGGAAAGCCAGCGGGCGTAATCTGGTTGTGCTGGGTCATGTAGGCACTGATTTGGGTGTCGAAGTAGTTGATATCCACTTCGGCGGCCGCGTGTCCGTTAAAGGGATGGCCAAGGTGCCCGCTGCCAGAAGGCACATTGAGAACCAGCTCCGGAAGGATGGTGACGGACGCGGTGGGACCTCCAAGCTCCAAGTGGGAGTTCGGGTTGTTCTGCACGATACTCCAGAAGTTGCCACGCTGGAACGCGTCAATGTACTGGGTGTGGCCCAAGTCCACGCCGCCCTGGGTGTAGTCGGTGCTCCTATCAAAGATCGGCGAGAGGACGGTCCTGGCGAGTGGGCTGAACGGGCCTCCGGTCAGAGGGTCGAAGACCTCCCCAGTCGAAAGCATGATCCTGACAGGAATGATCCAAGTCGTGATCAGCGCTCCCTGGTTGGTCGCGGGATCTGCGCCTACCATGACGAACGTGTGGTTGTTTCCGTTATGGTCGAGGAACGAGCCGTTCCACTCCTGCAACGTGGATGCCGGCGTAGGCATGTTGGGGTCGATTGCTTTGGGAATAGCTACAAACCGTGGCTTCACGATTTCATTGGTGACAGAGTCCCTCTGCTGCGCCATCACAAACGCAGACAGAGCGCAACAGATCAAGAGCATCAGTGCCATCAGCTGACACAAGCGAGCTAAACTGGTTTTCATTCGGTGCATTTTCTCCTTAGCGAGCTACGATTTTCAAATTCCAAGCGCGATTCGTAAAGTAAGTGCCTATGCTGGCGAGATATTCTGTTCCCGGAAGCGCACAAGTTTAGATTGATTGTCCACCGGATCGAATTTCTGCCTTGCAGGCGTTTTCCCCACGGATAGTACTTGAGTGCTATAATCCTATCTTATTTTCCCGCCGCACGTATATGTCTATTTTAGACACATTGTCCGCGTTTAACCATCTACTACGCCAATAGTAGCTAATGTTCTTACATATAGTTCCTACTATCATCAGTAGTATTTGGTCGCCCTGGGTGAAAGATGCGATGTTCGGTGATAAGAGACTCGCGCTTTATAAATTGAGCCAGAGAAAGCGTCGATGTGCTGGGGTTGCGCCCACGTCCACCCTACCCGGAGTGTAGTTGGTGTCTTAGCCTGAATTATTCATGTCTTTCGGTAGTGAAGACGGCAAGCTTTGAAGGGGCACGGCTTCAGCCGTGCCGTTGCGGATGGGTGGAAAGTTGGGCTTCAGCCCCTGAGGGAACTCGCATTTCCTCGGAAGACCGAAGTCCCTCAGTGGCTAAAGCCATTCTCATGACAGCACCTTCACGGCACGGCTGAAGCCGTGCCCCTTCAAACGTGAGAACTTCATGAATAATCCGAATTAGGGCACATCAGGTGATGACAAGCAGGCTTTCCCCACGGACTGTACTTGAGCACGGGCCGCGCACGATATAACGGAATATCTGTCTACTAGTAACCTCGTAGGGAATATAGTATTTTCTCGGAGTCGCGTGGTTTCCATTGACAAGCCAACACGCCGCTGATACTTCTACGTTGTATGGTTACCCTCAAAAAGGGCCTTTCACTTAATAAATGGATTAACAAAATACCGGGGTCATTGGGGCTCGGCCCTCTGGAAGCGCAGCTAATGGAGATCCTGTGGACGGCGGGTGAATGCAGTGTGCGCTATGTTGCGGAGAGGCTGGAACGGAAACCGGCCTACACGACCGTGATGACCACACTCGACCGGCTGTTCAAGAAGGGACTGCTGGATCGCCGGACGTCGAAACGGGCGTTTCTTTATGTGCCTTGCTTGTCCCGTGAAGAATGGGAGCGCCGGTGCGTCGGCGATTTAGTCGCTCGGTTGCTTGCAGGCTCACAGCCGGCACCCGACCTGCTGCTGTCGTCGCTCGTAGACACTGTCGGTCAACATGATGTTGACCTGCTGGAAGAGCTGAAAGAAAAAATTCGCAGAAAACGCAAAGAACTCTCCAAGAAGCTCTGAAGAGCTTATCTCAGCCTGGTTCCGGGTCTTGCAAACTCTTGAACTTCAAAATAGAAATGATAGTGGCTTCGACATTTAGGATTGAACTGTGCACCACAAGCCGGACAGTGGGATTCGCCGTCCATGTATTGATGGATGGTTAGCTCCGCGCCACAGGCGCCGCAAAGTATCGCCTTTTGGTTCCACTCGCTCTGCGGCCATACTTCGATCGGGTGGCCGGCGAGAGCGGCGTGGCAATCTTTGCACGCATAGTAAATACCGCAGCACCTCATCTTGATCGCAATAATGTCAGTTGGTCCGCGATAATGTTCGCAACCGGTCCGCGGATCCAGATTGACACCCCGCACAGTGGGAAGATTTGCAGCCATGTCACACGTCAGGAAAACCGCGGAAGCTTACCGGTTCCCTGTTTCCGCGGTCAATATTACTTTCTGGTTTGGCACGCTGCCATCCCGACCGAGGCCTTCAAGTCCGAGGGCGGGAGCGCGCGGCTATGTGCTTACCGGCAGCTTCTGCTCGGCTATTTTCTCGAACTCCTGCGAGCGTTGATAGGCCTCATGCACCAGTTGTTGGGCTTCCTCGGAAAGGCCAAGGTGGTCGCGCGTCAATAAGGTCTGCAGGGTGGAACGTAACAGGAACCCCTGCGTCCCGCACTGCCGCTGAATTGTGTGCAGGGTTTCGGTCAGCTGCCGGACCGCGCGCTCGGTTCGGTTCCTTTGCCACAGCAACCAGCCCAGGGCCAAACCCAGTAGGATGAATAAGGCCCGGTACAAGAGCATCACCGGATGCGCGGTCAGTTCTCCAAAGTAGCTGGTGCCCTGGGCAGAGGCATCCATGCCGGTGTCGATGATGACCGCACCGATCCCAAAGGCCAGGCCGAAGAAGATTTCTTTATATCGTTGAAACATGTCGTTCCGGCACTCCTCGACAGTCGGGTGCTCCACCCAACCTTCCTCTGGCTGGGTGGGAGAGTCCTAGTCTCGCCCATTTTTCTGAAATTTTCCATCGATCGCCAGATTGTAATTCCCGACAAGAGCGCCTATGAGTGGAACGCGGCAATGTTCGCGATCCCGGTCGGTACCGTGTAACGAAGATCCCCACCCGGGACGCTGGATTAGAACCTCGGGTCCGGCGCCGTCCGAGCCGAGGCCGCGTCAGGGCAAGAAGAATCAGTCTGGAATGAAGCTGTAGGAGGAAGACCAGACGTGGGGAGTTGGACTGCATGAATAGTTCTGTATTTGGGGATTTCCCACCTGATTGGGACCGTCGTAGGTCGGGCAGGTGCACTTGACGATCGGAAGGCCGGTAACCTTGTCGATCTTGCCGGTATTCTTGCACGGGGCCGTCATGCACCCAGCATAGAGGTTTGCGTCCCCTGATTCCGGACACGTCTTACTGAAGGCGCCTTTTTCACCTGGAGGCGGGTAGCCTGGCACGATCACTATTTGACTGAAGTCGGAGATCAGATCGGCACCAGGGAATAATGTTTTGTTCCGGAGCGCATCGCATACCGGCGCCTCCGGCTTGCCGGAATTTAGATTCGACAAATTCAGGCAATTACTGCCGTCCGGGCCGCATGCTGATGCTGCGGCAGTGTCTTCGTAAACTTGCTTGTTCAGAATGCCGCTGATCAGTACGAAAGAGTAAGGCGGCGTGTTGGGAGTGTTCGCACTAATTCGTAACAGTCGCATTCAGCGGCATTCTTGTCCTGCGAAAAGGTGCAACTGGGAGTGAAGTATGGGCTCCCCGGCACTCCGGAATAGTAGCAAAGCGCAATAGGACCCGTATTCTCCAGGCTGCAAGCAAGGAAGTTCTCCGGCGAGTTGAAGGCGTCAGCCCAGGC
This sequence comes from uncultured Acidobacteriaceae bacterium, assembly GCA_963831675.1. Classification (GTDB taxonomy): domain Bacteria; phylum Acidobacteriota; class Terriglobia; order Terriglobales; family Acidobacteriaceae; genus Bog-257. The sequence continues at coordinate 73,426 of CAWHRM010000008.1, forward strand.
ACAGGGACTTGAAGAGTCATTCGTCGTACAGTTATTGATAACTGTTTTTGCGCCCTTGTCGTAACCGTTGAATTTGAACCGGGGCTGGCAGCTCGCATTCTCCGAGCAATTTTGAGCGCTGACCGGTCCCGCCAACATGCAAAGAACGACAAGCGCGAGGCCACAACAGCACCAGTCTCTTCTATTCCTGGAATTTGCTTTGGTGCTGGGGCGAAGCGGCTCAGCATGCATGGCGGACTCTTTCAACCAGAATCTTAGTTTTAGCTGCCGACAGCGCAACACTATATACCCTCGCGGAGCTTCCACCGCATAATTCTTGCCTTTCGCCCCACCCTCTTCGCCGGTCGCGTAATTGCGAAAGCCGCTCCATGGCCAATCCTCGGGCTTCTCCACCAACCTCCGTTTCGCCGCATTACGATGGATGTACTTCAGCTTCTCGATCCGCTTCTTCCGTGTCCACACCTTGAAGTTGTAATAAGCTTGCCAGAGAGGTGATGGGCTGTAATAGTTGTCACGAACCTGTGACAGGTATTTCTCACAGCACTCATTAGGACCCGCGGAAAGGAGGAGGCCTCATGGAAACCATCGCAGACTACAAAGCTCGTATCCTCTCCTACGTCGAAGGCAAGGACCCTCTCGAGGTCCAGCGCAAGACGCCGGAACGTCTGGCGGACCTGGTCGTTTCAGTCCCGGAAAAGGAACTCTACGCGCGTCCCTCGCCGAACAAATGGTCGGTGGCAGAGTTGCTCGCCCATTTTGCGGATGCCGAGATTGTCAGCACCTGGCGCTACCGCCAGATGATTGAGCACGACGGCTGCCCGCTGCCGGGCTACGATCAGGAACTGTGGCACAAGCTGGGCGATTACCGATCGCGCCGGCCCGAGGACTCGTTGATGTTGTTCCGCCTGCTCCGCGAGGCCAACCTGCGAATGTTCGCGCAGCTCACGCCCGCAGAGTGGCAGCGCAACGGCATTCATGCTGAGCGCGGTCCCATGACCGTCCGCGACCTGGCCGTGCAAATCGCCGGTCACGACCTGAACCACCTGGAACAGATACGCAAGATCCTGGGGGAATAACCACGGCGGGTGCCCCACCCTTCTCGCCGGTTTTGGCGAGAGGGTGGGCAGCAGACGCTGAAGCCTGGTACCCCAGAGCTTGCCCTGAGCTTGTCGAAGGGTTCGCGTCCTTCCTTTGGACGCTAGCACCCTGTGGTGCAAGTACGATTTGTATCAGGGTATGCCTTTAGGCATACCGTAGGTGCCGTGTTATGAATGCGCCTTTAGGCGCTGGTTTGCGCGTTGGAGTTTTACCACGGGCTGTTAGCTTAGCCCAGTGCTTCAGAGTCTGTGAGTACTCAACTACCGAAGATGCAGTGGGAGAAGCAGATCTAGAATTACGGAAGATAGAGTCCCGAAGGGACGGAAAATCTTAGCCCAGTGCTTCAGCACTGGGTAAAGTGGAAAATTAACCCGAGTCCCGTAGGGACGGCAGAGGTTCTCACCCAGTCTCGTCGCCTTCAGCCGGCGGCACAAGACCTGTGACGCCCCTGAAGGGGCTCGGAGCAAACACGACAACCTTCCTCAGCACTCACAGCCTGCCCTGAGCCATTCAGCCGGCGGCACAAGAACTGTGACGCCCCTGAAAGGGCTCGGGGCGAACACGACAACCTTCCCAACACTCACAGCCTGCCCTGAGCCAGCGACGATCCCGGTTAGCCCAAAAGAAGGCGAGCCTGGGGCAGCCGGCACTTGTGTGTTAAGGTGCACTCATGCGCTTAGCAAGCAGACAAACGAAGGGCGAGCTGCTATCAATAAAATTTGAGGGAAACACGCTAGCTGCCCGTTCGCTACCAATTTATGAACTCGCCTGCTCGTTGATCGCGGTCCAGCGCATCGTTCACAAGGCAGCCTTATTCTCAGAGGGAAGACTGGAGAAAAATGTTCACCTACCCACCTGGCGGCGAGAGGAGTTGGCCCTCCGAATAAAGGCTCACAGGCACGGCTCCGATATCTGGGGGCTGGCGCCGTATCTTACAAATCCAGCAGTAGGCCCGATTTTCCAGCAATTGATTGCTATGAGCTTGGGAGCCTTGGCGCCATATGTTTTGAAGACGTTCATGCGGACCACAAGAGCGCCGCAAAATCAGATTCTAGTCGTCAATATTTTCCCTGAGATCAAGCAACTTGCTGACCGTGTTTTGAAAACATTGGAAGTGTTGAGCGCATTGAAATCCGGGGCCATCGCGACAGCACAATGGATCCCCTAGTTATTGATGCAGGTACTCAAGAGTACGTGCGCGAGCTTGAGCACCGGCTCGTTCCGGGAGGTAGAGCAACAATTTCAGGCGTCATTACTCAGAATGTTTCCCAGTCTTCCAGGATGGATATTATGGATGCTCCAGGACACTACACTCGGATAGCAATGGAGCCGGAGAATTTCGAAAAGATTCGCCGTTCGCATACGCTGGCAGAGCGAGAGATTCGCTTTGAAGGGGTTCCTTTCTATAAGCTTGGTGATCCATATGGCGGCATAAGTGAATTTCATGCTGATCGCGTAATTGTCTTACGAAAGACTAAACGAGCAGATTCCATCTAGAAAAAAGCTGGGAGCGATATCACCCAGCAACCTCTTCCTAGTCCTCCACCACGGACACTCGGTCAATGAGCCCGCCCGATTCCGTGCACCCCGCCCCCCGCGCCGCAGCCGAACATCCCACGCGTTTCCGATTATTCACCTTTATCCTGCTGTACCGGAGAGGGTTGATCAGGAACTTCCACCGTGCTAGAACATTCGGTTCGGTCAGCTTCGGCTTCGGCAGGCCGTGTTTGCGCGCGCTCCTTGTCGACTGCGACGATCGTCCCGTTTTTGTCAAAAACAACCCCGTCCTTTTGTCGCATCCACTTACCGCGTACAACCAGTTGGGTTATTGCGGCAGATACCTTTGACGGCTTGCATCCCAACTGGGCCGCGATTGCGGAGTGGATGTTCACCTTCCAAGGCTGCGGCGGGAGGGCGGCATCCACAACATTTATGAAGGCTTCGCTGATTTGCTTTTGCCTCGGAATCGTGACATTTAAATTGTTTACCAATCATTTGAACACCGCCGAGCCCATATTGTGCCGCAGCCTGCACACAGTGATACTCAGCGTGTGAGACGCGATCCCAATGATCGTATGGCGTTAGGCGCAAACCGTTCAGGAACTGCCACGTGTCAAGGATCATCTCTTTGTTTATCTTCGATGTATCAAGCTCCGCAAGTTCGCCAACCGAGTAGGCGAATGTTCCAAATATGCGTGCAACAACTAAGAGAGCGAGCAAATTTCGCCAGTTCGCAGGAATCGCTCACCCTTGCCCCCGCCGACCGGTCGCACCTCTTGGAGCACCTCTTCTGCGCGCTTCACCACACCTGCTATAACAGGCCACGCACCCAACGGCACATCCTCAGAAAAAACAGTGGCATAGGACTCTGGAATTCGCATGAAACGCGATTTGAGCCTTCCTGCCACCGCCGGGTCTCGCAGAACCAGTGCGACGCAGCCTGCCGCGATATACATTGGCGTTACAAAGCGCGTCTCAGGCTTTCCAATGTTGCGATAATAATTCTTTCGTCGTTCATAGAACCAACCATTACGTTCAAGCACGTCCTCAATGTCGCGCTGAATCTTGTCGGTCGCATGCAGGGAAGCCAACTCTACGATGTTTTGGTTATTTGTTGCACGAATAATCTGATCACGAAGGACTTGATCGTCCGAGACGACCACCTTAACTAGCAGAGCGCGCTGTATGGGACTCCGTTCGCTCCGACGCAAAGTGGCGAAAGATACTTTCAGTGGTTTGCAAACCGTTTACGATTTGTACGTCTTGCAGCTGTATCACCTTGCCTAAGACGGTCGCCCCGTGGAGAGTATGGTTACGCCGTTGTTCAACCACCAGAAGTCCGAGCCATTATCGTCACATAATGACGAACTAATATCTTCATTTACGCGGTTTTCGCCCAGATAGTCACGAACATTCGAATCGAAAAGATATCGCCGCAAATGGCCCTGTTCGTCAGTTACAAACTTGCAATAGTCATCCAGCCGCGCAAGTAGTATATAGCTGTCGCCAGAGCGAGCAAGGTACTCTACAAATGGCAACTCTAGGGAGAATGTCTTGGTACGGCGATACATCATTAGTAATTCTGCGGCTCCAATGAAGTCGAACGACGCGGCGGAGGAACTGAACATAGATTGAGTAAGCCCCGTGACCTGTTCGGCCCGTGCTCGCACGTTCTCTGCCACATTCGAAGAATCGCCGCGGGACACATATTGAAAACGAAAAGTGAGAGTCGGCGAGATGAAGGATAACCGTCGATATGCGAGATGAAAGAGCGGATCGAGCCGGATCAGCGCATCCGAATATGTGCCTTTCAGCACCGCTCGATCCGCGCCAAGTCGAACAACTCGGGCATCGTTGCGAGTATGCTGTTCAGTGGAGCCTGCTGGAAAGTCGAGTGGTGCTTAACAGTGGTAAGCCGAACGTCGATCACAGCATTGCGCTTTGGCCAGGAAAAATTCGCGGGATCCCGTAGAAGATGACCGTTAACGATGGTAAAAAACCGTCCAATCCTCCATCGTCTTTGCCATCTACCCAGCCGCTCTCAATTTCCTCTCTGGATAGGTCATAATCCTTGAGGACTTGTTCGAGATGCGAGATACTCAAAGACTTCTCGTCACGCTCAGTGGAAGGGATCCCATCTGCGATGCGTTGGTCGAGATGCCATCCAGCAACACGATGATCGTTCTTGGCCATCACGACTGACCTCCTCGGTGATGAGTATTGTAAGCTAGCTGCACGCCACGCCTGCCGCCCACCACACGCTTGCCGTTCCCGTGATCGCCGCCCGCCCCCGGTTTCGTACAGCCCGCACCCTCCAGGACTTACCTCCAGTATCCTTCCCTGGCGCACGCGAGACTCATCCCGAATCGCTGTCCAGATCGCTGCTTACTGAATGGTAACGTGTAGCCGGATTTTCCCCGAAGGATACTATTCCATTCCCCGTTTGACCCCCAATTCCGCCGACTGGTACACTTACTGTTTCCCGCCTTGTGGCATTCCAGCTCAGAGAAGGACCTTCCCGTGCGCAGTTACACTCGACATCAGCTTAAGCAGGACTCGTTTACCACGTCCACCGCCGAAACCATTACTTGGGCGAGAGACAATCGCGCCCCGGTCATCGTCGCTGCGGTTGTTGTGGTCGTCATTCTGGCCCTCATTGGCGGCGGCTGGGCTTTCATCAACTACCGCGACGCCCAGGCCAAGTCAGACATGTCTTTGGCGACTGCAGAAAGTCAATGCCCCGTTCGTCCGGCTGGAACTCCCGCCGAAGCCGATGTGTTGAGCTACGGTTCCACGCAGGAGCGCGATCAGGCTACCAACGCCGACTTCACGCGCATTGCCAACAAGTACACCTACACCCAGACCGGGCGCATGGCTCGCTACTTCTCCGGAATCACCATCGTGACCTGGGCAACACCGCCGCTGCTGAGAAGGCCTGCAGGAAGTCTCCGGCAGCCGCTACAAGGAAATCGCCAGCCTCGCCAAGATGGCATTGGCACAGGTCGAACACGACAATGGAAAGAACATGCAGGCGATTGATCTCTACAAGGAGCTAATCGATCATCCCACCATCTCGGTGGGTAAGAATGCGGCGCAGTTGTCGCTGGCTTCGCTGTATGAGGAGAGCGCGCAGCCCGACGACGCACGCGCGCTCTATGAGCAGATGCAGAAGGAAAGCCCGGCCAGCCCCATAACCGCGAGATTGCCAACCAGAAGCTGCAGGCGATGAAGTAGAGGAACCGCTTTTGGGCGGCTCGTCCTCGCTGGTTCGCTTTTCGCTTTTCGCCCTTCGCTCTTCGCTCTTCGCTTTGTCATTCTGAGCGAAGCGCGATCGCGCAGCGAGCGCGCGCAGTCGAAGAACCCCTATCGTGTCCCAAAGCTCTACCGATGCAGGAGGCCGTCGGCTGCGCTCTGTCGAAAAACCTGCCGGGGGACAGTGAGTGAGACGGGTGCCCCCCTCGGGGCAGGCTCTTCGACTCGCTGCGCTCGCTCGGATGACAGAGGGTTGTGGCGACCGAACCGCGCATTCCTGCGGTTTCATTGGCTGGTCACGTGGTGCATTTGCTAACATGCTAGCAATCTAACAAGGTGCACTTTCTATACTTTCTAACCACCCGGAAATGCCAAAATCTCATAGTAAGTCCAATGAAATCAATATACTAGCTAGTAAGCCATTTAGAATCTTATGCTTGCGACATAAACTGTGTCTAAGTGATTGAAAATACGTTGACCCCGAAGGGGGAGGTAAAACGTGCGACACTCGACGACACAGCTTCGCGCCATCGTCCAGAAAGCAGCGGGTTCTCCAGCTTTTCTGCCCGTCGCTCTAGAGCCGCAGAATCGGTCCCTCGATGCGCTTCGCTCTTCTCCGAGTGACCACGGAAAGGCGAGAAGCGAAGAGCCGCTTCCGGAAAATACGCCGTTTCTCGTCTCATTTTGGGGGGAAAACCAAATATGCTACGACTAGACTCCTTAAGACCCTCAGGATGATGCGGTGATCCACCCCGAACGAACAGCGCCGGACCAGATACAGGCGAACAGTTCTTCAGGTGGCAGCGACGCGGCGCTGGTTGCGGCTGTCCTGTGCAAGGACCGCAAGGCGACGGCAGAATTTGTCGCCCTTTACGCTGACCAGCTCTATGGCTACGTCCGCTCTCGGCTGGCGCCGCGATATGACCAGGCGGACGACCTGGTGCAGGAGGTCTTTCTGGCGGCTTGGGAAAGTCTCGGCCAGTATCGAGGGACCGGTTCCTTGCGGGCCTGGATCATGGGAATTGCGCGTCATAAGGTGGAAGATTACTATCGGCAATCGTCTGCGTGATCCTGACTCTCTGGAGGAGACGGAGCTGGATACCGGAGGCGCCGGCATCGGTCCTGGACTTTCCCCAAGCGCTGGAGCGGGACCAGCTCCGGGAGCACACGCTGCTGGTGCTGGGAGGTCTTCCGGAACGGTACCGTCTGGTGCTGCTATGGCGCTACTGGGAAACGGCCTCAGCTCGCGATATGGCACTGAAGACGGGCAAAACGGAAAAAGCCATCGAACGATTGTTGGCGCGCGCCCGAGCTGAATTTCGACAAAGGTGGAACCGTGGCCAGTCCGCGTGACGAAGAGTTCCTGCAGCGAATAGCCGGCGAGGTCGAATTGACGGCGCCTGGGCCGGCGCCCGCGCGGCTGAAGGCGAAGGTGTATTCCGCTTTAGTGCGGCGGCCAGGCCGAGACCGGTCCCCTCATGGGCCTTCCAGAGACCAGGGCACGCGGACACAGCTGTGCGTCTTCGGGATCGGTCGCCTTCTCCCGTCGGCGAGACCATCAAGTCCCTGAACACTGTCGTGTCTGTCACGCGCGAGGCTGGCCGAACGCTTGGAGCATGCGCCAATCTATTGGGGCGGCTGCCCTACGTGAACTGAGGAGATGCTGATTCGGGTGGTTGACCTTGGGGAGCATCAGCTTGACGATGCCGAACAGGTCTGAAAGTTCTGCAGGTTGTGCTGTCCTGGCGGCGACAGGTGATCGCTGATGGGATTGCTGCTGAGGGTCTAGCTAGAGGTCTGGCGGAACACCCAGCCTTTGGCCAGGGTCACGTCGATTCCCACGGAACGTGAAGAGCGGCCATGGATCGAACTGAAGTGCTGCGGTGGCAGGATGGGGCGGAGCCTGACGTCTCGTTGAGCTGTTCATAGTTTGCTGGCGAGACTGCGCAACGCCAACCCCGACGGGACAAGAGGGCCGCAGCCTGCTGTCCCGGCTTACGGAGATGGATCGAGCAGGTCCCCGATTCACTCGCTGTGAACTGCTTCTTTGTCTTCTGATAGCTCTATTCGCTCCCATTGTGCCATGCTGCGGAGGTCAATATCGGCGTCTTGCTGTTTCCAGATATATGTCTCCCTGTATCGAGAAGTAGTCTGGAAAGATGCCTGCCCCGCCAGGAGCTCCAGTGCAGGTCCATTCTGGATCGTACGACGAAAACTGCTCGAGCCAGTTCCCAGGAAGAGCACGAGTCGCCGGAAAGAGTTGCAACTCCCCCCGGCACGCCTGCATCGAACTGGCCTTGCGCGGTTCGAGCCATGTACAGACGAAGAGAACCGAGGCGATCAAGCAGGTCCTGGACTCATGTTCCTCCCGCAAGAAGACTGTCGACATCACCGCCCGGCACCAGAACAAGGGGGATTTTCCATCCGCGCGCGACGTATCCATCAGGATGAGCAAAGAGTCGCGCGCAGCCTTGGTTGTGCCGGCGCTGAACCGTCGATGTTGCCAACTGAACCTGACACGTAGATGAAAGGATGGAGATGATGAAGTTGAGAGTTGATTGGCGGTATTGTCCTCCTCGCGGTCGCCCTCGAGTCGTCCCGCGTATGCGGCGGCAGCAGCGGGAGCAGTGTATCCGAAAGCAGATCGAGCGACGGGCGATACGGTCCGGGTACTTAAGCGCACTGCGATCGCCATGCTCTTCTCCGCCACGGTGGGAGCGTTCCCGACCAGCGGCGAGGGCCGGGTCAGGGATCGGGTACCCAGGGTCAGCTTGCAATGCGATGAAAGCAATCGTTTCCTGTTCGCCGTCGACGCCGGCAGCGACAATATCTCGGTTTCAAGATTCAGAAGATCGACTCGGCCTTGTCGACCTGGCTCCTTCTAACGAATGCGACCCGTCAGTCTCACCGTCGGCCATAAACATCCTGTATGTCCTCGATGACGGCGGCGACTGTCAGGGGGCAGCAACAGCGTTCCGGTTTTGCGGTCGGAGAACAGCCGCTCCGGCGATTATCAGCGGTCTGCCGCTGAGCACCGTCCGTGGGCCCGGCTCGATCAGTTTCAACCTGACGGTGACCTTGTAGTGGTCGACCGAAAGGGCCGACATATTGACGTGTCACCGTGGATCGGAATGTGTGCAACCGGGCCAATGGTGATACCTTCCGCCGGACAGACGCGGTATCGCTTCGCTTTCGGCAACGGGATGGAAGCTTCGTTTCCGATGCGTTTGGCGGGGCGGGTGGGGCACCGCGTCGTCTCTTCCTATGCCGCTTCGAAAGCATGGCTGTCGCAAACCATCACCGATCCTCCCCCGATGGCCAAACCGCCCCTTGCTGGGTAGTGCTAACCAGGTGACGGCCGATTCGCTTACACCACCGACACGGGGAGTGGCACGGTTTCTTCCTACGCGGTTGGTTTCGGTGGGGTGTTGCAGTCGTTGAGTTCGGTCGCGCAAGTACTGGCTCGGGAAGTTCTCCACTCGACGCCACCGTCAGCGATGAGCTCGCGCGTTTCTGTAGTTTATCACTCCCGGAACCGGTGATGTTCAGGGGTTCACCATCGCGCTGATGGTTCTTCTGTCTGCTACTCGCCGATCCACCGGTCTGCTCACCTCCACCAGCGGCCTGGTGGCGAGGTAGTCGAGCGTTACACCATCACTTGACACGCCCCGGGCGGGAGAGGTCGCGCCGGCCTCGGGGAAGAGAGAGCGAAAGGCAGGGTGCCGAAACGGTCTCCGGCAGCGACTCTGCTTTGATTTCCCTCTGCCTGTGCGGGTGGCGCCGTGCGTGCGTGTCGCTCTTCTCGGACCTGTCGCCGGAGCACGTGTCCGGCAATTTCGGCTCCGGACGTCGACCTGTTCTCGGCAACGGACTCGTCCCTACCGACGAACCCGGCGCGGCCCTCATCTTGGCGGCGACGACCCGCTACATCGCCATCTCGGTGGATTGGCGCTCGAACAGTTCCGACGCTCGTCGTCCCGCTGGGAAGCGCCGACGACTTCGCGCGGATCCGTCGGAGTCGAGACGGTTGAGAAGGCGCTGGCGGCGTGGAAGTCGCTCTGCGCCTCGGGCGACACTTCCGCGCCATCGATCTGGGAACGATCCAGCCGCTGGAAGAGAGCGAACCGAGCCGCGCAGTGGCGGCATTGCGGACTCGGTCGCCTGGCAGGGCGGGTCGCTGGAATCGATCCACTTCCGTTCCCGACGACCACGGCGCGATCTTCCACAATGGGCGCACGCGTCATGCAATGGCAGTTGCGCCGTCTCAGCGAGGCCGAACGCGAGGTCGCGCGCACCCGTTCTACGCCTGCATCGCGGGAACCGCCTGGATGCCGGCGGCGGATGGTCTGACCCTACAGCAACCGCACTCGCTCGCGCGCATGGCGGTATGTGGTCGCACTGCTGCAGTGTTGGGCGGCTTTCGTCCGCCGCATGTGCGACTTTTCCGTCGAGGTCGATGGAAAGCGGCAGGTGCGTGTCGACGAGCCCGGATTTCTTCATCGCGCCGGCGATCGACCACGATACGGTCACGGAATGCGGTTGACCCCTGGCGGAGAGGGACGATGGTTTACTTGACCTCTACTTCTGCGGCCGCTGGCGAGCCGCTGCTGCTGCGGCTCTTTCGCGTGGTCTTCCCGGCGGACACGTCGGCATGGAGGAGGTCGAAGTTTTCCGGCGGCGCAGTTCCGCATCCGGACGGACCAGGACAGAGATTTTCGCGGATGGCGGACCTATTTGCACGACGCCCGTCCAACTAGGGGTGCAGCGCAGAGGGTTGCGGGTGATCAGCCGGATTATCCGCCAATGACGCGGCACAAGTGTTGTAGACACAGCCATTTGCCGTGAGGAACGGCGGAGATGCGGGGACGAGTTCCGGGGTTGTTTGCATTTTTCTGGAACTTATCAACCGCCGCTGGGTCTATACTGGTGTACAAGAGCAATGTCGACGCCATTAGTGTCCAACCCGCCGGCATCCGCAGGTGCCCCACAAGTTGCGCCACCGGATCAAGTCCTGCCCTCGTTGTTCGAAAGCCGAGACTTCCGCAGCGCAAAGAAGTTTTCCTCTATTCGTACGGTATCGTTATGCTTTCCGTGGCCCTGGTCATATGGTCGAGCCACTGGGCATTCGAGCACCGGGAAGAGATCAAGCAGCAGGTCGTTTCGCTGGCTACCGATATCAGCCCGTACATGCCCATGACGGTTTCCAGGACCGCTGGGCGGCGGCGGCGGCGGCGGTGATCGCGATAAGCTGAATGCACCCAAGGGCGCTCTGCCCAAGCTCTCCAAAGACCAGATCGTGCCTCCCGCCATCGTCGTCCGCAATGACCATCCCAAGCTGGAAGTGACTCCAACGGTGGTCGTTCCACCTGAGATCAAGCTGCCGACGGTTGGCGTTGGGCGATCCTCTGTCGAAGGTGATCGGACCGCCCTCGAACGGCACCGGCTCTGGCGGAGGTATCGGTAGCGGTAGCGGCGGCGGCGTGGGCTCGGGAACCGGGCCGGGCGTTGGGCCGGGACATGGTGGCGGATACGGCGGCGGCGCGTATCGAGTCGGTGGCGGTGTCAGCGCGCCTAAGGTTGTGTACGCCCGATCCCGAGTACTCCGAAGAAGCGCGCAAAGCCAAGTATCAGGGCACGGTCGTGTTGTGGCTGGTGGTGAGCGCCGAAGGCAGCCGCAGGACATCCGCGTGCAACGTTCGCTGGGCATGGGACTGGATGAGAAAGCCATCGAGCCGTGAAGCAGTGGCGGTTCGAACCCGCCAGGAAAGATGGACACGCAGTCCCGGTCATGATCAACGTGGAAGTGAACTTCCGGCTGTATTGAGTTTTCCTGTCGCGAAATAGTTTTTCCCTTTGAGAAAATTTAATTGCGCGAACCTGCCTGGATGCTGAGGGCCCGTCCTGAATCTCGTTATCCAACACCCGTATTCTTCTGGGAAAATCCGCGGTCGCCGCATTACCGCTGGAACGGCTTTGCCAGCGGCGCAACCTGCTCTTCGCTTTCTCGGCCCACTCCGAGCCTTTGTCGATCCAGTCGCTGGCCTGATCGTTGAAGTCTTCCACCGCGTCGCGCGCGTCTTCATACTTGCGGCGCAGAGTCTTGCGCATTTGCCTGCCGGTCTGAGGCGCAAGCAACAGCGCGATCAGGCCGCCGGCTGCGAGTCCGATGAACAGCATGGTCAGTCCGCTGCCAGACTGGCGATATTCTCCCGAACTTGCGAAATCATCTGTTTGATCACTCATCGGTTCCATCCTTCCTGTAGAAATATTACCGCGATCCTGAGTGCAACGCTCGGATTCGGCTGCCTAATATCGTCGCCCGCTTGCAGGTTAGCCCGCTTTTCCATCCGCTCCTTAGATTAGAAAAGCGTGGCCGCATATTCGTTGCCTGCCTTCTGGGCAAGGCGGCATTTCCCAATCGCATTGCCGAGCATGTAAAATCAGGTGTTTATCCTTCGAGCCGCGCGCCTACGAAGTCCCGACAGGGTGTTCTCGCGACTGCGGCTCCCCCAAAAGAAATGGAGTTATAGGAATGGCGATTCCAGCCACACAATTGCGTCCGGGCATGGTCATCAAACACAACAATGATTTGCATTCGGTTTTCAGCGTGGAGCACCGTACACCGGGCAATCTGCGCGCTTTCATCCAGGCGAAGCTGCGGAACCTGCGCACCGGCGCCATGTTCGAGCACCGTTTCCGCTCTGGCGATGCCGTCGAAAAGATCACGGTGGACGAAGTGCAGATGGAGTTTCTTTACTCCGACGGCGACGATTACTACTTCATGAACACCGAGAACTACGAACAGATCAACCTCAACAAAGACATCCTGGGCGACGCCGTGGATTACCTGATCGCGAACCTGCAGATCAAAGTGGAGTTCTTCGACGACAAGCCGGTTGGAGTCGAGTTGCCACAGACGGTGGAACTCCTTGTGGTTGAGACCGAGCCGGGTTTGAAGTCGGCAACGGCCAGCAGCGTTACCAAGCCGGCCAAGACCGAGACTGAGATCGGTGGTGTACGTGCCGCCGTTCATCAACGAAGGCGAGAAGATTCGCGTGGATACGTCGGAAGGCGCATATTTGTCGCGGGCGTAAGT